>DRHW01000001.1 GCA_011053005.1 Methylophaga sp.
AATACTAAAATAAATGGCGTTAACATTAAGCCTTAGTTTGAAGAACAGCATCTAAATATCCATTAGCATTTAGTGAAAAATGAATATTGTTGATTAACTCATAATTTGTTCAGTCTGTTTAATAGAGGAATGGCCCTGACTTAACTAGAACTTGCTAAATCAACAGAGCAATTTAGGCGTTCCATAGTGGTTCTCTTTAATTTCAAATAGATTAAAATAGGCCTCGATGAACTTATCACCTAAAGTATAAGGATAATGTCCCGATACTCTCTATACTTAACTATTAATTCGATTCTTATTCTCTAGATTTATACGTGGATATTGAACATACAAACAAGGAAGAACATGCAGTTTATTAAAAATTTACCTATCGGAAAGAAAATTTATACCATCGTCATTACTCTTGCTTTGTCACAGATTTTTATTGCGTCGTTTGCAATATTTAAAATGAATGATATCGGTGCTGAATTTGATGTTATGTATAAGATAGCGATACCTTTAGATAAACTTGTTTCAACCACCAGTAAGTTACAACTACAAAAAGCGGCTGTGCTAGAAAAATTATTTCGTGCAGCAAAGTCTGGAGCTTCTCGTAGTGTAATTAAAGAGCATATTGCTAGAATCGAAAATATTACTGTGCTAAACAAGCAAGCACTGGAAGATATACTCGCCATTTTGAAAAGAGCTGAAAACGAGCCTCTTAATGCCTCTTTACTAGAAGATATTGCCAAACTTATAGAATATACGGCTAAAGTTGTAGAGAATCAGAATAACTATCAAAAATATGTCGATGGTGCGATCAAAGTTATCAAAAGAGGCAGTGTCATGTCGGGTGGGGGTTATCTGACGGATGAAGAGCAAAAACAACTCGAAAAAATCGAAGCTAGCTTGTTCGAAGCTTTAGAAACAATGCAAGCAAGTATTGATAACATCACTAACCGTGCAGTGACTAATGTCCAGCAAGTACAAAGTGCCAGCTTATTCAGCCTGATTGCTATTGCTATAGTGTCACTATTAATTGGCGCCTTCATTTCAAAAATGATTATCAGTAACATTGTTGTGCCAATTAAACAGGTCATGAACACGTTGAATGACATGGCACAAAATAACGATCTTACTAAACGGATGAATTTTAGTAGTACTGATGAAGTTGGCGCTATGGGTAAGAGCTTCAATACCTTTGTTGAAAAACTACAAGGGTTAGTCTCTAGCATTGCCACTGCATCAGAACAACTTTCAACTGCGGCAGAAAAAACCTTAGTCGTAAGCGTGACCACTAATCAAAATATTGCTGAACAAAAATACGAAACAACAAAAGTGGCTAGCGCGATTACAGAAATGGCTACGAAAATCCAAGATGTGGCAGCTAATGCTGAACAAGCTTCCTCAGCCGCATCTAAAGGTGATCGTGATTCCAAAACGGGAAGAAAGGCGGTTGAAGAAATTGTCGTGTCAATAAACGATCTAGCAGGAGAAATAAATAACTCAACCGATGTTATCAGCAAATTAAAATTAGATACGGTCAACATTGGCACTGTACTTGATGTCATCAAAAGCATTGCTGAGCAAACCAATCTACTTGCACTTAACGCTGCTATTGAAGCGGCTAGAGCGGGCGAACAAGGAAGAGGTTTTGCAGTTGTTGCCGATGAAGTGCGTTCTTTAGCACAAAAAACCCAAGACTCAACGCACCAAATTGAACAATTAATTTCAACCTTACAACAAGGTTCTGATAACGCCGTTAAATCGATGGCTCAAAATAAGAATAGTATCGAAGGCTTGGTGTCTAAAGCCATCAATGCAACAGACTCACTTAATGCCATTACCCTTTCAGTAAGCTCTATTACAGAAATGAACACCTTGATTGCTAGTGCAGCAGAACAGCAGAGCTATGTTGTGATTGAAATCAATAAAAATGTTCATAATATTCAACAAGTTTCTGAAGATACAGCTCATGGTTCAGACCAAGTTTCGCAAGCTAGCCAACAAATAGCAGGATTAAGCGAAAACTTAAGAGGCATGGTTAAACAATTTAATGTAAGTTAAATTTTATAGCTTAGCTAATAATCAATAAATCTTGATGAGCCACAACTCTCGTTTTGGCTCATCTTTGATTAAGATCATCTCAATATTACTACCAAGGTAAAAAAACAAGCTATATAGAATAAAAGCTTAACTACAAAATGGCTGGAACTTTGCATACTGCCATAAAATCAGTAGCAGCATAAGGTAGTAAACTCCTCCCACCTCACGATAAAAATGAAACGTTGTGCTGATTAATCGATGTATAAGAACGAGGTTAAAATCACCATTAATTCTTGCTCACTACCTCCGAATTTATTTGTTCAAGCAAAGCATCTGGAACATCACAGCCTTGTTATATGAATTAAAAATGCCCAAACGCTGTATATAAATTAAACGCACTGATTAAACTGATTAATGAGCCTACTAATATCAATAAGGTTTTTGTTTTAAGATGACGCGTAATATAAGCAGCAAAAGGCGCGGCAAATAAACCACCGATGACTAAGCCTGCAACAATAATCCACACACTTTGATCTAAAATTGAAAACAACGCTGTTGCAACCGTCACTGTTAAGAAAAATTCAGCAAAATTAACCGACCCGATAGTTGTCCTCGGATCATGTCCCGCGCCTACTAATGTGGTTGTTACAATTGGTCCCCAACCACCGCCGCCTGTTGTATCCATAAGACCACCAAACAAGGCTAATGGCGCGATCTTCTTAGTATTAATATCTGAACGGGCTCGAATGTGTCGAAAAGCTTTGCTTAAAACATACAAACCCATCACTAATAAATATAGGCTGATATACGGCTTCAATGCATGGCCATCAATCGTATTCAAAATATAAGTACCGATTAAACCACCAACAATGCCGGGTAGCAGCAAACTAAAAAATAGTTTTTTATTCACATTGCCCATTTTTAAATGCGATACGCCAGATACGCCTGATGTAAATACTTCCGCTAAATGAGTCGCACCACTGGCCATCGCTGGCGAAGCACCCACAGCCAGCAAGAAACTACTTGAGGTGATGCCGTATGCCATGCCTAAGGCGCCATCAATAATTTGTGCGATGAGTCCAACCAATAACGCACCCCAAAACATAGGGTCATGAAGCGTATCAGTAATAATCTGAGCGCCACTTCGTATATTTCCGCCTAAAAATAAACGATAAACCAGATACAATATCAACCCTATTAATATTGCAAAGACCAAATAGCTTGCGATACGAAGTAATGGATGCTGAGACGGATGCGTAATCTGATATTCAACAGGGGGGATACCAAGCGCCTGATGTTCAGGGTTTATTGACTGATCATCAAGGTCTAAGCGACGAATTTTCATAAAGATGTTCCGATTAAAAAGAAGTAGTACGGGGGTCGTACTGATTTTAAAATCGCTATACTATGGCATTTTCTTTATTTAATTAAATACTATGTATTTATATTGCTTATACGATTACAAGATATAGAAGGAAGTTACACATAGAGCAAAGTTCCTCGCCTCATCACTGTGAAATACCTTAAATATGTTATCTGATTGATAAAAAATCAGATCCGTGTTTCGATTACGTTGATTATATTTAGTCAATGCTCACATAGAAATACTTCAGCTGACAAAAATTCGATACAAACGGAACTTTTAAATAAGACTATCGTCAGACAGTCCATTAATGAATGCTGATGCCAATACATGGCTGAAATGAAGAATAACGACATACACGATCTTATAACTGAAGGAATACCGAGCATGACAGAGGCAAGTTTGACTAATTCACAGATTGCGGTTCAACAGCTTAAAACCTACATTAGTAAGCAGATTATCGGCCAAGAAATATTAGTAGAACGCATGCTCATCGCCTTGTTAGCGGATGGTCATATTTTGGTTGAAGGCGCGCCAGGCTTAGCAAAAACCCGAGCCATTAACGTACTGAGTAAAGGCATTGAAGCGGATTTTCATCGCGTGCAATTTACGCCTGATTTATTACCCGCTGACTTAACCGGCACCGAAATATATCGTCCTCAACAAGGTAATTTTGAATTTCAAAAAGGTCCGTTGTTTCATAATCTCATTCTTGCTGATGAGATCAATCGCTCGCCCGCTAAAGTGCAAGCGGCTTTATTAGAAGCGATGGCAGAAAGACAAATTACTGTTGGTGCAGCGACTTATCCCTTACCTGAATTATTTATGGTGATGGCAACCCAAAACCCGATAGAGCAAGAAGGCACTTATCCCCTGCCCGAAGCGCAATTAGATCGGTTTATGTTGCATGTGAAAATTGATTATCCACATGCTCAACATGAAAAAGATATTTTACATTTAGCCCGATCTGAAGCCCGCGGCGAACTGACTCATAATCAATCATCCCCCACAAAAATCAGCCAACAAAGCTTATTAACCGCACGTAAAGAAGTGTTAGATGTGTTTATGAGCGACACCTTAGAAGAATATTTATTGCAACTGATTATCGCGACGCGTAACCCGAGTGTATACGGCGAAGATATGGCTTCTTGGGTGCAATATGGCGCAAGTCCGCGTGCCAGTATTGCTTTAGATCGTGGCGCTCGTGCTAAAGCATGGTTGCAACAGCGTGATTTTGTCACGCCGGAAGATATACAAGATATCGCGTTTGATGTGTTACGCCATCGTTTGATTTTATCTTACGAAGCCGAAGCAGAAGGTATTACGACTGATCGCGTGATTCAAGAATTAATTGCTCGCGTTGCCGTCCCTTAAGCAGGATCAGCAAAAGTGAATTCAGCAGTACAAAACAATACTGATCTTGTTTCGATACGATTAAAAACACTGATAGATTTAGCTAAATCTATCGCTATGTTGAAACGTCGTCGTCATCAAATTCAAGCAGGTCAAAATGGCGAATATGTATCGCGATTTAAGGGCCGCGGCATGGAGTTTGATGAAACACGTATTTATCAACCAGGTGATGATATTCGCAGTATTGATTGGCGAGTCACGGCGCGTAGCGACAAGACACATACCAAAGTTTATCGTGAAGAACGTGAACGTCCAGTCTTTATTTCGGTCGACTATCGTCCAAAAATGGCGTTTGCGACACGCGGCGTATTTAAATCAGTACAAGCTGCAAAAATAGCAGCGTTGTTAGCATGGTCGGCTCAAGCTAATGGCGATCGAATTGGTGGTCAAATTTTTAACGAACATGGCTGTCAAGAAATCAAACCCAAAGGTGGTAAACACGGTGTTTTATATTTCTTGAACGCCTTAGTAAAACCCGATTGTACTAATGATGCGAACGTTTCATTAGAGCGTGTATTAACACGGCTTGTTCACCACTCGCGTCCGGGCAGTTTGATTTATGTGATTAGCGATTTTCGAGGTTTAACTGAAACCGCCGAGTTGCATTTATCGAAATTAGGTCGACATTGCGAAGTGGTATTAATCCATATTTACGACCCCTTAGAAAGCCAACTACCCGCTAAAGGTCGTTTTCGTTTTACCGATGCCATCCGCGATATTATTGTCGATAGTCGTGATACAAAACGCTTAGCAGACTATCAACAGCGGTTTCAGCAGCAACAACTTCATTTACAAACCTTGAGCAAAAAGTGGCAAATGACCTTATTGCAATGCAGTACCAACGATGATCCGCTAGAGGTGATACGCTAATGGAACAAAGTTTACCTTTACGTGATATCCATTTACCCGAGGCTGTTTCTTGGTGGCCACCCGCGATCGGCTGGTGGTTATTATTAGTGTTGATTCCTCTCGTTATTTTTGGCATTTGGTGGTTTTATAAACGCCTCACACGAAATACCGCCCTAAAAAGTGCTAAACGATTATTAATCAGCATTAAAAATAATCCTGATAGCAACGATCTGCAAAAGCTACAACACCTATCATCCTGGTTACGCCGTGTCACGATGAGTGTTGCCCCTAAACAACACAATGCAGGTTTAACCGGCAAAGCATGGTTAGCTTATTTAGATAATAGTGTTAAAGGTTCACCATTTAGTGACGGTATTGGCCAATGCCTAGCCGATGTGCAATTTAGACAATCCGCACCTGCTGATCTTGATATCAATGCCTTAATTGCCCTTTGTGAATCGTGGTTAAAAGGACAAAAACAATGATTCATTTTGAATGGCCTTGGTTATTACTTGCCCTACCACTGCCTTTGTTAGTGCGTTGGCTATTGCCGGCACAAACACCCGTAGAACAAGCCGCTTTAAAAGTCCCGTTTCTTGATGATTTAGGCACTGCTGAAACCACAAAAGTATCATCAGATAAACAATGGCCACTCATTCTCGCCAGCATTGCTTGGGTTTTATTAGTTGTGGCAACTAGTCGTCCACAATGGTTAGGCGAACCGATTGAACAAGCGATATCAGGACGAGATTTAATGCTTGCCGTGGATGTTTCCGGCAGTATGCAACAAGAAGATTTTGTGATTAATAAACGACAAGTTGACCGTTTAACAGCGACCAAACAAGTCGCTACCCAATTTATCGAACGCCGTTCAGGTGACCGTGTCGGTTTGATATTATTTGGCACCACAGCTTATGTGCAAACACCATTAACCTTTGATCACAAAACCGTTGCCACTTTATTAGATGAAGCCTTTATTGGTATAACTGATGACAAACCAGCAACCTCAATTGGTGATGCAATTGGCCTTGCGGTAAAACGTATGGAGGATCAGCAAGCCAATACTCACGTCCTTATTCTATTAACCGATGGTGCAAATACCGCCGGCGAAATTTCACCATTACAAGCGGCTGATCTTGCCGCAAGTCATCAACTTAAGATTTATACGATTGGAATCGGTGCAGATGAAATGATCGTTCGTAGTCTTTTTGGCGCTCAAAGAGTTAATCCATCGCTTGATTTAGATGAAAAAACCTTAACGGCGATTGCTGATAAAACAGGCGGTCAATACTTCCGTGCTAGAAATACCGAAGAGCTTGAGAAAATTTATACCTTGCTGGATCAACTAGAACCCGTAGAAAAAGACAAACAATATTTTAGGCCATTGAGCGAGCTTTATCCTTGGCCATTAGGATTAGCCTTGTTCATTGCAGCCATTGTGAGCATAAGACGTTTGAGGTGGTCATGAATTTAGCTGACTTTCATTTTATAAGACCTTATTGGTTTTTAGCCCTATTACCAGCATTCATATTCATCGCCCTATCCGTCAGAAACAAACTGGCGCGTGGCAATTGGTCTGAAGTATGTGATTCGGCTTTATTACCTTTTATTTTGCAAAACGGCGATAAAAAAGCAAAACGTCGTTGGACATCAGCTGCCATGTCGATTGCTAGTGTGTTAGCCATTATTGCCCTAGCAGGTCCAACATGGGAACGCTTGCCCACACCTGCTTTTCGTAATGATGCCGCTTTAGTGGTTGCACTTGATCTTTCTCGTTCGATGAATGCAACCGATATTAACCCAAGCAGATTAATTCGAGCGAGATACAAAATAGCGGATATTTTGCAACTGCGTAAAGATGGCTTAACCGCTTTGATTGCTTATGCGGGCGATGCCTTTACCGTGACACCGTTGACGAGCGATAACGCAACCATTAGTAATCAACTCAATGCCCTAACTACCGACATTATGCCAAGTGATGGTAGCAATACACTGGCGGCGCTCAAACAAGCCGTAGAATTATTACAACAAGGTGGTCAAACCCAAGGGTCGATTTTACTGATAGCAGACGGTATTAATGCTAATGCAATGGCTCAAGCTAAATCCATTTTAGGTAACTACAAATTATCAATATTAGGTATTGGTACCGCTGAAGGTGCGCCGATTAAACTGACTAGTGGCGGCTTTTTAAAAGATGAACAAGGCAATATTGTGGTGCCAAAATTAGATTCATCACAACTCGCTTCTCTTGCCCAAATTGGTGATGGTATTTATCAAACAATTAGTAGCGATGATGGTGATATTCAAAATCTAATCGCTAATAGTAATGCGGCTGTTACCGAACAAACAATGGAAGATTCCAAACATTTGGTCGAACAATGGGCTGAACAAGGGCCGTGGTTATTATTACTATTATTGCCTTTAGCCGCTTTGTATTTTAGAAAAGGTTTATTGATTGTTCCCGTTATTGTTTTGATGAATTACCCGCAAGATAGTTATGCTTTTGAATGGCAAGATTTGTGGAAAACGCCCGACCAACAAGGTCAACAAGCGTTTGATCATCAACAATATGAACAAGCTGCAGCTAAGTTTAAATCGCCTGATTGGCAAGCTGCCGCACAATATAAAGCTGAAAAATACCAACAAGCGGCTGAAACTTTGCAACCACTTCAACAACCAACTGCTGATGTTTATTACAATCGAGCGACGGCTTTAGCTAAAGCGGGACAATTACAACCCGCTTTAGATGTTTATAACAAAGCACTGAAACTCAATCCTAAACATGAAGATGCGCTTTATAATAAAAAGCTGGTCGAACAAGCCTTAGAAAAACAAAAACAAGATAAAAAGCAGGATCAGGATAAGAAAAAATCAGATTCAGACTCATCTGATAAAGACAAAAAAGACGATAAAAGTGATGAATCGCAAGACAAACCTGATGACCAAAAAGATCAGCAAGATAAAGACAAACAATCAGACAAGTCTTCTGATAATCAAAAAAATGAAGATAATGATCAAAGTCAGAATGACAAGTCTAATCAATCAGAGCAACAAGCTGATAATGACCAACAAAAATCAGATGAGGAAAAACAAAACGAACAAGATAAACAAACTGAATCAAATCAAGCTTCACAACCAGAAAAAGAAGCTGATGACAAACAGGCTCAGCAACAATCAGCTCAAAATCCTGACAAAAGTGATGAACAAAAACAGGCTCAAGAACAATGGCTCAAGCGTATTCCTGATGATCCAGCGGGCTTATTAAAACGCAAATTCAAATATCAGTATAGTCAACGCAATAGGGGCTCACAACAGGAATGAACATGGTAAATTCGTTTACATCGACCATTTTGATCACCTCAAATAAAGGTCTCATTGTCAGATCAATAACATCTTTGATCGCCGCTATGACCTTGATGATGCTATTTTCAGTGTCGGCTTTTGCTGCTCAAATTAACGTGTCTGTTGATAGAAACCCGATTGCAATGACTGACTCATTTCAATTAACCTTTAGTACCACGACATCGCCTGATGATGACCCTAACTTCGCACCTCTTCAAAAAGATTTTGACATTATAAATCAACAAAAAAATAGTCAGTTGTCTTGGGTAAATGGTTCATCCAATAGAAGCATTCAATGGACCTTGAATGTGATGGCAAAACGGAGTGGCGAATTACAAATCCCTGCGATTTCGTTTGGCGATGATGCGTCTCAACCGTTGTCGATTACCGTCACTAAAACGACGCCATCTAGCGCAGTATCGAATAGTGACGAACTGTTCTTAGAAGTTGAAGCGACACCTACTGACAACTATGTACAGGCTCAAGTTTTATACACTGTACGTTTTTATCACCGTATTAACCTTACCCAAGCAACGCTGTCTGATCCTGAACTTGATAATGCCGTGGTTGAAAAAATTGCAGAAGATACGCAATACAATACCCAAATTAAAGGCATGACTTATAGTGTAACCGAACGTAAATATGCTATTTTTCCACAAAAAAGTGGCGCAATGACTATTGCACCATTGGTATTGACTGCAGAGGTGATCATCGATGACCCTCGCTCTCGGTATAATAATTTTTTCACTCAGCATAATAATACCCAAACAAAACGTGTTTTATCTAAAGAAATCAACTTAAATATAAAAGCAGCTCCTGTTAGTTTAAAAGGCCAACATTGGTTGCCCGCTGAACAAGTTACCTTGAAAGAAGCCTGGTCAAATAAGACCTCGCAAGTCAAGGTTGGTGAACCCATCACTCGTACTTTAACGATATCTGCTAAAGGAGCGACTTCAAGTCAATTACCTGATTTAAGCACTCAAATACTTAATTCTGAGCTGAAAATCTATCCCGATCAGCCGATAATCAACGATCAGCAAAATGGCGAAGGCGTTATGGCTATGCGTGAACAAAAAATAGCTTTCATACCATCAACTGCTGGTAACTTTACTTTGCCTGCGATCGAGGTGCCTTGGTTTAATACACAAACTCAAGAAATGGAAACAGCCCAACTTCCAGCAGTCACCTTAGTTGCCGAAGCAGCGGCGTCAACTAGCCCAACAATAAATAACAATAGTTCATCGACTACGCCGGCAAAATCGCTAACAAAAAACACAGAAATAATGCCTGCATCAAAATCGGATAATACTTGGATGTGGGCATCTATCGTTTTTGGTCTTGCTTGGTTGCTTACTTTATTAGCATTATTTTGGTCACGTTTTGCCAAACCTCGTACAGAAAAAATCAAGCTAAAAACAACAGCTAAAAATAAACCGCTCACATTAAAAGAAGTCATCAAAGAACTTAAAACAGCGTGTGTTAATAATGATCCGCAAGCGGCCCAACATGCACTCATTAAATGGGCGACACTCAGCTATAACATTACAAGCTTGGCTGAACTGAGCCTGTATTGTGATGCAAATATGCTCGCTGAGTTAACGAAATTAAATCATGCATTATATGCCAAGGAAAAATTGGCATGGCCTGGTGAGGATTTATTAAAAGCAGTGATGGAGCAACAAACTAAAAAGTCATCTATTAAAAAAGCTGATGAACCCTTAGTCCCACTATATCCATCACAACGATAGCCGATCAATAACCGCGCCGATGGCCTTCGTCAACTTTGCTAAATCGGCTTTGTTAATAATATAGGGTGGCATGATATAAATCAGGTTTCTAAAAGGTCTTATCCATACACCTTGGTCAACAATAAAGTCTGATAACCAATCCATATATTGATCGACAGGCTGATGTAGTTCAACCACGCCAATCGCGCCTTTTACTCGCACTTCTTTGACGCCTTCTTTAGATTGATAAGGCGATAATTCGTCTAATAGTTGCTGTTCGATAGCTTTTACTTGGCCTTGCCAATCAGATTCCATCAATAAATCTAAACTTTCACAAGCGACTCGACAGGCTAATGGGTTGCCCATAAACGTAGGACCGTGCATTAACGCGCCGCTACCATCACTCGCGATGCCTTTAACCACTTTATCCGTACACATTGTGGCGGCTAAGGTCATATAGCCACCAGTTAATGCTTTGCCCACACATAATATATCGGGACAAATATCAGCTTGTTCGTAAGCAAATAAACTGCCTGTTCGGCCAAAGCCTGTGGCAATTTCATCGAGAATTAATAACACGTCATACTGATCGCATAATGCACGAACTTGACGAAGATATTCAGGACAATAAAAACGCATTCCACCAGCACCTTGCACTAAAGGTTCAATAATGACAGCGGCTACTTCTCGCTGATTATCGATTAATAACTGACGAAACTCAGAAATATCACTATCTTGCCAATCTTCATCTCTACGACAGGTTGGTGCAGGCGCGAATAGGTGTTTAGGTAATACTTGTGCAAACATGCTGTGCATGCCATTTTCTGGATCACTGACCGCCATCGCGCCAAAACTATCGCCGTGATAACCATTACGCACCGTTAACAATTTCTGTTTATGGGTAAAACCTTGAGCAAACCAATATTGAATCGCCATTTTGATCGCGACTTCAACGGAAATGGAGCCCGAGTCAGCTAAAAATGCATACTGCAAAGGTGCGGCAGTCATATTGACTAATTTACGCACTAAATCAATAGCAGGCTGATGTGTCAAACCACCAAACATAACATGCGACATCTGATCAATTTGAGATTTAGCGGCCTGATTTAACCGTGGATGATTATAGCCATGAATCGTCGACCACCAAGATGACATTCCATCAATAATTTCACGACCATCAGCTAAAGTTAGTCGAACGCCTTTGGCCGATAATACTTCTTGTATAACGGAAGGTTGAACCAGACTACTGTATGGATGCCATATATGTTGTGAATCAAAATTTAAATTTTTATTGTTTTTCATACCGATAATTTTAGCAGTGTTATGTGCTTAAATGAGCTTAATTATTTCAATTGTTGATAATGTGAAGCATTAGGCTTCCCATACAGCCGAAATACTGCGAGAATGTCCAATTGTGTAACTACTATAGAGTTTAGCGATGAAACGAAATAGACTACTCCCATCATCTAAACAAGCTAATATTTTTTCTAAAACACCTCGCTTTAACAAGCGTAGTCACCTATTAGCATTATCATTACTCACGTTTGCCGGCATTTTTCTTACAACAATTGTATTAGCTACAAGCCAACCTGCTGACACTGGTTTTCAATCTAAGGTCATAGATTTACCAAATTTACCCGCAGAAATGCAGTTACTTTCATCATCATCTACTTCTTCTGCTGAAAACCTTAACAATTCAGACACGAAAGAAAACGTAGCGACAATTGAAACCGTTAACTTACCAACTACTGTTCCAGCCATTGAAGAACAAGACGCTGACCTCGCTGCAGTTGAACAACAAGCAATGGATGAATTGCAATCACCAGTACCAACTCAAGAAACGACAATAGTCCAGCAAGATATACCTTCTGATTCTAGTTTAAATTGGCAAGAAATCACTGTTCAAGCCGGTGATAATTTATCACTTGTTTTCGAAAGGGTAGGCCTTGGCGCTAGTGATACTTATAACGTATCTCAATTGGGCGATGACATTAAACCATTACTCAACCTTAAACCTGGACAAGTGCTACGTTTTGCCTTAGCGAATAAAGAAAATACTAAAATATTACAACAAGTTCAATTGCAACTTAGTCCTATCAAAACGTTAGATATTAAAAAGACTGATGAGGGTTATAAAACCAACCTGGTCACCCGTGAAGTTGAAAAACGCCAAACTAACACGTCAGGCACCATAGAAAGCTCTTTATTTGAAGCAGGTATTGCCGCCCATTTGTCTCATAAAATAGTGATGGAATTAGCTTATGTATTTGGCTGGGATATCGATTTTGCTTTAGACCTTCGTCAGGGCGATAGCTTCACTGTCGTTTATGAAGAAGATTATTTAGATGGCGATAAAATCGCTGATGGTGATATCTTAGCAGCAGAATTTACTAATCACGGTAATACATACCGCGCTATTCGTTACACAGATGACAGCGGTACAAGTCATTTTTACACGCCGAATGGCGATAGCATGCGTAAAACATTTAATCGTACACCTGTACACTTTTCTCGAATTAGCTCCAAGTTTAATCCTAATCGTAAACATCCCATCCTAAAGACCAGTCGTCCGCACCAAGGTGTTGATTATGCGGCACCTATAGGCACACCTATTCTTGCTACTGGCGATGGTAAAGTTGATTTTGTTGGTAATAAAGGTGGTTATGGACGCACGGTCATCTTGTCTCATACTGGAAAATACACCACCTTATATGCTCATATGTCTAAGTTCAAGAAAGGCATAAACAAAGGCAGCCGTGTTAAGCAAGGTGATGTAATTGGTTATCTTGGAATGAGCGGTCTAGCGACTGGGCCCCATTTACATTATGAGTTCCGAATTAATGGTGTTCATCGCAATCCACTGACCGTTGCATTACCAAAAGCAGAGCCAATACCTAAGAAATATCGTAATGCTTTTGAACAACAATCGCGCCCACTATTAGCTCAACTCGATAACCTCAGTAAAGTACATTTAGCACTTAACGATAACTAAACTAATCGTGCGTTATTTTATTGGGGTCATGTCTGGGACTAGCCTTGATGGAATCGATGTTACATTAACATCGTTCTCAGAATCGGACACATTCCAGCTGGTAAACGCACGTACGTTTTCATTTCCTAAAGCCCTTTATAATCAACTTCAGGGCTTAATAGTTAATCAAACGTCCACGTTAGAAAATCTCGGTCAAATTGATATTGCTCTAGGACGCTTAATTGGCTCCTCTATTAATACAATACTTGCCGAACAACAACTAACAGCCAAAGACATCACTGCAATAGGCAGTCACGGTCAAACTATTTTTCATTCTCCTGTTGGAGAATATCCCTTTAGCTTACAGATTGGCGATGCCAGCGTTATAGCTGAAATAACAGGCATTACAACTATTGCCGATTTCCGTCAGCGTGACATAGCTGCTGGCGGGCAAGGCGCGCCACTTGTTCCCGCCTTTCATCAAGCATTATTCAGCTCACCTAATGAAGATCGTGTTATCGTCAATATTGGTGGTATTAGCAATATTACGCTACTCCCTTCATCAGCCAATCAGCCTGTTATTGGTTTTGATACCGGCCCAGGTAATGTTCTGCTCGATTACTGGATCAAAGTCCAACAGAATAAAGCTTATGATCATTCTGGCGAGTGGGCAGCATCAGGACAATGTAATCAGAAGATGCTAAAACAGCTGCTTGATGAAGCCTATTTTAAACAAGCTATTCCGAAAAGCACGGGCAGAGAATTATTTAATCAATATTGGTGCGAAACAACATTAGCTAGGTTTACACAGGAAATATCCTCAGCAGATATTCAAGCTACCTTTGCCGAATTAACTGCCCTAACGATTGCTAATGACATTAAAGCTTATGCAGAGTCTAGTAATTCGGTCTTCATCTGTGGTGGTGGCGCTCACAACATCCATTTGATGAATAGATTAAAAAGCTTATTGGCCGATAAAAAAGTATCTACGACAATGGATTTGGGCGTGAGCCCCGACTGGGTTGAAGCCTGTGCTTTTTCTTGGTTAGCCTATCGAACGCTTGGCAATAAAACGGGTAATTTACCTTCCGTTACTGGTGCCAAACACCCCGTCATTCTAGGTGCGATTTATCCCGCGTGATGTTAATTATGCATCTAAAGATTGTTCGTATGCTTCTGCTGTTAAAAGCCCGTTAACATCATCAATATTATCTGGTTGAATTTTAAATAACCAACCTTCGCCAAACGGCGCTTGATTTATAAGTTCCGGCTCATCAACTAATGCAGTATTTACAGCAGATATTTCTCCACTTACTGGCATGTAGATATCTGATGCAGCTTTAACCGATTCTAATAACATACATTCTTCTTTAGCAGAAAAACGTTGCCCTGCTTCTGGCAACTCAGCAAACACAAGATCACCTAATAAATCTTGGGCATGCTCAGTAATTCCAATTGTTAATTCGCCATTGTCTTCGCGACGAATCCATTCGTGCGTTTCTGCATATTTTAGAGAACTTGGATTACTCATATTTAACTACGTCCATACAATTTATTTAATTTTTTCAATTTAGGAACACAATATTCATCAACCATGTCCCACTCAAACCGCCATGTCCAGTTACCTTCAACAGTTCCTGGTACATTCATTCTATGTTCACCATGCAAAGCCAACAAATCTTGCATAGGTAAAACTGCTAATTGTGAAACCGATTGCAATACGGCGCGAATGATTAACCAAGGCATTCCTTCTGTCGTTTCACCAAAGTACTCGTACACATGCCTTTTTGCATCATCATCCAACGTATCAAACCAGCCCAAGGTTGTATCATTATCATGCGTTCCTGTATAAGCAACGCTCTTTTGACAATGTTGGTGAGGTAAATAAGGATTAGTCGCATCACCACCAAAAGCGAACTGTAAAATTTTCATGCCTGGCATGCCATATTTTTCACGTAGCGCGGTCACTTCATCAGTAATTATACCTAGGTCTTCAGCCACTAGTGGTAATTCACCAAAAGTGCTTAATAAGGCACTAAATAAAGCATCACCAGGCGCTTTGACCCATTGCCCATCCATTGCCGTTTCACACGATTCTGGAATCTCCCAACACGCTTCAAAGCCTCTGAAATGATCGATGCGAATGAGATCAAATAAATCTAGCTGAGTCTGTAGACGTTGTTGCCACCATAAAAAGCCCGTTTTACTATGTTCATCCCAACGATAAAGTGGGTTACCCCAGCGTTGCCCTGTCGCCGAAAAGTAATCAGGTGGTACACCCGCTACTTTCTCAGGTTGACCTTCGCTATCTAAAGTAAATAATTCTGGATTAGCCCAAACATCAACGCTATCGTGAGCAACAAAAATAGGCATATCACCAAACAGTAAAACGCCCCGTTCATTCGCATAATTTTTCAGTGCATGCCATTGTTGAGAAAAAATAAATTGTTCAAACCGCCGAATATTTAAGGCATCTCCACGATCCTCACGTACTTTTTGTAATGTCGTTTCACTTCGATCACGCAATGCTGAAGGCCATTGAAACCATGCCGTTTGCTGCTGTAATAACCTAATTTCACAAAACAGCACATAATCTTCTAACCAATATTGTTGAGCATCAACAAACTGATTAAACGCTTTTTTATCTTCATCGCTCGATTGTCGTATAAACTGATAATACGCTTGCGCCATTTTAGCGGAACGCTTTAACCCATCTATTTCATCAGCATTAGCCCAAGGCTGCTGCTTAAGCATTTTAATACAAATTAATTTGGTATTAGCTGCATGAGCTGATAAACATTGATAAGGTGAACCATCGCTATGCGTTGGTCCTAATGGCAACATTTGCCAAACGGAAACCCCCGCTTGTGCTAATAAATCAACAAATCGATAGGCATCTTCACCTAATCTTCCTGATGGTAAACTCGTAATATGAAGTAATACACCGGTTCGCCTTTTTTGAAATACCTGTGCTTGTTTCATCACTATCCACCGCGTCGCATTGTGCCGCCCTGCTCGATACCGCCGCCGCCATGCGACACTGCTTCGGACAACGTATAGGGAACTTCTTCACCTAGCATTTGGTATAGGTTAGATAAATGTAGGCGGAATAATCGTTCAAAATCACTAACACTGTCTGCTGAATTATAATCGCCAAACCACCAAAACCAGTCTGAGCCTTCACAAATAGCTAATTGACGCTGCAAGGCATATAAGGTTTCTGCTTCGAATGTCTTCTCAGACAATGCTTTGTCATAACATTGCTTGGCTTCGCTTAATAAATCCCAACCTCGGTTTTTATCTTGATCGCCGATCCATGTTGAATATGAACCGTAAACCCAACTGCCACCGACCATTTTAGGCAACTCTGTCGCTTGTACGCCGTTTACCAAGCACTCAGAAAATGTCGTTAAATCAATCTCAGGATGTTCAACTAGCCGACGATAAAGCGTTTGTAAGAAATAATAGCCATTGTAAGAATAATATTCCCACGCGTTTTCACCATCCAATATGACAGAAACAACACGGTATTTATCTTCTTCTGAATTAGCTTTAATCGTTAATAAATGCTGAATAAAATCAGCCACAGCATCATCAGCACCCCACTTGGTATAAGTAAAACCAATTAAATCGGATAAGCCATCATCACGATAAAAACAAGCAGGAGATGCACCGGGCAATTTATATGGCTTGTGAATACTGGCATCCGACATGCCGGATAGATTTAAGCTATTTCGCAGCACATTTTCACCGGAAGCAGCCCAATCAAAACCATGTTCAGCAATGATGCTTAATGTTTGTGTTGAAACAGCGCCTTCTGATGGCCAACAACCTTTAGGTTTAAAGCCAAAATATGATTCGAATACGCGTATTCCCTCTTCCATATGCCAGTGCACTCGTTCTTCGCCACCGGGGTAATTCGTTATATTAGGTAATGGCGCATCCGGCATTGCTTCATGAGTAGTATTAATATCGAGTAATAAAGGCACAATAGGATGAGCATAAGGCGTGACAGATAATTCAACTCGACCTGTTTCAGCAAGACGTCGATAACGTGGAATTAAATCACTGAGTAATTCACCAATAACCGTCATTAATTGACGACGATCATGAAAAGTAAAATGTTTACCTTTTTTCATTAGCTCTTGGATTCTTAGATCGGAACGTCTAACTGATTCACCTATCCATGCCAAGTGATACCAAACCACCAGATCAATCATAAACTGGTCATTTATATAGTGCAGTCTGCTAGGTTGCAGCAAAAACCATCGTGCCATTTTGACCAATTTTGCAAAGCGAGGAAAGGGTTCGATTAATTTTTCTTCATTTGCACGTAAGCAATCATTAATCAGCTTTTGGCGATCTTCAACATGTGCAGGTTGAACAGGTGAATCTAAGGCAATTAATAAAGGATCTTTTAATCTCCCCGTACCTTTGAACCTCGATTTTAATTGTTGGTCATAATCCGCAAGTTGTTCAATTAATGTCGGTGCAAAGTTGACCACTGCTTTGGCGCCCGGCACATTTTCCAAATGCCATGCCATATCCACATAATCTTTAATCGCATGCAGATAAGTCCAAGGTAACTGATACATCCCCCCCATAGGTTCGCTATATTGTGGTTGGTGCATATGCCAACATAAAACGACTTTTAGCTTATCTGTCATAGTGATTCGGACTCATTATAAAAATATAAAAACGGGCGTAGATGTCAAAACAAAATGACCTAACTTATCTGACAAAACGATAATTCTGACCTAACATTTCTGGTGTAACTAATACCACGCCATTCGGCGATACCTCGTACTTTTTGGCATCTTCTATTGGATCTTGGCCAATAATCGTCCCTTCTGGTACGACACAACCTTTATCTAAGACAACCTTGGTCAAATGACAATTTCGTCCAACGGTGACATCTGGTAAAACGACGCAGTCAGTCAATGTTGAATAGCTATGAATCGATACTTTAGAAAACAATAAAGAGTGCCTAACGACTGCACCAGAGATAATACAGCCACCTGAAACCATAGAATCAACGGCCATGCCTCGACGATCATCATCGTCAAACACAAATTTTGCAGGAGGTAACTGTGCTTGATGTGTCCAAATTGGCCAATCGTCATCATATAAGTTCAATTCTGGTGTAATGCCGATTAGCTCTAAATTAGCAGACCAAAATGCATCTATCGTACCTACATCACGCCAGTAACCGGGGTCATTTCCTTGCACATCTTTATATGGGAATGCGAGGACTTTATATTTTTTAATGAGTGACGGAATAATGTCATGGCCAAAATCATGTGTTGAATTAGGCATATCAGCATCTTTAATTAATTGCTCATACAGAAACGCCGCGTTAAACACATAAATGCCCATTGAAGCCAGCGCAGAATCACTTCTTCCCGGCATCGGCTTTGGATCTTCCGGCTTTTCATCAAATGCAACGATACGACGGTTAACGTCAATCGACATAACGCCAAATGCTTTTGCTTCTTCTAAAGGTACCTCCAAACAACCAATCGTCATGTCAGCACCTTGCGCCACATGTTCGGCAATCATATCGCCGTAATCCATTTTGTAGATATGGTCACCGGCCAAAATAAGTACATATTCAGGGCCATGATTTCTTAAAATATCGACGTTTTGATAAACTGCATCTGCGGTACCGGTATACCAGCCTTGTTCCGTGCGTTGTGATGCGGGCAATAACTCAACAAATTCACCCAACTCACCCCGCATAAAGCCCCAGCCTTGTTGAATATGACGCATTAGAGAATGCGCCTTATATTGCGTTAAAACGCCGATTCGACGAATACCTGAGTTCACACAATTTGATAAAGGAAAATCAATAATTCTAAACTTACCACCAAACGGTACACCGGGTTTAGCTCGCCAATCGGTCAGTTGCTTAAGTCGGGAACCTCGCCCTCCAGCAAGAACAAGTGCTAAAGTATCGCGAGTAAGACGACTTACAAATCGCGTGCTATTATCTGCCATATAAGTTCTCCGTTGGCTGAGTAACCAAATCATTACTAATTGGCTATTAGCCTGCCACAAGCATTCACATACGGCAACCAAAATATAACATTTAGGATAAATAATGACTGTAGCTAAAACACTATCCGATGACTTACTAAAAATCATAGCCGCGAGTCACCATGATCCTTTTAGTATTCTAGGTCCACATACTGATAACGATACAACAACCGTTACTCTATTTCTGCCGGATACAAGCAAAGCATGGCTGAATAATGACCTTATATTAAATCGAATTGATGGTACTGATATCTTCCAATGGACTGGCGATACCAGCAAGCTGATTTCCCCGTATAAAGTCAATCGTCTTACCGGCAATGGTACGCCAGTCAGTCAGGTCGATCCTTATTGTTTTCCCCCTCAACTTTCTGAGTTTGATCTTCATTTATTCTCCGAAGGTAATCATTGGCATGCTTACCGTATTTTAGGTGCTCACCAACAAAAGGTGGATGGCGTAGAAGGCGTATTATTTGCAACATGGGCACCAAGTGCTGAACGTGTTAGCGTAGTGGGTGACTTCAATAATTGGGATGGGCGATGTCATCCTATGCGAGCTCGTGGCGGCAGTGGAGTATGGGAGTTATTTATTCCTGGGTTAACGGCTGGCGATTTGTATAAATTTGAAATAAAAAACCAGCACGATGGCTCTCTTCATTCCAAAATGGATCCTTACGCCCAACAAGCTGAACTACGGCCGGGCACAGCCTCCGTTATCGTTAAACAAAGTGTTCATCAATGGCAAGATACTGATTGGATGACCAAACGTCAGGGTTCTGATTGGCTGCACCAACCTCATTCCGTTTATGAAGTACATTTAGGCTCATGGCAACGAAATGAATCAGGCAATTTCCTCAGCTACCGCGAACTTGCCGATCAATTAGTACCTTATGTCAAAAAAATGGGTTTTACCCATATTGAACTATTACCCATTACTGAACACCCCCTTGATATTTCTTGGGGATATCAAACAACCGGTTATTTTTCACCCACTAGTCGCTTTGGTTCGCCTGATGAGTTTCGTTATTTTATCGATCAATGTCATCAAAATAACATCGGTATTATTCTTGACTGGGTGCCAGGTCATTTCCCTAAAGATGCACATGGTTTAGCAAAATTTGATGGCAGTGCCTTGTACGAACATGCCGATCCACGCCAAGGCGAACATCAAGACTGGGGCACATTAATCTTCAACTATGGCCGAAGCGAAGTAACCAACTTCCTGCTCTCAAGTGCTTTTTATTGGTTAGAAGAATTTCACATTGATGGCTTGCGCGTTGATGCCGTGGCATCCATGTTATATCTCGATTATTCTCGTGAAGATGGTCAATGGATCCCCAATAAAAATGGCGGTCGTGAAAACTTAGAAGTCATTGAGTTTTTAAAAAATATGAACACCGTATTACACAAAGAACATCCAGGTTGCTTGATTGCAGCAGAAGAATCTACTTCCTATCCTATGGTTTCACGTCCAGCGCATATGGGTGGTCTTGGTTTCTCAATGAAATGGAATATGGGTTGGATGCATGACATTCTTGAATATATGAAAGAAGATGCCATTCATCGACGTTATCATCATGATTCGCTTACCTTTGGCTTGCTGTACGCATTTACTGAAAACTTTGTATTACCGTTTTCACATGACGAAGTCGTACATGGTAAAAAATCAATGCTCAACAAAATGCCGGGCGATGATTGGCAGCGCTTTGCGAATTTGAGATTACTTTATACCTTTATGTTCACCTATCCAGGCAAAAAACTCTTATTTATGGGTTCTGAATTTGCTCAAGGTACAGAATGGAACTGTGAAAGAGCATTAGATTGGTATGTGCTTGATTATCCATTGCATCAAGGCATGCAAACGCTTGTTGCTGACTTAAATAAAACCTATGTTGAAACACCGGCTTTAAACGCGCATGATTTCGATCCACATGGTTTTGAGTGGATAGACTGTAACGATCGTGAACATTCGATACTGAGCTATCTGCGTAAAAGTGGCAGTGAATTTGTCATTACTATCTTCAATTTCACGCCGGTGCCACGAGCAAATTACCGGATTGGCGTTCCAGAAGCTGGACGTTATGAAATCATCTTAAATTCAGATTCTGAGTATTATGGTGGTAGTAATTTTGCAAATAAACTTGAATTAGTCACTGAGCAACAACCATGGTCAGATAGACCTTATTCTATTCAGCTCAATCTTCCCCCTCTTGCTGGCTTGGTGTTACGGAAAATAGCTTAATTTAAATAACCCGCAGGTAGATGGCCTAATGCACCTGACACTGAGCCATCTACCTGTTATTTTCTAGTTGGGTTAGATTGTTGAATCCGTTGCCAATAATTTAAATGCTGCTAATGCACGTTGACGACCATCACTTAAATCAACCATAGGTTTAGGATAATTTTGAGGCCGATTGGCATCGCTTGGCATATGAATTTCTTTATCTGATAAATGAGCAAGTTCAGGCACATAATGACGAATAAATGTACCTTGTGGATCAAAGCGCTTGGATTGCGTCACGGGATTGAAAATCCTGAAATAAGGCACAGAATCTGTACCCGTTGATGCAGACCATTGCCATCCACCATTATTCGCCGCCAGATCACCATCAATCAGTTGCTGCATAAACCAGCACTCGCCTAAGCGCCAATCTATTAATAGATGTTTGCTTAAAAACATTGCAACCACCATTCGTAAACGATTATGCATCCAACCGCGAGCTAATAATTGTCTCATTGCCGCATCAATCAACGGGAAGCCTGTTTGACCTTGTTGCCACGCTTGTAATTGCTGTTCATCATAACGCCAGTCAATATTATCAGTCAGCGGCTTCCATGGTTTATGTCGCGAAACTTCTGGATAATCAATTAAGATATGTTTATAAAACTCACGCCATAACAGTTCATTTTGCCAAGTCTGTACGCTATCATTAGGCTCGCAATACTGCCACGACGCATTCCAAACCTGCCTTACTGAAATAATCCCACTTGCCAGATAAGGCGATAAACGACTTGTTCCACCCAATGATGGAATATCACGACTTTGTTTGTAATCACGAATCGGTTGACGACAAAACTTAGCAACACGTGCAAAGGCATGTTGTTCACCTTCCGGCCAAAAAGCTTTGATATCATCAGACACTATTGGCCAAGTTAACTCTGTAAGCTGCGATGCTTGTGTCAACGTCGTTACATTAATAGCCGTTTGTTTAATGGGTGCAGGATATAAATATAAAGATTGTTCTAACTGTTGTTTGGCCTGTTTTGAAAAAGGTGTAAACACTTTAAAAGGTGTATCCGATTTTGTTCTGACCGAACCCGGAGGCAGTAGTAATTGATCATTATAATGCTGATATTCAACACTGATCTGTCCGCAAACAGCCATCACTTGCTGGTCTCGAAAACGTTCATTAACCGGATATTCATCATTAAAGTGAAGTCGCTCGATATCCCACTGTTGGCAAATAGTGCTTATTAAATTAGGGACCTGTTGATAATTATTTACTTGGAAAAAATGCAGTTCAATATTCAATTCAGCTAGTGAATTTTTTAAACATGCTAAGTTACGATGCCAAAAATCAATTTTAACGTCAGCATCGTCATGATCCCGCCATTGTTCTGGCGTAGCAATATAGATAGCGCTAACAGGGTTTTGTTGTTGGCAAGCATGATAAAGGGCGGGATTATCACTCACTCTTAAATCATTGCGAAACCAAACTAGTTGATGGCCCATTATTGCTGACCTAAATTAGTGAGCCAAGCCTGAAATTTAGCCGATTTCCAGCACTGGCTTGCACTTCCACCCTTAAACTTAATCGCTAGTTCTGTTAATTGTTCACTATGAATCGTTGCCATTTGACCCACACAAAATAAACCATCCAACCATGATCTTATAAGCTGAGCCAATTTATTAATGTCATTTTTTTCTAAACGATAATCCGAAAATAAAATAATTGGTATTAGGGCTGTTTTATTAAGCCTAGTTAAACAGGCGATATCCTTAATATTATTAATTGAATCAATTTTAATACCATTTTGTATTAGCAAGGTTTGAAATAACCAATAATCTAATGATGGTAGTGCTGAACCTAAATTAACCAAACTACAATGAGTATAGGATTTTTGCTTATCTGCCCGTAACGTCATCAAGGTAATTTGCCGTTGCCAACATTGCTGCCATAATTGAATTTCGAGTTCGTATCCATGATCTTTTTTCTGCCAATGATCATATAATAACAGCTGTAAAGGTTGATAAACGTTTTCACATAAACTTAAAAATGGTGTGGATTTATTAATATTATCAATCAGTTGATTTAAACTACGCGGATTTAATTTAATAAGCGCTGCAAGTATATTTTGCTGCGTGGTTAACCAATTATTTTCAGACACCGATATAGGTGAAAGAAGCTCATTGTTAGCAAGTAAGGTGGCGACTTTACTAATGGCCACGCCTCGATTGAGCCAAGCTATAATTTGGTTAATTTCATCAATATTTGCCTGCGTATACAGCCGATGTCCTTTGGGCGTTCTGTTCGGTTTAATTAAACCATAACGGCGCTCCCAAGCACGTAGAGTAACCGCTGCGACACCGGTTTGTTGACTAACATCTCCAATGTTATAGCTTATTTCAGATTGCATTTCGTAAGCTCAAGTCATCAGGATAGGGTTGTAAATAAGCCTGTTTAGCAATGTAAGGATCAGGATGATTATTAAAGTGATGCTTCAGCATAGTAATCGGCACAATCAATGGTAGCTGTCCGATACGATATTGATCGATAATTTTAGATAGCTCTTGTTTTTCTTGAGCTGATAACACTTTTTTCAAATAGCCTTGTAAATGCATCAGTACATTAGTATGTGTTTTTCGTGATGCGACGTTACTTAACTCAGTCATCAATAATGTGAAATAACGCTGAGCTAACTCGTTTACATCATGCTTGCCTGCATCCGCTAACATCCGGCCTAGTTCGACATATCGTGCGGGGGCTTGTGCCATCAAACAATATTTATAACTAGCGTGAAACTCAATAATATTTTGATAGGTGAAGCCCTGTTGTTTAAGTTGTTGCCAGTTATGGTAAGCAAATACGCGAGTAATAAAATTTTCACGTAAGGGAGCATCAGCCAATCGTCCAGACTCTTCAACAGGTAGTAAGGGATTGGCCTCGATGACTGCTTTAGCATAAATCCCACGACCAGCATCTGCTGCAGGATAACCGTTTTCTTGGTAAACCTTGACCCGATAAACCCCACAACTGGGTGAATTTTTCATAAAGATATAACCACACAAGTCATCTAGCTGTTGTGCTTTTTGTTGGCTAAAAGCCATCATCTTATCAGTGAAATTAATCGTATTATCATGAACAGCCACTACTTGCGGCGATTCAACATCACCAATTAAACGTATAGGTTTACGTGGAATCGTCATGCCAATGCCCACTTCGGGACATTCAGCAACAAAGTCAAAATAGCGTGACAATGTTTCACTACAAAGCCGTGAATGTTTATGTCCGCCATCAAACCGAACTTCATTGCCAAGCAAACAACTGCTGATCCCTACTTTTATTTTCATGAGTGATATCCTTTTAATTTAGATTAGATTAACAACCCCCAAAAACTTATACAATATTTTTATTTTGTATAGATATATGTCATGATATTGTTTATTAATGTCTTAAGGTCATCGCGATGAAACATATTTTAATTACAGGTGGCACTGGGTTGATAGGTTCGGCGTTGTGTCAACAATTGATCAAAAAACACTATAAAGTCACGGTACTCAGTCGGCATTTAAATACAGTTTCTAAAAAATGTAATCCACAGGTTCGAGGTATAACATCACTATCTGAAATAATGGACGATGATACTGTTGATGTCATGATCAACTTAGCAGGAGAACCGATCGCTGACAAACGATGGTCAACAAATCGCAAAAAACAGCTAGAAGCAAGTAGGATAGATTTAACTCGTGAGCTCATTCAATGGATGGCCAATAAACAAATCAAACCAAACTGTTTAATAAGTGGTTCAGCGATAGGTTGGTATGGGGATGGTGGTGATAAGATTTTAACGGAACAAAGCCAACACCATGATGAGTATACTCACCACCTTTGCGATGAATGGGAAAAACAAGCGTTACGTGCCCAACATTTTGGTATCCGAGTCTGTATCATAAGAACAGGTTTGGTCTTAGCGAGGCAAGGTGGCTTTATCCCTAAAATGCTCTTACCATTTAAGTTGGGGCTGGGTGGACAATTAGGTGACGGTGAGCAATTTATGCCTTGGATCCATCTCATTGACATCGTTAATTTAATTATTTTTCTAGTAGAGAATAGCCAAGCAAATGGCGTGTTTAATGCTTGCTCTCCTCGTCCTATTAGCAATAAAACATTTACTGCTGCATTCGCTCGTCAACTACACCGCGTTGCTTTTATTCCACTACCAGCATGGTTGCTTAAAAGCCTATTAGGTGAAATGTCACGATTATTGTTAACGGGACAAAATGCTATTCCAGAAAAAGCTCGGGCGATAGGCTTTCGGTTTGTTTATACTAATATCTCATTAGCCTTAGCTGATATTTTATCCACTAAAAAATAAAGAAATATGACTAATAAAGCTGTTTTACTTGTTAATTTAGGTTCTCCCGATAATGCAGATACTCCCTCAGTAAGGCGTTATCTTAATCAATTTTTAATGGATCGCTATGTCATTCAATTGCCCTGGTTGTTCCGCAGGATGATTGTTAGTTTATTTGTGTTACCAACACGACCCAAAGCATCTGCAGCAGCTTATAAAAGTGTGTGGATGAAAGAAGGTTCACCGCTAGTTGTATTATCTAATCGTTTAAAAAAAGCAGTGCAAGCGACTTTAGATATGCCTGTTTCAATGGCAATGCGTTATGGTCAGCCCAGTATTGAAAATGAGTTAATCGCCTTAAGTCAGCAGCCAGGAATTGATGAGATCCTTTATTTACCTCTATATCCGCACTACGCTGAAAGCACAGTAACTACATCAATAGAAGAAGCCAAAAGAGTCATCGCCAAATATAATCTCAAAGTACGTCTAACGGTAATGGCACCATTTTATGATAATCCGGATTACATTGATGCTTTGGCATTAAGTGCTGAGCCTTATCTAAAACAAGATTACGATCATATTGTATTTAGTTATCATGGTTTGCCTGAGTCACACATTACTAAACTCGACACATCAGGTCAGCACTGTTTAAAGCAAGAGGGTTGCTGTGAAAAAGCTAATGATGCTCATAAAACTTGCTATCGCCATCACGTAATGCGAACCACGCAATTGGTTGTTGATAAGTTAGGATTAGACAACGATAAATATTCCATCGCCTTTCAATCTCGTTTAGGCAGAGCCAAATGGCTGTCACCTAATACTGAAGATCGTTTACGCGAGCTTGCTCAAGCTAATGCAAAAAATGTACTCGTCATTTGCCCTGCGTTCGTAACAGATTGTTTAGAAACATTAGAAGAAATTGCAATAAGGGGACAGGAAGTATTTACTGAAGCAGGCGGTACTAAATTAACCTTAATACCCTGTTTGAATAATCATCCGGCTTGGGTCAATGCCTTAGCCTCGTGGTGTAAATCATCGTAATTATTAAAGGAATAAGTTAACTAATTTATTAGTGGTGATGAGTGAATACTATTCACTCATCACCATCTAAAAAATTTATTTTCGAAGTGTTCTAATTAAGTTAATCAAGTTGGTCGTTGAGCTATCATGAGGTGAAATCTCAGCGCCATCTTTTAACTCAGGTACGATTGCTTTTGCTAACTGTTTACCTAACTCAACGCCCCATTGGTCAAAGGAATTAATATTCCATATAACACCTTGCACAAACACTTTATGTTCATATAAAGCGACCAATTGACCTAGCATTTCAGGCGTTAACTGTGGAAACAATAACGTATTACTTGGACGATTACCTGGGAATACTTTATGCGGTAATAATGCTTCTAATGCTTTGCCTTCATAACCTTCCGCCATTAATTCAGCACGCACTTCTTCAGCATTCTTACCTTTCATTAAAGCTTCAGATTGTGCTAAACCATTTGCTAATAAAATCGATTGATGATCACATTCAGGGTAATGGCTATTCACAGGCAATACAAAATCAACAGGTACTAACTGCGTACCTTGATGAATCAATTGAAAGTAAGCATGTTGACCATTTGTGCCAGGTGTTCCCCAAATGATAGGACCCGTCTTGTAACTAATACGCTGTCCTTCACGGTTGGTCACTTTACCATTACTTTCCATATCTAATTGTTGCATATGATTAGGGAAACGAGCTAATGAGTGATCATACGGCACGATTGCTTGCGTTTGTGCACCATGAAAATTGATGTACCAAACGCCTAATAACCCCATAATCACAGGCATATTTTCTGCTAGAGGTTGGTTTCTGAAATGAAGGTCCATTTCATGACCACCAGCCAACATACGTTCGAAATTATCCATACCAATATAGAGTGCAATAGGTAAACCAATAGCACTCCACAAAGAATACCGTCCGCCTACCCAGTCCCAAATTTCAAACATATTTTCGGTATCAATACCAAATTCAGCAACCGCTTTAGCATTAGTTGATACTGCGACAAAATGCTTCGCAACATCCGCTTGCTTAGCCGTTTTCAAAAACCATGCTCTTGCAGATTGAGCATTCGTGAGCGTTTCTTGAGTGGTAAATGTTTTAGAGGCAACGACAAACAAAGTGGTTTCTTGGTTTAATTTTTCCAAGGTCGTACTTAGATCTGCACCATCAACATTAGAAACAAAATGCACACTAATGCCTTCAACACCATAAGCTTCTAATCCATCACAGATCATTGCAGGGCCAAGATCAGAGCCTCCGATGCCAATATTAACGATATTGGTAATTCGTTTGCCCGTGTAACCCAGCCATTCGCCATTGTGGACTTGCTGACAGAAATTTTTCATCTGCGTTAACACTGCATTCACAGCAGGCATAACATCTTTACCATCTACCATGACGGGTGTATTACTACGATTTCGTAAGGCCGTATGTAAAACGGCACGGCCTTCAGTATTATTAATGGCTTCACCAGAAAACATACGCTCAACCCAGTCATTCATATTGACTGATTGTGCCAAGGCAACTAATTTTTCCATCGTTTCTTTCGTTATCCGATTTTTCGAATAATCTAAAAGCAAATCACCGCTTTTTACTAAAAAATTTTGAGCGCGATCGGAGTCTAATGCGAACTGTTCACGCATCGATACATATTTCAGGTCAGAATAGTGACGAACTAAAGACTGCCATTCAGGTATATTTAAGGGGGTCATAGTATTCTTCTATTTTTATTGTTGTAAATAATCAGCTAGTGCAGTCCACGCAATAGTTTCTTGCTCGCCTGTTTTCATTGTTTTCACGCCAACCACTTTTTGCTCAATTTCATCGTCACCTAGAATAAAAGTCCAGCGGGCACCACTTCTATCTGCTCGTTTAAATTGGTTTTTAAAACTACCACCACCACAATGAGTAATCAATTTTAAATCAGGAAGTTGATCTCTTAATTGTTCTGCAAGTAATAATGATTGACTGGCAGCAGCATCTCCAACAGCAACTAGATATACATCAATTGCTTCAATCTCAGGTAATGAATCCGTTGCTTCTAATAATGAAATCAAACGTTCTATGCCGATGGCAAAACCAATCGCAGTGGCGCCTTTGCCACCCAGTTGAGCAACTAAACCATCATATCGTCCACCAGCACAAATAGTGCCTTGCGAACCCAATTGATCAGTAACCCATTCAAACACGGTTTTGCCGTAATAATCCAAGCCACGCACTAACCGCGGGTTGATCTCATAAGCTAAACCCGCATTATCAAGCGTTTGGCATAAGATAGTAAATTCTTGCCTCGATTCATCATCAAGGTGATCAATTAATTTAGGAGCGGCGTCATTTAATGGCTGCATTGCTGGATTTTTACTATCCAAAATACGTAATGGATTAGTGTGTAATCGTCGTTGACTATCTTCATCCAACGCAGTTTGATGCTGTTCAAAATAAGCGACTAAAACATCACGATAAGCTAAACGCGCTTCAGTAGAACCTAATGAGTTTATTTGTAAACTAGCACCTTTTAAACCAAGTACTTTCCACAAACGTGCTGTCATCAAAATCATTTCAGCATCGATATCTGGGCCATTAAAGCCATAGGCTTCAACACCCACTTGATGAAATTGTCGATAACGACCTTTCTGCGGGCGCTCGTGACGAAACATGGGTCCCATATACCAAAGGCGTTGCGTTTGATTCAACATGCCGTTTTGCATTGCAGCGCGAACACAACCTGCAGTACCTTCTGGACGTAAGGTTAAATTATCGCCATTACGATCTGCAAAGGTATACATTTCTTTTTCGACGATATCTGTCACTTCGCCGATAGAGCGGCAAAATAACTCGGTTTTTTCAACAATAGGAAAACGAATTTCCTGATAACCATAACTTGTTAACACCTTTTTTAATGCAGACTCAACAGCCTGCCAATACGGTGTAACCTCTGGGAGAATGTCATTCATTCCCCGAATAGAACGGATAATTTCAGCCACGCTTAACTTAGTACCTTTATTGGAATAATTTTTTCTGGATGTGATACTTGTTGCTGACGGGCAATTCGTTGGCGTATTTCTCGTTCCAACTCATCAACAATCGATTTATTATCGACTTTATGGCTAGGCTTGCCATCAACATAAAGTAAGTTCGGCTCACCACCGGTTAGGCCAAATGTCGCTTCTTTTGCTTCACCAGGACCATTAACCACACAACCTATCACTGCCACATCCATTGGCTCTAAAATATCTTCTAGCCGACGCTCTAATTCATTAACCGTTGAAATAACATCAAATTGTTGACGTGAACAAGATGGACAGGCAATTAAGTTAATGCCTTTATTTCTAATTCTAAGGCTTTTCAATATATCAAAACCGACACGAATTTCTTCAATAGGATCAGCAGCAAGCGATACTCTAATCGTGTCTCCGATACCATCTGCCAGTAACATACCTAAACCAATAGCAGATTTCACAGAGCCTGAACGTAAACCTCCTGCTTCTGTAATACCAAGATGTAAGGGCTGTTCAATTTGTGATGCTAATTTCCGATATGCCTGCACTGTCATAAAGACATCCGATGCTTTTAGGCTGACCTTAAACTCGGGATAATTAAGTCTATCTAAAATATCAATATGTCGTAATGCAGATTCAACTAAAGCATCAGGGGTAGGTTCACCATATTTTTTCTGTAACTCTTTTTCTAAAGACCCTGCATTAACGCCAATTCTAATAGGAATACCATGATCACGAGCACTATCTATTACCGAGCGAACACGATCTTCACGACCGATATTACCTGGATTAATGCGTAAACAATCGACACCTAATTCTGCAACACGTAGTGCAATTTTATAGTCAAAGTGAATGTCAGCGACGAGCGGTATATTCACTCTCTTCTTTATTTCACCAAAGGCTTCGGCGGCATCCATACTCGGTACAGAAACACGGACTATATCAGCGCCAACATCTTGTAATGCCATGATTTGTGCAACGGTTGCATTCACATCACAAGTTTCTGTGTTTGTCATACTTTGTACGGCAATTGGCGCATCGCCGCCCACGGGCACATTACCGACCATAATTTGTCTAGATTTTCTACGAATGATATTAGTCGGTGCGGACATTAAGATTCTGCTCCTAAAGTAAATCTTGCTACATCTTTTTGTGTAAAAGCTGAAGGGTCAAATAATTTATCATTAAATCTAACTTGTGAAACAGATGCTCGACCCAACATAACGTTAAACGGCGCAGTCCCCGTCAATACAATTGAATCATTTTTTGTCATTAATTTTTTAAGTAACACTTTGTCGTCTGCATCTTTCACTTGCACCCAGCAATCATCAGTAAAACGTAAATCAAGCGAAGCTTGTCCTGATGCAGATGCCGCCACATTATCATCCATTGTTTGTTCTGTATCTTGTGATGCAACTGAATCTGATGCTTGCTCCGTCATCCCTTCAGTATTTTGTTTAGCTTGTTCGGTATCAACCAATGCTTCAGGCTCGGTACTAACAAGTTGTTCAACTTCATTTATGTCTTGTTGTGTTTCAGGCATAACAGTGACATTTTGCAAGCTAGCGGGCTCATCGGTAATATTGCTACTAACCTCAGTAATAGGAAATAAAGATGAAGGTTCATCAATTGTTGCCACTTCCGCCGCCTCACTAGCCTGTTCGTTTTGTTGCATCTGCTGATAAGTAAACCAACCAATAACGGCAATGGTAATAATCAAAAAACTTGGGAACCAGACAATTTTCTTATGAGTAATTTCAACCTGATGCTTCCTACTCATCAGGCTAGGCTCATCAACAATATACTCAGTATTAAACGCTGCTAAAAATTCATCTTCTGGCAAACCAAGAAATTTTACATAATTAGAAAAATATCCACGAGCATATGCACGGCCATGAAGATCAGCCCACTGTTCATTTTCAATAAGCTCGATGGTTTGTTTTGTAAGCCGTAACTCAGTGGCAACGTGAGCTATCGTTAGATTTTTTGCTTGCCTAGCATGACTAAGACGTTCGCCAAGAGTTGGCTTCTTTTCAATTGCTACGTGATGATCATTTACATCTGGAATCATTTAATACTGTCCTTTGGTAACCTGTAGCGTCTCATCTGAATCGGGGAAGCGTGCACGTAAGATTAAGGTATAACTAGCAATAGCATCTCGGTCACCCATTTTTTTTGCTAATTTTGTCGCTAATAGTAATGCTTGTGGTGTCCAAGGTGAAACAGCCCGATGACGATCCAGATAAGACTTCGCTTTGTCATATTCAATATTCAAATAACTGAGCTCTGCCATTTGTAATAATGACTTACTCAATTTTGGATTAATTTGTAGCGCTTTACGGAAATACTCCTCCGCTAAGGTCGCATCAGGAATTAAACCAACACAAATTCCTGCATTTTCAAGTGCTTGGTCAGCACTGGTATAAAGCGGATTTTTTATCGCTTCTAAAAATCGTTGTTCAGCTTCTTTATAACGTTTTTGTTGGCATAAAAACACACCATAATTATTTTGTGCTTCAGAGTAATCAGGGGCGCGTGAAACAGCTTCTTTGAAATGCTTTTCAGCCTTATCCATTTCCCCCAAACGCTGATATAAAACACCTATAGTATTATGTGTGCTTGGTAAGTTTGGGTTTTGCTCTAACGAACGCTGCAGCTTGTCTAATGCCACTTTATAATCGCCTCGCTGCATATAGTTGAGGCCTAATTCCATGTTGATTGCTGCAGCTTTAGCATCTGCCGAAGTATTATCATTCGGTGTGCGCGCAACACCTGATGATGCACAGCCGGCCAAAACAACAAGTAACGATAGCACGATAGACTTTATTGTAAGTCGCATCATCATAAAGCAGCAATCGCTTTTTCTGCTGCAAGACGACGTTCTTTTCTACGGGTTTTATCTTGTACTTCACCCGCTAATTGCCCGCAAGCAGCCACGATATCATCACCGCGCGTTTTTCTCACTGTCGCGACTAATCCTGCATCCGTTAATTGTTGTTGAAACCGTGTAATAACTGTTCTAGATGAGCACACATAATCCGTTCCCGGAAATGGATTAAACGGGATTAAATTTATTTTAGTCGGTAGATCTTTCAAAATACGAATCAAATCTTTGGCATCTTGGGCCGAATCATTAATGTCTTTCAACATCACATATTCAATCGTAATGTGACGTCGCTGCTCAACATCCACATATCGTTTACACGCGGCTAATAACTCAGCAATAGGATATTTATCATTCAGCGGGATAATTTCACTACGCAATTTATCATTCGCAGCATGCAGTGATATTGCCAAGCTGACATGACAATCTTCACGCAAGCGATCAATCATTGGCACCATACCAGATGTACTCAATGTGACGCGACGCCATGAAATGCCATAGGCTAAATCATCGCGCATCAAGTTCATCGCAGAAATGACATTATTGTAATTAGCTAATGGTTCGCCCATACCCATCATCACGACATTTGTTACCACGCGATTACCTTTAGGATCTTTACCTAAAGCCTCATTGGCCAACCAAACTTGGCCAATAATTTCACTAGCGGTCAAATTACGATTAAAGCCTTGTTGAGCAGTAGAGCAAAACGTACATGCCAGCGCGCACCCTACTTGTGACGATACACACAAAGTACCACGGCCTTTTTCAGGAATGTACACCGTTTCAATTGAATTACCGCATGATAGTCTGACAATCCACTTTCGTGTGCCATCTTTTGATATATGCTCATGAAGCACTTCAGGAGGTTTAATTTCTGCAACTTCTAATAATTTTTCACGTAACACTTTGCTCAAATTCGTCATTTCAGCAAAATCTACGACTCGATATTGATGGATCCATTGTAATAACTGGCGCGCACGGAAAGGCTTTTCATCAATTTGATTAAAAAACGTTTCTAGACCTTTAAGATCTAAACCAAGTAGATTCGTACGCAACATATATTATTTCGCTCGCTTATCGAGTGCGTGCACAAAGTTGATCTTCAGTGAAGAAGTATGCAATTTCACGCGCTGCACTTTCAGCTGAATCAGAACCGTGTGCTGCATTTTCGTCGATGCTTTCTGCGAAATCTGCACGGATAGTGCCCGCTTCAGCATCCGCTGGGTTAGTTGCGCCCATCAAATCACGGTTTTTCAATATAGCGCCTTCGCCTTCTAAGACTTGAACCATAACAGGACCAGAAGTCATGAAGCTAACAAGGTCTTTAAAGAAACCGCGTTCGCTATGCTCAGCATAAAAACCTTCTGCTTGCGCTTGTGTTAGATGAATCATTCTTGCTGCTACGATGCTTAGACCTGCTTTTTCAAAGCGTGAATAAATATCACCAATAACATTTTTTGCCACTGCGTCTGGTTTGATAATAGAAATTGTGCGTTCAATCGCCATCTGGAATCTCCGATATGGATAGTTAAGTAAAAATCAAACTATTTTAGCATTTTATGGCTAATGTGTTAGGTCTATTTGAAATAGAATTTGCTATCAATATTTTAGTTTTGGATTTCTATCCCAAAACAATTACTATCTTGTCTATATAATATTTTTTAGAGTGTCGCAATTTGTATGAACTCAGTTTTTGAACGCATAGGCCTTTTTATTCGCAAAGACGATCCCGTCTTGGAAAAAGCAGTGATTCAAGTTACTGAGTTTTTACTATCACAATCGCGAACTATTTTTGTCAATGAAGCGCTTAGCTTTTTACCTGACTTAGATGTCATTTCGATTAAAAGTTTCCCAGAACATGGCGATCTAACTATCGCGATTGGTGGCGATGGTACTTTATTATCAGCATCAAGAGCGCTCGCTGGTAGCGGAATGCCTCTCGTTGGTATAAATGTTGGTCGCTTAGGATTTTTAGCCGATCTCACTTTAGCGAAATTAGCTCCACAATTATCAGAAATTTTAGCGGGTCATTATCGTGAAGACACACGATTTTTAATGCAGGCTAGCATTATTAATAAAACTGAACAATTTGTAGGCAAAGCAATGAATGATGTTGTAGTGCACTCTCATCAAAGCTTACATATGATCGAATTTGAAACCTATATCAATGGTCGATTTTTAAACAGTCAGCGTGCTGATGGCTTAGTCATTGCATCACCAACTGGCTCCACCGCCTATGCAATGTCAGCTGGGGGTCCGATTTTAGATGTTAATCTTGACGCTTTAGTATTAGCGACCGTTTGTCCTCATACGCTGAGTAACCGGCCTTTGGTCGTTGCGGCTGACAGTATTATCGACATTGTATTAAGCGACAATAATGATACTTCAGCCATGGTCACCTGCGATGGACGTCCAGGCCAAGTCTTACAAGCGGGCGATATCATTCGTATTAAACGCCATCCCAATACCGTTAAATTATTACATTTGGAAGATCATGACCATTATTCAATCCTACGAGCCAAACTTGAATGGGGACGTAAACTAACATGCTAACTAATTTAAGTGTTCGTGATCTTGCGGTCGTCGATGACCTAGAATTAAGCTTCGCCAATGGTATGACATCACTAACTGGCGAAACCGGTGCTGGCAAATCCATTTTAGTCGACGCAATGAGCCTTGTGCTGGGTGATCGTGCAGATTCAAATATGATCCGTTTTGGCGAAGAACGTGCTGAAATTGCAGCGAGTTTTGATACATCGAAAAACCCTGTCTTACAAAAATGGCTAGTAGAGCAAGAACTTGATGATGACGAGCAATGCCATCTTCGTAGAACCATAAATAAAGATGGTCGTTCGCGTGCTTATATTAATGGCAGAACCGTACCGCTTAGCCAGTTACGCGGTGTTAGTGAACGGACAATTGATATCCACGGTCAACATGCGCATCAATCTTTAGTTCGCAGCGAAACACAACGACTATTACTCGATACGGTAGCCCAAACAAAACCCTTATTAAGTGATTTAGCCATTGCCTACAAACAATGGCAAACAACTAAGCAACAACTTGCTGAAATGAAACAACAATCACAAGATCACGCTGCTCGCTTAGAATTATTGCAATATCAGGTTAAAGAGCTTGATCCATTAGAACTTACTGATGAATTTGTTGAGCAACTATTGCTCGATCAACGACTAATTGCTCATGCATCACAATTAATGGCCGCCGCTGAGTCAGGCTTGCATCAAATATTCGATCAAGAAGAAGGTGCTGCTTACGACATTATCGCCAAAGTATTAGCTGATTTAGAAAAACTTCAGGCTATCGAGCCACAATTTGCTAATTTAGTAGAAACACTAAATTCAACCGTTATCCAGCTGGATGAGTGTAGTACTGAATTACGCCATTATTTAGATAATACCGAGCTTGATCCTAGCCGTTTGGATGATATCGAATCGCAATTAACCGTCTTACACAATCTTGCCCGTAAACATCACATAGAAATTGAAGCGCTGCCTAAACACTATCAGCAATTGTGCGACGAATTAACAAGCTTAGAAAACTTGAGTAATCAAAATGAACAGCTTCAACAAGTATTGCTTGAACAAGAGAAAGCATGTCGTGGTTTATGTCAAAAACTCAGCCAACAAAGATTAAAAGCGGCTAAACCTTTAGCTGAAGATATCACCCAAACCATACAACAACTTGCTATACCCGGCGGTAGAATTGAGTTTGTAGTAACACCGATGGCAAATGAAAAATTTACGGAAACGGGCGCAGATAATATTCAGCTATTAGTCAGTACGAATCCCGGTCAAGCAGCAGGTGAATTAGGCAAGGTTGCCTCTGGTGGCGAACTAGCGCGGATCAGCCTTGCTATTCAGGTTGTAACGGCGGGTACACGCAGTGTGCCTACATTAGTATTTGATGAAGTCGATGTCGGCATCGGTGGAGGAATTGCGGAAATTGTTGGCAGTCATTTAAGAAAGCTAGCAAAAACCCAACAGGTTATTTGTATTACTCATCTTCCGCAGGTTGCTGCGCAAGCACATCAGCAATTACAAGTGAATAAAAAACAAGGTCGAGATAGTACGCATATTGAAATTAACCAACTTGATCAACATCAACGAATTGAAGAAATCGCGCGCATGTTAGGCGGTGTTAATTTAACGGAAACAACCCGCCTACATGCAAAAGAAATGCTAGAAAACACGCACGATTAAAGTTCGTCTTATTGGATTATGTCGCTTCTTGGCAAAGGCGACAAACACCATAAATATAAAGACTATGATCAGTCATTTGAAAACCTTTTTCCGCGGCGATAGCCTTCTGGCGCTGCTCAATAACCTCATCGAGAAATTCTTCAATACGATTACAGCGCACGCATAATAAATGATCATGATGCGTACCATTCTCTAATTCAAAGACCGCGTGACCACCATCGATACTCAAGCGCGAGACTAAACCTGCACCTTCAAACTGCGTTAATACTCGGTAAACGGTCGCTAGACCTATTTCCTCCCCCATTTCCAGCAATGCTTTATATACATCTTCCGCACTCATATGGCGTTGCTCAGATGATTCTAAAATCTCTAATACCTTTAGCCGTGGAAGGGTGACCTTCAATCCTGCTTTTCTTAAATCCTGACTTTCCATTGTATTTGATGCCTCGTCGAAACTGTATGATTAGCGTATCATCGCAACTTGGTTAATTAATATAGTACTTAATATAAATGAAAAAGCATCTCATTTACACCTTTTCCATCTTAATCTTATCTCTTAGCGGTTGTAGCACCGATAAAATTCCTGGCGTTTATCGTATCGATATCCAACAAGGAAACGATGTTACTCAAGATATGATCAATCAACTTAAACCTGATATGACCAAAAAACAGGTCGCATATGTAATGGGTACGCCGTTACTGATTGATACCTTCCATCCTGACCGTTGGGATTATATTTATAGCTTTCACCCGGGTAACGGCGATCGCGAACAACGACGCTTAACGCTTTATTTTGCCGATGACCAACTTGAACATATCGAAGGTGATACGCGTACTGTTGCTCGTGAAGATCTACCAAAAACTGAGCATGTAGATGCGAATGTTGAAGTGCCATTGACTGAAAGAAAAACGGGAATATTCCAAAGCTTGCTTAATCTAATTGGGTTGGGTGATGAAGATGAGCAAGAGATTATGGAAGCAAAAACTAAGAAAGTAGAGCCTTCATCTTTAACCCCTACCGATACTAGCGAAACAGAAAATTCGCTGCCTTAATAACTGCTTGGCATCGCTGGAGAATCTTGTTCACCAGCGATGCCGATGCATTTATTAGTGGGTTACAACTTCAAACTCGCCTGTTTGCGGGTTAAAGCATAATAAATCACCCTCAGGAATATCAAAATACCAACCATGTAGACTCAATACACCTTGCTCTACTCGTTCACGAATACATGAAAAAGTCATCAGGTTAGTCAGTGATTCCAATATTGCACGTTGTTCACATGCTTTAATTTGGGCATCAGATGATGCTTTAGGTAAAGCGTTTCGTACCCAAATTTTTGCAGGGTTTGCTATAGAAACCCATGGGTGAATAAATTTTGATTTTGCGCTAGCTTTGTCATCACTTTCCCACAATGCTTTGATACCGCCGCAACCTGCATGGCCCATAATAATGATGTTCTCAACTTCCAAATTATTGACTGCAAATTCTAATGCGGCACTTGTACCGTGATAATCCCCTCCTTGTTCGCAAGGGGGAACAAGGTTAGCAACATTACGAACGATAAATAAATCGCCCGGATTACAATCCGTTAAAATCGCAGGGTCAACGCGAGAATCACAGCATGCGACCATTAAGGTCTTTGCTGGTTGTCCATCTTTCATACTGGCATATAATTGACTATCGTCACCAAAATATTGGGTCTGGAAACGCTTAAACCCATCTAATAACTCTTCTGTACTCGCCATATAATTCTTTACCTCAAAAACTTGAAAAATGAATTTATTGTTCGTTTTAGCCTTAGTAGCCTATATTTCCAATTGATAAATCAACTTCACAGGATGCTACTGTATTCACTGCACCCTCTTGAAAAGAGTCATCATTATAATGACAAACCTTTTAATGTTGAAATTAAAGTGTAATAAGCAGGCCAAAACGAGGATTATTTTTAGGGCGTACTTGTAAGTGAAAGTTTCCGCAGGTAAATTTCACACTATTTGAAATGACGGTTAGGTAGTAAATTGAAGCATTTAAACATGGGCGAATTGATATTGTATTTTCATCAATTGGTTGTCATTGTTAATTAAAGCTACGTATCTGTTAGTCAATAACCCATGATTTAGAAAAGTTAAAATTATTTTAACTCAAGATAAGCTCTCGGACTTTTTGAACACACTGTGAAAGTACCCGTTTTTTTGACCAACATAATGACAAGCATAACGTTTGCAAAGATTAGTAACAGAAATTACAGCCGGATTAGCTGTTAGGCTTTAAGATGAGAAAGAACGGAACTTAGCATACTAATCTTAACTATCGAATGGTTTCTTTATATTTATTAAACGTGTCGACTAACTAAGAGAGTCACTTTCTGAAGATAAATAAAAAAATCTGACTGCTTCTAAGTACAAGCAGTCAGATTTCCTATATTTCATTGACTCAAAACACCAGAGAAGATGAATAAATATCTCTATTCATCTTCTCTGAAAAGCAATACCCGATATGGCTAAGCTTTAGTCATTAGCCTTGTACCATTTTTTACGACTAGCACGTGCAGCTTCTAAATTGGCTTGATACCACTTTTTCTTAATATCAGCATGAGGATCAGCATGCATGTTAGCTTCATACCAAGGAGTATCACTCTGAACCGTCGCTAACTGATTAGCTTCATACCATTTAGCCTGATTAATACGAGCAGCCTCCAAATTGGCTTCGTACCATTTTTTCTTAGTATCGAAATGACTTTTCATTTCTGCGTTGTACCAATGCTTACTATTCTGACTCGCTCGTGCCGCTTCTAAGTTAGCTTCATACCATTTCTTTTTTGTGTCTGCATGAGGATCAAGATGTAAGTTAGCCTCATACCAAGGTGCAGCGGTACTTTTAAGCGATTGTAAATTAGCTTCGTACCACTTGGTACGACTTTCACGAGCAGCCACTAAGTTAGCTTCATACCATTTCCGCTTGGTTTCAAAATGACTTTTCATTTCAGCGTCATACCAAGGTTTACCTATCGCTGTTTCCCTAGTTTCATACCACTTATTCTGTGTCGCTCTTGCTGCTATCGTGTTTGCTTCATACCACTTATTTTTGATATTTTTAGTTCTAATTAGCGCAATATTCGCTTCATACCATTTATGTTTGGTATCGGCATGAGGATCAAATGCTAAAGTAGGATTCGCGTTATACCAATGCCTATTTTGACGGCTAACACGCGCTGCTTCTAGATTGGCTTGATACCATTTCTTTTTAGTCGCCATATGTGGATCAGCATTAATATTCGCCTCATACCATGGAACTGCAGTACTTTTAACTGATTGCTGGTTGGCTTCATACCATTTAGCTTGACTTGCTCTCGCCGCTGCTAAATTAGCCCGATACCATTCGTTTTTAACATCAGACTGTGTATTAGCTTCATACCAAGGTGTTTGCGGTAAGTTAGCTTTATACCACTTAGTTCGGTTTTCTCTAACCGTTTTAACCGCTGCGCTTAAGTTAGCTTCATACCATTTTCTTTTGGCATCTAAATGTTCAGCTAAATCAGCCTCATACCAGTGTTTCCCACTAGCAACTGCAGGCTGTTTATTGGCTTCATACCAATGCTTATCAGTCGTTTTAGCTGCTTTATTATTGGCTGTGTACCATTTAACTCGACTGTCTCGTGCTGTTTGTAAATTAGCTTCGTACCATTTAGCTTTAATATCGATTGTAGTCATTTTTAACACCTCATCTGGGTCCGTCACTATCCGATATTACATGAGTTCAAGATAAGTCCACAAGCAATTTATACGACTTTTTTACTAATTTGTTACATTATTCAAAACAATGCTTTTCGGCTTTTACTTGCTGTAATACAGCAATTTTTTGATCGACCTCTAACATACGACGTTCCTCTTTTTCTTCAACTAAACCCGAATAACCAAGATAAGCTAAAGCAAACAAACCATGTACTACAGGCACGCTATCTAAAACAATTAATGATGCCGCTATCTGATTCGCACCATCGTCATGAAACGATGGCTTATAAGTATAGCGATAAGGTTGAAGGTACCGAATGGCATTATCCAGTTGCACACAGCTTTGTTGATAAAGTTGATCTGTCGCTTTTTCTACCGGCGGCTCAAAATAGATAGGCTCTAAAGGTACAGGCGGCATGGGTATAGCCTGAGCAATAGTTATCATAAAGATAAAACTTGATACAACAGATAACTTAAAAAAGGGCATGATGTTCATGCAAATAAAACTCCGTGTTAGTTGTTATATGTTGTTAGCGGCAGCCTGATACAAAACTCCACACCTTGTTGCCAATTTCGCGCAATTACTTTTCCGCGATGTTTATCGACAATCAATTTAACGATATATAACCCTAATCCTAAATGAGGTTCTGCTGTTAGAGTTACTGATGAACGAATAGACACCATCGGTTGAAATAATTGCTGCTGCACTTCTTCTGGCAAATTAGCACCATGATTTCTGATTATAATTTCTACAAATGGCATCTTTTTTTCATCGACTGAGTGTTCCAATACAATCAAAATTGAGGTGTTAGCGAGATGAAAGTCAACGGCATTGCTAATTAATTTATCCAGCATTTGCACGATCAAGTCCTGAGATCCTTTAATCATTATCTTTTCATCAGGAATATCAGCGCCGAACTTAACATCCTGATAAATATCACGATAAACCGGAATAATATCGATCAGTAATTGCTGTAAATTAAAGTCTTGCAAGGTTTCTTTCGTCACAGATTGTTCCAATCGACTAGCCTCACTCATACGCGCAACGATACTATTTAATCGCTCGCTTCCGGAGCGTGCTCGATCAATATAAATTTGTTGCTTATCAGGTGTTTGTTCCAGATGCTCTAATGAGGTTCTGATGACAGCTATTGGCGTACGTAATTCATGGGCTAAACGTGATGCCAATGCCTCAAGATAATCAGTATAAAGTGTCAACCTTCCAAATAATTGAGCAAAACTTCGGCGCAATTCACCTAATTCATCTTGCTCGATACGATGTATAAAATGACCATCAACTCGTCCTTCACCGTTTACCATCTTTGTGACATCTTGATTTAAACGCTTAATACGAAAAGACAAACGACTCGCAAAACCAATCAGCGTGATAAGCATAATCGCAAAGACCAGCAACATTGTATTTAATAAGGCTTTAACCGCTTGATTTTGTAGACCCAGTATCGCATTGGTATTTTGCTCGACAACAACCGCGCCAATGATCTTATTATCCAGTATAACGGGGTGTGCAGCGACGATCGTCGTTTGACCGTCATCATTGATTATCATATGTCCTGTTTCCGCTTGACCTTGTAGAGCAATCTTTACGGTATTGCTGACTAATACAGCTTGCTCATGACTAATAGATTCATCATCAGACACCGCTTCTGTTAAAAATAATTGATAAAACAAATCACTTAATGAGTTTAATTCAGTATCAGCAATCATCACGTCACCTTGGCCAACGGAAGCCAAGGTATTCGCTTGATTATCAACTAGCCATATCCGGACACCGTCTGTTGCCATTGGCGCTAAAACAGTGGCGAGTTGTTTCGAAGGCAATAAAACATCGGCAAATAAATCACGGTCGCGAACATCACCTAAGCCTAAAACCTGAGGTGTAATTTCCTCGCTATCCACATCGACGACCGCTAAAGCCAAAGATTGTTTTAACATTGACAGTGGCAAACTTAATTCAAATCGATAACCGTAAGCAGATCGCTGCCACGCCCCTTTAATAGCAGGTTGCTGTTGAATAATGACAGGATCCAAATAACTACCAAAAAACTCATAAGCATTAATTTGACCAAATGTACTCGCACTTAATATGTAACGATGAACTCGCTGCTGCGCGTCAACTGTTGCCAAAACAACAGCATCACCACCATGCCGCTGACGTTTACGTGGGTCACGAAAAACAACCGAATCATCCACCACATCCAATAGCATGTTCAAGCTATTTTGATGTTGAGCGAAGATATAGCGTACAGTCAGATCTTGAGGATCAATTTTATTTTTGGGTGATAATTGATTGACCACAGAAAAGGTGTGGCGTAACGATGTGTAAGCCTGCCATTCATCCTGGTAACCATCAATCTCCGTCAACGTGTTAAAACTAGCAACAGCTACTTTATTGGATGTATGGGACTCTTTTAATGCCGTTAAACGTTCAGCAAATAGTCCAGGATATTGAGCCACCAGCACTGTACTTGCTTTAGCAATCGTTGCCATTGACTTAGCTTGTTGTTGCTGCAACAAACCTTCTACCGCTTGAATGTAATGCACGCCCAGCCAAGGTATTAATAGTAATACAAGCGAGACTAGCAATAACTTACTGCGTAATTTTAATCCGAAAGATGGCCAAAATTTCATTTATGCTTTTTGAGGTGTAACCCAGCGATAACCGAGTCCATATACTGTTTCAATCGATGAAAAATTTGCATTCACCATTTGAAATTTTTTTCGAATACGTTTGATATGTGAACTAATCGTATCTTCATCGACATAAATATTGGCTGCTTGCATTAATTGTTCACGGGTTTTGACATGGCCGACATATTTCACCAAAGCATGTACTAGCCAAAATTCAGTCACGGTCAGCGGCACAGGTTTATTTGCCAAATTAATTAACATGCGTGCACTATCTAAAACTAAGTCGCCTTGCGTAATTAAGTCGTCTGCTGTCACGGGTGTTTTCATCAATTCTAGGCGACGAAATAAGGCAGCAATTCGCGCTTGCAAATGGGCTAAGCCAATATCTTTGGTCAAATAATCATCAGCGCCTAAACGAAATCCCGACACCGTATCCAATTCACTATCACGCGCCGTTAAGAAAATAATCGGTAATGTATCTGACATCGCACGTAAATCACGACATAAATCAAAACCACCTTCTGGTTCATCATTCAAACCAATGTCGATAATCGCTAACTCGGGTAAGCGTATTTTAAAGGCAGCATGCGCAGTCAATCGATTGGCATACGTGTCAACATCGTAACCTTGTCGACGTAATGCTTCTGCATAATTCTCACGAATAGCGGGTTCGTCTTCAACAATTGCAATTCTACGTCCCATCAGCTTGATATTCTCCTGTTGCCATTTTTCTGCCACATTTTATCGTCACATTGTCCAAACTGCGACCTTATCTCGCCATCCCGTCATAGTTTAATAAGACTCACTCGGCGCAGAAAGGGTTTTCAATACATGTTGTATTTCATGTCATGGATGACACGCTGAATCATTAACTACGGAGAATACCATGTATAAAAAAGCACTCAGCTTAAGTTTACTTATTGTTAGCAGCCCTGCGATTATGGCGGATAATTTTTACTCACAATCCCCTGCTCAATTAAATGCGAGTCAAACCAATAAAAGTCAGCACGAAGCCACATCAGGCGGAGTAGGTTTAGTTGTAGGCGCACTTGCAGCTGGTCCCTTAGGCGCAATAATTGGCGGTTCAATGGGTGTATTAGTGGGCAATCAACAAAGCAAAGCAGAAACAATCACAATGCAAAGCCATGCTATTTCTGAATTAGAACAAGAACTCAGTCAAATTACAATCGAATTAGATAAGTCTGAAAAAACGCTACAAACAGCACATGCCAACATTGAAAAGTTAGAATTATCACAACAACAGTTTAGTAAAAAACATCGTGAAGACTTAATTCAATTTAGTAATAGTTATCAGTTTGATATCTACTTTTTGACCAATGGTGCGATGATTAACGCCCATGCTCAACAAGGCTTAAATAAGCTTGCTGAATTACTACGCAATAATCCCAATATCCATGCGGATATTGAAGCACATAGTGATTGGCGCGGCACTAACGACGCTAATAATCAATTAGCAAGTCAGCGTTTATCTGCAGTGAGTAATCAATTAGCACAAGCAGGAACGCAATCCAATCAATTACTCACTACAAACTATGGCGAACAGTCTAATGAGCATCGCGGTTCATGGGATGAAGCATTATTTTACGACCGTCGTGTCACCATTACCTTACGTTATTTTGAATAGCACATTCTGTACGTTTAATGAGTCAGTCTTCTTCGGCTGACTCTTTTTCATGTTTATGAACATCAATCCAGCGTTGTAATCGTTTGGCAACGGCTGCGTTAAATGACCCTTCAGGATATTGACCTTGCTCGTTCAGTTGGCCCACTTCAATGCCAGATAATAACGCCAATGCTTGATCAATCGAATCAATCGCATGGATCTGAAATTTATTTTCAGCTACGGCATCAATCACATCTTGTCTCAACATCAAATGCTGAACATTGCTCAGCGGCATAATAACGCCCTGCTCACCGGTCAAGCCGAGTTTGATGCAGACATCAAAAAAGCCTTCAATTTTTTCATTAATACCGCCAATGGCTTGTACTTCGCCATGCTGATTCATTGAGCCGGTGATCGCTAATGATTGTTTTAAAGGCACTTCAGCAATCGCAGATAACAGCGCGCATAATTCAGCAGCGGTGGCACTATCGCCATCAACTTCGCCATAACTTTGTTCAAATACAAGACTCGCTGACATTGATAAAGGCTGATCTTTGGCATAAGTAGAACCAAGATAACCACTCATAATTAAAACACCTTTAGAGTGAATATCGCCGCCTAACTCAACTTCGCGTTCAATATCGATAATATCGCCATCACCAAAACGACAATTAGCCGTTAAACGAGACGGTTGACCAAAACTGTATTCACCAATACCCAGTACGCTTAAGGCATTAACTTCACCGACATAGGCGCCCGTTACTCTGATGCGTGTGATGTTACGACCAATATGATCAATCAACTGACCACGTATTCTGTCAACCCGCTGTTCACGACTTTTTAACGCTTGCGTGACATGCTCCCGGCCAATAATAGAAACCTGCTGCTTACGCGCCCAATAAGTTGATTCTCTTAATAAATCGGTCATTGAACCGAGATGTAATGACATCTTACTATTTTCTTCTATCGTTCTTGCTGCGTGCTCAATGACTTTTGCAACGGCATCTTTATCTAAATGTAATAAGCCTTCTTTTTGTACTGTGCTCGCAATAAGACGTGCGTATAAAAGGTGATTTTCATCTGTCCGCTCCATCTGATCTTCAAAATCAGCAACAACTTTAAATAGTTCTGCAAACTCAGGATCATGTTCATAAAGCTCGTAATATAAATGTCTGTTGCCGAGTAAAATCACTTTTAAATCGAGTGGTATAGGTTCAGGTTCAAGTGATACCGTTGTGACTAAGCTATACATTTGTTCTACGCTATCAAATCGCACTTCTTTTGAATGAAGCGCTCGTTTTAAACCTTCCCATGAATACGGCTGCATCAATAGTTGTTCAGCATCTAAGATCAGATAACCACCGTTCGCCCGATGAATGGCGCCGGCTTTAATTAAACTAAAATCGGTAATTAAGGCGCCCATCATCGCCATATTTTCAACGCTGCCTAATAAACTTTGGTGACTAGGAAAATTGTCATAAACCATTGGCGCACCAAGTGCATCTGCATTATTAACAATAAGGTTAACTTGATATCGCTTTAATAATGGATTATCAATTGTATGCGTGGTGGTCTCATCGCTTTCATCTTCAGGTTTTACAAATGCATCAATATTATTCAGTAAATCTTTTTGCATCGCCTCAAAATAACGCTGTAAACGCTCATTTTTAGGATAAGCACTTTTTAACTTATTGATCTGACGGCTAATTACTTCTGTGGCCACTTCGTCATTCAACGCCGTTACTTTTGTTTGATTATCACGCTCCCATTCACGTAATTCCAACAAAGTATGTTGTAAATCTTCGTGTAAGGTCGCGATGGCATCTTCTGTTTGTTCTTGCTGATCAACCGGCAACTGATCAAACTCATCAGCGGTCATCGCTTCACCATCACGTTTAGCAGCAAAGGCATAAGTGCCATCTTGCATACGCAATAAGACAATGCCTTTTCGATCGGCTTCTGACTGCAAAATACCAAATAACCGTACACGATGTTTACGTGAGGCTTCATCAATTGAGCGCATTCGTCCACGATAATATTCATCATCAAATGAATGTGGCAATTCTTCTAATAAGTGAGCAATAACCTTTTCTATATCATGTACTAGCTGCGATCCTTGTCCGGTTGGTAATGCTAAATACCACGGCTTTTGAGGATCTGTAAAGTTATGTAAATAGCCCCAGTCTTGTCCATGAGGACGAAGCTGAACATGCTCATCAAGAAAACGTTTTACGAGTGTATATTTGCCCGATCCCGTATCGCCCATCACAAATAAGTTATAACCGTTACCCTCAATATTGACGCCAAAATCGACAGAATCTAAGGCTCTAGATTGACCAATAATGGTTGATAAACTTTGTAAATCTGCCGTTGATTTAAAATTGAGCTGTTCGTTACTACAATGTTGATACAAACTATCAGGGTACAATTGAGTGTTGGAATTCATTATTTTACTCTAGCCTTATAAGGTACTTTTAGCTTAGGATACCCTAGAATTATGGAACTTAATATTTATCGCACGAGGAGTACTGGTATGAATAATCATGACTATGATGAACAGCGTCATTTCACCCGAATGGCTATTAAGACGCAAGTGACTTACACCATTAAAAATACTGATGGTATTTCACACCAAGGCATCAGCGGTGATCTAAGTGCTTCGGGACTTTACATGATTACTGATATTGCACTCAATAAAGGGGATGAAATTAGTTTGGTGATGAATCCCAGCGACGATCGATTCCCGCCATTTGTTGCTGAAGGCATCGTATTACGTACGACAGTCTCTGAACATAATCCAGATAAATTTCATGTCTCAATGGAACTGACAAAAACATCATAACTGCTAGTTCTGATAGATAATGATGGCAAAGCGAGCTTGAAATGCTTAAATCCAATAACTTGTTTTAGTCATTACTTTAGACATTAACCCCATTACTAGTTTAATAGGTTTTGGTAAAATAGCTCCGCCAGCATCAAGTGCCACTGTGCCATGATGCAACTCGTCAATCCTCATTTGTTCTAAGATGGCACGACTTTTTTCATCTTGCATACTCATTTCAACTAAATGCTCATCTAAATGTTGAACAACTTGGTTTTCTGTTTCGGCAACAAATCCAAGACTCCACTTATCCCCTATTTTCCCTGCTAAAGCACCCAATACAAAAGATCCTGCATACCAAACGGGATTAAGTACACTGGCATGTCCACCCAGATAATTGAGACGCTGCTGGCACCAGACAAGATGATCATTTTCTTCCAATGCCGCTTGTTCCATTGCGACACGTACATTTGGTAATGTCGCTGTTAACGCTTGGCCTTGATATAACGCTTGCGCTGACACTTCACCTGCATGATTCACTCGCATTAAACGTACCGACTGACGTCGTTGTTGGATCGTTAGCTCATGTTCGGTTAACTTAGATCCTGGGATCAAACGATCAGTCGTTTCTGGCTTCCCCATCACGGTAGTTAATGCCTTATCAGTCTCAATTATCAAGTTATCTATCAGGCTATATTTTCGTGTATTCACTATATATTTCTCAAAAGAAAGAGACATCATTATTGCTGACGTGTTCAGCAATCTTAAGTTTACCTTCATGGACTAATGCTGGATAAGAACTGATCTGGTTCCGGCCATTTTCTTTTGCATAGTACAAAGCATCATCTGCCATTCCAATCACATCCGTTGCCGATCGCTGGCCCAGCACTTCAACAAAACCTATACTAAGAGTCACATTACCGATTTGTGGAAATATGTGATTATCAATATTTTGTCGTAATCGATCAAAAGCATTGGCTGCGTGTTGTTCAGTCTTTGCTTTCAACATAACAACAAATTCTTCTCCACCATAACGAAATACTAAGTCATCATCTCGCACACAACTATTCATCATTAAACGCGCCACAAGAATAATCACTTCATCGCCATATAAATGGCCATAGTTATCATTAATCGTTTTAAAATGATCAATATCTACTACGCCTAGCCAAGTATGTAAATCATCTGAATGTCGTTTTTCATTATCAATATTTGAAACGGAGCTATCGCCTGTTCCTCGCATTAATACTTTGGTAATTTCAGTATCAAGGGTTTCACGGTTAAATAACCCTGTTAACTTATCGCGTTGCGTTTTATTGATCAAACTTAAAGAGTTTGAATAGACATGGAGTATACCGCTGATGATTCGTTGCTCATGAACTGATGGATTATTTTTAGAATGACAAACTAATAATGAACAGACCACATTATTCACATTTAGTATGGGGTAAACGATATCCCATGCCGTCTTGTCTTTATTAGGTAAAGTTTCTACTTGTTTACTTCCAACCGAAGAAGACAACACACCCTCTAATTTATCTAAGAGATTATTCTGAAAATATCCATTATCCGATGAAATGATGTTATTTTTCTCATCAATCCGAATAAGCCCAACGAACTTATCATTAACGGCCTCTTGTGCCAAAACCATGCACATGGTTTCTATGGAAAACATATCATTAATTGTTTTCAGTACACTCACTTCCAGTAATGCTCGATCGTGATGGCCTGTAATTTTAATAAGAGCGTTAATTAGTGAGACGCAATGATTATTTTGTTGTTTCATAAATTTAAAAGATTTGTAGCTCTTTATATAACAAATTTTTGTTTTTCCATACCTTATAGAATCACTGTAATTAAGCCAGCCATAGTATTTAATAAATACAAGCTAAAAATTATAATGCTGCAAAAAAGCGTTCTAATGTAGCAGCTAGTTGTCTCGGATCGAATTTCGGAACGTAAGCATCAGCACCCACACCTTTCCCCATGTCCATATTAGCAGCCGCAGTAAGTGATGAATGCATAATCACTGGCAAATGTTTAAATCGTGGATCTGATTTTATTTTTTGCGTTAAAACATAACCATCCATCTCTGGCATTTCAACATCCGTCAATACCAGCTGAATCTCAGTAATAATATCGCGATTCTCTTTTTCACATTTATCTGCCAATCGATTAAGCAAAATCCATGCTTCGGCACCATTAACTGCACCAACATGCTTTACACCCATATGGTCTAGCGCTTTAGTGATTTGCTTGCGAGCAATATTTGAATCATCTGCAAACAAGATGGTGTGTTCCCTGTCGCTATCTAATTTTTCGATACCATCGAATAGATTATCATCGTAAAAACCACCGGCGTCAGCCAATACTTTCTCAACATCCATAATCATCACTAGGCGCTTATCCGCTAATTCTGATACTGCAGTTACCAAACCACCTAGGCGCTTTGAAAGTAAAGGAGGTGGCGCTTTGACTTGTTCCCAGTTTAACCGTTGAATAGTATCAACCGAGTTCACTAAAAATCCTTGAACATGCGTATTGTATTCGGTAATCATTAGTATTTTGGGTTCATCGGTCGATATTAAATTACAGAATTTCTGTAAATTAATAATAGGCACCATATCACCACGTAAGCTCACAAAGCCCTCCACACCTTCCGGCATTTCTGGGGCGCTGGTAATTTCAGGGATATTCATTACTTCACGAACTTTAAATACATTGATACCGAACACTTCATTTCTGCCGGTTTGATCATTCGTACCGAGGCTAAATAATAAGACCTCAAGGTGATTGGTTCCTGCTAATTTTGTGCGTTCATCAATAGAATCAATAAGTGTAGCCATAGTGACCTTCTCTAGTTTCTGTTCGAGTAAATGTTAGTTCGACCATTAATCATTTATTGTTTTTGCCGCAAGAATTCGCGCCAAACCTACTTAATTTAAAAATTCTGTTCAATAATACCTGTTTATGCTTCATGCAACGAAAACTAATTATTATAATTTCCTCAATAATTGCCGTAAAAGCGGCAATATTATCCATATGATCAATATTTATAAACTTAAAACTAGCCTATTTGGCTAGCGATAAACGATAAATACATAAACATCATTCAAACTAAGCAACTATCGCGCCGGATCACATCGCCGAATAATATTTTGATATTTAAGCATTCTTATTTTTAATTTTAGACAAGATTTACAGGAAAATAGTAGCTAATTGTGCTAAAGACTATAGAATAGACGTACTTGTAGACTATCAGATAGCCATAAAAGCGGGTACCGAGAGCGAGATTTAAATCTCACACGAATTCAATCCACTAGCACCTGAAGCTACCCCGTCTACTAATTCTGCCACCTAGGCATAACAAAAAATTACAATACCGATTGAGAAATACACTGTCAATGACAAAAGAAAACACACAAGATCCACACTCACAACGCGAAGCAGAAAACTACGAAAACCCCATTCCTAGTCGCGAATTTATTCTAGAAATTTTAAAACAAAATGATCGTCCTTTATCACGTCGTGCCATTTCTAAAGTGCTTGATATCAAAGGCGAAGAACAAACTGAAGCCTTACGCCGCCGCCTACGTGCAATGGAACGAGATGGTCAAATATTGCGCAATCGTAAAAATGCTTATGACGTTGTTTCAACAAAGAGCCTGATTACCGGTCGTGTTATGGGACATCCAGATGGCTTTGGCTTTCTAATACCTGATGAAGGTGGTGAAGATCTCTTCCTAAATGATCGTGAAATGCATGTTGTCTTGCACGGTGATTGTGCCATTGCACGAATTAGTGGCGAAGATCGCCGTGGTCGTAAAGAAGGTCAAATTGTCGAAGTATTGGAACGTGGCAACCCACTCGTTGTTGGCCGCTTAATTACTGATGCAGGATTTTATTATTTAATCCCCAATAATCGTCGTATTAGTCAAGATATTTTGATTCCACCAGAAAGTTTAATGGATGCACAAGTCGGGCAAATTGTTGAAATTGAAATTACCGAACATCCTAATAAACATCGCTCGCCATTAGGTAAAATTGTCAATGTTCTCGGTGACCATATGGCACCAGGTATGGAAATTGAAATCGCATTACGCGCTTTTGATTTGCCGCATGTTTGGTCCGTTAAGGCACTTGAACAAGCTGAAGCTTTTGGTTCAGAAATACCTAAAGCAGAAATTGAAGGCCGCCTTGATCTACGTGATCTTCCCCTGATAACAATTGATGGTGAAGATGCACGTGATTTTGATGATGCGGTGCATGCTGAAAAATTGAAATCTGGCTCGTGGCGTTTATGGGTAGCTATTGCTGACGTATCATCTTATGTTCAACCTAAAACCCCGCTTGATAAAGATGCACAAGAACGTGCCACTTCGGTTTATTTTCCAAGCCAAGTTATTCCCATGCTTCCCGAAGCATTATCAAATGGTTTGTGCTCATTAAACCCTGATGTTGATCGTTTATGCATGGTTTGCGAAATGGTGGTTAATCCAGAAGGTAAATTGGAATCACACAAATTTCATCAAGCAGTGATGAATTCAAAAGCGCGTCTAACCTATAATAAAGTTGCTGCTATTTTAGTTGATGGCGATAAAGCATTACGCGAACAATATGCCGCCGTTTTACCTGGTTTAGAAACAATGTATGACTTATTTAAAGCCATGCTAAAAGCCAGAGAAGAACGTGGCGCTATCGATTTTGAAATGACTGAAACACAATTCATTTTTGATGAGAACCGCAAACTTAAAACCATTGAACCTCGTGAGCGAAATGATGCACATCGTCTTATTGAAGAATTCATGGTGGCCGCCAATGTTTCTGCTGCTCAATTCATTTTAAAGCACGAGTTACCCGCCTTATTCCGAGTTCATGAAACACCTGCCGAAGAAAAACTAGCAAGCCTTCGCGAGTTTTTAGGTGAATTAGGGTTAACATTAGGTGGCGGTGACGAACCACAACCTGAACATTACGCCTCATTACTCAGAAATGCCCATAAACGTCCTGATGCCCATTTGATTCAAACCGTTATGCTACGCAGTCTTAAACAAGCGGTATATAGTCCAGATAATGTCGGTCATTTTGGTTTGTCACTTGAAGCTTACGCTCACTTTACATCACCTATTCGCCGTTACCCTGATTTACAAGTTCATCGCGCTATCCGTCATATTATTTCACGTAAGAAAAAGTCCACTTGGCCTGCTACGCATGATGAAATGGTTAAACTTGGCGAACATTGTTCAATGGCATCACGTCGTGCTGATGAAGCGACGCGTGATGTGAGTGATTGGTTGAAATGTGAGTTTATGCAAGAACGCGTCGGCGAAGTTCACGAAGGTGTGATCAGTGGCGTAACGAGTTTTGGGATCTTTGTCGAATTAAGCGATATGTACATTGAAGGTTTAGTTCATGTCACCTCATTAAAAAATGATTATTATCAATTTGATGCGGCGGGACACCGTCTAATGGGGGAACGCACACGAAAAGTGTACCGTCTAGGTGACAAAGTGGATGTTAAAGTGATGCGAGTCGATCTCGACGAAAAGAAAATAGATTTAGAACTGGCCTAAGCTCAAATTTAATCTGCTACCTTAATCATCTTAAGGTAGCAGATTTTTTGCCAGAATACCGTGTTTAGCCACCTTTGAACTATTTAACAATTATTTTCCTTGACCAAATAAATAAAGACGGTAGAATGCACGGCTTAACTTCATGTTCATTGAAACATTCGATTTCAAACATGTTGTAACCATTTAAAATGGTGAGTGTAGCTCAGTTGGTAGAGTCCCGGATTGTGATTCCGGTTGTCGTGGGTTCGAGCCCCATCATTCACCCCACTTAAACTTTATCCAAAGTATAATTTAAAATAAAATGCATTAAAAAAAGCGTACTTTCAATCCTTGATATACTCTAGCTTAATGCTCACCGTACTCTTCCATCATACGATATCACCCCTCTCAGAATCCATACGCCCCCTTAAAACATAACTATAGCCTGCTGCACATAGCTGATTGTATATAGGTATACTCAAAAACTAGAATCCCCCTCTCTTACGATATCATACTCAAGGCTTATGCTTTAGCTCATGACAATGATTGCAGTGTTGCGGACTTTGCTAATCTCATCAAGCCTGCGTCCCGTATTCCTAGTCACATTATTAAAGCTTTATTTGGTAACCACGTTCATATCAGCAGTGTTTATCAGTCGAAACGATGATATATAGTTTATGGAACACTTGGAGTTTGGCTTGAAGCCTCTGTTTAAATTATCCGTGCAACTGAGCTGAAGTGTTTATTTTTAACAGTTAGTAAGCTTCGTCAGTCAATTCTTACACCAGCATCAGCTGATTGCTTATCGTTTTATCATGACTCATTTTATAAGCTATACCCAGAGTCAAAAAGAGCTCTAGATTTATATTTTAATTATCGGAGAAACTCATGAAATCTATTATTAAAAGCTTATTATTAGCAACTGCATTATCAGCACCATTAATCACGATGGCAGCTGAAGGCGATAGTTTGGAAACTAAAGTTAGCGATTCAGTCATCACAACTAAAGTGAAAGCAGCATTCGCAACAGATGATATGGTTGAAGCTACAGATATTAAAGTTGAAACAGACAGTGATGGAATGGTTGAGCTCTCTGGTACTGCTGCCACTAAAGCTGAAGCAGATAAAGCCGTAACATTAACAAAATCAGTAGAAGGCGTTACTGGTATTAAAGATAGTATTACGATTACAGACGAATAGTTAGTAGTATTGTTCTATTTAAAGATATTAGATTGAATAGTACAAGGTTAGTGTAGTCATTTTATGAAGCTCGACTTCTTTTGTTGACCTCAAGTGTGATTACACTAACCTATTTATTATTTATGACTCCAATTTTAGCTATTGAACAAAATCAAATAGTGCCAAATAGTTAAGAGTACGTACGTAATTGACCAACAACGACCCCTTGAATCATAACTCGCTCGCTCGGCAGCGTTACTGGTTCATAATCAGCATTAGCAGGCTGTAAAGTAACAGTGCCGTTATCATTAATAAGCAATGTTTTTAAAGTCGCATCATGAAAGTCTACAAGCGCTAATACAATATCACCATGATTTGCTGTGCGCTGCTCTTGTAACACAACATAATCACCGGACATGATAGCTTTATCAATCATTGAATCACCGTTTACTTTCAATACAAATCTGCCGCTCCCACTAAACATATCACCCAAATCTATTTCAGATTCATCATGCACGGCTTCAATTAAACGACCTGCTGCAACTCTGCCTAATAAAGGTAAAATGACTGAAATCTTTTCGGATTCATTATGCCGTTGAACTAAACGTAAACCACGTGATTTACCGACTACCCGCTCAATTAAACCTTCGTTGACCAGTGCTTGAATATAATTATGGACTGATCCTTGTGAAGATAAGCCAATCCCGTGAGCAACTTCTGATAATAAAGGTGCGCGGTCATGCTCATCAAAATAATGAACAATAAAGTCGTATGTATCTTGCTGGCGATCCGTTAGCATTTTCTGCCTCACACATAATAAGAATATATTAAGAAGAAAATATAGAGAATATTTATGGTTTGGTCAATACGTTTCTTTCATCGTTTGAAATATTATTATTTTTCCAGATAAATTAAATAATATTCACTTTACCGATAGCTAGATAATAAAACGATGTATACATATACTCGTATCATCTCACAAGAGTTCATTCAGCCTCTCATACGAACTTGCGTAATATTTTTATCAGATAAGGATCTACTTACTATGAGTTTAATAGTCTATGGCTTTCCGCTTTCTCCATTCGTACGTAAACTGTTTTTTTGCTTAGCAGAAAAAGGCATCGATTATCAGCTGGAAACTGTACCTCCCTTTAACCAACCTTCATGGTTTCGTGAAATTAGTCCTCTAGGGCGTATTCCCGCGATTAAGGATGGTGATTTAACCCTCGCCGACTCAAGCGTTATCTGCCAATATTTTGAAGACAAATATCCCGACCTAACAAAGTTACTAGGAAAAAATGCCGAACAGCATGCCAAAGTGCGTTGGTTAGAAAAATATGCGGATTATGAATTGGCGCCACTAACGACCTTCACCGTCTTTCTACATCGAGTAGTAAACCCGAGCATGAATAAACCTTGTGATGAAAAAACAGTACAGGCCGCTTTAGCTGACAAATTGCCAGCTCATTTTGACTATCTTGAACAAAGTCTGGGACATGCTGAATTTTTTGTTGATGATAACTTGAGTCTAGCCGACTTGGCATTTACGTGCCAGATGATCAATATGGAACACGCTGGCGAACAATTAGATAATGAACGCTGGCCAAATCTCGCAGCTCTTTTTGCTCGTATCAAAGCACGTCCTTACATGCAGGCTTTGTTACAAAAAGAGTATCAACTGCTCTCTTCAATGAAGTAATGCTGACGTTTGTTTATCGATATTAAAATAAGCTTTTGTAAAACAAGGGCAAAATCTATGCTAACAACTCACCAGATTTTGCCCTTTTATTATCAATATTTAGATACGATTTGTCTTCGCGGCTTGGATGCTTTTTTCAATCATTGGGCCAATTGTCGAACCTTGAACAACGATAGAGAAGATCACTACCACATACGTCATAATCAATAATAAAGTATGACAATCAACCCCATTAACCATGAGGCGGCCTTCAGGAATAGAAGCAGCCATCGCTAATGCTAAACCACCGCGTAATCCACCCCATGTCAGAATTTTAATGGAATGCGCATCATATTTACGATATCTACGGAAGCCAATATAAGGCAAAGCTACACTAATAAACCTTGCTAACAATACCAATGGAATCATAAGCATGCCAAGTCCAACTTGTGCCCATGTTACGGGCATAATGACCAGCATTAAACCAATTAATAAAAATAATAAGGCATTCAAAAAAGCATCAACGGTATGCCAGAAATGCGACAACGTTTGTTGGCTGTGTTCTGAAAATCCAACTGTACGAGTCACATTACCAATCACAATACCACTTACTACCATGGCTAGCGGGCCTGAGATCTCAAGCACGTTAGCAAGTGCATACCCAGCAGTCGGAATACAAAGTGTGATTAATAATTCGATACTCGAATCAGAAGTGCGGCAAATCAACCAATGAGCTATCCCCGCTAATACTATACCAAAGACAATACCCCCTACCGCATCGACTAGGAAGATTTCGACTACACCAGAAAAAGTAGGCTCTTTTCCTAAAAATGCTAATGCAAAAATAGTGGTAAACACAACCAAACCGACACCGTCATTAAACAACGACTCCCCTTCTACTTGGACAGAAATATTCTCTGGCGCACGCATTTTCTTAATAATAGCCAACACAGCAATGGGATCGGTCGGGCTAATTAACGCGCCAAACAGCATGCAATAAAGTAACGGTAAGTGCCAGCCAAACAAGCCTAATGTCCAATAGCTTAAATAGCCAATTAACACCGTCGAGATCAGTGTTGAGGCGAGCGCCATGATGGTAATTTCCCATCGCTGTTTTCTAAGCAGGTGCAAATCAATCTCTAATGCTCCAGCAAACAACAAAAAGCCCAACATACCTTTTAATAACAATAAATTGAAGTTAAGTCCTTCAAAGGATTGCCTAATTGATTCAGCCACTTCATTACCAGAAAACTTGATCAAAACCATTAGCAATAACGACATCACCACTGAGCCAGATGTAATGGCGATGGTAGTTTGTAATCTCAGTAAATACTCATTAGCAAAGGCAAGAAATATCGACACAGCCGATAAGAAACAAAGAAAATACCAAGCGTTCAAGTTTGTACTCCAAAATAATAAATATCACGATGGTTTTCACATCGGTTTGTTTCTGCCATCTTTTCATTTAAAAGTGATAACAACAGATTTATCTGCGGGATAGCCGTTATCAGACACCAGCAGATGGATAGATAGTTCCGAATTTAAATGCTATGCCTTTAATTACAATAAAGCAGTCAAATGAATCGCATAAAAGCAGTGGCAGCCTAATATAACAAGCATGTGTGTCGATGAGAAAAGGCCAGAATTCTATCACTGTTCAAACAAAAATAATTATCTAATTCAGACTACTTCATTGTGTTTTGCTTTACTCAACAAAAACTAATTTAAAGGTAATAAATTGATTAATAAGCTGTTTGACGGTGATGTTGATATTCATTATTCATCGCAGCAAGCAATAACGTGCTGGATTCTAACAATTGATTAAAAATTGGGACTTGATTTATCCGCCAAGGCTATATAAAATGCCGCTTTCTCTTGGGGTGGTTAGCTCAGCTGGGAGAGCATCGCCCTTACAAGGCGAGGGTCACAGGTTCGAACCCTGTACCACCCACCAAGACGACTTCTCACACAGTCTCAAAACATCCTAAATACCTTTCAAAGTCAAGCACTCGTCGATATACTCATTTGTAACGTATAGATAACAAAAAAGCCGTAATGATTAAGTTCATTACGGCTTTTTTAAAATGAATAAAAAATAGTTTATGCCTTGATTTAAGCAATCATTTGATGAATATAATTAAACTTTAAAACGGCCCATTAAACTGGCTAACCCCTCTGATGACACACTCACTTGCTGCGATAACTCATCACCTTTTAAAACTAGATTATTAGCATTTTCTGTTTGTTCACTTAATCCATGAATATTTCTACTAATTTCTTCTGCAACAAATGATTGCTCCTCTGTTGCAGCGGCTGTTTGGATCGCCATATCATTAACTCTATCTGACGACGTTTGAATCTCTACAAAGACATTACCAGCCTCTTCAAATGTTACCGCTGTTTCATCAACATTTTTCTTACCTTGATTTATAGCCTTGGCTGATTGAATGACAGAAGCCTGTAGCGCACCGATTATTTTATTAATGTCATTCGTACTCTGCTGTGTGCGATTAGCAAGCGTTCTTACTTCATCGGCTACTACAGCAAAACCACGGCCATGTTCGCCTGCTCTGGCTGCTTCAATCGCCGCATTTAATGCAAGTAAATTTGTTTGCTCAGCAACACTACTAATCACCGATAACACCGAAACGATACTATCCGCATTCGCTTTAAGCTCATCAGAGCAATTCAATACGCTATTCATATCTTTGATAAGCAAAGCGATTTTTTCATTGGAATGACTCACCACCGTCATGCCTTTTTTGGAGAGCTCAGATGTTTTTTCTGCTTCTGCTGCGGAATTTGTGGCGACATTAGCCATTTCTAAGTTGGCAGATGCCATTTCCGAGATGGCGACGACAATCGACTCTGTCGCTTCACGAAGTTGGTGGTTGATTGTTTTTGATTTAACCGATGATTCGGCTAATTGAACAGTTGATAGATTTAATCCCTGTACCTGAGTTAATGATTGCTTGATAATTTGCTGTAGTTTTTCAACAAAACCATTAAAAGCGATAGCAAGTAGTCCAAATTCATCCTTTGAATTAACCGCAACTCGCGCTGTTAAATCACCATCGCCAGAACTTATTTCATTAATCCGGTTGATTAAGCCATTAATATCATCGGTTAGTTTTTTAGGAATCTGATAACTAAAATATAATGCAATTAAAAATACGACGAGAACAATACTTATCGTGATTATAAGTCTTTGTTTAATGTCAGCCTTTGATTGATTATTTATTTCTTCGAACTTCTGAAGTAACACCTCCCCTCCCAGATTCAAAATCTCCCTCACATTATTAAATGCTTCATTTTCAGCATTTTCAATTTGAGGAAAATCATTATCATTAATATCTGTTTTAAGAAGTACAGCTGAAGTCTCTTGCCAGGCTGAAAAAGCTTCATCAAAGTTTGGTAACTGGCTTTTTATATCGTCATAATCTGAAATATAGCCAAGGAACTTAGCATAACCTTGCGAGACTTGTTGTGTATTTTTCTCGCGGTCAATCTCAAGCTCTGCCGTATTTCCACGATTAGCTATAATCATGTTAATAGCTTGTCTAGCTTGATATAAATCTCTATCGGCATTCAATATACTTGAATCTGCAGGAACAAAGACATCAGCTTGAATGTTAATCAGGTCGCTCTGTTTTTTTAGCATTAAAGAAAACATCACAAGGGTCACTAATAATGCTCCAATCATCAAGGCCATTGGAGCAGAACTTTTTAAACGTATGCTGTTGCTTATGTTCATGACATTTTTTCCTAAAATTAACTTAATTAATACTTACTTAGTTAACGACAAAAGTGTCACAAACTTGTATAAAAACAGTCTAAAATTTATAAATTAAAAAGATTACTCACAATATAAAGCCAATTATTGCCTTACTAAACGGAATTTTTTTCCGCTTTTTACAAATAAGAACTGAATTAACCCTATAATTCACTCAATATCATCTATTTCTTAATATTTATAGTCTTGGATGTTTTTAAATTAACGTCTAATGCACAATGCCTCTACAATCACTTTGAGCCCTTCAATGGCACGATCAGGATCTTGATCGATTTGTGAACAAATAATAGCGCCATCAATAGCTAAAGCTAAAGCATTCGCCGTGCCAACTTTGTTTGCGAATCCATCTAACAGACTCTCAATATGTTTTGTCATGTCCAATTTATGTTGCTGTGAAATCTTGATGATTTCAGGTATCACTTCACCAAGCTCACCAACACTATTGATAAAGACACATCCACGATATTGTTCAGAGCTAAACCATTCCAGTAAAGTTGGAATTAAGGCATCAACACGATGCCCGTGACGTTGAATTGATTCAGTGAACCAGTTCATCCAACGTTCATGTCGATAGTTTAAAAAAGCAATAATCAAATCATTTTTGCTAGGAAAGTGACGATAGAATGTCGCTTTAGTCACTTTAGCTTGCTTGATTATTCGATCAATGCCCGTCGCCCTAACTCCATCAGCATAAAATAAATCATGTGCAGTAAGTAAAATCCGTTCGCGGGCAGAAAGGTCATTGTCGTGTGTATTTTTTATCATGCCGATAATTATAGACAGGTCTGTCTACCTTAGCTACAATTCAGGTAGACAGACCTGTCTACTAATTTTGTTTTTGGAGAGTATTATGGAATCAAAACCACCCTTGCCACCTTTCACTCTTGAAACAGCTATTAAAAAAATTCGTATGGCTGAGGATGCCTGGAATAGCCGTGACGCCGAACGCGTATCACTTGTTTATACCGAAGATACTTATTGGCGTAATCGTGCAGAATTTATCAGTGGCCGCCAACAAGTGAAAGAATTTCTAACCAAAAAATGGCAAAAAGAGCATGATTATCGGCTAATAAAAGAATTGTGGGCATATGACGACAATCATATTGCCGTGAGATTCGCGTATGAATGGCATGATGATTTAGGCCAATGGTATCGCTCATACGGTAATGAAAATTGGGAGTTTACACCGCAAGGTTTGATGCAACGACGTTTTGCGAGTATTAATGATCTGGCTATAGATGAAGCGGAACGAAAATTATTTTGGCCTTTTGGTACACGCCCTGAAGATAGTCCAAGCTTAAGTGATTTAGGTCTATAACAATATATCAAACTTAAACAACAGATGACTTAATTGGTACATAAGTTTGAGTGCTCAAATAAAATTAGGGCTGCATCCATTTACGAATAACAGCCCTCGATTAAGTGCTAAGTTAACTATTAAGAGCGACTACTTATGAGCACCATCCTTATGATTGCGATCAGAGCAGTGGCTTTTTTTGGCGTTCTTTTGTTGCTCCAATTGTTTTTTTTGCTCATCAGTTAGATAACTTTCTATTTTCTTTTTGTTTTCTTCACGCAGTGCTGAGATTTTTTCAAACTCATCTTTTTTAACCGCGGTAATGTTCGTTTTTTGTTCTTCCGTCAAATTAAGGTTTTTTGCCATACGCTCAACCATTTGTTCTGGGTTGTGGCGTGGTTGTTTCGGAACATTATCACCTGCACGTAGAGCATTTGATGAAAGAAGTAATGTTGATGCAATCAATGCTGCTGTAAGTATGCGTTTCATTTTGAAGCCTCTTAGTTATTGATAGTCCAGTGATTGTTTTCACTGTTGGGTTCACTATACGAGTGCAATGTGCAAACAATATGCAAGGAGCTAGCAACAATATGTCATTCGTTATTTTTTTCAACAATGTCATAACGATAACCAGCACCATAGACTGAATGTATAAATTCATAGCTAGGAAAATAGTCACTTAAACGTTTTCTCAATTTTTTAATATGACTATCAATCGTACGATCGCTGACAATACGATTATCTTTATACATGTTGTCCATAAGATGGTCGCGCGAGTAGATTCTGCCCGGCTCTTTTGCCATCGTCGTTAATAATTGAAATTCAACCGAGGTCAGTTCACACACTTTATCGCCCACTTTTATTTGCTGGCGATGTGGATCTAGCTCGATTAGTTGCGTTTTATTTGATTGTTCAGAATTGAGATGAATAAGATTTGGTTCAGTAGCCGTATTTAGCCGGCGAAATATCGCTTTAACTCTAGCGACTACTTCTCTGGGACTAAACGGTTTGCAAATATAATCATCCGCGCCCAATTCAAGACCAAGCAACCGATCAATTTCATCGACACGTGCTGTCACCATTATGATCGGCACATTAGAAAATTGGCGGATCTCTTTACACAATGTCAGGCCATCTTTTCCTGGCAACATGACATCTAAAATAACCAGTGACGGTGGATTATTGCTGATCCAATCAATCACTTCATCGCCATGATGAATAAGATGACAGTCAAAACCTGACTGCTGCAAATAGTCATTCATTAAACTGGCGAGTTTTAGTTCATCTTCAACAATCAGTATCGGTGTTTGAGTCATATTCTGTTACACCTTAAACGGGAAATTGCACATGAATGGCTACGCCGCCCAATGATGAATGTGACGCTGACACCGTGCCGCCATGTCCTTCAACAATGCGTTTGCAAATAGCTAAACCAAGACCTGAACCGCCGGTTTCACGGTTTCGTGATTGTTCTGTTCGATACAGATGATCAAATAATTGTTTTAAAGCATCATCGGGCACACCTGGTGCCGAATCTTCCACCAGCAATCTAATTGCATGTTCATCTTGATGAAGTGACACATGGATCTTTCCACCATGATCGGTATAACGCTCAGCATTAGTGAATAAGTTATCTAATAATTGATTAATCCGCGTGCTATCAGCCCAAAATATAACGGGTGCAATAGAGTCAAAACTCACATTCAGATCATGTTCATTAAAAATTGATTGATAGGCCTGTAATTTATTTTGAATCAAACCCGTTAAATCAATATTGCTTTTACGATAACTTAAACCACCGATATCGGCTTTGCTTAACTCATAAAGATCATTGACCAATTTCGTGAGATGGTCGACTTCTTCTTTCATTGATTGAATGCCATCTTGCGATATAGTTCTAACACCATCCAACATCGCTTCAATTTCGCCGCTTAATATTGCCAAAGGTGTGCGTAATTCATGTGATGTATCGGCCAGCCATCGTTTGCGTGAACTTTCATTTTGTTCCAATGTACGTGCCAGCTCATTAAAATCTCGGGCCAATTGACCTAGTTCATCATTACGTTTGCTCGGAAGTTTTAAGGTATATTTGCCTTGCGTTAATTGATTAGTGCCTGCCGTTAATTTTTCAATGGGTCTAACAAAATGACGCGCTAACGGAAAAGCAATAATGCCAGCAAGCGCTATAACAATAAGGCTCATCAACCAAAATGCATGACGTTGCTGTTCTATAAATAGTAATTCAAAACCTTCTGAAATCTTTTCACGTTGTGGAATAGATACCCAACCCACCGTTTTGCCTTGCCAATCAATTGCAATTTTTATGCGATCTTTAGCTCGAGGTTTGATTGCAACAACGACATTGCCACGAATATCTATAATCGCAATATCTGGACGTCGATTTTGAGGGCGTATCATTTCTGGCGGTAAATCGTTTTTTTTTGCATCAGGACAGTCATCGCCTTCATTCTGTTCACAACGATCGTCATGACGACGAACTAACAAATTCTCAAACATGACTTGGCGTAACACATTGGGATTATTTTGCAGCCAACGCCAACTTTTATTTTCACCATATTGTGCTGCCAGATCGAGTAGCATCGGCTGAATTTTTTCAACTTCACGCTTATTGATATAATCAACCATGCCACGACCAACGCTCCATTGCATCAGCATAACGAGAATGACGACGGCGATAATGCTGGTAATGAGCAAGGATAAAAATAATTTATTTTGAATACGCACTGCCACATTCTCATTTAAATTTAGAAAGCAAGATTAGCGTTAATTGCTTTAACTAGCCACAAGACAAGTGTTTTTTCCTTATTTTTTGCACAATCATTTTGAACAACACTTAAGTTTTTAAAATTAAACCATATGCTCTTTAATCATTCATCAAACAGGTGATATCCGAAGCGATATTAAAATTTAGGGTGCAAGTCGATTAATAAGCCATTGACCCTCTACTTTTTCATAAATAAAGCGGTCATGAAGTCGATTATCTCTACCTTGCCAAAATTCGATAGTCTGTGGCACCACACGATAACCTCCCCAAAAATCAGGCAAAGGCACTTCCTGATTTTTAAACTTATTTTTCATCGCTTCGAACTGATCAAGCAATAATTGCCGAGAAGAGACATGGCTAGACTGTTGTGATGCCCAAGCGCCTAACTGTGACTCTTTTGGTCTGCTGGCAAAATATTTAATCGAGTCAAGCGTAGACACTTTTTCAGCTCGTCCGGTTATTTTGACTTGCCTTTCAAGGGGCAACCAAGGAAATAATAAAGCGACGTGTGTGTTTATTGCGATCTGTTTCGCTTTTGTCGAACCATAATTGGTAAAAAAAACAAAGCCTTGATGATCAAAATATTTCAATAATACGGTGCGTAAAGTAACTTCTGTACCATTGGAAGTTGCCAAACTCATTGCGCTTGGTTCAATAACATTTTCTTGTTCTGCCTGTTTAAACCATAATTCAAATTGTTTAAAAGGATCATCGCTCAGTTCTAATCGGCTTAACCCTTTTTTTAAAAATTGATTGTGATGATGCGATAAATCCATAATTAAGTTGTCCTATCGTTATAAATTAATTTTTTACACATTTTTTTTTAGTTCGAGGTGTACAATATTCGGGCTAGACTTAAAATAATGAGACCCATCGCTGATAATGACAACTCGGACTTTATCGATAAAAGCATGTTCTAAATTCTACGATAGAATGAACATTGCCTGCTTTAAAGCTTTAGCCTCACTTCAAAAAAACGTTAAAATCACACCACTCAATACTGCTCTGAATTATCATAATAAATTCATTTTGCTAGCAGCGTATTAATACAATGAAACTCATTCACGATAAAATATTACTCCGCGAAATAATCCTAATCTTATTTATAAAATCCATTCTATTATTTGTTATTTGGCACAACTTTTTTAGTGATCCCCCCCCACCCGTGACAGCTGAAACTATTGCAGAGAAATTTATTAGCGATAGTACATTAGGAGAAAACCCTTGATTTCTGAACATCTGGTCGATATATCGCGCCTACAGTTTGCCATTACGGCTCTATTCCACTTCCTCTTTGTGCCTCTCACGCTGGGTCTGGCTTGGATATTAGTCATCATGGAATCAGTGTATGTGATGACCGGTAAACAAATTTATAAAGATATGACAAAATTTTGGGGGAAATTGTTCGGTATCAATTTCGCGTTAGGTGTGACAACAGGTCTCACCATGGAATTTCAATTTGGTACCAATTGGGCCTATTACTCGCATTATGTTGGTGATGTTTTTGGGGCACCGCTTGCCATTGAAGGCATGATGGCCTTTATGCTCGAATCAACCTTTGTGGGGATGTTCTTCCTCGGTTGGGATCGCCTGAGCAAACAACAACATCTAATGGTCACTTTCCTCGTTGCATTAGGCTCAAACATGTCGGCCTTATGGATTCTAATTGCTAACGCGTGGATGCAAAATCCGATTGGCGCTGAGTTTAATTATGAAACCATGCGTATGGAAATGACTAACTTTGCTCAAGTAATATTCAACCCTGTTGCACAAGTTAAGTTTATTCATACCGTTGCAGCAGGTTACGTCACTGGCGCAATGTTTGTATTAAGTATCAGTGCTTATTACTTATTAAAAGGTCGTGATATTCAGTTTGCTCGACGTTCATTTGCTGTAGCTGCTGGTTTTGGTGTTGCTTCAATCTTTTCGGTCATTTTACTGGGTGACGAAAGTGGCTATGAAGTGGGCGACGTTCAAAAAACCAAACTTGCTGCAATAGAAGCAGAATGGCATACCGAAGCACCACCAGCGGCATTTACTTTGTTTGGTTTACCCAATCAAGAAACGATGGAAACTGATTACGCCGTTAAAATTCCTTATTTAATGGGTATCATCGCGACACGTTCATTGGATACACCTGTAATGGGGATCCGCGACATTATCGTTCAAGATGAGATTCGTATTCGTAACGGTATGATCGCTTATGGATTATTAGAAAAACTTCGTCATGGTCAAAAAGATGAAGCGACAATACAACAATTTGACGCGGTGAAAAAAGACTTAGGGTACGGATTATTATTGAAGAAATACACCAATGATGTGACTGATGCCACTGAAGAACAAATAAAAATGGCGGCACGTGACACGATTCCTCATGTTGCAGCAATTTTTTGGAGTTTCCGCGTGATGGTGGCGTGTGGATTCACGATGTTAATCATCTTCCTACTTTCGTTTTATTATTGTGCTAAACGTCAAGAATATAAAAAACGTTGGTTATTACGTGCTGCTTTATTCGCCTTGCCACTACCATGGATCGCGGCAGAAACAGGCTGGGTAGTTGCCGAAATGGGTCGCCAACCGTGGACAATTAGTGGTATTTTACCGACACATTTATCAGCATCATCATTATCGTATGATACTGTTTTTAATAGTCTTACTGCTTTTATCGTTTTTTACAGTCTGCTCTTTATCATTGAAATGTATTTGATGATACGTTTCGCTCGTCTCGGGCCAAGTAGCTTACATACAGGTCGTTACCACTATGAAAAGAATCACGGTTAAAGGGACAGAAAAATGATATTGGATTACGAAACACTTAAAGTCATTTGGTGGGCCTTAATCGGCGTGCTGTTGATTGCATTTGCACTGACTGATGGCTTTGATATGGGCGTTGGCTTTTTATTACCAGTCATTGGCAATACTGATGAAGAACGACGGATTATGTTGAATACTGTCGGACCACATTGGGAAGGCAATCAAACATGGTTAGTGACTGCCGGAGGCGCATTATTTGCCGCTTGGCCGCTCGTTTATGCCATGGCCTTTTCTGGTTTTTATTTAGCGATGATGATTACGTTATTCGCGCTATTTTTACGTCCGCTAGGCTTTGATTACCGTAGTAAATTAACTGATCCAAGATGGCGTACAAGTTGGGATTGGGGATTGTTTACAGGAAGTACCGTACCACCGATTATCTTTGGTGTGGCATTTGGTAACTTATTATTAGGCGTTCCATTTCATTACGATGAACTAATGCGTCCTTATTACACCGGTACTTTTTTACAATTACTCAATCCTTTTGCTCTATTAACAGGTGTCGTTAGTTTAAGCATGATCGTGATGCATGGGGCAGTATGGTTACAAATGCGAACATTAGATGGCTTAGAAGCCCGTGCACGTAAAGCGGCTAAAATGGCTTCAATTGTTGTTATTGTCAGCTTTGCTGCTGCAGGTATTTGGTTATCAACGAGTATTGATGGTTTTGTGATTAACTTTATGCCAGATGCAAATATTGCTTTCACGCCCGATCTTAAACAGGTCAGCCAACAAGCAGGCGCATGGTTGAGTAACTACCAAATTTATCCATGGATGATGTCGGCACCGATTGCTGGTTTTGTAGGCGCTATTTTGGTGTTTATTTCAGCACATAATAACCGTTCTGGTTTTGCTTTTATCGCAAGCAGCATTGCTATTATCGGCATTATATTAACGGCTGGTTTTTCAATGTTTCCGTTCATTATGCCATCGAGCAGCGACATGAATAGCAGCCTAACAATATGGGATGCGACATCTAGCGTGATGACACTTAAAATTATGTTCTGGTTATCTGTGTTCTTTATACCGCTTATTTCAGCTTACAGTTTCTGGACTTATCGTAAGATGTGGCGCCGTTTAGATACTCATTTTATTCGTAATAACGAACACACAACCTATTAATTAAGGAGCAACAATTTATGTGGTATTTCGCTTGGATTTTAGGTGTTTTATTGGCCGTTGCTTTCGGTGTCATTAACGTAATGTGGTTAGAGCATGACGATATGGACTCTACTGAATAAATCGCTCTATTAAAGGAAAGGTTAGGAGTACTCATGTATAGCTTTGCTAGCAGAACAATTTCATTCTTATTAGCGATAGTGTTATCGGCTCTGGTTTTATTATTGCCACATACGCTGACTAATCAAGATGATACGGTCAATCATTCACTATTAATGTTGTTATTGATTGGCACCATGCTAGGTTTCATTCATGGCGTTGGTTTTAGTGCCAAACCAGTATTGGGCTATCTCATTAGCCCGATATTAGCTTGGCCTATAATGATCGGCGGAATATTATGGCTGACCATCGAAAAAACAGCCATTTTATAAAAAAAAGCCTTCGTAGATAATCTATCTGCGAAGGCTTTTTTCTTGATATTTATGGCAAAACAAACATTAAATTTCTAAATTTATTTACATCAATGCCTGTTTAATTCTGTCTAATGCTTGCTGAATAACAACGCGTGGCGCAGCGATATTCATTCGCATAAAGCCACTGCCTTCCTCACCAAAGCTAATTCCCGTATTCATCCCTACTCTAGCTTTTTCAATGAAAAACGCTTTCAATTGTTCATCATTTAAAGTCAGTTGTCGGCAATCCAACCACAATAAATACGTACCTTGAGATGGCGTTACCTTGATCTTCAGTTGATTCGTTTCAAAATAATCGAGAACGTAGCGACGTGTTTCATCAAGATAGATTAACAACTCATCTAACCACTGCTCACCATTTTGATATGCCGCTTCAAAGGCAGTAATACTGAACGGGTTACAGGCACTAATATGTAGACGTTCAAACTCAGTATTGATAGCTTTGCGATGTTGCATGTGATTAACAATAAGACACGATAACCCCAAGCCCGCAATATTAAAGGTTTTGCTAGGCGATACAGCAGTGACAATCGTCACATCATCAGCGAGCGTTGCCAATGGAATATGACGATATTGTGGATAAACCAAATCAGCATGGATTTCATCAGAAATAATAGTTAATTGATAACGACGTGCGATATCCAACACACTTTCTAACTCTTCCTGTCGCCAAACTCTACCGACAGGATTATGTGGTGAACATAAAAGTAATAACTTAGCTCCTGAAGCAGCACATTGCTCTAAATGTTCAATATCCATGCTGTAACACACATCAACTAATCGCAAGGGATTTAACTGCACTTCACGGCCGGTATCGTTGACTGCTGAAAAGAAAGGTGGATAAACGGGTGATTGAATAATGACCTTATCGCCCACGTCTGATAACGACATAATCGCAGCATGCATCGAAGGCACAACACCAGGACACATGACGATGGTTTCGCGTTGAATAGTCCAATCATAGCGTTTTAAAAACCATGACTGCATCGCCGTAAACATTGTTTCAGGATAAAGACTATAGCCATAAATAGGATGTTCGGCACGTTGCATTAATGCATTAATCACTGCTCGAGGGGCAGCAAAATCCATATCTGCCACCCATAAAGGAATAATATCTTCAGTGCCGAATACCGCCTTACACGCATCTAATTTAACGCTAGCTGAACCTGTCCTATCGATAAGCTGATCGAAGTCATGGGTCATCGCTTATTTTTTAACCCAAAGCGTGACGTCAGATAAGGTATGTTGAAATTTTCGGCTGGTTTCTCTAATCACAAACGGTACTTGTTGAGGCGCTTCCATCAACTCAAAATGTTCTTCTAACAGCATTTTTAAGCCATCTAAAGTCGTTACATTTTCACCATCTTTTTTAATGCCGCCCACCCAGTTTTCTTTTTTGGTGTGTTCTTCTAGCCATGTGTAAGGCGAAGCAATTAACAACACGCCACCTGCGTTTATACGCTGATGGATCGATGACAAAAACAAGCTAGGCTCATATAAACGATCAATTAAATTAGCTGCAATTACTACGTCATAGCCGGTAAAATGTGGCATTAAATTACAAGCATCACCTTGTAAAAATTCAACTTTACTCGCAACGTCAGCTAAACCAAGCTCCTCTAAATGACGCTCACGATGCAGCATTAACTCACCTTCATCAGCGATGCTATATCTAATAACGCCTTGTGAGGCTAATTGCACACCCAGATTTATCAATCTTGCCGAAAAATCGATACCCGTAACATGATCAAAATGTTTGGCTAATTCAAAGCTTGCTCGGCCAACAGCACAACCGATATCTAACGCTTTGTGAGCTGGCTTATCACCTAATGCTTTAATCGCAATATTCGCCAGCGTTTCAGGAAAATTAGCTACATCATAATAGCTATCGCCATAATGAAATTCGGCATATTCAGATAGCATTTTATCGTTTTCATAATTTGACACAGCTTGTTCCTCAAGTTTATCTGCAACAACATAACGAAAACCCGCATGCTGAAAAAAGTGTTTACGAAAAGCATAACGTGCTGCTTTTCGGCTTTCATTACCGCTTGATATCCACGAACCACCTTTAAATAAATTATGGCGGCCATCGAATGTTGGCATCGTAAAGTCATCGTAAAGTGGATGCACTTCAAAGCCATTAAGTGGATAAATCGGTGTTTCTGTCCATTGCCAAACATTGCCAATCACGTCATACAAATCGCCATGAGCAAACTGATTAACAGGACATGGCGAAGCGGCATAGTCACAATGAATATTTGCAGGTGCTTGTTGGGCAGCTGTTAGCTCTTCTACGCCTGCAAAGTCATACATTCTTAGCCATTCGTCTTCAGTTGGTAAACGTACCGATAAACCAGTTTGGCTAGCTTTCCAGTTACAAAATGCTTTAGCTTCATGATAATTAACTTCTGCTGGCCAATCCCAAGGCATGTCGATAATCTCAGTCATCAAGCGTAATTGCCAACCCTCTGCAAACTGATGCCAAAAAGTAGGATGACTGACTTTAGCAAATGTTCTCCACTGCAAACCTTCTTTTAGCCAGTGCTTATCATCGTCATAACCGCCCGCTTCTACAAAAGTGAGAAACTCCTGATTGCTGACTAAGAATTTACTGGCTTGAAAGGCGTTTATTTCTGCTTGATGCACGCCATATTCATTATCCCAGCCATAAGTCAGATCATCATTAGCCTTACCTAAATCGACCGTCCCAGATGAAATGTCGACTAATTCATTAGTCGGCGCTTCAGCTGTTTTTGTCCATGGTCGCCATGCATCGCTTATCTGTACTAGTTCTAAATCTTGCTGACGAATTAATACTGATGACGTTTCTATGTGGATTTGTTCATGCTCAATGCCCATCATGATGATCCACCAAGGACTATTCCAACTGATAGGTAGTTCAAGTGGCGCAGTGGCAATAATATGATGAACAATCGTTTTTAATTGCTGACGATAATCATGCACTTCGGCCACCGTCGGCCAATCATAATGAGCATCATCTAAATCATCCCAGCTCATTTCATCAACGCCAATCGCAAACATCGACTCAAATCGAGGATCAATTCGCTGCTCAATCAAGCCAGCTAATAATAATTTATTAACAAAGAAGGTCGCCGTGTGACCGTAATAAAAGATCAGTGGATGGCGAAGTGAAATCGATTGCTGATAATAAGCTTGATCTTCAGCCAATGTATTAAACAAGGACTCATAGCGTTCAAAGGTAGCATTAAAATAAGCGGCGATTTCTAAGCGTTTGGAATCAATATCATCGCCCGTTAGTAAAGGCGTTCTTAAATACTGCTCGGCTGACATTTAATTTCCTTTGTTATATTCAAAAATTTTAGACACATAAATAGTATAAACGTTACAAATAATCGGCGACTAATTTAAGCACTTAAAATATACCTAAAGAAATACCGCTTGAATTAGCGTGTTGTGGCTCCAAGATCAGCGTGAAAGCGTATTAGCAGTGAATATTAAAAATACTAAAAGAGACAAATCGAGAAACAGTTGCTTAATAAAGATTCAACTGAGTTAGCGGTCATTTCGATGTTATAAGTGACATGAAATTTTTGAAAAACAGTACTGTGTAAAACAAAAAAGCCGCAGTACATTTAAGTACTACGGCTTTTTTCAATTTGGAGCGGAAAACGAGATTCGAACTCGCGACCCCGACCTTGGCAAGGTCGTGCTCTACCAGCTGAGCTATTCCCGCTAGGGTGTTACAACTTTATAAATGGAGGCTGCGGTCGGAATCGAACCGGCGTAAACGGAGTTGCAGTCCGGTGCATGACCACTCTGCCACGCAGCCCTCGTTGAGCTAGACTAAAAAGCCGTAGTTGAACCACGGCTTTTTGGAATTTGGAGCGGAAAACGAGATTCGAACTCGCGACCCCGACCTTGGCAAGGTCGTGCTCTACCAGCTGAGCTATTCCCGCTGAGAAAGACGTGCATTATAGGCACTTTATTCTGAGTGTCAACCCTTTCTAAGCAACATTGGCAGTGCAGCTTTAAGATAACTAAACATTGAACTCAGTGTTAATGCTGAGGCGACGTAAAGTAATACCAGACCAATATCAAATATTGGCAAGCCAAATAATGGCTTAAAGTAAATCAAGCATCCAATCGATAACATTTGAAAAGCCGTTTTAAGTTTGCCGACAGACGAAACTTTAACCGCGTTTCTTTCACCTAATTCAGCCATCCACTCGCGTAATGCGGAAATGGTTATTTCTCGACCGATAATGATAATGACAGGAATCAGCACAATCCATTGTGGTGTTTTATATAACACTAATACTAAAGCGACAGCGACCAGTAATTTATCAGCAACTGGGTCAAGAAATGCACCAAATGCTGAAGTTTGCTGCCATTTTCTCGCCAAATAACCATCTAACCAGTCCGTAAATGAAGCCACGGCAAAGACTATCGTTGCCCACAGCGGGGCTGACTCATACGGCAACAAAAAAATGCCAATTAACACAGGAATCAATGCTATTCGAAGCAAGCTCAGTATATTAGGTAAGTTCATGATAAATTCGACTTTAAATAGGTAGTTAGTATAAATAGTAGCATCTTGTGTCTAATTGTCGCTATGAAAGACGTCATAGATTTTTTGTGCCAACGCCTTGCTAATGCCATCTACTCGCATAATATCTTCCACGCCAGCACGTTGAATTTCTTGTAAACCGCCAAACTGCTGTAATAATTTTTGACGACGCTTTGGTCCCATCCCATCAATACCTTCTAATGGCGAGGTATTACGCGCTTTAGCACGACGTTGACGATGTCCGGTGATGGCAAAACGATGCGCTTCATCACGTACTTGTTGCAATAAATGTAATGCAGGTGAATCGGGTGGCAAATGCACTTCGCCTGCTCGCCCAACTAGAAATAAGGTTTCTTCACCCGGTTTACGTTCTGGTCCTTTTGCGATACCCAAAATATCAATATCAAGCTGTAAATTAGCCATCACCGCTTTGGCTTCGGTTAATTGCCCTTTACCACCATCGATTAATAATAAATCAGGTCGCTTACCTTCGCCTTTTTGTAAACGCGTGAAGCGACGCGTTAAAGCTTGATTCATCGCCGCATAATCATCGCCCGGCGTAATGCCTTCGATATTAAATTTACGATAATCACTTTTTATCGCACCTTCCAAACCAAACACGACACAAGAAGCGACCGTTCTTTCACCGCTACTATGACTAATATCAAAACATTCCAAGCGTTTAGGCATTTCCGCCAAACCTAATGCTTCTTGTAGTAATTCAAAACGTTGTAATAAATTAGCTCGGCTGCTCAAGCGTTGACTAAGACTAATATCGGCATTGGTGGTTGCCATCGTCATCCAACGAACACTAGTGCCGCGTTGCGGACAACGTAATTGCACACGATGCTGAGACTCTGTGCGTAATACCTCTTCTAAAAGTGCCATATCTTCAGGTACATGGCTGACCAAAATCTCAGCAGGCACATCTTTACCCAAATAATATTGAGGAATAAAGGCCGACAATAATTCTTCAGGGGTGCTTTCTGATGAACCTTTGGGGAAATAACTTTTATTACCTAAACTGCGACCACCACGAATAAAACAGACTTCAACGATAGCAATACCATCTCGTACAATTGCAGCTAGCACGTCCAAATCACCTTGTTCAGAACTAACATATTGACGTTCTTGGATCCGGCGCAGGCTAATAATTTTATCTCTGATTGAGGCTGCTAATTCAAAATCAAGCTCTTTTGATGCCACATCCATTTGCTGTGACAATTCATCCATCACTTGTTGATTTTTACCTTGTAGGAACAAAATCGTATGTTGCACATCTTTTTGATAATCTTCTTCGGAAATCAAACCTACGCAAGGCGCCGTACAGCGTTTGATTTGATGTTGCAGACAAGGCCGAGAGCGATTCTGATAATAGGTTTCATCACATTGACGAACCGGAAATAATTTTTGTAATAAATTCAGACTTTCTCGAACTGCACCAGCACTCGGATAAGGGCCAAAATAATTCCCCGTGCTGCGTTTAACGCCACGATGCAAAGTAAGCCGAGGGAATTTATGCCCTGAAATAAGTAAATAAGGATAGGTTTTATCGTCACGTAATAAAATATTGTAACGAGGCATCCACTCCTTGATTAAATTATTCTCAAGGATGAGCGCTTCATTTTCGGTATGCGTTACCGTAATTTCAATCGCTGCTATTTGTCCCGCCATCACCCGTGTTTTTGAGGTTAATCCGGTATTACGAAAATAACTCGATACTCTGTTTTTTAGATTTTTCGCCTTACCGACATAAATCACCGTATTGTCTTTATCAATCATTCGATAGACACCGGGGCGGTTGGTTAAGGTTTTTAGAAAAGCGGCAGAATCAAATTTATTCGCTTCGTTATCAACATTATTTGTTTCTGCCTGTTCATTTTCTTCTGACATTATCTTGATTATTGCTCGCGGTTAATTCTATTTTCTAGGTGAATATTGGCGTAAATAACATTTGTGCGCTTGCACAAAACTATTTACCGATAATCCCAATAAAATGATGCCACCAATTAATGCAGGTATATTTTCGTAGAAGAACCAAAACATAGCCAACGCGGCCAGTAACTCAAAACTACCAATCACTTTTAATAAGACGACGTTTTCAATTCGTTTCATTTTTATTCCCTAAAATATTAATAAGACCGATCTAACCTATTATTATCACACATTTAGCAAGGTCAATACACGTTATCTATTTGCTCAGTACTCGTTAAGTAAATAGGTTCTTGTTGTTGATTTAGTTATACATTTTTATCGTAAATAAATTTTATTTACACTCAACAAAATGTTCTGCTGTGTTTTAAATGATGATTTGTGTAAAAATGTCGTCTCTATACTAAAATTAAATACATCAATACATGGCCTCATCAGAATTATCTAATCCACTAACACCACAATTACCAAGCCGCACCACTGATTTGTTTCAAGCAGGACAGCTTTACGGTAGCTCGCAAGGATTGTTATTAGCTAAAGCAGCACAACAACATTCTGGGCCTATTTTAGTATTAACCGATGATACCGCAACCGCTCACCGCTTAGAGTTAGAAGCCAAGTTCTATCTAGGCGACAATCCTTTACCCATTATGCATTTCCCCGATTGGGAAACATTACCTTACGATACCTTTTCGCCTCACCAAGATATTATTTCTGAACGCTTAGAAGCCTTAAATAAACTACCTGACTTTAAACGCGGTATTTTATTAGTTCCTATCGCCACCTTAATGCATCGCATTGCACCGCGTGATTTTTTAGCGGGCAATACTTTAATGGTCTCCACGGGCGATCAGTTTGACATTGAAAATTGGCGTTTAAAGCTAGAAAAAGCAGGCTATCGTTATGTTTCACAAGTGATGGAACATGGTGAGTTTGCAGTACGTGGTGCGATTATCGATCTCTTTCCAATGGGTAGTAAACATCCCTATCGCATTGATTTATTTGATGATGAAATCGATACATTAAGGACGTTTGATCCAGAGACACAGCGTTCTATCGACACCATCACTACGATTCAATTATTACCGGCACGTGAGTTTCCAGTAACCGAGGATAGTATTCAACTTTTTCGCCAACAATTTCGTCGTCATTTTGAAGGTGATCCCCAATGTAGCTTTATCTATCGCGAAGTCACCGCAGGCAATATGCCCGGCGGGATTGAATATTATTTGCCATTATTTTTTGAAAAAACAGAAAGCCTAATCGACTATTTACCAGCTGATACTTTACTTTTTAACGTCAATGAACCGCATCACGCCGCAGCTTCATTTTGGCAAGAAATTAACCAACGCCATCAACAACATCATGTAGATAAAGAACGGCCGTTACTCGCGCCTAGCGATATGTTCTTTCCGGTTGAAGAATTGTTTGCCCGATTTAAAAATTATCAACGACTTACTATTCAAACCTTTGAGTTAGAACCGAAACAAGGCACGTATAACTACAATACAGCTATTCCGCCACAGCTCACTTTAAATGCACGTCATGATCATCCTTGTGATGCGCTGATTCAATTTATTAATAACTTCGATGGTCGTATTTTATTTGCTGCTGAAACTGCAGGTCGCCGTGAAACCTTATTGTCTTTATTACATGAAAATGCGATTCAACCACAGAAATATAAAAACTGGGATGACTTCCTGCAAGGTGACTCGCCATTAGGTATTACCGTTGCCCCGCTCGAACATGGCTTGATTTTACTGCACAATAAAATTGCACTGATTGCTGAACCCCAGTTATTTGGTCAACAAGTCATGCAGCGCCGACGTCGAAGTCGTAAAAAACGCGATGCCGATGCCGTTATTCGTAACCTAGCTGAATTGAATATTGGTGATGCCGTCGTTCATGAAGATCATGGTGTGGGTCGTTATCTCGGCTTACAAACGCTAGATATCGGCGATATTAATACCGAATATGTGACCTTAGAATATGCCAAAGGTGACAAACTCTATGTACCGGTTGCGGCGTTAGATTTAATTAGTCGCTATTCAGGCGCGGCGCCTGAACTTGCTCCACTACATAAATTAGGCTCAGGACAATGGGAAAAAGCCAAACGTAAAGCTTCTGAAAAAGTACGCGACGTCGCCGCTGAGTTACTTGATATCTATGCACAACGAGCTGCTCATAAAAAACCGCCGATGGATGAGCCTGACGAACAATACGCTGCTTTTATCGCTGCCTTTCCTTTTGAAACCACGCCTGATCAACAAGATGCTATTGATGATGTCATTAAAGATATGACTTCAGATAAACCAATGGATCGTCTGATTTGTGGTGATGTCGGGTTTGGTAAAACAGAAGTCGCTATGCGCGCCGCCTTCCTCGCCACGCAATCTGGCAAGCAAGTTATGGTATTAGTACCAACAACATTATTAGCTCAACAACATTACGAAAACTTCAAAGATCGCTTTGCCGATTGGCCTATTCAGGTTGAAGTGATGTCGCGTTTTCGCTCTAAAAAAGAGCTCGACACCGTTAAATCATCAATGAGTAATGGGACTGCTGACATCATCATCGGCACTCATAAACTGTTACAACAAGATATTGATCCTAAGCGTCTCGGCTTATTTATTTTGGATGAAGAACATCGTTTTGGTGTCACTCAAAAAGAACAGATCAAAAAATACCGTAGTGAAATTGATATTCTCACCTTAACGGCAACGCCAATACCGCGTACCTTAAATATGTCGATTTCAGGCATTCGTGATTTATCAATCATCGCCACACCGCCGGCACGCCGATTAGCTATTAAAACCTTTGTTCAAGAATGGAAACCTGAGAGTATTCGCGAAGGTATGTTGCGTGAAATTAAACGGGGTGGCCAAGTTTATTTCTTACATAACAAAGTGGATGATATTGATCGCGTAGCACGTGATATTGAGTTACTGGTACCAGAAGCTAAAGTCACCGTAGCTCATGGCCAAATGCGTGAACGTGAACTCGAACAAGTGATGCTCGATTTTTATCATCAACGTTTTAACGTGCTGGTTTGTACTACCATTATCGAAACGGGCATTGACATACCTTCTGCCAATACTATCTTTATCGATCGTGCTGACAAGCTCGGACTAGCTCAGCTTTATCAAATTCGAGGGCGCGTAGGTCGCTCTCATCATCGTGCTTATGCTTATTTAATTGTGCCGCCACAAAATGCGATGACTAAAGATGCGATTAAACGACTTGAAGCCATTGAATCACTCGAAGATTTAGGTGCAGGTTTCACATTGGCAACGCATGATATGGAAATTCGTGGCGCAGGTGAATTACTAGGCGACGATCAAAGCGGTCAAATGCAAGAAATTGGCTTTGGTTTATATAATGAATTATTAGAACGTGCTGTTAAGGCGCTTAAATCCGGCAAAGATCCAAGCCTAAGTATGACCGATCGTCACTTTATAGAAATCGATTTACATGTACCGGCATTAATTCCGAGCGACTATCTGCCCGATGTTCACACACGACTTGTCTTGTACAAACGTATTTCAGCTGCCGCCGATAGTGAAGCATTACGCGAGTTACAAGTCGAGATGATTGATCGTTTTGGTTTATTACCCGAGCAAGTGTATACCTTGTTCGCCATTCATGAACTTCGCTTCAAAGCCAAAGCCATCGGTATTCGTAAAATTGATGTTTATGATCAAGGCGGTCGTATTATTTTTGATACAACCCCTAATGTTGAACCTATCGTCATTATTCAACTCATTCAAACCCAAGCTGCAAAATACAAACTCGATGGTCAAGACAAATTACGTTTCGTAGGACATATGCCGGATGCCGATAGCCGACTGATGGCCTTAAACACGCTACTCGACTTACTTGCCCCGCTATAAGCTATGATGATGGAGAGCATTTACAGTACAATACACACTAATTTAGACTGAGATGAGCACAGGCACCATGAGTATTTCTGGCAAAGTCATTATCCAAGGTATTACTGAAAGTGGCGGCACATTCCGTCCGAGTGATTGGGCTGAACGCTTATGTGGTGCGGTGGCGAGTTATGGACCCGGTCGACGAATAATCTTTCATCCTAACGTAAAGTTAGCCGCAATAGATGGCATTAAATGTGTAGTGATTGATGCCTCACTTGAAGAAGATGATGAAATGTTATTCGATTTTCTGACAGACTTTGCTCATGAAAACAAATTACAAGTTCTACGCACAGACCAATTTCCACTTAGCAACTAATGTACTTAACCGCATAATATAAATCTGATTATGTAACTGTACTACAAGCTCTATACCATTAAGTTTTTCATAATAATAAGTACGGCTATGACAAAACTCAGCATCATACATAGCCCTGCTGTTACAACGGATCCAATGATCATAAAACTTTTACCCTCCGGTATATCCATATAAATAGGTATGCCTATATATAATAAATATAAACTGTAATGCACTGCAGCCACCAGCACTAACACGCAAAGCCACACAATCGGTAAAAACCCTACTAAACCAGCCATAAACATCGGCGTTGCCGTATAACAAACAAAAAGTAAACAGCGTTTAAAACTGGCTTCTTCGGCAATCGACTTTTCAGTTATAAAAGTAAAATAAGCCATCAAAAATGTCGCAACTATAATAAGCGCATAAAAAGCAATACTCATCATAAAAGCTGAGTCCATCGGCATTTTATTAAATTCTGAGCCTGATAAACTCCAGCCGACATATGTCAAACCGATAAAAAATGAGATGGCCGGAATGGCTGCAAAAAACGCTAGTCGTATGAGACGAAATTGAGTTAAATCGGTTGTTTCTTCGCGGATAGACTGCCACTCGATTCGTGGCGCTGATAATAAACCAAAGAAATGTGTTCGATGACGTGAGTACATTGTTATCTCCTTGAAATATGTAAATAAGAATTAATGTAATTACCCACATCTAGGTATCTACAAGTTATGCCATTTATTTACAAAACTCAAGCCATTTATCAAATGCTCTCCCATTATTATTTTAGATTGAGTGATGATTTTTTCATCTTATTAAAATGTATTAATACACAATAAAAACAAACTATTAAACTAATTGATCTCGCCTAGACTTTCTATTCGTCGAACAAAAATACTGACAAACAAGATAAATAAATGATTCAGTATTTATGCATCAGGGATTTTTTGATGATACTAAAGTTCATATTTCACTCGTTAAAATAAAATATGACGATAGGGAATTAAGTAATCATCTCGCTTGGATTGTAAGCTATGCGTTATTGAACAAATATTCTTGTTCCACACTAAGCTTAGGCTGCCCTCGCCGTCTAATCCATAAATACAAGCCACTGCCCAAAACAATAATAGTTGCAATATCCATGAGTGCCCAAATTATCTTCATCGGCATACCGCCATAGTCGCCAAAATGTAGCGGCTGTGAAATCAACAAAGTGGTGAGGTACCAAGGTAGTTGTGGTGCTGCAGTAACATCACTCGTTTTAGCATCAACTAATACTGGGTAATACAAACGTGAAGTTAGCGGCTCGTTGCCACGAAGAAAAAAGGTATTATGGTGAGGGCTAGAAAAGGCTGTACCAGGAAATGCAATGAATCTAACATATGTTCCCGGCACTTGCGTTAGTGCCGCTTCCATCGCTTGTTGTAACGAACCTCGTTCATTAGCTTGCACAATAGGCAATCCTTTGTATGGTTCAATTAATACACCTACTTCATCAAACTGCCAGTATTTGTATAACAAATCAGTCCAAGTATTGATAACGCCCGTCGCTCCCACGACTAATATCCACATTAGCGTCGTAATGCCTAACAAATTATGCAGATCCAACCACTTTAATCGTGACGAACGCAAACGCCGTACTTCACCAAATTTTATTTTACGCATAAAAGGCGCATACAGAACGAGCCCTGAAAATATGGAAACCAGCAATAATAATCCCATAAAACCTAGAAATAATTTGCCAGGCAAACCGGCAAATAGATCGACATGTAATTTGAATATCACATACATAAAACCTTGGCTTTCATTTGGTTCACCAAGAATTTCTGCTGTGCGGGCATCAACGGCTATCGACTTATAATCTGCTGTTGATGCTGGGCTAGGTGTTAACGTGACATACCATATATCTGTATTGCCATCACTATGCGAAGCATACTGCACGATTCGTTCTGGATAACGTTCATTTGCAACCTGAAGCACCTTATCTAAACTTGCATGCTTGGTATCTGCTGGCATCACGGGAGCTTCAATTTCCGCTCCAGTGAGATGTTCAATCTCATGATGAAAAATCAACGGTAAGCCGGTAATGCACAGCAACAGTATGAATACCGTGCACACTAGACTGCTCCATTTATGGATCCACGACCAGCTTCGCAGTGTTTTAGCTTTCATCACAGTAATAATCTAAAAGTCTATCGCAGTACTTAAGGTAAACGTTCTTGGCGATCCAGCTACTAGATAACCAGATCCTGGGTTACCGCCAGAAGAAGCCCAATAAGCACTATTAGTCACGTTATCTACTCGTGCTCTTATTGTTAACAAATTGTCTCCAACATCCATAAGATAACGCACGCCGATATCAAGGCGCGTCCAGCCTTTAACTTCTAATTCATTAGAGGCATCGGCATAGCTTCTGCCTGTATGAATAACCCGACTATCAAACGTCAATCCTTGCACACTTGGCAAATCCCATTCAACGCCCACATTAGCCATATAGTTAGGAACGCCAATAACATCTTTACCATCGGTCGTCGAAGAACCCGTCGATTTTTGTTTTGCATCTAACCAAGTTACGCCGCCCAATACACGTATATCGGGCGTTACTTCTCCTTGAAAACTAGTCTCTAATCCACGATGACGGTTTTCACCTTGTGATGTGAATACATTATCACCGTTGACTAAAGATCGTGGTTGGCTAGTAGAAAATACTGCCGCATTAGCTGCAAAATTTCCCCAATCGTATTTCAAGCCAATTTCCTTTTGCTTACTGACGTAAGGGTCAAGTATTTCACCTAAGTTATCGGGTACAGGTGAACTGCCACTCGCAGTATCGCCTTGTGTCAATCCTTCAATGTAATTACCGTAGACGGATAACTCTTCGGTCGCTTTATATACAACGCCGGCCATAGGGCTTATCCGACTCTTGTCATAGACTGGCTGAGCTAGACCCGTATTGTAGGCAAAGTTTTCCAGTTTGAATGTTTGATGCCGTGCGCCCAAAGTAACTAATAAGGCATCATCAAATAATGACAGCGTATCGCCTACGGCAAAACTTCTTAATCCAGTACGATTGGTTAAAGCAGGAGAACTCAAACTATTACCTGAAGCAGCACCAGCTGAAAATGCGGGCCGAGCAATGTACTGAGGATTATATAGATTGGTTGTGAAAGAATTGCCTGAGTCAAATGTATAGGCATTCTTTTTTTCACCCTCAAAATAAGAAGCTGACACGACCCACTCGTGACCGACAGGTCCTGTATAAAATGAACCACGAAGTCCGACTTCACCGGTATTAACTGAATCCTCACGCGTGTTATCAAACCGATAGAAGCTACCCGCACCCGTATCAGAATTAGAAACCGTAAGATTCGCTAATGAATTAGCTTCATCACTTTTACGAAAACCCCAAGCTGCCCAGCCTGTAACTGTCGAGTTAAAATCGTACTCGCCTCGCAGAGTACCAAATAAATCACGTTCGTTAGAATAAGACCAAGGTTGCGCCCAGTTAGTCTTTGGATTAGGTGCTTTCGGCACAGCGCTTACACCTGATAGTCTGACATTAGTTCTTGTTTGCTCAAGTTGATTATCCTGATAACCTAGATCGGCTGACAATCGTGTCTTATCGTTGTGCCAGTCAAGTCCAATGCTGAACAACCCTAATTCAGCATCTTCATAATTGACCCCCGTTCCGCCATCTCTTACGGCTGCATTAACCCGTATACCAGCGTTATTATCAGGACCAAAACGACGCCCCACATCAGCAGCTAAGCTTTTATTTCCACCACTACTCAAACCTGCTGTTACACGTGTAAGCGGTTCGTTGGAAGCACGTTTAGGTAGTTAAGTTTATGGCACCGCCAAGTCCACCACCACCAGGTGTTGCGCCACTAAGAAAGTTTGATGCTCCGCGAAGCACCTCGACGCGTTCAAATAATTCAGTCGCAATATATTGTCTAGGTAACAAACTATATAAACCGTTAAAGGCCGTATCATCAGAACTTAAAACAAAGCCTCGAATAAAATAAGACTCTTGAAAATTACCAAAGCCACGAGCAACACGTACAGAAGGATCATTTTGCAGTACATCCCCTACGCTACGCGCTTGTTTATCTTGAATTAACTCACTGGTGTAACTAGTAATTGAGAATGGAGTATCGGCATTATCTCGCGTACCTAGTATGCCTGCACGTCCACCTCTCGCAACTTGGCCGCCTGGATAGACTGGTGACAAACCTTCTGCCGATGCATCAGCACTTGCCTCAACCGTTATTGGCTCCATAACAAGTTCATCGGCTAATACTGATTGATTAATAGTCGCTAACGGAAGAGTCAGAATAATAGCGGTTGCTAATGGCGAACGGATAAAATGTGGTGTTTTTGTCATGAGTATTTTCTTAGTTTGGATTATCAAGATATTGAAGATCTGCGACATGCAAAAAATGTCATCACACCCACCGGAAAACCAAGTGCTAACCAAGACCAAATATCACCCCAGCTATTCGAAACTAAAGCAGAAATGAGTCCACTTGCTACCAATACAGCTAAAACAATGGGCCACGTCCAAATAGCGTTTTGATTGTCTGACATATAGAACCAACTCTACGCACTTAATAAATCGGCACTGTAGTCGAATGGCCACTACTTGTAAAGACAAATAAGAATCATTACTAATTATAGATTTAAAAAATCTAATTCACGTTAAGTTTAAGCGCTTGAAGAGGATATTTAATGAGAACTCAGGTGGATAGAAACTAAAGTAAGACTTAGTGCTTTAACACTCTTCAATTAGGAATTGCGCAAAATAGTTTGTAAAATTTGGACCTAGCAGACACTTCTTTTCTTTAGGATAAATGGAAAATTCATTTCTATCGTGCTTTGAACGGCGCTAAGTATTATTAGCTCAAAAGCGCTCGTTCTGATGCCATCCCCATGCTGTGGCGATAATTTTTTCGATTTCTTTGTACTGTGGTTCCCAACCTAATGCTTGTCTTGCTAATGTTGCATCAGCCACTAAAACAGGCGGGTCACCAGCTCGCGCCTCTTCAATATCATAATCAATTTTATTTCCGACTACGTGTTCAGCCGCCGAAATCACATCTAACACGCTAAATCCTGATCCATTACCAAGATTAAACGCATAAGCACCTTGGTTATTGTCAAGATATTGGCCAGCTAATAAGTGGGCTGAAGCAAGGTCATTGATATGAATATAATCACGAACGCAGGTTCCATCAGCTGTTGGATATGCATTGCCGAACACTTTTAGTTTCTGTTGTGAACCACTTAAAACAGATTTTAAAATATTGGGGATCAAATGCGTTTCTGGCTCGTGACGTTCGCCAATATCGGCATCAGGATCGGCGCCGCAAGCATTAAAATAACGTAAACAGACCGACTTCAAACCAAATGCTTGGAAGTAGTCTTGCAGAATATCTTCGACTATTTTCTTTGATTGACCATATGGATTTATCGGCAATCTTGGTTGCGTCTCATCAATGAACTCAACTGATGGTGTGCCAAAGACAGCAGCAGTTGAAGAAAACACTAATTTATCATGGCCCGTTTTCACCATCTGATCGAGTAGATTAAGTGTGCCAACGACATTGTTTCGGTAATAGTCATTGGGTTGTTTTACAGATTCACCCACTAAAGATTTTGCACAAAAATGAATAATTAAATCAAAATGTTCATGCTGAGCAAACAGGTTTTCTAAATCGTCTTTTACTAATATATCGCCAACAATTAAAGGTCCCCACTTCACCGCTTCGCGATGACCAGTGCTAAGATTATCAAACACCACAACCTGATGACCCTGTGTTGATAATAACTTACACATATGTGAGCCAATGTAACCTGCGCCGCCTAGTACTAAAACGTTCATGACGATTTTTATCCCATATTCGCTAATTGATATGTACGTTCAAATTCATCAATAAATGCTGTTAATAATTCTTTTGGCAATGCATTGATCCCTGCAGCGGCTTTTCGTCCACCACCCGTTGGGAATTGACTCACTAAAGTATCGGCCCCTGTTTTGCGTGTTAACGGCGCTCTCACACTGACAAGATAGGTATCATCACCTCTATTAGTAATAATAGCATGTGCCTTGTCTGGGTTACGGTTGGCAAGTTCATTACCTAATACGCCACTCACACGATGTGCCCATTTTTCATTGGGTAATTCAATCACTGTGGCATCACCCGATGAATTAATAATCGGGCAAGATTCGGCATTTTCCATATCTTGAAGATAACCCGTTTTTAAGGTCAAAAACGTTTCAGGATCCTGAACAATAAATTCAAAAGGGCTATCGAATTTAACTAAGCGCTGATAAAGAATCGCTGGGTCAAAAAACAGATCATCTAAACTTGCACCATAGCCATTGTAATTTAAGTAAGTGCCGAGCTCTTTTAACAGGGTAAGTTCATCGTTGTTAAATCCAGACTCTAAACCTAATGTCATCGCCTCTTTATCAAGATTATCACCAAAAGCCGCAGCAATCGCCCAAGCACGATATTTTCCTTGTAACTGTTTATCAACAATGAGCGAAGTACATATATCGGCAGATAAATTGATATCTGTCGTCAAGTTTGGATGTTCGAATAGTTTTCCAGCTTGATGATGATCGATATAATTAATTTGAGCGCCCGATTCTAATAAGCGTTCTACATCAGCCACATTTTTTTCAAATGAAATATCCAATACGGTAATCTGTGTATTCGCTCCGTCCGCTATCCGTTTAAGCAGATTAATATCGCGTTTAATTCCGGTAACCAAGGTGGAAGACACGGGGTTATTACGTCGCAATTGAACTAGAGCACATAATCCGTCAGCATCACCATTAAAAGCATCGATATACTGCACAAGTTTATCCCTTATAGTCAAAGATAATCCGATGTGCAATTAAATAGTCAATCACCAAATCAGCACATTGTTCAATACTGAGTTCGGCAGTACTAAGGGTTATCTCAGCTTGTTCTGGCGCTTCATAATCTGAATCAATACCAGTAAAATTTTTAATCTCACCTTTACGTGCTTTCTCATACAAGCCTTTTGGATCGCGTTGCTCACACGTCTCAAGCGGTGTTGCCATGTGGATTTCAATAAATTCATTATCTCCAACTAATTCACGTACCATTCTTCGATCAGCACGAAAAGGAGAAATAAAGGCCGTTAACACTAACAGGCCGGCATCGACAAACAGTTTCGACATTTCACCTATGCGACGAATATTTTCAATGCGATCGTCATCAAAAAAGCCTAGATCTTTATTAAGACCATGCCGAACATTATCACCATCTAATAAATAAGTATGGTGACCCATTTCATATAGTTTTTGTTCAACCGCACCCGCTATTGTCGATTTTCCTGCACCACTTAAACCAGTAAACCATAAGATGCGTGCTTGTTGTTTCTTCAACAGTGTTCGATTCTTTTTGTGACGTTATGCAAGTGCCATACTATATTGTCTGTTTCCATATTCTTATTTTATCCTGCAAAAATCTGTAATTTTATTGTTGTCAAACTTAAGCATAGATATGGCTAATCATTACCAAATAAATCACGGGTATATACTTTAGCTGCGACATCTTTAATATCATCGACCAAACGATTGGCTACAATCACATCACTCATTGATTTAAAGGCCTCAAGATCATTAATCACTTTTGAATTATAAAACTCAGCTTCTTCAAGCACTGGTTCATAGACAATGACTTCTATTCCCTTAGCTTTAATGCGTTTCATTATTCCTTGAACAGAAGAGGCCCTGAAATTATCTGAGCCCGCTTTCATAATTAATCGATAAATGCCCACCACTTTAGGTTTCAGTTTCACGATAGAAGCGGCCACATGATCTTTACGAGTCGTATTGGCATCGACAATGGCACCAATAATACTATTAGGCACATTTTGATAATTAGCACGTAATTGTTTGGTATCTTTCGGCAAACAATAACCGCCGTAGCCAAAGGAAGGATTGTTATAGTAATCACCAATTCGAGGATCGAGACACACACCTTGAATAATTTGCTTAGTATTTAAGCCGTGTATTTCAGCATACGTATCAAGCTCATTAAAATAGGCAACACGCATAGCGAGATATGTATTTGAAAATAATTTGACCGCTTCTGCTTCTGTAGAATCGGTAAATAAAACATCAATATCGGATTTAATAGCACCTTGCTCTAATAACTGAGCAAATTTTCTAGCACGACTTGAATCTTCACCAATAATAATACGTGATGGATAAAGGTTATCGTGTAATGCCTTACCCTCACGTAAAAACTCAGGTGAGAAGATGATATTTTCACAGGCTAGTTCTTGCTTTATTTTGGCAGTATATCCGACAGGAACGGTTGATTTAATGATCATCACCGCTTGCGGATTAATCGTCATCACATCTTTAATAACCGATTCTACAGAACGAGTATTAAAATAATTATTTTCAGAATCATAGTCTGTTGGCGTAGCGATTATCACAAAATCAGCATTTAGATAGGCATCGTGTTTATCTAAAGTAGCTCTCAGATTCAGGTTTTTATTCAGTAAAAAGTCTTCTATTTCAGCATCGACAATAGGGGATTGTTTACTATTGATCATCGATACTTTTTCAGCAACAACATCTAATGCCACCACCTCATTGTGTTGAGCAAGTAATACCGCATTTGAAAGCCCAACATAACCTGTCCCAGTAATAGCAATTTTCATTTTATGTTTCCAATCCTTATCTTGGTTGTACTTTAACATTTGTACGTTGAATTTTGATCAAATCGCTCACCTTTAGTTGATGAGCTAAAAAGCCCAACCTACATGTGAATATGGAGATTAGGCTTAAATTTAAAACATCAATGAGCTATTTTGCTAATAGCTCATCAATCTTATCACTGAGTATTTTATCGCCCTGCTCATCTGCTATTGTTTTAGCTTTGGTCAGGTATTCATCCGCTTTATCTGTATTGTCTTTTTTGCTATATAACACACCTAAATGATAATTAAAGACAGCTACATCAGGAGATAACTTAACCACACGTTCTAATATCGGCTGAGCATCACTTAAGTTGTTTAGCTGTACATTAACCCAGGCATAAGTATCAAGGTAGTAAGGTTCCGTCGAGTTTTTAAATCTACTCGATAAATCTAATGCTTTTTTGAGGTTTTCTTCTGAATTAAATTGATCGGTATAAAGGCTCGCTAGATTATTAATGGCAGGTTCAATACTTGGATCTTTATCCAATACTGTTTCATATAAAGTTTTTGCCTTTTCAAAATCACCATTACGCTCATATTCTGAAGCAAGCTGTAACGATAAAAAGTTGCTATCTGGATTCGCTTCAATACCACGGTGATAAGTCTCAAATACCTTATCCGTCATATTTTGAGCTGCATAGCTAGAAGCTAAAAGACTGTAACCACCCTGCCATTTAGGCTCAAGTGTAAGTCCTTTTTCTACTGTATCTATCGCTTCTGCCCATGCTTTATCTTGTACGTAAACACTTGATAACACGCCGTATGCATCGAATTGACGAGGATTATCTTCAATAAATTTCTTTAAGAAATCTAATAAGGCTGGTTTTTGTCCCAGTTGTATAGAACTATATGCAAGTCCTTGCAAAGCACGCGTCATATCAGGTTGAATGGCTAATGCTAATTTATATTCTTCAATCGCATTACTATATTGTTCTTGTCCTTGTGCAATACGACCATTAAGGAAATAAGCAACTGCAGATTCCTTACTGTCAGCACGTAAAGTATCAACGACCGCTTCCGATCCCACCCAATCTTTTTTGAAAATTCTGACTTGTGCTAAAGCTTGTAATAATGATTCTTTATTAGGATCTTGTTTAAGTGCATTAACTAATACCTCTTCAGTACGATTCAAATCCCGTTCTTTCATTAAGCTATTTGCTACAGACAAAGCAGCAACGGTGTTACCAGGATTAACGACTAATGCTTGTCTGAAATTATCATCCGCTAATTCCGCTGACCCACTTATCATATAAGCTTGTGCCAATAGTACAAGCGCTTGCTCTGATTCAGGATTATTACGTAAAACAAGCCGTAAATTGGTGACAGCAGTATCAATATTTTTATTCATGATATCAATATTTGCTTTTAATAATAATGCACCTTCATCTTCAGGTGATGTAGCTAAAACAGACTGTACAGCTGTTTCAGCAGCTTTAACATTACCATCTTGTAAATCAAGTCCCGCTAATAAAACCTGCGCTTGACGTCCACTATTTCCATCTTTGTCCATTTCTACAATTTGTTTTAATTCTGCAACTGCTTGTTCTTTTTTATTGCTAGCTAATTCAAGTTTAACTTTAGCGAACCGTAAATCGTAGTTCGTTTTATCTTGTTCGATGTACTGTCCTAATAAGGTTATTGCTTGATCTGGTTCTTTAGTTTGTGTCAGTGAAATTAAAAGAAGCTTAGCTTGTTTTTCGTCAGGATGAGCATCAATAAACGCTTGTAATACTTGCTTTGCATCGTTATAGCGATCTTGCATATTTAGTAATTTAGCCATCGATACAGGGACCCATACTGCATCCGGATACTTAACCATCAATGACTTATAAACCACTTCCATTTCTGCATAGTTTTTTTGCTGTTCCAAAATAGACAGCTTAATTAATATAAGAGAAAGTTCATCAGGATGTTGTTTAATAGCATCAGCTAAAACAGCTAACGCACGACTAGATTGGCCTTGTTGTTGAAGGATTAATGTCTTTACAGATATCGCTTCCATATTTTTCGAGTCTAAAGCTAATGCTTGATCGATATCTTGAGTCGCCTCATCAAGATGTTGCTGTTTCATGTTGATTGAGGCACGTAAAACATGAGCCAAAACATTATTTTTATCTGCTGCTAAGACTTTATCTGCTTTTTCCATCGCAATATCAAAATTACCGGCTAATAGATGGATCTGACCGAGCTTAACAATGGCATCATAATGATCTGGCGCCAACTGTTCAACGGTGGTCAAATTGGCAAACATCGCTTTCCATTTCTGTTCTTTTTCATCAAGCAAAGCTAATTGATAAAAAGGCTCAGCTTGCCGAGGATCGATTTGTATCGCATTTTTAAATTCAAGTCTCGCTTTATTCGTCTTGCCCTCAGCTAACAACGCCTTGCCACTTTCAACGAAACTTGCTGCACTGTCACTTGATGCACCACAACTGCTCAGTGCCACCGTCAACATGCTGGCCACTATCAAAATTCTAAATGTTTTCGATTTGCTCATGTTTTAAGTCCTAATTTTCTAAATATTGTATTAACTCAGGTTCAGCATGAGTCAGAAAGTCTAAAATTCGTTTATCAGCAGTGTCAACCTGCTCATTTGGTGCGACCGAGGTGACCACTCGAACTAAGGCACCATCAGTGCGATTTTTAAAAATAGCATCAACAAATAAATACCATTTATTAATATATTCATTGGCAATAATCCGTCCGTGCCCTTGGAACCAATAATAAACTAACTGTCGTTGATCGCCTTTTTTAATAATGACGCGGTTAATTGGATGACCATTTGCTTGAACGCGTTTTAACTCAGCAATTTCCCAACCACCTCCAGGAATACATACTCGAGGTGAATGTGGTGATGCTCCCTTACGTTGAGTTTGATAATAAGCCACATAGAAGTTTACAGGCGGTGATTGTTCAGTATGATAATTTGCTAGTAAATAATCCGTCATTCCTAACTGAGCAATTACATCTTTATCTAATTTCTCATGCTGGCCTTGCCAGTTATCTAAAGACATAGTGAAATTTATAAATGAGACATGACCGGGGAGTATTTCAGTTCTTTTATTTAAAAACTGGGTCAAAATCAATACTATTGCCAGGATAATAATAACGATTATCATCGGTTTATTATTTATTCTATTTCCAGAAAATGATTGTGGAACGATCTTGGGCTCATCAACAACGCCAAAGACCTTAGCAAGCGAACCATGTTTATTGGTTATTTTTTCAATACACCAGATCATAATAAACAAAATCACTGCACATGCCATGAAGATAATCCAACCTTCAAAATCATGCAAAAAGCCTTCAGCCATTGAGATGCCCCAATTATCGACCATCACACCGATGGCACCAATACGGAAACTATTCATCAAGATAGTAATAGGAATCGTGGCGAAGAAGACCAGTGAGCGCTTCCAAAATGCTGCCTGATAAAAATAGGCAACAATAAAGCCTAAGCTCATTAATGGAAATAAATACCGCAGACCACTACAGGCTTCGACAACTTGTAGTTTAAATATGCCAAGATCGATCACATTACCTTCTAAATAAACGGGTATATCAAATAAGCGAATAAAACTAACACCTAACGATGAAGATATTAATTGTAATTTGGCCGTGAGAATGACTTCAATAAAAAAGGGTAATGGAATCGCAAATAATAATAATAATATAGGAGCGAATGTGTATTTTGTGGCTCGTCCAACAAAAACTAAAGATAAACCAATCAACAATAATACAAATGAATATTGTATCAAAATAAATAATGCGCTAATTTCGCCGACTATAAATATGGCAAGAGCGATAATAATGACGAAAAGCCCAGACCACATCGGGGGACTAATGGCTGTACCTATTAGTCCTTTTTTTTCCCACAATATATAGGCAGTCACTAAAGGAATTAAATAACCATGACTATATTCTTCTTGGCTACCCCAACGAGATACCGCCTCAGCTAGTCCTCCCCAGTAAGTAATTATGGCTATTGTTATAGCCACCAACAGTAAAAAAATTTGTTTTAAACTCAACAAAGTATCATCCTTTAATCTTAGCCAGCCTAATCGGCTTAATTTACCTAATTCAACTTAATCACTTATGTTGGAACCGGTTTAAAGTGTTATTTAAACGTAACAATCGTTTTATTCTACAAGGCAGGTTAGATAGACTAACCTGACGTCCTTGCTTATTTAAATATCGTTGAAATAACAACAATTTAGCAATAAATGCACTATCAATATAACGTAATTGTGCACAGTTTAACTCAACCTCGTCGTGGTTGTCCTGCTGTAATACCTTAAAAAATAATGATTCTACTTTTTCAAGATTACCATAATGAAAGCTACCCGCTATATTTATTAATTTGCTCTCAGCTTGTTCACTACTTAATGCATTAGGTAATTGATAATCTGCTGTACGTTTTAACCAACGATCGTAGATGGCCAGAGGAATTACGTTTAAAAGTAGAAATTTGAAAAAAGCTAAACCATCTGAAAAGTATCGACGCCATAAATTAGGTTCTTGCCTAATTCTCCATACCCACTCTAGACCAAATCGCTGCCATAGTATGGGGGCACGTTGAATAGAACCCGCAACAAAATTAATCACCGCACCTAAGTGACTAATCACCGGTGTATTTAATTGATGACGATTTTTTTGGAGCCATGCCTGACCTTTCTTAGCTCCTAATGCGATGACTAAAAAATCAGCTTGTGATGCGTTAATCATCTTAATAATATCTGGCGAACTCATCTCATCAACACTAACAAAGCCAGGGTCATAGAAACCGCAGCCGGTCATACCGACACTGTTTGCATTAAGTTGTGCTAACGCACATTGAGCTACACCCTTTTCACCACCGAAGAAAAATACTTTTATCTTTTTAGTGCGTGGTGTCGAAGAAAGCTGTTCAAATAAACTCGAACCAGCAACCCGTTCAGTGATTGGAATATTTAAAAGTTTAGAGATCCAAATTAATGGCATGCCATCAGCAATTGAAAGGTCACTGTCTACAACAGATTGATAAAAATCGACATCATGCTGGCATGCAATAGCGAAATTAAGATTTGGCGTTGAAAGAAAGCATCGTTGTTTCATATCAATAGCGTTAAGAACTTGAGTAACGGTTTGTTGCATATTAACCGTGTCAAAAGGCAAGCCTAATATCGACCAGCAGTTTCGTTTTAATGATTTAAACATTTTTTTGTCCCCACATCTCACCATAAGATCCAACGTCATGAGGTGCAAAGCAACATCGCGTCCACAGCCAACCAAACATTTCTGTCAAAACAGATTTAGCGCCTTCACTGGTTTGCCACCAAGAATCTAAATTAAACCGTTCAGAGTCAGTAGCAACTATTCCGATTTTAGTTTCTGTATTTCTGAAAGCTAACTCATAAAGATAATAAGAACGACGAGAATGAACATCGCTAGAAAAGACATTGATAGATTCAGGCAGAAATTTTAAGTGTTCCAATAATTTATTTCTGACCATGACGGCGCTCAAATAAGTACGATCCTGAGCAGAAGCTGGTGATGGTGCGCTAATGATTTTACTAGGCTCAACGCCGATTTTTATCAATTCTGCTGTTGCCTTTTCAGCATAACTTTCATAAGTAGAATCAAAATCTGATAGATCTGGCCCGCCACTGGTTATGATTAACTCATAATTCCCACGTCGAAACTCAACTACAGCTTGTTCAAGACTGACTTTCGACAGCCAACCTTCAACCACTAAATAGCGACTTGATATCGGTACATTGAGTGCAAGAAAGGTGGCAAAATTTTTCACTACAAAACCGCCTAACATCACTAGCGTAATAACAATGATTAAGCTGCCCCACATCGTTGGAAAGTAACAGGAACGACGTTTAAATAAAGTAGGAAATATCATTAACTAGCTCGTGCCGCCGTTTGAAACAATGTGTTTAATCGCTGTGCATTGACCAATAATGAGAACTCTTGCTCAACCTTGTTTTTAGCGCCAGTACTTAATGATTGTTGCAGCGACTCACTGTCAGTAAGCTTTAAAATCGCTTGGACAAGTTGCTCAACATTATCTGATTCCACCAGCAGACCCGTTAGCTCATTAATAATTAATTCAGGTATACCAGAAATTTGACTTGAAATAACTGGAACACCGGACATCATCGCCTCCATCAACACTACTGGAATTCCATCCATATCACCATTTTTATCTTTTTTACAAGGCAATACAAATACATCTAATGAGCTAATAAATTCAGCAACGTCGCTATGGGCTAAGGCCCCTAGAAAAGTCACGTTCGAATTGAGTTGATATTGATCGACTTGAGATTTCAAAACGGATTCTAGAGGACCAAAACCTGCAATATTCAATTTAAAATCTATTGACATTTTTGAAAGAAGATTCATCGCATCAATCAAGATATCAAACCCTTTTTTCTCAACGAGTCGACCAATAACACCAATCGTGATAGGAGATGAAATCATCGTACGTTGGCGATGGCTAAACACCCGCGTATCAACCCCACAACGAATAATACGTAGCTTACCTGCATCAACATGCATATCATCTATCAGATAGCGTTTATTAAAATCAGATATTGTTGCAAAGAAATGTGATCTCGCTACTTTTTCACGTAATAACCAACCACGTTCAAAGATATCATTTGCATGCGCCGTTACACTAAACTTAACATTGCTCATTTTAGACGCATACATAGCAATATCTGTCGGTACATGAGCAAAATGGACATGTAAATGCTGTATATCATTATTGATTAACACACGTGCTAAACGTGCTGAAAAAAAGAAACGATAAGCTAAACCAACTGCACCGCGGGAACATACGCCAAGCTTAACGATGTCTTTAAGCAACAACCAAAGAGCATTAAAGTAAAGAGTAGGACGAGTTAAAAGCAAATAAAAATGACTTTTAATCACCTCTCTTTTTTTCATGTCATAAAGATGAATAACTTTATTTTTAAGCGATGAAAGTCGAGAGTCAGTCGCTTCATCTTTCGGCTTGTGTACTGATATAGGCAAAATTTCGTTGCCAAGTTCTTCAAGTGCAAGAATCTCGTTATAAACGAAGGTTGCTGATAACGCAGGAATTTCAGGTGCTAAATAAGCAATTATCACTTAGTTGACTCCATAAAACGGCTTACATTCACAATTAGCTCTGGCGTTCATTCCATACCTGTTCTTGTTGAGCATTAATCGTTTCAGTAGCTTGGTGCTTACCCTTTATTAAACATTGCATCTGGTAAGACTGTATAAATTTCACTAAAGCAACATCATTAAAACGCGGTTTACGCTGGAACATGCTTTTAACATACCCCCACAACATCGCAAGCCCGCCGACAATATAAGGAGGATGCAACATTCTAAACACCGATGAAGCTGAGATATAAAGCAGCCCCGTGCCCATAAAATATTGTCCAAAACCATGACGCATGCGACCGCTAAAAATGCCCTGCTGACTTGAACCCATTGGTCGAAGATGGATAAAATTAAGCTCTGGTTCATCCCAACTTACTGCAATCCAACCAAGTTGACGACATTTATGGCAGTCAATGCCGTCCCACATAACCTGACGAACAAAACCACCAATTTCTTCAAAGCAAGTAAGACGATAAAATTTTGTCATGCCTACTGACATTTCATCGCCACATTTTTCGCTGATCAATTCACCAGAGGTTTTATCTCTAAAATAGGCCTTGCCGCTACACGTACCAATACGGGGATTATCATTCATCCGTTGGATCAGTATTTCAAAATATCTGGGAGGTAAATCTAAATCAAGATCAAACTTACATACAAAATCAAACTGGCTCGTATCAACTTTATCATAGCCATAATAAAACGCCTCAATAACACCAGGACCAACACTTCGATGCCCGCGGTTTTCTCGTGTAACGATCTTTATAAAGGGATAACGACTGGCATAGTCTTGCAAAATTCCAGGTGTTTCATCTGTCGATCCATCATCGACAATCACCCATAAATCAGGCTTAACAGTTTGCGAAATCACACTATCTAAAGTCAGTTTCATATACTCTGCTTCATTTCGGCAGGGTGACACTAATAAATAAGACATAAAACTGTTTTTTCCTTGTTATTTATACTCAATTAATGAGCTCTTACGACCTAGCAAATGATTTTTCGCAAACCGCATTACACCCATAAACTGAGGAAATTTCCCACAAACATTTGATACGGCATAAGAAACGCCATTTATTATCGACATATTGTGTGAAATATTTTTAATTGACAACCTGAATATCTGCAAAGGGTAAAAACAAAATAACAACAGAAAGAAAGGAGTTAATAACAAGGCAAGTAATATTATAGTTAAGGGAAATACGCCGCCCCATAATAAAATACTCTTTGTCGCTTTATAGTTATATTTTTCTGTCGACTGTCCATGTAAAAAATAACCGTGTGCATAAGCAAAACCTGCTCGTTTTGCTCGATTCCACCATTGGCTAACACGCGTCATCGCAGCATCATGTAATGTCATCTCACTATCTAAACGAACAATTTTCCAACCTTTTTCTCTCAATCGAAAACACATCTCAGGCTCCTCACCTGCGATCAACACACTATTATAACCACCCACCTGTGTAAAAGCTGAGACACGAATTAATGCATCGCCTCCACATGATTTAGCTTCGCCAATAGGCGTATTCCATTCAATATCGCATAATTGGTTATAAATAGAATGTTCAGGAAATCGTTCGCGACGGCGACCGCATGCTACGGCATAATCAACATTATCAAGCAAATACTGATATGCCATATCAACCCAACCTGCTTGAACCACACAATCGCCATCTATAAATTGAATAAATTCAATCTCAGGACACTTATCAACTAAATATTGTGCACCTGCATTACGTGCTCGTGCGGCAGTAAAGGGCGTATTTAAATCCAGAGAAACACAGTTAACATTGCGATCTAGTGCTTCTTGCAGACTATTATCACTGGAGCCAGAATCAACATAAATAATGTGCTGAATATCAGATTTAAGTGACTCGATACAATTTATTAATCGTTGGCCTTCATTGCGTCCTATAATAACAGCGCCAACTATTATTCTTTTATTCAAACCTTGGCTTCCCTAGTCGAACCGATAACTTTTGCGGGAATGCCTGCCACAATAGAGCCCGCAGGTACATTTTTTACAACGACTGAATTCGCACCAATCAATGCGTTTCGTTCAATCAAAATGGGCCCAATTATCTTGGCACCAGCACCAATATCAACATGACCTTCCAGTATCGGTGGTTTATCCGAGCCTCTTTTGACACCAATAGTCACTTGCTGATGTATTAAACAATTTACACCGATTACTGAATCACAATGAATTACAATACCGTTTGGGTGAGGAATAAGTAACCCCCCACCAATTTTACAATTTAAGGGAATATCTGCTCCTGTTATAACGGACCAAAATAAGTGTCTTAAAACACATCGCTTAGAGAGTAATATACTAAGAATGGTATTCTGCTTCTTATAATGTTGATACTCACGAATAGACTTCAATAATTTCCGACTAGGATCCCAAAAACCACGTGGTTTTTCACGACTCCAATCTATTTTCAATTCATTTGACATAGTCGTCACACCAACTTAGCAGGAATACCCACAACTGTTTTACCAGCAGGTACATCATTTAAAACAACTGCATTTGCGCCGATAGTTGCATGATCACCAATATTAACAAATCCTAATATTTTAGCTCCAGCACCCACGCTGACACCTACCCCCAACACTGGTGCATCAAAGGGCTTGTCCAAGTAGCGGTTACCCAACGTAACACCTTGACGAATAATACAGTCATCGCCGATCACACAATTCCCATGAATTACAATACCGTGCTGGTGTTCGAACACAACTCGCTCACCTAGTTTCGCCGTATAAGGCAGCTCAATACCATATTTAAATCGCACTCGCTGCTCCATAAATCGATAAATTAAGCTCAAAGGTGCACGAATCAATTTTGATTTAATTGTCATCCGCCAATTGCCAAAACGGTATACAAATAATGCTCTAAACCCTGCCCTGTAAAGTGTACGACCATGGGCAATCCAATCACTTTTAATCTGATTTATCATGAATATGGGTTATCTACCAATTTTGCTGAAAAAAATACTATTTCGCCAAAAATCATACAGCATTTTTTCAGGATCATTATCCGGTTTATTTTGAATAAAACGTCGTAAGCGCCAAAAAGCAAAACTCATACCCCATACTAAGTCAGCCAGCATGGTATATAAAACACCGTAATTTTTTATAAAGAAACGTTGTCTTGACTGAAACCAGTATTGTGGACGCCTGGCTTTTGTTTGACTGCCACTCACAATGCCTGTGCTCTGCCCCACAAAATGAATTACTCGACTACTTGGCACATACCAGCATTGCCAGCCCTTACGTTTAGCCTGCAAACAAAAGTCAGTCTCCTCAAAATAAAGAAAATAGTCTTCATCCATTAAGCCGATATCATCAAAAACCTCTTGCCGGATAATCATACTTGCACCGGCAAGCCAATCTGTTGGAACGGCTAAATTTTCAATTTTAGTTGTCACTTTCCAACGTGATAACAATTTACTTATTGGCCCAAATCGTAATCCAGAATCCAACTCACTCAATATAGTGTGAAAACGAAACGATGAACATTGTACCGTACCATCTAGCCCCTCTAATCGACTACCAGCGATACCGACATATGGATGCTCATTCATAAACTTAATTAATTCATTAACAGCATACTCGCAGGGCAAAGTATCGGGATTCAACAGTAGATAATATTGATACAGACTTTGTTTATTGTTTAGTGCTTCCCTGATAGCAACATTATTGCCATAAGAAAAGCCACCATTTTTTTCTGATGAAACTAATTTAACGAGACTTTCTAAGTTATTAGTTTCAATATACTTAGACAAAATATCTCTTGAATGATCCTTCGAATTATTATCGACAATGCTCACACGATCGACCGTACCATCCAATTGTGGAATCAATTTCTCTAAAGACCGGCAAACTAAATCTGCTGATTTGTAATTGACAATAACCACCAATAATCTATAACTACCATTCAACATTGATATTCCCGCTATGTAAGTTAAGTTCAATGGTCATCGGGAAAAAAGCTCTTAACTCTCATTGCTATCAAAGTGGGTTCCAAATCAGCATCATAAGAACCCTCACGTTTTTTTATAAGGGATGACCATGGTAACTGATTAGTTTCATCTTCAAGTCGTCTCACTAAATCACTTACCATTCCTATATGTCTTGCCGGCACACCTGCAACAATAGAGTTTTCGGCGACATCTTTCGACACAACCGCACCTGCAGCAACGATAGCATTAGGACCAATGGTCACATTAGGCAAAATAATGGCACCATGACCAATAAAGACATTATCTTTAATATCAATTTTTCCGACGCGATCAAGTTTCTTACTGAAGGCCCTATTCAGCATTGAGATAGAACCATCATGACCCAATAGAGTACATGCTGACAACATAACGTTATTACCAAGGGATGTATATTCTGGGTCGGTTATATTCGTAAATGGCCAAAAAGCACAATCATCACCAATAGAATAAAAGCGACCCCATTTTTTCTCAAATCTGGCAAACTCTTCTCCGGATGGTTTACCAAACTTGACATATAACTTTCTATAGCCCTTAGAAAATGCTATTTTTTTAACTAATTTTTTTATCATTATCCACTAACTCCGCAGGACTAAAGCAGCTCATCTTAATAATATTGCCAATAACATATGTTCACCTAACAAAAAAAGAATTTTAATCCGTCTACAATACAATATCACCGGGATGTAAAGACACTACCTGAAAATATTTTATAAAATAAAAGAACATCAAAAGACCTGTTTCCATTCATTACAAATAATTTCAATTCTAACGTCTTAGCTTCTATTTATTCTAAATAACCCTCTGAATCTCATTTTGAAACCTCTCTCCCCATGCTTTCCAATTGAGAACTTTTTCATAATGCATTCGTGCATTGTGCGACAATCTGGCATAAGTAGTTTCATCTTTCCAAATATTAGCTATTCGATCCGCATACACCACTGCCTCATCAGTTAAATCAAATAAATAGCCATTGTGATCATTAACTACAATTGTTGGGACACCCCCTGTGTCAGTACCCATGACTGGTAGACCATAAGCACAGGCCTCAGCAAAAACAAGACCAAAAGCTTCATGACGTGTTGGCAGTAAAAAAATATGGGAATTAACAAAGTAATTTGATAGCACCTGATTTTGCTCTGAAATATTTTTATCGAGGTTGGGAATAACTTTAAACCAACTAGGATAATCATTAAAAGGAGGCTTACATCCAATTACAGTTAATGTTGACCTGATTCCTTGCTCATTTAAAATTTTCACAGTATTGAAAGCAATATCTCCACCTTTAACGGACCAATCACGACCAACAAACAAAATATTACATATAGATTTTGAACTGCGGTTTGCTGAGATGATATGAGAAGCTGGGATATCGTTAATATCAAAATTAGCTCCTGAGGGTATAACTACTACTCTATTCGGCTCGGCATTATAATAATCTATTGCTGAATCAGCAGCCCATTTTGAAGGGTAGATGCAGAGTGATGATCTCTGGATTGTACTGTGCTCTTTAAAGTCACCTTCTTCTTTCATTTTCGCAGAAACATTATCGAAACCATTGTAATATTTGACCATTAGATCAAATGTAATGTCTGAGGTATAAATTAAGGGTAACTTTGACTTTAGGTATGGAATCAAATGAGAACCACGTGATGTAAATATAAAATCATATTTTTTAAAACTAAAAAAAAGTCTTATACTAAAATATAACCCCAAAAATTTATACAAAGGAGTCCAGCTATAAAATTCCTTTGCGTTGTTGTGGCTAAGGCTATAGATTCTATGTAAAATTTTTAACCCACACCGGACTAGAACACCACTTGCCCAATATAAGTCTACTAAATTACCATTATCGTGCAATGCGGTTTGCATATAGTACTGGATACCTGAGTTAGATTTTTTATCATTTGGATCAAAAAAAGATAAATATGCAATTTTGTATTTTGAATTTTTCATTGTTTTATATCTTTAGTATCGGTGATTTTACTGGTTTCTATACAAGTAGTTTGTAGTATGTTAGCAAATCTAGGGTTAATTTTTCTCACTGGTTAATATTTCCTGTAAAGTCCCTTCAACAATGCCGTAGCACCATCCCGCGTATATTTAACCGCATATTGATAAGCGCCACATTATTTCTAATTTTTGTATATTCTGGATCGGTGATATTAGTATACGGTTAGATAGTGCAGCTATAACTTATGGGAAGATAACGCCTCCAATTTTTTCGTATTATGTAAATTCAGAGCTTGGCTATTTACATAACTTGATGTAAAGTTTTTTGAACTTCCCTGCTCTGAATGAAATCAGTTTAATTATTTTTTATCATCGTGAGAATAATTTGTGCATATTTATCATTGATAATTCATTTATTGCGATTATGTATCACAATATCTACATTATATTAAGCTCAAAAGCGAACATGTAAGACTTTATACAAAATAGATTCAAATTACTCTGCTGCATGATAATTTCGTTTATATCCATGCATTACCACCACATAATCATCATAAAAATATTAATTTCAATTGCTGACCTACGAAGTACCCTACAGGAATCAACGGTAACATCATTATTTCACGGTAGAAATTAAAGAAATATTTTCGCTTCATAATAATCATAGATATAACTATCTTCAATACTGGGTTAATGGCAATCGCTAGTATAGCCCCATCTAATCCATAATAAACATAAGCAATGGGCACAGAGATATACAAAGTAAGAACCATTAGAGATGCCGATATGCTGGCATATTTGGGTTTGCCATAGGACATAAATAATTGGTCTGCAAGCATAAACCCCACGGAAATCAATGATAACGATAAGATTTCCAACATCTGACCAGCTGGCTGATATCTAGAATCATATAAAAATTCAACAATAACAGTACCAAACGAAAATAAAAAACCCGCAACAGGCATAGTAACCAAGTCAATTTTAAAACGAAGGTTATAATAAATACTCTTTACTTGATTTGGATTATTCCTGATAGTATCACTTAAGAAGGGAAATAATATTGACATTAATAATTTTAAAATAATGTCTTTAAGTGAATTCGCTAAAAAAAAAGCTATTGTGTATATGCCTAATAGCTCCGGACTAATCAGTCCTCCTAAGATAAGTCTATCACCTTGATTAAGCATAAAACCCAAAATAGAAGATAGGAATATCCATTTCCCGAAATGAAAGATTTCATGTACCGACGTAGAATCCCATTGAAACCTGCATTTCCCCCCAACGTCCATAACGTGCGATAGCAGCATTTTTACAATAGAAGATATTATCCCACCAAATACCAAGGCCCAAATATCTCGTTGAAACCAGGCCCAAAAAAGCATAACTATAAGCCCTACTAGCTGACTAAATAGATCGATTTGAACTAGCTTGGCCATCATCAGCTTTCTATTTAAAACGAATATATACGTCGAATTAAAACCAGAAATGATAGCTGACAATGATACCACGCCTAATATAAATGGAAGCTGAGTATCGCCATACACACTTTGTGAGTCTAGATATCCTGCTCGACCTAAGTAAAAAACTCCGCCGCTAATCATCAACGCTAAAAAAAAGATTACAAAGCCTCTTATGATCTGAATAGTCCAAGCGGTATTAAGATAATCTGTATCTTCTCCTCTCTTACTTTGAACAATACTTTGTAATAATCCGACATTTGAAAACATTCCAATGCCCACCATTATGACAGCTACTATTGACATCACACCAAACATCTCGGGCACAAGTAAACGAGTGAGTATTAAATTACTGCCTAATCGCATAACTTGTGAAAATAACTGGCCAAATATAACCCAATTTGCAGAGTAGAAAACTCGTTGTTTAATAGATTTAGACATTCATATAATCAGGTAATTGAAAGGGTTATATTTTTGGAAATGATATCTTCTGCTCGTCCTAATAGAATTCCAGCTAACAACCAAAGCCAAGGAGCTAACGATGCATTAGGTAGTTGATCGATCATTATGAGCCCCACTAATAAGGCATGTGCTGATAACAGTACTAATTCTTCTTTAGATTTGACTATTTTAGCTGCCTGCGAAGCTCTTATAATTGTGATAGCTAACAACCCAAACTCTGCAATAAAGCCAAAGAAACCAAATTGACCAAATGTGATAATCCAGCGTCCATCAGTCACACTTTCATCTTTACCTGTTGCTTCGTTATAAACACGGTTTCTCCCCCATCCCCCCCAGCCGAAAAAGAACTTTTCTCGGCCTCTGGCTAATAGAATACTCTCATTTTTAAATCTGTAATCTAACGAACTCGCCCGTTCAGGACTAATGGTTCTGGCAACTTCAATTAATTCATGATGTGGAAATACTTTCATGATCGACATCGTGGGATAGAACAGGGCCAGTGCAGCTAAAATTAAGGCTACTCTTATTTGAGTTCTGGGCTTGGCTAGCTTAATTATTATGAGTCCAAAAATACCATAGAGTAACGAGGCCAAACTTTTACACAAAATTAAAACCATTAACAAATAATAACTGACGACTACAGGCGAAAATTGTCGTATCTTTTTGTTATTTGTCCATAATGCAGTTGCTGAAATAAACACAACAGCGGAAAAAAAAGCGACTAACAAGCCATGACCCATAAAAACAACCGCTCTAAAACCACCACCACGTGCTTGTTGGGCAAAACTATGAGGAAAATAACCATAAACCCAAGTATGTAACTGTGGACTCATTCGAATTTCAAATAAGATTAGTATTGAATAAAATAGCCCTGCCACAACTATAATTTTAAATATTAATAAGTGATTTTGATAGGTTCGAAAGAATTGCCACCCCATAAAAAATGGCGTTATAAGTAACATCTGATTGACGACTGTTGAAAATGCATCATGCATCGATAAGCCGGGTAAAAATCGGTCACTGACAATCACTGCTTCTTGGTTATTCATGACTGTAATAAAAGGCCCTATAATAAGCATCAGAACCAGTAGCTTGGTTAACCCTTTATTTTTAAAATAATGTACCGGTTTTTTTACCACAAACCAACAACCGATCATAGCTGAAATCACAGGAATTGAATTTTTTCCGAATGCAGGAATAAAAGGTAAATCAACATCGGTACCAACAGGCAAGAACATAAAGCCTCCCAGAATTACCCATATTGTGGCAACTTGAATTGTTCTTGTTTGGTACAGATAAATAGCCATAAATGGCCAAAACAGCATTACTGCGTAAGCAAATCCATTTCCCATAACTTATCTATTATTCTCCATTGACAAAATTATGCGACTGTATAGAAATAGTATTGTTGCATGTGTTAATTCAATAAGTGTTTGATTTTTCATAACTTCAGATTTTGTTGATTCAGATGATGACTAAAAATAGTAATATAGACAGGAGACGGGTCCATAAATAGAGAGAAGACATACCATTACAGGGATCCAACATTCGAGTTGTACTGGTCGATTTTTAATGAAGTAACTTTAAGCCGCTTTTTTCAATTCTGCCATTTTTTATTTTTTGCACGGGGGTAATCTATACAAGCTTGGAATGGATTCGCTTGTAGTTATAAAAATAAATCTAACTATCAAAGGTGCGGACAGCTGCAACATGATGAAAACGTAAAATGATTGAGCCTTTGCGATTTTAAGCTACTGAAAAACCGTTCAATTACAATCCATGCTCTAGCCCTTTATTTGAGTACTTTTTAATCCATCATCAAGAATAATGCTGTTATAAATCTGTTTAATCTCTTCACCTTTCACTCTCCAATCGTGTCGCTTAAGTGCCTGCTCCCGAGCATTGATTGACAAAATGTTTCGTAGTTTTAGGTCTTCTGCAAGCAACTCCATTTCTTTTATATAATCTTGCTGAAACTGCTCCTTATCAGATAAATCAACTTTTATTCCAACAGTATCATCAATGAGTTCTGCCGGTCCTCCATAGTTAGGTACTATTGAGGGTAAACCTGATGACATCGCCTCTAGTAATACATTACCACCAGCTTCTCTGATAGTTGGAAACACAAATACATCTGATTCCCTCATATATTGTGCAACTTCAGCCTGATTCTTCCATCCTAATATTTCTACACAAGGGTACAGGTTAAATTGTTCTATGAGTTTTTCAAGTGACTCTCTTTCTGGCCCATCGCCTACAATCTTAAGCTTGTGATTTTCTCTCAAAAATTTACTCTCGGCAAAGGCCATTATCACTACATGGGCACATTTAAGGGGTACCAATCGACCTACAAATAGAAATTGACATGATTGGACAGCTGAACTTACTTCATAGATGTCGGCTGGACGGTATAGATCCGTATCCACACCCAATTCGTTAAACCTCACAATTTTATGTCGTTCTTTTTCGGGAATTTCTTTTTCCACATGTTTAAATGCAGCGAGTATTTTAACTGAATGCACAAAAGTACTTTTATAATATGGTAAAAATTTATACAGCCCCCTTACATGAATAAGTATTTCTCTCTCTTTTTTTATTACTTCTTTGTATTGCTTTGGCCAAGCCAAGGCTCCATTTAGTGGTCCGTAAATAAATGGAATATCTGACCATGATGCTATCGGGCTTGGTACCGTCGGGGAGACAGGCGATATCCGGTGAATAAGATCAAACTCATTATTTTTCAACCTAGCTTTGAATTTCTTATAAACCTCATATTCAAAAACGATATTCGCAGGATATTTCAAGGCCATATTTGTCATCATGCCACCGACACCTAATCGCTGCAGTACGTTGCTAATTTTATGTAATGGAGAAGCAATATATTCGTTATCGATAAAAACTATTTCAGAAAAATCATTATATTGTTCAATATCTTGCTTATTTCGTATATGTGTGACGAGTACTACTTCAGTATGCTTTGCAATATATTTAGCTAATGAATAAGAAAAATCAGGTAAAGATGGCCAATTAGGATTACAAACCTCAGCCAAAAGTAAAATTTTCATAAAATGTACAATTCCTATTTAAATATTACATATCAGAAACTAATAAGATAGACAAGCAAGCCTCAACCCTTTATGAAAAAAGCATGCTTTACACAAGTCACTGTTTTACTCAAAAGTTTCTGACTGTTAATTAATTATAATTCTCTTATATCTCCCTATAACTATTCATTTTCACTTTCTCATGTGTAACCTTTTCGTTGAAGGGAAAGAGTACACTTCATCTCCGAGTCAAGGTTTAGCCTCCCTGTTCAAATCACTTTATAAAGGAAGACTTAACATTTTCATTAAACTTCGAAGCAGTATATGTAGAGTTCCAATTAACTCGAGATTGTTTTTTCACACCAGTAATGAAATCGTTTATGTAACTTTCATCTGAAAAAGGGAGCGTTTTACACGAAGCATCATTAGAAACGGAGTTATTTTCGAATAAAATGTCTGTTTGATTTTCGTTTGTACTCGTAAAGATCATTCTTTCATTACTTCCCTTTAACCCATATAGAATATTATCTTGTACAGATATATTTCTACCTAGGCCTTTCACATAAACCCCCAAGACATTCTTCACATCAGAATTGTTATTACACAGCAAATAATTTCCTGAGATCACACCACCGTCCCAATCATCAGCCTCAATGTACCAAGCAAGCGTTCTTCGTGTAGGTTGACTTTTACCAATATTTAACAAAACATTATTTGTTATAGTCATATTCTTCCATCTATATCCGTTATTGTAGTCTGTATTACCTCCTGCTGAGATACCCACCTCGCCTTCAATAAATAAATTATTATCTACAATGATATTTTTTGAGATCACCTCATTTTTACTTTCTGAGTTATTCCCATATGTTGCTAATTTAATTCCAATACTGGATGAATGACTAAAGATGTTGTTTATAATAACTGTATCTAACATATCCGCAAGATAAGCGTTATGATTAAAATATGTGGCTTGTCCTTGAGCCGTAGTATTAAGTGTTCCATAATTCTGTTGATACCAACCATTATGATCTAACAAATTTTCTTCAATCAAAATCGAACCATTATCAGCAAACATGCCCTGTGAGTGACCTGTCGTTGAATAAGAATTAAGAAACTGGTTTCTTCTGACTGTGATATGTTTATGTCTTGATTTTCCAGTAAGCACTACTCCGATTGAGTAGAACTTGAATACATTATCTTCTAAAAGTATCGATTCAACCTCTTTTGTATCACCAGTAACGCTCACAAATGCATTAGCAGCTCCAATAGAAGACCATCCTGCAAAACTTGTCGAATCGGGATCACGATAATTCGCATAAAACTCGACGCCTGTAATTGCAATAAAGCTGCGACTTTTCAGTAAATAAATGCTAGTCTCTAAACCAGAATTGATCAAAGGCCTTTGTATTGAATTACCGTAGGATGTAATAACTAGCGGTGCTTTAGTTGATCTACCTGATCGTAAATATATAGTTTTATCTAACTGCCATTCATCGCCTTTTTTAAGTAAAACCCAGTCAGGATAACCATCTCGCTGAAGTTTTAATGCCTCACTAATTGTTTTAAAAGCAACTACGCTGGCTGGTGGATAGCGCGGGTCAGGAATATCTTTTGAAAAATAAGCTTTGGCTTTGCTATCGTCACCATCGCTACTACTAACATATATCATTCTTGAATCAACAGAAGGCGTTATAATTGACCAGCCATTCTTATCTTGAGGAAACATTGCAAACTGGCTTTCCCACTTCGAATGTTTTATTTGTTGATCATCGCTAGTTTTTTCCGTAGTAGGTGGCTTAGGCGTTTTAATTTCTATTATTTCAGCATTATCATTAGCTGCAATGACTGTTCGTGATGGCACGTCTGAGTATGATGTCACATTACCGTTCTTTACCTTATAAACTGACGTAGTACTTGTGCCTGTTCTAAAGCCGGCTGTCCCACCATTACTATTATTCCGTGCGCTATCAACCGCACCAAATCTTTGTTGGCTTCCTGCAGCAGAAGGATTATTAGCTAATTGATCGTTTATCTGTTCTATAGGATTCTTATTGTAATCTAAGGCAAGAACACCTACGACTAACATTACGCCGGCTATTGCTACTAGTTTTAGTTTTTTCATCTTTGAGTCCTTATGTCTGTCAATGAACAATATTCTTATAGATTGATTTCATTTTAAGGTAATAAGATATTAAATTTTTCTACCAACATTGTTTTGACCCTAATCACATCAGGGTTTTCTTTCTCTGTTGGTTTGATGATGCGAGATGCTTTTTTCTCTTTCATCATTTCAATAACAGTATCCGCATCTACACTTCGTTTATCATCTGCAAAGGCATAAACCAATGCAAAATCGCATAAGTTATTAATTCGCCTCGGTACACCTTCACTATAACAGTAAATAATCGCGCAGGCTTCATTACTAAAAATATGTCGTTCAGCACCGGCCATTTTCAATCGGTATTCAATATATTTTTGTGTTTCAGGATAATTGAGCGCTTTTAAGTGGTATTCAACGCCGATTCGTTGGGCGAACTGTTCTAATTCTGGTTGGTTCAATTTATCAATCAGCTCTGGCTGCCCAGTGAGTATTAGTTGAAGAAAAATATCTGAATCAATATTCACATTAGAGAGTAATCTCAATTCTTCGAGTGATGTGACACTGAGATTTTGTGCCTCATCAACAATCAATATTACCCGTTTGCCAGCAACATGTTGAGATACGACAAAGTCGATATAATCACGGTATCTGCCTGCGTTGTCGGTTGCCTTGCTTTCTATTTCCAGTGAATCTAAAACCCATATCATCAACTCGCCAAATGACTCATGGGTATTATTAATCAAACCAATCGTGACATCATCACCCATTTTATTAAGCAAGGTACGGATAAGTGTTGTTTTTCCGGCTCCAATTTCGCCCGTTACTACTGTAAAACCAGCATGACTCATGATGCCATATTCAAGCATCGTCAATGCTTTTTTATGATTGGGACTTAGATAAAGATAATTTGGATCAGGTACCAGATTGAAAGGCTTGTGCTGTAATCTAAAATGTTCTTTATACATAAGACTTAATAATTCTGATGTTTAGGTGGGTTTTCAGATTTATTCACTACGGTGCCGATTAGGTTGTGATTTTCCAATAATTGCATTGATTTTGTGATCTCTGCTTCTTTGTTTTTGCCATCTTCTAACACCAATAAAGTGCAGTCAAAATAGTTTGATGCAAGAAGCACATCATCAGTTTGCATTATTGGTGGCACATCAAAAATAATCATACGAGAATCATATTGTGCTTTGAGATCTTCAACTAAACGCGCCATTTTTGGACTTGAAAGTAATTCTGCAGAATTTTCTGCACGTCCCACACCAGGAAGAATAACCATACCTTTTACGCCAGGATTTATCAGTACATCGCTCAGTTCTAAATCTTCTTCTAAATAGTTTCGTAATCCCTTTTTGATATCAAGACTAAAATATTCTTTAATACTCGGGTTACGCATATCCATATCAACTAACAATACAGTTTGATTCAGTTCCATCGCCATTGCGACTGCAAGGTTTGCTGATATTAAAGACTTTCCTTCACCCGCCGTCGGTGATGTGATTGCTAATGTTTGCCAATCATTAGTACGCATTTTTTGTAAAATTTGCGTACGTAACATTCTAAATACAGCAGATTGAGGATTTGTGTAAGTGCCTGCAATCACTCGCTTTTCTTCTAGCTGTTGTTGCGATGTCTCAACCACTCGTGTTTGTGTATAAGCAATGCTTGGAATAGCGGGGGCTAATGGATCATTATGTTTGATCTTTGGTTCAGTAGACTTTGACTTCATGTCGGAAGACGCGACATTGTCCTGACTCGCTTTTGCTTTATCTAATGCTTTTTGTATTCTATCCATCTTACTTAGTCCTGATTGGCTAGCATTACAGCAAGCTTATTTTATTTAAAACTTTGAACCATAATACTTCTAGATTCATCACCCAAAAGTGAAAGGCTACAACCATTAATGCCAATAAGATTAATGCTATAAATATGATTCGATTACGTAAACGTCGGCGTTTAATAAGATCTTTCTGCGTTGTAATGATAGGAACGACAACAAGCGGGGCACGACCAATAATACGTGAGATTTCTTTATAACCTCGGGCACCACCAAATAATATTTCAACCAAAAAGGCCAGACCAACGCCAGCAGCAATTGATGCACCAACACCCATGATCAATATTTTTTCTCGATTCGGTTTTTCTGCCTTTGTCGGGACCAAAGGTGGCTCGATAAGAGAGAAACTCTCACCCTTATTTTCTGATTCTAGGTTTTGACCTAACTCAGCTTCTAATTGCTTAGCTCTTAACTCTTTATATTTAGCTAGGTTATTTTCATGATCACGCGTCAAATCATCATAAGCTCGTTTAACCTGATGGGTTTTATAAATACGGTTTTCAAATGATGTTAATTTATCTTTAACGTCTTTTTGACGATCCCGTAAGCGAACAATCTCACGTTCAGAGGAATCAATCTTAGATTTTATTTGCAGATAAATTGGATTGATTTGTCCTTTATCGTCAGATTTCACTACCGATGATGTAGATGATTTAGCTTGACCTTCTGCCTCGCTCAACTGCTCATTTAGCATTTTCACACGTACCATCAATGATTTCACATCAGGATGTTCATCGGAATATTTTTGTTTTGCTTGTTGCAACTCATCTTCTGCTTGTTGCAATTCTGTGGTTAACCTTGCTACTTCAGAGGGCTCAATCCCCAATTCTGTTTGCAAACTTTCTATCTGACGTTTCAATTGAATAACATCAGGATGCTGAGGGGAGTATTTTGCTGACAAGCTATTATATTCTGATTGAGCTTGAGCTAATTGTTGTTCTGATGTTGTTGCCTTTTGTCCATTTACTACAGATGTATTTTTTTCAAGATATGGCGGAAGATTGCCCAGTTCAAGGCTCATGGTCATGATTTGATCTTGTAACACCATGCTTTGATTTTGATTATCTGCCAATTCTTTTTGCAGACTAGTTACCATCGATAAATTATATTCGAGTAGTTCAGGCAGGCTATCAGAATACTCATCTTTGAAGTCAGCAATCTGTTTTTCTAATGCTTGAACTTTTCGTTGGAACTTGTCGCCCTCTTCTTGTAAGAAATCTTTAGTTTCTGATGCACGATCTGTACGCGTTCTAACGTTCTCATTTAAGAATTCGGTTACCAAATCATTTGCCACTACCTGAGCAAGTTGTGGCGACTTATCCATGAAAGACACTCTAAATGCGATCGTTGCGCGCTTACCGCGGCCACTTTGTGGATCTGTCACATTTGCTTCGACCATTTCAACACCAATACTATCTCGAAATAATGCTACGATTTCTGAGGCAGGTGACTTTTGACGTAAATCTGGATAAAGATTATATTTATTAACCATCGCCATCACTTTTGAAGTCGTCATGATCCGTTGTTTAATGACTTCTATTCGTTGGTCAGCATAACTAGTCACGGTCGACTTAATTAAGTCTGCCGGAATCTCTTGTGATTCAATCAGAATCAGACCTTCAGATTTGTATGTTGCAGGCAGTAAATACGCTACCACTGCACTGGCAATAATTAATATTATTGCTGGAATGATGACTAGATATTTACGGCGGACGATTATATTTAAATAATCATCTAGTCCTTTTACTTCTTCTTCCATTGTATTCTCTGTAGATTATCGAGAGGCTCTAAGGCCGTCCCAGTCATATAATAAAGTCACAAACACGGCATTGCTTGTTGCATCAGTTGATGGATTAGAACGTTTTTGTTGTCTATAATTATAGCCCAGACTCAAACCCAAGTTACGTTCAAACTGCCATTTAATTGACGGTGAAAAGTTAAGATACTTCCGTTCATTCGTGCCGTCTTGTAATGCTGAACTTGTTTGCTGATAACTTGTATTTAAACTTGCACTAATTGTTTCAGTTAATTTTCTTGAATAAGAAACACTAATCCTATCCTGCTCATTAACTTCGCCTGTACTTGACGGTGTTAGTCCACGAAATAAGGTGATTGAAAAATTATCCAACTCCCCCATGCGGTTCGCAGTGACATTATAAGATGTGCCCGAGCTTGTGCTCTCGTCTTTAAGCTCCGAAGTGGTCTGTTCACCATTCAATTTACTCATTCCAAGTTGGCCACTTAGCGACCATAGCTCAGTCACTTGGTAATTTAGTGTAGCACCAAGATTATAAATATCATTGTCTGATGATAAGGCAGTACCCTCAGATTGATAATTCGTCGCTGAAAAATTAAAACCGGATGATAATCTTTCGCTAAATTGATGTTGCCAGCCAGTTGATAATGAGACTGATTCATTATCACTAAAATCATCGGTTGAATAGGTTTTCTCGGTATAACCACCGCTGATCGACAGCGAATCTCTCTCTGTTAATTTATAACTGTATGACGGTGAAATAGAACGTGTTGTAATTGTCGATTCTGTTCTAAAATCACCCGTATCTAATTCGGCATCATTACGGGTACTGTCTTGAACATAACCAGCACTAAGTCCCCATGTAGAGCGCTCATTTTGATGGCTAGTGTTGAAGTTAATAAACGGATTTTCTCTATCTAGATAAGACAGAGATAAATAACGGTCAATCGCATACCCCAAATTCACTGAATACTCAACATTTTCCAACGCATATTTTCCTACTAGCGTAGGTTTAATCTGAAACTGATAACTGTCTTGTTTGTTGGTATCACTCAAAAATACATTGTCATCGTATTTTGATGTTGGATTGAGCGTCGATGTCAATGACCACTCTGCTGCTTGTGCAATGTGCAAGGTTAGACATTGCAATGCAATTGTCAAAAATATTTTTTTCATCATAAGTAAAGTGATTAAAGGCTATGGAATAACGATCACATCACCACTTTTTAACGTCACGTTACTTGTAAGATCTTTACCTTTTTTAATAGCAGAATAATGAACAGGTATCACTTGTTCTTTACCATCATTTTGTCTGAGGACAATAATATTGTCTTCTTCAGCATAAGGCGATAAACCACCAGATAAACTCAATGCCTGCATTACATTAAGC
>DRHW01000002.1 GCA_011053005.1 Methylophaga sp.
AGTCACCGAAGTTTTGCCCAAGGTTTGTAGAACATTAGCTAAGGAATGATGCAAATGCATCATCAACACAAATAAACCTGCTAAATAAAACAACACCATCCACGGCGATTGAAACTGCTGTATCAGTTCGCTATAAACATCGGTGGCATCAAAGGATAATGTTTGAAAGACATGCACGGCAATAAAACCAAATAAAAATGCAATGCTGATAGTCACTAATATCGCAGGCATATGAAATTTATCGTGTTTTTTATAAGCAACTGTTCTTGCTTTGGCATTGACTCTTCGGATTCGAATCGCTGCTTTAATGTGAATAAATAATGAGCCGCTGATAAGTGCTAAGACTAACCAACGCACCACACCACTGTTATACCAATGATAAAAATGACTAAAACGACTTTCACTGAAAAAACTTAAATTGGTCAACATATGAATGATGAGATACAAGGCCATCACCATCCCTGCGAGCGCCATCGATCTTTTTTGTAGTTGCAGTAACTTCACGATTAGCTTTCCATATCAATTAACACGTCTTGATCGCGTCTAGGTTCTAACTTTTCTTTCTGAATGGTTCTAATACAACTATTCCACCGCAATATCGCTTCATCATTATTTTCAGGCCGCATTTGCTCGGCGAGTTGGTAATTTTGCAAGGCTTCAATGAAATAATCGTAAGCAAAAGAACGAGACATCGGTTGAGAAAGCAAAAACCGCGCCTGTCGTTCACTAAGCAAACCTGCATAATAATAACGACGATATTCGCTATCTAGTTTTTCAATAGCTTGTTGTATGACCTTACTCTGCGCTTGTTTATCAGGATGGTGTAACTGATCACTTAATGAAAGAATATAAAGCACTAAAGCTTGCTGATTGTCTTGATCAATATTCAGAATATCTAAACAAATGCTTTCCGCCATTTCAGGCTCTAACAAGGAACGATATTGGCGGGCTCTATCCAATGCCAAGTCAATCGAGTTAGCGTGGATATCGTGTAAATTCAGTTCCATCGATGCCCCTAATAATTTAACTACAAACAGTGATCATGAATTTAAATCTAATCGAAAGCCTCACGATTATCAATAAGTGATGAAAAATAAACATTCCTGAGGAATTTTATTTCAACAAAAAACTAAATGGTCGTAGAGTAAAAAGTCGATTTCTGGTATCTTTCACGCACATTTTTATCGTATTTTCCGGTTATTTCATGCAAAGAAAAATTCTCGTTACTAGCGCCTTGCCCTATGCAAATGGTTCAATTCATTTAGGTCATTTAGTTGAATATATTCAAACGGATGTTTGGGTTCGTTTTCAAAAAATGCGAGGCAATGAGTGCCATTATGTGTGTGCAGATGATGCTCATGGCACACCGATCATGTTGCATGCTCAAAAACTAGACATTACGCCAGAGCAACTTATTGCCAATATCCAAGAAGAACATGAAGCTGATTTTGCTGGTTTTGCTATTAACTTTGATAATTTTCATAGTACGCATAGTCCTGAAAACAAGGCGCTTTCAAGCCAAGTTTATCTTGCTAATCGTGATGCTGGTCATATCGCAACCCGTACCATTAGCCAAGCTTATGATCCTGAAAAAGAAATGTTTCTACCTGATCGCTTTATTAAAGGTGAATGCCCAAAATGTGGCGTTGCCGATCAATATGGCGATAACTGCGAAGCCTGCGGTGCAACTTACGATGCAACAGAATTAAAAAATCCGGTGTCAGCCGTTTCCGGTGCAACACCAATTACTAAAGATTCTGAACATTACTTTTTTAAACTCGGTGATTTTGAAGAAGATCTTAAACAATGGACACGTAGCGGCCATCTACAAGAAGAAGTCAGTCACAAATTGAATGAATGGTTTGAAAGCGGCCTAAAAGATTGGGATATTTCGCGTGATGCGCCGTATTTTGGTTTTGAAATCCCTGATGCACCTAATAAGTTTTTCTACGTTTGGTTAGATGCGCCGATTGGTTATCTCGCTAGTTTCAAAAATTATTGTGATCGCACGGGTGTTGATTTTGATGAATATCTAAAACCAGATAGCACAACCGAAATGATTCATTTTATCGGTAAAGACATCATCAATTTCCATGCTTTATTTTGGCCAGCCATGTTACAAGGCGCAGGTTTCCGTCGACCAAATGCCATTTATGCTCACGGATTTTTAACCGTTGATGGCAAAAAAATGTCTAAATCACGCGGTACATTTATCAAAGCACGCACTTATCTTGATCATTTGAATCCAGAATATCTACGTTATTACTTTGCAGCCAAACTAGGTTCAGGCATTGATGATATCGATCTTAATTTAGAAGATTTCCAAAGCCGCATCAATTCAGATCTCGTTGGCAAAGTTGTCAATATTGCTAGTCGTTGTGCAGGATTTATCAGCAAACGGTTTGATGGCAAATTGGCAAGTACGTTATCTGAACAAGCTTTGTTTGATGATTTTGTTAACCAAGCCGACACCATCGCCAATAAGATGGAAAACCGTGAATTTGGTCAAGCGATGCGTGACATCATGGCCTTAGCCGACAAAGCAAACCAATATATTGATGAAATGAAACCGTGGGCGTTGGCAAAAGAACAAGGTAAAGATCAACAAGTGCACGATATTTGCACCATGGGAATTAACTTGTTCCGTGTTTTAATCGCTTATTTAAAACCGGTTTTACCTACAACGGCTGAACAAGCAGAAGACTTTCTTAATATTGAACCAATCTTGTGGTCAGATATTGCAACACCGATATTAGATCATAAGATTAACCCGTTTAAAGCTTTGATGACCCGTATTGAAACCGACAAAATTATTGCTATTCAACAAGCATCTAAAGAAACAATGGCAGTAGAACAAGCTGTCGTAGAGAAATCTAAAACAGCAACTAATATTGAGCCAGTTGCTGATGAAATTAGCTTTGATGATTTTGCCAAAATTGATTTACGCATCGCCAAAATCGTCAATGCTGAACATGTTGAAGAAGCCAATAAATTGCTTAAGTTGACTTTGGATATTGGCTTAGGTGAAAAACAAGTATTTGCCGGCATTAAATCAGCTTATGCACCTGAAGATTTAATTGGCAAACTCACTGTAATGGTCGCAAATTTAGCACCAAGAAAAATGCGTTTTGGCTTATCTGAAGGTATGGTGTTGGCCGCTGGACCTGGTGGCAAAGACTTATTTATTCTCAACCCAGATGATGGTGCACAAGCAGGTATGCGTGTTAAATGAGCACCATTATTGATGATGCAATATTAGATGTAGAAACATGGCTCGATGACGTTGTTATCGGGCTAAATCTGTGTCCATTTGCAGCGACACCCCGTAAAAATAAACAAGTACGTTTTACGGTCAGCCAAGCATTAACTGAAGAAGTGTTGCTGGCAGATTTATATGCTGAACTCACATTGATGAGTCAAACACCTGCCGAAGAAGTCGAAACGAGCTTATTGATCGTGCCAGATATGTTGAACAAGTTTGACGACTATAATCAGTTTTTAGATCTCGCAGATGCACTGTTAGAAGAATTTGAATGGGATGGCATATTCCAAATCGCTAGCTTTCATCCTGATTATTGTTTTGCCGAAACTGATATCGATTCAATTGAAAACCTGACCAACCGATCACCTTATCCAATCCTGCATATTCTTCGCGAAGCAACATTAGAAAAAGCACTTGAAAAGATGACCTCACCGGATGAAATATTTAAACGTAATATTGAAACGATGAATGAGCTACCAGATGAAAAAATTAAAGCGTTATTTCCTTATTTGCATTTGTCATCATAAGCAAGCTTTAATGGCTTGTTGTGAGCATACATAGCTAAGCCAGCTTCGATTGCATCACAGCCTTTCCCTTCAGGCCGAAGAAAGACCGATGCTGAAATCAAATCTTCATACATTTTTAATTTGGGATTAGTAACAACATAATCCAATGCCCAATTTTCAAACGTATCAACTTTAGTTTTATCATTATTTTCTATGCTGGCGTACAGCATAGAACGCATAGCAATCTCTTCTGCGTATGTTTTGGTATATAGATTATTTAATGCGAGTTTTAGATATGGTGGCTGTGCATTTTTGTTGTAAAGTAAGTCATACAAATCTGCCTGAGCACGCGCCGTATTAATCATAAATAACGTTACAACAACTGCTAAGCCTACCGCAATTAATTGCATAAATCGTGTCATTGCCAAACTAAGATTAAGGTTTGCAGTTTTAGTGCGATGTCTAAGCACTAAATAGATTAGAAATAACCAGACAAACCAATGTAATGAAGAAATATAAAAAGGTAATTCAACTTGAGTGTGTAGGCTAATCGGTAATAACATCGCTGCATAAGCACCGCCACGGTGAAAACCACATTGATACAAAGCAATACAAATACCGACGGCGAAAACGACTATGCCAAACAATGCAGGCAAGCCTGCTTCAATCATCCAAAACAAAATTTCATTATGTGGATGATTTACTGCCGATGGCAACTTAGTCTCAGGATGTCGTAGTACATAATACGACGCTTGTGTATTCCATGCTCGTAAAAAGCCGCCAATCCCATAACCATAAACCGGTTCTTTCGCCACTAACTCTATACCGATACTGTACATATCAATACGAGATGCTGAATAAACACTTTCAGTCTGTTGAAATGCTTTATCTAAGGTTTTATGCAAACCAGCCTGACCTGCTATAAAACTAAAACAACTGCCAATAAATAATGCTATCAATAATCGTTTATGAGATTTGAGCTGATGAAATCGACTCCACACAACCAATGGAATACCTAGGAACAAAGATAACAAACCGATACGAGATCCAGAGGCAATAACCACATATAAGGCTAATGTAAACGCAAGAATCAGCACTGATTTAACGATTAAACGAGCAAATTTAAAGCTAGGACGACTAATCAAGTACAAACTAACAATCAATCCTGTTGCCAAAAAACTAGCTTGAACATTAATTTGCTGGAACATACCCCGTGGGACTTGATCACTATTAAATGGGAAATAAGAGGGTAATAAATTAGGCGATACAATTTGTAAAGCTCCTAATAATGCATGCAACCCAATTGCAATTACTAGAATAAATAAAATGCGGTCAAGCATCATCTGTTTAATCTGAAACTGAAATAGAGCAAATAAAAATAAAACACCGCCGAATATATATAACTGTCTAAAAAGCCACTCAATGGATTGAATAACCTCTGACATTAGGCTGTTTATGATCATAATCACAGGAAAAATCAGCAAATACGGCCAAAATTTTGGATACACAAGATGCTTTTTTATTGAACTAATTAATAATCCAGCCACTATTATCCAGCTGGTAACGGTCCAGATTGGAATATTGTAGGTCAACGCTAAACCTGAGCCACCAGTATTAGGCTGAGCATAAAAGGAGGCAAAGACAAACAGCAATGCAAAACTTAGCGTTTTTTTCAATGGGGTCAGAGTCAATTGATTTTATCCTGTTTCTTATATAAAGCTGATCGTCGGTCACCACCTTTAGACTTTGGCGTAACACGAATGCCTAATTCATTTTCTATCTTTTGTTTAAAAAAGTCATTTCCCAAAACCCAAGACTTATTCGTAGCATCACGAATACTTTCAATCTGCTTAACTGAAATATGATGCCCAAATAAACCACGATAATTAACTAGGCGCTGTTCTACCGTTTGACCTAAATCACTATATAAAACATGCATCGTAATTAGCAAATCATCAGCGCCTAATGCATTTGCATGATAACTAGACCAAGGATACTTTGCAGGCTCATCAACCATGCCTGCTCTGACAGATTCAACTCAATATAGCGATAACAAATCAACGCGTAATGATCACTATCAATTAATATCGATCCTCCCACAACGTGCCTGTTTGTCGATAACAATAATTAAAATACTGCACATAATAACGTCCCGCCATTTGCATTACCTTAGCAATGCCATCTTCTTTATGTGGTGTAATCAACAAATGCACATAATTAGTCATTAAGACATAAGCATGCACGTCGCATTGATGTTTTTCACAAGCCAACCTCAATTTCTCGAGATAAAATTTATAATCCTCATCGGCAATAAAAATCGGTTCACGATTATTACCATGGATAATCACATGATGAGCCTGTCCAACTAAAACTAATCGAGGTAAGCGAGCCATTATTCACATCCTTATGAAATAAGGCTTCATCATACTCATTGCTTCACAAACAAAAAAGCCCCAGTATTTCTACTGAGGCTTATTCGTAATTTTAGAATCCAGGTCAAATCAATCGAGTCTGACCCCTTTGATTCTGTTGATTTGCTAAATTTTAGCAAATACCAGCAGTTTCACATGTTCCGCTTTTAGTCCAAACAACAGGAACATCAGCACTAGGTGTTAAAATGAACGTTTCGCCAGCTAAACCTTCAATAGATGTTGCCGTTGCCGTAATGACACCATTAGTAGTACTGACTGTACTTACATAAGGACTAGAGCCCGCAGCAATCGCGATGATACCATTTGAACCGTCATCAAGATCTGCTAACGCAACCCCTGTTTGCCGGCCTATTTCAACAGCAATTTTAGCAGGACTAGTCGCTAATACAACCTCTGTAAACTTAGCTTTTAAAGTATACGTTTGATAAGCAGGCAATGCAATCGCTGCCAAAATACCGATAATCGCGATTACGATCATTAACTCGATTAATGTAAAACCTTGTTGGACTTTTTTCATAATAAATACCTTTCAGTTAGATAAATCAGCAGCATCTGCCTTGCTAGCTTTAGTGCAGTTGTTGTGCCACTTTTAAGTTATTGATTTACCTAGTTAGGCTTGATTTGGTTCTATTTACTACTTGAATATAAAGTCACTATGTGACATTTATTGTCACTTATTTGGTCACGCTAAAACTTTCACCACAACCACAAGATGAAACAACATTGGGGTTATTGAATTTGAAGCTTTGATTTAAACCTTGTTTGACAAAATCTAATACCAAATCGTCTAAAACAGGCATACTTTCTTGGTCGACGACGACTTTTACGCCATCTTGCTCGATGACAATATCATTATCTTCAATCGTTTCTGCATAATCTAACGCATAACTATAACCAGAACAGCCACTTTTTGTGACGCCGATGCGTAAACCTACGCCTGTTCCACGCTTAATAACCATGTCACGTACACGTGCTACTGCTGTATTTGTTAACTTAATCATATTATTTACCTATCTATTAAATGCTTGTGAAGCTAATTACTTTTTCACCATTTTTACTTTTTTGATGATTTCTAACCACTTGACCTAAGGAAATATCAGACAAATAAAGTGAAATTTGTTCACTCAAACTGGTCCATAATTCATGGCTTAAGCAGGCTTCTTCGCCTTGGCAATTGGTTTTACCTTCACATGCGGTGCTGTCTACTTTTTCATCGACCGCTGAAATAACATCTAATACACTAATTTCATCAGCCGTTCGGCTTAAACGATAACCGCCACCCGGTCCACGAGTACTACTGACTAATTCTTGCTTACGTAGGCGAGCGAATAACTGCTCTAAATACGATAATGAAATGCCTTGGCGATCAGAAATATCGGCTAATGTTATCGATCCTTGGCCGTAATTTAAGCTTAAATCTAACATTGCTGTCACCGCATAGCGGCCTTTAGTCGTTAATCGCATGAGAATACTCTTCTATATTATGTGGATATATTATCTGGGCGAATTCTCACATACCCGACTATTTTAGTCAACTTTTATACGCAGCAGAGTTTGTATCTGCAGATGTTTATTTAGTTGGGTCAGGCTCTGATGAATCTTTGTCTAATTCACAGCTATTTATTTCAGGCATAAGCTCATTTGATACTTCGCCGCCAAGCTGATGAATCGTTTCAGACATCGCTTCCACACGTTTATCTAAAGCGTGAATATGCTCAATTAAGCCATGAATAGCCGTAGCAACAGGATCTAAGGTTGAACATGAAGCACCATAAGCATCAAACCCGACTTCTTGAGCCAGTTTTTGTTTCTGTTTTTCATCTTCAGTTAAATTAGTGCCAACTACTCGCCCCGGCACACCCACAACCGTATTGCCTGCGGCTACTGATTTAACAACGACGGCATTTGAACCGATTCTTGCGCCATCATGCAGACAAATTGGACCTAATACTTTTGCACCAGCTCCAACCACAACGTCATTACCTAAAGTAGGGTGACGTTTGCCTTCTTTCCATGATGTACCACCTAAGGTTACGCCATGATACAAAGTGCAATCATCACCAATTTCAGCAGTTTCACCAATCACGACGCCCATGCCATGATCAATAAAAAAGCGACGACCAATTTTAACGGCTGGATGAATTTCAATACCCGTGATCCAACGACTAAATGTGGATAAAAATCGTGCCAGCCATTTTAAATTATGTTGCCATAACCAGTGACTTAAGCGATGCCATTGCACTGCTTGTACACCAGGATAAGTGGTAATAATTTCAAAGACAGTGCGAGCAGCAGGATCGCGATCAAATACGCAATAAATGTCTTCTTTAATCGACTGCCATAACGTGATTTTTTCTGACATTATTCCCCCTTTTTAACCTCAGCCGCACGTAAGATTCCGTGCAAAATTTGTAATTCATTTCGATCAAGTTCTGCACGGTTAAATAAACGGCGTAAACGGCGCATTAAGTTACGTGGATTTTCTGGATCAAGAAAACCAATCGCCGTTAATGTTTGCTCAAAATGACCGTATAAATGTTCCAAATCATTGGCATCTATGGCTTCGCGTTCTTCGCCAATTCGCCCGACAACAATGGTTGGATCAAAGCTCATTTTAAGTTCATAAGCTAATACTTGAACCGCTGCAGCTAAATTCAACGAGCTATATTCAATATTAGCTGGAATATTAACCAAATGATGACAACGATCGAGCTCTTCATTTGATAAACCAGAATGTTCACGACCAAACACGATGGCAATTTGGGTGTCATCTGGCGATTGTTGAATACGGCTGACCGCTTCACGTGGATTCACAACAGGCACTGGCAAATGTCGTAAACGTGCACTCATGCCATACACTTGTTGGCAACCCGCTAATGCAGCATCTAATGTGTCATGTACAACCGCGCGGGCTAACACATCATCCGCACCCGATGCCCGAGCCGTTGCTTCGGCACTTGGATAAATCTTAGGTGTTACTAAATGAAGATTAGTTAACCCCATGGTTTTCATCGCACGTGCTGCTGCGCCGATATTTCCCGGATGCGTCGTGCCCACTAATACAAAACGAATATTATCTAATGTATTCATATAGATCTCTTGGTAATAAACATGGCATCACCATAACTAAAAAAGCGATATTGTTGTTCGATGGCATGATGATAAGCGGATATAACATGGTCTCTACCTGCAAATGCCGAAACTAACATTAATAATGTTGATTCGGACAAATGAAAGTTAGTGACCATCGCATCAACACTTTTAAACTGATACCCCGGATAGATAAAAATCTCGGTTTCGCCACTAAAAGGTTCGATAATGCCTGAATGTGAAGCACTTTCTAACGCGCGAACACTGGTTGTACCAACAGCAATTACGCGACCGCCTCTTTCACGTGTGGCTTTAACTTGTTCACAGACTTCAGCGGATACTTCAATACGTTCGGAGTGCATGATGTGGGTTTTAATATCATCAACTCGCACAGGCTGAAAGGTACCTGCACCAACATGTAAAGTGACGTGAGCGGTTTCGATGCCTAATTGATTAATGGTATCAAGCATTGCTTGGTCAAAATGCAAACCCGCCGTTGGTGCAGCAACCGCGCCGGTATGTTGTGCATAAACCGTTTGATAACGTTCTAAATCTTCTTTTGCCACATCACGCTCAATATACGGCGGCAAAGGCAATCGACCATGCGTTTCTAACGCTTCAGTAACCGTGCCATCAACATGAAAATGCAATTCAAATAAAGCATCATGACGACCCAGCACTTCAACATCCAACACATCTTCTAATAAGAGATGTCGTCCGGTTCCCGGTGACTTACTACTGCGAACATGCGCTAATACACGATGGTCATCTAACACCCGTTCCACCAGCACTTCTATCTTACCGCCGCTGTCTTTTTGACCTAATAATCGTGCTGGAATAACGCGAGTATTATTAAACACTAATAAATCATCGGGTCGTAACAAACTAGGAAAATCAACAAATTGCAGATCTGTCAGATCACCATTATTGCCCTCTAATTTAAGTAGACGACTGGCATTACGCTGTGGGGAAGGAAACTGGGCAATGAGTGCCTCAGGTAGTTCAAATTGGAAGTCAGTTCTTTTCATGGACGCGATCATAACAAAATAGACGCATCGTAGTTTATAAACGATAATCAGATAAAGAGAAAAAGATAAGGATTATGAATCACTATGACTAATCTACTAAGATCATTATTTAAACCCGCACTGATTGTGATGAACAATTTAAGTTATCGGAAAAAATTCTTGTTTCTTGGTTTTTTAACGACAGCTACTCTCGTCTTCATTATTTATAGTTTTTTTACAATGCTTAATCACGTTGTAAGTACCTCATCAGATAAACTCATTGGTTTGACGCTAATTAAACCAATATCTCAAAACATTCAGTCAATAGAAATACACCGAGGATTATCTGCTGGCATTATTGGGGGAAATCTCAATGAACTTCAACAATCATTGTCTACTGCTGAACTCCAAATAGCAGAAAACATACGCCAGTTTGAACGAGCATTGCCCGATGACTTCATCCAATTGGAATCATGGCGTGCTATTCAAGCAGACTGGAAGAGACTTGAACAATCAGGGCTTCAGCAAACATTAACAAATAATTTCTTTGCTCACACTTCACTGATTAAACGTCTTCTTGATTTTGAAACGGCGATAGCCAATAAATATGGTCTCATATTCGATTCAGATATTCGTGAATATTATTTATACGACACCATTATCGAAGAACTGCCCCAAACACTTGAACGATTAGGCCAAGTCAGAGCAAAAGGCACAGGTATTCTTGCCAAAAAATCATTAAGCGAAGATGAAAAAAGAATACTTCAACAATATGTTAGTGATTTAGAAATAGCATTAACCTCATTAAATTCAAACGTACAAAAGCTAACGACAATTTCTCGACCATTATACCCTGCGCTCTTAGCTAATTTTAAAACGATCACCGATGCTGCCCATCAAATGATCATTATCGTAGAAAATGATATTTATAATCGACAATTTTCAATATCTGCCGTTGAGTTTCTGACCTTGTCAACCGATCTCATTAACCAAGGTTACAATTACTTATACCAATCCCTATTACCAGCCTGCAAACAGCTATTAACAGATAAAATTAGTCATGCCAATCAGACTTTATACACTTCATTAATCATCGCCGGACTGACGCTGTTACTCAAACTTTACTTTGTCATCGGTCACTATCTCTCATTTTGTGACAATATGAAAATTCTCCACGATGCATCTAAAAGATTTTCAAAAGGAGATACGAGCGAACACATTAACTTAGCGACCCATGATGAATTGGCTCAAATAAGCGATAACTTTAATACCATGGTGGACGGTTTTAATAATTTATTGGCGGAGAGTCATCAAAATGCGCTTCGCACTCAAACCATCATTAATACTGCGCTCGATGCCGTTGTACAAATCAATCATCACGGCCTTATTAACGATTGGAATCAGCAAGCTGAAGTTATTTTCGGCTGGACTAAAACAGAAGTCTTGGGAAGAAAATTATCTAAATTAATTATCCCTGAGCAATACCGCCAAGCTCATGCCGAGGGTCTTAAAGGCTTTCTAACATTGGGGATAAAAAAAGTAATTGATACCCGATTTGAAATAACAGCATTACACCGTGATGGTCATGAGTTTCCTATTGAGTTAGGTATTAGTCATATTAAAACTAAAGACGGATATGACTTTTGCGCCTTTATTCGTGACATTACCGATAAAAAACACACCGATGAGTTGATCTGGACCCAAGCAAATTTTGATGCATTAACCGGGTTACCTAATCGTCAAATGTTTCATGATCGCTTAGAACAAGAGATCAAAAATGCGACACGGTCGAAAAATACATTAGCTTTAATGTTTCTCGATCTTGATCATTTTAAACAAGTAAACGATAGCCTCGGTCACATCATGGGAGATTTATTATTAACAGAAACGGCTCAGCGTATCAGTTATTGCGTACGTGACAGCGATACAGTAGCGCGTTTAGGCGGCGATGAATTTACCGTTATTTTGCCTGAGTTATCTAATTTTATTGATGCCGAACACATTGCCAAACATATCCTTCATCAACTGGCTTTACCTTTTCAAATTGATGACAAGGTCGTTCATATATCAACCAGTATCGGCATCACACTTTTCCCTAATGATGCCGAAACCAGTGAGGAGCTAATCAAAAATGCAGATCAAGCCATGTACCAAGCAAAACATAATGGCCACAACGGTTTTAGTTATTTCACCAAAAGCATGCAGGATTCAACGTTAGCGCGTTCCCGTTTGATTGATGCCATGCGACGTGCAATAGAAAATAACGAATTTATTCTCTACTACCAACCTATTTTTGAATTATCGACAGGGAAAATATGCAAACTAGAAGCATTAATTCGCTGGCAACATCCAATAGATGGGATGATTAGTCCCATGACATTTATTCCGCTTGCAGAAGAAACGGGGTTAATTCATGACATTGGGGACTGGGTCTTTACCACCGCTGCCAAACAGCTTAAACAGTGGCAATTGAACTTCGATCCATCATTAAAGCTTACAATTAATAAATCGCCTGTTCAATTTTGTAGTGTTCGAAAACACCAACATTGGCTTGATATTTTAAAAGGTATTGATCTATCGAGCCGTGATATCACTATTGAAATAACAGAAGGTGTGTTGTTAGAGTCCACAAACGATACCACTCAACAAATATGCAACTTGCGTCAACAAGGCTTTAAATTTGCCATTGATGATTTTGGTACTGGCTACTCATCTTTGTCCTATCTAAGAAAATTCAAATTGGATTTCTTAAAAATAGATCAATCTTTTGTAAAACATCTCACATCAAACTCTGATGATGCCATTCTCACTAAAACGATTATCGTCATGGCGCAATCGTTAGGCTTAAAAGTGATTGCAGAAGGCGTCGAAACCGCAGAACAGCAAGCAATATTGACTGAAGCAGGCTGTGAATATGGTCAAGGTTTTTTTCTTGCTAAACCTTTATCCGTAGAAGAGATTGAAGTTTTACTATCAAAGCCACGATCAATTCTTATTTAACCGTTTAATCTCGAAATCCCCGGTCCACTAATAATGCTGCGACCGCCAGAACTCGGACTGATTTGAATTTGCGTACTAATGCGTTCTTTCAGCACTTGCACATGCGAAATCACACCAATCAATTTCCCTTCTTGCTGCAAGCCAGATAAGGTTTCTAACGCCGTATCTAACGCTTCTTCGTCTAATGTCCCAAAACCTTCATCAAGAAATAAAGAATCCACACGAACATTTTTACTCGCCATTTGCGACAGCCCTAACGCCAATGACAGACTGACAATAAAACTCTCGCCACCCGATAAATTTTTGGTCGACCGAGTTTCACCTGCTTGATAATTATCAACCACACTCAGCTCTAGTGGTTGTAGCTGATCGCGAATCAATAAATACCGGTCTGTCATTTTCTGCAATTGACGATTAGCATGCCCAATCATCATTTCAAAAGTTAGCCCTTGAGCAAAATTACGATATTTTTTGCCATCGGCTGAACCAATCAGTTCATGTAAGGTATTCCAACGGCTACATTCACGTTTTTGAGCATCAATCTGTTCTATACGTGATTGTTGTTGAAGCCTTATCTCGTTATTACCATTCAGTTTTTGTCTAATCGCGCCCATAGCCTGTTGCAAATTACTCACGTTTAAATTCAGCGTTTCAACACGCTCTTTTAATTCAAGAAGTGATTGCTGAGTAATCTGCTTTTCTCGTTCTTTGGCTAAGTGTGTTGTTTTATCATCAATGCGAGTCAACAAGGCATTGTGTTCATTTATAAGTTGTTGTGCTTGCTCTTGCAGCGCCTTACGCCTCTCATCGCTCAGACAAGCAGTCTTATAAGTTTGTTCATCATTAAAACCTGATGTCAGTAAGCGCTGCCTAAAGCTTGTCTCTGCCGAGCTTAATTGCTCTGTTCGCTCAGCAATATCATGCAGCAAAGTTTCAATTTTGTGTTTTAAATTGGTTAATGCTTGTTCTGCTTTCTGAGCCTTTTGCCTGACTAAATCGAGATTATTTTCAGCTTGCTCAACTAAATGACTTAAACGAGCCTCTTCGATATCAGGGTTCTTATCGGCAAATAACGTTATTCGTTCTTGGCTTAAGGCTGCACAATCACTTTCTAATTGGCGATATGTTCGTTGTTGAATGTTCAAGTCAGATTCAAGCTTGGTGAGTTGTTCTGCTTGGTGCTTTATTTGACTGTTCAAACCACTCATCAATGGCTCAATAATAGATTTATCTTTTTGCCATGCTCGCCATTGCTCACGTCGAGCCGTCAACTGCTGCAAGATTTCATCTGATGTTTCTACAGTCAGCTCTTCAACACCATAAATCGCAACATCAGCCATAATGGCTAGTTGTGTTGTTTGAAGACCAGCGATTACATTTGCCAATTCCTCAGCCAAACGTTCAACAGCTTGTTCGGCGTTAAGTTTAGTGTGATTGAGCTGTTGTAATTGTTTATCCACTGCTGTGAGTTCATCTCGTTTTTTATCCGATGCCTCACGTTCACCGACTATTTTTTGCTCCACCATTTCAGCATTACTGACGATGCTTGTGACTCGCTTAAATTTAATATCATTATCCTGCAAGCTATCTGTCAGTAGTGAATCTGTTACTTCGCCTGCCATTGCTAATTTAGAATAAAGGCCGGCTAAGAGCCCCTCTTCATCTTTAATCTTAGTATTCATTTCTTGCTGGTGCAGGCTATTTTGCTGCTTATCTTTTTGAGTTTCAGCCAACTTAATTCTAAGATTTGCTAGGTTTACTGAGCTCAATTTTAAGTCTGACTTCGCAGTAGTTAAGCGACTCAAAGTGTCATTTAAAACGGGAATATTACCTTGGGCATAGGGATGCTCATTTGCGCCACAAAGTGGGCATGGTTCTCCATCATGCAGATGCTGACGAGCTTCTTCGTAAGATTCAATTTTTTTCTGCAAATCATACTGCGTTTCGAGTAAAGCGATTTCTCGTTCCAAACCACTCATAGCTTCAGTTTTATGATTAAATTCTTGCGTTACATCCAGCTCAGTTGCATTTAAAAGGGTCTGGTTTTCAGTAAGCTTATTCAGACGCTGTTTAAACCCAACTAAAGATTGCATCGCAAGCTGACTTTTCTCTAATAGCATTTTACGTTCTGCCAGCACGTTCAAATCTTGTCGCCACTCAGTGAGGCTTCGAGAATCTAACTGCTCCGCCAGCTGTTGTTGATATTGCTTTACATGAGCTTCTAGTTGCTCAAACTCTTTTTGTTGATTAGCTAATAAGTGCGCTTGTGCTTGCCACACTTGTGCCGTTTCCAACTTTTTCAACTCTGCATCTGCCAGCTGGATTTTCTTTTGCTGTTGTTGACCAGCAAGCTCAGCTAACGATTTAAACTGATTTCGAATTTTTTCCAGCTGCTCAATCAGCCCTTCATCAGTTTTATGCTGGTCAAGTAAGTCAGTAAGATCTGACAACTTAGCCTGATTATTCTGGAGGGCTTTCTTATCGTCTTGTTGTTGTATTGTCAGCTTTTCATATTGTTGCTGATGAGCATTGATAACTTCTTGAGCGTGCTTAATCGGTGTTTGTTTTTCTTGAATTTTAAGATCTAATTCTCGTGCTTTTTTAATCGAGCTCTGCGCTTGTTTTTGATTATTCTTTATCTCTGCAAGTGTTGTAGTAGCGAGATCGAACTCTTGTATCGTAAGTACATTTTGTTTATCAAATTCAGGTAAAGAGTGTTGATTGCTCACTAGCGAATGTTGACTTCGTTGTTGCTCACTACGCATCGCAGTGATTCCAGCATAGTCTGCCGATAACTCCAAAGCGTGATTTGCTCGTTCCAGTTTTTCTAATTCGGGCTGAAAAGCCTGTTGGCGAATAACCAACTCTTGCTGCTGTTGATGTAGTAATTGCAATTCTGCTTCGCTGTTATCAAGCCCTTCTAGCCAGCCAATTGCTATATTTTTTTGTTTTAATTGCTGAACTAAAACATCATTGTTGTTTGTTTTTTCTGTTAACTCATCTGTTAACTGTTTTTCATCTTCTTCACTCAGTATTTGCATGCCTGCCAATTCAGCCATTAACAAGTCTAATTTTTTGTTTTGTTCAGCACGTAGTTCATGAACCTTAACCGAGATCTGGCTATAAATTTCAGTACCGGTAATTTGTTCTAATATTGGCGCGCGCTGATCGGGATCGGCTTGTAAAAAAGCAGCAAACCCGCCTTGTGCCAATAACATTGAACGAGTAAAACGGTCAAAGTCCATACCTGTCGCTTGTTCTATTTTTTCAGCAACAGCACGTATTTTTGATTCAATAACTTTGCCCGTCGTCTCATCAGCAATTTCATGTTTAGGTGATTGCAAATCGCCTTCAGCTTTTTTACGCGCTCTATGTTGGCTCCAATGACAACGGTACTTTCCGGTATTGGTTTCAAAAATAATCTCAGCAAAACATTCGCCCGTTTGCCGTGACATGATTTCATTACTACTTTTGCTAATGTTTTTTAAGCGTGGCGTACGACCATAAAGTGCCAAACACATCGCATCTAAAATGGTTGATTTTCCGGCACCTGTTGGCCCTGTTATCGCAAAAATACCATCAGCGACAAATGCCTGGTGACTCAAATCAATCAACCATTCACCAACTAATGAGTTTAAGTTTTGAAAGCGTAATTGAATGATCCGCATTATGGTCGGCCTTTATTCTGCATGGGCATCATCTTCATGTAGCTGGGTAAGGGTTTCTTGATACGAGCGTAATAATTCAGTTCGTTGTTCTGCAGATACATTGTGGGCACTCAAACAACGTTCAAACACATCATTTTCATTCAAATCATCAAGGGTTTCACACTCATCAATACGATTTAAAACGCGGTTAATAATTCGATTATTTTTTACTTTCAACAACTCGATATCCGTTCCATCGATCAATGCTTCAAGACGTTCACGCAAGTCGGTTAATACCTCATCGCCATCGTAAATAATCTCTAGCCATGCATTATTATTCGTTGTGATAAGGGTTTTAATCTGAGTTTCAATCGCCTGCCAATTGCCTTTTATTTGCTGTAATTTTTGAAAAGTAGGCACATCGACCAAGTTCAGCGTTGCAGCTCGTTTATTAAAACTGACTAAACACACACTTTTTTGCTGGTTTGCCTCACCAAATCCCATCGGTAATGGTGAGCCGCTATAACGTTTTAACTCCGAATCATTAATTTTTTGTGGCACATGTAAATGGCCTAAAGCAAGATAATCGATACATTCTGGGAAGATCCCTGCTGTCACATGAGCCAATGAACCGACATACAATTCTCTTACGCCATCACCGTCAATCGTTTGCCCACCAGCAGTAAATAAATGCCCCATCGCAATAATCGGCACATCCGGATTTAACGCTTGTCGTTTTTGTTCAGCCAAATCACACACATCAAGATAATGCTGACGTATGCCATCGATCAGTTTTTGCTCTTTATCTTCAATACTCTCGCCCGCTTCGACCGAGCGAATATCGCGGTCGCGTAAATACGGCACGGCGCAGACAATGAGTTCAGGTTGACCAGCAAGATCATTTAATACCAATACTTCTTCATCTGGCTGCTCACAAATCGCACCTATCACATGAACATCTAACGCGCGCAGTAAACTCTTCGGCGCATTTAAAAATGAGGGTGAATCATGATTTCCGGCAATAATCACAATATGCCGACAAGCTGAACCAGCCACTTGGGTTAGGAATTTGTAATACAAAGATTGGGCGCGGTTACTCGGCGTCGTGGTGTCAAAAATATCGCCTGCCACCAGCAGAACATCAATCTTTTGTTGATCAATCGTTACCACTAACCAATCTAAAAACTCGGCAAATTCATCATAACGTTTGCGGCCATATAAAGAACGACCGATATGCCAATCTGAGGTGTGAAGAATATTGATGTTGCCCTCTCCTGCTACGCAAAAATTATAATATATGTGAGTATTTTTAACGCCAGTTTGACGGAAAAAATGGTTTAAAGCTTAAACGGTTTAAATCTTCACCAGCTTCATTTTAGCAGCCAAACCCAATCGACCTGTTTTAACGGCATTTCGCCGCATGCCTTTCACCGGTGCAATGAAAAACACATCGCCATTTTTACCTAATAATTGTTGTTGTACGCCGACTGATTTAGCAATTTTGGCATTGGCTTGTAAGTGATGCATTTCACCATGAACCGGAATCGCACAAGTCGGTTTCACCCAGTCGTACATCAGTTTAAGTTCATCAGCAGCCGGATGACCCGATGCATGAATCGGCAAAATACTGTCATCTGCCGTAACAACAATTAACTGCTTTTCTTTGAGACGTTGAATTAATGACTCTACTGCTAACTCATTGCCTGGTATTAATTTTGAACTGAAAATAACGGTATCACCTGGCTGTAAATCCAAGTCACGAAAGGCATTGATACTTAAACGATTTAAGGCGGTATGCGGTTCGCCTTGGCTCCCTGTGGCAACTAATAACACGGTACTGGCAGGCAAATAACTTAAATGTTCTGAATCAACCAAGGTATTGCCATATTCCCACACACCACTGGCTCGCGCCGCTGACACCATATTAATGAGCGATCTTCCTAATAAGCCAAGATGACGATCCGTTTCTTGGGCGATTTTAGCAAGTGTCGATAAGCGAGCGATATTACTACCAAAACACGTGACAACTACTCGTCCTTTTGCTTGTTCGATATGTTTTTTTAAACCTTGATATAACTGCGATTCGCTTAAAGAATGTCCTTGCACATTAGCGTTAGTGGAATCACAAACCATCACATCAATATCTTGCTCCGCCATTGCACGATAACGCTGTTCATCAAAACCTTGACCGACTAAAGGCGCGGGATCGAGTTTCCAATCTGCGGTATGAAATGCTTTTCCCACTGGCGTGCTAATAATTAAGGCATAAGGATCAGGGATCGAGTGCGTCAACCTCACCCATTCAACATCAAATACGCCGATTGTCTGCTTATTATCTTTGTCGACATCGATAATGTGAACAGGTACTTTTTTGTCTAAACCGACTTCAACGAGTTTGCGTCGTAAGATTTCAGCGGTAAACGCCGTGGTATAAATCGGACAGCGTAATTGTTGCCATAAATACGGCACAGCACCGACATGATCTTCATGAGCATGAGTAATGACTAATCCGGCAAGTTGAGCGCGGCGATCAACAATAAATTGGGGATCAGCCATTTGCACATGATGATGCGGCCCCGTTATTTCTTCACCATCGACATCGGTATTTTGGTCGAAAATCACACCACAATCGACCATTAACCATTGTCCATCATGACCATATAGATTCATGTTCATGCCGATTTCGCCCGTGCCGCCTAAGGGCAAGAACCAAAAGTCTTTTGAATCAGGTGTCATCTTTTTTCCGATGTTGGCATTAAGGCTGACGTGTTTTTGAATAATCTAAAGTAATAAATCTTATTTACCTTTTAATAAAGAACCCAAGATACCACGCACTAACCTACCACCGATTTGGGTACCAATCGAACGCATCGCACTTTTGAAAAAGGCTTCCATTGGTGTTTCACGTTGTCGACTTGTCGTTTTTGGTTTTTCAGCTTTTGCTTGTTCCTTAGCTTGAGTAGCCGCCGTTTCATCAGCTTGTTGTTTTTTAGCAAGTTCTTCTGCCCGTTTATTTAATATTTCATAGGCTGATTCTCTATCCACCATTTTTTCATACACACCCGCCACCAGCGAATTAGACATTAATACCGTGCGTTGGCTATCTGTAATCGGTCCAATTTGGCTTTTAGGCGGTTTAATCAACGTGCGTTGCACAATTTGTGGTCGCCCTTTTTCATCTAATAATGAAACTAATGCCTCGCCCACCGCCAACTCAGTGATGACGGTTTCAGTATCTAGTTCAGGATTATCACGAAAAGTTTGGGCGGCGGCTCGTACTGCTTTTTGATCGCGAGCCGTATAAGCACGTAAAGCATGTTGAATTCGGTTACCTAATTGAGCCAACACGCTATCAGGAATATCGGTTGGATTTTGAGTAACGAAATACACACCAACACCTTTTGAACGAATCAAGCGGACGACTTGTTCCACTTTATCTAATAATACTTGTGGCGCATCTTTAAAGATTAAATGGGCTTCATCAAAAAACAATACTAGTTTCGGTTTTTCGGGATCGCCCACTTCGGGTAATTGTTCGAATAATTGTGACATCAACCACAATAAAAACGTGCTGTATAACTGAGGCGAATTCATCAGCGTATTGGCCGCCAGCATATTAATCACGCCTTTACCTTCAGAGTCAGTTTGCATCAAATCATCAAGATTGAGTACGGGTTCTGCAAATAATTGATCACCACCTTGATCTTCTAACGTAATCAATCGACGTTGAATCGCGCCCACACTCGCCGCAGAAACATTGCCATACACTGTCTGAAAATCAGCCGCATTATCAGCGACAAATTTAAGCATCGCGCGTAGATCTTTCATGTCCAACAATAGCCAGCCATTGTCATCCGCGACACGAAACACTAACGACAATACACCTTCTTGAGTGTCATTAAGATTAAGCAATCGAGACATTAACAACGGACCCATATCAGAAATAGTTGTTCTAACAGGATGCCCTTGCTTGCCAAATATATCCCAAAAAGTAGCGGGGAAACCTTGAAACTTAAAATCATCCAAATTCATTAAGACAACACGTTCCGCCACTTTAGGATGCGCTTTGCCCGGTTGTGTAACACCGGATACATCACCTTTAATATCAGCTAAAAATACTGGCACACCTATTTCACTAAAACCTTCTGCCAACCCTTGCATGGTAATCGTTTTACCTGTGCCAGTCGCACCCGCAATCAAACCATGACGATTAGCCAATTTGGGCAATAACGTGATGGCGAGTTCACCTGCTTGCCCAATGAAAATGCTGTCTGACATGTTTAATCCTTTTTAACACTGAAAATAGAGTGGATTCATAAGCGGTACTTTAGTTTAGTTAGAGAACTAAAATCAATTGACCAAACGATACTTAATTTTTAAGTTGAGATTGTGCGTGTTCTGTATAAATGATCGGCAAAGTTGTTTAACGCTTTCTACGGCCTTTAGATTTTCCCTTATGCTGCCTATTCGAATCTGGCTCAAAATTACCAAACTCGTCATCGTCAAATGGTGAACTGGCAGGCGAAAGCGGAGCAAAACCTGCAATAATTTCTCGTTCTAATGCATAACCAATAACACGTTCAATAGACGCTAACTGCTTAGTTTCATCTTCACTAAAAAATGAAACCGCCAAACCTGCAGTACCAATTCGACCCGTACGACCAATCCGATGCACATAATCTTCAGCCACATAAGGCAGGTCAAAGTTCACCACACAAGGTAGCTGATTAATATCAATGCCCCGTGAAGCAATATCAGTGGCGACTAACACTTTAATCGTGCCATTTTTAAACCCATCTAAAGCGAGCGTACGTGCATGTTGGGTTCTGTTGGCGTGGATGGAGTCAGCATTAATTCCAGCGTTTTTCAGTGTGACCACCAAACTATCTGCACCCTGTTTAGTTCGACTAAATACCAAAACTTGATGCCAACTGTTGAATTTAATCAGGTAAATGAGCAAGTCACTTTTGTATTCCTTAGCTACGGGATATAACTTTTGATTAATCGTATCGACAATGCTGTTAGCGGCGGTGATTTCAATCAAAATGGGATTATTAAGCATGCTGTTTGCAAGCGATTTAATCTCTTTAGAAAACGTCGCTGAAAACATCAAGGTTTGACGTTTATTAGGCAGCAGCGTTTGGATATGACGAATATCGTCGATAAAGCCTAATTCCAACATACGATCGGCCTCATCCAAGACCAATATTTCCAGCTGATCAAAATTAATTGCTTGTTGATTATAAAGATCAATCAAACGACCCGGAGTCGCCACCAACACATCGACACCTGCTTGTAGTCCGGCTATCTGTGGCTCGATTCTCACCCCACCAAACACCGCGGTAGATCGAATAGTTGTATGACGGCTGTAGTTTTCAATACTTTCGGCAACTTGAGCTGCAAGCTCACGCGTCGGCGTAATCACTATGGCACGTACATTGTGAGCTTGTGGTGTTGGAGCATCTGACAATAGCTGCACCATAGGCAATGTAAAACCAGCTGTTTTTCCCGTGCCCGTCTGTGCCACCGCCATTACATCACGCTGACTCAGCACCGCCGGAATAGCTTCAACCTGAATGGGTGAAGGCGTTATATAACCTTGTTCTGCAACCGCTTTCAAAAGTTCATCACACAAATTTAAAGCACTAAACGACATAGATAGGGTTTCCTTAATGATTGATTGACGCATCAAGTTAGCCGCCACCGCCTTGATTCATGTATTAGTCCGATAAATTTCTGTATTTTGTAACGATTCTGTAAAGTATCAATTTAGCAGAATTATTTAAACGGTTATTTAGGATTAAATTATGAAGGTTCTGGACTATTATGATAAATTCGAATGTATTGGTTCTGATTGTGAAGATAGCTGTTGTAGCGGTTGGCAGGTCAGTATAGATAATAATACATATCGAAAATATAAAAAAATTGAAGATATAGCAGTTAGAAAAGAAGTCTTAAACAATATAGTCCACGATAAAGGGAAATTGACAGGGTCAAAGTATAAAATCAAGTTGCGTGATGATGCTTCTTGTCCTTTTTTAAATAAGGATAAATTATGCGATATCTATCAACGTTGTGGTGAAAATCATTTATCAGATACCTGCACGAATTTTCCACGTGACCCACGCAATCTTTTTAGTCAGCCTGAATCAGCGCTGAGTTTAGCTTGTCCTGAAGTCACTCGCTTAGCCATTTTACCCAGTTCCCCCATACAGTTAATTGATATTGATGCGTCGACAGTTCACTCCAAACGAATACAAACATATCAATTAAAGCTAGCTTCGTATTCATCAGACGATTTTCAGCAAACCTATGATGCTATACGAACCGTCTCATTTCATATCATACAAATGAGACAAATTAGTTTAGATGAACGCCTATTTCTCTTGGGATTATTCTTAGATAAACTCAATGATGGATTTCAAGAAAACAATCATATATTGATGAATCAGTTAATTGTCGAGTTTATTGATAATCTCGAAGGTCCTGATGAAATATTAACGCAATATCGACAATTTAAATCAATCCCACACTTAAAGCTCGAATACTCTCTTACGATGTTGGTTACTGATTATCCAGCATCGCGTAATCCTCGCTTAGCAGAGTGTCTAAACTGGTTAAATCAGGGCTTAGGTATAAACTATCATGAGTTTGAAATAGATAAAATACTCGAAAAATATCAACATGCAGATGAAAAATATTATCAGCCCTTTTTGCAAGAACGAGGCTATTTTCTAGAAAACTATTTAATTTCACACTTGTTTTATTCTGGCTTCCTATTTTCAAGCCAGCAATCTTTATTCGAGAGTTACCTTAGACTCATTACCTGTTTTACCAATATTCAGACAACCATCATTGGCATGGCTAGTTTTCATCAAAATATTGATACAGCTCATGTTTTACAACTAATACAAAGTTATGAACGATTTATCTCTCATAACGCTAACTATCTACCGTCATTATTGAAAAAATTAGAAGACTTGAACTTCAACTCCTTGGCAGCGATGATGCTTTTACTTAAACAAGGGTAATTAACTGACCCCGAAGCTCACTTGTAAACCATGGCGTCACATGACTTATTGAATAATGTCAATCAATAGTACTAAAGTACAGTATCTTATAATCTACAGCCGCTTATAATTAAAACCATGTTAGTTCACAGTTTTATTTTATAACCTCCTATAAGGATATAACCATGAAAAGTTTAAATTTAAAATCAGCTGGTTTAATTACCATGCTTTTCGCAGCTCCACTTTCAGCGACAGCAGCAACTATCAATCTAAACTCAGTAACCGGCAATACACAAACACTTGCTCTTCAAGCTGGCACGTATTCTTTTAAAGTGACTTCTGGTGCTTGGAATGCTTGGAGCCCAGCAGGTGCAGCTAATTGTACAATTGCTGGATGTACTCAAGGTTGGGTTACTCAATTTAATTACTTAATTGAAGGTGGCGTTTTTTCAAAAGCTAATGAAATTAGAACAATAGATTCGACAACGGGTATTTATGCAACAGCAGCAGAAGCAACGCTTGCAGCTCAATCAGTTCAAACCATAATTACTTTAACGGATACAACAAATGTTTCTTTTACCATTCTAGATGCACCGACTAGCGATAATATTGGTAATTTAGAGATAGATATCTCAGCTGTATCCGCTGTACCTATTCCAGCTGCTGCATTCTTATTTGCCCCTGCTCTACTAGGTTTCATGGGCCTACGTCGCAAATCTAAACAAGCTTAATCCCACGGAATCAGTCCATTAAAAAGCCACTTTAGTTACCTAAAGTGGCTTTTTTGTGCCGAACAGGAATAGATATGATGGGTAATGTCCCCTTCAGTTACTGGCTACGGACAGGTATACCCCCCATCAATAACAAGATCTGAACCTGTCATGAATGTTGATTCATCTGATGCTAAGAATATAGTGCCATAAGCAATTTCATGCGGTTTTCCAAAGCGCTTCATCGGAACCATTGAAACAAGTGGTTCCCATTCTTCTTTCGGAACACTACTTTCAAATAAATTGGTGTCAAACATACCCGGGCAAATTGCATTCACGCGAATATTATCACCAACAAATTCCATGGCTGCAGATTTGGTCATTAACCTAACTGCGCCTTTAGTACTTTGGTAGGCGGTTGATGTGCCAGCGCCCGCAATGCCATAGATTGAGGCAAAGTTGATAATAGAGCCTCCGCCAACACGCCTCATAGCTGGGACAGCAGCTTTCATGCCTAGTAACACACCTAATTGATTGATGTTAACGATTTGATAAAATTTTTCGACCGTATGCTCTAGCAACCCTGCATGATAATAAATACCGGCATTATTGACTAACACATCTAATCGACCAAAGTGTTTTTCGGTTTCGGCAACGCCATCAACCCAGTCCTGCTCTTTGGTGACGTCAAGCGCTATCGCAATAGCTTCGCCACCCGATTGATTTATCTCATTAACCAAAGCGAGTGTTTTCTTCCATAAGCTATCGACAGCTTGACCGTCAGCAATGATGGGATCAACGTGTAAATTTGCAGCAACAATTTTAGCGCCTTCTTTTGCCATCATTCGCACTTGTTCACTGCCTAAGCCACCACCTGCACCCGTAATTAATACCACTTTATTTTCTAATCTTCCCGCCATGTTATCCCCCTAATTAGTTAAGATAAAGACATTGCAACTGTGCCTGTCTCTGATTTAAAACCATCTTAAAGTTGGCTAGACTTCGCCACAAGACGGCACTTTGAAGTGACCTAGTTACTTGAAAGTGACATTTGAATGTTAAGACGCCCTCCCAGTAACAAACAGTGATGATTCTGGTACGAACGGTCAGAACTCAGACAAAGAAACAAAACTAGGTTGGACGCTAGGTTTCGGTGCTGAATACGCGCTGAATGATGACTGGACAATCCGTGGAGAGTATTTTCTTATGCCGATTACGGAGACGTGGACACCACGGCATTTGTAAGCAATCCAGCTCAGACTTTGGGTAATGATTTGAAAAGCTCCGTAGGGCTTACTACACAAGTGTTCTCACTCGGTCTGTCCTATCATTTCTAATAATAAAATCTTATATATCTGAATAAATTATTATTCAGAAAGGGCCGACATTTTTGTCGGCCCTTTAATCACTGCACTAATGAGCACAGTATAAATGGATGTATAAACCATTTACGCTATCCACCCTAGCTCTACAATTTCAACCGCTAAACCAATCAATTACTTAACGTCCGTTTCACCCCTCTTTTCTCGTTTATAAAAAGTCAGGAACAACCAGAAAACTGAGTTTTATAGCTGGGTTTATGGAAGGGAATAACATAGCGACAACTTACAAAATCAACGGATCTTAGCATTTTGTGTTGTATAGGAATTCTAAGGAAAATCAAGAATAAAGGAGCAATATATCGACATTAGGCTCACACTGTATAATCCATAAGTAAGTCATAAAATTCTAAAGTTTAGTTTCCTCATGTTTTTCACATTTCATTCCATAAGGAACTATGTTAGATTTTGATGAATAATCACAATAAACAAGGTCATCATAAGAGAATGTCACTAATTCCTCATGGAATAAGGCGCTGATAATGCGTTTCTTATCGTCAACACCTGCTGGAAAAAGACATTGTCTAGAAAACATCTTGTTTTGTCTTTGCCTGTTATTGTTACCTTTAACGGCTTTCTCTCAGCAAATATTCGAAGGTAAATGGTATCAAGTCGATTCGACATGGAAATTTCCTGAAATTGTTACAAAGCAGATTGATGTTCCAGTAATCACTGGCGGGAGTTTTGTATTTAAAGCCCGTTTTGATGTTTTAGAGAGCCATCAACCACAGGTAATTGATTTTAAAAATGCGAGCGTTCTTGGTTATTTTCATCACTACATTATGGACAGTTCAGGAAAACTCGTTGCTGAATTTGATGGTGGAATTCAATCAAAGACTGCGTCCCCATTTTTTATGCGGCATGGGCGTGAATTTGAGTTACCTCCAGGTAATTATCAGTTAACTACGCTATTAACGTCACCTTACTTTATTGCTGAGCCTCAGCCGTATTGGGATTCATTAAGCCATTACCGACAAGCGATTAAATGGGGTAATTTCATAGGCCTTGTGAGTATCGGTATATTATTCAGCTTGGGTGTCTACTATGTTATTTTAGCTTTTGTAAGAAAGCGAACAACAGAAATAATGTACACCATCTTTATCATGTTGAATGTTGTTTTCAGTGGCACAAGCATGTTGATTACACCAGATTTATTCAGTCTTCACTGGTTCTACTTAGCTGGCGCCCCTCTGCTACTGAGTAATATTGCTTACGTGATATTTGCCAAAAATTTATTACAAATACGATTAAGCACACATCCTAAACTATATCGTTCAGCACAACTTGTTCTCATAATACTTGGCGTTTTATTACTGATTGGCTTGTTTAACAACCATTGGATTTTAGAATCTGCTAGGTTCGGGGTGGGCTTGATGATGAGTTATTCCTTAATTGCCGCCGTGTACAGAGCGTATGAAGGCTCTAAGGTTGCCTGTTTCTATTTAGTTGCTATCGTTACTTTTTTTGTCATTGGATCCATCGCCATATCGAGCAGTGATTTAGAGGGTATTTATACGATCTATGTCGAGCATATTGGCTTATTAGCAGTAACGGCAGAAGTGTTGTTAATCGGTTTGGTATTAGGTTATCAATTTGCTCAAATTTACCAAGAAAAAGAACATAACTTGCGTATGGTTGAGCATAGTTTACAAATTGCTCAACATGACTCACTCACCGGCATGCCCAATCGTTATGCATTGGATATTGCACTGGAAAAACTTGATAAGAATGCCATGTTGATCGTTTTAGATATGGATAACTTAAAAATGTATAACGATTTATTTGGCCACAAAAAAGGCGATGAAATGTTACAAATGTTTGCCCAGGTGATGTCTACAAAGCTTGGTAGTTATGGTGTATTGCATCGAATGGGAGGTGATGAGTTTGTTGTGACCAGCGATGAGGCCAGTTTTGTTGAACATATAAAAAATTCAATTTCAGAAACAATCGACGCTATGCGAAAGAGTGGATTTGAAGATGCTGGAGTTAGTTTTGGCATCTCTTTCATGACAGAGACAGGAGATGCGGAGAAACTTATTTCACTGGCTGATGAAAGAATGTATCAACACAAACGACGTGCTGATAACAAACTATATCGACATAAACGACGTGATGATAGTGTTTAATTAGAAAGGAGTTTTATGCTGAAACTTATATTTCCAGTATTACTTGCATTAATTCTACCACTCATTGCGAGTTGGTTTGCTTATCCAATAACACATCTTCCGCCAGAATTTGGCACCTTCCCACCTCAATATGTTGCAGATGCTCCCGGTTTTAATTTAATTGTATTCTGTATTGTTGCCTTTGCCGAACTCGTTGTCGCGTCGATTTATCTATTTCCCAGCAAGTTTGGATTTAAAAAGGTAACGCCTGCGCCTTCATCAATCCCCGTCGCTTTACCTGCATGGTTTTGGATTGGGCTACTGGTCACTTTATTTTTTTGGTGGCTAATGTGGACACGTGAAACGCCATTTGGCGATCTAGTTTATTATGCTTTTACGCCAATGTGGTGGGGCTTTATATTTGTTCTGGATGGTTTAGTGTATCGCTACTCACACAGACAATCTTTATTTGCCACAAAACGTAAAACCTTTATTATCACTGCAGTGGTGTCTCTTGTTGGCTGGTATCTATTTGAATATTTTAACTATTTTGCTTTAGGTAATTGGTATTACCCAAATAGCACCATGCCTGAACTGTCTCATGAAGCCATTGTAGTCATTTTCTTATTAGCTTATACGACAGTTTGGCCAGCTATTTTCGAATGGTACACTTTACTTAATACCTGCCCTAATTTCGTAAGTCGTTACGCTCAAGGCACTAAAATTGCTCTCAACGGCAATTTATTAATTGCACTTGGCTTGATTTTACTCACCCTAATGGTGTTTTGGCCTTACCCTTTATTTTGGGTGTTATGGATTGGCCCATTACTTGTGTTCGCTGGTGTCTTAATTCGTTTATCTATCTGGTCACCCTTCAGTGAAATCGCTCAAGGCAACTGGTCTCCTGCATTGCTGATGGCATTGTCTGCCATGATAAATGGTTTCTTTTGGGAGTTTTGGAACTACGGTAGTGCTCATCCTGTAACGCCCGTTACTAACCCTAACTACTGGGTTTACGATATTCCATACATCAACGTGATTCATATTTTCTCCGAGATGCCATTACTCGGCTATATGGGCTATATGCCTTTTGGCATACTCGCTTGGGTGATATTTATCTGGGCTGGCAAAGTATTTAAATTTGATACTGAACTGCTGAATAAATAAACGTTATAGGGAATGGTGAGCCTACCATTGTCGGCTCACCATCATATGTAACCAGACTGCCTCATTTCTCAATTGAGCATTTTCACCAAAAGGTAATTCAGGATTGGTGTAATTGACTTTCTTACCAACGTCATACTCAATACCTGCAAACACGGTCCATAGTGGACTATATTGATAGCCTGCACCAAAAGTGAAGTGATGCTCAAAGATACCCGCTACCGTTAGGTTACTATGCTGAGCTGGTATTGGGTTTTTGCCATAATTGTAACCAGCATAAAGCGTTGTTTTGTCTGAGTAGTTATAGGCAATACCTGTTGCCAAAACCCATTGGTCGTCCCAATCCATCGTCGATGTGGACTCAATATTAGTTGCTAATGGATTATTTGGACTTTTTGCCGTTAACACCGTGTTTTTCATCGCATCTGACCAGTTAATCCAATTCAACTTCATGGCCAGTAACCATTTTTCATTCATTTGATAAGCAGCACCGACGGCTATTTCTCTAGGTAATGCTAATCCTTCTATGGTCACGTCTTTGTAGCTGACAATGCCGAGTCCTGCATCTGTGAGGTTGAGTTTTAACTTACCGCCTGTGAGAGGTAACTCTGTTTTACTTGTATAGGTAGCCGCCAAGGTTAATTTAGGTGTGGCGCGATACTGTACGCCTAATTTAAAGCTGGTTTCTAAACTCGTCGCATCTTGAATATCAATGCCTGCAAATGAACCTTGAGACGTGTTAGGAAAAATCTTTTGTTCTGCAGCCGCATAAACCAAACCGAAACTGCCACCAACAGACCAATTGTCATTGACTTTACACCCCAGTCCAGAGGTTAGTTTAGCCACTGCAAACAAAGCTGAAAATTCATCTTTCGTCCCAAAAGCGGTGTTGACCTGTTCAAAAATGCCTCCAGAACCACCTTGAGCAAATAGACCTAATCCTGCTGTACAAGCGGTATTATCAATATGCTGGGCATAGCCCATTCCGCCTAAGCCGGTGTACAAATTAGTTGCATGATTATCATCATTCAATTGATCTTGGTGAGATAAATCAGTGATTCGTAATAAGGATCCATAGATATCATAACGTTTGCTTGTAATTTGAGTGAGTCCTGCTGGATTAGTATTAAGTGCGCTAGTATCGCGAGCAACCGGAATATCGGCACCTGCCATTAACGTTGACTCAGCACCGAAGCCAATTAAATTAATCCCGTTCGTCGCATAAGCTGTATTAGTAATAAAAACTAAGCAAAATAATAAACTTTTTTTCAAAGTTGTCTCTCCAATAGTACATATTTGATGCATTCTGAGTCATCATTCCTCTATCCCTTATACGCGAACAAAGTTGAAAAAGGGACAAAATTTTCCAATTACCATAAAAGATACAATAAAAACAAACATGTACCAATAACTAGAACTGTTTGATTGAAGAAAATCTAATGCTATGTGATACAAAACTTGAACTACATTTAATATCATCCTCAACGACACCTTAGAGATCAAGCTAACTCGCTTAAAACAAGCACGGTTTTATCCTATCAATATCTTGGTTTTTGAGGGGCTCAGTCACATTTATGATTCATGAGAAATAAAACCAATTGCTTGCCTTGTTGATTTTGCGTCTATTAAAATTTGGCCTAAGAATCAAGCTGCACGACCCCTTGATATTACGACCATTGATATTATTTTGTAGCGTTTAACGCTAAAGCAAGTAATTGATAGCTATGTGAGTAGGATTTGAGCATTCGACTAAACTCCCCTTTTATAAACTCTTAAGTTAATTACACTTTTAGCTAGCATTTGGTAATTAATTTGCAACACATCATTGATATAATATATCATAGCAACATTCATCCTTAACTCAGTTGTTAAACATGTTACAAGTTCGCCAATTAAACAAACATTACGGCAATACCCATGCCGTAAACGATCTCAGCTTTTCTATTAAAAAAGGTGAAATATTATGTCTATTAGGGTCAAACGGTGCAGGTAAAACCACCACGCTAAATATACTGCTCGGTTTCATTCAAGCGAGTTCCGGTATGGCCGAACTCGATGGTTTAGACATGTATAAGCAAAAAGACTTATGCCGTAAAGACTTAATGTACATTCCTGAAAACGTACACCTCTACCCTAGTTTTACCGCTATAGAGAATATTACTTATTTAGCTGAACTGTCTGGGCTTACTCTAGCGCCTGAAGATATTAAATCCAGCTTAATTAGAACGGGCATTACCGAACAGCATATAAATAAAAAAGTCGGCGGTTTTTCAAAAGGTATGAGACAAAAAGTACTGATTGCCTTTTCTTTATTGAAGCATGCCAAGCTCGTATTGATGGATGAACCTACTTCAGGACTAGATCCCGTTGCAACTAATGAGTTTATCGATGTTATCAATAATATTAAACAACGTGGAACGGCCGTCTTAATCGTCACACATGATCTGTTGTGTGCGCATGAGCTGGCCGATCAGATTGGCATCATGAAAGATGGCAACCTCACTGAGCTAATCGACAACAATAATCTTAGCTTGCCAGAGCTAACACAACATTATTTCAATCAATTTACCGCTTGAATTTAGGATTTTATTCGTGAAAAAAACACTCACAGCAACATTAGTTGCTTCCGCCCTAGTGCCCACTATTGTATTCGCCGAAGAAAATGAATATAGATCAATGTCACCGATGATTGTTGTCGGTGCAGCGCCAGAATACAATGAAATGAATCTAGCCGGTTCGGTTGATAGTATTTCTCGTGATGAGCTAGCTGTTAGCCACGTCAATAATACAATGGAACTCTTTACTAAAATTCCGGGGGTTTACTTCGCGCGTTATAATCAAGGCATTATCAATACTGATATTGGTATTCGTGGTTTTGCAGCTGAAGGTTCATCTCCTCACGCTAAATTATTAATTGATGGTATTCCATCAAATCTCAGCAACGGTTATAGCGAACTTGATCAACTATTCCCTGGCAATATTCAAACTATCGACGTATACAAAGGAAATAGTGATCCACGTTATGGTACGTTTAATGTTGCTGGTAACTACAATGTCACCACGCGTAATGATTTAGCACGTTCGGTTGAAGTTACGGCTGGCAGCTTCAACGCAAAAGAAGTACAAGCCTATGCCGGCGAACAAACAGGCAAACTAAGACACAACTATTTCTTTGGCTACCGTAATTCTGAAGGATATAGAGATAATTTCGAATTAGACAAACTTAGTGCTTCAGGCCGTTGGTTCTATGACTTTAACGATTCGACTTCATTAGGCTTCATCGCCCGCATCGCAGACTACGATGCTGATGCGCCAGGTTATTTAACTCGAGAGCAAGCCAGAAATAAGCCAACGAGTTCAGCGGCTTATGCCAGCAAAGATGGCGGTGATAAACAAAGCCAAGCCTATAGCGTTCACTTTGATCATGCCTTTAATGAAGATGTCGATTGGGCTTTAAAAACCTACTTCAACCACTACGAGCGCAGTCGTTGGGTTAGATATTCTGAAGTAGACTCATTACAAAACAGGTTTGATGACCAAGACCACTATGGGATGACATCGACTGTAAACTGGAGAGTCGCCCAAGATTGGACTATTGATTGGGGCGTTAATATTGAGCAACAAGATGTCATCGAACAACGCTTTAGTACGGTTGATAATCAACGTCAACGCGACACACTGACTAGAAACAATAATTTCGACATGCTTAATTACGGCTCTTACCTGCAAGTGTCTAACACACTGACTGATTGGTTTGAATGGAATGCAGCGATTCGCGCCGATCGTTTCAGTGGTGATGGAAAATTTGGTGTAACACCGACTGAAAATGAACTCTACGACTACGGCACGGTATTACAGCCAAAACTAAATATGTTCTTTTACCCTACAGATAATGTCACGGTATTTGCTAACTATGGTCGCAGCTTCCAACATCCAACGATGAGCAGTGCTTATGCCGATGGCAATACGTCTGCGCGTGATGTATCACTTAACGATGGTTGGGAACTAGGCACTAAATGGTCGCCAGTTAACGCACTAGAACTTCGTATATCTTACTGGGAACAAAAAGCCAGTGACGAATTTATTGATGTTGACGGCACGCCAAAAAATGTGGGCGAAACGCAAAGAAAAGGAACTGACTTCGGCTTTAACTGGAGTGTGAGTCAAGACTTCAATATATGGGGTAACTTTACCACCGTTGATTCTGAAATACTTGATGAAGGTGCTAATAAAGGCAATCAATTACGCAGTATCCCTGAATATACCTCATCAGTGGGTATCAGCTACTTATTCACACCGGCATTGACGTGGCGAGTACATATGGATTCGCAAGCAGCTTCTTATACAAATGAAGCCAATGTAGGCGGTAAATACGGTGAATTTAATGTCGTTAACACCAGTCTAGATTATAAAACTAGCTGGGGTTCAATTAATGCTCAAGTCAATAACCTATTCGATGAATACTATGAATATGTATACGACTTCAGTAGTGATGCTTCAGACTTAATCTTTTCACCAGGTGATGGTGTGAATGCGTCAGTATCTGTCTCGTACACATTTAAGTAGGTTTTTACTTAATGATCCTATCCATAACGCGTCATGAGTTAGTCATGCAGTGGCGACATAAGACCCTCAAAGTCTTATCGCCGTTAATGCTAGTTTTGATTACCTTAATTGCAATCAGCCACTGGCAGCAGCAGCAAGATTTCATTGCTGTTCAACAGAAATGGCAACAAACGAATGAGGAAGCATGGCAGGCTCAGCCTGATCGACATCCACATCGCTCCTCGCACTACGGCGCCATGGTATTTCGACAGGTATCCGCATTGAGTTTTCTTGATGCGGGCGTTAACCCTTATGTAGGTAATGTCTTATTCTTAGAAGCACACAGACAAAATAGCAGCCAGTTTAAACAATATCCGATCAGTCATAGTTACATGCAAATGGGTTATTTATCTGGCTCATCATTAATTTTAATTGTATGGCCGCTGGTGTTAATTGCGCTTGCTTATAAAAGTATAAGTGGAGAGCGACAACAAGGCACATTGAGACAAATAACCTCGCTAGGCGTCAGTTACCGACAGATTCTGTTGGGAAAAACACTCGCTTATAGCATTATTTCATCTATTTTCCTCGTGCTGGTATTTCTCGTTGCCAGCCTCTTTTTACTACAAACAGAGTCGGGACTAGACATAGTCATCCGCTTTGGTTTGTTATTTATGTTGTACTGGTTTTATTGCATTATTTGGTCTGGGATGATTGTATTAATTTCTCTATTCTCCAGCGGCAACAATCAAAGTCTCTCAACCGCATTATTAATTTGGCTTTTAATGGTCGTGGTATTACCCAAGCTTGCCTATGGCGTTGCTCAATACCTTTACCCCACCCCAGATCAAGCTGTTTTTGATATACAAACTTCTGAAGCAATAGCAAAAGTCGGTGACTCGCATAACCCAGATGATCCTTACTTCAAAATCTTCCGTGACAACACCCTGCTGAAATATGGTGTGAATAACGTTGAAGATCTACCTATTAGTTGGAAAGGTTTACTCATGCAGGAAGGCGAGCGAGTAACCAGTGAAGTGTTTGAGCAACAATACACCATAGTCCTTGAAAAACTAGATAAACAAAATGCATGGGTATCAAGTTGGTCAGTGCTATCGCCTTACCTCATCATCAGCAAATTATCCGCCCAATTAAGTGGCACAAGCTACCAACAAGTAAAACGTTATGAAGAAGCGGCAGAAGCCTACCGCTATCAATTTATTCAATCGCTCAATGACTTACACATTAATGAAGTTAAAGTTAAAGATAAAAAAGAACAGCGTATTAGCAAAGAGCACTGGTCTCATCTAAAAGGATTTGACTACCAGCCTCCTAAATTATCACAGGACCTACATTCCGTACTGACATCAATGGGTTTATTCCTACTTTGGTGTATCGGCATCTTAATGAGTCTTTGTTTAATAAGACCTAAGGCCACCTCATTATGATGTTATCTCGTTCAGAATTTAAATTATTTTGGTCAAACAAACTAAACCTGTGGCTAGTATTGAGTTACTTTCTTGCCGGAATACTTGCCATTGGTTTAGGTAATATCAGCCTACAAAGTGAATTGGAAAACTATCGCGTAGCTGATCAGCACTATCAATCTGATTTGAGCCACTATCAGCAACAGCTGGAACAAGGCAAGTTAGAACCCGGCTATATGGGTTATTATTTATTAAACCCCGCTAAGCTAAGCCCAAATGCATGGTCAACGCTATTTCGTGGCGAACGCGATGAAACAAGTAACCATACCAGACTAAGATTGTTAGGCTTACAAAGCCAAGTAAACGGGGCAGCGTCAGGAAATATACAAGCACAACAATACGGTACCTTCGATCTGGCCTTCTTATGGCTTTATTTAATGCCATTAGTGATTGCAGCCATGAGCATAAATACCTTGGCAGATGAAAAAAGCAGCGGTCGCTGGCCAATGCTATTAAGCCAAGTACCAAGTGGTATTCGTCTCATTCTTAGTAAGCTAGCCATACCCACATTAATCATTACATTAACCAATCTAGCTTTATTAATAGCAGCAACCCAACTCACCCCAGTTGTAATCGATCTCGACTGGGTTTTATTATTTACGCAGATTTTACTGTATCAGCTCTGTTGGTTAGCCGTTTGTACTTGGATTATATTTTTAAACAAAGAAGCCAGTTTTAATTATTTAACCTTTATTACTGTCTGGCTGGTATTTACTTTTTTCTTACCGGGTCTGACCTATCTATACCAAGTTCAGCACCAAAAAGCTGGTGAAGATGCAGCCATCGTGTTTGAGCAACGTCAATATATGAATGACAGTTGGGATAAAGATAAACAGGCCGACTTTGATGCTTATTTAGCAAAGTTCCCTCAATGGAATGCGACCCAACTTTTAGGACCTGACTTTGATTGGCGTTGGTATTACACCCAACAACATATGAGCGACAGCGTGGTAAAAGATAAAGTCGAACGTCGTGAAGATAAGCAGTTAACAAGTTATCAGCAAGGGCAAAATTTTGCTTGGTTCACGCCCGTATTAACCTTGAAATATAGCCTAAATAGATTAGCTGATACCGATATGTTGACGAACGTTAGTTTTAATCAGCAGATTAGACATTATCATCAAACACTAAGAGATTATTTCTGGGATTTTTATTTTAATGATAAGCAACTGAATGCTGCTGATATTAATGCGATTCCAAGTTTTGAATACCAAAGGGAGTTAAGCTCTAATCATTTAACAGCACTATTAAAGTTATTACTCATTGCGGGTGTATTTATACTCTTAACCTTAGTTCAAATGCGCCGTTTTGAAAAGTAATGGGCGTTAAAGGCTATGAATTTAGTATTGTAAAAAGAAGGAACAGGTGAATTTACCTTACATAAAGGGATCGGCCACTGACCAATCCCCACAAAAGATATATTAAAAACAGACATGTACTAATAACTAGAACTGTTTGATTGATGTATCAAGTTGGCTGACCCCTTGATTTTCTGCCTTGATTTTCTCTTTGACTGGTAAAGTGAGCCATTAATAGGAATAGTAAATTAGCAAGTAACTGAACGGTTACGCGTAATAAATGCTCTTGTATGGTCATAAGTTAGGTTGTAGAAGAAAGCATAAATAGTAATAAATATAGTCACGCCAATATCCATCATTAATGCTTGCCATAAGCTTACTGCTAACAACAGTGCAATGACAGGTATAGTAATAATCAGTAAGCCGCCTTGAAATAAAATAGTATGCATAATTCGTAATGACAGTGTTCGCTGTGTTTTATCTCCCGTTACAACGCGATCAAAACACCAGTTATAAATGAAATTCCAAGCCATTGCGATAGTTGCTACTATTATCATGGTTCCTGATAGTGAAGCAGGGTCGTGATCTGTAAATACAATTAACACTAGGATAGCTAGGCTGACCGCTAATACTTCAAATAAAACAGCGTGGAAAATACGTTCAATCGGTTTCATTTTGTTTTTATCTCTCTATAAATTGATACCTCTACACATGTAGAAAGTGCGATTATAGAGTTTTAAATCGCATAATAAAGTCAGCAGCTATCACAAATCGTGATAGTCTGGATTTGTCGATTTAGAGGAGAGGTTTAATGTACAGCCTAGAGCAATTAAAAATATTTGTGACCGTGTGTGAAACAGGATCTTTTTCTGCAGCAGCTCGCCAATTAAAACGTGCACAGTCAGGCGTTAGTCAATCGATTGCTAATCTTGAAATCGCGATTGATAAAACGTTATTTAATCGGGATAAAAATACGCCGACTTTGACTGAACAAGGCATTGCTTTGTTGCCTATTGCTAAGTCGATGTTGCACCAGCAACAAAATTTTGATCAAAAAGTGCAATCATTAGCACAAGGTGAAGAGCATGAATTAGTTATTGCTATTGATGAGAGCTTGGTAAACCAGGTCTTAATTAAGATCTTATCGTCTTTGGCTGAGCAGTTTCCAATTACGCATTTCGAACTGGTGATAGCATCAACGTTTGATGTGGAAAATATGGTGAAAGAAGGAGAGGCTCAAATTGGTATTGTGTATGTCGATGGTGAGTTGAAGGTGGATATGGATTTCTTCACTTTAGGCCATGCACGCTTTCTCACTATTGCTTCTCCAACGCATTCTTTAGCTAATTTATCTATCGTAGAAGAAGCAGATCTGAAGTTACATCGGCAATGTGTTCACCGCAGTAATCAGAAAAAAGAGTTATGGTTTAGTTATAAAATTAGCCCAACAGCCTGGTATGCGAATACACATAAGGCATTAATTGAATTAGTAAAACAAAATGTTGGTTGGGCCGTAGTACCTGAATTGCTCGCTACTCAATACATTGAGTCTGGAGAGGTTATGTCTTTACCTGTCGCCCATGAATATGATGGCTGGCTTACTGTCGTGGGGTGCTTAGTTTCCCGAAGCCGATCATCTGGGCCAGTGCTACTAGCGGTCACTCAATTATTACAACAATATTCTCTCGCTGAAAAACAGTGGATCCAGAGAGCGTAATTTAAGAATCAAAGAATCAAAGAATCAAGGGGTCAGCCAGCTTGATTATTCAAAACAATCCAGCTAACCCAGTTTCCCTCTCATGCTGCGTCATCACTGTTTTACACACAATAGCTTCGTTACAAAATAGGCTTATGTGTTTTTTAGCTCGGGTAATGGCGGTATATAACAATTCACGATTCAAAATCGCTCTGTCTTCTTGTGGCAACACTACGCAAACATGTTCAAACTCTGAACCCTGACTTTTATGAATGGTGATGGCAAAGGCGGTTTCATGAGCAGGTAAGCGAATTAAATCTACCCAACACAATACCTTATCAATAAGAAAACAGGCGCGTAATTGCCCTGTTTCATCTTTCAAAATCAGCCCTGTGTCACCGTTAAACAATTGTTGACGATAATCATTTTGAGTAATCGAAAAACGAAAAAGGGGACAGTTTTATTTTTCTACTCATTTCACATGCTCCTTTCTGGGTCTGCCTTGACCTCTTTATTCAATTCGAACGCCTAAACGGCTTTCCACTTCATCAATAAACCGCAATCAAGGGGTCAGCCAACTTGATTTTTATACTCAACGCTTTTTCTGTCGCCCCATGAGCTAACAATAACGTTGGCCGTGAAATCAACTTTTCAATTTGTTGATGAAAGACACTGCTACCATACACTTCTCCGCGCATAGTTGCTTGGGTAATACGGACATTTTGTTTTGTCAGATCTAAACGTTCAAATAAGGCTTTGTATTTATCACAACGGGACTGAACATCATCACCTAATGCCAAATATACGCTATGTTCACTAATTAATTCATCCACAATCCCTAAAGCATTGTGACCAAAACTCGACCAGAGATAATCTTCCAGTGATGTCACCATATTGGCTTTAATTGGATTCATCTCAATATATTTATAAAGGGTAAATAAATAGTAGTCACTATCAGGGAATCAAGGGGTCAGCCAGCTTGATTTTTATACTCAACGCTTTTTCTGTCGCCACCATGAGCTGACAATAACGTTGGCCGTGAAATCAACTTTTCAATCTGTTGATGAAAGACACTGCTACCATACACTTCTCCGCGCACAGTTGCCTGTGTAACACGGTCATTTTGTTTTGTCAGATCTAAACGTTCAAATAAGTCTTTGTATTTATCACAACGTGACTGAACATCATCGCTTAATGCCAAATATAAGCTATGTTCACTAATTAATTCATCCACAATTCCTAAAGCATTGTGACCATAACTAGACCAGAGATAATCTTCCAGTGATGTCACCATATTGGCTTTAATTGGATTCATCTCAATATATTTATAAAGGGTGAATAAGTATTGGTCACTCTCGACTAAACACGATTTATAACGCCCTTCCCAAATAGTGCCTGTACGATTACGAGTTGCATTGAAATAACGCACATACCTATTCGCCATTGCCTGCATGAATACAGCAAGTTGTTCTTTGCTTTCAGGGGTAATAAGCAAATGTAAATGATTCGTCATAATCACATAGGCGTGTAACTTACAATCTGACTTTTCCAGTGCGAACTTGATATCTTCTTTTATCCGAATCAAATCCTCGTTAGCCTCAAAGATAGCTTGACGATTATTGCCACGGTGCATGATATGCAGTGGCTGGTTGGGAATAACGATTCGGGGTAATCTTGCCATGGGTTAAAGCATAAGCATTTAAAAAGATAAAATCAAGTTGGCTGACCCCTTGATAGACCCCTTGATATGTTTGAACAAATCCAAAATGCCCATTATTTACACCTTAGAAGCATAACGTTTGGTTAAGGGACTTGCTTTAGCCAGTCCCAGCGAGAGAAGCGAACCGTTTGAACCACTTATTATGTATTTGAACCTGTTGCTAAACCTCTTAACAAAGCTCTCATTGTTTCCGCTCCATCTTCCATTCTTTTACGCTCATCATAAGATCCACCTGAGCCAATTTCACCTGACGACGAAGTGATATTTAGACCATTTATTACTAATTTTTCAGCAATTTGGAATGCTTTGGGGAACTCAGACTGATTTTTTTCTAAGAAGATAAATGAAGAAATAATAAAGCCTCGATTTTTACCAACATCTGAAGTAAAACTATAACTTTCAGCTAGTTGACTGGCTCCATTTTTAATGGAGTGTAGATGTTGCAGTTCTAAATTAGCTGTATTTAATTGTTCTTGTGTGGTTTGGTTGAAAATAAAAGCAGAACCAACTAATACTGTTAAAAGAAAACCATATACACCATGAAAAATACGAGACTTCATATTTGGTGCTGCTAATAGCAAAGAAACTATCGATGAAACACCTCCTATAATTCCTAATAAAATATACGCGTCCAAGACATTTCCTTAAATAGATAACGATCTACAATAACGGGCTGCTGCTTTCTGGCAGTCCCATTTGATTTGCTTGTCATGAAGTAAGTTTATTTTCAACAAAACGAGCTAATGCATTAAACAAAGCACTAATAGCTGATTTTATGCCATCAGATTTATATACTTCAATTGGATTTTTTATTCTTGAAATGCCTGAAGGTGTTAATTTAATTTCGCATCTAGGCCTAGAATCATCTTTTGATGTGTATTCTATTAGCCCCTTTTCTTTTAAATGTGAAAAGGCATCATTTAATATTTCTCTAAGATCAAACGTTTGTTCATTCAGGTCATTATTATTGAAAAAACCTATGTCTGCATCATCCAAAGTTATTTTTCTTGGGTAAGTTTCCTCTAGAGTTTTTAATATTAATTTTTCAGCATCAAAAAAAAGTTTTCTTCCAGACATAATAGGTTCTCAATTATTTTTTCATAACGATTCAATAAGGGGCGCGAGGCTTTTTGCGCGTCCCAACGAAAGCCACGCTTTTGAACGAATCAAGGGGTCAGCCAATTTGATTATCCAATAATCCAGCCAACCCACTTTCCCTCTCATGCTGTGTCATCACCGTTTTACGCAAAATAGTTTCATTACAGAATAACATTACCTGTTTCTTAGCTCGGGTAATGGCGGTATATAACAATTCACGATTCAATATAGCGGTGTCTTCTTGTGGCAACACGACGCAAACATGTTCGAACTCTGAACCCTGACTTTTATGGATGGTGATGGCAAAGGCGGTTTCATGGGCAGGTAATCGAATTAAATCTACCCAACGCAAGACATTATCAATAAGGAAACAGGCACGTAATTGACCTGCTTCATCTTTCAAAATCAGCCCTGTGTCGCCGTTAAATAATTGTTGGCGATAATCATTTTGGGTAATCATAATCGGTCTGCCATGATAAAAATCATGCTGACTTCGCCAACCTAATTTGGCGATCTGACGTTCAATGACTGCGTTCACCGAGGCAACAGATTGTGGGCCTTGTTTGATCGCACATAACACGCGATAGTTTTCAAACGCTTCAATGCAATTTAATGGGTTTTCAGATGCCGTAATCGCATTAAAGTAAGGTTGATAACCTGCAATTAATAAAGCATTATTTTCGTCTTGTTGCCACGTTGTCTGCCCTGCTTCTGTTAATTCAAGCACAACCTTATCCGCTTTACCTGCTTGGATTGCATAAGCTAAACGCCCAATTAAACTCGCCTCATCAAAACGATAACTATGCTGAAGTTTGACCACACTATTTTGCAATGCCGAATGCGTGTTGTTGGCTTCATCATTTCGTGCATAATCACTTAAATCTATTGCTGCTAAATCAGCGACCATAGTCACAAAATCTGCATCAAAAGACATGGCATGCTGACATAAATTAGCTAACACCGCGCCCGATTCCACTGAGGCTAATTGCTGACTATCGCCCAGTAATACTAATCGGGCTGTGGGCGCTAAAGCTTGTAATAATTTCGCCATCAAACTGATATCTATCATCGACGCTTCATCGACAATAATTACATCAAACGGTAACGGACGATCTGCGTTATAACGCCCTTGTTCATTATGTGCATTAATGCCTAATAAACGATGTAAGGTTTTGGCTTGAATAGCCGTGTTGTCTTTATCGCTAATCACATGTTGTAACCGTGCGGCGGCTTTGCCTGTCGGCGCTGCTAAGGCAATTCGTAAATCTGCTCGTTGTTGATATAAACAGTGTAATAGTCGTAATACAATCGTTGTTTTTCCGGTACCTGGACCACCAGAAATCACGCTAAACTGACGTGTTAAGGCCATTAATACCGCGACTTTTTGCCAATCAATACCATCAATCGTTGTCGGCCATTCAGCTAAAATTTGTTTGAGTTGTTGGTGGTTTGTTAAAGCAATCTCTGCATGGCGCTGCGTAATCGCTGTTGCGACATGTTGTTCATCATGCCAATAACGATATAAATACACTAAGCCATTATCCGCCATGATCAGTGGACGATAATCATCGCCCGTTCCTACGACATTGCTGAGTTTTAAACGACGTTGCCATTCGCTAACATCATCTGGCAATAAGTGACGAACGCTGTGGAAAAGCCCCGTCATCTGATTTAAGTTTAAACAAACATGACCTTGCGAAACGGCTTCGGTCAATAAGCCCGCCGATAAAGCCATCAGCTGATCATTACCGTTATCAACACGTTCAATATAGCGGGCAAACTGGCAGGCTAACTCGGTAAAGCCTGCTTGTTTTAATACTTTCATCACCTTACTCATGGCGTAAGTCCTTGTAGGTAATGATCAAACGCGGTTAATAATTCTGTGCTTGGCCTATCGGCAAATACACCTGTTTGTTCCCAATCGGGATGCATGCCTCGAATGAACAAGTAATACACGCCGCCAAAGTGTAGTTCAGGATCATAATCCGGCAAGCGTAAGGCTAAATAACGATGCAAGGCGAGGCTGTAAATTAAATATTGCAAAGGATAATCATGAGAAATCATCGCTTCGTCTAATTGTTCGATCGCGTAATTCTGCTGCTTAGAACCTAAGAAATTCGACTTATAATCCACCACATAAAATCGTCCTTCATGTTCGAAGATTAAATCGATAAAACCTTTCATAAACCCCGTAAGGTCATAAAAATCGGAACGATTAATGACTTGGCTTAACACGCTATTTTCAACCAAATAAGGCTTGAGTTGTTTTTTCAAAATGCTCGCAGTCAAATGCGTAACCGGAAAATAAAACGCCATTTCATCCAAGCGATGTGACGGCGTTAATGTCGCCAAACATAATGAATTTCCCGCCGATAATGGCGTCGTCACGACTTCACATAACCACTTGCAAACCGCTTCTGTCCACACAGGATCAAAGCCATATTGCAACAACAGTTGATTGACTAACTGATGAAAGCCTTCTTGATCGTCAACATTAAAATCCCATTGCTCGAAGATACTGTGTAAACACACACCCGCTTGGGCACCACGAGGGAATTTAAAACGATCTTCAATAACCATTTTTGTTTCTGCTTGAATCAGCCGTCCGCTATCCGTTTGAAGCTGATGTTGACTCAGGCCATCATAATCCGGCATTTCAGCATCATGTCCCGCCGTTAATGCACTGAAACTACCAATTCGCCACGGTTTATTTATTACGCCAACAAAGTCACGCGCAGCTAATTGTGGTTGTTCATCAAGATTATTCTGCAAGCCCATCATCGCTTGTTCGAGTAAAGGTTCAACAGCAATTGTCTGATTACTTGAGCCAGCTAATTCCTTTAAATCAGCCGCCATTTCAACGGGATCAATTTTAGTAAGCGTAGGATGCAATAAACCAAATAATGCCGAATCATTGACACCATTAGCATTGCCCCACGTGATCACACACCGCTCTCTCGCACGGGTTAATGCCACATAAAGCAGGCGTAAATCTTCGGCTTTTTCTTCTTGTAAAACGAGTTCTTTGGCTTGTGTCAGGCTCGGTTCAATCATCGCGACATAAGCGGCATTATCGTGTTCGGGATCATGAAAACGTACAATCTCATCTTTGCCTGATCGCAAATTTACATCCCATAAAAAAGGACAAAATACGATGGGATATTCCAAGCCCTTACTTTTATGAATGGTAATGATTTTGACTAGTTGTTCGTCACTTTCTAAACGTAATTGCGCCGTTTCATCATCACCATTTGCCGACTGACGATGTGATGCCAACCAATTCAATACGGCGCCTATCGCACTTTTTTGGCGGCTACAATAATCCTGAATCAACTCCGCCAAGTGATATAAATTGGTCAATTGGCGTTCACCATTATTCAGTGCTAACACCCGTTGCTGAACCGATTGCGCGACCATGACATGGCGGAACATCGACATAAAGCCTTTTTGTAACCACAGTTGATGCAGTTCGTGGAAAAAATCGAGATGTGTTAACCAAGTGGGTTCATCTTGCTGAACCTCATATAAATCTAACGCACTCAAACCAAATAACGGCGAAGCCAATACGGCAATAATTCGACTGGCATTATTTGGCTCGGCAACGGCTAACAACAAGCGTTCTAATAACAAAGCTTCATGCGAGGCAAACACATTTTCTCGCCCTTGTTGCACACTGTTGATGCCACGTTGTTGCAAGCAATATTGAATTTCAGCCGCTTGGCGATGGTTTCGAACTAACACCGCGATATCACCGCCCGACAAAGCGCGTGATGATTCATCTTTAATTAAATCAGCCTTATTGTCTTGGGCTAAATTTAATAATCGGGCGATTTCATCCGCTGTAGAATTCGCCGCTAATCGCGTCATGTCTTTTTTAGCTAATGTCTTGTCAGCCGCCGTCCACACAATCGACAACGGTGCAACAGCTTCATTATTAATCAGTAATGCTGGTGTTTTTGGACGCGCAGCTTGCACCGCAATAAATGGGATTTCTTGATAAACAAAAGCTTGTTGTTTACGCTCAAACAAACTGTTTACCGCCGATACTAAATACGGATGAGAACGCCAATTAGTGCCTAAAGTATGTTCATGTTCAGTCGCAGCTTTTGCTTTCAAATAGGTGAAAATATCAGCACCACGAAAGCTGTAAATCGCCTGTTTAGGATCGCCAACATAAAACGTCGGCAAACCACTTTGAGCATAAATTCGGCTAAAGCTTTGGTATTGCACCGGATCGGTATCTTGAAACTCATCAATCAATGCTGCTTGATATTGTGAGCGTAATTTTTCGACTAATTGATCACCGCCCTGCTCGGCATTTAATGCCTGTTCAAGCGTGACTAATAAATCATCATACGATTGCACTTGTTGCTGTTGTTTGAGCGTTGGCACCGTGTCATTTAGATACGCTAATAATGACAATCGCAGGTTTTGTAATTGAATCGTACGGGCGGTTTCTAATTGTTGTTGGGCATCTAATAAATCTTGGCAAGCAATCCAAAAATCTAACTCGGGTAACTGCTGATCTTTTTTCAACGCATCTTCTAAGCGAGCTTTAGTAAAACGATCAAAATTTTCAAACAATGTTGCTGGCGCTTTTGATGATGCCATCATCGCCAACAACTGCACTAGCCATGCTTCCACACTATTAGTTCGATATTTATTTCCGTTCAGCAGATTTTTATTCTGTAGCGTGGCAATAACCTGATCGTGCTCCACCGGCCAAATCTTTTTAACAGCATTAAAGCTTTCATTCACCGTTTGTTGAAAACGCTGAAAATCAATTTCGGGCAAGGCAATGTAATTCAAATACGGCTTACCAATCAAACCACGAATGGATTGCAATAATGTTTCAGGCGTTTGTTTTTTGGCTAATAAATACGCACTGAGTTCAGGAGCGCTTTGGCTAATTTTTCGTCGCCAAAAATCATCAGTCGCAGATTGTAAAATCTCCAATTCATCACCGATGAGATCCACATCAAACCGTAAACCACTTTCAAAAGCAAAGTCCGTCAACACCCGCTGACAAAAGCCATGAATCGTAAAAATAGCCGCTTGATCAAAGCTTTGGATCGCTAAATTGAGTTTATGAAAATCACGTTTATTTGTTGATTGTGTCTCCAACAATCCATCACGTGCATCCACCAATTTTTGACGTAAACGATCACGTAATTCTTCGGTTGCTGCACGGGTATAGGTCACCACCAAAATCTTATCGACGGTTAGGTTTTGTTCTAACACCAAACGTAAATACAACTCGGCTAAGGTATAGGTTTTACCCGTTCCGGCACTGGCTTCGATTAGATTGGTGCCAGATAAGGCAACAGTCTTTGGATTGAAAATTGTCATTTTTTGAGGTTCGAGATCATATTAGACATTCCACTAATACTTTTCACAATTCGCAGATGCATAACCGTCGTCATACTCACACTTAGGACATAGTCCAGCCTCATCATATTCAGCAACAGAATATAAATAGGTTGCCTTACAGATTATGCAATCCAGTACTTCCTCTTGATGCCCACAAAGTAAACAACACTCTTTTTCAATATCAAAAGCTTCATTGTGACATGACGGACAGGCTAATACGGAAATTGTTCCTGCATGGATTCTCTCATTTACACTGTTAAGCAGGCTTTCATAAAACTCTTTATATTCATTCATGACATACCATTTATTTTTTTCAAAACAAAGAGCGTTCCATTCGAGGTTTAATTCGGTTTCTGAGAATTTCAGTATAAATGCGAGCGTTTGACCGACAAGAACTTTTGCTTCCTGATTTTCTATCGTAAATTCAAAGTGCTCAATCTCATTTCTTTTTTCTCTTGCTGACCTAATTGCTTTTTTATCACCTTCAGAAAAAACTATTTTCCCTATTTTTTCTAATCTTTGTACAGCCAAATCTGCACTAACCGTAAAAGCTTTTGATGAATTATATTTATCAACATCCTTGAAAACAAAAGCTGGATGAATCTGACGAAGTTTTTCTTTAAATAGCAATTCTAAAACATGCGCCAAGTCAACAATGATTCGCTTCCAGTCTCCTGATGAATTCGAATTTACAGGGCCCATATGCTCTATAGCATGGTGCAAAGAATCTTTAGCATTTTCTACAAGATTGAAATTGTGCATACGTGATACTTGAATATCTACCATTGCATTATTACCTTTATAGTATGGAGTTTTTATTAAGTAAGTTAACTTTATTCTTCATAATTCACCTTCCACTAAATGAGCATGAATCGGTTCATAAATAGCCAAGGCTAATGTTAGAAATGCTTCATTCAACGGTGATTCTTTATAGAGTTGTTGATAATAAACATCATCTGCTTCGGCAGATGAGTATTGACCGCCCAGCCATGCGCTTAATGCGGCAGCTTCCGGTGAGGCTTTGGTGTTGTTCAACGTTGTTTTTGCAAAGGCATAACTAGTATTGCTGAAAAGTGGCAATGGTTGATGAATGCCTTGCCAGTAGAGTTCGATTAATTGCTGCAATATTGCGTGGGCATTTTCTACGGGGCTAAATTGATAATCATTATTTTCGGTTATCAATGTACTTTGTCTGCCAATATTGGTTGGCTGAACGGCATTTAACACTAAATGGTTAATCCACATCGTCAGTAAATCATGGCCTTTGGTTTTTGCCATTCGATAATGAAATAAGCCGCCATAATGCAGTTGTGATGATTCGCCTAATTGACCGCTTAATACAAAGTCATTCAACTGCAATTCGAACGGTATCGCTGGCAATAAATCAGTTGGATAAAGCGGTAACAGTTTGTCAGCAAATTCATCGACTTTTTCGACTTGGCTGTCAAAGATCTTCTCGCCCATGATGCCTTGTGGCAATACGCCGCTTGCTTGCACTAAATCCAACATATTGGTCGCCGCATCAGGATTTAACTTAGCGCTTAATAATTGTTGGCGTAAAGACCACGCTTGCAAGCCATCGAGTTCAAAGGGTTCACGAATATCCAGTTGGTCGTCGGTCATTTCTAAACGCATGCCTAAGCGTTCGCGTAATAAATAACGGGCGGGATGTCTGAAAAAGTTGATTAACTGACTCAAACTTACTTGCCGCCAACTATCATCTGCTTGTGGCAATGCGTGTTCAAACCATGTTTTGTTTTCAGGTATTTCATTGCTGTCATTAATAGGACATTGCGCTTGTGCAAAACTAAATAACTGCTCATTTTGACCATCATAATAACGCTGATTAAAGGCTTGTAATGGATGTTGGGTTAATAATTGTGGCCAGAGTTCTTCGCCGCGTTCATCGGTATAGGTTTGATTCAACACATCGCGTAAATCACTGACTAAAACCGACGGTGGAATGGTCGCATTATCACGAATGCTACGACCGACATAACTCAGATAAAGATACGATTGGCATGACATCAGTGCTTCTAAAAACAGATAACGATCATCATCACGACGTGAACGGTCGCCTACTCTAAAATCATGCGATAACAAATCAAAACCTTGAGTTGGTTGACGGCGCGGATAACTATCGTCATTCATGCCAATTAAACACACGACTTTGAAGGGAATACTTCGCATCGGCACCATGCCACAAAATGTCACACCGTGGCCCATAAATCGGCTGATCGTTTGGCTGGTATCTAAATGGCCATTAATCCAATCTTTCACTAAGGCTAATGACATGGTTTGTTCAAATTCGGCGAGTTGGGTGCTTTCTACTAATTTAGCTAAGGTTTGGCGAATAAGATTTAATTCAGCTTCTTCATTGGTTTCATAGCTCGGTAAAAATAGGTTTTCTAAAACGCTATTTAATTGCTTCTGCCAATTTTCGGCAGTGCGGTCTTGCGTTAATTGCTGGCGAAGATTATCAAGGCTATCCATAAAGGCACAGAGTTGTGCCAATGTTGCTGCCTTATCCCCGGTTATGCCATCAAAAGCCAGTTGTTGTTCGAATAGTCTTATTGGTTTGCCGGCTTCAGTCATCGGCATTGCATACGCTAATAACAAACGATCTAAGCCTGCTCGCCACGTATTATTTTTAGTTTCAGGCAAGTCAAAGTCGGCTTTATGTTCCGCTGATAATGCCCAGCGAGTATGGGTTTCAGCTAGCCATTCACGAATCAAGCTTAGTTGTTCATCATCCAAAGAAAAGCGGTGTTGAATCGCTTGGCATTCCAATAAGGTCAATACGGTTTCAACATCAAATCGTGATTGCGGCAGACTTAATAGACTGACAAAGGCATTTAAAATCGGGCTTTGGTAACGCACGCCACAATCTGCAATGCCGTAAGGAATACGCTGATTATTCGATGTGTTGGCAAACACCGCGTCAATCCATGGTGCATACACTTCAATATCTGGCGTCATCACCACGATATCGGTAGGTGATAAATCAGGATCATGTTCAAACAAGGCTAATAATTGATCGTGCAACACTTCAATTTCACGCATCGTACTATGACAAGCATGCACCATGATCGATTTATCATCACGAGGAATCGCTGTTTCTTCATCTTCAAAGTCAGGATTATTTAAGGCAAATATATCGTGTTGCAACATGCCCAAAACATGATCGCGTTCGGGTTCAATAAACGCATCAAATGATTCATGTTGGCAGCTTTGTAATTGCTCAAAAAACTCTTGGCCTTGTTTGCCCAAACTCGCTAATAAAGGATGACCTGTATTGAAATAATCATCCTCATCTTCTTCATCGGACTCATCAAACAAGTCACGCTGTGCGACGCGTTTTGCCTGCGTTTTTTTATCGACCAAATCGCCCCAATAACCTTCACTTGGCGATAAGAAATATAAAGTAATGTCACAGTGTCGCGCCATCAATTCAAATAAGGTTAAATACACGGGCGGCATCGCTGAAATGCCAAAAATGGCTAAGCGTTCCGGCAAACCTTTAGGTCGTGTTTCTGTGGTTGTTAAATAGTCATGGAGTTGATTGAGCAAGTTGGCTCGATGCATCGCAACACTACCATCTTCAGTCGCGGTTAATAGTTGCCACAATGCAGCTTGCCAATGCGGCGTTTCGCCTTGTTCCCATGCTTGGATCCAATCTGGGCGATACATTAAATATTGGTCAAAACTATCGGCAATGCGATGCGATAAAGCATAACGCTTTAAAGGATCATCCTGCTCCCCTAAATAGGCATTAATTATGGCAAATTGTGTTTGCTGACGACAGGCGGGTAATAATTCAAAAATGCGCCACGCCATCGCATCGGTCGAAAAAGGCGATTGTTTAGGCACACTTGGTAATACACGTCGAAACAAAGCCCATAGATAAGCTGATGGGTAAGGAAAATCGATATGACTGACAATGCCATGACGTTGAGCTAGAAATAACGACAACCACCGAGTCAGTTCATTACTCTGCACAATGACCGTTTCAGCTTCTAGTGGCGGCAAGGGAGAAGATTGTTGCAATTGCGCAAGGTGTGACGCGAGTTGCGCGATATTATTACTATAAACAATCTTAAGCATTGTTCAGTTCAATCCTTGGCTTTTGGTAAAGTGACATCATACGAGAATTCGGTCTATTTATGCTCGTTTAATCACGAAGTAAAAAAAAATATTGATAAAATCAATCAACAAATGCACTATTCGCCACAATTGCTAAATCAGACGACACAATGTCGCATAAGCAATAGATTTTATGAGGATTTATTTCTATGAAAAACACTGAAGACCAAGGCACATGGTATGGCCAAATACAATCAAGTAGAGGCAACATTACGGTAATCCGTGACGAGCAATTACCGCCTGCAAACAAAGGCAGAATGTATCTTTACAACACGGATCGTGATGCAATTATCGAATACGATGAAACCATTGTTGCACCTAAATTAATTGAATTATCAGAAGAAGATAAGCAACAAGTAAAAGCAAAACACACAAAAGCGTGGGAAGCTGCACGTAAACAATTCGTCCGCGCGCATACAAAAACATCAACCACTACATCTAGTCGCAAAACAGAATCATCACTCGATTTATTGCCTACTGATGACGATGACTCTTCAGATGATGACGACGACGAATAAAATTTAAATTGAGGCTACGCGTCTAGTTGCCATAACTCAGACACAATCTATTCTCCCGTGTTGATGATATAAATGTCCTTTAGTTTTTATTGATTGCTCCCATGTTACTTTGGAAAACTGGTTTCAACGCAGCATGGGTATAATCAAATTCACACTCAATTTAAAGGTGATTGTTACATGGATAATGAATACGGATTGATACATGCTTTTTTGCTTGACGGTTTAGGTTCAGCTGTACCAATTGACGTTGCAGATATCCATAACTGGACTAAAGATCAAGGTGTGTTGTGGTTGCATTTTGATTATTCGCATCCTGAAGCTGAAGAATGGCTAATGGAATTATCAGGCTTAGATAAAGTTATCGCCGAAGCCTTACTTGAAGATGAAACACGACCTCGCGCTACGATGATTAATGATGGCATGTTAATCGCGCTACGCGGTATTAATCATAATCCTGATGCCGAACCAGATGATATGGTCGCACTTCGAATGTGGGTCGATCCACATCGTATTATGACATCGCGTCGCCGTAAATTAGGCGCAGCTAATAGCATCGCAACGGATTTAATTGAGGGACATGGTCCTACCAATACCGGTGACTTTTTAGTGTCGATGATCAGCAACATCGTTCATGGCATGTCCGATACAATTAATGATTTTGAAGAACGTACTGCCGATTATGAAAATGCAGTATTAAGTGGTGAAACCGAAGGTGTTCGGTTTGATCTTGCCGATTTACGTCGAAAAACTATTACTATACGTCGCTACTTAGCGCCCGAACGTGATGCTTTCTCAAGACTGTTAATTGAAAAAGTATCATGGATTGATAATGATCACATTATTCAAATTCGTGAAGTTAATGACGCATTAATTCGTCATATTGAAAATCTTGATGCAGCAAGAGATCGTGCGGCCGTTACCCAAGAAGAACTCAATAACCGTCTGTCTGAACAACTTAATGCCCGGATGTATGTTTTATCGGTTGTCACTACCGTATTCTTACCATTAGGTTTTTTAACAGGATTACTCGGGATTAATATTGGTGGTATTCCTGGTGCTGGTAACAGTCATGCGTTTTGGATATTCATGCTGATGTTAGTTGCGATCGTGATCGGCCAAGTCATTTTATTTCGATGGAAAAAATGGTTTTAAATTTATTCAAAACGTTCAAATAAAAAACAAGATGACAATACAATACCCCATCTAATCCACATCAATGTTAAGGTATAGCCTTAGTTATTCTCTATTCTACTCAGTGATCGTTCTCATGAAAATCTGTCATTCAATTATCAAAATATTGCTGATTTGCAGCACACTTATTGTCAGCTCAAACAGCTTTGCCGTCAGCAAAACACCAGTACCGACATCACCACAACAGCAACTTGCCGCAGGCAGTGCCATGTTGGTCGATTTGAAAACAAACAAAGTCCTTTATTCGAGCAATCCTAATGTGGTTTTGCCAATAGCTTCCGTCACCAAGCTAATGACGGCGATGGTCGCATTAGATGCCAAATTGCCATTAAATCAGCAATTACCGATTAATATTAGCGAGACTAAGGAAATGAAAGGCGTATTTTCACGAGTGCGTATCGGCAGTGAAATTAGTCGTCGTAACATGATATTGCTCGCACTCATGTCATCAGAGAATCGTGCAGCAGCCAGCTTGGCTCATCATTATCCTGGTGGTTACCCTGCTTTTATCAAAGCGATGAATGCTAAGGCCAAAGTATTGGGTATGCGTCATACTCACTATGTCGAACCGACTGGACTATCGGAACATAATATTTCCACAGCGACGGATCTCATTTTATTACTGAAAGCCACTAAGGAATACCCGCTACTTAGCCAGCTCAGTGCTACAAAAGAAAAAACCGTCCGTTTTAACAAACCTAATTATATCTTGGGGTTTCACAATACTAACCCGTTAATACGCAAGTCTAATTGGAATATTCAACTGACTAAAACAGGCTACACCGATAAAGCAGGACATTGTTTAGTCATGCGTACGGTGATGAATAATCATCCAGTGGCTTTTGTAGTGCTCGATTCTTATGGCAAATATACTCATGTCGCTGATGCGAATCGTCTCAGAAAATGGTTAGAAACGGGCAAAATCAGCCCAGTACCAGCAGAAGCCATCGCCTACCGTGATAAGAAAGTTTTAGAGCGCAACTTATTATTGGCTCAATAATCAATGAATGTTAGTTTCTAAAAAAAAGCGTTTAACATGTGAATTTGCCCAATGTAATCGTTGTTTTATTTAAGCGAATGTAATAATTAAAGTTATTGCAGGTTATGTCGTTATAAAGTCCTAGTAGACATGTTTGGATTTTTTGATGATTAGTATACCGAAACAATATATAACGCCGGTCATAACCACAACATCACCGACCAATGGCATTCGCTTTCATAGCATTGCCGATGAAGAAAAAGCGGTGAAACCTGTGGAACGACGTTTATCACCAACGCGTAGACGACCGCAAGAATCTAAAGTTCAAATTGAACAACGTGTGTCATCTGATCGTCGCCGCCCCGCTTTCACTGGCAAGGCATAATCAGCAAAATTGTTCTCGAATTACACTTTCCTAGGATTGTAACGCTCAGGGTTAATCACATTATTCGGATCTAAAGCCTGTTTGATTAGATTGGTGATTTGCCAATGTGGCGCTTTAGGATCTAGCTTGGTTTTTTGCTGCGAGGTGTTCAACCGGTAAGGCACAAAGCCTTTTTTAATCCCTTCATCAAATAATGTATCAAGGCAACGATGCGCTTGTTCTACAGCATGAGGGTTATTGAGATCAAACACGATTGGAATCGTTGAATCCACATAGTCATAGCTAAGATTGGTAAATGTTATAAACGGTTCAATACCAAACTGAGGCGTCGTAGCCCTCACAAATTGAGCAAACTCGGTCATTTTTTGTGTATTCATCGGCACTAAAGGCGCGTACCAGAGCAAGCCACATTGATCGATATCAGGACGAAGATTATCCGTTATAACGCCTTCTACTCTTGGATTACGCCAATAAGCTAAACGTAATGCCACTCGATTTGGTTTGCCCAACATGATGTTAATACTCAGCGGCAAGGCATCAAGTTGAGAGCGGCGTTCTTTCATGATGAATTTAGTGAGCACACGAGCAATGGGCAGCTTGATAGAATCAGAAAACAAAAGATCATCAGCAAATTTGGCATGTTTTTTAATAAACTGCTTTGTGCCTTTCAAGCTTTCTTTTGTGGAATAAATCGACCCCATAATCATCCATTCCGCCACATCATATTTTTTGGTAATCGTGGCTATTTGTTCATCGCTCATCACAATATGTTGATCTTTGCCATTAGGATTTTCTGCCACCATAGAGATAATTCGTCGCTTATCCATAAGATTAACAATGCCTAGCTCGCCGCCCTTCGCGATGAATAGTTTTTTAATAAATGCGGTCGCTAAACCAAAATCTTCATCACGCTTACATTTAATGAAAAATGAACAAAACTTCTCAGGTATGGGTGCAAGGCGAAGTGTTGCTCTGGTGACAATGCCCAAATTTGATTGACTGAATAAACCATCAATATAAGGACCTAATCCCCATTTATGGCTCGCATCGACCACGCTGAGTCCTGCTTGGCAATGGCATGGTTCAACACAGTCACAAGCTTTGTCACAGTCACCATCTAAAGAAGTAATGGCTGAATAATGTTCTTGATGACAATGTTCAGGATGAGCAATAAAGTAACGCAAAGAAGTAATTGCTGAGAAATGATCGGTTTGTGGATTAGGGCCATAACCTCGTTCAAGCGCATTGCTAACAATACTGCAACTTGGTCCAGCCCCTGTTACTGGCGCCATAAACGGCCAATTATTTTCGGCTAAATATTGTGCTAGTTGTTGTTGAGTAACCCCTGGTTCTAAGCTAATTAATCCTGATGCTTTATCGATTTCTGCAATCTTATTTAATTCTTTCATATTTAAGATCAACAGCTTGCGATGATCCGTAGGGTTAACACTGCCATAGCCCCAATTATTACCCGTAGAGAGTGGACAAACAGCAAAACCAGCTTGATTGGCTATCTTTAAAATTTCGCCTACTTGCTGAGCTTTAGTAATGGTTACGGCAAGATCGATGTGAGTTGGACTGCCAAACGTATTATTACCGAATCTAGCCGTTGCTTGTTGTGTACCGACAATAAACTCATTCGGAATCTCAGGACAGTTTATTCGGATCTGCTGAATTATCTGATCGATAGTCATCGTTCATAGCCTTATATTTAGAAGCTCGCTTAATGATTATTGTCTAAGCAGAACGCAGATCTAATGTTTGTTGAATATTCTTTGCCATAAGACTAAAAGCCGGCGTTAGTCTATTCAATGATGTCGTGCTGTCGATATAAAAAGGCGCGCGTTTGCCATGATAGTCAACAATAGGCCCTATTTGCTCAAAATAAATGCCTACACGTTGTAAGTTTCTTGCTAATCGAGGTTCCATCATCACAAAAGTATGTTTGATGCCCTGCTCTATCACCAGTGATGCACATAATAAATAAAGCCCAACGGCGATAAATGGAAAGCAACGTAATTCGTTATCAGAATAGGTATTAAAATTAATTTCACCTAGTGCAGCACCAACGAATTTATCATTCTGACGACGTCTAAATTCATTAGGCACGGCTAGTCTAGATAACTCACAAATCTCGTGCGGTTGAAAATCATTAGGATTAATTTTGCCCGGTGAAATGGAATCTAAACAGTATTTTTGAATAGGAATTATTTCACCCTCATGTTGAGGACGGACAATCCTGATACTTCCGGCATAACGAGATGAAGGTATGTGTTTAATCAAACAATGGATTGAATGCGGATCAAAATCATCCGACTCCATTTTGTCAGCGGTCTGCGGTTCGAAATGCAATTCATCGCAATAAACTTGATGACGTATTTTGAATGATTCATTTCGGGAGGCATCTTCGTTTGCCACAACGGGCATCAAATAGGTTGAAAAGTGCTTAGCGATAGTATCAACTTCCTGTTTTGCGACTAAATCCATTGTTTTTTGTCCCTAAGACCTGTCATAGGCTTTTTAGATAAATAATCCGGACGAAACAAATTTAATATCCTTATTAAACAACATTGTTTTATTCATGCTGTTCGCCTGTTTAGCTTGGGTTTTAATCCAAACTGAATTTAACTATCTGATCAAATTAATAATGTATTTTGTAAAATTAATCTTCCTGTCACACATTACCAAATTATATAGCTAAAGCAGTCTTTAGACCTCCTACTAAGTCTGAATTTTAACTTTATTTTTACACTTTAACTTTAAAAACCTGCGGCTTTAGATGTGCTTTGTCTTGGATCTGCCGCACCATATAACATGCCATTTGCTGAGTCAATCAAAATACTCTGACTGCCACCCATTGCTGATTTTTGTATGACTTTATGGCCCATTTTTGTAAGTAAGGCAGTCGTATCTGGACTGATGCCCTGTTCGGTACGAATTTCATCGGGCCACCATTGATGATGGATTCTCGGCGAATTCACCGCCGTTTGAATGTTCATTTTATGATCGATAACATTCATGATCACTTGTAATGTAGTGCTGATAATTCGTGAACCACCGGGGCTGCCTGTGACTATAAAATTCTTACCATTTAGCTTAACAATGGTCGGTGACATGGAACTTAACATGCGTTTATTAGGCTCGATTTTATTCGCTTCTCCGCCAATCAAACCAAAAGCATTTGCTGTGCCCGGTTTAGAACTAAAATCATCCATTTCATTATTTAATAAAAAGCCTGCACCTGTCACCACAATCCCCGAACCATAGCTAAAATTCAGGGTATAAGTATTTGATACTGCGTTGCCATATTGGTCAACGATAGAAAAATGTGTCGTCTCAGGGCTTTCATAAAGTTGTGGATTACCGGCTTTAATGTCAACGCTAGGTGTGGCTTTATCCAATTGAATATTTTTCACTAGGGTTTTGGCATATTTTTTTGAGGTAAGGCCTTTAAGCGGCACGGCTATAAAATCACTATCGCCCATATAAGTCGCGCGATCGGCATACGCTCTACGCATTGCTTCAGCCATTAAGTGAATTGTTTGTGCGGAATTATGACCATACTCACTAATAGGATATGTCTCTAACATATTTAAAATTTGCACAATGTGCACACCGCCAGAGCTGGGAGGTGACATCGAATACACATCATAACCTCGATAAGTACCATGCACGGGTTGTCTTATTTGAGCTTTATAGTTTGCTAAATCCTCATATGTAATCAAGCCACCATGTCTTTGCATTTCAGATGCAATCAGCGTTGCCATTTCGCCGGTATAGAATCCCGCCGCGCCTTTATCCGCAATTAATTGCAGGGTTTTGGCTAAATCAGGCTGTTTAAATATTTCACCAACTTTATAAGCTGTGCCATCGGGTTTAAAAAACTTCTTTTTACTGGCAGGCCATTTATCGAATACTTGTTTTCTTGCCACTACACCTTCAACAAATCGATTAGGCAGCGCAAACCCATTTTTAGCTAAATTAATCGCAGGTTGTAATACTTGAGCTAAAGACATCGTTCCGAATTTTTCAAGCGCCAATGCAAACCCTGCCACCGTGCCCGGAACGCCTGATGATAAATGTGAGAAACGACTTAAGCTTTGATCACTATTACCCATCTTATCTAAAAACATTTTTTCATATGCTTTACTGGGTGCTTTTTCACGATAATCAATTGCAGTAACGCCATCCGTATTATTAGGTGAATACAACATAAAGCCGCCGCCACCAATATTGCCTGAACGTGGCTGAGTAACGGCTAAGGCAAAACCTGCGGCAACTGCTGCATCAATTGCATTGCCGCCTGCTTTTAAAATATCAAGAGCAACCTCGGTCGCTAATTGATGGCTTGTTACCACCATCGAATGTTGACTAGGTACAGGTTCGGCTCTTTGCCCTTCTAAAATAACCTCATCGTTTGCTTGAACGGGTGTCAAATTAAATATTACAGATAACACGATGAGTTTTAATACTATTTTCATTTTAAAGGGTACCGATATGTAGTTAAAAGCGATGTTCGTTATCAAATATAACAAAAAGTGAATGACTTTAACCGCTGCATTTTGCTTAGATATTTTCACGCGCTATGCGTTAGTATCTACAGCATTTTTACAGTGAAAAAACCTTGAACAGATTAATCATTTTGATGAACTTAATCATTGGCTTCAAGATGAACAACATTTGCTACTATAACAACTGATTTGGCTTAGTTGAACGTTATTTCATTTCTAAAGAGATTTTAATCATGGATGTAAATTTTTGGCACAACAAATGGCAAAATAATCAGATTGCTTTTCACCGAAGTAACCCAAATCCGTTATTGGTCGCTCACTTTGATGCCCTTTCTTTAACAAAAGCTAACACAATATTTATACCTTTATGTGGCAAGACCTTGGACATTGCTTGGCTTTTGTCAAAAGGCTATAGAGTTGTTGGTGCAGAATTAGTTGAATCAGCCATTGAACAATTATTTGCTGAATTAGCCATGACACCAAAAGTAACAGTAATCGGTGAAATAAAGCATTACAGTGCACAAAATATTGATATTTATGTCGGTGATATTTTTGATATCACGCAAACATTACTTGGGCCTGTCGATGCTATTTATGACCGCGCTGCACTAGTTACTTTGCCCAATGAAATTCGCCCTCAATACTATGCACATTTAATGAACATAACCCAACAAGCGCCGCAGTTATTGATTGCATATCACTATGATCAACAGCTTGTGCAAGGGCCTCCTTTTTCAATTAGTAACCAAGAAGTCAGCCAGCATTACCAAAAACATTACACCTTAACGCTGATTGAAAGTGTCGATGTTGAAGGCGGCATGAAAGGACAATGTGAAGCCACCGAAAATGTTTGGTTGCTAAGCACGATTAGTTGAGATGACAATACTCATCACTCAATATGCAACGCTAAATCACACTTCGCAGCACATTCATGTTGATTTCAGTGTGCCTCATCAAGTACTCAGTTCGGCGGTGTTAAATGGTGGACTTGTCGATGCCGATCATATTGTTAATCTTCGCGTTTCCAAATGCCTAGCAGCACCCAACTCACCACAAGATGCATTAAACGAATATTGTGACGATGCCAACTGGAATGGCTTGCGGGTTGGTATGATGACAGCAGCTTATATGGATTCATTCAGAATGGCTAAAGAGTCGGTGCAAGGAATTGATATTATTGTTTTAGTCACTTCAGGCTTAGCAAACGCTAGACGAATTGGCGACCGTGCAGAACACAGAATCATGGCGGCGGAATCAAAAGAAATCGGCACGATAAATATCATTATGCTGACATCAGCCAAATTAACAGGTGCTGCGATGGTTGAAGCGATATTGATGATAACAGAAGCCAAAACAGCCGCACTACAAGATGCAGGAATAATGAGCCCAGTTTCCAAGAAAATAGCCACCGGAACAGGCACTGATTCTGTTGCCGTAGTGAATGGACAAGGAACAGATACCATCAATTATTGTGGCAAACATGTTTTATTTGGCGAAATATTAGGCCGTATGGTGACTGAAACCGTCGCTTCATCAATCGCATGGGACATTGAAAATAGTCAGCTTAGTTGAGAATAACCGTTGAGTTAATCCTATTTCATCCAATATTGATAAACGTCATTTTTCAGCGGCTAAAGACTTAATAACTAAAGATCCTAATGTTATGATGACGGCACCGATATAGACATCAAGATAACGACCGAGTGATGGCTTAAATCACGTCCAGTTAATAAAAAAAGAGTTTTCTATCATGGCAATCGATCCAATTTGTGGCATGAACGTCGATACCGACACGACGCCCCATAAAACAATCTATAAACAACAACCTTATTATTTTTGCTGTGCAGGTTGTTTAAGCAAATTTGAAGCTTCGCCAGAGCAATACATTCCTAAAGATGAACCGGCAAGTAGTTGCTGCGGCGGACATAACCACGCTGAGATCAAACCTGGCATCATGCCGCAAAAAGCCGGCGCTCAGAGTGACTATACTTGTCCAATGTGTCCGGAAATTCACCAACATAAACCCGGTGCCTGTCCTAAATGTGGGATGGCTTTAGAAGCCAGTTCGCCAGCCGCAACATCCACCCAATACACGTGCCCGATGCACCCAGAAGTGATGCAAGATCATCCTGGCAGTTGTCCTAAATGCGGCATGGCGTTAGAAGCGACCACCGTTGCAGCTCAGGAAGATACTAGCGAATTAGATGATATGTCTCGCCGCTTTTGGGTCAGTTGCCTGTTTGCAATACCACTTTTTATATTAGCGATGGTCGCTGATATGGCACCACAATGGTTGCCTGAGTCTTTAGTTATGTCACAAATTCAATGGATTGAAGCCGCACTTGCTGCGCCCGTTGTGATTTGGGGCGGCTGGCCATTTTTTGGTCGTGCAGTACGGTCACTTATCAGCCGCCATCTCAATATGTTTACCTTAATCGGCTTAGGGGTTTCCGTTGCTTGGCTATACAGCCTAATTGCATTGATTTTTCCCGAGTTATTCCCTGTTATTATGCAAAATGCGGATGGTACGGTGCCGGTGTATTTTGAAGCGGCAGCGATGATTACCGTGTTGGTATTACTTGGCCAAGTGATGGAATTACGCGCCCGAAGCCAAACCAATGCTGCGATCAAATTACTGTTAGGTTTAGCGCCCAATACGGCGAGAATTGTTCGTGATAATGGCGATGAAGAAGACATTGCCCTGTCTGATGTGCAAGTCGGCGATAAATTGAGAATACGCCCCGGCGATAAAGTACCGGTTGATGGCATCGTCATGTCAGGCAACAGTCATGTTGATGAATCAATGGTCACAGGCGAATCTATTCCTGTAAGCAAAACAACTAAAGACTCACTCATTGGCGCAACGGTCAATGGTACGGGCAGCCTGATCATGCAAGCTGAAAAAATCGGCAGCGAAACTTTACTCGCTCAAATTGTAAACATGGTCAGCGAAGCGCAACGATCACGTGCACCGATTCAAAAACTAGCCGATACCGTCGCGGGATACTTTGTACCAACTGTCATTCTTGCGGCCATTGTCACCTTTGTTATCTGGAATATCTGGGGGCCAGAACCCAAAATGGCGCATGCCATTATCAATGCGGTTGCAGTACTCATTATTGCCTGCCCTTGCGCTTTAGGCTTGGCGACACCGATGTCGATTATGGTTGGTACAGGTCGCGGCGCACTAAATGGTGTGTTGATTAAAAATGCCGAAGCATTAGAAGTATTAGAGAAAGTAAATACGCTAGTGATTGATAAAACAGGCACCTTGACCGAAGGGAAACCCAAACTTGTCAGCGTGATTGACTATGCCAGTTTTTCCGAAAAATATGTCTTACAACTGGCCGCCAGCTTAGAACGTGCCAGTGAACATCCGCTTGCCGAGGCGATTGTAAAAGGCGCTTTAGCTCGTGATATCACCTTATTAGAGACCACTGAATTCACTTCTATCACCGGCAAAGGTGTCAGCGGAAAAGTTGATAACCATGATATTGCTCTAGGAAATATCGACTTACTTGAAAGTATGGATATTGATGCCAGCGAACTCACGGATAAAGTCGATGCCTTAAGAAATGAAGGCCAAACTGTGATGTTCATTAGTATTGATGGCCAAGCAGCCGGATTAATTGGGGTTGCCGATCCCGTTAAAGATTCAACAGCTGAAGCGATTAAAACCTTACATAATGAAGGCATTAATATAGTTATGCTGACTGGCGATAGTCATGCAACGGCAATGGCCGTTGCTGACAAGCTCGGTATCAACAGCGTACATGCGGGTGTACTACCCGAACAAAAAGCGGCGATCATCAAACAACTTCAAGCCGAAGGTAAAGTTGTTGCCATGGCGGGTGACGGTATTAACGATGCGCCAGCACTCGCACAAGCTGATGTCGGTATTGCCATGGGAACAGGCACCGATGTGGCGATAGAAAGTGCCAGCGTTACTTTAGTTAAAGGTGATTTACGCGGCATTTTAAAAGCCATACGGTTAAGTCGAGCGACGATGAGAAATATTCGTCAAAATCTATTTTTTGCCTTTATTTACAATGCACTGGGTGTGCCGATTGCCGCGGGTGTTTTATACCCAGTATTTGGACTTTTGCTGTCGCCGATGATTGCTGCTGCTGCGATGAGCCTAAGTTCAGTATCCGTCATTAGTAATGCTTTAAGACTTAAACGGGCAAAATTATGAAAAAATATTATTTAGTCATCATTGTCGTTATTAGTCAGCTGATAGCAATTCCTGCTTATGCAACTTCGCAAATTTCAGCATTAGCCACTCAAAGTACTGACTCAACGCTTTCTTACAATAAAGAGCTCGATGGTTTTGACTATCCATTTAAAGTGGAGACTTATTCATTTACCTCACAAAACCAGACCTTAAACATGCGTTATATGGATGTGGGGGATAAAACAGCCACGCGTATCATTGTCTTATTACACGGCAAAAATTTTGCGGGTTTTTATTGGGAAAAAACGGCTAGATTGTTAATGGAACAAGGTTATCGCGTCATTATTCCCGATCAAATCGGCTTTGGTAAAAGCACCAAGCCAGAGCACTATCAATATAGCTTCGTCCAATTAGCGTTAAATACTCAATCTTTATTAAACGCCTTGAATATTAAGCACTATACGGTGGTCGGTCATTCAATGGGTGGCATGTTAGCCACCACGATGGCGCTTGATTATGCTCAGTTTATTGAAAAACTAATCTTGATTAACCCTATTGGTTTAGAACCGTATTTGGATTATGTCGAGATAAAAGATCCGGAATTTTTTTATCACAATGAATTGAGTAACACGCCCGATAAAATACGTGCTTACCAAAAGAAAAATTATTACGCAGGCCAATGGACGCAAGCATACGAACATTTGATTACGCCACATATTGGCTGGTTAAATGGTCCTGATAAAAAAGTTGTAGCGTGGAATAATGCCCTAACTTATATGCCTATTTTTGCTGAAGATATTACGACTAAGTTTTCAAAAATCTCCGTCCCAACATCATTAATAATTGGCACAAGAGATCGCACAGGTCCTGGCCGTGGATGGAAAAAACCGGGGGTCGAATATTTGCTAGGTCAATATCAATATTTAGGTCAAAAAGCTGCCGATTTAATTCCTAATGCTCATTTGTACGAAATGGCAGGTTTAGGGCATCTGCCACAAATAGAAGATTTTGAACGCTTTAAACCGATATTCATTCAAGCATTGAAATAAAATAAACAGCCACACTAAGCGATGAAAAATGAGGAACATCGATGACAAATGAATCAGATACCCGCGACAAACTGGCTTTGGAACGCACACATTTAGCCAACGAACGGACTTTTCTTGCTTATGTTCGAACGGGACTATCGTTATTAGTGGCTGCGGCAGTATTATTTCAGTTTTTCTCATCACTCCACGCTTACATAGCAATTGCTTGGAGTTTGGCTGGCTTTGGTATCGCTTTTCTTATTATTGGATTCGTTCGGTTTAATACCGTTAGAAAGCGTCTTAATAGTTGACCTAATTACGAGAAATTAGTCGCACTCTCCAAGGGGGATTCAGTGATCAATCAGCAAAACAAACCGAATAAGCCTCGCGTATTATTTCTATCTCATGGTGGTGGCCCGATGCCACTGCTTGGCGATGAAGGGCATAAGGAGATGGTTGCTTGTTTGAAACAAATAACCACTCACATAACAAAGCCCTCTGCGATTATTATCATTAGCGCGCACTGGGAAGAAAGTATCGCCACGATTACTTCAGGTGAATCCCCATCACTTATCTACGATTATTATGGCTTTCCAAAAGCGTCATACGACCTTAAATATCCCTGTCAGGGAAAGCCTTTACTCGCTAATCAGATTCATAATCTGCTTGAAAAATCAGGCATTCCATCTGCTGTTGATGCAATACGAGGTTTTGATCACGGCCTGTTTGTACCGTTGACTATTATGTATCCAGATGCCGACATTCCATGTGTTCAATTGTCGTTGATGAATAACCTTAATGCAGCTGAACATATTAAAATGGGACAAGCGCTTCAAGAACTTGATTATGATAATTTATTGATCATTGGTTCCGGCTTTTCTTTCCATAATATGAGAGCATTTTTTACGGCTGAGACAAGCGAATCGAAAAAATTGAATGAATCTTTTGAAAACTGGTTATTAACGATCTTATCTAGCCCAGATATTGATGAAGAACAAAGAAAGCAAAGTTTAATAAACTGGGAAAATGCATCTGGAGCGAGATATTGTCATCCCCGCGAAGAGCATTTATTACCACTGCATGTCTGTTATGGCATCGCCGGCAGAGCTTGTACGGAGTCGTACGAGCTAAAAATCATGAATAAAAAATCGAGCATGTATATTTGGTAAACAAAGTAAAAATATAAAAACCGCCAACAGCAAGTCCAGTATTATTAATGGCATCTGCAACACCAATGTCATTAAAACTCATCTGAATATACTATCAGCGGTATTAATATTTACTATTAGTTTTTCTGCTTCAAACTACTGCGCAGATACTCTCCAAATAGTATTGCCCGCATCATCAGCCACTAACAAACTACCGGTTTTTTGAACTAAAACCCCAACAGGGCGGCCTTGTGCATCACCATTTTTATCAATGAATCCTGTTAACACATCAACGGGAACACCTGATGGTTTGCCATCAGCAAACGGTACAAATATAACTTTATAACCACTGTAAGGTTTTCTATTCCATGAACCGTGTTGACCAATAAACATGCCTTCTGCAAACGGTGCGCCTAATTTATTGCCTTTTGCATTAGCTAAACCTAAAGAAGCAGTATGCGGACCTAACGCATAATCAGGCACAATGGCTTTAGCCACTAGTTCAGGTTTTTGTGGTTCAACACGTTGATCGACATGTTGACCGTAATAACTATAAGGCCAGCCGTAAAAGCCACCGTCTTGTACTGAAGTAAGATAATCTGGCACTAGATCACTACCTAGTTCATCTCGCTCGTTGACAACCGTCCACAGTTTTTTAGTTTCTGGCTCCCAAGCAAGACCATTAGGATTGCGAAGACCTGAAGCAAAGATGCGATGGGTTTTTGCTTTAATATCCACTTCCCAAATAGCAGCGCGTCCTTCTTCAATATCCATTCCATTTTCACCGACATTACTATTTGAACCGACGGTAGCGTAAAGTTTGCTGCCATCTGCAGATGCGATGATGTTTTTTGTCCAATGATGATTAAGTGGTAATCCCGGCAAATCGATCAACTTTGTTGGTGCCGCTTTAATAACAGTTTGACCTGACTTATATGGAAAACTGACAATATTATCGGCATTGGCGACATAAAAAACATCGCCAATTAATGCCATACCAAATGGTGAATGTAGCCCACTGATAAACACCGATTTAGTTTCTGCAATGCCATTACCATCCGCATCACGCAACAAAGTAATACGTTCGGCACTTTCTGCTTTTGCCCCACCTTTATTTAAAAAATATTTTGTTATCCAGCCTTTAATACTCTTATCAAGTTCCTTTTTTGCAAAGTTAGTTTCAGCGACCAACACATCACCATTGGGTAATTCATATAGCCAACGAGGATGTTCTAATTCACTGGCAAATGCATTTACTTTCACGCCTTGCATCGGAATAGGTTTATTGCCATTTTCCCAACCTATTGCGGTGGCGATATTCATGGTTGGCAGTAAAGTTTTTACCGGTTCAGGTAGTACGGGGTTAGGCCCCGTTCCTGCTGAGACATCATTTCTTGCTGACTCTCCGCAACCACTAAGTGCAAAAGCAATTAACATGGGAAAAATTAAAGGTTTTATTGTCATTTTCGTCGCCCTGTTTCAAAATAAATTTAATAGGATCGATACTCGCACAGTCATTTGGCATGGTATCAATTTAGAGTAATATGTTGGATATGCTTGCTAGACCAAGCTTAATCATCAACTCTTTTTTCTTAGATGGCAAGTTGCTAAGCTTTCACAAGCATCGATAAAAACAAGCAGTTTATTAAGTGATGATTCTTTAAATTCGGAGGAAAATTAACAATGAACGGACTAATAGAAACAGTAATTTCTTGTCCATATTGCGGTGAACAACTGGATGTTATCGTCGAAATAATAGAAGAGAGTCAAGAATATATAGAAGACTGTCAGGTATGCTGCCGCCCTATAACCTTTGATATTATCACTGAGTTTGATGGTACTTATTCAATTTCTGTACGCGCCGAAAATGAAACCATGTAAAATAATATTTAGGCTAATAAGTTTTAAAAATAAGAGCATTAATTTGTCTCGGCTTGATGACGGTAAATAGGGAAAGAAAATGAAACAACTATTAATGTCATGTCAGCCTAAACTTTTGAGTATTTTACGAATGGTGACCGGCTTTTATTTATGCAACACGGCGCTCAAAAGATGTTCGGTTTTCCAGCACCACAACGTGACGAGTTTGATTTATTTTCAATGATGGGCGTTGCTCGCACTTTAGAGTTTTTGGTGGCTTGCTAGTTGTAATTGGTCTTTTCACCCGACCTACAGCATTTATCCTTTCAGGATTTATGGCCTTTGCTTATTTTATTGCTCATGCGCCTCAAGCTTTCTGGCCAATACTTAATGGTGGCGAACTCGCGGCACTATTTTCATTTGTATTTTTATACATTGCAGCAGCAGGTGGCCGTGTGTGGAGTATTGATCATTATCGTTCAAAATAATATTTTAACGACAGCCTTCAATTAAGGTTTTCCTCGGCCGAATAAAATATTCAGTACTTTATTGGGCCTAGTTATTAGCACCGATTCTGATACGTATCCCCTACTTTTCTGCCCAATTAATACTTCATGCTTTATACAATTTTCTGCTTTCAATAATAGGAATTTTTCACCACTATTATTAGATTGTTGACAATAATATTTACGCTGTCAGACTACCTAGTTTTATGCGATGCATACTACTTTGAAACATCAAAAATACGCATCGTACCGTAATTAATAAACTATGATTTATTCTGATCCTTATTAGGATTATTGAGGCTAAAAATGAATACAAGACCCAAAATAACTATTTCATCATTAGATTCTGAACGATTGTATAAAATAATTGAATCGCTACCTGCAAATAGCTATGCAGGAGATCAACTTGAGTCCGAATTAGCTCGAGCCAATGTTGTCGAGCCTTCGGAAGTACCTCCCACAATTGTGACAATGAATTCAACAGTAAAATTTGTGGTTGAATCATCTGAAAAAGAGTTCGAGTTAACCCTCGTCTACCCAAATGATCTAGATTCAAGTGGAGAGAAAATATCGATTTTAGCACCTATTGGTAGCGCACTAATTGGTCTGTCTCAAGGGGATCAAATTGAATGGCCAAAACCAGGTGGTGGGTTAATCAAAGTAAAAATACAAGAAGTCACTTATCAACCAGAAAGAGCTGGTGAACTGTTTCGATAAAATAGTCAGCATTTTTAAAAATTTTATAACATGTAATAAAAAACGCTCACCTAAATTTGAATATTACTTATTAAAAAGATCAATATATTTAATTATGGGTGAGCTTACCTACTTTCAAACCCACCAGCATTAACATAGCAATACTGGTGTAATCTAAATGACTTGTAACAGACTACGGCTGATTTTGTTTCGAACTTGATACGGTAATCGCTTCTTCCGGCGCTGTTAATTTCAATGTTTCCAGCAGCTTACCCATTGTTTCCGATAACCAATAACAGGCGTATAGACGATCATATTTAGCATTAGCGTAATCAATTCGAGCAGTTAAATATTCATTTTCAGTATCTAGTAAATCTAATAATGTTCTCAAACCAAGATTAAATTGTTGCTGATATGCTTCCCGTGTTGTTCGAGTTAAGGCAACACGCTCATCTAAATATGACAAACGATTTGTAAGGGTGACAAGTGAGTTCCATGCTAAACGCACATCATTTTCGATTTCACGTTTAGTAATGTTGGCCGTTTGTTTTACATTTTCACTTAGAAAAGCAGTTTCATCGATTCGGGCTTTATCTGCACCACCATTAAGTAAGTTATAACGCATTCGAAACATTGCTTGAGCGTCATTATCATGACCATTTTCGCCATCAATATCATTATTAGCCGTTGTGCTAAGTTCTAAGTCAACACGTGGCTGCATAGGCGCATTAGCACCTTGTTGCTGTGCTAAAGCGGCTTCATGATCAGCAATAGCAGCATGCAATGCAGGATGTTGATGAGAAGCAATCTTGATAGCATCTTCTAATGTCGCTGGAGCATTATTACAACATTCATCACTTGGATCGATTAATGAGTCAGGAAGATGACCTACTACTCGAAGATAATTAGTCTGTGCATCTTCATAGTTACCCTTACTTGCCGTCAAATTAGCTCTTGAAAGCGCTAAACGGCCAGAAGACTGCTCAACATCAGCTTGGTTACCTACGCCACTATCTGCTCGCTGTTTTATTTGTGAAAAGATATGATCGTGGTTCGCTAAGTTATCTTCAGTAAAAGATAATATTTGTTGTCTGCGTAATACATCAAGATAAGCTTTAATAGCACCAAGGCCGGTTGTTTCAGCAGTATCTGCAACATTGTATCCTGCTGATTCTGCTAAAGATGTCGTTTGATCAACAGCGTTTTTTGTAGCAAAACCATCGTACAACATTTGCGTTGCTGATAATTGAGCTTCACCGCGGGTTAGCCATTTTTTATCATCTGGTCTTGTTATCGGACTATCAGTACGTTCACGTCCAATACCTAAATTCAGGTCCACTTTCGGGTAATAACCCGCTCGTGCTTGATCGATAGTTTGATCGACACTAAGACGACGATTTGTTTCAGCTAAGATCGTAGGATTACTGTTAATTGTTTGAGCAACTGCTTCTGTTAACGTTTCAGCAAATAGTGGCTGAGACATGATAAATGTCGCCCCTATAATCGGGCCTGAAAGCATCGTTAACTTATTTTTATATCCCATTACAAAACTCCGTTTATCAGCGTACATTGATTTCGACGCGACGATTTAATGGTTCAACTATTCCATCGGCAGTGGGGACTAACAATCTACTTTCACCTTCATGTGAGGTTTCAATAACATCACTAGCAATTCCTAGTTCAACTAAATCCTGTTGCACTTTTTCTACACGTCGTTTTGACAATGCATCATTATAAGCGTTCGAAGCAGAAGTATCAGTATGCCCGCTAATTAGAATGACTTTATCATGACGCTTAAGCAGTGTTTGGTACACTTCTTTTGATTCGCGTTCTGACTCTGGCGAAAAAATAGCTTGATCTAACAAGAAATACAATTTTGCATTATATGGAGCAGCTATAGTTACAAGTTCTTTTTGTGGCGATACTACGCTTTCTTTGACAACACATATTGGTGTTTCACCAACAGTAATATCTAAAGGCGCTTCTACCTGTTCACGTAACGGGGATTGTTTTTTATCTGGGCCAATACTATTGTGAATGGTACTGCAACCTGTCATAAAAAAAATCAGAATAGCGGGTAGATATAATCGATGTTTGCTGTTCATTCTAGATGTAATCTCGCAATGATAAAAATGTATCTGTTATTGATAAATAAAAATGATGAATATTTATGCTGAAATCGACTTATATTTTGTCAAATTCATAGGGCTTTATAACATGAATCGCATTATAAACTAACCAACAGATATAACGGATCAATTATTAAGCCTCATCAATGAGGATGTCAATATAAAAAATATCCAAAAGATGGTTATACAGCTTAATTTTTTGTTTCATTGTGTCATATTTACTAAACATTTAAATGTCAGTGACTTAGAACAAAGCAGTGTTGTTTTTTATCAAAAAAATACCTTTTGCTAATCACATACAAAACTGGCAAAAAAAGAGACCGTTAATCTCCATAAATCACTTTAATTTCTTGTTAATCATCACGTTAATCATAACGTGATTTTTAAGTTTATATATTTGAAACTCGCTATCATAATAATTATTTATAAACTGTGAAAAACTATGCAAAATAACCAAATAGCTATAGAATAACAACGATAATGACGCATGGATAGGCCGACACCCCGCCTCACACAACCAACGCTACTCGAAAATGTAGACGGGATATCTATAACAATGGAAATAACACGCCCCCCGGTCAGGGTTGGTATATTTGGTAGTGAAGGATTAGCATTGCATGAATGTGCTAATGAGCTCCATCAAGCAGGATATGTCTTAAATTTTTCTTCAGCGTCTCAAGATGAAACTGATAACGATATTTCTATTGTAGGAATGTCGGAGTTTGCTCACGCAGGCAATATCACACGCTGGAAAAACACACCCTCTCCTTTTTTAATTTCGGGTATCGATAGTTTGCCTCATGGCACTGCGATGTCAGAAGTGTTCAACATTGCCGTAGGTTATATCCGCAGCGCACCGACATTGACTGAAATATTACTCAATCTAAGACTCGGCTTACACTGGCATCACGAACGTCGTTCACATTCTGAACGTATCAGTAACATTGAAACTAAAATTGAAAACAATCGCATAATTGGCATGGCTGTAGGGGTATTAATGACTCATTACGGCAAGTCTGAACAATATGTTTTTGATTCACTCAAGACGATTAGCAGAAATAAACAACGTAGAATCTCATCTGTAGCAAATGAGATTATTGCAAAACACAATGAAGATACTCAGACAGATAAGCCCGATATCAGGTTAAAGTCATCAGACTTACATGCCTGGCTTACAGATAATATTACGATGAAAAAAAGGTAATATTCAATGGCAAGCATTAGCAAATACTACCAAACGCTTTTTTATCAAATTTGCATCATGGTGATGTATTTTGCGACTGCCGTCCTCGCCTTAAATTTTGCAGTGATAGCGCCAGGTAATGTAACGCTTTTATGGCCTTCTTCTGGCATCGCACTATTTATTCTCATTAAATTTGGCTATCGATACGCAATCGGTATATTTGCCGGTGCTTTTGCTGCTGGCGTATATGTTAATGATCCTTTGCATATTAGTGGTCTCATTGCATTGGGTAATACCCTAGAGCCATTATTTATTGTTTATACCCTTCGCTTATTACCTTTTTCCGCTAATCTATTTCGTTTAAATGACTACTTACTGCTGATCTTTGTCAGTAGTATCGGTGCCATGATTAGTGCGTTATTAGGGACAGTATCGATGGTATTGGCTAACTTCGTCTCCTTCTCAAGTATTCCTGGTACGATATTGCATTGGTGGATGGGCGATGTCCTAGGTTTGGTTTTAATAACGCCATTCTTATTGCTATTTAGCTTCAAAGCACTACTCAATGTAATTAAATCGCAGTTTATAGAAACATTATCGCTTGTATTTCTATCATCAGTAATCGCTCTATTAGTATTAACAGATGCAAACATTGCGTTTACAGCAGATCTCAAAGGCAGTTATTTACTAGCCATTCCATTAACGTGGTCAATTGTTCGATACGGCCATGTCATGAGCGCATTGATTAGTTTTGAATATTTCTTTATTGGTATCTGGGGTTTATTTTTAGAACGAGGCATCTTTATTGATGCTTTGCTAGAACCTAATTTAATCTTATTTTGGGCTTATTTCATTGCAATGGCCTTAATTACACTTGTTTTATCTTATATCGTTAGCGAACGTAATACGCTTTATCAAGCTATAAACAGCAGTGAAACTGAAATGTATGTCTATTATGAAGATGACATGCAGTTCGAGTTTGTTAATCGCGCTGCATTAGATAACTTAAATATTACATTGGTTGAAGCCTTGAAGTTGACCCCACTTTCATTAGCCCCACTGTTGACTAAACAACAATTACAATCGTTGCTCGCACCATTATTAAATACTGAAAATACGTCGGTTCGATATGAAACGCTACACCAAAGAAGTGACGGTTCTAGCTACCCGATTGAGGCCAGCGTGCAAAGTATCCAGCACAGTAGCCGTCAATGTTATCTTGCATCAATAACGGATATTACTGCTCGTGTAGAAAAAGAGCAGCACCGAATTTTGGGAAATCATGTCTGCGATGTAAGTTCACAAGCCATTATGATTATTGACAAAAACCATATTATTATTCGTATCAACGCCTCTTTTTCAGCAATGACAGGCTATCTTGCAGAAGAAGTCTTAGGCAAAAACCCACTTAGTTTATTAAGTTCTGGTCGACACGATAGGAAGTTTTATCATTTATTATGGTTAGATCTTAAAAATAAGGGCTACTGGCAAGGTGAAATATACAACCGCCGTAAAAATGGGGAACTTTTTTTACAAGATTTAACGATGAAAGCACTGTATGACGCTAATGGGAAAATTCAAAATAGCATTGCGATGTTCACCGATATTACTCAAGAACGTGAACAAATCTTACAAATCAAACATCTTTCCGAACATGATGTTTTAACAGGTTTACCTAACCGACGATTATTACAACAAGAGTTTCGATTTGCAAAAGCGGCAGCAAAAAGAAATGCTAGCCAACTAGGTTTATTGTTCATTGATTTAAATGGTTTCAAACCGATTAATGACACCTTTGGCCACACATACGGCGATGAAGTTCTCCAGGCTATAGCCATTAGAATGCAAGATTGTGTACGAGAAATGGATATGGTTTCTCGCGAAGGTGGCGATGAGTTTATTGTATTGCTAACCAATATTGAAAATAGCGAAACCTGTGTACTGCTTGCAGAAAAACTCAAATCGGTTATTACCGATCCCATTATTGTTAATGATATTCCCCTGCATGTTTCGGCCAGTATCGGTATGGCAAGTTATCCGAAAGATGGTGACAGCTTAGAAAAACTAATTTCTATCGCAGATTCAGCAATGTATTCCGAGAAGAAAACACTAAAAGAAGATGCACAGGCGCTTTATGGCTAATACACCGCTTTTTTAAAATATCTAACATTACAAAACAGCATTATCTTTAACAATTGAGCCTAGTTCATATCGATTGAAATCATGCTTTAATGGTGAATTAAGCCTAAGATAATTTAATAAATACTCTACAATGACACACCACATTCAACAGAACTCGTCTTATGGCCATTAGCTCCACCATCAATAAAGTGTCACTTAATATTGCCAATATGGATCAGCATTATTACGAAACTCACGAATTAACCATCGCCCAACATCCTTCTGAAACGGACTTTCGATTCATGATTCGCCTGATTGCTTTTATGGCAAATGCTCACGAACGACTTAGTTTTACTAAAGGTATCGACAGTAGTGAAGAACCCGATCTTTGGCAAAAGTCACTCACCGATGAAATTGAGTTATGGATTGATCTAGGACAACCCGACGAAAAAAGAATTCGTAAAGCCTGCGGTCGCGCAAAGAACGTCATCATTTACACCTATCATGAAGGCAAAGCTAAAGTTTGGTGGGAGCAGCAACGGGCAAAACTGCAACGGTTTAACAATCTGACTGTTATCCATATCAGTGCCGATGGCATAGAAACAATGATAAAAAGAACAATGACATTACAGTGCAATATTCAAGACGGTGACATTTATTTAAATGATGACAATACAAATCTAACGGTTACGCTGAATAAACTCTAACAAGGCGTAAGCCGAGCATAACGGTCAGATCAAAAAAGCCTTAATTAAGCTGGTAAATTAAGACTTTTTAAGATGATTCATATGACACATTAAATATATTATTTTGTTTTAGCTAAGCCCATTAGCTTCAACAAATGCTTTTCAAAAGCAGGTTCAGCTACCCCTTTTTTCATTTTATAAATAAAGTACTTTTCAAAACCGACTTTGGCATAATGCACCCATTTACCTTTTTTCAGCCAGGCAACATTACGTGGTGGAATTTGTGGGCTAGCAACAAAGGCGGCACCGGTATTGCCCATATCAGCTAAACAAATTGCATCCCAAGACGCTCTCGTTGACGGCTCCTTACCTTCAATTGCAGCTTTGATATTACTGACCGATGCTTTGGCCATACTTTCAATCATATAACCTGTTTTAGGCACGCCAACCGTTAAAGGACTCCCACCAACAGGTGGAATTGCAATACACACCCCTACCCCATAAATATTGGCGTATTTAGGATTACGTTGAAACTCATCGACCTTGATGAAACCACGTGGATTGACAACATCTTCTCCCATATTCGCCACACAATCTACACCTTTAAAGGCTGGAAGCATCATGGAAAAAGCAAAAGGTAATTCATGAGTGTTCATCGTTTCAGCTTGCTCATTGACTTGTTCCACGATCATTTTATCGGCATCAACTTTTATCAATTTGGCATTAGTGATCCATTTAATGTCGTTATGACGAAACTCAGATTCTAATAAACCTTTAGAATCGCCGACACCACCTAAACCTAAGTGCCCAATATAAGGTTCAGAAGTCACAAAAGTCATCGGTACCCGATCACGTATTTTTGCTTTACGTAATGCATGATTAAGAATCAATGCATATTCGTAAGCGGGACCATAACATGACGCACCTTGCACCGCGCCCACAACAATAGGTCCAGGATTTTTAATAAACTCTTGCCACGATTTATAAGTGGCTTCAGCATGATCAATCGTACAAATCGAGTGAGTAAATCCTGCTGGACCTAATCCTTCAATCTCATCAAAAGCAAGCTTTGGCCCTGTGGCAACGATTAAAAAATCATAATTTAATAGTGAGCCATCACCCAATAATATTCGATTATTATCTGGCTGAATTTCGGTAACCCCTGCTGCAGAAAAGGCAATATTTTTAGCCGTTAAATAAGATTCAAGATAAAAACTTATATCCTTTCGCTTACGCGAGCCTATCGCAACCCAAGGATTACTGGGCACAAAGTGAAAAATGGGGGTATTGGAAACAACGGTAATAGTATGTTCACTGCCTAATACATCTCGCGCCTCATAAGCAGCAGGTAAACCGCCCGTACTTGCACCAATAATAATGATATGTGCCACGTTATCGCTCCTTAAATGTATCAAACTAATGTGCTGAATTGATTAGATTATCTACTCTTTACTTAATGTACGATTGACGAATCTGCACTCGGCGTCGAGTTAGCAGAAAAGATAGTGGCAACATCAACTTTATCAAAATGATAATGCTCATTACAAAACTCGCAAGCCACTTCGATACGTCCTTGTTCTTCAAGTAAATCATTGGCATCTTGCTCGCCTAACAGAGTAATCGTATCCGCCACTCGTTCACGCGAACAACTACAAGAAAAACTAAGCTCAGTTGAATCTAACAAACGACATTCTTCTTCATGAAATAAACGATGGAGCAATGAACCGGCACCTAAATTTAATAATTCACTTGGCGTTATCGTGCCCGCTAATGTACTTAGTCGTAACCAATTTTCTTCATCTTCTTCTTTGTTTTGTTCGGTACTTGGTAATTGCTGTAAGAACAAACCTGAAGTACGCTGAGCATCCGCCGCTAACCAAATTCGCGTATCAAGCTGTTCTGACTGATTAAAATAGGTTTCTAATACATCAGAAATTGACTCGCCATCTAAGCTGACAACACCTTGATAGGGCTGTTTTGAGCCTTCAACATCAATCGTTATCGCAAGCACACCCTTACCCGTAAGCTCACTCATCGTAGCGTCATCTTTAATAATACCTTCCCATTGGGCAAAAGCACGTAAAGTATTGTCGCTCGTACATTCAACCATCATCAAGTTGACTGGTCCAGATGATTTGCTTTGCAAAACAAGGCGACCTTTAATTTTTACCGTTGCCGTTAACAAAGCAGCTGCTGCCATCATTTCACCTAATAAACGCTCAATGGCAGGTGGATAATCACGTCGTTGCAAAACTTGCTGCCATGTGTCTGTCAAATGCACCCATTCGCCTCGCACGGGCGCATTATCAAAGATAAAACGCTGTAAATTATCAGACTGAAAGTCCGTCGGTTCAATATCGGTCACTATTGTATCGGTCATATTTTTTCCAAAAAAAATGCTGGGTAACTTTCTACCCAGCATTTTAACTTAGCTTCGACATTTCTGCCGACTGAAACAAACTTTTATTTTGTTAAGGTTAATAATAGTTCATTCATTTTTTTAACGTAGCTTGCAGGATCTTCTAGCTGTCCGCCTTCTGCCAATAAGGCTTGGTCGAATAAAATAGATGACCAATCAGCAAACAAAGTATCGTCAGCTTCTGCTTTAAGACGTTCAACCATTGGATGTTCAGGGTTAAGTTCAAAGATAGGTTTTGAACCACCCACATCTTGACCCGCCGCTTTTAACATACGCTCAAGATTCGCACTCATTTCATTACTATCAGCAACTAAACACGCAGGAGAATCTGTCAAACGATGCGTAATACGGACATCTTTAACTTTATCGCCTAATGCAGTTTTAACGCGCTCAACAATACCTTCAAAGTTTTTATCGACTTCTTCTTGCGCTTTTTTCTCAGCTTCGTCTTCTAACTCACCTAAGTTTAAATCGCCTTTAGCAACAGATTGCAATTGTTTACCGTCAAACTCTGTTAATGAATTAATCATCCACTCATCAACTCGATCCGTCATTAATAAGACTTCGATGCCTTTTTTACGGAAGACTTCTAAATGCGGGCTGTTTTTAGCAGCAGCAAAACTTTCGGCAGTAATGTAATAGATCTTATCTTGCTTATCTTTCATTCGGCCTACATAGTCTGCCAATGAAACAGTTTGATCAGCATTGCCCGATTCAGTTGATGCAAAACGAAGTAATTTAGCTAAGGCTTCTTTATTAGCATAATCTTCGCCTAAACCTTCTTTGATTACTTGACCAAACTCAGCCCAGAACGTGGTGTATTTTTCAGCGTCGTTGTTAGCCATTTTGGCTAATTCGCTCAACACTTTTTTCACTGAAGCAGTACGAATACTGTCAATGATTTTGCTGCCTTGTAAAATCTCACGTGAAACGTTCAATGGCAAATCGTTAGTATCAATCACACCACGCATAAAACGTAGATAACGCGGCATTAATTGATCAGCATCTTCCATAATGAAGACACGTTTTACATATAATTTAAGCCCTTTTGAACTATCACGGTCCCATAAATCAAACGGCGCTTTTGCAGGAATGTATAACAAAGAAGTGTATTCAGTTTTACCTTCAACCTTGTTATGACTCCAACTTAATGGGTTTTGATAATCGTGAGCGATTTGTTTGTAAAACTCGTTATATTCATCATCAGAAATTTCACTCTTAGATAATGTCCATAATGCCGTTGCTTTGTTGACTGTCTCGTCTTCAAGTGCCGCTGTTTTATCAATTTCACCTTCTTCATTTGGCTCAGGTTCTTTAGCCATAACAATCGGTAAATTGATGTGGTCAGAATATTTTGTAATGCAGTTACGTAAACGCCAGCTGTTTAAAAACTCATCTTGGTCATCACGTAAGTGCAAGGTAATTTCTGTACCGCGGCTTGGTTTATCAATCGTTTCAATCGTGAAATCACCTTTACCAGCTGATTCCCATTGCACGCCATGTTCACTTGATGAACCAGCACGACGTGTTTTTAATGTCACTTTATCAGCAACGATAAAAGCAGAATAAAAACCCACACCAAATTGACCAATCAATTGTGAATCTTTGCTTTGATCGCCGGTCATTTTATCGAAGAATTTTTTAGTACCTGAATTAGCAATCGTACCAATATTCTCGATAACTTCCTGACGATTCATCCCAATACCGTTATCGGTAATGGTGATCGTTTTGGCTTTTTCATCAAAGGCAACTCTGATTTTTAATTCCGCATCATTCTCATAAAGCGCATCATCTGATAACGCTTCAAAGCGTAATTTATCAGATGCGTCAGACGCATTCGATATCAACTCACGCATGAAAATTTCTTTGTTGCTATACAGTGAGTGGATCATCAGATCCAATAATTGTGAAACTTCTGTCTGAAAACCTAGCGTTTCTTTATGTGCATCAACAGTCATTAAATTGTGCCTCCATCTGGCATTGTTTGTTAACTTCAATGTCAGCAAATGGGGACAACTGCTGATAGTTCAAGGGCTAATCAATAAATTCCAATCTTTACTGAATAATCATCGTAGACAATATCGACAAAACAGCTTGCCTATTTTGCAAATACGACATAAATATTCATTATTCTAATAAACCTGCCGATACATTTAAGTAGGGCTATTGTGGGGGAAACGATGATGGATATTAAGACCAATAATGTATCAAGCTTAAATCAGAACAAAAATGTATCAAGCTTAAATCAGAACAAAAATGCAGCAAAAACCCAAGAATCAACGACATCGCTAGCTAAAAAGCAACTAAACGCAGCCATCTTACAATCTACCGTTGATATCAATGCATCTAATAAACCACTATCACTCACCTTTAAGGCAGCCATCGAAGGTATCAATGACGCGTTAAAAGAAACGCTAGGTGATAACGCAATCCAAAGTGCTTACGATTCAGGAATAGACGTTAGCCCTGATGCAACCGCTGATCGTATTGTATCGTTGAGCACGGCCTTTTTTGGGGCTTATCAAAAACAACATCCAGAGTTATCACAAGAAGATGCACTCACCCAATTTACCGATATTATTAGTAGTGGAATTAATACCGGATTTAGCGAAGCACGAGATATTTTAAAAGGTTTAAACGTATTAGATGGCGATATCGCGAGTAATATTGATTTAACTTACGATCTTGTACAAAAGAAACTGACTGATTTTATCGACAGTTTTGGTCAAACGGCTGAGGCTGAATAATAATATAGAACAAGCTACAACAACGGCATTTATTTGTTTAGCTAAACGCTTTTTCAAGTTGAAGTCACACCACAATTCAGTCCAACAAGATCACGTGTTGCCAATAGAAAGCTAATCTTACATTTAACATTCTCTCAGTATTATTTTTCAATAAACTAGCTAAATCGATTATTTCTTAAACTAACAGACGTGATATGGTTTATGGTGTGAACAACCTTTTTAGCAGCGCGTTTTTGACAAGGAGGACGACTGTTATCTATAAACTACTGAAAAATGAGAGATATCCTCACTATGCAGGAAAACCAGTTACGCATCCTGACTTATAACCTACATAAAGGGTTTAGCGCAGGTAATCGTCATTTTATATTACATAAAATTCGCGATGCATTGATTGAATCTGACGCTGACATTATGTTTCTACAAGAGATGCAGGGCCAACATACTGGCCATGAAAAAAAACACTTAAATTGGCCTGATACACCTCACTCAGAATTTTTAGCTCACGATCGATGGCCACACTTTGCCTATGGTAAAAACGTGATGTACGATGCGGGGCATCATGGCAATGCTATCCTTAGCAAATATGATATTCAACGTTGGGAAAACATTAATGTTTCCCCTTATACATGGGCAAGCCGAAGTTTATTGCACGGCGTGATTAGTTTGCCTAATCAAGGTGGCGATTTACACATTATATGTCTGCATTTGGGATTAATGGCGATAGAGCGTCGGCGCCAATTTAAAACATTGTGTGCACGAATTGATGAACATGTGCCACAGGATGCACCACTGATAATTGCTGGTGATTTTAATGATTGGGCGGGTCAGGCTGAAAAACTGTTTTCTCAACACCTTAATTTGAAAGAAGCTTATCGCACTCTTCATCAACAGCATGCCAAAACATTTCCTGCTTGGATGCCAGTATTTAAAATGGATAGAATTTATTACCGTGGTGTCGAGCCCGTAACTTGTGAGCGTCCAAATCGTAAGCTGTGGAATAATTTATCGGATCACTCGCCGCTTGTTGCCACATTTCAACTCTAATTCAATTGTTCAAAATACTTTAATCGTTAAAAGCGAGGCAAAGTTAACTTTGTTGCCATCGAATGCCTCGCTACAAGTACATTAATACGACTCACCGATGCTACTTCACACCTTGATTATTTTGGTCATGCAGGTAAGTCGTTGCTTTATCTGGTTGTTTAATTTCGATAGATTGAATTGCGTATACCGCAAATGTAGCACTCACTTTTTAAATGATTATGCATGATCTCGCAAGAAGACCCATTCATCAGTTTGTGACATTTCAGAACTAAATCGGTAACCTTCACTATCAAATTTTTTGAGATCTTCAGGCTCCTTAATACGATGATCAATAATGTATCGACTCATTAAACCACGCGCTTTTTTTGCATAAAAACTAATGATTTTATATTGGCCATTTTTCCAATCTTTAAAGACTGGCGTAATGATCCGAGCTTTTAATTTTTTAGCTTCAACTGCTTTGAAATATTCATTCGAAGCCAAATTGATAAGTACACCGTCTTTCAGTTCGCCCTCTATCGACTCACGAAGCAGACTACCCCAAAACTGATATAGATCTTTGCCTTTTTTATTGGCAAATTTAGTCCCCATTTCTAAACGGTAGGCTTGCATTAAGTCTAAAGGTTTGAGCACGCCATACAAGCCAGATAATATCCGTAAATGTTGCTGAGCAAAGCTTAAGCCTGCTTCATCTAATGTATCAGCATCTAGACCGGTGTATACATCACCTTTAAAAGCCAATAAGGCTTGTTTAGCATTATTTAAGTCAAAAGGTTTTTGCCATGTCTGAAAACGCGTCATGTTCAACGCAGCTAATTTATCGCTCAGCTTCATTAGTGATGCGATATCGGCTGTTGATAAATCTTTTAGCTCATTTATCAACTGTTGCGATTGCGTCAAGAAGCGAGGCTGACTGCATGTTTCTGTACTAGGCGCAGTATCAAAATCTAATGTTTTAGCGGGAGAAATAACGGTAAGCACAATGAGGTTATCCTATACGTCCGGTTTAATATCAGGTTTTTCATTGTTGTCTGAGGCTGACATTTGATATTCAGCATCGACAATATCGCTTTCTGATGCCGTTGTTTGCCATGCTTGAAATGGATAAGGTCGAGTATCATCGGTATACGTTAAAAATGCTGCAATTTCACGTAAGTATCGCACCAACTGCTTTGAAAATCGTAGAATATCAGGATTCGGGCCTCCAGTTACCAAAGCAACTATCGCTTGCACAACGACCACAAGACAAAGCACCATCATCACTAAATATAAAATGGCGCCAAATAATGCCATATAGATAATACGAACCCATTGGTTGCTATCGGTTATATTGTTTTTAATTTCCTGATTATCCATGTTCAATGCTCCAAGGTGATATAGAACCAACATTGTACATGACAGCCTGCATAACTGCTTATAGTGCTTTCTAGCCAATTATGGGACACTTAATTTCTTCATCAAGATAATAATAATTAATGACCTATAAACATCAGCTATTCTTACGTCTTATACATGCCATCGATACCTTTATAGAATGGACAGGCAAAGCAACATCTTGGTTAGTTGTTGGGCTGGTCCTATTAATTTGTTATGACGTTGCAATGCGTTATTTGTTTCAACAAGGTTCAGTGGCTTTACAAGAATTAGAATGGCATTTATTTGCTTTAATTTTTTTGCTCGGCTCAGCTTACACACTAAAACACGATGAACATGTAAGAGTTGATATTATTTATAACAGCCGTGTGATGTCAGATAAAAAACGGGCTTTAGTCAATATCTTTGGTTGTCTATTTATGCTTTTACCTTTCTGCATTTTAATTTTGAGTAGCAGTTGGCCATTTGTAGAAAATGCATTTTATTATCATGAAGGCTCTCCTGATCCTGGCGGTTTACCTTATCGGTTTTTACTCAAAGGCAGCTTATTGCTTGGATTTGGCTTATTGATTTTGCAAGCGTTGGCTGATCTAGCTAGAAATATTTTAATGCTCAGCAATAACACTGAGGTCAAATGATGGAAATCTGGGCCTTAGTCATGTTTGCGGTGCTGTTTTTCTTTTTACTACTCGGTTTCCCTGTTGCCTTTACGCTCGGTGCTGTTGCCTTAGCATTCGGTAGTTTTTTCCTTGGTTTTGATTTTTTTAATCTTTTGCCACTAAGAATTTGGGGCATCATGACCAACTTCACCTTGTTGGCTGTGCCCTTATTTGTATTCATGGGCGTTATCCTTGAAAAATCAGGAATCGCAGAGCAATTGTTAGAAACCATGGGGCGTTTATTCGGTCGAGTTCGAGGTGGTTTGGCAATATCCGTTGTACTCGTAGGCGCTTTGCTTGCTGCAACAACTGGCGTAGTCGGTGCGTCGGTCGTTACGATGGCGGTCATCGCATTACCATCGATGTTAAAACATGGTTATGCGCCCACATTAGCCAGTGGCACTATCGCGGCTTCAGGCACGTTAGGGCAAATTATTCCGCCGAGCATTATCTTAATTTTATTAGCAGATGTGGTTGGTGTTCCAGTCGGACAATTATTTATAGCGGCGGCCATGCCTGGCATGATGTTAGTTTTTGCTTATATTGTCTACATTATCTATGTCGCTTGGCGCCACCCTCAATTAGCACCGGCTATTGTTGTTAATCCTAATAATGATCAACGTCTTGGCATCACAGTATTAAAAAGCCTGTTACCGCCTTTATTGTTGGTATTAGCCGTTTTAGGTTCTATCTTCTTTGGTATTGCTTCGCCGACAGAATCTGCTGCTGTCGGTGCATTAGGTGCGATGTTATTAGCCTTCACTCACGGCAAATTAACCTTAAATAATTTGCAAGATGCTTCACGTCAAACTACTCGTTTAACCAGCATGGTATTTTTGATTTTAATCGGTGCAACGGCGTTTGGTCTGGTATTTGTTGGTATGGGAGGCGACAAACTCATCTTCGATATTTTCACCCATCTACCCGGCGGAAAATGGGGATTTCTCATCATCAGCATGTTGCTGATTTTTGTATTGGGATTTTTCTTAGACTTTATTGAAATTTGTTTTATCGTGGTGCCAATTATTGCCCCAATAGCGATTCATTTGGGACTAGATCCACTTTGGTTTGCATTGCTGATTGCGTTGAACTTACAAACATCATTCCTGACGCCGCCGTTTGGCTTTTCTTTGTTTTATCTAAAAGCCAGTGCGCCGATGCTCAAACTTCAAGCTATTTATCGCGGCATCATCCCATTTATTATCATTCAACTTGTCGTATTAGTTGCTTTAATTAGCTTTCCAGAGATTGCGTTGTGGTTGCCACGTTTTATGGAATAACCTGATTATTTTTGAGACAAAAATGATAAACAGTATTTGCAAAGAGGGCTTATTCATTAGCACACCAAGAAAATATTAGAATGCTTGATTTTCTCATCGATGCTTCTAGCTATTTTTCTTGGTGGGTTTGATGAGGCTTTGCGAGTTAAACCGCAGCTGCACCCTCTTCACCTGTTCGAATGCGAATAACTTGTTCAACTGGCATTACAAAGATTTTACCATCGCCAATTCGTCCGGTATGTGCAGCTTTAATAATCGCTTCTACACAGGTATCGACTTGCTCAGCAGGCAAGATGATTTCCATTTTAATTTTAGGCAGAAAGTCGACTACATATTCAGCACCACGATAAAGCTCGGTATGCCCTTTTTGACGACCAAACCCTTTTACTTCTGACACCGTCAAACCTGTTACACCAATCTCAGATAAGGCTTCACGAACATCGTCTAATTTAAACGGTTTAATAATTGCTTCAATTTTTTTCATTATTGTCCCATCCCTATTCTATTGTTGAAGTCACAGTATAACCTGAAGTGATCGGATAACGCCGATCACGTCCAAAGGCACGGCTAGTAATACGTATGCCCGGCGCAGCTTGGCGTCGTTTATATTCATTACGATCGACCATTTTTATTACTCGTGCAACGATTTCAGCATCGCCACCTGCCGCCACTAATTCTTCAAAAGACCAATCATGGCCTATATATCGTTCTAATAATTCATCAAGAACTTCATACGGCGGCAAGCTATCTTGGTCGAGTTGATCGGGCGCTAACTCTGCAGAGGGTGGCCGAGTAATGATGCGTTGGGGAATCGCTTCCGACAAGCTATTTCGATAATCTGAGAGCTGATAAACCAAGGTTTTAAACACATCTTTAAGTGGTGAAAAACCACCTGCCATATCACCATATAATGTTGAATAGCCAACCGCCATTTCACTTTTATTACCGGTTGATAATACCATCGCGCCCGTTTTATTCGATATCGCCATTAATATCACACCACGTACGCGTGCTTGAATATTTTCTTCGGTTGTATCGACTGGCTTATCAGCAAATTGCTCCGACAAACTATTGATGAATTGCTCAAATAATGAATCAATGGCAATAACACTGTGGCCAACACCTAAAATATCAGCCATTTGTTGAGCATCATCCAGGCTTATTTGCGCGGTGTAACGTGAAGGCATCATCACGGTTTTAACGCGTTCAGCCCCTAAAGCATCTACCGCTAACACCAAAGTTAACGCCGAATCAATGCCACCTGACAAGCCGATGACCACACTCGAGAAATTATTTTTTTCGACATAATCTTGCAAGCCGCAAACTAAACCTTGATAAATCATCGCTAATTCAGTTTCTTTGGCGGTTATTTCGCCCGATAATGACAAGGTTTTATTTTGATTACGACTGATATAAACAGGAAATAAACCTTGCTGCCACGAGGGGGCACGCACCACTTTTTCTCCGGTATCTGACAGGGCAAACGAACAACCATCAAACACTAATTCATCTTGTCCACCGACTTGATTCACATAAACAATTGACACGCCTGTTTCTATAGCGCGTTGTTTAACCTGTGTTTCACGTAATTGCCATTTTCCTTGGCTAAAGGGTGAGGCATTAAGGTTCAAAATAATTTCAGCACCACCATCGACTGCTTGCGCTGATGGTCCTGCAAACCAAATATCTTCACAAATCGTAATGCCAAAACGAATCCCTTTGTAATCAACGACGCAAGATTCTTTGCCTTCGATAAAATAACGTTTTTCGTCAAACACACTGTAATTAGGTAAATGATGTTTAAAATAACTGGCAAGGCATTGGCCATCAGCAATTAATGAAGCGGCGTTATATAGATCTTCTTGTACGATGCCTGATGGATGTCCGACTAACACAGCCGTCCCTTTAATTTTAGACTTTAAGCTCACCAAGCCTTTTTCAACCCGCTTAATCAAGTCAGGTCTAAGTAGCAAATCTTCTGGTGGGTAACCCGTTAACGTTAACTCAGGAAACACCACCAAGTCGGCATTCAACTCATCTCGGGCTTGGTTTGCAGCAGCAATAATTTTTTTAACATTGCCCGCAACATCACCCACTACCGGATTTATTTGCCCCATAACGAGGCAAAAGTCAGTTGTCATCAATGATTAAGCCATCGCTTCAAGCATTCTGTCACCCATTTCAGCCGGTGAACGAGCAATATGTACGCCTGCCGCAGCAAGTGCTTCTAATTTAGCTTCGGCTGTACCTTGACCACCACTGATAATGGCACCAGCATGGCCCATACGTTTACCTGCAGGTGCAGTTAAACCGGCAATATATGCCACAACAGGTTTAGTCACATGTTGACGAATATACTCGGCCGCATCTTCTTCTGCCTGACCACCGATTTCACCCACCATCACAATGCCTTCTGTTTGTGGATCATCTTCAAACAAAGCTAATACTTCAATGAAATCCATGCCATGAATCGGATCACCACCAATTCCAACACAAGTACTTTGTCCTAAACCATTTTGCGTGGTTTGATGAACCGCTTCATAAGTCAATGTGCCTGAGCGCGACACGATACCAATTTTACCCGGCAAATGAATTGAGCCCGGCATAATGCCAATTTTGCATTCGCCCGGCGTGATCAATCCTGGGCAATTTGGGCCAATCAAACGCGCATTTGAGTGTTTCAAAGCATATTTAACCCTCAACATATCTTGAACAGGAATACCTTCGGTAATACAGGCAATGATTTTAATACCTGCGTCGGCAGCTTCTAAAATCGCATCGGCAGCAAAAGCCGCTGGTACATATATCATTGTTGCATCGGCATTTGTTTCTTCTACCGCTTCAGCAACGGTATTAAATACAGGACGATCTAAATGGATTTGTCCACCTTTACCCGGTGTTACACCACCGACAAACTGCGTGCCGTAAGCAATTGCTTGTTCTGAATGAAAAGTACCTTGTTTACCGGTAAAACCTTGGCAAATAACACGGGTATCACGATTAATTAAAATACTCATGCTCTATTCTCCTTGGCTGAAGCAACGGCTTGTCTAGCAGCATCCGTTAAATTTTCGGCAACACGTAAATCCATTCCACTGCTTAGTAATAATTCACGTCCACGTTCGGCATTTGTGCCTTCTAAACGCACAATAACGGGCAAGGTTAAACCAACATCTTTTGCCGCATGAATAATACCTTCAGCAATCAAATCACAGCGCACAATGCCGCCAAATATATTGACCAAGATTGATTTCACTTTTTTATCTGACAAAATTATTTTAAAGGCTTCGGCAACACGATCAGCTGTCGTACCACCACCTACATCAAGAAAATTAGCCGGTGAACCGCCTTCTTTTTGAATTAAATCCATCGTCGCCATCGCCAAGCCGGCACCGTTTACCATGCAAGCAACTTCACCATCCAAGGTGATGTAATTAAGGCCATATTTTTGAGCGACAACTTCGGTCTCATCTTCTTGTGTTGGATCAAACATGGCTGCTAATTCAGAATGTCTAAATAAGGCGTTATCATCCAAATTCAATTTAGCATCAACCGCGAGTAAGTGACCTTCACCCGTAATGACTAAAGGATTGATTTCAACCAGACTCACGTCATTTTCAGTAAATAAACGATACAAACCTTGCATGACTGTTTGTAATTCCTTGAAAGTATTACCCGTTAAACCCAAGAAAAAACCAGCACGTCGACATTGGTAAGCTTGCAAGCCAACCACTGGATCAACAATTAAATTCAAAATAGCATCAGGGGTTTCTTCTGCAACGGCTTCAATATCCATTCCGCCTTGTGCCGAAACCATGAAAACAACACGCTGACTAACACGATCAACTAACACTGCAAGATATAATTCACTGACGATATCAGAAGGTTGCTCAACTAAAATTTGATGAACAGGTAAACCTTCTGCCGTAGTTTGATGTGTGACCAGATTACGTCCCAACATGTCATAAGCCGCATCTGCCACACCATCAAGCGAATCAACCACTTTAACGCCGCCTGCTTTACCGCGACCGCCAGTGTGTACTTGTGCTTTAACCACCCAACGTTCGCCACCTAATTGTTCGGCGGCTTGTCGCGCTTGTGATCCGTTCGTCACGGCCTGACCTTTGGGAGTGGCAATGCCATAGCGAGTAAATAATTGTTTAGCCTGAAATTCGTGCAGGTTCATCTTATATTTTTGCCTTATTTATCATTTTAGCGATAATGCTGTCATTACGCTTTATGCGAGACCCAGTATTTTCTCGCAATCCTCAGATAATTACCATGCTTAGTCATGATATAGTTTGAAGGACAATCCGCACAAAGAGACAGATATGACTCCACTTTATCCAGACATTGAACCTTATATTACCCACCAACTTGAAATGGAACCACTGAGCAATGGTCAGCACCATCAAGTTTATGTCGAAGAATGTGGCAATCCAGAGGGTATTCCCGTGGTGTTTTTACATGGCGGCCCTGGCTCTGGATGTAGACCTTCTCACCGTTGTTATTTTGATCCCAATATTTATCGTATTGTTCTTTTTGATCAACGTGGTTGCGGCCGTTCATTACCCCATGGCGAGTTAGAAAATAACAACACGTCATTTCTAATTGCAGATATGGAAACCATTCGTCAGCAGCTCAATATTGATCGCTGGCTTATCTTTGGTGGCTCATGGGGTAGTACATTAGGTTTATGCTATGCCCAACGCCATCCAGATAATGTCTTGGCAATGATTTTGCGAGGTATATTCCTAGGTCGACAGCAAGATATTGATTGGGTTTATAAAGAAGGTGGCGCATCACGTTTATTTCCTGATGCTTGGCAACAACTGGTTCAACATTTGCCAAAAGCCGATCAAACATCGCCATTAAACGCTTATTATCAACAACTGACCGCGCCTGATGAGGTGCATCAAATGGCGGCGGCAAAATTATTACAAGCCTGGGAAAGTACCATCGTCACCTTACGCGATCATGAACATCAGCCCGATTTAACAAAAGAACCGAGTCCCCTCGCACATTCACGAATCCAACTACATTTTTCATTAGATGAATGTTTTATTGCCGACAAGCCCATTTTGAAAAATATAGATACGATAAGAGACATTCCCACAATTATCGTACAGGGACGTTATGACATTGTTTGCCCTACTCAACAGGCATGGGAATTACATCAAGCATGGCCGGAAGCTAAGTTAGATATTATTCCTATGGCAGGTCATGCTGCAGGTGAACCCGCTTTAATTAATGCTTTAGTTCACGCTACTCGTCAGATGGCAAAACAACTATCTCCAAAACATTTTCAACCTTCTGCATGATTGGTTTATTACAACGCGTCGATTTCGCGACAGTTCATGTTGCTGGCCAAGAAATCGCACGTATTCAACAAGGCTTGTTAGTATTTGTCGGTGTTGAACGTGGCGATACAAAAGTAGAAGCAGATCGCTTATTATCGCGATTATTGGGCTATCGTATTTTCAGTGATGAAAACGATAAAATGAATTTATCATTACAAGATATCAAGGGCGGATTATTACTTGTACCCCAATTCACCTTACCAGCTAATACTGATAAAGGTATGCGACCTAGTTTTACGCCTGCGGCGGCACCGACAGAAGGTAATGAATTATTTCTCCATATTTGTGCACAAGCCAAACAACATCATTCTATAGTTGAAACAGGACAGTTTGGCGCTGATATGCAGGTTTCACTCACTAATAATGGTCCGGTCACGTTTTGGTTACACGTACCGCCACATTCTGCTAAATAAATAGGTAAAACGTAATGCGACTATTTCGTAATTTTTTGATCGGTTTATTTCTAACTATCGCTGCCGTTGGGGCGATGTTGTTTATTCCGTCAAAACAGGCACCAGCACCCATGCCTTGGGAAATCACCATCATGCCTGATGGTAAAAGCAAAGTATTTGGTATTCATCTCGGTACCACTACCTACGCTCATACTAATGCACTATTTCATGAGTATGGCAATATTGCTGCTTTTTCGGACGAAGGAAAAGCATCAACGGTAGAAGTCTTTTTTAATAGCATTCATCTTGCAGGCATTACTGGCAAGCTTGTGTTAAACCTTGATGTGCCCGAGCAACAAATAACAGATATGATGGCTCACGCTTATGAAGCAAGATTACAAGATAGTGGCGCCCATCGTTATGAAATAAATAACAAAGACAAAGCAACCGTCGTGACAGCGCCGATTATTGCTATCACTTATGTTCCTTCGGTTAAATTAAGTGCTGATATTGCACGCTATCGCTTTGGTGAGCCTGAGAGTATTAGCCAAGATCCGTTAGAACCTAAAACCACTATTTGGCATTATCCTGTATTTGGTTTGACTATCCGGATGAATGACGATGAAAAAACAATACTGCAGTATCAATAGTCGGTATTAACTGTTTAAGTTTGATATCTTTATAACAGTGGAACTACGTTTGATTGAATAAAGCGTCATTAATAATTAATTAATGATCGCTAAACAATGTTCAGTTCGCGTTCAAAGCCCTAGAACATCTTGCTCAACAAACTGACTAAACAATTCAAAACTCAATGGTTTACTAAAATAATAGCCTTGAACGCGATCACAATCATGTGCTTGAAGAAATGCTAATTGCTCCTTCGTCTCGACACCCTCAGCGACTACTTCGAGTTGTAATCGATGAGACATTGCAAGAATGGCATCCACAATCGCCGCATCACTAACATCATCATTTACATCTCTGATAAACGAACGATCTATTTTTAACACGTTTAATGGAAATTGTTTTAAATAGGACAGCGATGAATAACCTGTACCGAAATCATCAATCGCTAAGGTGATGCCCATTTCGCTTAATTCAGTTAATGTTGTAATAGCTAAATCAGTATTTGCCATCAAAATACTTTCAGTAATTTCTAATTCTAGATTGATAGGTGACATACCTAATTCGGACAATAACTGCTTAATGTAAGACACCAAATGATCGCCTTTGAACTGTCGACCAGATAAATTCACTGCCATTTGAAAATCAGGAATGAGCTTATCCTTCATTGCCATATAAGCTTGGCATGCTTGAGCTAAAACCATTTCACCCACTACGCCGATAAGCCCTGTATCTTCTAAGATAGGCACAAAATCTGCTGGCGAGACTTCTCCCCATTGTTCACTATTCCAACGTAATAGTGCTTCTGCACCACTTATTTTGCCTGTTGTTAAATCAATCTGAGGTTGGAAATTTAAATACAGTTGACCCAACTCAACGGCGCGACGTAAACTATTTTCCATTGCCAATCGTTCAACGGCTTTTGCATTCATTTCGGCAGAATAAAATTGGAAATTATTGCGACCATTATCTTTGGCATGGTACATCGCCGCATCAGCATTTCTTAATAATACATCCATATCACGGCCATCAGCGGGGTATAAACTAATACCAATACTCGGACTAATATTCACTTCGAAAGTATCTAATAAATAACTTTCAGATATGACTAATAATATTTTCTCTGCTATTTTTGCAACATATTCGGCAGAGCGCACACTTTCTAAGATCACTGTAAATTCATCACCGCCTAATCTGGCCACCGTATCACCTTCTCTTATCGATGATTGCAAGCGTGATGCGACTTCGCAGAGTAATTTATCACCTGCTTTATGACCTAAAGAATCATTAATGTGTTTGAAATGGTCTAAATCGAGGAAAAAAACAGCCAATGTACCAGATTCACGATGGGCTTTATGTAAGGCATGCTCCAACCGATCAAGAAACACCGCTCGATTAGGCAAACCAGTTAAACTATCAAAACTCGCTAGACTGATTAAACGTTCTTCATTTTCTCGCTGATGAGTCACATCCTCAAACAACCAAATAGCACCTTGCTCTGTGTGTTTTAGATCGATGGCTTGACCCGATAATGAACACCAAAAGCGCTCGCCATTTTGACGGACCATTTCTACTTGCCCTTCAAAATTTTCACCACGATCAAGCATCGTATAAGCATGCTCACCTAATTGTTCAAAGGCCGCGTTACTAGGATAAAGGATCCGAGTAGATTTACCTTCAATCTGAGAACGTTGGCAAGCAAATATTGATTCAAACTTATTGTTAACACGTAAAAAGTGTCTATCTTTAAGAAAAGCGATGCCCACCATGGCATTCTCTAAAATAGCATCAAGTTCTGAACTTTTTGTTTTTAGATTTTCTTCAGCCATTTTCCAAGCGCTAATATCTGAAATAACACAAACCCAAAGATTATTATTGGTACTAGGAATAGCACTTAATGATACCCACATATGAAATAGCTGTTTATTATAATCAAGCCCTTCAAATTCCTGACTATTTTTCTGAAGACGTATAATATCCTTGAGTACTTTTATAGGCTGGTTTTTGTTAAAAAACTGAAGTAAATTTAATCCGATCAGTGTATTTTCATTTGCTTTTAAAACCTGACTCGCAGCATCGTTACTAGACTCAATTACACCTGATGTGGACACTGTTAGAATAGCTTCCGGTACGCTATTTAATATAGCCGTTAGATGTTGCTTGCCAATCTGTAGTGAGTCTTTAGCTTCAGCTAAATCATAGATCAGCTTTTGGGTATTTTCGGCAAATAAATTAAAGTCTTTGGCTAATACACCAAACTCGCTATTGCTAGACTTCACCACTAGACGAGTTGTAAAGTTTTTAGCCGATAAAGCCTGCATGGCATTGCTTAATTCAGCTAATGGCTTATTAATTCGTTCAGAAATAACAATGATAAATCTAAGTATTCCAAGCACTATCATAGTAGCAAGTAAGACAATAATCCATCTCGCCCGCTCAGCAACCAGGGCTGTTTGTGTCACTGTATTTAAACTTTCATCACTTACTAAAGCTAATAGTTTATTTAATTTAGACATCATCTCATTTAGCGAAACCGCAGATTCTTGCTGGGCTAATGCTAAAACATGTTGATTTTCTAATTGCTGTAAACGTAATTGATATACCGACGATTGATCGAGAGATATGGTCTGAATTAATTGAATAACATCTTCATCTAAACGTTGAACTAATTTGAATAACGACTTGTTACTTTGCAGCGTCATTTTCAGCTGTTTTGTATTAATGGTTAATGCTGCTTGATATTGCTTTATCTGATTATCACGAATATTTTCTAATTGCTCTGCATTTTTTGCTTGAAGAATCGTGTGTGTTAGGTGGGTGATTCTTAATACGTTGAACTGCACCGACTGGCTGTGTTTTTGAATAATATTTTTCTTAATGTTCCGATTAATTTGATCTGAAATCGTTTCAATAGAATCATGAATTTCTACCTCTATTAAATCAACCACCGCCAGTTGTTGTTGCAACTTATTATTCACAACATACCGTTGTTTATTCAATGCTAATAATTTGGTATCGACGGCGAGAAAACGCTGATAATAATCAAACAAAGAGGTAAAAACGGAGGCACCCTGTTGATTATCAGCTACAGCTATTCTGAGTTTTGCTAACTCTTTTTCAAACGCTGCTTCCAATTGTTGTCGTGGCATCAACGCTGAAATACTGCTTATTGAATCGGCAACAATAATTTGTTTTTGACGAGTGATAAATGAAGCGGCAACACGACTGACTTCTCTACTGGCATTCTCCATCGGCAACACATGTGAGGTCAACTCATGTTGAGTATGAGAGAACAAGATATTACTATATAAAGCCACAGCAGCAATAACTAGAATGGCAACGATGGTAACCAGTGACCATAATTGAAGAAGACTTTTTATACTCCATGTTTTAAACATGACCAGCATTCCTTATGCACGCACTCATTTCCTAATCATTCCTGTTTTTTGTAATAGGACCCATGTGGAACTTGATCATGTTTATAAATTTTTAGCATCATTATCTTGCGCTTCATCATCAACAACTTCTGTATTTTTACTTGTCACTTCAGGATCGTCCATTAATATACGATTTGCCGCACCATCCATATCATCATATTGGCCACTGCGTACCGCCCAAAAAAACAAGGCAACCCCTATAATCCCCAGTAATAGCATCCCAGGTAATAAGCCATAAATAACGTCCAAAGAATTACCTCTTTATAAAATATTTTATTCTAGCGGCATTACCAATAACCAATAACGAACTGATAGGCATCGTCACTGCTGCGATCAAGGGATTGATTAAGCCCATCATGGCTAGCGGCACCATAATAACATTGTAACCTATTGATAATGCGATATTTTGCTTAATCGTTCGTAATGTCCGACTGGCTAAGCGCCTTGCTTCGCTGACGTTGTACAATTCATTATGCGACAAAACAATGTCTGCACTTTCAATAGAAACATCCGTACCTGAAGCTAATGCGATGCCCACATCAGCCTGAATTAATGCTGGAGCATCATTAACGCCATCGCCCACCATTGCAACAATAGCACCTTGTTTTTGTAGTGCTCTGACTACATCCGCTTTATCTTTAGGCAGTACTTCAGCATATCGTTCAATATCGCCAAGTTCTGCTGTAATCGCTTCAACCACAGAGCCTTTATCTCCACTCAATACGGTGACAGTAATACCATGTTGTTGCAAATCATTCGCCATTGATTTTGCATCTAAACGCAATTGATCTGCTACGCCAATAAGCCCTACTATCTCGCTTTGTTGAGCTATGAAAACACAGCTTATTCCTTGTTTTTCTAAACTATCAACGCGTTCCAAAACCCGTTCACTGAAAATATAATCCAGGTCCGTCAACCATCTTTGTGTACCTAATAATACCTGATTGTTATCAAGCGTTGCCTGAACACCCTGACCTGCAGATGAGGAAAAATCGACTATAGGCAATAAGGTAAGGTTACGGCTAATGGACTCGTCCAATATCGCTTTAGCAATCCCATGTTCTGAATGTTGTTCGACAGATCCGGCGAGTGTGACAATTTCACTTTCTGATAAATGATTGAAGGATTCAACATCAACAACTCGCAATTTTCCTTCCGTTAACGTGCCTGTTTTATCAAAAACAAAATGTGTCACTTTTGATAAATATTCCAACGCAGCACCTTGTTTAATGAGAATACCATGTTGTGCACCTACGCCTGTGGCAACGGCAACGGACATAGGCGTTGCCATACCAAAGGCACATGGACAGGTAATAATGAGGACTGATGTCGCAGCAAGTAGCGCTTGCTCAAAATCAAATTGATACCAATAGAGAAAAGTCACTGCCGCTAAAGTCAGAGTAACAACCACAAACCATGGCACAATTTTATCTGCTGTACATTGTATGGGTGCTTTAGACGCTTGCGCATCTTCCATCAAAGCAACAATTTTAGCCAAAGCCGTATTTCGCAAAACTTGCTGTACTCTAACGGTAAAGGCACCTTCGCCATTCATACTCCCAGCAACAACCTGATCATTGGCCCTTTTTACTACAGGTAATGACTCGCCTGTTAACATCGCTTCATCAACTGCACTTTGACCATCGATTAAAATGCCATCTACAGGGATCCTTTCACCGGGTTTCACTAAGACATGATCATCGATACTAACTGAGCGAATAGGGACTATTTTTGGCATTCCATCAATGATCAGCGTGGCTAATTTTGGTTGAAATTCTAATAATCGACTTGTTGCAGATAACGCTTCACGTTTCGAAATTGCCTCAAGATAACGCCCTACTAATATGACAAATATAAAATTAACGACGGTATCAAAATAAACATGGCCGTGTGTTGAGCCTGTTATCGTAATAAATGCTGAATAACTATACGTCACCGTTGCGCCAATCGCGATAGGTAAGTCCATCGTTAAATAGCGACGACGTAAGCCAATTAAGGCATTTCTTAAGAAAGGATAGCCAGCATAAAGCAAGGTTGGAGTAGCAATTAGAAAACTTATCCAATGAAACCAGTTTTTAAACTCACCCTCATCAGCACCGCTGTATAGCGCAATAGAAATCCAGAGTATATTCATCATCGCAAAACCTGCAAAAGCCATGCGATATAATAAACTCCGGTGTCTACGTGCTAAAGCACCTTCGGCAGTGTCTGGGTCAAAAGGAATAGCCGAGTAGCCTAAGCGACCTAATGCTTGAAGTATTGTAGACAGTGGTGTGAGTCGATTATCCCATTTTAAACGTAGTCGTTTAGATGTCAGATTGACTTCAGCAGACAACACACCTGGTTGTTTTACCAATGAATGTTCAATAAGCCAAACACAAGCGGCACAATGAATACCCTCCACCAATAAATGTATTGTTCTTATATCATCCAATTTATCAACATAATCGGATTGCACTTCATCTAAATCATATGATGCAAGCTCTGACGATAAAGAGGGTGGCGGTGCTAAGAATTCACCTTCTGGCGTTTTTTGATAAAAACTTTGCAAACCTGCCTGATGAATCGTTTCACAAACAGTTTGACAGCCGAAACAACAAAACTGATGATTTTCACCCACTACTTTAGCAGTGAAACTTCCTTCTTTATCAACAGGTAAGCCGCAATGATAACAAGGTGTAGACAAGGTTTATAATACCTAAGCCAACAACAAACGTTATGGTGAAATTGTCATTCGTTTAGTCACCATGAACTCGTGTTCATCTTTCTTGGCAACAATAATAACGTCCCAAATACCAGGTAAATTAAAACTAACATCAGCGCCATACATTCCAGGATTGCTTGGTTCCATTTCTACTGCAAAATCTGCCCTTGCATCAGAGGGACGATAGGCGTGCAAAGTCACAGAATCTAAATCTAAAGCAGCTGAATGCTTACCTTGTATAAGGACTTCATATTGTTGATGTTCATTAACACGTGTATTAGCCGGTGTCATAATCTGACCTGTCCAACCAAGTGCTTTTTGTTTTTCAACCAGCTCGTGTGCTTCGATATAATGCTCGCCACGCTCATAAAAATCTTCTACCACCAAGTTTGGTGGTGAAGAAAAAGCAAGATAGATAAAAATACCATTCGCCGTTAAAAACGTAGCCAAGAACAATAGCATTCCTAACACCCATGGATTTTTAAACGCTTCTTTATTACTTTGTGAAATATTCATACTTTACCTAGTTCGATAACGATTATTTTTCAGGGCTCATAAACATACTTTTATAGCTTATGGTGCTAGTCGAGTTGTCTATAGTGCCCTTAAATACAATCGGAATAAGATCATCTGTTAACTTATCTGCAGGTACACGCACTAATGCGGTAACAGGCACAACTTTACCTGGTTCAACCGTCATATCAGTTAGTTCATGCAGAGTTGCCCCTTCAAGACCTTCTATTTCAAAATGGATCTTAATTGGTTTTTTGGTTTTATTAAGCAGCTTAACCGTATATTTATTTTGAATAGAACCGTCACTCAGCAAGATATATAAAGGTTGGCGCTCATGAACCACTTTGAATTCTGTAGCTGATAAGTGGGTGAAACCATAAACAATACCCCCCAAAGCCATTAATAATATCAAACCGTAAATGATAACTCGAAAGCGTTTGTAAAGGGGGATTCGTGGCGCGTTATGATGCAATTCTTTGAATGAAGCATAGCGAATTAGGCCGCGTGGTTGTTTAACTTTATCCATAATGCTATCGCAGGCATCAATACACAATCCACACGTAATACAGCCCTCTTGTTGGCCTTTACGAATATCTATTCCCGTAGGGCAAACCGCTACACAGACATTACAGTCAACACAACTTCCTCTTTTAGAAAAGTCGTCGCCTTTCTTTAGTTTAGCTCTTGGCTCACCTCGTTCTGCATCATATGAAGGCAATACGGTATCTTGATCATACATAACACCCTGCAGACGTGCATAAGGACATAACCAGAAGCATACTTGTTCACGCATAAAACCAGCAAACAGATACGTACCGCCAGTAAATGATGCAATAATAATGATCGCCGTTAGTGAAACTTGGAAGCTGAACATATTATCCCAGAGTTGATAAGCATCAGTGAACCAAGCAACAAATGAAATACCGGTAAAGAGCCCAATCAGTAACCATAAGGTATGCTTTAGAATTTTTCGGCTGAGTTTATCAAATGTCCAAGGCGCTTTTTCGAATTTCATTGCCTTTTGTGGTGTATCACCTTCAATCTTACCTTCAATCAAGGTGAAGATATCCGTCCAGACTGTTTGAAAACAAAAGTAGCCACAAAAAACACGGCCAGCGACACTGGTTACTGCAGCAAGTAGAATGGCAAAAAATAGTAATGTTAGGGATAACATCCATATATCTTGGGGATAGATAGTGACATGGAAGAGATTAAATTGACGCTGTGGTAAATCAAATAAAATAGCTTGAGAACCGTTATATCGAATGTAAGGACCTAAAAACAAAAGAGACCATATCGACATACCTAGCCATTTTAATGTTCTAAATCCACCGGGCAAACGTTTGGCAACGACCTTAATATCACCCGTATTAATACGCCACTCAGAGACATCTTTGTAAACATCATCAATATCAATATTTGGATTGTTTTTTACTTCACTCACGTCATCGTTCTCGATTTACAGTAAACAGAGGATTATAGCATATCGCATCAATATTAGAGTGTACTGATATTAACGCAGTGTTACTTTAGACCATAAAAAAGCCGACATTACTGCCGGCTTTTTTATTATTCTAAAAATGAATTAGTTGTCTTGAGATTTATCTTCATCAACATGTTTCATTGCATAATAAATAAACGCACCTGTTGCAATAATCATAGCAACGACACTTGCAATTACTGAAACTACGACCCAATCAATATTCATAATAAAATTCTCCATTTATGTAGGTCAATTCTAGACCCAACGCATAAAAATATTATTGGCCACCGCCAAACTGGTGAACATAAACAGTTAATTTCTTAATATCTGTTTCGGATAAGCGCTCTGCTTCTGTACCGTCTAGTTCATCTGACCAATCAATCTCATTAGGATCTTCACCATCAGCAATAGCATAAGCTTTAGCTTCTAGCATAACCGCTAATTTTTGGCTCCATTGTGGCATCACGGCAACGCGTGTTTGTTTATCATTAGCGTCATTCACACCATGCAGTATTGTTTTGCGAATTTCACTCTCTTCGCCTGAAAAACGCCAAATTTTATCTGTTAGGTTAGCCGATCCCATTTCTTTAATGCCTTTAGCATCAGCACCATGGCATGCGAAACAACCTTTTGCCGTGAACAAAGCATGACCAGCTTCATTTTTTACGCCATTAGAGCTATCAATAACAAATTTAACTAATTGGTCAACTTCTTCTGGTTTCAACAATTTTTCATGTGCAGGCATCAGACCTTGACGCCCCTTAGCAATGCTCATTTGAATTTCATCAACTGTACCACCATACAACCAATCATCATCAGTAAGGTTTGGATACCCGGCTCCTTCAGCTGGAGCGCCACCTGCGCCATGGCAGGCTGCACAGTTATCACCATAAAGCACTTTACTTGAACCGATAGCGTAGTTCAGCATTTCTTTATCAGCGAGAATTTCATCTACGCTCATTTTTGCAAGTTTATCTTCAAATGGTGCACGTTTAGCCTGAACTTTAGCTAAATCTTCTTTATACTCGCCAATTTGTGTCCAACCTAGCAAACCTTTAGTACTATCGTGTACAAGAGGTAGCGATGGGTAAAGAATAAAGTAAACAACAACAATTACCCCGCTCAAATACAGCGCATTCAACCACCAGCGAGGGCAAGGATTATCTAATTCACGAATACCATCCCACACATGGCCAGTGTCACCTACCTGCGTTGGTTCATTTTTATTATCTGCCATCTTGTTTCTCCGATTTTCTTTCGTCTTCATCTATAAGCATTGAACGATGAGATTCTAAGCTGTCTTTATTTTTAGGATTGAGTACCCAGAAATAAACAACGACCATTACTATAAACACGAATACGGTGAGTAGAAATCCAAACCAATCTGTGCCTGTCATTCCACTCCAATCCGTATGAAAATACTCTTGAAGTTTAGTCACGATAATCCCTACCTGGCTCAAATTTAACCATTGTGCCCAACACTTGTAGATAAGAAACTAAAGCTTGCATTTCAGTTTTACCTTCAACTGAAGCGGCTGCGCCATTAATCTGTTCATCCGTGTAAGGAACACCCATTACTTTCATTGCTTTAACGCGTTTTTCTATACCTTTACCATCAATTGTCGCATGTTCAAGCCATGGATAATTCGGCATTACAGATTCTGGTACAACACTTCTTGGTGCACGCAAATGTTGATAATGCCAAGCATCAGAATATTTACCACCTACACGAGCAAGATCAGGCCCAGTTCGTTTTGAACCCCATTGGAATGGGTGATCATATTTAGACTCAACTGCCAAAGAATAATGACCGTAGCGGTCTTTCTCATCACGGAAAGGTCTAACCATTTGTGAATGACACAAATAACAACCTTCTCGTTGATAAATATCACGACCAGCTAACTCTAACGCTGTATAAGGACGCACCCCTGACAACTCTTCATATTCAGGATGAACTTGATCTTCAAATGTCGTATTGAGATAGAACAAAGGAACAATCTCAACAATACCACCCACTGACACGACAATAGCTGTTGCTAAAACAAGTGCCCATACATTTTTTTCCAGCTTTTCTTGAAAAGTAACTGGTTTATTATCGTTGTGTTCAGACATGCAAGACTCCTACTTAAATATTAGCGGCAACAGCCATCTTTGCAGATGGATTTGCAATAGCTCTACGAATAGTCACAGTAACGTTAAATAACATCACACAGGCGCCAGAGAAGAAAATCAACCCACCTACTGCACGCATCGCGTAGTACGGATGCATTTGAGCAACTGACTCAACAAACGTATAAGCTAAATTACCGTAATCATCATAAGCACGCCACATGAGACCTTGCATAATGCCCGATACCCACATTGCTGTGATATAAACCGCTGTACCAACCGTAGCCATCCAGAAATGTAAATTAACTAACTTAATCGAATACATTGTTGTACCCCATAAACGCTCTACCATATGGTAAATAGCACCTATAGATACCATAGCAACCCAACCTAAAGCACCCGCATGTACATGCCCAATAGTCCAGTCAGTGTAATGAGATAATGCATTAACTGTCTTAGAGGCCATAACTGGACCTTCAAAAGTCGACATCGCATAGAAAGCTAATGAAACAATCAAGAAACGTAAAATATAATCGGTACGTAATTTGTCCCATGCACCGCTCAGGGTAAATAGTCCGTTAATTGCCCCACCCCATGAAGGAATAATCATCGCTAAAGAAATAGCCGCGCCTAATGAACCAGTCCAATCTGGCAACGCAGTATATTGAAGATGATGAGCGCCTAACCATACATAACCAAATGTCAAAGCCCAGAAATGTATTACGGATAAACGGTATGAATAAATTGGACGGTTAGCTTGTTTAGGCACGAAGTAATACATGATGCCAAGAAAGCCAGCTGTTAAGAAGAAACCAACAGCATTATGTCCCCACCACCATTGAATCATTGCATCTTGAACACCGGCAAAGATTGAATAAGATTTAAATAAATCAACAGGCAGCGCCAAGCTATTAATGACATGTAAATAAGTAATCATAATCATCATCGCTAAGAAGAACCAGTTAGCAACATAGATGTGTGAAACTTTACGAATTGAGAGGGTCATGATGAAGTTAAAAGTATAAGATAACCATACAACCGCCAATAAAATATCTAAAGGCCATTCCATTTCGGCATATTCTTTAGACTGGGTTAAACCTAGTGGTAAGGTAATTGCAAAACCTAGAATAACTAAGTTCCAGCCCCAAAAGGTAAACCATGCCAACTTATCACTCCACAAACGCACACCTGATGTACGCTGTACGATGTAAAAAGCCGTTGCCATTAGTGTCGAGCCGCCAAAAGCAAAAATAACGGTGTTGGTGTGAAGTGGACGTAATCGTCCAAAAGAAATATACGGGTTATCAAAGTTCAAAACTGGCCATGCCAATTCAGAAGCGATGTATACCCCAATCCCCGTCCCTATTACTAAGTATACGGTTGCCATATAGGCGAACCACTTAACTATTTGAAAACTATATTGATCTTGTTCCGCTTGCATAGCGACCACACCTTCTCTCTATGAAAAACACTATCTCGACATCTAAAATAAGTTAGAAATCTCGACTCCTTCCCTTCACACTTAATACATAATTATATTTTACAGCAAATATCACGCTTACTCCCACTGTTTATCTGATCGAGATCAAACTATAGACAGAAAAGAGGATGACCTATGATTCGCTTCATACAAAAATTTATCGGACAATTCTCCTTACTTCGCTGCCATGCGTCAAGCAAACCATAAATGTCTTCTTAGTTTTCTAGCGATTAAACCCTACACATCATATTGTTATAACACCTTGTTAACATTTCTTCTTTTCCTAACATTCTATAAAACCCGACATGCTTTGATTCATTCTTATCAAACTAAAATCTTAATGCTGATTCTTTTGTACTTTTGATGCCAAAATTTCTTGGCAATAATGAATCACAATAATAGCGATCCCTATTACTAAAATTGCAGTGGCGATACCTAAAATACGCCATGTGTCAAAATTCTTCATATCTAATATTAAATAACGAGCTAGTGCGACTATTGCAATATACATAGGAATCTTGATGGGTAACTCACCAGACTTGTAATAGACAGCCACCATCGTTAAAACTTCGAGATAGATGAAAAGTAGCAATAAATCACTTAAAGATACCAATTGATTACTGAACATCAAATCGATTTCAATTCCAGTCGCGACTATTGTTGAAATAGCCACAATCATAAGGCCGATATCTTGTGTAATAGACAATGCTAGACAAATCGATTTTTTAATTTTATGTTGCATATTAGACCTAATTTATGAAGAATTATTAGAATAGTCAGAGCTTTAAATACTGCTTTCGATACTATTTAATGACACCGATGGTTAATCAATTATTATAATTAAGTTAATTTTTCACGCTTGCCTCTGAGTCCCTAAATTTAAGGATGGTCAAGAATTTGAGACAAGTGAAATGGAGAAAGCCGCACTGTTGAACAATGCATTATTTCATTTCAAAATAACGGCTAGCAAGACATTTCTATCTTCTGCAACAAGTAAATTATAAGTGCGACAGGCTGCACCAAGCGGCATACACTCGATACCTATCGCCTGAGCATAAAATTCAATCATTAATTGTGGGGGAAGAGAATAAACACTAGATCCATGTGCCAATATAAGCACTTCAGGATCTAGTTTTTTTAATTCTAGAACATCACTGATTTCTAACTGCGTGATATCTTTAATATGCCAATCAGAGATGATCTGATGAGGCATCAAAATTAGACTGCTGTCTAACCGTTGTAACTCTACATATTCTTTGCTTCTTACGACAATACTAAGTTCATCATAAGAATGTACTACATTCGCGTCTGATATCGTTTCCAGACTAAATTTCATCGTTGCGTGACGATTAAGCTATCGTTTCATTTACACGATCACGTAACTCTTTACCGGGTTTAAAATGTGGTACAAATTTTTCACCCAATTCAACTGATTCACCGCTTTTAGGATTACGACCTACGCGAGGTGGTCTATGATGAAGAGTAAAACTACCAAAACCGCGGATCTCTATACGCTCACCACCCGCTAAACTATTGCTCATTTGTCCTAATATTAGTTTTACAGCTAATTCGACATCACGATAATTTAATAGTGATTGTTTTTCAGAAATTATTTCAATCAAATCCGACTTTGTCATATCTTTCAATTCCTTAGAATTAATCTATTCTAAATATTCTATAGTTAGCAATCATTAGCCTGTAACAAGCAATGTTTCAAAAGAAAAAAAGCATCTAGGAAAATACCTAGATGCTTTTTAATTAGAACCTAAACTTAGCTATCTTTTTGGTTCATTTGTTCTTTCAACAAGTCACCTAATGTTGTGTTACCTGTACCAACATTTGAGTACTCTTTCACTGCATTTGTTTCTTCTTGGCTATCTTTCGCTTTGATAGATAATGTCAAAGTGCGATCTTTACGTGACATACCCGTAAATTTAGCTTCAACTTCTTCGCCAACTGACAATACTTTACTTGCATCTTCAGTACGTTCACGTGAAATATCAGCTACACGGATATAACCTTCGATACCTTCAGCTAATGCGATTGTCGCGCCGCGTGCATCAACTTCAGTTACTTTACCAGTAACGATGCTGCCACGTGGGTGCTCTGACATATATTCAGAGAACGGATCAGATTGCATTTGTTTAACGCCTAATGAAATGCGTTCACGCTCAGGATCAATCGCTAAAACGATCGCTTCTAAGTTATCACCTTTTTTGTAATCACGGATAAGGTCTTCATTCTCTTCATCCCATGAAAGGTCAGATAAATGAATCAAACCATCAATGTCGCCATCAAGACCGATGAATACACCAAAATCAGTGATTGATTTGATTGAACCAGACACTTTGTCGCCCTTGTTATGAGTCATTGCAAACTCTTCCCATGGGTTAACTTTGCACTGTTTCATACCTAATGAAATACGACGACGATCTGCATCGATGTCTAATACCATTACGTCAACTTCATCACCTAATTGAACGACTTTAGATGGGTGTACGTTTTTGTTAGTCCAGTCCATTTCAGACATGTGAACTAAACCTTCAACGCCATCTTCGATTTCAACAAAACAACCGTAGTCAGCAATGTTGGTAACTTTACCGCGAATTCGGCTGCTATTTGGGTAGCTGCTTGCAATGCTCTTCCAAGGATCATCGCCCATTTGTTTCAGACCTAATGAAACACGTTCGCGTTCTTTGTCGAATTTCAATACTTGAACTTCGATTTCATCACCGATTGCAACCACTTCAGATGGATGTTTAACACGTTTCCATGCCATATCTGTGATGTGTAGAAGACCATCAATACCACCAAGATCAACGAATGCGCCATAGTCAGTAAGATTTTTGACAATACCTTTAACGATTTTGTCTTCTTCTAATGTTTCTAACAATGCATCACGTTCAACACTGTTTTCTTGTTCCATAATCGCACGGCGAGAAACAACGATGTTGTTACGTGGACGATCAAGTTTAATTAACTTGAACTCAAGCGGTTTGCCTTCAAGGTGTGTTGTATCACGAATTGGACGAACATCAACCAATGAACCCGGTAGGAAAGCACGGATATTATCTAGTTCGACAGTGAAACCGCCTTTAACTTTACCAGAAATAACACCGATAACCGTTTCATTACCTTCAAAGGCATGGTCAAGTTTAATCCACGCTTCAGCTGCTTTCGCTTTTTCGCGTGATAATTGTGTTGCACCAAAACCATCTTCTAATGATTCCAAAGCAACATCGACGATATCACCAACTTGTACAGTGATTTCACCCTTTTCATTCATGAATTCTTCAACAGGGATGGCGCCTTCTGATTTTAAACCAGCATTAACCATAACTACATCAGAACCAACACTAACAACCATACCTGAAACAATTTTGCCTGGTTGCATTGGTGTTGAATTTAAACTCTCTTCAAAGAGATCAGCAAAGCTTTCGCTCATTATTTATATCCTTGGTCCCAAAAAAACTAACGGACCACTCAAAAATACCTGCTAAAAGCAGGAAGTTAAAAAAACTTATCGAAATGATAAGCCACTAAATTACACCTCAGTACACAATGCACTGACATGCTTAAAGACCGCATCTATTCCCATCGCACTAGAATCTAACTGTACTGCATCGTCAGCTGGCCGTAATGGCGCTACTTGACGTTGCATATCGCGTTCATCTCGCTCAGAAATCTCTGTTATAAGAGCGGGAAGGTTACACTCAATCCCTTTTTCTTTCAACTGCTTATATCGTCTTTCCGCGCGCACTTCAGCGCTCGCCGTAAGAAATACCTTATGATTCGCAAGTGGAAATACTACCGTGCCCATATCTCGGCCATCAGTCACGAGTCCTGGTAGCTGACGAAATGCGCGCTGACGTTCTAATAATGCTGCCCGTACTAACGGCAATGATGCGACTTTAGACGCCGCATTCCCAGCCTGTTCAGAACGAATAATCTGGCTAACATTCTCGCCTTCAAGCAATACTACTAAGACATCATTTTCTAAAACAAAAACTAAATCTAATTTCTTGGCTAAGTCCGCTAATAATTGTTCATTATCGAGTGCAACCTGATGTTTTATCGCTGCTTGTGCCAATACACGATAAATAGCGCCGCTGTCTAAGTAGTGCCAGCCTAATTTTTTGGCAATCATTTGAGCAATCGTGCCCTTGCCAGATCCACTAGGACCATCAATCGTTAATACAGGAATATCAAACATCGAATTCATCTATCGCTAAACCGGCTTTAGTGGCTAAGCCAACAAAATCAGGGAATGAAGTCGCAACATTGGCACAATCATTAATTTGAATTGTGCCGCCTGCTTGCAAACCAGCAATAGCAAACGACATTGCTATCCGGTGATCATCGTGACTTTCTACTTCACCCGAACCAATAATACCGCCCGTAATAATAATGCCATCAGCCGTAGGTTGCGCATCAATACCTAGAATTTGCAAACCATCTGCCATCGCTTGAATACGATCACTTTCTTTGACGCGCAACTCTTCAGCACCGGTTAATATTGTTGTACCTTCCGCACAAGCCGCTGCTATAAATAATGCTGGAAATTCATCAATTGCCAACGGCACTTGATCTTCAGGAATTTGAATACCTTTTAATGGTGCATAACGCACTCGAATATCCGCTACGGGTTCACCGCCCGTTATACCTTCATTTGATAAGGTGATATCCGCCCCCATCAATTTCAAAATATTAATGACACCAATTCGCGTAGGATTAATACCTACATGCGTCAAGGTGATATCTGAACCTTCGGCAATCGCTGCGCCGACCATAAAGAATGTGGCTGATGAAATATCGGCTGGCACATCAATAGATGTTGCCGTTAACTTGCCGCCACCTTCAATACTTATCGTATCGCCATTTACTTCAACGGCATAACCCATACCCATCAACATACGCTCAGTATGATCACGTGTTGGTGCAGGCTCGATTACTGTCGTTTTGCCTTTGGCATACATGCCCGCCAATAAAATAGATGATTTCACTTGCGCACTAGCCATTGGTAAGGTGTAAGTAATGCCAGTTAATTGCTTACCTGCTTTTATTGTTAGTGGCAATTTACCATCATCACTATCAATTTCAGCACCCATGGTTGCTAATGGGTCAGTGACCCGACGCATCGGACGACCTGATAATGATTTATCGCCAGTCAATGTTGTGGCAAAGTTTTGGCCTGCTAATAACCCACTTAATAAACGCGTTGATGTGCCAGAGTTACCAAGATAAATATCTTTATCTGCCACCTTAAGCCCGTGCATCCCAACGCCATGGATGGTCACTTTGCCATCTTTTGGTCCGTCAATTTGCACGCCCATCGCACGAAATGCAGCTAAAGTAGCAAGTGCATCCTCGCCTTCTAAAAAGCCGCTGACGTGCGTTACACCTTCAGCCAATGAGCCCAACATAATTGAACGATGAGAGATCGATTTATCTCCAGGCACGCGTAATTCACCTTGTAATTTTCCACCTGGCTGTACGATATAGTGTTTCTTATGTTCAGTGCTCACGCTTTAAAACTCCGCTTAATTTTATGCTTTTTCTTATACTTCACTATTGTCAATCAAACCCGGCTCGGCAAACCTAGTATCGCGTGCTTGTTTGGCACGTTTAAATTCATCAACAAGTCGATCACCATCATTATTCATAATGGCCTTCTCTAAGCTATCAAGACCACGTCGATAGTCATTTAACAAATCTAAAATAGCTGAACTATTACTTAAACAGATATCGCGCCACATCACAGGATCACTCGATGCGATACGCGAAAAATCTCTAAAACCACCCGCAGCAAACCGTAATACTTCATCACAATCAGCTGATTTTGCCAGCATGCCAACAAGGTTAAAGGCTAATAAATGAGGAAGATGGCTAGTTGCTGCCAATACTTTATCGTGATGCTCGACCGCCATATCGACTACTTCGGCACCCGTTACCTGCCACATGGCTCGTACTTTTTCTAACGATTGTGAATTGGTTTCTGCAACCGGCGTTAGCACCACGCGATGATTGTTATATAGCGTTGCAAATGCCGCACTTGGTCCACTTTTTTCTGTTCCAGCAATCGGATGACCCGCTACAAATTGACTAAATCGTTCACCTAAAGCATCTCTTGCTGCCGCAACAACTTGTGCTTTAGCGCTGCCACCATCGGTAACAATCATCTTGTCATTTAAATGTGGCGCTAACTCAGTCAATACCGATGCCATTGCACCCATTGGTACAGCCAAAAAGATTATATCCGCATCTTGCACTGCATCAGCAATTGAACTTGCAGCTCGGTCAATCACGCCTAAATCTAAGGCTTCTTGGCGGACACTTTCTGTTCGTGCATAACCCACCACTTCGCCAACTTGTCCCGCTTTTTTTAACGCAAGTGATAATGATCCGCCGATTAAACCGACACCAATAATGGCTAGCCTTTTAATCACAATGGTCGACCTAATAATGTCGATAACACTTCAAGAAAACGTTGATTTTCTGCTTGTAAACCAATACTGACTCGTAAATGTTGTGGCAAACCATAATTAGCTAAGGGACGAACGATGACGCCTTGTTGCAATAATAATTCATAAAGCGCTGGACCATTTTGCTCGACATCAACCGTAATAAAATTAGCCTTTGATGGAATGTAGCTTATCGACATTGCATTAAAACCAGCGATCAACTGCGCCATACCTTGGTCATTAAGTTGTTTGGTGGCAGTAATATACGCATCATCAGTTAATGCCGCCGTAGCTGCTACGAGCGCTAAACCATTTACATTAAATGGCTGACGGATACGATTTAATAAATTGGCAACATCCGGATGAGACAAAGCAAAACCAACACGCAAACCAGCTAAACCGTAAGCTTTAGAAAATGTACGAGTAATAATTAAATTCGGATATTTTGCTAACCAACTAATAGTATCTGCCGTTGCATCACCGTATTCTACGTAGGCTTCATCAAGAACTACTAGCGTATTCAATGGCACTTTTGCGATAAACGCTTCTAACTCCTCATCCGCAAGACACGTTCCGGTTGGATTATTGGGATTAGCAATAAAAATAAGCTTAGTGCGATCACTAATCAAAGCGCTCATTGCTTGTAGATCGTGACCATAATTATGCGCTGGTGCTACCACACCTTTTGCGCCAATCGCCTGCGTCACTATCGGATACACTGCAAATGTATATTGTGAAAATAAGACTTCATCTGCAGGTGATACAAAAGTTCTGGCAATAATTTCTAAAACATCATTAGATCCGTTACCTAAGGTAATTTGACTCGGTTCTACTTGATACTTTTCTGCCAAGGCCGTTTTTAGAATAAACCCATTACCATCAGGATAGCGAGTTAGATCTTTTGCCGCTTTAGCAAGCGCCGTCAATGCTGATTTAGATGGGCCTAACGGGTTTTCATTAGATGCCAATTTAATGATATTTTTTATACCATATTGACGTTCTAATTCTTCTATAGGCTTACCCGGCACATAAGGCTGAAGTTCATTAACGCAGGCTAGAGCAAGCTGATTAAAACTCATATGTACTCCGTTTTAGAACGAAAGCTATCGATAATTAATAAGACAGCACCAACCACAATCGCCGAATCAGCAACATTAAAAGCGGGCCAATGATAAGTACCGTAGTACACATCTAGAAAATCAATAACATAGCCATAGTACAAACGGTCAATCAGATTACCTAATGCGCCACCTAGAATCATCGCGATAGATACCGCTTCTAATTTTGCATTTGGTTTAAGCCTTTTCAGCCAAATTAATAAGGCAATACTAACTAATGATGCCAAACCAACAAAAAACCATTTTTGCCAGCCATCAGCATGCGCTAAAAAGCTAAATGCAGCGCCCGGGTTATGTGCCATTGTTAAATTGAAAAAAGGCACTACGGCAAAAGTTTCATGTAATGATAACCACGACACCATGAACCATTTAGATATTTGATCTGATGCAATAACGAAGCTTGTTAACCATAAATATTTCAACATAATTATACGTAAAGGCGTTGTTCGCCCTCTCCATCAACGTTATTAATACAACGATCACATAATTCCGGATGTGTTTCATTGCTGCCTACTTCAGGTGTTTGGTGCCAACAACGATCACAACGTGCATTTTCCGAAGCCGTCAACACAAGCGATAAACCAGATACAGAACTTGTAATTGCATCAGCTGGTTTTTCAGCGGCAGGTAATAATGTGGCCCGTGATGTAATCAAGACAAATTTCAACTCATCAGCCAAACTATTCAATGCTTCAAACAATACAGGTTCTGCATATAAGGTTACTTCAGCTGTCAAACCACCTTTGATTTTACCTTCAGCTCGTAAGGCTTCTAATTCTTTAGAAACCGAGTCACGTATCGTAAACAATTGTTCCCAGAATGCTTCATCAAATTGGGTATTTGCCGTTAGTGGTGTTAAACCTTGATACCACTCATTCAGCAACACAGATTCATTACGTTCACCCGGCAAATATTCCCATAATTCATCAGCAGTAAAACTCAGAATTGGCGCCATCCAACGGGTTAATGCTTCAAGAATATGGAACATCGTTGTTTGTGCTGAACGACGACCTAAGCTGTCTTTTTTCATCGTGTACTGGCGATCTTTGGTGATATCCAGATACAAACTACCCATTTCTTGAGCACAGAAATTATGGATTTTTTGATAAATCACATGAAATTGATAGCTTTCATACGCTTTAATAATATCAGCTTGCACTTGATAAGCTTGATCAACAGCCCAACGATCTAAAGCCAGCATATCTTCAGGCGCGACCAAATCAGTTGCAGGATTAAAATCTGATAAATTCGATAATAAATACCGCGCTGTATTACGAATTCGACGATATGAATCGGCGGTGCGTTTTAAGATCTCATCAGACACGCTCATTTCAGCGCTGTAATCTGAAGAAGCCGTCCATAAACGGATAATATCAGCACCTAAGTTATTGACTACTTTCTGTGGTGAAACAACATTGCCTAATGATTTAGACATTTTTTTACCAGCCGCATCGACCACAAAACCATGCGTTAACACGCCTTTATAGGGTGCTTTGCCCGTAGAACCGATAGATGTTAATAATGAAGATTGGAACCAACCACGATGTTGATCGCTACCTTCTAAGTATAAATCCGCAGGACGACTCAAATAATCACGACGTGCTAATACACATGCATGTGACACACCAGAATCAAACCACACATCAAGCGTATCACTGACTTTTTCATAGTCAGCTGCTTCATCGCCTAACCAATCCGTTAAGTTAGATTCAAACCAAGCATCAATGCCCTCTTGTTCTACTTTATCAGCGACTTGCGCCATTAAGGCTTCTGTTTTTGGATGCAAAGCACCGGTTTGCTGATGAACAAACAAAGGAATCGGCACGCCCCAAGTTCGTTGACGTGATACACACCAATCAGGACGACCTTCGACCATGCCTTCAATACGTTTTTGGCCCCATGACGGCATCCACTTAGTTTCTTTAATCGCATCCATCGCCGCTTGGCGTAGGCCATTTTGATCCATGCTGACAAACCATTGCGGTGTTGCACGGAAAATAATCGGCGTTTTATGTCGCCAGCAATGAGGATAACTATGCTTGATATCTACATGATTTAACAACGCACCATTTTCTGTCAGCAGGGCAATGACTTCTGGGTTCGCTTTAAATACTGATTGGCCAGCGAAGAGCGGCGTATCTGGTAGGAAACAGCCATTGGCACCCACAGGATTATCGACTTCTAATTTATATTTTAATCCAACAGTAAAGTCATCTTGACCATGACCGGGCGCAGTATGAACAGCACCTGTACCGGCGTCTGCCGTAACATGATCACCCAAAATAATCGGCACTTGGCGGTCATAAAATGGATGTTGCAATAATAAACCTTCTAACGCATCGCCTTTAAAACGTGCGATGACTTCACCCGTCATGTTGTAACGTGCTAAAGCTGATTCATATAACGCTTCTGCTAACACTAAACGTTCATCACCTGCTTGCACGACAACATAATCATATTCAGGATTAAGTGATACCGCTTGGTTTGCAGGCAAAGTCCACGGTGTTGTTGTCCAAATTGGCACACTGATTTTGCCGTTGCCTTTGGCACCAGATGCCGCAGTAAAGGCTACTTCATCAACAATCGCAAAACGAACATCAATCGCTGGTGATGTTTTATCTTCGTATTCAACTTCAGCTTCTGCTAAAGCACTCGCACAATCGATACACCAATGAACAGGCTTCACACCTTTATGTAAATGACCATTTTTGATAATTTCACCCAACGTACGGATGATATCGGCTTCAAAGCTGAAATCCATCGTTAGATAAGGATTATCCCATTCAGCTAATACGCCTAAACGTTTAAAATCTTCACGCTGACCATCAACTTGTTTTTGAGCATAAACACGGCATGCAGCTCTAAACTCAGCCGCACTGACTTTAACACCCGGTTTGCCGACTTTCTTTTCAACATTCAGTTCAATCGGTAAACCATGGCAATCCCAACCTGGCACATATGGCGTATCAAACCCGCTTAATGTTTTAGATTTAAGAATAATATCTTTGAGAATTTTATTAACAGCATGACCAATATGAATATCACCATTGGCGTACGGAGGGCCGTCATGCAAGATAAAAGTAGGTCGCCCTTTTGCAGTATCACGCATCTTTTGATACAGATTTTCATCCTGCCAACGCTTTAATATCAAAGGTTCACGATTCGGAAGACCAGCTTTCATCGGGAACTTGGTTTCAGGTAGGTTCAAGGTATGTTTATAATCTGCCACTGGCTACTCTTTTTAGTTAAATGTGAGTTTAATGTGTTTAAAGTTTCAACTTTAAATCGATATAAATCCGCGATTATACGATGTTTATGACCGTCTATAAACAGCTGATATGCTTTAATATTAGCTTCTTGTGCTTTAGGCCAATCACCTTGCCCTAATCTGTATTTTTATCGCTCCGTCTGCACAAAAATTTTAAGTAAATATCGTAAGGTTTGAATCTAATTAAATTTATTTAAAATTTATTGAACAGGTTCCATTCTTCTAATGGATAAAGTATTAAAATGCCCCCATGTCATTATTAAATCGTGAAATCTAATACTTCAACATAAGGCGTTCACCATCATGATGTTTGGTCAAAATAGACAACAGCTTCGCCAGTTTTATCACGATGTGTGGCAAAAACAAGCGGATAAACAATCACTTTCTGCTCTCGAAATAATCGTGGCTCAAGTGATTAATGAACATCCTGAATATCAGTCAATTTTTAATAGTGATGCCAGCTTAGAGCAAGAATATTTTGTAGAACAAGGCCAAACGAACCCTTTTCTACATATGGGTTTACACATTTCTTTGCATGAACAAATATCCACCGATCGACCCAATGGTATTCGGGCCATTTATCAACAATTAAAATCTCGATATGGCGATGTACATACCACGGAACATCATATGATGGAATGTCTGACCGAATCGCTCTGGCTAGCTCAGCGTAATAATCAGCCACCTTCAGAATCAGATTATTTACTCGCTTTACAACAACATGTTTCGGATAAAAATAATGGCCAATAAAGTAACAGCAAGCATTGTATTTGACTTCAAAGGTGAAACTTTTTACCCACATATTGAACTCGATTTAGACAATCTGATGCAGCGTTATCATAGTTTGCCATTACGCTCTTCGCTCTATGAAATGCTAGCGACTAAAAACAATATTGGTAGTCATTCGTATGAACATGAATTGTTATTAGGTGCAACAATTCAATTTAGCGATGCCAAAGGTGATGCCATTAGCTTTTTTAATCATGGCGAATTTGATATTGCAGCCTACCAACAATATTGGTTACAAAACAAAATTCGTTATCATCTCAAACAAATCATTCAAACCGAGCTCGATATCAACGAAGCTGAGCAACATCCTAGCCTTATCGACGCCATGTTGGCTGCTTTTAAATTTGGCCAAAACTATAAACAAACTTTAGAAAACTCTAAATGTAAGGAATAAAATAATGAATGCACTCGGATTTAGCAGTAATCATGGGCAACCGCAACAAATACAGCAACCTACGCCTCTGCCAACAGGTCATGATTTATTAATCAAAATTGATGCAATTGGCGTCAACCCTGTTGATACTAAAGTTATTGCAGGAATGAAGGAGCTCTTAGAGGCACCGCGGATTGTCGGTTGGGATGCCACCGGAACGGTGATTGCCGCAGGCCCAGATACCGTATTATTCAAAACGGGTGATAAAGTTTTTTATGCAGGTGATATAACCCGTCCTGGCTGCTATGCCAGTCATCAATTAGTTGATGAACGCATCGTTGGCAAAGCACCATCGAAGCTAACACCGGAACAAATAGCAGTGATGCCGCTTACAAGTATTACCGCATGGGAAGCTTTATTTGAACGATTAAAAATTACTGAAGACCATGATGCCGGCAAAAACATATTGATTATTGGCGGCGCGGGCGGTGTAGGTTCAATCGCTATTCAGCTTGCTAAAAAAATAGCCAAACTCAATGTCACCGCCACGGCTTCACATTTAGCATCAATCGAGTGGTGTAAAAAAATGGGGGCGGATCAGATCATTAATCATCACGGTGATCTTGCTCATCAATATCGTGCTCATGGTATGCGAGATCCGGACTACATTTTATGCCTTAATGACACCGATCAACATTTTGCAGCAATGGCTGATCTCATCGCTCCACAAGGCATGATTTGTAGCATCGTAGAAAGCCAGCAAAAACAAAACTTAGATAAGTTAAAATCGAAAAGTGCCGGTTTTGTCTGGGAGTTTATGTTTACTCGTCCGATGTTTAAAACCCACGACCTCATTGCCCAACACCATTTACTCAATAACATCGCCAAACTACTTGATGAAGGACATATCAGTAGCACACTCACTGAAAACCTTGGTGTAATGACTGCGGAAACAATCCAGAAAGCACACCAACAATTACTTAGCGGCACAACTATTGGAAAATTAGCACTAACAGTAACAGCCTAAAAACTCAATATCACGACATTAATCTAGTAATTAAACAATGAAAAAGAATGGATTGATACCGTCCTAAATCATAGACAGTTTCGCCAACAACAATATAACCGTATAATTCTTGGTTTAAATTACTTCAACCTTAAGGCTTTTATCATGGTCACCCAAAAATCAGGCAAATTCTTTGTTGGCAGTATCGTTGTTTTTCTTATTCTTTTTGGCATTGTTAAAATTATATTGGTGACCTCTTTAGATGCCGGAAAACGTGCCGTGACACCAGCGAGCATGACTGAGGAAGATGTTGCTGAACGAATAAAACCTGACGCTGAAGTAACCGTTGGCGAAGTACCTGTGGTTGTCGCTGCAGCAGCTGTGGACGAGACTGAAACAGTAGGTGGTGGCGAACAAATAGTCACTCAAGTCTGCTCAATGTGTCATGGTTCAGGCATGATGAGCTCACCTAAATTAGGTAATAAGGCTGACTGGGCTCCACGTATTGAAAAAGGTATTGATACCTTACACACTCATGCAATCGTTGGTTTTAATATGATGCCAGCACGTGGCGGTAAAGCTGACTTGAGTGATGACGATGTTAAAGCCGCAGTAGACTATATGGTATCACTAGTTAAATAAATCTAAGATTGAAAAAAGCCCGCATTTAAGCGGGCTTTTTTATTTTAAATTGGTAGATGATTTAAATAACGTTATTAGGCTTCATTAACTAATTTAATATAAAGCTTTTCAACTTTAGTCCTCGCCCAAGGGGTTTTTCTCAAAAACTTAAGACTCGACTTAATGCTCGGTTCGCTATTAAAACAATTGATATCAACCTGAGCGCCCATTTCTTCCCAGCCAAGTTGATCGACCAACTTAATCAAAATTTGCTCTAATGTAATGCCGTTGAGTGGATCTGTCTGCTTCATGTAGTCACTTTCAATAAAATGTTATGCAAACAAGATTAACAGAAAAAACCCGTAAAATCTGTTACAGTTTTGCCATTTATGGCAGTCTATCAACACGACATGACTGTATCTATACCACCTCATACCTAAGGCTTTATTTGTGACCAATAATGATGTTTTGCGCCGTATCCGTTATACCTTCGATTTTAATGATACAAAGATGATTGCGCTTTTTGCCGCCGCTGATGCTGAAGTGTCACGCGAACAAATCAGTAATTGGATGAAAAAGGAAGAAGATCCAGATTATCAAAACTGTGGCGACCAACAATTAGCCACCTTTCTTAACGGCTTAATTAATGATCTTCGTGGCAAAAAAGAAGGTGAACAACCTAAAGCTGAGAAAAAATTAACCAATAATATTATCCTCAGAAAACTGACTATCGCCTTAAATCTAAAAGCCGAAGATGTACTAGAAACTTTAGAGTTAGCCGATTTACGCATTAGCAAACATGAACTCAGCGCGTTTTTCCGTAAAGCGGATCACAAACATTACCGTAACTGCAAAGATCAAATTTTACGCAATTTCCTACAAGGCTTACAGTTACAACAACGTCCTGCTGATACAGAAGTTGAATTAAGAAATGATATCGCAGTCGAAACTGAAGAAAAACCAGCCTTTCAGTGGAAAAAACAGTAACAATCACTATCAACAAACTAATCCAAAATAAATATCCTAAGAGGAAAATACTGTGGCAAAAACAACCGACACATCACGCAGAGATTTATTAAAAGGCTTAGGCGTTGCTTCAGCAGTATTGGGTACAGGACTATCATTAAAAGCTAATGCCGTTACTGTTGATCATAGCAAGATGAATCACCAGATCCCGATCGATGTGAAATTAGAAGAAGTGATTGATACGCTTTTAGAATGTATCAAGATGGGCGAAATATGTAATCAGCATTGTATGCACATGTTTCAAATGGGTGATACCACATTAGCAGATTGTTCAATTTCAGTTCAGGAATTGATTGCCGCTAGCACAGCAACCATAAAGTTCGTCGCCAATAATTCGACTCATTTAAAGACGATTCTTGAAGCAACCATCAAAGTCTGTGAAACCTGCGAAGAAGAATGCTTGAAACATGATCAACATATTCAGTGTAAAGACTGTGCAGAAGCGTGCCGTGATGGCATTGATTTTTTTACGCAATATCTTGCAGCGTAATAACGAACTCATCATATGATTTGAAGGGATAGATTTAATCAAATAAATCTATCCCTTCATCACTGTCACTAACTGATCTTAACCACCTTGCCTGTTGTTGCTGATGCCAAAGCAGCTTCAATCGTTTTACAGTTCACTTTTGCATCTGCAAACGATAATGCGGGCTTTGTATTATTCAAAATACAATCACTAAAATGTTCAATTTCCAGCACAAAATGATTGGCAATATCTAGTTCGACATTGTGCTGCTCACCGGCATCTGTCCACCACGAAATAACAGGCGCATCATCAGGATTTTGCCAAACGGTATCGCATTTAATGCCACCTAAAGTGCCGATAATTTCATATTCACTGCGACGTGCACGCTCAAAACTCATATCAAAATGAGCAAATTTGCCATCGTCGTAATCCAACACACCACTTAAGCTAATATCTGCACCACTGTCGATAAATTTTGCCATTGCCGTTACCGCTACAGGTTCAGTTGTAAACCATTTGCGTGCAGTGTGAATTGCATAAGGACCAATATCCCACATCGCACCGCCGCCATGAGCAATATCTTTTTCAAGTCGATACAGACGTGCAGGTTTCATAGGAAATGAAAAACAGGTATTGACCGTACGCACCTCGCCGATAGCGCCTGAATCAATAATTTTTTGTACATAAGCATGTTGAGGATGAAAACCATACATAAAGCCTTCCATCACCGTGACGTTATGTTTAAGTGCTGCCGCTTCAATTGCTTCGATATCTTTTACTGTTAACGCCATCGGTTTTTCAATTAAAACGTGTTTGCCTTTTGCTATCGCTTTTAATGCCCATTCCGTATGTTCATCATTCGCCATCGGTAAATAAATCGCATCGATATCAGTATTATTGAGCAAATCATCAGGGTTATCTAAAGCTAATACATCGGTTTTTTGTGGTGCATATTTAGCTAATGTGTCAGCGGCAGCGCCTTTACGGCGGCTCGCAATTGCAATCAACTTTGCATTGGCAGCTTCTACAATCGCTGGCATTAAACGTTCATTAACACGTGCAGCCCCAAGAATTCCCCAACGTAATACTGATTGATTCGACATAATCATTCCCAAAGTTTAAATATTTATAATAAGCGGACATCATAACGATTTAAGCGTTTGAATTCCATGTTTGTAAAACCCTGCAATTTTAGTGTTTTTATCTGCCTTTTTTTAGCCTATGCTAGTAAATTTACACGCCAAACTAACCAAGGAATTTTTAATTATGACTATTGAAGTTGGACAACATTTACCTGCCGGTAGCTTAACTGAATGTATTGAATTTGACCCTGAAAATGGTTGTCCTTTAAATCCTCAACCACAAGATGTCGCAGAATTAAGCAAAGGTAAAAAAATTGTTATCTTCGCAGTACCAGGCGCTTTCACACCACTTTGCTCTGCTCAACATTTACCAGGTTATGTAAAACTTGCTGATCAAATCAAAGCAAAAGGTGTTGATGAAATTTGGTGTTTAGCGGTTAATGATGCCTTTGTTATGGCCGCTTGGGGCAAACAAAGTAAGGTTGCAGGCAAAGTGCGCATGATGGCTGATGGTAGTGCGGTATATACCAAAGCATTGGGCTTAGATCGCGATTTAACAGGTGGCGGCATGGGCGTACGTGCATACCGTTTTGCGATGATTGTAGACGATGGCGTTGTCACTTACTTGGGTGTTGAAGGCTCTGGTGAATTCAACGTATCTAAAGCTGAAACTATTTTAGAACAACTATAAGTCTGAATTAACGTCACTAGCCCAAGTAGCAACTTGGGCTAGTTTTTTTCAATGATTTTACCTTTATCACCAATAAAAATAGTGGTGGCAAGTTGGTAAAAAATGCCATGTTCAATAATGCCCGGCACGGCATTTAGTTCGGCATTAAGCTCTTCGGCATTCAAACTGGCATCAAATGCCATATCAATAATCAAGTTGCCTTGTGAGCTAATCGCTAAACCATCACCGTTGGCATTTTTACGTAAATCCCCCGTACCGCCAATCTGTTGCAAACTTCGTAATACCATCTGCCAAGAAAACGGCGCGACTTCTACCGGAATGGGATAAAACTCACCAATGCGGCTGACTATCTTGCTGTTATCAACCAATACATAAAATTTAGCACTGGCTTTCGCTAATAGTTTCTCCTTCACGAGATCAAAACCTCGGCCTTTTAATAAGCTCATTTCTGGCGAGACTTCATCAGCGCCATCGACATATAAATCAAGCTGATCAATATGCTCTATCGCCATCATATTAAGCCCTAACTGCTGCGCTTTAATGGTACTGACAACTGAGCTTGCAACGGTCGTAAAATGTAAATTTTCTTGCTGTTTGCGATGGGCTAATTGTTCAATAAAATAATTGGCCGTTGAACCCGTGCCTAGCCCGACAATCATGCCCTCTTCGACTAAGTTAGCCGCATGATGTGCGACACGTTGTTTATCGTTCATTTCAGGCATCGAATTTTGTTGTGACATTGGTGCTCCAGCGGTTAACTTGGCAAAAACAGGCTATCAGCATACCATGCTATTTTGTGTTTACTAAGGCGATTATCATGACAATTAATATCGAGAATATTGTTCATCAAATTGAACTCACTACAGGTCATGTCTTAAATAATTATCGCCTAAACCCAATTGGCGGTGGCAGCATCAATGATGCTTATCAATTACACACAGATCAGTATGCATATTTCGTCAAACTCAATCGAGCACAATTGTCAGCAATGTTTGAAGCAGAAGCACTCGGCTTAGCAGAAATGCGAGCGTTAAATTGTGTGCGAATCCCTGAAGTCATTTGTCACGGGCAAACGGCGGAACATAGTTATATCGTTTTAGAATACATTCAACTCAGCCGTTTAAGCGGTCAGGCATATAAATTACTTGGTTCACAACTCGCTCAATTACATCGCCAACAACAACCTTATTATGGCTGGCATATCAATAATACGATTGGCAGTACACCACAACATAATGATCGCGAACATGATTGGCTAAGTTTTTGGCAACGTCATCGATTAGGTCAGCAACTCAAATTCGCAGCAAAAAATGGTTTTGGTGGGCGATTGCAGGATAAAGGTGACAAATTGTTAGCTAATCTACATCTATTTTTTGATACATACACGCCTGCTCCAGCCTTATTGCATGGTGATTTATGGGGCGGTAATGCGGGTGCGGATCAACATGGAAATCCTGTGATATTTGATCCAGCGTGTTATTACGGCGATCGAGAAACGGATATTGCCATGACAGAATTATTTGGTGGTTTTGGTGCTGATTTTTTAGCGGCATATCAAGCAGAATATCCCTTAGACGCAGGCTATAAAACAAGAAAGACACTTTATAATCTTTATCACATTCTTAATCATGTCAATCTTTTTGGCAGCGGCTATGTTGGACAAGCAGAAGCCATGCTTGGGCAATTGTTATCGGAAATTTGATCGTTAAGTACAACTAACCCATTATTTATGAAAGATATTTTTTCATCATGAGCAACCGTACATCTTTAAGTTTCATTGCGCTACATTGAGCATAGCGTTAAGCTATTACAATAAATCTTGAGGCGTCATTGTGAAAATCAGTTTTTTAGTCTTGTTACTCATTATTTCGAACGCTAGCTATGCTGGTGAGCGCATTAAGGGTATATCTGGCTCAATGGGTAAAAGTGCAACCCCATTTTCAACCTTACTGGTCAATAGTACCGTCATTGACAACAGTACCAACCACGTTCAATCACAAACGGAACAAGATACTGCCGTTAGTTTACTGGCTCAACAAAACGAAAATTCAACATCAGGTCCTACTGAAATAAACCCCATTGCAGACATTAATGCAGAATTTGATGACATTCATAAACCCGCAGTGACAGACTCAACATCGACACATAAAAAACCAACACAATTATTCAGCAACACGATTGAAAGTGAACAATCAGCAAGTGAAAAAAAATCTATTCAAGCAGTTAATCACCTCGCGCCACCTCAAGTTCAAGAAGATACTGAGACTTGCATGAAAGAAAAAGTCTATTCTTTAAATGTCGAGAATGCCGCGCAATATGAACGTTTAGAAGATTTCCCATTCACTTATGAATGCGTTACACCCCGAGAATAAAACGACAAATCGTCCGATTATTATCTAAGAACGAAAAAGTACAGAGCTGACAATAAAATAAACTACCCTACCCGTTATTTGTCATCACAGTAAGTTGTCTATATAGAAACTGAACACCACCTTCCGAACGATTGATCAATGTAATTTCTCCACCCAATTTCCGTGCAACTTCAAGACTAATCGTTAGTCCTAAACCGTTACCAGGATGTATATTTTCATGTGACCGGTAAAAAGGCTCAAAGATATGCTGTAATTCTTCTTCCGGAATCCCTTTGCCCGTATCTTCAACACAAAAGACTGCATAAGCCCCGTCACTAAATAGACTGACATTCACTGTTCCGCCAACGGGTGTATAACGGATCGCATTATCAATGGCATTACGAACCAAATGACTCAGCCCTGCCCCTTTATCTAAAACCATTAGTTTTTCTTGTCGTGATACACCAAGATCAATATTTTTTGCTTCTGCCAATGGGTAAAGATCAGCAATCACATGTTGAACCACTTGGTTCAATGATACCGTTTCATTATGGCTTTCATAATCACTTTGTAAACGTGCAAGATCAAGTAATTGTGCGACTAATAATCGTAATCGTTCAAATCCTTGCTGTAAAAGTAATTCACGCTGTTCACGGTCTTGTTCCGTGTTTGCTTGTTTGATATTTTCTGCTAATAAAGAAAGTGCTGTTACCGGCGTTCTTAACTCATGGGCAGCATCAGCGATAAACCGTTGCTGTTTTTGCATTGTTTGCTGCAAACGTGCTAATAAGCCATTAATCGAGACTAAAAAGGGCACGATTTCTTTAGGCATATTGGTTTCAGGCAGCACCGATAACTGGCTGCCATCGTGAGTATCCAAATGTGTCGCAAGTCGTTTTAATGGCTTGAATGCTTGTCTAATAAACACATTGATAATCAACAACAAAATAACCACTAAGGAAACAATTGGCCAAAAAACATTGAGTGTACTGTTCCACGCTATATCATCTCGCAGTTCAGTTTGTTGGCCAACGACAAAGCGTTGTTTAGTCGATGACTGAGTGACAACGTACACTCGCCAATCATCGTCATCTATCGTAATCGTCTGAAAACCATCATCAAGCTTGTAACTTATATCTTTATTATTTTTTTCTAAACGCTGGATTAAGATAGATTCATCTGACTCTGGGACCTTATTTTCTGTCAGCTGATTAACGCGAACTAAGCTCGCAATTTCTTGCAAAATATCATCTTGTAATTCTCTTGCTTCAAAAAAAGTAAGCGCGCCAGACAAAACAGCCGCAACCGTGACAAAAATAAAGGTCGTCGTTAATATCCAACGATTAAGTTGGTGTTGAAGAGAAGGATGATGCGTTACTTGCTGACCATCCATCCTAACCCCCTGACATTTTTGATCGTTTCTCGGCCCATTTTTTTTCTCAAACCATGAATAATAAACTCTATCGCATTACTCGCGACTTCTTCATTCCAGCCATAAATACGATCTTCTAACTCATCGCGCGATAAAATATGGCCGGGCCGCAACATTAAGGCATGCAATAACGCATATTCGCGTGCTGATAATACATAGGCTTCATTATCAACCGTTACTTCATGTGTCGCGGGATTAAGATCGAGAATATCATTAGACAAAATAGGATCGGCGACGCCTTGATTACGACGTACCACAGCACGGATCCTTGCCTGTAACTCAGTAATTAGAAATGGTTTAACTAGATAATCATCCGCACCGCCATCGAGACCTTTGATGCGGTCTTCTACGGCATCGCGTGCCGTAATGATGATAATGGGTATGGGATTTTTCGCTTTTCTTAAGGTTTGTAATACTTCAATACCATCTTTTTCTGGCAGACCTAGATCAAGTAATAAAACCCCATATTCTTGTGTTTGAATGGTAGACAATGCTGCATGACCATCTTTAACCCAATCGACGGCATAAGCCGCATCGTGTAACGCTTGCTCAATAGCGCTACCGATAAAATAATCGTCTTCGACCAGTAAAATACGCATGGCGTTTTATTTATCTATAACCGTATATTCAGCATCTATAATCGTCTTTTCTGATGATTTATTAACTGTTTGTTGTCGTGATCTTGTTTGCTTCCACCACATGCTAATAGCAACTGCAAATGCCAATATCGTCGTTGCAGCTAAGACAAAAAAAGTCATAAAAAAGGCAGCCACAACAAAAAAGATACCGATAAAAAGTCTTATGCTATTACGGATAAAATTACTCATATTTATTTGGCTATTTGTCATTAGAATCCTATAAAAGCCACCCAAATCATTGGATGGCTTTTTAATGAAAATGAAAGAATACTCATTCTCGTTGATTAGCTTATTGATAATCAACTTTGTTTGCTCAGCGTAGCATTATCTACAAGCCTGATATCTTCACTGACAAAACATTCATTGAAACTAGTCCATATCTACTTGTTTTTTAATCACTTTGCCATCATTTGCATCAATGTCTAATTCCATGACTTTTTGGTCTGCTGTTAATACTTCAACTTCCCAAATTAATTGACCATGTTCTTTATCGAATCCTGCACTAACAACGGTACCCGGTACGGCTTTAACAGCAATTGCAATTGCCTGCTCGATATTGACGCTAGCTTGTTTAACAAGCATTTCATCATCCGCATTAACAGCTAAGCTACCAAAAGTAAAAGCGGTACCGATTAATGTTGTTGCGATTATTGTTTGTAGTTTTTTCACGTGTAATCTCCATGATTAATTGAAATTTGCGCATTAACAAATGCGTGAATTACAGATTATCAAGCAAGACTTAGCTGATACTTAGAGCAAGTAAATTAGATTTTAATGCGGGAGAATAATCATGTTGAACCTACGATGGCTTGAGAATACGCTCAGACAATATGTATAAGCTTTTAAAACAAAAAGGGCAGTTGCCAAAACGACAACTGCCCTATTTTATTTTTGGTGGATAAAAGTGATTATTCTTTTTCCATACCAATTTCGTAAAGTTCGATATTTGCTTCTTCAACGTCACCTGTCACAGCATTGATATCAATTTTAATTTCGTGACCGATATCAGTTTGAATATCAAATTCATATGTCACACTACCGTCATAACCGACTTCACGTTCTGAAGCGACAACTTGTCCAGGATGAAACATCAATGCGATATCTTGTGCTTCTGCTTGACTGATTTTAGCGAATTTTTTGAAAACCGCATCGTTTTCATCAACTTCACGTTCAATTTCAGTAACAACACCGTCTTTTGCATTACATTCTACGTTGTATGATTTACCATCTTTGCCATCAACATCAAATTCATAAACTGGCTCGCCTTCTTCCAATTTAAATTCAACTTTACGAGCATCACCAGGAACCGTGTCTAAAGCTGCATCAAGACATGTTTCGATACTAACTTTGTCCATGTTTTTAATATCGTCAAGATCCATATTGTCATTCGCCATAGTAGCGGCTGATGAGAGTGCAAAAACAAAGGGAATAAGGGTATATAGTGATTTTTTCATAGTGAGCTTCCTTGTAGTTTAAAAATTCTTCAAAACCCAATCTCTATCCACAAGAGCATTGGTAAATAGCGTCATTGTAATAGTTAGAGCATTATGTGTATAGGAATTTTTCCTTTTTTGAAAGGTGGTGACGTCACATTAAGTCATATTTACTCGTTACAGTGACACTATAAGAAAAGGGGTAGGGCTGCTAAAATAAACCTTAAATTAATCAATATTAAGGGACGCGGAATGAAACCAATAAAAGTGCTATTCGTTTGCATGGGCAATATATGTCGCTCGCCCACCGCGGAAGGCGTCTTTAACAAAGTGATTGCTGACATGGGTACCACCGATCGGTTTGTTGTCGATTCAGCTGGCACGCATGCTTATCATGTTGGCGAACCTTCCGATCCTCGGTCACAACAAATGGCGCGTAGTCGTGGGATAGACTTATCTAATATTCGGGCTCGTAAGGTAATGCAATCTGATTTTGAACATTTCGATTATATTCTTGCTATGGATACCGATAACTACAATATATTAATAGATGCCTGCCCAAGTGACTATCTTCATAAAGTTAAACTGTTTTTAGAATATGCCGCTGATCGAAAAGAGCAAGATGTGCCCGACCCTTATTATGGCGGCCAGAATGGGTTTACCCATGTGTTTGACTTAGTTGAGGATGCATCTAATGGGTTTTATAACACTGTTATCAACCAGCATTGATATGGGCACCCGTTTTTAAATACAAACTAAAAGGCCACCTTATCAGACAAGGTGGCCTTTTAGTTTACAGTCATTTTTGCCGATGCCACACGATCGCCCAGCCCTTTTATCAAGCATGAGTAATCAGAAAAACTTGCTGGTGTACTTGCTGTAGCGTGCCATTTCAAGTCGTCAACATTACCCAAGTTGAGCCTAATATTTTTTTCATAAGCTAAATCCAACACATATTGTTTAGTCATATTTGACTTAAGTTCACCGCAAAAATTATTCAGTTGTTCGTTATTCCACATGGCGTAGACAGGGTAGACCATTCCTGCAATCAGTATGATTTGCACAAGATTAACAAACATTTTCATTGCGGGATTCTCCTTTGGCATAACAGATACAGAGCATATCTAGCTTAGCCAAATCATTCCGCCAACAGTTTCACATTTTAGAGTAAAGCGCCCTCATTATTTTTTAAGTAAGTCGCTAAGTGCTGCAAAGGGATTATGTGTTGTTGTATTTTTTGCAGAATCTGAACCTGTACTACCATAGCGAACTTGTTCAATGTAACGAGAATGTTCGTTATCATGGCAATAAATACACAATAGTTCCCAGTTACTGCCATCGTTTGGATTGTTATCGTGATTATGATCACGATGATGCACTGTCAGTTCTTGTAAATTGGTATGGGTGAATTCACGTGAACAACGACCACAAACCCAAGGGTACATTTTTAATGAGCGCTCTCGATAGGTTTGCTCACGTTCTGCTTGATACTTTTTAGATTGAGCAACAAGATCATCAAGTCGTTTATTTTTATCAGTAGCCATCAGTCTTATCCATTTTAAAACATTAATATTGTTGCAAACCCAGTAAACTACCACCATCATTTTATTCTATAAGGTTTATTTTTATGGCACAAACTACCATTAGCGTTATTCTCACACAATCACCTACTGAGCTTTATAAAATTTTAAAGTTTGAAGGTTTATCATCGAGCGGTGCCGAAGCAAAAATCGCGATTGCTGATGGCTTAGTTAAAGTGAACGGCATTGTTGAACGCCAAAAACGTAAAAAAATTGTTGATGGCGATGTCGTTGAGTTTGAAGGTAATATTTTAAACATTAGCTGTGAAGCCTAGCTATTAATAGCAAGCCTACCCCGTTTACAGGCATGTCATCACTGACTAGTTACGATATAATGGATGTTTTTTAAAATTATCCAGGAATAAAACCATGGCTAAAGCGACTGCACGACACATTTTGGTAGACAGCAAAGAAATCTGCCTTGAACTTAAAAAAGAGATCGAAGAAGGTGCTGATTTTGCTGCCGTTGCAAAAGCAAACTCTTCTTGCCCATCTGGTCAATCTGGTGGTGATCTAGGTGAATTTGGACCTGGCATGATGGTTCCTGAATTCGATAAAGTTGTTTTCTCAGCGCCAATCAACACTGTTCAAGGCCCTGTACAAACACAATTCGGTTACCACTTATTAGAAGTTACTAGCCGTACAGAATAATCATTCTTCATCGGATGAATCTAAAGCCCTATCAGATCTGATAGGGCTTTTTTTTGACTAAATGATTTTATAATCAGGCAAGTGTGCTAATAGTTGTTTGCCATAACCCTTCGTTAATAATCGTCGATCTAATATCGTGATTCGTCCCGAATCTGTTTCTTTTCGCAATAATCGTCCACATGCTTGAATCAACCTGATACTGACTGCTGGCAACGATAATGATAGAAAAGGTTGTCCTCCTGAACGCAAAATCCATTCTTGTTTGGCTTGTTCTATCGGACGAGTGAACACAGGAAAAGGAAGTTTAGTAATCACCACATGACTACACAACTTGCCCGGTAAATCGACCCCTTCTGCAAAGCGATCCATCCCAAAAATAATACTACCCTCGCCTGCTTCTGTGCGTCTTATATGTTCTACAATCATATTTTTGGGTGATAACAGATCACCTTGCAACAGCACGAGTTCAGCTAACGCGAAGGGCAATTTTTTATACACAGCATCCATCACCGTTTTAGAAGTAAATAACACTAATGTCGCCTCTTTACTATCAATAACCGCAATCAGCTGTTCGACCACTTCCTGTTGCCAATCAACAAGATTTTCATTGGGTAAGTGGTGCATCATCGGCAACGATAAAGTCGCTTGCGTTTGGTAATTAAAAGGAGACTTCACCGCTAAAAAGTGTCGTTCATCAAACCGTTTCAAGCCACAATCTGATCTAAACCGTTGAAACAAGCCTAATCCACGTAACGTAGCTGAGGTTAACACGACACCGAATGCCTGATTCCACAGTGTTTTTTCGAGAAAATAGGCGGCGGTCATTGGCCCTGCATTAATGACTAATGTGGTTTCTTTAGCAAATTTTTCTATCGATAACCAACGTACATTAGGTGGAAAGTCCGGTTTATCTTCATCCAAAAACAAGCCCATAAAATCAATAAGATAACCAAATATGTTTTGCACAGTACCGACTTGTGGCAATAAGACCTCTGCTACCTTATTAGAGATCTCCTGCGTTTCTAAGGCGTCTTTAATCCACTTGCCAAATAAGGCATAGTGTTTATAAATAATATTGGCACGTTGTAATAAGCCATGACACGGCGTAATTAACGCTTTAACTAATGGACTTTGCCAATAAATTCGTGGCTCGCTTAACTTTCCTGCCACCATACTTTTAACCAAATCATCACTCTGCAACAAGGTTTCCATTTGCTGTAATAAAGTTATTACACTCGGTAAATCTCGTCGTAATTCCATTAACATAAAACCAAAGTCATGCTGGCGAAATACCAGTGCTTTAACTAACTTTTTTAGCACGCTATCAGCAGTTTCTGTCGTTTGATAGAGCTGAGCAAAGTTAAGCGCTTTCGCGGCATGATCTAAAGCTTTTTGTGGCAAGTTATGCGCTTCATCAAAGATAAAGAGTACTTCTTCTGGGTTTGGCAACACCAAACCGCCCCCCAAATCTGCATCACTCAATACCAAGTCGTGATTGGCAATAAGCACATTGGCTGTCGCCATTTCACGGCGTAATAAATAATACGGACAACGATGATATTTAGAGCAACTCTTACCAGCACAACCTTCTGAATCGGTTGAAATATCGTGCCATAAAAGTGGATCAATCGCATCAGTTCGACTATCACGATCACCATCCCACTGGTTTTTATCCCATTGTTGATGAAGTTTTTCCGCTGCGGCGTGACGCTTCGCTTGTTGGTATTTATGATCAACATCTAGGGTTAGTTCATGTTGATTGGCCGCGCTAACCAAGTTGACTAACTTACTCGGACACATATATCGCCTGCGTCCTTTGATTTGCACAACTTTAAGTGGCTTACCGGTTGCTTTGACAAACTGGGGAAGATCTTTATGAAGCAGCTGCTGCTGAAGATTAACTGTTGCCGTGCTTATCACCAGTGTTTTTTTATTTTCAAGTGCTACATCAATCGCACCGGCTAGATAGGCTAAGGTTTTGCCAACGCCGGTCGGTGCTTCAACCACCGCCATTCGCTGATGCTCTTCACGCCTCATACAGGCTGCAATGAATTGGCTCATGGCTACTTGTTGAGGACGCGCCTTGAAGTCTGGCATTGAGGCTTCAATATATTTAAAAATAGCTTCGACCACGTTACAAGGTATGACCAAGTTGTAAATAGTCCCGTTTTTTGAGTCGCTTATTCACTATTATTATGTTCTGCCATTTCCTGCGGAAACCACTGTGCTGTTTTATTCGTCCAGTAATACACTGTTAAGCCAAGCCATTCATGCCAAGCTACATCTAATATTTCTAAATGGCCTATAAAGTCAAAATCCCATTGCTGAAAAGGCTTCTTATTACTCATATAATCAACAGGATAAGGAATGACATTAATGGATTGTTGGCGGGCAATACCTACCGAACGAGGCATATGATAGGCCGAAGTAACTAATAAATAAGTACCATTGACTGTCGGCAATTTAGGCTTCAAAAACTGAAAATTTTCAGCAGTATTACGTGACTTCGATTCAATAATTAACCGTTCTTCAGTAATTCCAACAGCAGTCAAAATAGTCCGAGCAATATTGATGTCATCTTGACCATTTTGATATTGCAATAAATTACTGCCACCAGAATAAATAATAGGGGCTTGGGGATAATGTTTCGCTAAAACAGCTGCACCAATAAAACGGTCACCAGCATCGCCTAATTCTGCTGTGTGCCAGCTTAATGATTGTTTTAATTTTTCGCCACCACCTAAGACAATAATCCCATCTATCTTATCCGGTAATAGGGTCGGTTTACTAAAACGTGTTTCTAATGGCGAAATTAAACTATCCGTTAAGGGATAAGCCATCACAAACCAACTAACCATCATTAAGGGGATAAAAATCCATTTTGCAACGCTGACTTTGTTGACTAACAACATAATCGTCGCCAGCGTCATCAAAATAATAATTAAATTGCTCGGACTTAATAGCGCCCAAGCCAATTTTGATACAACAAAAAAGATATCATCCATCACAGCTAGTCATTATTGCGATATAAGCCAAGCTGATTGATAAGCTGAATGGCTGCATCTGGCAATAAAAACTGCGGGCTTTGTCCAGCAGAGATGGCGGTTCTAATCGCTGTAGCTGATATCGCCAATTGAGTTACCGTCACTGGCCAAATTTTGCCCGCTAAATATTGAGCATCATCTGCCACGGCTAGATATTGCTGATGCCAAGTATTCAATTCCTCAGACATCGTCATCGATTCATCAGGACGACGGATCACCACAATATGTGCTAGATCTAATAAACGCTGCCATTGATGCCATGTTTGAATACCTAAAAAGGCATCTGTTCCTAATAATAGATACAAGGGATTATCTGGAAAATCTTCTCGTAAACTGATTAAGGTATCAACGGTATAAGACACACCATCACGGTTTAACTCACGGTCATCTACGATAAAGCCATCGGCATTTTTCATTGCCAAATGTAACATCATCAAACGTTGCTGAGTGTTCGCTTTTGGCTCATTACGGTGCGGTGGTCGTGCACTCGGAATGAGCCGGACATGAGCTAAATTCAGTTGTTCACTGACTTCTAATGCTGATCGTAAATGTCCAAAGTGAACCGGATCAAAAGTACCACCTAATACACCAATTGCTTCAGCCATTATTGTCTAATTTGACCCGTACCTAATACTATCCATTTTTGTGACGTTAGTCCTTCTAAACCAACAGGACCACGAGCATGAATTTTATCCGTTGAAATACCAATTTCAGCACCTAAACCATATTCAAAACCATCGGCAAAACGCGTTGAAGCATTAACCATCACCGAGCTTGAATCAACCTCAGCTAAGAACTGACGCGCACGGGTGTAATTTTCAGTGACGATAGTTTCAGTATGACCCGAACTATGCTTATGAATATGATCCATTGCTTGTTCTACGCCATCAACAATGCGAATAGATAAAATCGGTGCTAAATATTCGGTATCCCAATCTTCATCGGTGGCCGCATTAATATTTGGCAAGATGATACGCGTTAATTCACAACCACGTAATTCGACCGATTCAGCAGCATAACGGACGGCTAAGCGCGGTAAAATTTCTGCCGCAACCGTACTATCAACCAATAAAGTCTCCATCGCATTACATACGCCGTATCGATGACATTTGGCATTAAAAGCAATATTTTCAGCCATATCTAAATCAGCACTTTCATCAATGTAAACATGACAAATACCATCTAGATGTTTGATAACGGGCACCCGTGCATCTTTACTGACACGTTCAATAAGGCTTTTGCCACCACGTGGCACAATCACATCGACATATTCGGTCATGGTGATAAGTTCACCCACCGCAGCACGATCAGTCATTTCAACAATTTGCACCACATCGCTTGGTAAACCGGCTATTTTCAATCCACGATGAATACAAGCTGCAATGGCTTGATTTGAATGCATCGCTTCACTACCGCCTCTTAAAATGGTGGCGTTTCCTGATTTTAAACATAAACCTGCTGCATCCGCGGTGACATTAGGACGAGATTCATAAATGATACCAATAACCCCTAATGGCACTCGCATTTTGCCAAGTTGAATACCTGATGGGCGATAATTCATATCGCTAATCTCACCAATAGGATCGGCTAAAGCAGCAATTTGTTCTAAACCAACCGCCATACCTTCAATACGGGCATCAGTTAACGCTAATCGGTCTAAGGAAGCATCATCGAGCCCTTTTGTTTTAGCCGATTCTAGATCCAATGCATTTTGTTGTTTTAAGGTATCAGTCGAAGCCCGAATATCAGCGGCAATCGCTAATAATGCCGTATTTTTTGCACTGGTATCTGCACGCGATAAAGCGTAACTAGCGGCTCTAGCTTGTTGTCCTAAAGTTTGCATGTAGTGTTGAATATCCACTGCACTTATCCTCAATGTTGACTAATAATATGTACGCCAGCGACGTGCATACATAATTGTTCTAATAATGACCAAGGACAGGCTTGTAAGCTGCCTTTAGCTGCTTGATCTATTTTCGCCATCTGCTGTAAAAAACCTTGCCATTGCTGACGATTATGACGCTGTAAAGCTTGTTGCATCATCGGTCGATGTTTGTCCCAAATAGGGGGCTTTTGTGACGCAAAAATTTGTTCCATTCTTCCGCCTTGATCAATCTGTACAGCCATATCAATAGCACGATGTAAGCCCCATGAAATCGCTGAAAATACTGATAAAATATCAACACCTTCGGCTTTTAATCGGCTAATCATCCGAGGTATTTTAGCGACTTGACCAGAAAAGACCGTATCCATCAAACCAAACGCTTCAAAACGTGCATTATCGGCTACAGATTCTAAAACAGTTTGCTCATCGACCTCGCCGTTCGTACAAAGTAACTCTAATTTATCAATTTCTTGCGATGCGGCAAATAAGTTACCTTCGACCCGTTCAGCAATTAAGCCCGCTATTTGTGAAGTTGCTTTTAAACCGCGCTGTTGCATACGCTGAGAAATCCATCGTGGCAAATTGACTAGATCAACGGGCCAAATAGGCACCGTAACTCCAATTCGGTCTAATTCGGTAAACCACTTACTTTTCTGCGAACGGGCATCAATCTTACCGCTAATAATTAGTAAGGTGGTGTCAGTCGGCGGATTTTCAATATAACGCCGTAATGCTTCGCCACCCTCTTTACCTGGTGAACCAGAAGGCAAGCGTATTTCTAATAATCGCTGGCTAGCAAACAATGACATTGTTTGCTCCTGCCACTGTAATTCAGACCAGTTAAATCGGCCTTCGACATGCCAAACCTGCCTATCATCGGCTCCTAATTTTCTGGCATGTTGACGAATCAGATCACTGGCTTCTTCCACCAGCATTTGTTCATCACCAAACACAACATAAACGGGCAACAAACCTTGCTGCAAATGCCCGCTTATTTGGTCAACTCTAAGCCGCATTACAACACGCTATTTTATGGCTGATAAACGACGTAGCACGCTATCGATCAGTTGTTGATTTATTTGTTCACGTAAGAAAGCTTCTTCACCATCAGACGATAATACTTGTGTCTGATCAAACTGGTAATCACGAATAGCTTGAACCTTAAACGGTTCGACGATTAGCTTACCTTGATCATCCGTCACCTTAAACTGAAGCGAACCATATAGTTCGTACTCGTTTACCTTGGCATTATTACCAACCGACAATACGCGACGTTCATAGGTATTCTCTAATATTGTCAATAATGCACTGCCTTTTTCATAGTTGTTAACAACGTGTATACCGTTTTGTTTTAAACTACGCTTTAGTTCGAGCCCCATACCACTTTGTATATTTATGCCTTGTATATACATCACTTTCAAATTGTCAGGTAATGGCACATCACCTCGCAGCTGAAAACCACAGCCTGCCATCACGACTAATACCAAACCTATAAATACATTCAACAAAGAACGACTCATTTTTATATTCCTTAAGCTGCAACCACAATATTGATCAAACGACCCGGCACTACAATAACTTTACGTATTTCATTGCCATCAATGAAGCGCTGTACGCTTTCATCCGCCAAGGCTAATGCCTCGATGGTTTCTTTATTGGCATCAGCAGCAACAGATATTTTAGACCGTAGCTTACCATTGACCTGCACCATCAACTCAACTTTATCCTGCACCATCGCTGACTCGTCGATTTTAGGCCAAGCAACATTCACTACGGCTTCATCATGCCCCAATTGTTGCCATAAATAATGACTCATATGTGGCGTGATAGGCGCTAACATCAACACGACGATTTCTAACGCTTCCTGTAATACTGCACGTGCTTGTTGACTATTATCCGTCACTTTTGCCACAGCATTCATCAATTCCATAATCGCTGCAATCGCTGTATTAAAGGTATGGCGACGACCAATATCATCCGTTACTTTAGTCAAAGCTAAATGCGTTTGACGACGTAGAACCTGTAATTCTTCCGTCAAATTTGTCACATCTAATGATTTCACTGCACCTAATGCCACATGATCATGTACCGAACGCCATAGACGTTTCAAAAAGCGATTCGAACCTTCAACGGCTTTATCTGACCATTCTAATGATTGTTCTGGCGGCGCAGCAAACATCATAAATAAACGCGCCGTATCCGCACCATACTGATCAATTAACGCTTGTGGATCAACGGTATTGCCTTTCGATTTCGACATTTTCACACCGTCTTTTAAAACCATGCCTTGGGTCAGCAAGTTTTTAAATGGCTCATCACCCGACACCAAACCTTCATCACGCATTAATTTATGGAAGAATCGGGCATACAATAAATGTAATACTGCATGTTCGATACCGCCAATATATTGGTCAACAGGCAACCAATGGTTAGCGCGTTCATCCAACATTGCCTCTTCATTATCAGGGCAAGTAAATCGTGCGTAATACCAAGATGATTCAAAAAACGTATCAAATGTATCGGTTTCACGTTCAGCATCAGCGCCACATACAGGGCAAGCACACTGGTAAAATTCAGGCATTGATTTAATCGGTGAACCACTACCATCAACAATGACATCTTCAGGCAAACGCACAGGCAAATCGGCTTCAGGAACAGGTACTGCTCCGCAATCAGGACAGTTGATAATCGGAATTGGTGTACCCCAATAACGTTGGCGCGATACACCCCAATCACGTAAACGATAATTAACTTGGCGTTCGCCCTTTGCTTGCTGTTCTAGGAAATCAGCAATAGCATTAAACGCATCAGCCGACGTTAAACCATCAAACTGTCCGGCATTCACTAAACGACCTTTATCTGTAAACGCCGCTTTGCTTAAATCACATTCTTTGTCATCTAAAGGTTCAATAACCTGATTTATAGGCAAATCGTATTTTAAGGCAAATTCATAATCACGTTGATCATGAGCAGGTACCGACATAACAGCGCCCGTGCCATAACCCATCAATACAAAATTAGCTGCCCAAACAGGCACTTGTTCACCTGTTATCGGATGAATTGCCATTAAACCGGTTGCTACGCCTTTTTTCTCTGCTGTTTCCATCGCCGCTTCCGATGTTTCCATCTTGCGACATTCAGCAATAAAGGCTTTCAATTCAGGATTAGATTCTGCCGCCGCTAAAGCCAATGGATGCTCAGCTGCAACCGCGACATAACTCACGCCCATTAAGGTATCAGGCCTTGTTGTGTAAACATCTAAGGTATCAGTACTATCGGCAAGTCCAAATTTAATTTGTAAACCTTCAGAACGACCAATCCAATTGGCTTGCATAGTACGGACTTGTTCAGGCCAACCATCAAGCTGATCTAAATCATTCAATAATTGTTCAGCATAATCGGTAATTTTCATGAACCATTGTGGGATCTCACGTTTTTCAACTTGAGTATCACACCGCCAGCAGCAACCATCAATCACCTGCTCATTGGCTAATACCGTGTTATCAACGGGACACCAATTCACCGCTGCTGTTTTCTTATAAACTAAACCTTTCTTATATAAACGAGTGAATAACCATTGTTCCCAGCGATAGTATTGCGGCGTACAGGTGGCAAGTTCGCGTTCCCAGTCATAACCCAAACCTAAACGCTTTAACTGATCACGCATATAATCGATGTTGTCGTAAGTCCATGCGGCTGGTGCAACCTTATTTTTGATTGCTGCATTTTCAGCCGGCAAACCAAATGCATCCCACCCCATCGGTTGTAAAACATTCTTACCTTGCATCCGTTGGTAACGCGAAATTACATCGCCAATAGTGTAGTTGCGCACATGACCCATGTGTAACTGGCCGCTTGGATACGGAAACATTGCCAAACAATAATATTTTTCCTTGCTCGTATCTTCAACGGCACGAAAGGTATTATGGTCATGCCACCACTGTTGGGCGGAAGTTTCTATATCTACTGGGCGGTATTCTTGTTGCATGCGATCTCTTTTACTGTGTGCTTAAAACGCATTAGGATACCGCACCCAGCCCAGAGCTAAAAGCAATCAATCAACTTGTTTTTCTTAATTATTCTCGTTGATGCTGCAATCGTTTTAAATAGCCACGAAACATCTAATATATAAATAGTGAATAAACCAATAACTTTAATCTTGAATCATCGAAATGTTTGAAAGACTAAACCTATAAACCGCTCTTTGCATAACGATCGAAGTTGTTAAAGCATAATCATGCAAAACACTGCCAGTAGTCATTAAAGTTCAGTACAACTCCAACAGATTATTGTTATATATAGTTTTTTTATAAGCCAAAGGTGAACGATATTTGCTTACAGACGACACAAAAACAAAAATATAATCCCCATCATAAAAAAATTAATATTCTTACTTGCAAACCCCAATCCTCGTCCGTATAATGCTCATCTTTCGTTGCCGGTGTAGCTCAGTTGGTAGAGCATCTGATTTGTAATCAGAGGGTCGTAAGTTCAAGTCTTATCTCCGGCTCCAACGAATTTGTAGAAATATCAAAGCCTTAGTGGATAAAACCTCTAGGGCTTTTTTATTGCCTTTTTTCAATGTAATTCAGGTGCAACTTTCAATCTGCTTGTAATAGTTACGCCACAAGCAACACGCCAAGAAAAAGCCCAATACTTTCGCATCATGCTATTTGTTGCATCACTAAATTAATCAGACATTAAGTTATTCATCAGCCAATAAAATATTACTGACTAGTACTAAAGTACAATAGATATAGTAATAAAACCGCCATATTCTAAATCTTAGATTGGACTTCCAGTCTTTTTAAATTAATTTAAATATCAATTAAAGCCAACCTTGGTGTGAACCAAGTTACGGAAAGCTTCAGGTCTTTAGTTCGCTACTAAAGATAGCTGGGTTGCATTTTTCTCTTAGGAAAATGTTATGAAAAAAATATTACTTTTAGGCTCTTTATTATTAGCTGTATCGGCGACTAGCACAGCTGCCACACTCACATTTGAAGGCCAAAACAATACTACATACACTAGCTCGATCGAGCGTGATGGATTTCGCATTGGAAATTCTAGCGGTCAAGAACAGCACTTTCATGAAATAGATAGTACTCAATACGGCTTAACTAGTAACGGTACGGGCGTTTTACTTAATGATAGAGATACGAACATATTTGTAGAAAGTGCTGTAGGCAGTGTTTTTTCTTTAACCAGCGTTGATGTCGCAGCTTCTCTTAGTAATTATCCTGCAAGTTCTATTGTGATAGAGGGTTTTTTGGGCGGTCTTTCTGTTGGTACTATAAGCGCAATATTTTCTTCAAACTTTATTACACTTAGTGGTGCCTCACTAGGTAATTTAGATAAACTCGTATTTGATGGTATTGGTTTAGAAGGTGGCTTTGAACTTGATAATTTAGTCTTAGGCCCAGCTGTTTCAGCTGTACCTATCCCAGCCGCAGCCTTCTTATTTGCACCAGCATTACTAGGTTTTATGGGCTTACGTCGTAAAGCTAAAAATACAGTCGCTTAAGTCATGACTCTCCAAAGTATCTAAGCCGTAGTGATTAACTTCATTACGGCTTTTTGTTAATGACGATCATTTATCGACAGGTCAGCTATTGTTCTAGCTGTGAAAAATTTAACTGCCCCCCATACTAATAACATGGGGGTTACTTCACCGTTATTAGACCTCTACACTACTTTACGCTCAACATCTATGCTGTGGCTTTCTAGCGGATTTGGTTTACTTGTCATAATGCTATTAGTTTAATATTGAGCATATCTTTTAACGTATTATTTATGCCATTAATGGACAATCGATGTAATAAACGATATCTTTTAACGCATTGTTAATATGAATCCATAAGAATTTTAGAGATCATCTAAAGCTTAAAAAGGAATGCTAAATGACCAACCAACAGTTTCGATCTATTGATATTATTCCAGGGCAGAATTGTAATTGTCCTTTGTCGAAACATGCAGGCAAGCGAGTTCTTTACAGCGAAGTGACTGAATTATTAAAAAGCTCACAATCAACTTGCAGCTGCACATTCCAGCATTATGATGACCGCAGACATAAAGCAGATAGAAGAACATTTGATATTGAAAGTATGGCATCAAACATCCACGGACGAACTCGCCCTTATGGCAGACGACAAGCCGATATACATAATCGTGCCCGCGATCCTTATACCAAAATCAGAATGAGAGCCGCATTCGAAGCAATGCAACATCCAAGATAATATCGTTTTCACTAATACCTTGCTTGCGTAAGTATTAAAAACGAATTCGTATAATAATTAAAGCCTAAGCAGATAAGCCTGCTAAGGCTTTTTTATTGTCTATTATTCAGTTGATGACAACGTTATATGGTGGAACACTTTTTACTCTCTTTCACATAAAACTGCTCATACGGAAGATTAATAAGGTGTGTGTCTAGCAAAGTATGGGAAGTCCAAAGATTAGCTTTTAAATAGATTAATAAAAGACGAGTTGTGCTTCCAATTTAATTTCGGCTATTTCAAAGCGTAACCACTTTATAGCTATTTCAATGATGTGGAAGAATTGATCGATATGAGGCTGAATAAATTGTTGGAGAATGGGCAGTCAAAATAATCGTTAGTCTACTCGACAATATTGACCAGATGCATCGGAGATATACAACTTGATATTGTCATGCATTTCTAAATGAGCAATCCACCATTTTTTGAGAAATCTTAACACCAGATCTGGCTCTTTATTGAATAATGCTTCTCGGCATATCGCTTTAAATTCGATAATAACTTTCTCATTCTTTTTAATATATTCGTCAAGATGAGGGTAATCAGCTGCCCGTAAAATTCCCTCCTCGGTACTATTATGGAATCTAAGATAACTAAGTAGTAATTTGACCGTTGGCATCAATATCTCTAGTGCATGTCCTTGCTGTAAAAAGTAATGCAGTGAATTTATTGTTGCAAGTAAAGCATGATGCTGTTCATCAATAATTGACTCGTCTTGTTCAAATGATTCCTGCCAAATAATATATAGCGTCTTTTTCATAAAAAATAAGGCCTCTTGCCCATTTTATAGATGATGATTAACTTAAAAAAATAACTGATAATAACAACTTCCATTAGGTGTTCGACTAGTTTATTGTTTAGCCTAATAAGCCGCAACCTACAATTAAATTTCGAGGATTAAATTGTCATCAACGACTAAACTGACGCCGGTACTAGAAGCAACTTTTAATATTCTTATAACCACGGACTTTAATAAGGTGTTATCAGTCAGTGAGAGTATTAAAGATTTACTCGGTTTTATTGCAAATGACTTTGTGAATAATAGCGTCGCTTTACAAAACCTCATTCACCCAGATGACGTAGACATTCGAGATAATGTGTTATCCAAAGACATCAAAGCATCTTCTGGTACATTTAATATCAGAATGAGACATGCTGATCATCGTATTCGTTGTATAAGAGGTCATTACACTAGAGCAATAAGAAGTACTGATAACAGCGTGACTCTTGAGCTATGCCTTCAAGACTCAAAAAGCCTATCGCAACAACAAAATGAGTTAACCGAAATCGCAAGCTTTAAGACGATGATGGATAACACAGATGATTATATTTATTTCAAAGATCGTAATCACGTATTTACAAGTGCGAGTAAAACGATTGTGTTGCTTAGCAATCCATCTGAACATTTGACAGATCTAATAGGCAAAACTGATTACGATTTCTTACCTGAAGAATATGCGGATATTTATTATCGTCTAGAAAAGCAGGTTTTTTCTGGTGCCAACATTGCTCAAGAAGTCCAGCAAACACGTGATAATGACGGAAAAATGGGTTGGATAGATAACCGTAAATATCCCATGCACAATAAAAATGGTGACATTATTGGCTTGTTTGGTATTGCAATAGATATTACAGATACGGTTTTTCAGCAACAAGAAGCAGCGAAATTACTCGCTGAACAATCATCTATTATCAATAACACATTGGTAGGTATCACCACGATATGTGATCGCAAAATCATCTGGTCAAATTCTACTTTTGAAACAATGCTGGGCTATGGTGAAGGGGAGTTGAGAGGCCGTTCAACACGCCAGCTTTATATAAATGAAATAGATTATCAATCTATTAACCAGGCTTACGTCAACCTAAAAATAGATGGTGTAACCAAAAATGAAATTCAATTCATCTGTAAAGATGGTTCATATATTTGGGTAGATGTAAGAGGTACAAATCTACACACTAAAATAGATGAATCAACCTGGTTGGTAGTTGATATTACTGAACGAAAACAAGCAGAGCTCGCTTTAAGGGACAGTGAATATTACTGGAAATTTGCCCTTGAAGGTGCCGGTGATGGGGTTTGGGATTGGGATATTCAGAGTAATGTAAAAACATTTTCAAAACAGTGGAAAGCGATATTAGGCTATGCAGAATCTGATCCTTTACCAACTGGATTAGAATGGGAAAATCGCTTTCATCCTGATGATACTGAACGTGTTGCAGACGTCATGCAGGCTTATTTAAGTGGAAAAAATCCAAACTACGCTCTTGAATGTCGTATGAAATGCAAAGATGGTAGCTATCGATGGGTGCTCAGCCGAGGAATGGTATTAAAATATAGCGAGGAGGATGTTCCCTTGCGAATGATTGGTACCATTAGCGATATTACGGCTCGAAAAGAAACTGATTTACGACTAAGTGAAAGTGAAAAACGATTACGTTTAAGCCAATTATATGGCGGAATAGGCACGTGGGAGTATAACTTCCTCACCAATATTCAGATATGGTCTGAAGCCATGACACAGCAGCTTGGGTTTCCTGACATATCTAATCCTAGTAAAGAAGATTTTCTAGCTATCGTGCATCCTGATGATCGCGAAATGTTTATGGTTGAAATTGAGAGACAACTAACTGGAAATAATACGTTAGATATTGAATATAGAACAATTAATGAGCAAGGAAAAATACGTTGGATGCGTTCTATAGGTAAGTCAGACCTTGATGCTAATGGTCAGGCACTCACTATGCAAGGCACCGTACAAGAGATCACCCATCAAAAAAATGCCGAGCATGATCTGCGTATTGCCGCCACGGCTTTTGAATCACAAGAAGGCATGATGGTGACTGATGCTAATAATATTATTCTTCGGGTCAATAAAGCATTTACCACTATTACGGGCTATTCTTCAGAAGATGTAATTGGTCAAAAATCTAGCCTATTATCATCTGGACGTCACGATGCTATCTTTTTTGATGGTATGTGGAATGAATTAAATACACATAATTATTGGGAAGGCGAACTTTGGAACAAACGAAAAAATGGTGAAGTCTACCCTCAACGCCTCACGATTACTGCAGTAAAAGATTCAAATGATATCGTCACGAATTACGTTGGCACACTCATCGACATCACCCAAAGCAAACAGGCAGAACAAGAAATTGAAGATTTAGCCTATTTCGATCCATTAACTCATTTGCCCAATCGTCGATTAATGCTAGATCGTATTAACCATGCCATGGCAGCAAGTGCTCGTAACGACATGCAAGGTGCCCTCTTTTTCCTCGATCTTGATCATTTTAAGACCCTAAATGACACATTAGGTCATACCATGGGGGACATTTTATTGCAGCAAGTCGCAACACGTCTCACTAGTTGTATACGAGATAATGACACGGTATCTCGTTTCGGTGGTGATGAGTTTGTTGTATTGCTTGAGGGATTAAGCATATTGCCGTTGGAAGCGGCTACCCAAGCAGAAGAAGTCGCAAACAAGTTTTTAAATGCTATTAATCAACCCTATTTCCTAGCCGATCATGTTTACACTAGCAGTACAAGTATTGGTATAACCTTACTTAATGCTCATGACTTTGGCGTCGAAGAATTGTTAAAACAGGCAGATATTGCCATGTATCAAGCAAAAAATGATGGTCGCAATGCCATTCGTTTTTTTAATCCTGAGATGCAAACAAAAATTAGTGCACATGCAATACTTGAAAATGAATTAAAACAAGCCGTCGCAGGTCAGCATTTTCAATTATATTATCAAGTTCAGATGGATAGCTCTGGATATCCTGTTGGTGCTGAAGCACTGATCCGTTGGATTCATCCTACGCTTGGCCTCATTCCCCCTTTAGATTTTATTCCACTCGCAGAACAAAGCGGCATGATTCAAACGATAGGTTTGTGGGTCATTGATAACGCCTGTTCACAGCTACAAAATTGGCAGCAACATCAAATTAATCGTCACCTAACCTTATCTATCAACGTGAGTGCTAAACAATTCCATCAACCCGATTTTATCTTACAAATCACAACGGCAATTCAACACTACAACATCAATCCTGCACTGCTTAAGTTAGAACTCACAGAAAGCCTCTTGTTAAATGATATCGAAGAAACGATTAACAAAATGAAAGCCTTGGCAAATGTGGGTATTCAATTCTCATTAGATGACTTTGGGACGGGTTATTCTTCTTTACAATATCTTAAAAAATTACCAATTTATCAACTTAAAATCGATAAGTCATTTGTTGACAATATTGTGACAGACAATGATGACCAAATTATTGTACGCACCATCATTTCTATGGCTCATAACTTAGGCTTAAATGTGATAGCTGAAGGTGTAGCGACAAAAGCGCAACAACAACGATTATTCAATCAAGGCTGTCGTCACTACCAAGGCTATCTATATAGCAAACCATTGCCAATTAATCAGTTTGAGATATTACTTCATACACTTACTAACACAGCAGATACAACCTCTAACGAATAAAAATGAATACCAACTCAGCAACCAAAAACAGTTATTTTTATTAAACAAATAGTGATTCTAAGTTTTGCCAAGCTATTTTTTATTATTTTTTTACTATGCTAAAATAACCCCACGCAATAACAAAGTAGTTGTTGCTTTAAACCTCATATAAGATATACCAAACTTAATGCCACAGCATAATACAGCATTAATTGAATGGAATATCAAATCAGATACTTAATGGCTTATCAATAAAATTGCCTTGCATTTTTATTGTGTTATCACAAGCTATTAATATTTAAATCGCCTTAAATTAGGCAAGAATTTAAGCAAGGATTTCTTTTTTCATGAGAAAAAAACTCATCACTCTCGTCTGCGTTATGGCGATGCCCATATCTAGTTATGCCATAGATACTGTAGAAACACTTGATGGCGGCGTTTTAACAGGCACAATAACCTCTATTACTAAAAAAACACTCATCTTAGAAACAAGTTATGCAGGTGATATCACTCTGCAACGCAGTCAAATCAAAGGGTTTGATACCGATCAAACCGTATTTGTAAGACTACAAAATGGGGCAACGTTAGAAGGTCAAGTCCATCACGATGGTGATGGTCAACTTAGCATCACTGATCAGGATGAGACTATAACGACAGCAACAAAAACGGTGGTTGAAACTTGGCAAACAGAAGCAACTGATCCACAAATATTACGAACCCAAGCAAAAATTGATAACTTGCAAGGCACTTGGTCATATCAAGCTTCATTGGACATTGTCGGTAAAAAAGGTAATTCAGATCAATTTGGAGCCAGTGTTTTATTAGATGCTACACGCAAAAGTATCAAAGATACTTTGAAGTTTTACGGCTCATTAGAAAAAGAGACTAAAAACGATGTCGATACTGCTGACGAAATTATTCTAGGTTCAGAATACACCGCTTATTATGCTGATCCTTGGGGTTGGTATGTACGTGGCGAAGTTGAACAAGATGACTTTGAAAACCTTGATCTGCGTACTATCTTAGGTTCAGGTTTAAATTATCGTGTGTTTAATGAAGAAGATCATTCTCTTGAATTACGTTCTGGTCTTGGTTATCGTCACGAAAGCTTTAATGATGGCACCACTGAAAGCTCACCCACATTAGATTTTGGTTTAGCACACGAATGGCAGTTTGCAGATTGGGCAAGAATGACAAACCAATTAACTTACGCACCCGCGATTAATGATTTTGCTGACTACCTTCTAACGCACGATTCAGGCGTTAATATTCCAATAGGTTTTTCAAATTATTGGAATTTAAGATTTGGTTTGCGTAACGATTATAAAAGCTTGCCTGCTGACGGTCGTGAAAAGTTAGATACTAGCTATTATTCTCGCCTTCAATTGAAATGGTAATAATACCTATAGAGCCAATTTAATTAACACTATGCTGCTTGCATGACTGATGTCAGCACAACTGGACCGTGAATCATCTGAAAATTTATTAAGTGATTCACGGTTTTTTTTTGAAAAAATATGGCTCAATGTATCTTTATATTTGGCATTTAAAATACGTAGTGTAAATGCACCATTTTGGGTAGAAGACACCATGGCCTCATCCCTCAAACCCTTATAGAAAACAACTGCTTATAACTTTCCATAGAAAATACAAAACCTAACATGTTGATAATTATCTATATTTTTGCTACAATAGCGTTATCTTAACAACTTTCAAAGGTCTGTTTATCTTTATTTCAGTAGCTTGCACACTGTCACAAACGATTAATTATTATCTCTTCGCTCGTTCAGACCACTTTGGTCTACCCATATCTCACCACCAATCAGCGGGCTCCCCAGATGCGCCTCAAATCAAGATGATTTGGCACCGCTTGCCGTTAATAAGAATTCCCTCGTTTCTATGTACTGCTACACATACACCTCTAGGCACGACACTAGGTTTAATGCTAAACCACCAGCTTTAAACATCATATATAACAATAATAATGGAGAAAACAATCGACACTTCACATAAGGACCTCATATTTAGTAACCCTGTGCTGAGCGATGGCCATGCCATTTACCAGCTCATTAAATCTTGCCCACCGTTGGATTTAAACTCTAGCTACTTGTATTTTTTACAAGCTTCTCATTTTGCAGACACCTGCATCGTCGTGAAAAAAGATGGCGTCATCATCGGATTTTTATCCGCATATTATCAGCCAGATAAACCTCATACGCTTTTTGTATGGCAAGTGGCCATTGCCGAAAGTGCACGTGGCCGCGGCTTAGCTAAAGCAATGTTGCTTGAATTATTAAAATGCCAGCCTAAAGATTCAGCAATGACAGAAATTGCCTGCACTATCAGTCCATCTAATAAAGCATCGCAAGGTCTTTTTGCCTCGTTTGCATCAAAGCACGGACTGGTTATGCAAGTCTCGGCTTTCATAAATGAAGCGCATTTTGGTGATGAGAATCATGAAGCTGAAGAACTTTATGTTCTTAAAGCTGCCGACAATACTAAATTAATACCTTATTTTTCTTAAAGGAATACAGAATGACATTAGAAATATTTAACAAATACGAATCTGAAGTTCGTGGTTACATCCGATCATTTCCGACCATCTTCGATAAATCTAAAATGGCAGAAATTTGGGATGAATCTGGCAAGCGCTATGTTGACTTTTTTGCTGGTGCTGGCGCGTTAAACTACGGTCACAATAACCCTAAAATTAATGAAGCGATCATTACTTATCTTAATAATGATGGAATTGGTCATGCTTTAGATATGGGTACAGTAGCTAAACGCAACTTTTTAGAAAGCTTTGTACATAAAGTTCTTAAACCTCGCGGCTTAGATTACAAACTGCAATTTGTTGGACCGACAGGTACTAATGCAATTGAATCAGCATTAAAAATTGCTCGTAAAGTCAAAGGTCGCAAACAAATCATGTCATTTACCAATGGTTTTCATGGCATGTCATTAGGTTCATTAAGCATCACCGGTAATAGTTATTATCATGATGACAGCTACGGAGTTCCTGGATACACCACACAGATCCCTTTTCATGATTATTTAGGTGATAAAGTCGATACGATTGCTTATCTAAGAAAGATTTTAGGTGATGATTCAAGTGGTACCGATCTCCCTGCTGCTATTGTTTTGGAAACAATTCAAGCAGAAGGCGGTATTAATGTTGCCGGTGAACAGTGGTTAAAAGACTTACGTAAAATCTGTGATGACTTCGATATCTTAATGATTGTCGATGATATCCAAGTAGGTAATGGTCGTTCAGGTGATTTCTTCAGCTTCGAAAGAGCGGGAATCAAGCCTGACATCGTCACCCTATCTAAATCAATAGGTGGTGGTCTTCCTATGGCAATGGTTCTACTTAAACCAGAGCTTGATAAATGGAGTCCAGGTGAACACTCTGGTACGTTCCGTGGTTTCAATCTTGCATTTGTAGCAGCGACCGTTGCTATTGATACTTACTGGTCTGACGACAAATTCTCAAAAGAAATCAAGGTTAAATCCAAACTAGTTGAAAAACGTATGCAGGATCTTGCCTTACGTTTTTCTGACCATGTAAATGAAATACGTGGTTATGGAATGATTTGGGGCGCTGAATTCAAAGATCCTGAAATTACCTCAGCTATTTGTTCACAAGCCTTTGAAGATGGCTTGATCATTGAAACGGCAGGTGCTTCTGACGATGTCATTAAATTTTTAGGCTCACTAATCATTACTGAAGAGTTGATTAATGAAGGCTTTGATATATTAGAAAGTGCCATCGAAAAAGTACTTAAGAATCCAACTAAATAACCTATATTAACTAACCTAGGAGCTTGCGTAATGATTGTTAAAAATCTCTATGATGATGTCATCGGTACTGATGCTGATGTAGATGCCGCCCAATGGACTAGCCGTCGTTTATTACTGGCCAGTGATGGCATGGGATTTTCACTTCACGACACACTGATCAAAGAAGGCGAAGAGTTACACATGTGGTATAAAAATCACTTGGAAGCCGTATATTGCATTGAAGGTGAAGGCGAAATCACCGAAAAGAAAAATGGTAAGGTTCACCAGATTCGCGAAGGCACCGTCTATGCGTTAAATGATAATGACCAACATATATTACATGCAAATAAAGGTGTAAGAATGCGTATGGTTTGCGTCTTTAACCCGCCTGTTACCGGTCGTGAAACGCATGATAAAGACGGTTCATACCTTTTACCAGAATAATAGAATATTCATTAACTATATTAACTGGCGGTCTTGCGAGGCCGCCGGCTTAATGTCAAACAGGATAACTACCCAAAATAGCATGTCAAATACTCCAAATAGAAAGTTAAGCATAGAAAAAATTGGTGGCACTTCAATGAGTGACTACGTAGCGGTTAGAGATAATATTGTGCTCTATTCAAACAATCCTTATCACCGCGTGCTCGTTGTTTCTGCCTATAGCGGCATCACTGATGATCTCTTAGAGCATAAAAAAACGGGGCAACCCGGTGTTTATGGACTTTTTGCACATAACGATAATAAGAGTGATTGGGGACTTGCTTTCCAACAGCTAGGCCTGAAACTAACCCAAATCAATAACACGCTTTTTAGAGATGCCGAGCAACTCGCCTTAGCCAATGAGTTCATTAATGAGCGTATTGCTAAAACCAAGCAGCTATTAAATCATTTGCAAGTTTTATGCGGTCATGGTCATTTTTCATTAGATGATCATCTACTCACTGTCCGTGAATTATTGGCCAGTATTGGTGAGGCACATAGTGCTTGGAACCTAAGCCAATTACTCAAAAATGAAGGCGTTAATACCTGCTTTATAGATTTAACAGGCTGGGAAGCAGAGCTTAAACAACCTTTAGATGATGCAATCACTGAACATCTTGAAGGTATTGATTTTACTAAAGTATTACCCATTGTGACCGGTTATGCTCATTGTAGTGAAAACCTGATGGACAGCTTTGATCGTGGTTATAGTGAAATGACGTTTAGCCGAATTTCGGTACTGCTACAAGCAACAGAAGCGGTGATTCATAAAGAATATCATTTGAGTAGTGCCGATCCTCGTTTAGTAGGGGAAGAACAAGCGATTCCTATTGGCAAAACCAACTATGATATTGCCGATCAACTGGCAAATCTTGGTATGGAAGCCATTCATCCGCATGCGGCAAAAGGTTTACGTCAGGCAAAAATAGCCCTACGAATTAAAAATGCCTTTGAACCAGAACATCACGGCACCTTGATCACCGATGATTACATTAGCGAATCACCCCAGGTAGAAATTATTGCGGGTATGCCTAACTTAATCGCATTGGAAATGTTTGATCAAGAAATGGTCGGACAACAAGGCCGTTATGAAAAAGTGTTAATCGACATGGCGGCACGTTTGCAATGTAAGGTGATAACGAAAGACTTTAATGCCAATACCATTACTGTTTTCTTAGATACCTCGCTTAAAAAAGCGAAACGTCTTGCCGAACAATTGAAACAACATACACCGACTGCTGCAGTCAGCACGAGTAAAGTATCGCTCGCCTCTGTAATGGGCAGTGATATGCGAATAAAAGGTTTATTAGCACGTTCAGTACAAACTATGTTCACCAACGATATCAATATCGAAGCTATGCATCAGAATATTCGCCAAGTGGAAATGCAATTTTTTGTTAATCAAAGCGATTATGAAAAAACCATAAAAGCCCTGCATTCAAGCTTAATAGAAATACATGACCACGGAAAAGCCATATGCGAGCATTAATACTTTTTACAGTTCTTTGTTTTGTCTCCCCTATCAGCTTTGCTGCTCAAGTGCATGATAAGGAGACGCAAGATGTAGATAAATTAACAGAGCCGATGTACAACCCTTTTGTAGAACGCTACGTGATGGATGAGCTCAGGCAATTACGTGTCGACATGAATACAATGCACGTTGATATGACAAAAGAAGTGGTTAATCGTGAACTCACCGCAACTACCCGTGCGGTGGGTTACGCGACTGATACAGTAACTTATTTCTTCTATTTAATAGCCGGAATAAGTTCTGTATTGCTGTTAGTTGGTTGGAACTCTATTCGTGAAATTAGAGATAAAGTACTTAATCTCGCTGATAATAAAGTCAATAATGTCATTTCAGAATATGAAGCTCGACTTGAAAAATTTGAACAAGAGTTACATAGCAAATCTATCGGCATCAATCGCGCCCAAAAATTACTCTCACGACATCAAGATATTCACAGCCTGTGGTTAAAAGCAGGTCAAGAACAAATCCTCAGCAATCGTCTTAGTATTTATGATCAAATTTTAGAAATTGATCCAGAAAATACAGAAGCCATGACCTATAAAGCAGATTTAGCACTTGAAATGAACGAACCTCAATGGGCGATTAACTTATGTCATCAAGCTTTAGTAATTGATCCTGAAAATAAACATGCGTTTTATCAATTAGCTGGTGCCTACGCGTTATTAAATCAACCTCATGAAGCCCTAATCAACCTTGAAAAAGTAATAAGCCATGCGGAAGGCATGGCAGCAGAAGAAGTAATTAATGACCCTGTATTCACTTCGTTACTCGACAATCCACAGTTTCAAGCGTTATTACAAACAGAGACAGATGATAGCCCTGCTACAAGTTAAACAATAATAAAATACTCGTAACTTAAGCTAGATTAAACTGAAAAGCCGCAGTGCTGTTATATGGCTTTTAGCTGAAAATACTCTCGGCTAGAAGCCATGTCCACAATAGTTTGTTAATGCGTTTTTGATTTAACATCAGGAAATAAAATATCCATACTTCTCGCATCACCAACAAGTAAGCTTAGATCTTGATCTACAAAATGACCATCAAAACGGCCAGCCCCAAAACGTAAGGCAAGGCTCAGTGCTTTGGGGGAAAAATACAAAGTCCATGTATTTGATTTTTTATCATAACTAGAAAATATAGCCATATCCACAGGTCGACCCGAGCCCACATACTTAGGCATAAATGCGTCCATAACTCTTTGTATAGTTGCTTTTGCTGAATCACCATCTGTTATTTCTAATGAATACCACGAGTCCATCAACTGCTCCTTAATTATTATCATACGATCCTAGCAACATTGATTAAATAATCAACTGAAATGATGATAGAGGCATGAACATACGATTATACTTTTTTAATAGTGATCCATCATTCAGATAAATTCATCACTCGCTTATAAGAACCGTTGTATTAGTTCATTTATCAACATCAATATCTTTATAGCTTTATAGGTGAAATTATTCACATAATGAATAATGGATGCTGCATAACGTATTGTTGAGTCTGAGTTCACTGCACACCTAGTGCTTTTTAGTGATAAAAAAAGGCCCCATGCTCAATCTGCATGGGGCCTTTTCGCAATAAACAGAATGAGTGATTATGAGTTTAAGCGTTCTTTTTCCACTCAGCTATTTGCTTTTCAGCTTCAGCTTTATCACATCCATAGGCTTCCTGAATCTTTCCTGATAATTCTTCCATATTGCCTTCAATGACATCGACATCATCGTCAGTCAGCTTACCCCATTGCTGCTTAACTTTACCTTTTAATTGCTTCCAGTTACCTTCAACTTGGTCCATATTCATGATCGTTCCTCACTAAAAATGATTAAAATAAGTGTAAGTTCATCCAGTTAATTTGGTTTTCAATATCGAATAAACTAGGTTCTATTAAACCTTTATTTCCAATCTCGAACGATAGGTTAAAGCTTAAGCTTTTGTAAGAATATTCTGACTAATAAAAAACGCTCTTAATCGCTAAACTACACCAACTAACTTAAATAATGAACAAGCTATTAATCACTTAACAAAGCGCCTTATTATTGAGTATTCTCATCCTAAAACATAAAAGCCAACGCCATAAAAATGGAATTGGCTAATACGTGATTAATACTGATAATGGCTAAGCTAACAGAATCCTATCATTAGCTAGTCGATCAATATCAAAAAAATATGGCGATTAAAATAATGATAGGAATTGGAACACCTAGAAACCATAAAAGTAATGAACGCATAACTGTCTCCTAATATTCTGTTTGTACATTCTGGATATCATTACGACGGTAACGACCCCCGATTGTTGCCGCATAACTTGCACTAAAGGCACCGATTAATAAAGCAATAAATCCCCACAATGTTAGATAAGCTGATGCTTTACGTGCTGAATCTGCCGCTTGTTTTGCATCAGTTTTAAGCTGTGAAATACTTGCAAATGTTGTATCAATACGCTTTTTGGCTTCTTCTACTGATAGACCTGTTTGTTTAGCAATTAACTGACTTAAATAATTAGAATCTTCATCTGAAATACTGCCATTTTTAACGCTTTCTGTAAAAATCCTAGCGATTTCAGGCGCTTTACGATCCATATTATTTGAAACTGCTACCGCTTGTTTATTATTAGCATCCTTCTTACTATTATTAGTCCGTAAAAGAACATCCAAATAATAATCTTGTGAATCATTAATAATACTTGCTGGGTGTGAACCGCGAGTTGCAGTTGCTACAGTCTGCGTAACCATCTCTGCAGACTGCATACCTTTATTTACAAGCGAACCAACAAATGATGTAAATAAAGTTACACTGATAATTAAGGCAATTGCCCACGTTAAAAAGCCATGCACAGTGTCCGTAAAATAGACTTCATCGGCATGAACACCAAACCATTTTGACCGAAGTCGACCGGCTAAAAAACCACCCATTCCTGACGATATAATCTGCGTGATTGAAAGCCACAAAATAGCAGATAGACCAATAGTAGCAGCACCAACCCCGCTATGTGACCAAGGCGAAATAATCGAAAGACCTAAACCTGCTCCTAGAATAGATAGAAGAATTGCAAATGCTGCCGAAGCAACAGCACCTGCTAAAATTGCACTCCAGTTAATACCATTGTAGTGCTCTGAATTTACCGTTTGTATTGCCATGTTCTCTCCCTAAATAGTTCTGAATTACTTTTCTATACTTACTAAATCCACATAGTTAAACTGCATTAATATCCGCTACAGATAAATTCAAATCTATTTTTAACTACTATAATAAGTATATTCATTAAGGATAGTTGGCAATGTCAGAGCTTACATAATGATGATGTAGGAAAAGGCTGACAGGTTACTTCTATTGCGTTAAGAGACGCTTTAATCGATAGAAAATCCGTATTGGAAATGGCTGTTTTTAAATTTAGGAAGATTTACTTTTAGCTTATTTAGGATTTATAAAAATCTTGCCCATAACCGCGCTCCAGCTTCTTTGATTCGAGCTGATACTGGACGCTTTCTCCAGTTTTTAAGGGTAATCAATTCTGAAGACGCTAAATCTTTTTCAAACATAGTCTGCATTTGAATGCCAAAACAAGAGCCTAAAATAACGGCATTAATTTCCTGATTATCTATAAAGCTCCGCCAATCGAGATTCGTTGAACCAATGGTTGACCATACATTATCAATTAATGCTGTTTTTGCATGTAACAATGCATCTTGTCTTTCATAAATTTTGACATTAGCACTGAGTAATTCATCATAAAAAGAACGAGAAGCATAAAATACTAAGTTTGAATCTGACTTGCTGGGCAATAATAATCTCACATCAACATTACGTTGAGCTGCATTTTTTAATGCTTTGAGCAGTTGCTCATCTGGCACAAAGTAGGCATTGGTTATCAATACTTGAGATTCTGCACTGTTAATCGCAGACAATAAAGTGACATACATCTGACAATATGGTTCTTCTGGCGAGCTGCCAACAGCACGAACAACTTCATCACCTTGCTCTGTAATCTCGGGGTAATAATGACTACTTATCAGTGGCTCGGCTTTTTGAGCGTTCCAGGTTGACATAAATAATGTCTGAAATTGACTAACGACAGGTCCCCCCAAACGTAAATGAGTATCACGCCATCTAATCTCATCATTTTTCGCTTTCTTTCTTTTTTTCCCGGAAAACCCACTAGAATAAACACTACTTATATTAATACCACCGGTAAATGCAATTTCACCATCGATAATTAAAAGCTTACGATGATCGCGAAAATTGATGTCCCAGTCTTTGCGAGTTTTTACAGGATTAACAGGGTTAAACTCTAATATATTGCCTCCGCTTTCCTCAAGTTGTGCGAAAAACTCGGCCGGTGTATTAATTGAACCTACACTATCGTAGATCAGATTTACTTGAACATCACTACGTTGTTTTTTGATTAAAAGCTTGATGAATCGCTGACCGATTTCATCATCTTCTATAATAAATGTTTCCAGATTTATGTGATGTTTTGCGTTATTAATCGCCAAAAACATTTCATCGTAAGTGGTTGGACCATCAATAAGTAGCTTGACTGTATTTCCCGTCATCAAAGGTTGATCAACCATGTCGGCTTCAATGACGAGATGTTTATTTAAAAACTGCGTATTTCTACTATTATTTTCAAGCTTGTTCAATATTGACTTGCTCTGCTTAGAGGTCAGTGCGCCACGATGGTTATGAATATAAACTGCACCCGTTAAACGCGTAACGATACCAGACATTTTGATTGGAATTCGGCTAGATCGCATCAGTAATGAAATACCAACAGCAATAATAAGTACAACATAAATAATATATTCAAAATGCTGTATCGCCATTAAAATCCCCCTAAAAATTAAGCCGCTTACTACCAAACATCGTTATTAAGACACGTGATCAACATAGCGGGTTATTTAAAGAGATTATCCTCTTTGCAAAATTGTTATGTCGTTTTTTTGTTCACAAGCAAACTCATTTAATTCGATTAATCCGTTATTTATTTGAATTAAACGAATTAAACAAGATGCACCATTTAGCTTAAATTAAATTCGTCCCATTAAAAATAAAATTAACACAATGACTAGAATTAAACCTATTCCGCCGCTTGGTCCATACCCCCAACTTCTACTATGGGGCCAAGATGGTAAAGCACCTAGTAAAATTAATATCAAAAGAATCAAAATAATTGTTCCAACAGACATAGTTCTCTCCCTCACGAATTTAAAGATGTGTTCGCGTTATAATTGTTATAAAACTAAAGCACTTTAGACTGATGTTTAAGCCTAGTTATTCATTTAATTGTTCTTTTACTGCGTTCTGACTATAACCTACGACTCATGCCTCCTGATGATGACCCACTTCAGTGCAACTTTTAGCCTCATTGAATGTAATACAAATATCAGCTAATTTCAATCGACTCATTATAAATATACATTTACTTTTATCCTACAAATTAAGAGGTTATAGCTTGTTCAGCTCATAACTACTTGTCGTTATAAGTGTGGAGAAAACTACATGTAGTATTTATCTGACGTCATTATGAGATTAATGACTCTTCTTAACCTGACTGACATTACCTATTATTGATCCCACAAACGAGAGTTTGAATTTGAACTTTATTAGGAGATGTAAATGAATCATTTAAAAAAATCGTTAGTGGTAATTGCTATGTCAGGATTTGTGATGAATGCTAATGCTCACGATGCACATGACTCAGATACGATGAGTATGGGAGAAAACCAATCTCCTAACCACCAAACATTTATGATGTTTGATACTAATAATGATGGCGTATTAAGTGCCACAGAACTAAGTAAAGATCCCTCTTTCACAAAAGAGAGAATTGCAAAAGCAGATCATGATAATGATGGTACGTTAGATGAGTCTGAATACACCGAAGAAAAAGTTAAATCAGGTGAAGCGGATGTTAAACGTGTTGCCAGCGACAGCTGGATAACAGCTCAAGCAAAAACAAAGCTATTAACCGAAGAAAGTTTGAAATCACTAAAAATCAGTATCGAGACTTTCAAAGGTGAAGTATTACTAAGTGGTTTTGTAGCAAACGAAGCGCTCAAAGTCAAAGCAGAAGACATCGTCTCGAAAGTCGAAGGCGTAAAGTCTGTTAACAATGGCATCGTTGTAAAAAAATAAGCAGCTAGCTTCATTAATTTTATGATTTAACTTATTAAAATTTATAGCTGTAAAAGAACAAAACACTACAAGCCACATCATTATTGATGTGGCTTGTTTTCATAATAAACACTCGATTAATAGAATGAACTAACACCATAATTTTAGGGGCATCAAATGCTAAGCATGTTAAGACAATCATTTAAAAATTGGTTTTCAGATGACCCTTTCACAAACAGCGCTGCGGCAGCGTATTACGCTATTTTTTCATTCCCTGGCCTAATCATTATCGTCATGTCAGTTGCCGCGTTGGCATTTGATCCTCAACAGGTACAAGCATTGCTGTCAGGTCAAATCAGTCAAATCCTCGGTAAAGAAACCGCTAACAACCTTTTCCTAATTGTCCAAGAAACACAACAAAATGATCGAGATATGTGGGCATTAATAGCGGGAATGTTGACCTTATCATTTGGTGCAACAGGCTTATTTGCTAATCTCCAACGATCACTAAATAAAATTTTTCAAGTTGAAGTTAAAAAGTCTGCAGGTATATTTGTCTTTATACGAACCCGGTTAATCTCTTTTGGTATCGTTTTAATTTTAGGACTTTTATTACTCGTATCATTATCTCTAACTGCTTTAATAACGGTATTAAGTACTTGGATTACCGCACAGTTTTCTACCTCATTCACCGCATTGATTGCTTTAATCACCTTGATAACATCCTTATCGACGGTGATCGTGCTTTTTACCTTGATATACAAAATCTTACCTGATGCCAATATAAGGTGGCGCTCAGCCTTAATGGGCGGTCTTTTAGCGACCATTCTTTTTGAAATTGGTGAATACACGTTGAATTTTTATTTTGGTATCGCAAAACCAGAATCAACCTTTGGCGCTGCAGGATCTTTAGTGCTCCTTATGCTGTGGGTGTCATATTCCTGCATGATTTTATTTATTGGTGCAGAATTAGCTAAAACCTATGAATTATCAAACTATAATCATAAAATAACACCCAATGAAATTGCTGAAAATAGTGAACACTAGGAGATGTTAATGAGCACTCATCGCAAAAGAAATGTAGCCCTTTCGTTAATTATTCCTATTGTCATTATTTTAATTGTGATTAATTTTGCACTGGAAGATTGGGTAAAAGATCAGGTCAATAATCGAATCAATGCACTAGAAGGTTATAGCGGAAGCATCAGTGACGTTGATATCCATCTCTGGCGTGGCGCTTACCAAATTGATCACTTAATTTTATTAAAAGAAAAAGGTGGCTTAAAAGAACCTTTTTTAGAAATCACACAGATTGATCTTTCGATTGAATGGCGCGCCTTGTTTAACGGCAAAATCGTTTCAGAAGTCGACCTATATAAACCCGATGTAAAATTTGCTAAAGCTCAAACAGGGGCTGATTCTGATTGGTTAGGCCTGTTAAATTCACTTGTGCCCTTTGATATCAATAGATTTGATGTACATGATGGCAAAATATCTTATATAGATTGGTCAGCTGAACCCAATGTTAATATTTATATCAAAAATCTTTATTCCAGCATCACCAATATAAGTAACGTCATTAATAAAGAGCAAACCCTTCCCTCTGATATTAAAATCTCCGGGACATCCATCGGTGGTGGTAAATTGAGTATTGATGGCAAAATGAATGCCTTAACTGAAATACCCAATTTCGATTTAGCCCTAAAACTTGAGAATGCAGATCTGACACAATTTAATAATTATTTTGCTGAGTTTGCTGCCCTTAATTTTAGAAAAGGCACTCTGAGTATTTATGGCGAAGCCGCCGCATTGAAGGGAAAAGTCGTTGGTTATGTTAAACCCATTGCAACAGATATTGAGTTTGAGTCGCTTAAAAAAGATAACAATATATTAAAAACAGTTTGGAAATCTATTGCCTCTACTTTTGTGGCTTTGTTTGAAAATCATCAAAAAGACCAATTTGCATTACGTATCCCTTTTGAAGGCCAATTAAACGATCCTAACCAAAATGTTTGGGCAGGATTTTGGAGTATTTTCAGTAATGCATTTAATCAAGCATTCGCAAAGAATGTTGATGGCACGATTAATTTGAATGATGTAATGGAAGAAAATTAATTTAATTGACTATTGATTGCTTCCTAGATTGCTGCTTTTTCGCTTTTTCAAAGAGGCATCTAAATTATTTAATCGCTCGCCACACAAACCACACAAAAAAGAATTGTAGTGGTAATCGTAACCAAAGCACCATCTCCGGTATCGTTGGATAGTCTTGTGCATGTAAAGCCATATGAATGTTTGCAGGATAAACCGCAACGATTAAAGCAATTAGCCCATAACCAGCAAACCTCCGTGTTTGGGAGAATAAAATACCCATCGCTCCAAGTAGCTCAAATATGCCACTTATGATGACCAACTGTTTCGGATACCCTAAATAACTGGGCATAATCGAGATGAATTTATCAATTAACACAAAGTGCGCGATACCACCTATCGTAAAAAATAAAGCAATAATGATAATAGAGATCTTAGGCATTGTTCAGCTCACATTCGTTATTAAATTTGATTAATCGATATTTATTACATCACATTATCATCATATTAAACATACAAAAAGGCCACTAATTCACTAGTGGCCTTCCGTAATAACCGCGTAGAATAAAAATCTAGGCGTAACGATTAATCCCTTATTGATTAGTATGGATATGTAATCCATTATTAGCTTCCCAGTCCTTAGCGAATCTTTGACGCTCCACATCTGACTTTGAATTTACGCCAATGACGATTCCTCCATTTTTTAAGCCACTTTCATATTCTTTAAGTGTGTCTTCTGGAATGGCCCAACCAATAAGTGCGCCTACTAATCCTGCACCAACACCGCCCGCACCGGCGCCAGCAATACCTGCGGCGAGTGGTCCTGCTACGACTAATCCTAATCCAGGTAAAACAAGTACAGTACCGGCAGCGGCAACGGCTGCAGCAATAGCACCTACTGTAGCACCTACTGCACCACCGATCGCTGCACCCTCAGCAGACTTATTACCCACTTCAGTTTCTAACGTTGTATGCTCACCATAATGGCGTTCACGGGTGTCTTTACTCATAATGACATCAATATCGGTTGAACTATAGCCTGTATCTAAAGCATATTGATACGCACGTTCTGCACTTTCTTTATCGTTAAACAAACCTGTTACTGTAGACATCATATTCTCCATTGAATGCAGGAAATTCCTGTAACACCAATATACGAAATATGAAAATAGTTATTAATGGATATTCTCTTAATCCGATGTAGGAATAGTCTTAATTGAATTAAATGATAAATTAGAAGCTAGAATGAGATCTCTTTAATATTTATAGAAGTGATGTCGTCTCACACTGCATTTCAACTCAATTTAATGTGTATGATTTTTAAAACATCATCAATCGTAAACGATCACTAGATCTAGGTTTGATTGAATACCTATAATGTGTGAAGGTATTTTACATCTGTTACTTTGACTATTCTAATGAGCATCTATAAATAGTCATTAGTATATTATCTATATTGGACACTAAAAAAGTACCCGCGATTTAAACAGCAAACTCATCTGTTTAAACAACGGGTACTTTTTATTTAGCTTGATATTTATTAGGCGCTTAACGCTGTGATAAGCGCCTAATAATTGCTAAATAAATAAGATTTAAGTTACAACCTTATCTTTAAAAAACTTAGTCTAGATCAGACTCGGTCATCCATTCGTTCATCGCTTCGCCGCCAGGTCGATCAATCTTCACCTTTCCATTGTCCGTCGATACCACCCAATCCATTGGGATGAAATGATGCTGTCCTGATGTATCTTTTTTCAGTTTGATGTAATTAGAACCTTCCATATGATCAACAACACCAAATTGCCCATCTTCTGAACAAACTACAGGCATTTCAGGTTTAATTTCAGATACGTTAGTCATCTTGTTCTCCTCAAGGTTTATAAAAATTAATAGAGATTTAACTCTGAATCTACTTTACAAAATCAATTGGACTTTATGTATGAGAAAACGACGGTTAAAAACGTAAGATAATGCTTACGAAGTTTTAAAACTATCAAGCTAAAGCACACCGTTACTACTTATTTATCAGTACATTGCAAACCACTATTCATTAATAGCCATGATTCAAGCTGGTCAAATTCTTACACTACTTAAAGTATTTATCCTACGTGTGAAATTACATATTCAATATACAATCATCTGAAAATACGCCTGATTTTCATCTTTTTTTATTTTGGATTGATGAAAATTAACCCACCAGAATTTAAGTGTATTTATGTAATTTGAAGAATATACATAGTTAAGAAATAAAATCTTATCTTAGTCTATAGCACCTTAAAAACATCGAGTATAAAGAGTAAAAAATGAATCATTTTTTGCTCGTCAATTAACTATTATTTAAGGAAAAAACATGACTCAAAAAAATGACAATGAATTTTATGGCAATGGGCAAGAGCTCCATCAAACGTCAACTAAAAAACATAAAAAGTTGACCACCAACCAAGGTGTTGGAATTTCGGATAATCAGAACTCCTTAAAATATGGTAAACGTGGTCCTACATTACTTGAAGACTTCATTCTACGAGAAAAAATCACCCATTTTGATCATGAGCGAATTCCAGAAAGAATCGTGCATGCTAGGGGTTCTGCTGCTCATGGTCACTTTAAATTAACGAAGTCATTAGCGGATTACACAACAACTAAAATCTTTACAGAAGTCGGTACAGAAACCCCTGTTTTCTGCAGAATTTCAACGGTTGCCGGCGGAGCAGGTTCAGTTGATACTCCACGTGATGTTAGGGGCTTTGCCGTCAAGTTATATACTTCAGAAGGCAACTGGGATTTAGTCGGTAATAATATTCCGGTATTTTTTATTCAAGATGCCATCAAATTTCCAGATCTTGTACACGCAGTAAAAATGGAACCTGATCGTGGTTATCCACAAGCGGGCTCAGCTCATGATACCTTTTGGGACTTTATTTCACTAACACCCGAATCTTTCCACACTATTATGTGGGCGATGAGTGATCGTGCTATTCCACGTAGCTTAAGAATGATCGAAGGCTTTGGTATTCACTCCTTCAGACTCATTAATGCTGAAGGACAATCAACCTTCGTTAAATTTCATTGGCGTCCAAAACTTGGCTTGCAATCAACAGTGTGGGATGAAGCCGCTAAATTACAATACGCCGATAATGATTTTTTACGTCGCGACTTATATGAAGCCATTGATCAAGGCGACTTTCCTGAATGGGATTTAGCTGTTCAATTATTTACAGAAGAAGAAGCGGAAGCCTTTCCATTTGATCATCTTGATCCCACTAAACTAATACCGGAAGAATTGGTTCCCTTAAAAGTAATCGGCACCATGGTGCTGGATCGTAATCCAGATAATTTCTTTGCTGAAACAGAGCAAGTTGCTTTTTGCCCATCGCATATTTTGCCAGGAATGGATTTCTCAAATGATCCCTTATTACAAGGCAGACTCTTTAGTTATTTAGATACTCAATTATCAAGATTAGGATCACCAAACTTTAATCAGATCCCTATTAATGCACCTAAATGTCCTTTTAGTAATCAACAACGTGATGGGCATATGCAAATGGATGTTCCTAAAGGTCGTGTTGCGTATGAACCTAGTTCATTACAAGCAGATAGCCCACGAGAATCAACAACAGGGTTTAAAAGTTTCAATGAAGAATTTAACGAATCAAAAGGCCGAGTCCGACCAGAGTCATTTGCTGACCACTACTCGCAAGCAAGACAATTTTATATAAGCCAAACTAAAATTGAACAAAACCATATTGCCAATGCAATTGTATTTGAGTTATCGAAAGTTGAAACTCAAGCTGTCAGGCTCAGAGTCATCAGTCATCTAATGGTCATTGATAAAAAATTAGCCAATAAAGTCGCAGAAGGGATTGGCCTAGATGAAATGCCTAGTGCATTTAAAGCCGCCGTCAAACCTAAAGATTTGCCAGAATCACCCGCTTTACAAATTATAGGTAAGATGAAAGATACGCTCAAAGGTCGAACAGTCGGTTTATTGTTCGGTGAAGGCTCTGATGAAAATCAGATTAAGAGAACACAATCTGCCATTAAAAAAGAAGGCGCAACCTGTAAATTAATCGCGACAAAAGTCGGTGGAGCCAAACTTTCAAATGGTAAAAAACTTGAAGCAGATATGCAGATAGATGGTGCACCATCAGTCATTTTTGATGCAGTTATTGGCGTTCTCACACCTGAAATGGCTAAAAAATATAGTAAATTACCCGTTATCAACGAATGGTTTATGAATGCTTATGTACATTTAAAAGCTATTGGTCACGATGAAGGCACTAATATGCTACTAGATAAGATTGGCATTATGAAAGATGAAGGCGTGAATGACATTATGAATTTAGATGCATTCATAAAATCAGCTAAAACCCGACATTGGGCGCGTGAAAAGCAATTTTCATAATTCGTCACAATAGCCTTTAAAATCAAGAATCATCAATTGGGATGGGGCGTGACTTAATGCCAATATCCTGATTGATGATTTTTTTACATTTAGCAAACAGTCATTACGTCTTGCCTTCGAAACAATACCTAATTCCACGCCATACTGCCAATAAATAACACTATAACGTTCATCTACTCTTGCGTTTAATTGTCTTTCTAATACATGAACTGAATCACCTAAAGTAGATTTTGATTCCGCTTAACCGTCCGCTTCGTGCCAAAAGCGGTCATTCGTTTAACGCCTCAATAACGAGCAGTAAAAGCGAAGGCGAGCGTTGATTGATTTGTTATGCCTTTCTCTCGCTCATTCGCTTCTTTCGATTACTTTCAATTTCAATGCAAAATGGATCGGGCTCGAACATTTCATGAAAATCACTTTCGAGGGTAGAAATCATTCGATTGAGGCTGCCAATTAACTTGTTCGTATTTTCTATAGTTTCCCTTATTAGATCGCCTTTTTCTATGTTGCTATCTCCGCTTTCTTCAACATAACGTTGAGTGGCAACGCTTCCATCATGCTCATAGACATGCCGGCGGAAGAACATTTTTCTAACGAAGTCGCGATCGGCTGACATGCCCTTCAATAAATTGATGTCAAAACAAGATTTCAAAAGCTCATCAAATTTATCGAGATTGTGGAAAAGTAAACGATTTAACTGATTTCTTCGTGTCTCTTTCATAGGCACAAGGGAAATGAGTTGATCAACATAATCTCTAGCCGCTGAATCAAATTCTGATACTGATTGTTTTACGGCGTCATTCGGTGATAAGTACCCATCGACTAGTTGACCTCGGATTCTTTCTAAAGCGACTCGTTGAAATTCTGCAGTGTTTCTCCAACCGCATGATGAGCAATATCCATACCTGCCTCGAACATCATTGTAACTGTTGCATGTTGAGCAATTGAACTCTGTTTGCTGCGCAATAGATGTGTAATAGAAATCAGGCCTTGGGGCATCTGTTATTGAATCAGCAATAGAGTTCATATCAATAACAACTTCACTGTTAGAGTCTGGAGAAGCTTCGTATATGGCTGTGTGTAAGGACTCGAGATAATGTGAGATATATGACTTCTGTGGCGGAGTTATAAAATGATATGACTCTGCTCTAGTGCCACAGTATGGGCAAGTTAATGAAGATCTAGCAGGGATACCGTCAGAGCGAAAATGTTTTTTGCAATCGGGGCATTCATGGCCGAATTTTCCTTGTGAATCAGAAGCCATCAATACAGCTATGCAATTTGGGAAAGGAGGTGTATTCCAAGGTTCACCGATTCCACCCATTACTATATTTCCGCAGGCAAACCCTTCTGGGTGAGCATAAATTCCTACAAGGCTTACTGGTCGCGGGGAAGAATGTGAGTAGCCTATTTGATAGCTAACTCGACCACTCTCATCACAAACGATGGTAAAAGTAACTTTTCCACCTGTGTGCCCGATTTCGCTAAAGTCCTTTCTATTCATTAAGCCTCCTTATGTTTAACGTCCCCTTCGATTCATTAAACATTTTTTAAATTTATTCCTCGTACACAAGCAGACATGCTTCTAAAAGTCCCTTGTTAATCAAGTCAGTATTTTCACCATCGTTCCATTCTGCCTGAACTTCGTAAGGTATTAGCTCATTGAGTTCTTTCGACCATTTATCGGAATTTCTCATCCAAGCAGATAGGCCGCCACATTCATCCAAGCCTTGAATCAACTCGATAGCAACATCCAAATCACTATCTTCTCGATTCGCACCTTTTACGCGACTACCAAAAAACTGAACATTTTTGATTTCTGGTTTTTTCCTTGCCCATTCTGAAACAAGATGAGCTGCTTGATTAATATCCATTGTTGGTCCTGATTAAATCTAACAGTATGTTTTATGAGGTCGTTAAACATCTTAACAATTGTATCGACTGACTGCTTGGGGTCGAATAGCGACCTTTGAACGATTCGTCGATAATGTGCCAGAAACGGACACTCAATTAATGGTCGTTTTATCTTTTTTGGGAGCTAGCTAGCATATATATATTTCAATCAAAACAAAGAGTTATCAAGGTAATGGATAGAATATGCATCCCTCGACATTCAAATCGAAATACCTTTGGGTAGTGACAAGTAGGCCATCACCGCACTATCCCGAAAAGCTGTCATTTTATATTGTTGATTCTCACGATATTCTTTACAGAAATCTATGGCATTTCCCTGTTGATGTAAAAACGTATTATGTTTAAGCCTAAGCAAGACCGACTTCCAGCCTTCTATGGCATCATGAGGCGGTGAAGGCAGTACCGATAAAATACTTTCTGAGGCTGAAAACTGACTATTCACAGCCACCGCTAACATATCGTCATTCGCCTCTCCTAGCCAACATGCGCCACTATCAGCCACAAAAATTAGCGGCATAAAGGGGGCTAATGCTGGGCAAATGTCATTTCGATACACCTTTACCTCCCAATAAGGTTCAGCTATTGTTACGAATTGCTCAAAACTCGATATACCAGAGAAACCTGATTCGGCTAAGGCAACTATCTCAACCCTCGGCTTATTAGGGTTAACAGTGTCGTTTGATACATCTATATACCATTCTCCAACCAGTATTGCATTCTGAAAGTAATCATCTCTTAAAGAGCCCCATACCTTTTGAAACGTATCGCCATCATTCAGCCTATCGCAAATAAACGCTAGGCCAGGCTCCGTCGACTGGTGAAGCTTTTCTTGTAACAAGGTAAACACAGCATCTCGAATTTCTTTGCAGCGTCCTAGAGGATAGGGTTTACCGTTAAAATGAGGGTAACGCGGGGCCAGCTCTAAATCCACTAACAAGCGTAAATTCGCTAGGTCTTTCGTCACGGCTTCAAGCTGTTCTATCGTCCACATTACGCCAAGATTAGATTTGTTTGTCATACTGCTCCCAATAATTGCTATAGCAAACATTCGCCTTGCGTGAACGCTCCCTTATTACGCTAATGAACCCATCAATGTAGGAAGTTAGATTGAACAAAAAGTACGCTGCTTCGATAGCATCGACACATAAACAGCTCATAGTTAAGCTGCATCAAGACTCAAGCAGGACGGGCAATAGAATGAACAATGCACGTTCAACAGCCTGTAATTTAAGTCTTTAAAACACCATCAAGTCAGAAAACATGTGTAAAAATGAAAATTAAGATATTTATTTTGTATCAACTTATTGTACCCCGATGGAAGTACACGTATAAATACAAAATTAAACTGAGCTACAAACCACAGAAGGATTTTGAAACTGTCATGAATAAAGCATATAAAGTCATTTGGAGCGTCAGTCGTCAAGCATGGGTGATTGTGGGGGAGCTGACCAAAGGAAAAAGCAAAAGCAGCGCGGCAACATCAGTGAACAAACTCACGCACACTATCAGCACCGGACTATTGGCTTCAGGGCTCAGTCTTATTGCAATACCTGCATTGGCTGCACCTGATTTTTATTGGAGCACGACTACGGGCGACTGGTTTACAGAGGGTAACTGGTCTTCTAATCTTGTCCCGACTTCTAGTAGTGGCGCTACCTTTATCGATAATGGTGGCACAGCCCAAATCACTTCTGGTACGGCCCAGGCTCAATACCTTTATGTCGGTAATGTCAGCGCAGGTAGTATTGCCATCTCCAACGGTGGCTCGCTCAGTGTTGCAGATACCTACATAGGTTTTGATCCTGGTAGCACAGGTATCGTCACGGTCGATGGTAGCGGCTCCAGCTTGAACAGCGATATACTTTATTTGGGCTATTATCCCAGTAGCAATGGCAGTCTTGTTATCAGCAACAATGGCGTCGTGAGTGTTAATTCAGGTGCCGGCATACTTAATATTACAAGCGGCAATTTTAATTCTACCGCCACACTAAGTATTGGCGCAGCCAGTGGTGACACGGCTGTCGAAGCTGGCACGCTCAGTGCTAGCACCGTGCGATTTGGTAATGGAGCAGGCTCGTTAATCTTTAACCATACCAACACCGCCTATGATTTTGCGCCCAATATTTCAGGTACGGGCACGATTAAATTATTAGCAGGAAGTACGCATTTTTCAGGTGACTTAAGCACTTATAATGCCGGCACGCTGACTGTGGATGGCGGTACCTTAGCTATTCACAGTGGTGACACTTTGTCATTAAATGGCGATTACACGCAAACTACAGATGGTCATCTTTCGATTGGTGTGGCTGATGATTCAACCTTTGGTAAGCTTGCTGTTGCTGGCACCGCGACACTTGCCAATAATGCCAAAATCAATATCAACGTAACCGATCCTAATTTTAGCTTTACCACTACAAACATGGTTAACATCATTTCGGCGTATACACTCGTATCTGATGGCACATTTGCGGTAACCGATAACTCACTGCTGTTTGATTTTGGTGCCGTTAAAAATGGCAATGCGGTTGACCTTACGTTGGCCGCTGCTACATCAGCTAAAACAGTCACCTCTAGTGCAATGCGACAAGCTAAGCCTGCAGCATTAGGTGCAGCAAAAGCCATTGATGCGGTGATTGCTTCTAATCCTTCGAGCACACTAGCAACAAACTTTGTCAGCCTCACCACTGAGAGAGAGGTCGCTAACGCGATTGAATCATCGCTTCCAGGCGTATCAGGCGGCATGGCTCAATTGACCAATACGGCTACTGGTGCAATGACAGCTGTCGTTTCCTCTCGCCAAGATACACAGCAAGGGCTTTCATCGGGTGATGAGTTTATGACTGACCGTCATATTTGGTTTAAACCTTTTGGTGGCTGGACAAAACAAGATCTCCGTCAAAGTGTATCTGGCTATGACATTGATAGTTACGGTTTAGCCATGGGTGTGGATGGTGATGTGTCGTCAGCATGGAATGTCGGTGCTGCGTTTGCTTATATTAATAGTGATGTTGAAAGCAATTTAGCTGCCGGCGCTCAAACGATTGATATGAATAGCTACTTAGCAAAGGTTTACGCCACAATGACGCTTGATGCGACGACGGCCTTAAACCTGCAAGCAGGTTTTGGTATTTCGGACTATGACAGCAATCGTCGTATTTTCAATGGCGATGTTGCTAATGCTAATTACGATAGCTGGAATAGCCAGTTAAGTGCTGAGTTAGAACGTAGCTACCAAGTAAATGATAAAACAAAGCTAACGCCATATGTGCATGCTGATTATAGTTACGTCAATGTAGATGGCTATCGTGAATCTGGGGCCGGCGCTCTAAGTTTAAATGTTGATAATGATAGTGCTGATAGCCTCATCATCGGTACAGGTATTAAAGCAAATCATGCCGCATCAGACAGTCTATTGCTAATGGCTAATGCTGGCATTGGTTATGATGTGATGACCGACCGTTCAAGTCTAACGTCTTCGTTTTCAGGTGGTGGCGCACAATTTACTACGGATGGTATTGAACCGGATGAATGGGTTTATAACGCAGGCTTCGGCGCTAAGTATAGTTTAGACAATGGCACTGAAATCACTGCAAGCTACAATATTGATGCGCGCCAAGATTATACCGACCAATCGGTGAGTGCTAATTTTAGAATGATGTTCTAAGCTTACATTACAATAAATAATAAAAGGCACCTACGGGTGCCTTTTATGTTCAGGAGTTACACTGAAACCATGAATGACATATTACTACACCGGTGTAAAACCACAACGTTATGGTTGTCTCTCCTCCTGCTATCTGCCTGCGTCACGCTACCATCAACACAGCAACGCGGCGACACTGCAAAGCAACTTGCAAGAAGTCATCATTGGCAAGCAGAGCTTATTCAAACATCACACTTTGATTTGCTCAGTTACCAGCCAATGCAACATACAAAAGAAACGTTACTAACTGTCTATATTGAAGGTGATGGTTTGGCATGGCTCACTAAAAACATCGTATCGGCGGACCCAACACCGATTAACCCGACAGGACTTAAACTAGCCCTCAGTCATCGACATGGTAATACAGTTTATTTAGCTAGACCTTGTCAGTACACAGGTGGCTCTAAAGCCAGGAACTGTAATAAGCATTATTGGACAGACAGTCGCTTTGCAGAAGAGGTCATCGCATCGAGCAACGAAGCAATAAACAGCCTTAAAGCTGAGTTTGGAGCAGAACAGCTGCAACTGGTAGGGTATTCAGGTGGTGGTGCTGTTGCTGCGTTAATATCAGCAAGACGCGATGATGTTACAAGGCTCATCACAGTTGCCGGTAATCTTAATCATCAGGCATGGACAACCTATTACAACATAAGTCCATTGACTGGTTCACTTGACCCTGCCGACTATCGACAGCAATTAGCCCGTATTAAACAGGTTCACTTTGTTGGGAGTGACGACAAAGTGATGCCACCTTTTTTAGCGCAACACTTTGTAGCAAGCTTACCTAGTAGCACTCAGGCGAAAGTAATTATAGTGCCAAGCCAAGCACATCGTTGTTGCTGGGATGAAATTTGGAGTGATTTAGTAATTTAATTTAAATATCTGCTTTGGGTCGATAGCTGACTTTTTAACAATCCGCCTCTAACGTGCCAGCAACAGACAAACCACGCGCGCTCAATGGGCAGTGGTTTCATGAATACCCTAATACAAAATCCCATAATGCTTGAAATGTAACTGAGCCAACTAGTAAACAGCTGTAAAACAGTTAACCTTTAGTCGTTTTCAAAAAACTAAAACGGCACACTCCTAGCAAATATGTAACCTTGCTTTTTGGTGGCGGAACCCTTGTCGCATATTGATGTTGATTAAAAATCTTTATGCCTATTCTTTAAAAATTTAAATCGTCTTTTTTAAGATTTAACAACCCCATCAATCATCGCCTGACCGAGTTGGATCGCAGAACCCGCTTCTAATTCATCTTTAAACAATTCTGATTCTAAGGGCAATAACATCACCACTGTTGATCCCATATTGAACCGGCCCATTTCTTCACCTTTTTGTAAGGTAATTGCTTGTTCACCATGATAATCCCAATGTTGAATATTTTTACTATAAGGCGGTGTGATCATGCCTGACCACACGGTTTCCATGCTCCCAACAAAGATAGCGCCTACTAAGACCATCACAATAGGCCCTAATTCGGTATCAAAAACAGTAACGACACGTTCATTTCGCGCAAACAACCTTGGTACAGAACGCGCTGTTCGTGGATTAACTGAAAATAACTTACCTGGAATATAAGTCATTTGTCGTAATGTTCCGGTTAACGGCATATGAATACGGTGATAATCTTTGGGTGATAAATAAATTGTTGCAAACTGCCCTTGATCAAATCGTTTGGCTAATAATTCATCGCCACCCAATAATTCTAATACGCTATATTCGCGACCTTTTGCTTGCACAATGCGTCCTTGAACAACATTACCGATTTGGCTAACAACACCATCTACTGGCGATGTAATGACGCCTTCTCCAGCATCAATAGGTCTTACGCCAGCGCGTAATTCTCGCGTAAAAAAAGCATTAAAACTTGGGAAAAAGTCTAAATCCGTTTGCGCAGCTTCGCTGATATTTACCTTATATTTCGCGGTAATAAACCGGATAAAACTATTTTTAAACCACGTTACTTCGCTACGTGTCAGCTTATGCATCCATACTGATAAGGTATGTTGAGGAATAAGATACTGAGGTAGAGTGATTATTTTGTCCCATAATGTTGCATCATTTTTTTGTGAACGATTCGTCTTGTTTGTAGCCAATTGTATTCTGCCCCTTTCGTGTATCGGTTAAGCTTGTCATAATTTTGTTTTTGATCTGAAACCGTGAGTATATCAAGCTATGCATAAATCTATTCAAATCCTATTCATGCTGTTGCTATCAATAATGGTTTTGCCAACGTGGGCTGATGATGAGCCCGCTCCAGCAAAAGCTATTTATTTCGCGATAGACGAACCATTTACTATTAATTTTTTAACTCAAAGTAATCAACAAGCACGCTATTTACAGATAAAAGTCACATTAATGGCACATGACCAAGCGATAATTGACAGTGCTGCATTAAATTCACCGATGTTACAAGATGCCTTACGATCTTTATTTACTGCTCAAACACTAGAAACCGTAAACTCTGTCACAGGACGAGAAGCCTTACAAACAGCCTCTTTGAATACCGTTAAGAGTATTTTAAAAGAGGAAACCGGCAAAGATAATATTGATAACGTTTATTTCACCAGCTTTATTTTGCAATAAACAGGCACATTATTTGCTAATTTAAATTTAACAATCATAGGGAAAGTCGACATGGCAGAAACACAAGACGATATAGAGATTATTGACGCTGGCGGTAAAAAATCTAAATTAGTGATCATTATCATTGCCGTAGTGGTTTTAGTACTTGCTGGTGTAGGTGCTATGATGTTTTTAGGTGGCGATGATGAAGCTGAGGTAACAGATGAAGCAGCCGTTACCGTCAAGCAAGCACCTATTTATTACACTATCGAAAAACCGCTCATCGTTAACTTTAGCGAACAAAGCAACGGCGCAGCACGATATTTATCGGTCAAATTAAAAGTAATGGCACGCGATCAAGTTGTTATTGATGCCTTCACGCTCAATGAACCTGCAATCCAACATGAATTACTGATGCTGTTCTTAAGTCAAAAATATGACGAACTCAATACACCCGAGGGCACTAAAGCATTACAAGAAAAAACGCTTGCTACGATTAATGAAGTATTGAAAGCTGAAAATACACCCGGTGAATTAGAATCAGTTTATTTCACTAGTTTGCTGATGCAATAAGACGATGGCTGTTCACGATATACTTTCACAAGATGAGGTCGATGCGCTACTAAATGGCATGGGCGGTGGTGATATTGAAACATCTGCAGAAGAAGTAGATAAGGGTAGCACCCGAAATTATGATTTCGGCAATGAAGATCGCATTATTCGTGGACGCATGCCAACACTGGAAATGGTCAATGAGCGTTTTGGCCGTCTTTTCCGAATAAGCCTTTTTAACATGCTACGTCGTTCAGCTGAGATCTCCGTTACTGGCGTGCAAGTAATGAAGTTTTCTGAATACATTCATACCTTATTTGTACCGACCAGCTTAAATTTAATTCATATGCATCCACTACGTGGGACGGGTTTAATTGTATTAGAACCTAAACTTGTATTCACAATCCTTGATAATTATTTTGGTGGAGATGGTCGCTTTCAAGCCCGAATTGAAGGTCGTGAGTTCACCGCTACTGAACTGCGTGTTATTCGAATGGTATTGGATATATGCTTTGAGACCCTAAGAGAAGCATGGTCTCCGGTTATGGATGTCAGGTTTGAATTTGTGAGCCATGAGGTTAATCCTCAGTTTGCTAATATCGTGAGCCCGAGTGAAGTACTGGTTATTTCTACCTTTCATATCGAATTAGACGGCGGCGGTGGCGATATTCATCTGACACTTCCTTATTCAATGTTAGAACCTATCCGAGAACTACTCGATACAGGCTTGCAGAGTGATAGCGCGTCTGATGATGGCCGCTGGGCAGCATCGATGAAAGAAGAAATATTAAGTGCAGATATTCAGTTAACCGCGCAGTTAGCTCAAGTTAAATATAGCTTACGAAAAATACTGAGTTTTAAAACGGGCGATATTATTCCAATTGATATGCCAAAGTCGGTCGTTGTAAAAGCTGAACAAATACCGATTTTTAATGCTACTTTTGGTGAACATAAAAATAACGTAGCATTAAAAATGACCAGTTTGATTGAGCATCCTAAGGACACGACACCTCAATACCATCTCCAGAAGAGTAAAAAATAATGAGTGAAGATAATAAAACGGACCAAGAAGTTGCTGATGAATGGGCATCTGCATTAGAAGAACAAGGCACCGATACTAATGAAGATGAAGATCCATGGGCCGCGGCATTAGAAGAACAAGCTGATTCTGAACAAGCCAATCCTGCTCCTATTACTCAGCTTGATGATGATGCTAAGCCTCGCTCTCATGCTGAATTAGACTTAGATATGGTGCTGGATATTCCCGTCACCATATCAATGGAAATTGGTCGTACTAAAATCAATATTCGTAATCTACTCCAACTTAGCCAAGGCTCTGTTGTGGAATTAGATCGTCTTGCTGGTGAACCGATGGACGTATTGGTTAATGACACCCTGATCGCACATGGCGAAGTGGTCGTCGTCAATGACAAGTTTGGTATTCGCTTAACGGATGTTATCAGCGCTGAAGAACGCATTAAAAAATTGCGATGAAGGCTTATATATTAAAATTAATCGGCATATTGGGCCTTAGTTTATGGTCTGCAATGGGATTTACGGCTGAACAAAGTAGTACATTTGACGCTAAAACATTAACCACCCCGCCCGTCACAACCAGTGCATTATTAGAAACCATATTAGGTTTATTCATCGTGCTCGCCTGTATCGCTTTTTTAGCTTGGTTATTACGACGAACAGGTCGCTTTCAATCATCTGCAAATGGCGAAATGAAAATAATTACCAGCTTGGCATTAGGCCCACGTGAACGTGCAGTACTTTTACAAGTAGGCGAACAACAAATATTAGTGGGAGTAACGGCACAAAGCGTACAAACCTTGCATATTCTTGATACGCCAATAAGCACAATGCCCACCAAAGCGAATTCTAGTACTCATTCTAATTTCGCCGAAAAATTGCAGCAAATGATGCAACAGAGAACAAAATCATGATCCGCTTTGTACTCAGTTTAGGCTTATTGTTTATGCCTTTATTTGCCATGGCTGCCGACCCTGGCATTCCAGCACTGACACTAACAACAGCGCCAGATGGCGGACAAAATTACACTGTAACGCTACAAATTTTGGCATTAATGACGGTTCTAACATTATTGCCAGCAGCATTAATGATGATGACGTCATTTACTCGTATCATTATTGTCTTATCTATTTTACGTCAAGCCATGGGCGTGCAATCGACACCATCAAATCAAGTGCTTATCGGTTTATCATTATTCTTAACCTTTTTCATCATGAATCCTGTGTTTGATGCCGCCTACCAAAATGGGGTTAAACCTTATATGGATGGCCAAATGGAAATGATGCCAGCCGTGGAAAATGCGAGCCTGCCTTTTAAAAAATTCATGTTGGCCCAAACCCGTGAAACAGATATTGAATTATTCGCAGGCATCTCAGGACATCCCGCTATCAATACTGCCGAAGATGTACCTTTTAGTTTATTACTCCCAGCATTTGTCACCAGCGAATTAAAAACGGCTTTCCAAATTGGCTTCTTAATATTTATTCCATTTTTAATCATAGACTTAGTAGTCGCCAGTGTTTTAATGGCAATGGGCATGATGATGTTATCACCCATGCTGATTTCCTTACCCTTTAAGCTCATGCTGTTCGTTTTAATTGATGGCTGGGCATTATTAATGGGTACTCTAGCTTCTAGTTTTTACGTATCGTGACGCCAGAAACCGTACTCACCATCATGCAGCAAACACTGCATATCATTACCTTATTAATTGCGGTAATCTTAATACCAGCTTTATTAGTCGGTTTATTGGTCAGTATGTTTCAAGCTGCAACCTCTATTAATGAACAAACCTTGAGTTTTATCCCAAAATTATTAATAACGATTGCGGTCTTAGTTTTTGCTGGTCCTTGGATGTTAAGCCTAATTACAGGTTATGCCACACGCATCTTTGAAGACATTCCTTTTTTGATAGGTTAAGTAGGCTTTCCTTATGGAATTATCTACTGCTGAAATATCCGGCTTACTTGGCAGTTATTTATGGCCGTTTTTTAGAATTGCCGCCTTAGTGATGACTGCGCCTATTTTTAGCAGTAATTTTGTTAATAGTCGTAGTAAATTACTTATTGCGCTGGCAATTAGTATTGTCGTCGTCCCAGCTATTCCTACTGTCGCACCAGCCGTTGAACCACTCAGTGGCCAAGGCTTATTGATTGTTGCTCATCAAATCTTAATTGGTGCCTGCATGGGTTTTATGTTGCAGCTACTCTTTAATGCTTTCATTATCGGCGGGCAAATAATTGCGATGCAAATGGGCTTAGGTTTTGCCTCAATGATTGATCCACAAAATGGTGTAACGGTGCCGGTTATCAGTCAATTTTATTTAATTTTTGTCACCTTAGTATTTATTAGCCTTGATGGTCATTTAGTTTTAATTCAAGTACTTGCTGAAAGTTTCGTCAGCATTCCCGTTATGCCTTCTGGTTTTCCGGCCACTAGCTTTCGAGATATTGTCGGTCAAGCAAGTTGGATGTATGCTTCTGGAGTCATTGTTGCTTTACCTGCTATTGGATCATTAATGATGGTCAATCTCGCTTTTGGTATTTTATCGCGTGCAGCACCGCAGATCAGTCCCTTTTCTATTGGTTTTCCAATGACGATTATTCTTGGTTTTGGCATTATTTATTTCACCTTACCTGCAGCATCCAATCATCTAGTCGATATGGCTGATTATATGCTGGAAACGATTCGTTTATTGGTACGTCCAAATGGCTGAGGATACCGGCCAAGACAAAACGGAACAGCCTTCCGCCAAGCGACTTAGTGATGCGCGTACCAAAGGCCAAGTACCTCGTTCTAAAGAATTCACCACCGTTTTAGTACTGATTGCGAGTGCCGCCGCAATGATGTTCTTAGGCGAACGCATCATCAGAAGTGTGGCAGAAGTCATGACAACGTCATTCAGCTTTAGCCGCAAAGATATATTCGATCCCGTACAAATGGCGCATCACTTCTTATATGCCTTACAAACTATTTCGCTAGATGTCGGTGCATTTTTAGCCATTACGGTATTAGCGGCGCTTATTGCACCAGCTAGTACAGGCGGTTGGAATTTTTCAACGCAAGCTATCGCAGTCAAATTAGAAAAACTTGATCCTTTAAAAGGCTTAAAACGTATTGCTGGCCCACAAGGCTTAATTGAACTTATTAAGGCACTCGCTAAATTCATCCTTATTGGCTTTATCTCAACGCTCATTATTTGGGGATTACGTGACCATTTATTGTCACTTGGTCAGCAAGAAGTCAATACGGCGATGGCCGACCTGGGCATGCTGGTATTGTGGGTCTTTATGGCGATCTCTAGTAGCTTAATTTTAATTGCTTTGATTGATGTGCCTTTCCAGCATTGGAATCATATACGTCAACTTAAAATGACTAAGCAAGAAGTCAAAGACGAAAGTAAAGAAAGTGATGGTAATCCCGAGGTAAAAGGACGGATCCGTCGTATGCAAATCGAGATATCACAACGGCGGATGATGCAAGATGTACCGCAGGCTGACGTTATTATTACGAACCCGACGCATTACGCTGTTGCACTACGTTATGACCAAACAGGTAATGGCGCGCCGACGGTTGTTGCCAAAGGTGCTGATTTAGTTGCTCAACAAATTCGCATGGTCGGTGAAGAAAATAAAGTGCCTGTTTTATCTGCACCTCCATTAACCCGAGCACTTTATTTTAGTACAGAAATCGGTGAAGAGATCCCTTCTGGTCTATATATTGCAGTAGCTCAAGTATTAGCGTTTGTCTTCCAGTTACGTCGCTATAATGCTCGCGGTGGTCGTAAGCCTCACATAAAACCGGAGGACCTGCCAATACCAGATGATCTAAAAAGAGACTAAAGTTACTAATGGAAAAAAATGATTTATTAGCGCGTTTAAGACCGATGTTAAACGGTAGTATTGGCGCCCCAGTCGTTGTTGTAGCCTTACTTGCGATGGTGGTATTACCACTTCCTCCCTTTCTTTTAGATTTACTGTTTAGCTTTAATATTGCGTTATCACTGACCATTATGTTGGCTAGTATTTACGTACTCAAACCGCTACATTTTGCCTCCTTCCCTGCAATATTACTGATTGCGACATTATTACGATTAGCATTGAATGTGGCTTCAACGCGTGTCGTGCTAATGGAAGGACACACCGGAACAGATGCCGCTGGTAAAGTTATCGAAGCCTTTGGTGAATTTGTTATTGGTGGTAATTACACCGTTGGTTTTGTTGTGTTTGCCATCCTCGTTATTATCAACTTTGTGGTAGTGACTAAAGGTGCAACGCGTATCGCTGAAGTCAGCGCCCGCTTTACCTTAGACTCAATGCCAGGTAAACAAATGGCGATTGATGCCGACCTTAATGCAGGGTTGATTGATCAAGATCAAGCACGTGCTCGCCGCGAAGAAATAATGCAAGAATCTGATTTTTACGGCTCGATGGATGGTGCGAGTAAATTTGTACGTGGCGATGCGGTCGCGGGTATTTTAATCTTATTTATCAACATCATTGGTGGCTTTATAATCGGTGTTGCTCAACATGATTTAACCTTTGCCGAAGCTGCTCATAACTACACCCTACTCACGATTGGTGATGGTCTTGTTGCCCAAATACCATCATTATTATTATCGACTGCCGCCGCGCTATTGGTTACCCGTACAACCAAAGAAGAAGATATGGGGGCCGAAGTCGTTAAACAGTTATTTAAAGATCCTAAAACCTTAATCGTCACCTCTGCGATCATTGGTGCGATGGGACTTATACCTGGTATGCCTAATCTACCTTTTTTAATACTAGCCGGCGCTGGTGGTTTAGGTGCTTGGTTATTAATCCAACGTCAAAAAGCTGTCACAGCATTGCCAAGTGTTAATGCCCCTGTCGAAACACCGAAAGAACAACGCGATTTAAGTTGGGATGACCTCAACCCTATCGATCCGATTGGTTTAGAAGTAGGTTATCGTTTGATTCCTTTAGTTGATAGAAATCAAGGCGGTCAGTTAATGAATCGAATCAAAGGGATACGCAAAAAAATATCTCAAGAACTCGGTTTTTTAATTCCACCCGTACATATTCGCGATAACTTAGATTTAGCCCCTACTGCCTATCAAATCACTTTATTTGGCGTTACCTTTGGTGAAGCTGAAATCTATCCTGAACGGATGATGGCGATTAATCCAGGTCAAGTTTTTGGCGAATTATCAGGTATAAAAAGTAAAGATCCTGCTTTTGGTTTAGATGCGGTATGGATTGAGCCAAATCAACGCGAACACGCTCAAGCACAAGGTTATACCGTGGTCGATGTGGATACCGTTATAGCCACCCATTTAAGTAAAGTATTACAAACGCATGCTCAGGATTTATTAGGCCGAGAAGAAGTCCAGCAACTCCTTGATAATCTTGCCAAAATCGCACCTAAATTAGTAGAAGGTTTAGTGCCTGATACTTTACCTTTGGGTAGCGTGCAAAAAGTATTACAAAACCTGCTGGAAGAAAACATTCCTATTCGTGATGTACGCACGATTACCGAGGCACTTTCAGAGCAGGCAACTCGTAACCCTGATCCAGAAGCGTTAACCGCTGCAGCCCGCATGGCACTTAGTCATTCCATCGTTCAACATATCAATGGTATTAAAGAAGACTTACCGATTATCACCTTAGATCCAGAGTTGGAACAAATATTGCTTCAGACACTACAAGCTACCGGAGAAGGTGGTGCAAGCTTAGAACCAGGATTAGCTGAGAAAATGCATAAGAACTTACAAGAAGCTGCTCAACGTCAAGAAATGACAGGTGAATCGTCAATACTAGTTGTACAAGCGGGTTTGCGTACTTGGATTTCTCGTTTTATTCGCCACTCCATTCCTAGCTTAAATGTGTTGTCATACAATGAAATACCGGATGACAAACAAATTAGAATCGTTGCTAACGTGGGTCGTTAAACCCCAAGGTTGATATTATGAAAATTAAACGTTTCCAAGCTGCTGATGTTCGTCAGGCCATTCGTGAAGTTCGCGAAGTCATGGGCCCTGATGCAGTCATTTTATCTAACAATCGTGTCGATGGCGGTGTCGAAATCGTCGCTGCAACGGATTATGATGAAGCTCAGTTTAAACGTTCTGCTCCTGAACCAGAACGTCCAACTAAAGTAGAAATTCATCCATCGGCCTCACCCGCGCCTTCTCGCAATATTGATTATTCACCTAAGGCAGACCAAAACATTTGGTCACAAGAACCAACGCTAGTACAAATGCGTAAGGAGATGTCCGGACTTCGAGACATGTTGCAAAATCAACTGTCTGATCTGACATGGAAAGAGATGGAACGTAACAGTCCAACTCAAGTGCAATTATTGCAACGATACATGCATATGGGCATACAAGTTGATTTAGCCAAAAATATTACCGCAAAAATGCAAAATATTGATGATTTGGAAACAGCATGGCGACAATCTTTAGGATTTTTAGCTAGTCAAATTCGCATTCAAGATAATGACATTATGAACAAGGGTGGTATCTATTCATTGGTCGGCCCAACAGGCGTCGGCAAGACAACTACTGTCGCTAAAATCGCAGCTCGTTGCGCGCTTAAACACGGTGCAAAAAATGTCGCTCTTATCACGACAGACTGCTATCGCATTGGTGGACAAGAACAATTACGTACTTACGCACGCATTTTAGGGGTGCCCGTTCGTGTTGCCAAAACGCATCAGGAGCTGAATGATTCGTTTAACGATTTCCTTGATCGCCGCTTTGTGCTGATAGATACTGCCGGAATGAATCAACGTGATATGAAGCTTGCTGAAAAATTTGCGATGCTTAAACAGCAGTCACCAAGAATAAAAAATTACTTAACTTTGTCAGCAACCACCCAATCAAGTGGTCTGAATGATATTATTAATGCTTTTTCACACCTTGATTTAAGTGGATGTATTTTGACCAAGACAGATGAAGCGAGTAGCTTAGGTGGAGCAATTTCAGCATTAGTGCGCCATCAATTACCTTTAGCTTATATTTGCAATGGTCAACAAGTACCGGAAGATCTGAGCCTTGCTCGTCCGAATACCTTGGTCAAACAAGCAAGTGATTTAATGAATAACGAACAACAACAGCTAGACCCACAAACATTGTCTAGCTACGGAGGTTTTGCCGCTTATGGCTGATATACCCACTGATCAAGCTAATGGTCTACGAAAAATGACCTCGGCGGCCCCTCGCCCTGTTAAGGTAATTGCGGTTGCCAGCGGTAAAGGTGGTGTGGGTAAAACAAATATCACCGTCAACTTGGGTGTTGCTTTAGCAATGCAAGGCAAACAAGTCTTACTACTTGACGCTGATTTAGGCTTAGCTAATATTGATGTGATGTTGGGCTTACATCCGCAATATAATTTACAGCACGTATTAAATGGTACGAAAACACTCTCAGAAATTATTGTTGAAGGACCTGCAGGCCTAAAGATTATTCCTGCTGCATCAGGCGTGCAAAAGATGGCTGAGCTCAGTCCAGCAGAACATGCCGGCATGATTCAAGCCTTTAGTGAAATGGAACAGCATATTGATATCTTGCTGATTGATAGTGCTGCAGGCATTGCTGATAGTGTGGTGAGTTTTACTCGTGCCGCACAAGAAGTGATTGTCGTCGTCTGTGATGAACCCGCTTCAATTACCGACGCTTATGCGTTCGTTAAATTATTAAGCCGTGAATATAAAGTAGACCGCTTTCATATCATTGCAAATATGTGTCGTAGTATTCAAGAAGGTCGTGAATTATTTAATAAAATAGACATGGTTTGTGAGCGTTTTCTTGAAGTGAACCTCGATTTTATGGGTATCGTACCCTTTGATGAAGACTTACGTCGTGCGGTAAAAAAACAACGTGCCGTAGTTGAGTTTATCCCACGTAGCAAATCGGCTGTCGCATTTACCCATTTAGCTAAAAAAATCGAATTTTGGCCAGTTCAGAAACAACCTCGGGGCAATATGGAATTCTTTGTCGAACGCCTTATTCAAGCTAGTTTGGAAACAAGTTAGAATGAACGGCCTCTCGATGTATGCCAAAAATAGTACATTGACCAACTCAATGGCTGAGGTCGTCGAGCAACACGCCACATTAGTTAAACGTATCGCCTATCATCTTATTGCAAGATTGCCGCATACCGTTGATGTTGATGACCTAATTCAAACCGGCATGATTGGCCTACTTGATGCAGCACAACATTACGACACCACACAAGGCGCGAGTTTTGAAACCTATGCTGGTATTCGAATTCGTGGCGCAATGCTTGATGAAATCCGTCGTAATGACTGGGCACCTCGTTCTGTTCATCGCAAAGCCCGTGAAATTTCTGCTGTCATGCAACAATTAGAACAACAGCATAGTCGTCATGCGACTGACAATGAAATAGCCAAAGCATTAGGACTCAAGATCGAAGAATACCACCAGCAATTACATGATGCGGCTGGCCATCAAGTCTTTAGTCTTGACGAGTTTTCTGACAATGATGAAACCCAAGCTCAACCGATAACAGCGGTATTATCAGCGCCCGTTGACATCTTACAGTCTGAAGAATTTCAAGCCGCGTTGACTCAAGCCATAAAAACATTACCTGAACGTGAATGTTTATTAATGGGCTTATATTATAATGAAGAGTTAAATTTGAAAGAAATTGGTGAAGTATTAGGTATAAGTGAATCTCGTGTCAGTCAGATCCACAGCCAAACGGTCATACGACTTCGATCTAAATTAAATGATTGGTTAAATTAAACACTGGAGGTAGCCCTTGGATAAAAATATGAAAATTCTGATCGTAGATGACTTTTCAACCATGCGACGAATTATAAAAAACTTATTACGTGAATTAGGTTTTAACAATACTATAGAAGCAGATGATGGCTTAACCGCCTTGCCTATTTTACAAGCAGGTGGCATCGATTTTTTAGTGACAGATTGGAACATGCCAGGCATGCAAGGTATTGATCTACTGAAAGCCGTACGCGCTGATGCAAAATTATCGACAATTCCCGTTTTAATGGTTACCGCTGAAACTAAGCGTGAGCAAATCATGGTGGCTGCGCAAGCAGGTGTTAATGGTTATGTCGTTAAGCCTTTTACAGCAGGCACATTAAAGGACAAAATTGACAAGATCTTTGAACGTATCGAAGCCAAATAAATTATAAGGTCCCCCCATGGAATCTAGCACTAAAACAGCACAACTCAACGTCGCTCGCGCTTTAGTCAGCGCTTTGGAAGCAGATAATGAGCAGCTTGTTCAACAACAACTTTCTCTACTCGCTGAAACCCAAGAAAGCGAGCTTTTTCATCAAGTTGGAAAGTTAACACGTGAGCTACATGAATCGCTCAATAGTTTTAACTTAGATTCTCGCCTAGTCGATTTGACAGAAAATGATATGCCTAATACACGCGATCGTCTTAATTATGTCATTACTACTACAGAAGATGCCGCACATAAAACCTTAGGTTTTATCGATGAGACGCTACCATTGGCAAACAGTCTGAAAGAAACTGCTGAAAAAATTGATGAAAGTTGGCATCGTTTTCGCATGAGAGAAATGAACGCCACGGAATTTAGAACATTAAGTAAAGAAATTGAAGCTTATTTACCTCTGGTAAAGCAGCATTCAGACCAAATTCATAGCAATTTAACAGACATGATGATGGCACAAGGTTTTCAAGATTTAACCGGACAAGTTATCCGCCAAGTGATTACCTTAGTAGAAGAAGTAGAAAGTAATTTGGTGCGGTTAGTGAAAGTTTCTGGCAAGCATCTTGAAAATAAAAAAGAAGACAAGATTGTTGATCCTATTAAGGCTGAGGGACCGCAAATAAATGCGAAAAACAATCCAAATGTAGTCAATAATCAAGATGAGGTCGATGATTTGTTATCAAGTCTAGGCTTCTAAAGGATAAGCAAGATGGCATTAGACAGTGAAGACGAGATCCTACAAGACTTTTTAGTTGAAGCAGATGAAATTTTAGAGGGCCTAAATGAACAACTTGTTGCATTAGAAACTCAACCACAAAATAGTGATTTATTAAATTCTATTTTCCGTGGTTTTCATACCATTAAAGGTGGTGCAGGATTTTTAAGTCTAGATGCGATGGTCGCGCTATGTCATAAAGGTGAAGATGTCTTTAACATTCTACGTCAAGGTGATCGTGCTGTTGATGCTGAAATGATGGATACCTTCCTCAAAGTACTCGATATCCTTAATCAGATGTTTGTAGAGACCAAATCAGGTGAATATCCTAGTCCAGCTGATCCTGCAATATTAGCCCATCTTGCTAGCTATCTTGAGCCTGTAACCGCTGTTGTTGCTCCAGTTATTCCTGAGCCGGTTAGCGTACCCGTTGTTGCTGAAACTGCGCCGGAAGCAAGCGATAGCGATGATATTACTGATGAAGAATTTGAAGCATTATTAAATCAATTACATGGTGATGGTGCGCCGGGCGTGGTGGCTCCACCTACCTCTCCAACTTCTGCCCCAGCACCGGCTGCTACTGCAAAAAATGATGATGACATCACCGAAGAAGAATTCGAAGCCTTACTTGATGAATTACAGGGTAAAAAGAAAGCCACTGAGGCTCCAGCTCAACAACCCAAGATAGAAGAAAGCGCTGCGGTTACTGAACCCGTTATAAAAACAATTGCACCAGCAGCTAAAGTAGATATCGCTGCCACTGATATAGCGGCAAAACCTGCCGCTGCAGTCAAACAAGCGGAAACAAGTGTCCGTGTTGATACCGCTCGTTTAGATGAAATTATGAATATGGTCGGCGAATTGGTGCTGGTTCGGAATCGTATTAATACTTTAGAAGCCACCTTCGAGAATGAAGAAATGGCAAAAGCGGTCAATAATCTTGCCGTGGTAACTGCCGATTTACAAAATGCGGTGATGAAAACCCGTATGCAACCTATAAAAAAGGTCTTTGGTCGTTTTCCACGCGTTGTTCGTGATTTAGCCCGTAGTTTGAAAAAAGACATAAATCTAGAGCTTCGTGGTGAAGAAACAGATTTAGATAAAAACTTGGTTGAAGCATTGGCTGATCCATTAGTCCATTTGGTTAGAAATGCGGTTGATCATGGCGTTGAAATGCCAGATGTTCGTGAAAAAGCAGGTAAATCCCGTCAAGGTTTAGTCGTGCTGGCTGCTGCTCAAGAAGGCGATCATATCTTGCTGACCATTTCGGATGATGGTGCGGGTATGGATGCAAATATTTTGCGTCAAAAAGCAGTAGAAAAAGGCATGATGGATGAGGAGACGGCTTCGCGCCTTACGGACTCTGAAAGCTATGCGTTGATCTTTGCTCCAGGATTTTCGATGAAAGCCGAAATCTCCGATATATCTGGTCGCGGCGTTGGTATGGACGTAGTTAAAACCAGTATTTCTAAACTTAATGGTGTAATAGACATTAAGTCCGAAGTCGGTGTTGGCACAACACTATCAATTAAAGTCCCGTTGACATTGGCTATTATGCCTACATTAATGGTCATGTTAGGCAATCAGATTTTTGCTTTTCCACTCGTCAGCGTCAATGAAATATTTCATTTAGATTTAACTAAGACACATGTAGTCGATGGTCAAAGAACGATCATGGTCCGTAAAAAAACATTACCTTTATTCTATTTGAGAAAATGGCTGGCGAGCTCATTTAAACCTACGGGTAAACCTGAAATCGAACATGTTGTTATTGTCAATGTAGGCACGCAACGTGTAGGCTTCGTGGTAGATCAATTAATTGGTCAAGAAGAAGTGGTCATCAAGCCGTTAGGCGCCCTACTTCAAGGCACTAAAGGTCTAGCTGGGGCAACGATTACCGGTGATGGTCGTATTGCACTTATTCTTGATTTCCCTGAATTAATGAATACCTATGCCAATCGAGGCTATTAAAAGGATGCCATGCCAGCAGTTCGTGTACTGATTGTTGATGACTCAGGTTTTTTTCGCCGACGACTATCTGAAATAATAGCTAATGATGCTCGATTAGAGGTTATCGGCATGGCCAGCAATGGCCAGGAAGCGATTGATCAAGTTAACTTACTTAAACCTGATGTTGTAAGCATGGATATAGAAATGCCTGTGATGGATGGTATCAGCGCTGTTCGCAAAATAATGGCACAACGTCCCACCCCGATACTGATGCTCTCGACATGGACGACAGAGGGTGCAAAAGCAACACTTGAAGCATTAGATGCTGGAGCAGTTGATTATCTGCCCAAACGCTTCCAAGAGATGTCAGATCATGCAAATAACTCGCATCACCAACTATGCCAACGACTTTATGATTTAGCTGCCAACTCAAATACGAAGAGTTTGCTTGTAGGCAAAACACCGACTATTTCACACACAGCACATACGTCATATTCTACCAGTCCTAATCATCCATCAAGTGCGGCTATTCGCTTAGTTGCAATTGGTACATCAACGGGTGGACCTGTTGCTTTACAAGTTGTATTAAGTCAATTACCGGCCAGTTTTCCACATCCTATTTTATTGATTCAACACATGCCAGCTGCATTCACACCCTCTTTTGCACAGCGACTTGATACACAATGCAAGATAACGGTAAAGCAAGCTGTCGATGGCGAGAAGTTGATGCCAGGCACCGCTTATTTAGCGCCTGGCGGTATGCAAATGTCGGTTAAAGGTCAAAAAAGAAATGCAACTTTAGAAATTCGAAATGGCCAAGAAAATCAAACATACAAGCCTTCTATCGATTTAACTTTAGAATCTCTTATTCCAGTTTGTCCAGCTGAAACACTGGTTATTATCCTTACAGGAATGGGGGCTGATGGACGAGAAGCCTGTAAAAAATTACGACCATTAGGCACTCAAATTTGGGCTCAAGATCAACAAACTAGCACAATATATGGCATGCCGATGGCCATTGCTAAAGCTGGCTTGGCTGATAGAATATTGAGTCTTAATGATATCGGTCACCATCTAGCGGAATTAAAATAAAATGGATATTTTAAGTGTTCTAGGTTTATTAATAGGTTTTGGCGCCATACTTGGCGGTCAATATCTTGAAGGTGGTCATATAGATAGCATCATGAATGCTGTCGCATTATTAATTGTTTTAGGCGGAACGCTGGGCGCGGTCATGTTACAAACCCCTTTGAATACTTTCGTTCGTGCATTAAAAATGTTGCGTTGGATTTTTTTTCCTCCTAAAGACTCGCCTGAAGACACACTTAAAAAGGTACTCGAATGGAACCAAATCGCACGAAAAGAAGGACTTTTTAAATTAGAGTCTGCGGCTGAAGCAGAAGATAATCTGTTTACCCAAAAAGGCTTACAACTTATTGCCGATGGCAGTACACCAGACATGGTTCGTGACGTATTAGAAAATGATTTGGATATACAAGAACATAATGATCTGCAATCGGCCAAAGTGTTTGAGGCAATGGGTGGGTATTCACCCACCATTGGGATCATTGGCGCTGTTTTAGGATTAATTCACGTTATGGGTAATCTTGCCGATCCTTCTTCGTTAGGTGCCGGGATTGCCGTTGCATTTATCGCGACCATTTATGGCGTAGCACTCGCTAATTTATTATTCCTACCGATCGCCGGCAAACTGAAGACACTGATTTTACGTCGTAGTAGTCTACAAATGATGATGATTGAAGGCTTAATAGGTGTTGCTGATGGCGATAACCCACGTAATATAGAGTCTCGTTTACAAGCCTATCTCGGATAGCTGCGATAATGGCACGAAGAAAAAGAGTTGAAGAACACGAAAACCATGAACGCTGGCTAGTATCGTATGCTGATTTTATTACCTTACTGTTTGCATTTTTTGTGGTCATGTACTCTATTTCTTCGGTCAATGAAGGTAAATATCGCGTGCTCTCTGATACCTTAGAGGCAGTATTCACTGACCCTGCCAGAAGCAAAGATCCTATTCAATCCGGTGAATTATTTCGTGGCGAAGGCACACAAACACTGGAACCAAAAGCAGTAGAAACACCGCTCAATGTTTTAGAGTTACCCGCCATTGAAATGCCCATGCCACGACCGTCAGAAGATGACTTACCAGCAGAACAACCATCAGATAAAGAATTAGAGGTCGATGAAGAAACTGTGCGCACAATCAAGGACATATCGAAACAACTCAATAAATCGTTAGCCGATCTTATTGCGAATGAAGATGTCATTATCAAACAAGGTGACGATTGGCTAGAATTAGAAATGAAATCAAATGTATTATTTTATAGTGGCGAATCTCGTCTAGAAACCACTGCCGTACCCATTATTGGTAAAGTAGCCAATATATTAAGTACATCGGCTAACCCAATACAGGTGGAAGGTTTCACAGATAACAACCCGATTAACACGCCCAAGTTTCCATCGAATTGGGAACTGTCAGCAGCTCGTGCCGCAAGTGTTGTCCATTTATTAGATAGGTATGGACTCGACCCAAGCCGTATGTCAGCTGTAGGCTACGGAGAGTTTCAGCCTATTGCCGACAATGCGACTGAAGAAGGTCGCCAAAAAAATCGGCGTGTCGTATTAGTTGTTCTCGGCAAAAAAGACAGTCGTCGAGACATCAATATTTTTAAACCCAATGTACCCACCACATCTGCTCCTGTAACCTTGCCCGCTCAGGATGCAGCTCCCGTTGAACTTGACCCTATGAGTACCAATACACCATGACTATTTGGGCTGTTGCCAATCAAAAAGGCGGTGTAGGTAAAACCACTACAGTAGTCAGTTTAGCTAGTTTATTAGCCAGACAAGGACAGCCGACGCTCGTGCTCGACATGGATCCACATGGTTCACTGACCACGTATTTTGGTCATGATCCCGACACCATAAAATCGAGTATTTATACTGTCTTTCAAAAAATTGATCGTAGTCCTAATGCCGCTATTTTTAATGCGCTCAAAAAAACAGATCACGATAATCTCTATATATTGCCTGCGTCGACAGCCATGGCAACCTTAGATCGCCAACTGGGCGCTCAAGGTGGCAAGGGGCTGATCATAAAAAAAACCTTAAAACATCTAGGGGATCGTTTCCCCAATATTATTATTGATTGCCCGCCGATGCTGGGAATTTTGATGATTAATGCGCTTGCAGCCTGTGATCAACTGTTAATTCCTGTTCAAACAGAATTTTTAGCGCTTAAAGGTTTGGAGCATATGTTACATACGTTAGGAATGATTAATCATTCACGTCAACAAGGCCTGCCTTTTTTAATTATTCCCACGATGTTTGAAGAACATACTCGCTCATCAGTAGAAAGCCTTCGGATGCTACATGAGAAATATAAAACTGGGGTTTGGGATGGTGTAGTCCCTGTAGATAATCAATTTCGCGATGTCAGTAAATTAGGGATTCCGCTGCCCACAATGAATGAATATGCGCCTGGTTCACTCGCCTATTCAGCATTATTAAAACACCTGAAACGTTCCGCTAACGATCTCAATCAACTGCCTCATGTCTGATTTAAAACAAATTGCAGATCATGAAAATGCACTCGACCTCTATTTTAACGATATGTTTGCCGAGCCAATGCATGACATCGTGACTAGCCAAGCAAAGCACGTGACAAAAGATGATCACAGCACAGCTTTTCAAGCACTTTTAATTGATATTAATGGTCTGCAACTAGCAATTCGAACTGAAGAAGTTAAGGCGATATTACCTTGGCCTGAAACATCACTCGAACAAACTCCCGATACGGCTCATAATGAACTCGTCATGGGACTATATAATTATGCATCGCAACAACTCAAGGTGATTAATACCGCTAATATTGTACTTCCACTTGAGCATCGACATAATCTAGCAACACCCAGTTTTCTTATTATAATAGGTCAAGGTAATTTTGCTTTAAGTTGTCATAAAATCAATACCGTCATTAACCTACTACCCGAAGATATTCGCTGGCGTAAAAATATGACAAGCAGACCTTGGTTAGCAGGTATCGCTATGAAAAAAAACTGTAGTATTGTTTCTCTTGATGGCTTAGTAAACTTACTAAGCCCTATAAATTTGGCATGAACCGTGCTTTTAATATATCAATTCATCGGCTGTCAGTAATTTGTCAGCCATTACTTTTACAGGCAAAACGTCACGATGTTTAAGGTTGAAAAATAATGAGCGAAAAAGATGGTGAAGTAAACGATCCTATTTTGCAGTGGGTGACCTACCAGCTGGCAGATGAAACCTATGGCATTAATGTAATGCAGGTACAAGAAGTGCTTCGTATTACTGAAATAGCACCAGTGCCCGGAGCACCTAGTTATGTTTTAGGAATTATTAATTTACGTGGTAATGTGGTGACCGTGATTGATACCCGAAGCCGCTTTGGCTTAATGGCTAAAGAAAGTAATGACGATCAGTCTAGAATTATTATCGTTGAAGTCAATGGCAATGTTATAGGCATGTTAGTAGATAGTGTTGCTGAAGTTGTTTATCTCCACCAATCTGAAATTGATTCAGTTCCAGTGGTCAATAATGATGACAGTTCACGCTTTATTCAAGGTGTTTGTAGCCGAGAAAACCAGTTATTAATTTTAGTTGATGTAAATAAATTTTTAACTGAAGAAGAAGCTTCTGAGTTTTAGTGATAAGACATGGCTGATATACCTATTACACCGACTCAGCCACTGACACCGATATCACCTGTGGCTGTACCGCCGGATGATAAGCGGCATGAAAAGCATAAACAACCGTCTGATGACAATGAAAAATCCGACAACAGTAGCAACAGCAAAAAAAAGCCAGATAAAGGGCTATTTGATGAATATGCATAATATTCAGGAGACAATAAAATGACTACACTAATTATCGTCATGGCAATGACTATCATCAGCCTGCTTGTCAGTCATGCATGCTACCGTCTATATAAATTAAACAAACAACAAACAGCCAAAATTGTTAGTTTGCAAAGCCAATTGGCGGTGTTATGTGCTGGCGCTGTCGGAACAGATGAACGTATTGTTCGTTTTGAACAAACGCTTCATAAATTAAAAGAACAACAACATACACTCGATCTTGGCACAAATACCCAACAAGGTTATGACCATGCTATTCGTTTAGCTCGTAAAGGCGCAAGCATTAACCAACTAATTGATAATTGTAATTTAAGTGATGAAGAAGCCCATCTGATTAGTCGTCTGCATAGCAGAGATTATCAAACAATGACGCAGGATCTACATTAAAATCATTTGGTTAGAGAATAGATGACGGACTAATATTATTATTTTTTAGGTTTTACTACCGGTACTTTTCCGGAAATAATATACGCATAAGCAATCACTTCAGCGACAACCCGATACAACAAGGGTGGAATTTCTTCACCCAGCTCTAATTCACCCAATAATGCGGCTAACATCATATCTTCTCGTAGTGGCACGCCATGTTCTTTAGCAATACGGATAATTTCTTCTGCAATATCACCCTCACCTGACGCAGTAACTATCGGAGCATTTTCGCCATCATATTGTAATGCGATCGCTCTTAATGGCATTTCCTCGCTCATACCGTAATATCCACAAATGAAGTTGCAACAGTATCGTCGTTACTAGCACTAAGAATCCTTTTTACCTCATCACAAGCACAACTGATATGGCTAACCGATACATTCAATTTTGCCAATGTTTCATTTAATAATGGTAAATGTGCTTCGAGTAATTGTGCACTTTCTGGCCTTTCTGCTCGAATCATCACTTTGACATCTTCGCCATGTAATATCACATTCGCTTGTACCGGTCCCAGATTCTGCGTATCAAGACATAGCTGAACTTGCCATTGTTGATCATCCTGCTCATCTTGTTTTTTTTGCTTGTCGATCTGTACCTGTAATAGATCGACATTTTGTTTATCTTTAATCGGCAAATCAAATAACCAGCTGTTCGCCACATTACTCGCTTCAGGCTCTTTGAGCATTGATAATTGATTAAGCTGTAGCTTTTTATGAACACTATCAACTTCTTTAAATAAGTCTATTAGCTCAGATAATTGCAAAGGTATTTGCCGATTAGCTGAAGCCGTCAACTGTGTTTGTTGCTGATGCGATAGTGATTTAGTCAATAATTGTATTAATGCATTAGCTTGGTCTTGGTTCGTAATTGCTGATAATACGGTTTGAACAGCATTATTAGCGGTAGGATTTTTACCGGATAATAAAACATTAAGCAACTGGGCTGGTGATATTCCCTGTGACAATAATGCCGACAACACTTGTGCTGGAAGTTTGTTGATAGGTTGTAAGCCCAATTCAGCTTTAGATTGATTAATCACACCTTCTAGGCTATTCAATAAGCGTGTTACGTTCACTTTAAAATCTTGATTCATCGCATTAGGCGTTTTAAGTAACTGGCTTTCAGTAAAGACGCCTGATGTGGCTAAGGCCTGCTTTAGAACGTTAGTTTCAGTCACCGCGGATTTATCTAACGTATTAGTGACCAGCTGTTGCAGTGCAGCTTGTACCGGAGGAGGTAGCTGTTGTTTATTGGCCGTAGACAACATTTTATCTAAATTAACCGAAGCCAATGATTGTGGCAATAATTGTCGTATACGATCAATAATAAGCTGCTCACGTGTAGGAGCTTGTTCGGTGCGTAGTTGAATAGATAAAGGCTTGGTATTGACGATATCCATCATCAATTTATCACCAAGCTGATAGGATTTTGAAAGCTGAGTAATATCAATATCAAATTGTTGAAGCGGCTGCTTAATGCCTGTAGTAAGGTTATTCAATGCTGTCGTTTGCACAAGGAGCCTATTTTCGGCCAGTATTTTTATCACTTCTACTGACATTTGTTGACCAGCTTTTAAGCTTAATATTTCAGGTAAACGATTCGTCAAGCTATCAAGTGGAATGGTAGGTTTGGTATCTGGTGTAGGAGGCACGACTTTTAATGCAAGTTTCCCCTGTTCAAGTACCACTTCTAGCTGTAATTTTTGACCTGCTTGCAAATCAACAGAGGTACGAATATTAAGTGAACTATCCGCTATTTTAATCGTCACCACTTCTCCCGCAGATGCTGGCTTAACAACCGTAGATTCTAATTGTTGACCGACAGTAAGATTCGCTAATAATTTTTTAGGAATATCTTGAGTTGAACCGACAGGAGTTTGTACTGATTGCTGAATAAACACGATAACATCAGCCCACTTTTATTAAACACAATGCTAGTATAGCAAGATGACCAATCTCTGAATCAACACATCATGAATCGACAAATAACATTATGGTATACACGAAGACATGGTGGCACTATCCTTGGCCCGTTTTCTGAATCAGTGATTACAAATCATTTCCTACTCGGACGACTCAACGCCGATGATGAAGTCAGTACCGACCAAGTCAACTGGCAACTTATTTACAGTCAATCTCAATTAAAATCAAACCATCGTTTTTTAACTGACAAGCAGGCTCAAAAATATCTTAATGAACGAGATGGCTTTGATCGACGCTATCCCTTAGACATGATGGAAGATGATCCTCTATTGCAACGTCGTTATAATACTCGTCGCGCTGAGGAAAATGAGGATGACATTCAAAGTCGACAATTACGCAGTCTCATCATGCAAAAATTTCGGCAACAAAAACAAGCTATTTTCTGGCCTTTGGTTATCATTTTTTCTATTTTGACCCTGATTTTTATTTTAACCATCATCTATGCTAAACCGTTTCCATCACCATTAGGTAGTTGTGATACGCCCGCCACATCAAACGTTAATTGGACTAATTGTCTAAAACCTCAATTGAATCTTCAAAACAAAATACTCAACAATGCACAGTTGAGAAACAGCCAACTAGTGGGGTCAAACATGATGAATGTTACGTTAACAAATGCTGATTTAGCGTATGCCGATCTGCGTTTTACCAATCTAAGTTACAGTCACTTGCAAGATGGTCAACTACTCGGTGCTAATCTTAAAAACGCAGATTTAAGTTATGCCGATTTAACGAATGCTAACTTATCATATACCGATCTTACCGGTGCTAATCTTGGCGGGAGTAAATTAGATAATGCGCGGTTTGATAATGCTATCTGGGTTGACGGTCTGATATGTGCGCCACAGTCTATTGGCCAATGCATTAGAACTGTGCATCCAAAGCCTTAAGCTGACGATCATGCGTTCGACTTAGGGTCAACTGAGCGACCACACTGCCACAAAGCGCTAAAAACATATCCCATTGTGCATCCCAGTTATCGCCTTGAGTGCCTAAAAAAGCTTCTGCTGCTTGTTCATTAATAACCGCCGTCCACCATTCAATTAGCTCGTAACTAGCACTGATCGCCAAACTAATGGCACAGGCGATGGCAAATAACCACTTCCCACGTTGTAATGGCGATGTCCTTAATAACAATTCACGTCCTACGATTGCAGGCACCACGCCTTGCATAAAATGGCCCATACGATCGTAGTGATTCCGCGCCAAATCAAATTCAACTTGGATCCAATCAAATAATGGATTTGCCGCGTAGCTGTAATAACCACCGATGATGAGGATCAACCCAAAAATAGCGAATAACCTGTAACTTAATATCGTCAGGGGAAAGCGTCTAAAAGTAGAACCTAACACCAGCAAGCCAATCATTACTGGAAAGGTCTCTAAAAGCCATGTTAGACGATCGGCAACCGGATCAATACCTGACAAAATCAAACTGACCAGCATAAAATAAAACCAAAATTTAGCTTCTTGAATCTGAGTCGTCGTCAACATGAGATATCGCCTAATGTAGAGTTTGGGGTGCAGCTAAAGTAAACGGAGGTATATCGACTTCAAAGCGTTCACCGCTATCATTAACCATCATATAATGGCCTTGCATCATACCTACGGGCGTATCTAACATGGCTGCACTGGTATATGTGAATTCTTCTTCTGGTGCCAGATAGGGATGAAGCCCCACCACACCATCGCCTTCTACTTCTTGCTCAATGCCATCTCCACCGGTTATCTTCCAGTAGCGAGAAATTAAGCGAGCAGAATTAGAACCCGCGTTTTTAATCGTAATTTTGTAGGAAAATAAATAGCGGGCTTTTTTAGGATCTGATTCCTGATCCAAGTAAGTGGCTTCGACATTTATCGCGATATTATTATTCATTTGTTTTGTGTTCTCATGCGTCATTATACAATTATTTTTTGTGCCAATAACCGCGCACCGAGTAGACCTACTTTAGGCTGAATGATCAAATGTACAGGTATCTTTTCCAGCAATGGCTGCATTCGCCCTTTTGCCAAAAATGAATTAATAAAAAGTCCTTGTTTAAATCGTTCAATATTTTTTGCTGCTATACCACCAGCAAGATACAAACCACCACGTGGCGTTGTAGTGAGTGCCAAATTACCCGCCTGTGCTCCATAGATCTGAATAAATAAATCCAGTGCCTCTACTGCCAAACCATCTTGCTGATGATTAGCAAACTCACTAATAGCGGCAGCGGGATCACCCGCCATCATCGCTTGATGAAGTTGAGGATTTTCACCTTCTTGTTCATATGCGCGCAAAAAATGATAAATAGTGACTAATCCGGCACCTGACACCACACGTTCATAAGAAACATGACCAAAGCGTTGAATCAAATGTTCAAGTAATAAAATCTGTTTATTATTGGTCGGCGCAAAATCGGTATGACCCCCTTCCGTTGACACAACGTGCCAACCATTAGAAGTAGGAAATAATAATGCTTGTCCTAAGCCTGTTCCAGCGCCGATTATCGCCCGAGGCATTGTTTGATCAGGCTCACCTTGCTGTAAGGTAACTATTTCATTTTCAGTAAGACAGCTAATGCCATGTGCAACCGCTTCAAAATCATTACATAAATAGACATTATCTAATTTAAAATGATGCGCTAATTCATCAGCATTTAATTGCCAAGGCAAATTAGTCACATTAGCATTACGGCCAGACACTGGCCCTGCTACAGCAAAACACGCTCGTTTGATCATGCAGAGTTTGATTTGATCTTGAGCTAAAAACTCGGCCAAAACCAAATCAAATCGTGCAAACTGCTGGCTGACATATTCTTTCTCGGATAAAACATCACCATTTTCCGTCGTTAACTGAAATAAGGTTTTTGTTCCACCAATGTCTGCCACCAGCACATGTGTCATGGCTATTGCTGACCAGCGGCCGCTTTATCCATATACCAATAATATTCGCCTTGTGGTGCTAAACGCTGAACAGGCAAACCCTGTACTGCATCTGTCGTAATATCACGCACAATATCTGCTTTGGCTTCACCAGCAATAAATACAATCACTTGTCTTGCCGCATTAATGGTTGGATACGTCATACTTACCCGCCATGACTGAAATTTATCAACATATAGACTGGTAGTCATCGTGGTCGCATCTAACGCCGCTGTGTCAGGAAACAACGAAGCAATATGACCATCAGGCCCTAATCCTAATAAGACAAGATCTAAAGGTTGGTCTTGCAATATCTCTTTCATCACTCGGCAATAGCGAATAGCCACTTCAGGTGCTACACCCTCTTCGGTCGGCATACGATGAACATTATCTTGTGGAATCGGTACGTGATTGATCATCGCTTCACGTGCCATTTTAAAATTACTTTCATCATGACTCGGTAATACACAACGCTCATCGCCAAAAAATAAATGAACACGAGTCCAATCTATTTGTTCGACATAGGGAGAGGTAGCTAGTTTTTGATACAAACCTTTTGGCGTTGAACCACCAGCAAGTGCAACATGAAATACACCTCGTTTTGCAATCGCAGATCGTGCTGCACTTACAAACTGTTCTGCTGCTGCCTCAATAAGGCTTGGCGTGTCGGCCAATATTTTCTGTGTTGCTTTCATCTTTATCCTCTGTTTCTTTTCAAACCATTCATAATGCTAATATTTTTAATTATTTATATCGCTAACTCGTGACCATCTAGCTGATGATAGAGGCAGGATAATAATGCTTTATAACTAAAAATGACTAATTCTATTTTCAAAAATAACGATCATCCAATCGGCATTAATCAAATAATGCCTTTTAAAATACCATCACATGTCATTATTTAGTAACTATTTAATGTGTTATTCGATGGCACGATAAAATTAATGCCTCTTAATCTGATGCGCATACTTATTTAGTATCTTAGTTTCAGGATAAATGAAGTCATCATGTTGACGTTCAATTTGTTAGTGATAAACAACGAAAATTGATAATAAAATAAACATCCGTCTTTATCATCATAATTTATAAGCAGTGCAAATAATAAAGCCTCTTAAAAAAGAGGCTTTATTATTCTGTTTGGCGGAGAGCGAGGGATTCGAACCCTCGATAGGGATAAACCTATACACACTTTCCAGGCGTGCGCCTTCGGCCGCTCGGCCAGCTCTCCATAAGGGTGCAGAAGATTACATTAGATTAATCAATCTGACAAATATCATTAACGAGGCTATTGATGCAGCTCAACAGTTTCTGCGATTTCTACTTCTTTAAGTGATTCAACAGATGTTGTTTCTTCAACCACTTTAGCTATTTCAGCTACTTTTGGTTTTTCAACTACTTTTGGTTTTTCAACTGATTTTGTTTCTTTAACTGCTTTTGGTTTTTCGACTGCTTTTGCTTCTTCAACTGCTTTTGTTTCTTCAACTGCTTTTGTTTCTTCAACTGCTTTTGTTTCTTCAACTGCTTTTGTTTCTTCAACTGCTTTTGTTTCTTCAACTGCTTTTGTTTCTTCAACTGCTTTTGGTTTTTCAACTGCTTTTGTTTCTTCAACTGCTTTTGTTTCTTCAACTGCTTTTGGTTTTTCAACTGCTTTTGTTTCTTCAACTGCTTTTGGTTTTTCAGCTGCTATTTTGTCATCAGCTCCTTGAGTTGTTTCAACTGCTTTTTTTTCTTCAACTGCCTCTGGCTTTCTAGGCTGTCTATCACCTTGTCGAGCATAATAACCTAAGCCTTTCAAAACGATATCTGGATAGTGAGCAATAAATGAAGGTAATAAAGGCATAACAAGTTCGGCATCACCACCTGTAATAATGAAACGTATACGATTATTAAACTGCTCATTTAAATCATCAACGATACGTTCAAGACTTGCTGTGACCATATACAAAGTACCGCATTGCACAGCGCTTTGAGTATTAACGGCTAAAGTTTTAAACTCTTTCTCTTCTATTACGTCAGTTAGATTACTAGTATTGCTAGTCAACGCATGCCGCATTAATGTGATGCCGGGTAAAATCATTCCGCCTTGATGCGCACCATATTTAGTCACTACATCAATCGTAATGGCCGTGCCACAATCAATAATACACGTCGCTTGTCTAGCATGTTGTCGTGCTGCAATTAATGCTAACCAACGATCAACACCTAATTTATCAGCTTGTTGATAAGCATTGGTTACACCAAAACGCTTTTGTTCGCTGCTAATAAATTTAGGGGTGATTTGCCACTTTTTTTCTGACCAATCTGTCAAATGTTCAGCAATTTTGTCTCCACCAACATTCGATACGAAAACTGAGTCAATGTCAGTCAGCTCTTTCCATTCATTGGTAAATGCAGTTTTGATGCCGGTTTTTTTACGATCAAAGCTATGTGATTCTGTAAATCGACCTGAATCTAACGTTGTCCATTTAATACGGGAATTGCCAATATCTACTAATAATTTCATGATGCAAACCTAATACTAACGTGGCTATTCGATAAGGTGTGCAATGTATTGTCATACTCATAGCGTAATTCGCCCCGCTCAGTAATGCCTCGGGCAATAACATGGAGAGTATCTTTATCGCTGATTAGGTTAACGGAATGATTAGCAAGTGCATCATATTGCGGCCATTGTGGAAGAAAGTCAGTTAAACCGCGGTGTTGAAAGTGTTCTAATGTTGTGATCATATTTTGAATTATTTTTCCTGCCAGCCCATTTCTACAGGGTATCTCAGTACAAAGCTGTTGAAGACTGGTGGTAGGTTGATGAATTTTATTTTTCGTAGCAGTTGGAAGCTTAAAGTTAAGGCCAATGCCAACGACAGTATTTTGATTTTTACCGAATCGTGATTCTACTAGAATTCCGGCGAGCTTTTGTCTTTTATATAACACATCATTCGGCCATTTCAACTGTAAGTCATTGATTCCTTCAGTTTTGAGGGTTTCAATCAAACTAATTCCCACAGCAATACTAAGTCCTTCACTGACCGTTTCTGCGGGAAATGGCCAAAAAATCGATAAATATAAGTTGCCAACTGAAGGCGATTGCCATGGGTCACCTCGTCGACCTCGCCCCGCCGTTTGTGTTTCACTAAGACAAATTGCTGGCGAAATCTGCCCTTCGCTAAAGCGTTGCCACAAAATGTCATTGGTTGAAGCTACGGATTGATGAATGAAAATATCGTCCAGTTTTCGGCGTGTATTGGGTTCAATGGCTGCTTCAATGGCGGTCAATGATAAAGGCTGAAAGTCGTGTATCGTCAAAATATTAAGCTGTTTATATAAAAGTAAGTTGCTTAGTCTATCAATTGCACACGACTATTGTGTACTTAAATACGCAATAGTTTTAGGCCATTAATGTTAAACTTTATCGCTTAATCACTACTTAATATGCTGATAGGTAACAATAAATGATAAGCACTAATATTTAATATGAATCTTATCGATAGCCATTGCCATCTGGACTTTCAAACCTTTGATGTTGATCGTGCAGAGATTTTAGCTCATTGCCAACAGCTAAAAATCAGCCATATTGTCGTTGTTGGCGTTATGGCAAATACTTGGCAACGTTTACTTGAGCTTTGTGACCAATCCGATTTATTACATCCCGCATTAGGTTTACATCCTTTATTTATGGGTGAACATAAAGCAGAACATTTGGCACAGCTAAAAAGCTTAACACTCACTTCTCGCCCTGTTGCCATCGGTGAAATCGGTTTGGATTTTTATCTGCCTGAACATGATAAACAAGCACAAATCGACCTATTCACCGCACAGTTGAATATCGCCCAACAAGCCGAATTACCCGTATTACTTCATGTTCGTAAGGCACATGACGAAACTATAAGCTTGCTTAAAAAACACCGTGTCGTTGGCGGTATTGTTCATGCGTTTAATGGCAGTCTGCAACAAGCAGAACACTACCAAAAACTAGGGTTTGTATTCGGTATCGGCGGTGTTATTACTCATACTAAAGCAACACGTTTACGAACATTATTCAGCCAATTGCCGCTATCCAGCATTGTATTAGAAACTGATGCGCCTGATATGCCTTTGTCTGAGATGCAAGATTCTAGAAATACTCCGGAAAATATTCCTAAAATACTTGCCGAATTGGCATCGCTTCGTTCTGAAAGCGAACAACAAATTGCTACAATAACCACTGATAATGCAAAACGAATTTTAAATTTGAAATGAATCACTTAAAATACTTAAATGCCTACCCCGATACTGTTCAAGATCAAGTTCGTGATTTAATCGCTAACAAAAAACTCGGTGAGTTATTGTTAAAAAAATATCCAAATGTGCATGATATTAAAACTAATAAAGCGCTATATGCTTATGTTATTGACTTAAAAAACCAATTTATTCGTCAATCCAGTCCGCTTAGCAAAGTGATTTATGATGATAAATTGGATGTGCTGCACCAAGCGTTAGGTTTACATACCTTTGTATCACGCGTTCAGGGTAATAAGTTAAAAGCCAAAAATGAGATGCGTATTGGTTCTGTCTTTAAAACCGCACCTAGTCAATTTTTAACGATGATCGTGGTACATGAATTGGCCCATTTAAAAGAGAAAGATCACAACAAAGCATTTTATAAATTATGTACTTATATGGAGCCCAATTATCATCAGCTAGAATTTGATATGCGCCTTTATCTAACGTACTTAGATCGTGTCGGAAAATTGTATTAGTCGTATTTAAATATTTAAAAGTGACGCTGTTATTGATCGTCCCGCTAAGGAATAAATGAAACAATCCCAAGTAAGCCTCGGCTTAGTGAATCCTAAAAGTCCTGATAATGTTGGATCTGTATTACGTGCAGCAGCTAATTATCGTGTTGATAGAGTCTTTTATACGGGCGATCGCTACCCGAGAGCCATTGAACGTAAAGCAAGATCAGTCGATATGAGCCGTAAAATTAGCAAAGACGTTTTAATTTCATCAGCAGAAAATCTTTTAGATGCTGTTACTGAAAATATGAAAATCGTTTGTGTGGAATTTGCCATTAACGCTATTCCTCTACCTGAATACCAACATCCAGAAAGTGCGATGTATATTTTCGGCCCAGAAGATGGCTCGATTGACCAAGAGATTATCGATCAAGCTGATGCCGTCGTTTATGTGCCTACTGTAGGGTGTATGAACTTGTCTGCATCGGTCAATGTACTACTTTATGATCGGCTAGTAAAAGCGGCTAACTATGATGCTAACAATGCGTTAATTCGTGAAAACAGAGATACCAATAATCGTTTAAAAGTGCTTTGCTAAGGATAACCATGACAAACCAAAATCCACTATTTGAACGTACACAGATTATCATTGGTGATCTAGGTATCGAACGATTAGAAAAAAGCCATGTCTTTCTTGCCGGCATAGGCGGTGTTGGCTCTTTCACTGCTGAAGCACTCGCACGAATGGGGGTGGGTGAAATAACATTGGTTGATCATGATGTCGTCTCGGCTTCTAATATCAATCGACAATTAATCGCATTGAATTCAACCGTCGGTCAGCTCAAAGTTGAAGTAATGGCAGAACGCATTAGAGATATAAACCCAGCCTGTAAAATAAATATTATTACTGATTTTCTATCACCCACAACTATTCCAGATGTTATTACACCTGATTATGATGTTATCGTTGATGCGATTGACAGCATGGCAAGTAAAACAAAATTAATGGCGACGGCCTGGCATAAAAACATACCTATTTTTTCCAGCATGGGCGCAGGCGGTAAACTCGATCCAACCCTTATTCGTACTGGCGACATTATGGATACATCAATGTGTAAGTTGGCTAAACAGTTACGCGGTCACATGCGACGTAATGGCGTAGGTCGCGGCATTCAAACTGTTTATTCTATCGAGTCACCACAACCTGCATTGCCACCAGAAGCGGTCGCTCATGGCCGACCACGTGCCGTCAATGGCACGATGAGTTATATGCCTTCAATCTTTGGTCTAACATTAGCTGGCATGGTGACCAATCATATTATTGGCGATGCTCGACGTGTCTGATTCTGATCCTACTCATGTTTTAAACTGTAGCCCACAACAGCAACAGCAACTCTCTCTTTTACTTAAACCTTATGGTATTGAAATTGAATCCGTTGCAGAACATGATGCGATTCAAGGCAGTTTTTTTGGTGAGCGTGAAGCAGGATTAATTGGCAATAAACTCTATCTTCGCCACGACACACCAATCCATTCAGCATTACATGAAGCCGGCCATTATATATGTATGGATCCAGCTAGACGTGAAAAGCTAAATACCGATGCAGAAGGTGATTATGACGAAGAAAATGGCGTGTGTTATTTGCAAATATTACTCGCCGACCATTTAGCCGATGTTGGAAGTGATCGCATGATGAGCGATATGGATAGCTGGGGTTATACTTTTCGATTAGGCTCAGCCAAAGCATGGTTTGAACACGATGCAGATGATGCTAGACAATGGCTAACTCACCATCAAATAATTGATGAGAATCAAAAACCCACTTGGCATTATAGACAGTAAGAACGCTTAAAATAATCGTTGTATCGGCCAATAAAACAGACTGAAATCAACTTGTTATTCATATTATTTATCACTCTCAACGCTTAACATTTACGCGCCAAAAAAATAGCCATCTCCCTAGTTTTATTATAGTATCAAGTCATAATGTTTAAGTTTTTATGCACTTATCGTTATAACTGGCTTGATTTGATATCAATAATAATTAATTACTCTAAAGGAAGAATCTATGAGCTTTGTAAGTGAATTTAAAAGCTTTGCAATGAAAGGCAATGTTGTTGACATGGCTGTTGGTATTATCATCGGTGCTGCATTCGGTAAAATTGTCGCTTCATTAGTAAAAGATATCATCATGCCTCCAATCGGTATGTTGGTAGGTGGTGTTAACTTTTCGGAGCTTGCATACGTCATGCAAGAAGCACAAGGTGATATTGCTGCAGTTACTATTAATTACGGTTTATTCATCCAATCTATCGTTGATTTTATGATTGTCGCCTTTGCGATCTTCATGGCTATCAAGGTCATGAACTCACTTAAAAAGAAAGAAGAAGCAGCGCCTGCCGCACCCGCTGCGCCATCAACAGAAGTTGTTTTGCTAACAGAAATTAGAGATCTGCTTAAACGCTGATCTGCTTAAAAAGATTCAATCAGATGATTGATTTAAACAATTTAAATCAACAACAGTGGCTTTAAATATTAAAGCCACTGTTGTTGATTTTGTCATTCTAAGCATAGACGTATAAAACACACTTAGATTCAATCTTAACTCACTTACTTTTCAGGTAAGTTTCTAATCGCTTGCTCTAACCACATTTGCAAATCATTCACCATTAATTTGCTTGCTTTATTAATAGCCATCGTCGCTTGTTTGGCATTGCTTTGATCCGCTATCACTTCTTTTGTAAATTGCTTAGAAGCAATCAGCTTTTTATCAGTTGGATCGATCAAATAAAAGATAACTGATACCACACCCGTTGTTTTAGTTTCATCCGCTTGAAGATGATGACTAAAGTCTACTAAAGTCGATTCTAGGACGAGATCGGCATTTGCTCTTGTACCTACCTGCACCACAGCTGAAATAAGCGGACTTTGATCGAGTGATTGCTGAAGGTAGCTACTTAATAATTTACTAGGATTGTCACTCCAGCGACTGTAAGCATAGCTATTAAAGCCATAATCCATATCTCTATAGACAATGCCTGTTCCTAACAATCCTTGTGGACTGCGAATCGGCGACAATTCAAGTATCATCGCTTTAGCATCTTTCATCCTGGTAGGTGCTGTTGATGTCTCCATCAGCTGAGAAAGCGTATAAACATCAATCGCAGGACTAGGCGTTGGATTAATAATGCTACAACCTGACAGCCAAATCGTTGCAAGTATTGTCCATAAAAGAAATTGTTTATTTTTCACCACGATCGCCCTCGCCTGGCCCTAATTTTGTTTTGGTACTTTTCAAAAATAAGTCACTCGGACTTGTTTCAACTTTTCTAGCAGTGCGTTGTAAATCGACGACTAAAATTTCCATTTCAGAAAGAAGTTGTTGAAAAGAGTTTAAGCTTTGTGACACTTCTTGCGGTATGCCTTTGCCCGAATCTACATAATTCTGCTGAAAACTCGCTGTCATACTTGTGACGCTTTGTGAGGCCAGATCAATTTCAGATAAGGTGTGACTGAAGTCTGTCTGCATAATCTGAATATTTCCAGCTACATCATCAGTAAGAGCTGCGACACTCTGAGCCGCTTGCGAGATATTCTTAAAGGCCTCATTGATATTTTTTTCAGCCACCACACCTTGTTCAATCAATTTGGCAATTTGTGGTTGATATTCATTAAACCCTGTTAATGCTAATTTAGTCTGTTCTAAAATACCGGCAACATTAGTCAAATTATCAGTACTGAGTAACAAATCTATTCTTTGTAAAACAGTTGCTGAGTTAGCGGCAAGATCATTCAACGTTTTTTCAATATTTGAAAATGTTGATGCTGATTCTGCTATCTCAGGAATATCGCCTTCATGTTCAGGTTTAAGGCGTGGCGAATCTTTACCACTACCCATCAATTCAATAAAAGCGAGGCCTGTAACACCGTAGAACCTAAGTGAAGCACGCGTATTAAGTTTAACTGGAATCCCTTGGCGAATTTCCAATAACAACATAACTTGCTCTGGATTCTCGGGGTTAATCGCAACCTTGGTCACTCGACCAACATCAACGCCCATATATTTAACTGACGCGTCTGCACTAAGTCCTGATACTGATTCAGTCATATAGACTTTGTAATGATCAAATTGCTGATTGCCCGTATTTTTGCTGAGCCAATAAAGAAATACCAACGATCCTGTCAGTAAAATAGCGACAAATAAGCCAACAATTGTATAGTTAAGTTTACTTTCCATTTTGTATACGAGCCAAACCTCGTTTTCCTCTAAAAAATGCTTTAACGTCAGGATGTTCTGACTGGTTCACGTCATCAAGCGTACCTTCTACAATCACTTTCTTCTCTCCTAAAACAGCTAAACGATCCACGGTTGTCCAAATAGAATCTAAATCATGCGTCACCATGACGATCGTTAATTCGAGCATATCTCGCAATTTAAGAATAAGTTCATCAAATGCAGCGGCACCTACCGGATCAAGCCCTGAGGTAGGCTCATCTAAAAATAATAATTTAGGATCCATCGATAATGCTCTGGCCAACGATGCACGTTTAATCATTCCGCCACTCAATTCAGCGGGATAGAGTAACCCAACATGCGGTGGTAAACCCACCATACTGATTTTCATTCTGACTATATCATCAATCAAAGCAGCAGGAAGTTCTGTATATTCTTTCAAACCGATGGCGACATTTTCAGCAACTGTTAACGACGAAAACAAAGCGCCATTTTGAAATAACACGCCCCATTGTCGTCTCAAACAATCTTTATCCTCATTACTACTCGTTAAAATATTCTGACCAAGAATTGTAATATCACCTTCTTTCGGTGTTAACAACATAATCATTTCTTTTAATAATGTTGATTTTCCTGATCCGCTGCCACCTAATAAACCATAGATCTCACCTTGCTTAACATGCAAACTGACACCATCGTGCACACGATTTGGTCCAAACTGTGTCACAACATTTTTGACCGTAATAATAGAACTACTCAAATGCCCATTTCCGTTAAGATAACTGAAAAAATTGCATCACATGCAATCACGAGGAAAATAGCATTCACCACACTTATTGTCGTGTATCGACCAATACTTTCAGTATTTTTTTCAACTTGAAATCCACGAAAACAACTAATAATACCAATCAATAGTGCAAAAAATGGCGCTTTAATAAGGCCGATAACAACCTGCTTAACTTCCAACACATTTTGCAAACGATGAAAGAATTCTGAAAATGATAACTGTAAATGCACTTGGGAAATAACCATACCTGCAAAGATACCCACAATATCAGCCAGAAAAACCAGTAATGGTAAGGCAATCATTAATGCCAAAATACGAGGTATAACTAAAAAATGATGTGGATGAAACCCCATAGTTCGCATCGCATCCATTTCTTCAGTAATCTTCATCACACCTAGTTGCGCGGTATAAGCCGAACCTGTTCGACCTGCCACAACAATCGCCGTAATCAATGGTGCTAATTCTCTTGTCAGAGAGATCCCTATCATTTCAACAATGAAAATGTTGGCACCAAACTTTTCTAGCTGAACCGCCCCTTGATAGGTAATGACGACACCAATTAAGAAACTAGTTACAACAATGATAGGTATGGCACGAACACCCGACTCTTCGATATTTTTTACTATTGAACCATAGCGAATACTTAAGGGATGACGCAATGATTTAACAAAAACAGTAGTGGTTTCGCCAAAGAAAGTAAAAAACAATAATAATTCAGAAAAGAAATCGCTAGTTAATTTCCCTAATTTGTAAAAAGGGTTAGAGGGCGATTTTTGAGGTTGAACATCTGCTTGATCAATATTCTCACGTAATAACTCGCTGAGCTGTCGGTTATTTTCTGTTTCACCTTCAACGGTAACCGTACAATTATTGGCAACTAATACATCATGATAATGTAAAAATAACATCATGCCAGCTGAATCTATTTCGCCAATATTGGCCACATCCCACTGAATAGTTTGCTGACTATAAGCGCTTAACATAGACGCTAATTTAGTAGCTAGATCATGAATGCCAGCAACAGTCCAATCACCGGTACTTGTTAATGTAACGCTATTTCCAGTGCTCTGACTCGTTGAGATATCAGCTTTGGTCGTTCCTATAGATGGCACTTATTAACTTCCTTTATCACACCCAAAAACTGAACATACATGCTCGTCAAATCGTTTTTTATTAGTTGGTCGAACTTCAGCTTTTAAACAAAAACCACCTTCATCACGTTTGATAGTGAAGCCCAGTAACTATCCTAATGTATTTCGTATTTATTGTCTTGTTTAAGCTAAGTATTTTAAAACAACGGTATTTAAAGTCCGAGCCACAATCATATAAAAATGACAGGCAAAAAAAAGTAACCATGTAACATTATAAAATCATAATGTTACTGGTTACCTTCTTTGGCATTCATTGCTGAATACCGTTTATGGCTAACGAGTGATTAGTTAGCTAAATCTTGCCATGTAGAAATAACAGTATCTGGATTTAGCGAGATACTAGTAATGCCTTTATCTAATAACCATTTTGCTAAATCAGGGTGATCAGATGGGCCTTGACCACAAATACCAACATATTTACCGGCATCTTTACAGGCTGTAATCGCCATGTCTAATAATGCCAAAACAGCAGGATTACGTTCATCAAATGAACCAGCAACTAAAGATGAATCACGATCCAACCCTAATGTTAGCTGAGTCATATCATTTGAGCCGATAGAAAAACCATCAAAATATTCTAAAAATTCTGAGGCTAAAACGGCATTAGAAGGTAACTCGCACATCATAATGATGCGCAATCCATTTTTACCACGTTCAAGACCATTTTCTTTCATGATTTCAATAACAGAAGCTGCTTCTGCTGTTGTACGTACAAATGGAATCATCAGTTCAACATTGGTAAAGCCCATGTCATCACGAACGCGTTTCATCGCTTTACATTCAAGTTCAAAACATTCTCTAAAGTCATCAGAAATATAACGAGCCGCCCCCCTGAACCCAATCATCGGATTTTCTTCATGAGGTTCAAAATCAGCACCACCAATCAGATTAGCATATTCGTTTGATTTAAAATCAGACATACGGACAATCACTTTTTTAGGACTAAACGAAGCGGCGATTGTTGATACACCTTCAACGATTCGGCTGACATAAAATTCAACAGGATCACCATAGGCAGTTGTTCTTTCAGCAATTATTTTCTTAACAGCATCAGACATTTTATCGGCATTAAGTAATGCTTTAGGATGAATTCCGACCATGTTATTAATGATGAACTCTAAACGCGCTAAACCAACGCCATCATTTGGTAATTGAGCAAATGAAAATGCGCGATCTGGATTACCCACATTCATCATGATCTTAACTGGAATTTCTGGCATTTCGTTCATTTTACGAAGATTATAATCAAAATCTAACAAGCCTTCGTAGATATGACCTTCGTCACCTTCTGAACACGATACCGTTACATCAGAACCATCTACTAAAAGTTCAGTTGCATCGCCACAACCTACAACGGCAGGAACGCCAAGTTCACGTGCAATGATCGCAGCATGACAAGTACGACCACCACGATTAGTGATAATAGCTGAAGAGATTTTCATGATCGGTTCCCAATCAGGATCCGTCATATCCGTCAGTAAAACATCGCCTTCTTCAAATTGATCCATTTGGTCTAGGCTAGTGAATAATCTAACGCGACCTTTACCAATTTTTTTACCAATTGAACGACCTACCGCTAATACATTGCTACGTTCTTTTAATACATATTCTTCAATAACATTTTGTTGTTGGCTTTGAACGGTTTCAGGACGTGCTTGAACGATGTAAATTTGATTATCGATACCATCTTTTGCCCATTCGATATCCATCGGTCGTTTGTAATGTTGTTCAATCGTAACGACTACTTTTGCCAAGGTTTCAATTTCATCATCTGTTAAAGAAAACAACACGCGTTGTTCCGCTTCAACATCTACTGTTTTAACAGGATTACCTGCTACGCCAGAATAGATCATTTTGATCGCTTTTTGACCTAATGTACGACGTAATACCGCTGGACGACCTGCAGCAAGTGTTTGTTTATGAACATAAAACTCATCAGGGTTAACCGCGCCCTGTACAACCATTTCACCAAGACCGTAACTACCAGTGATAAAGACCACATCTCGGAAACCACTTTCAGTATCTAAACTAAACGCAACACCAGAGCTTGCAATATCAGAACGAACCATCTTCTGAATACCAGCAGATAAAGCAACTTCATTATGATCAAAACCTTGATGCTCACGATATGAGATAGCGCGATCATTAAATAAAGAAGCAAATACTTCACGAATTGATTGTTTGATATTCGCTAGGCCAGATACATTCAAAAATGTTTCTTGTTGTCCAGCAAATGAAGCATCAGGTAAATCTTCAGCTGTTGCTGATGAACGCACTGCCCAAGTTGCTTCTGTACCATATTCTTTTTCTAATTTTCCATAAGCTTCATCAATCGCTTTTTCCATTGCTGCAGGAAACGGAACTTCATTTATCCAGCGACGAATATCACTACCTGTCGATTGTAAAGCCGCGATATCTGTAATATCTAACTTATGTAAACGTTCAGCAATTCTATCTTTCAATCCATCTTGAACAAGAAACTCGCGATATGCATCTGCAGTTGTTGCAAAACCACCAGGAACTGACACACCTAAAGGCGCCAGATTTTGTAACATCTCGCCTAATGAAGCATTTTTGCCACCGACTCTTGGAACATCTTCCATGCTCAACTGGTCTAATTCGACTACATACTCAATCATTATTTAAAGTCCTCGTTTACATCAAGTTATTAATTTATATATATTTTAGTTCTAACCTTAGTTAGACATCTGTTTCTGCGATGCCAAACTTCATAGCTTGAACAACATAAGTTGCAATTTCTTCGATAGACGTATCCGTTGTCTCAAATACCGGAATTTTTGCATGTTCAAACATTTCTTCTGAAATTCTTACTTCACGCTCACAAACCTTTAGCGACGAATAATCACTATTTGGTCGACGCGCTCGCCTTATTTTACTTAAAGGCACTACCTTTATCGTCAGTGCAACAAGCTTATGCCTATGTTTTAATAAAAAATCCGGCAACACATTTTTATCTAAATCTTCTTCAGTCAAAGGATAGTTACTAACTTTGAGTGAGAAGTTCATTGCTAAATAGAGGCTAGTTGGTGTTTTACCGCAACGTGAAACGCCGACTAAAATCACATCCGCTTCATCGTATTGATCGTAACGCACGCCGTCATCATGTGATAATGAATAATCGATAGCATCAAGTCGCTGCTGATAGCTTAGATTACCAGAAATCCCACTACTGCCCTGAAATTTTCCTTGTACATGAGATGAGGCCTCTCCGAATGCTTGTTCCATTGGATCTAAAAAAGCATTGAAGAGATTAATAATACAAGCTTCTGTACTTTTAAGAATACGCTGCCCATTTTCATCTACTAATGTGCTAAAAACGATAGGTTGCTTGCCTGACATTCTAAATGCGGTTTTAATTCTATTACTGGCAATCGTCGCCTTTTCTCGCGTATCAATAAAAGACAAGGTAACAATTTGATAACGTTGATTAGGAAATTGAGCTAATAAAGTTTTGCCATAATGCGCCGCACTAAGGCCTGTCCTATCAGATACAAAAAAAACTGTACGTAATATTTCTTCTTCATTCAAACTGGAATCACTCATTTCCACACCTAAAAACACTAAAATTATGGCGGAATAACTCGATACTTTATGAGTTATTTCAGGCAATCTATGATAAATAATCCCCTCATCATACCCAGCATGAGACCACGATGCTATTTTTTATATTCGTGAAGATAAGCTAGCACATCATATCCCGTGTAATGTCTTCGTACTTTCCAACTTTATTATGCTTGAAAAATACTACTTTAAATGCATAATTTTAAGTAATTTATAAGCCGCAAGATACTTTCTTGATTGGCAAGTAAAGGATATCGAATTACATACTTATCTTTTATCTAGTAGCAATATATGCGACCAATAGTTTTTAACTTTGACGGTTTATTTTTCTGGTATCGCTCTATATTCCGAAATGTATTCACACTATTATTCAGATAATTCAACATTCGTTACTTTTTGCAAACCACGAGGCAATTTACTACCACGTTTGCCTCGTTCGCCAGCATAATGCGCCAAATCAGTAGGTTTGAGAGTTAAATGTCGTTTGCCAGCATGAATGGTTAAGCTACGTTCCGTAGGAATCAATGTGACAGAATATAATGATTCTTGTTGGGCAATAAATCGCGCTTGAGGAATATTGATTAAACGCACACCTTTACCTTTATTCATCAAAGGCATTTCATTCGCTGAGAAGACTAATAAACGGCCATCGCCCGTCGTCACCGCAAGTCGATCCGTCTCCATATTATCCATCCATAATATCGGTAAGACTTCTGCACCTTTGGGTAAATTAAATAAGGTTTTACCCGCTTTGTTTTTAGCTAATAGATTATCTAATGTCGTTACAAATCCATAACCTGCGGTATTGGATAACAATATTGTTGCTTCTAAATCACCGGCAATTACGGCGACAAATCGCGCTTCTGACGGGGTTTGGAATCGACCACTTAGCGGTTCACCCTGCCCGCGTGCTGAAGGCAAGCTATGAGCCAATACAGAGTAACTTCGCCCGGTCGAATCTAAGAATATAATCTGTTGATTACTACGTGCCTTAACTGAGGACATATAACGATCGCCAGTGCGAAAATTGAGTGATGTAGGATCAACATCATGACCTTTAGCCGCGCGTACCCATCCACTTTCAGATAACACAATCGTTAAAGGTTCTGTAGGCAATAATTCGCTTTCACTTAACGCTTTTGCCAGTGTACGCTCCACAATGATTGAACGGCGATCATCACCAAATTTTTCAGCATCTGCAGTCAACTCTTTACGAATTAAATTCTTTAATTTAGTTTCTGAACCTAACAATAATTCTAGTGCTTTCTGTTCTTTGGTAAGTTCGTCGATCTCACCACGGATTTTCATTTCTTCCAGCTTGGCTAAATGGCGTAATTTCAACTCCAAAATAGCTTCTGCTTGACGCTCGCTAATACCAAACCGTTCCATCAATACCGGTTTAGGCTCGTCTTCGCTACGAATAATAGCGATGACTTCATCAATGTTGAGATAAGCAGTCAGCAAACCTTCTAATACATGCAAACGATCAATGATTTTATTTAAGCGATATTGCAAGCGGCGACGTACAGTTTCAGTACGGTAGGTGAGCCATTCCACCAACAAATCACGTAGATTTTTAACTTGTGGTCGACCATCTAAACCAATCATATTCATATTGACACGATGGCTACGCTCAAGATCCGTCGTGGCAAACAAATGTAACATCAAGTCTTCAACATCAACACGGTTTGAACGCGGTACGATCATCAGTCTGACTGGATTTTCATGATCAGACTCATCACGTAAATCTGCCACCATCGGTAATTTTTTATTATTCATTTGAGCAGCAATTTGCTCAATCACTTTGGCACCCGATACCTGATAAGGCAGCGCATTGATAATAATATTGCCGTCTTCTTTTACATAACAAGCACGTTGGCGAACACTACCACGGCCTGTGGCATATATTTTCAATAAGTCTTCACGTGAAGAAATAATCTCGCCGCCCGTAGGGAAATCAGGACCTTGAATATGTTCCATCAATTCGTCGAGGTTTGCAGTCGGTTTTTTTAATAAAGCCAAACAGGCATTCACCACTTCACGTAAATTATGAGGTGGAATATCTGTCGCCATACCTACGGCAATACCACTACCACCATTCATTAGAATATTTGGTAATCGAGCTGGCAATAACGTTGGCTCATTCATTGTGCCATCGAAATTAGGTTGCCATTCGACCGTACCTTGGCCTAATTCGCTTAATAAAGTTTGGGCATAAGCCGTCAATTTTGATTCGGTATACCGCATCGCAGCAAATGATTTAGGATCATCCATTGACCCCCAGTTACCCTGTCCATCTACTAATGGATGACGATAAGAAAACGGCTGCGCCATCAACACCATCGCTTCATAGCACGCCGAATCACCATGCGGATGATATTTACCTAATACATCACCGACGGTACGGGCTGATTTTTTATGCTTCGATGTTGAACTTAAACCCAACTCCGACATGGCATAAATAATACGGCGTTGAACGGGTTTCAAACCATCACCTACATGTGGCAACGCTCGATCCAAAATAACGTACATTGAGTAATCTAGGTAAGCCTTTTCGGTGAAATCGCGTACTGGTAATAGTTCTAAATCATCGATTAATGATGTCATCGTGAAGATCTCTTTATCATATTCATATGGTCGCCAAATCACCCTGTTCTTCTAACCAAATTTTCCGATCCGGTGCTCGTTTTTTAGACAATAATTTATCCATCAACTGCAAAGTGTCTTCAGCATCTTCAATGGTGAGTCTAATCAGTCTTCTGGTATCAGGTGCCATCGTTGTTTCACGTAATTGCAAAGGATTCATCTCACCCAAACCTTTAAAACGCTGAATGCTCACTTTACCTTTAATTTTTTCTTTTTCTATCTTATTCAGAATGATCTGCTGTTCATCATTATCTAGAGCATAAAAGACTTGTTTACCAACGTCGATTCGATAGAGCGGCGGCATAGCCACACAGATATGACCTGCCTCAACTAATGGCCTGAAATGTTGCACAAACAAAGCACATAATAACGTCGCAATGTGCGCACCATCAGAATCCGCATCCGCTAAGATACACACTTTGCCATAACGTAAACCTGACAAGTCATCGGAACCGGGATCAACGCCAATCGCGACGGCAATGTCATGTACTTCTTGTGATGCTAATACTTGGCCTGATTCGACTTCCCATGTATTTAAAATTTTTCCTCGTAGCGGCATAATCGCTTGGAATTCTCGTTCACGACCTTGTTTAGCACTACCGCCAGCCGAATCCCCTTCAACTAAGAATAATTCTGTTCGAGTAACATCTTGCGATGAACAATCCGATAATTTACCAGGCAATGTTGGCCCTGCTTGCACTCGCTTACGAATAACTTTTTTAGCTTGTTTCAGTCGCGACTGAGCACTGCTTATTGCTAGCTCAGCAATTTTCTCACCTTCTTCTACATGATGATTAAGCCACAGACTAAACGCATCTTTTACGGCGCCTGAAACAAAACCAGCACATTGTCTTGACGATAATCGTTCTTTAGTCTGACCTGAAAATTGTGGATCTTGTAATTTGACCGATAACACGTAACAACACTGCGCCCACACATCTTCGGGAGAGAGCTTAACGCCGCGTGGTAATAAACTACGGAACTCACAAAACTCGCGTAATGCGTCTAATAAACCGGTTCGCAAACCATTAACATGGGTGCCACCTTGTGCGGTTGGAATAAGATTAACGTAGCTTTCAGCAAGCTCGTCACCCGGTTCTTGCTGCCACATTAATGCCCAATCGACTTCTTCATTATCACCCACAATATGACCAACAAATGGTTGAGCTGGCACACAAAGTTGATCGGTCATCATGGTTGATAAATAACTATTCAAACCATCTTCATAACACCAACGATCTTCTTTTTTCTCATCACCTGACAAATCGGTAAAGATGACGACTAAACCCGGACACAATACGGCTTTGGCACGTAAAACATGGCGTAAACGGGAAACTAAAAACTTGGGAAAATCAAAATAAGAAACGTCAGGCCAAAAACGTACTGTCGTACCGGTATTACGCTTGCCGACCGTACCGATTTCAGATAAATCTTCAACTTTAAGACCATGTTCAAAAGCAATGGCATACTCAAGCGCATTACGACGAATTTTGACTTCTAGTCGCGATGACAAGGCATTCACAACCGAAATACCTACACCATGCAAACCACCTGAAAATTGATAGTTTTTATTAGAGAATTTACCACCCGCATGTAAACGGGTCATGATCACTTCAACCCCCGGTACGCCTTCTTCTGGATGAATATCCACCGGCATACCACGACCATCATCAATCACTTCCAATGAATTATCTGCATGTAAAATAACTTGCACCTGCCGCGCATGACCAGCGACGGCCTCATCGATACTGTTATCAATGACTTCTTGTGCTAAATGGTTAGGGCGCGTGGTATCGGTATACATGCCCGGTCGTTTTTGTACAGGCTCTAAGCCAGTTAGAACCTCTATCGCCGAAGCATTATATTCATTCATCATCAGGGCAACTTCTTAATTATTTTGTACGAAGAGTATCAGGATAAAAGGTCATCATACAATAATGAAATCCATAAGTTCAGATCACTCGCGATATCGCTCGATATCGCGAGGCTTTATTTGCTGTTTTTATTTATTAACGGCTATTATCAACCAATATTTTTCAAGTAAACAATGTCTGTAATAACGGTGTTTGGAATACAATTAACCGCTAAGGACAATGATCTTATTTGTTTAATAAAGCAGATAAATAATCCCAATCAAAATAAGGGCCTGGATCAGTTTTTCTATCTGGCGCAATATGTTGATGACCGATAATCGTTTTAGGCGTTATTTTGGGATATGTTCGAGATAAACATTGAATCACTTCAACTAATCCCATGTATTGTTGTTGTTCAAAATGTTGGTCGTCGCAGCCTTCTAATTCAATGCCTATAGTAAAGTCATTACAACGTTCTCTACCGTTCCAACATGAAACGCCAGCATGCCAAGCTCGCTTGTCAAACGGCACATATTGAATGATTTCGCCATCACGTCGAATCAGCACATGCGCCGACACTTTGATTTCTGCAATAGGCTCGAAATAAGGATGGGCAGTTGGATCTAATCTATTTAAAAAAAGATCATCAATCCAACCACCACCAAAATCACCCGGCGGTAAACTAATATTATGGATAACAATACCACTTATATCATCACTTACTGGCCGGAGATCTTGATTAGGTGACGCACGATAAGTGATGCCTTTAAGTAAGTTATTTACGCAAACTAGTTGAGCGTGATGTTGTAATACCATATGACCTCTTTAATCGTTCAAACCGTTACGCAGACTAATTTACCATTATCGACAATAAGTTCGTACCTTCGGGATAAAAGGCTATTCCAAAAGACATCGATTAGGCAAAAAAGATAGAAAATTTTGCTGTCACCCGTTACCCTTAGCACCTTTAATATTTATTGAAAGGCGCTTTGCTGATGACAATCGAAAACACCATACCGGATGAATTTATAATTGCTCAAGCCAAGTTAGCCTTGCTCGAAGATCTTGGAGCACAAGATTTAACTGCAGATTTGATCCCAATTAATACCTTAGCAAATGCATCGATAATGACACGTGAGAATGCCACGCTGTGCGGACAAGTATGGCTAGAAAATGTATTCAAACTGCTTGATCCTAACATCACTGTTAACTGGTTTTTTAATGATGGCGAACAGATGCAAGCAAATAATGTAATTTGCACCTTGCATGGTCCGGCGAGAACCTTGCTTACTGGCGAACGAACCGCAATGAATTTTATCCAAACCCTTTCAGCTACTGCCACCTTAGCAAGACAATACACCGATCAAGTAACTGGCTTAGCGGTTCAAATACTAGATACCCGTAAAACGATTCCTGGTCTACGTACGGCGCAAAAATATGCAGTACGTTGTGGCGGTGGATATAACCATCGTATGGGCTTGTATGATGGTATTTTAATCAAAGAAAACCATATCAATGCCGCGGGTTCGATTGCTGCTGCGGTAAACCAAGCACGACAATTACATCAAGGCATTGCCATTGAGGTAGAAGTTGAAAGCTTTGATGAATTAGAACAAGCCTTAATGGCACAGGCAGATATTATTTTGCTTGATAACTTTGATATTCCTGCCTTAATAAAAGCCGTTGACTTGAACCAAGGTAAAGCAAAATTAGAAGCATCAGGCGGCATCACATTAAACAATGTACGTGAGATTGCAGAAACGGGCGTTGACCGTATTTCAATTGGTGCTATTACCAAAGATATTCGCGCCATCGACTTATCGATGCGATTTATTTAATTTAAGTTGATATTTAGTTTTAACAATCTAAATTAACGCCAAGCTTCATTAAAAAGCCGTGATGTTATTACTAGCATCACGGTATGTTAAATCTATATTCTTTATTCCAAACCAACTTGCCAAAGCTCACTATGCGCTTCTACGATGTCACCAGATGTTGCATCCACTTCAATTTTCATTTGTTGACCACCCATCGTCGTATCAATATCAAATTCATAAGTCGCTGCGCCGTTAGACTCAATTTCATACTCAACTTCAACGATTTCACCGGGGTAAACGGCTAATGCTGTTTTACGAGCTTCGGCTTCATTTACTTTTGCCTTCGATTTAAATAATGGATGATTTACATTATCGACTTCGCGCTCAATTTCAGAAATAACGACCCGATGGGCATCACATGATATATCCCAATCCGAACCATCTATGCCACGAATATCAAACTCATAAACATGATCACTTTCTACGCTTATCATTTCGACTTTGACCACTTGCCCTGGTCTTTCAACTAAGGCTGCTGCCAAACATTTTTCAAAATAATGTGGTTTTTCTTCAGCCAATACACTATTAGACATAAGCATTAACACAGCAGACAGGATGACTATTTTTTTCACTCTTAATCTCCAAAATATAGTTAATCACCATTTAGTAGCTATAAAAAAACCCAAGTCACTGATAAACACAATGACTTGGGTTAGTTTTCAAGCTATTTTTAAATGATTACATTGATACTTTAATACCGATCCAGCCAGCGCGAGGCGCACCGGCACCAACGAAGCGAGGATCTTCAAAATCAAACCCTGGCGCTTCATCTGGTTCACCATATAAACCAAATGTTTCATACTCGCTATCAAAGAGGTTATCAACTTTTGCAAAGAACTGCACATTGTCATTAAGTTTATAACGACTATGTAAGTTCACAACTTTGTATGCACTAATCTTCTTGTCCTCATTAGCTTCATCGCCTCTATAGTACTGACTAGAGTGATATGAAGCTGTTAAGCCAAGAGAGAACTGTTGATTAAAGTGGTAGTCTGCTCCAATTTTCACATTATGAGCAGGAATTCCCGGCAAACGATCGCCTTTGTTAACAGTAAAGGTTTCTAAATTATCTTCTACTTCACGAGCATATTGGAATTTATCTTCAAATGTAGCACGTACATAAGAGTAATTTGCAAACCAATCAAATTTATCAACTTCACCAAATAGACCTAGCTCTAATCCAGCTCGAGCCGTCTTGTCAATATTATCAAAATTACCAGTTCTTAATCGTGGATCAGCTGGATCATCTTCAGTGGCCGGGAAGAAGAACAAGTCATCCTTTAGCTCAGTGTAATAAACATTAGCATTCCAATTAACACCAGTATTGTTTCCTCGTAGGCCGGCTTCAACGGTTCTTGCAACAACGTCATCTAACGGTGGATCTGCTAAAAATGAGTTAGGTAATGCACAGCTGATTTGCTCTGCTCGAGAATCATCTTGTGCACATGTCAACTCTGAAGGGCTTGGCGCACGGTTTGACTCGCTGTAGCTACCATATACGCTTAGATTATCTTGAATTGCATAGGTTAAGCCAACCGAAGGATTAAAACGTGTGAATACATGGGTATCACCTGTTTCGTTCAAATTCTGCTCTCCCCCCTTACTCGAACCTGAAATATCAATTGCGATACGGTTATAACGTCCACCTACAGTTAATGCAAGTTTCTCGGTCAACGACATAGTATCGGTGAAAAACAAACTAAACGTTTCAGTTTCAATATCACCATCAACAATTGTTTCATCAATTATAAAACCGGTACCATTTGTGCCTCGGCTCGAAGTAAATTGTGCTACTTCAGATTGAGAAGTATATTTAACATCAGAACGATCGTAACTGGCGCCCACAATTAACTGATTTTCTTTGCCAAATAAATTCTTAAGAAACGTTGATTGTAATCCAAAACCATAACTATCTTGCTTCGTTTCACTAGTATTATTCAGAGCCACATCATCGTCATCGGCAAAACCAAGAGCAGCAGCATTGTTTGTGAGTATTTCGTCATCGCCATCAAAAACACCATCTACACCATCTTCATCTTCACCAAGATCATTACCGATAACGGATAACTCTGAACCATCGCCGTTAAATGTTGAACGATCACTAGAACGATAATACGTATTTGCTGACAGCATCACTTGGTCATTAAGCCAGTGCGAACCATTCAACGTAAACATTCGGAGCTCATTTTGAGTATTATCAGGATGAGTAAATACGGCTTTACGATCCATATCAACAAGCTCAACAGGCGAAGCACCATTACCATTAAGATCACTATCAACCAGAGTGATACCTAAATCTAATGACGTGCCTTCATTTCTATAACTTAAATTAGAGAAAAATTGCTCTACGCGGGACGGAGAAAAGTCACGCCAACCATCTTCTTTGGTAATTGCACCTGTAGCAAAATAACCAAATTTACCATCGTTACCACCACTTGAGACAGTCATAGAATCACGACCAAATGATCCAGTATAAGCTTCTAACTCATGACCTTCATGCGTAAAACCATTTTTGGTTTGAATTGATAAAGCACCGCCCAATGTATTCAAACCAAAAAGAGGATTAGAGCCTGGCATTAAATTCATGCTGGCAATAGCTGATTCAGGAATCAATTCAAAATTAATTGCATCTCCAAAAGGTTCGTTAGCACGAACACCATCAATATATACAGACAATCCTTGTGAGTTACCTACCAAAGGAGAAGCAGTAAAACCGCGATATTTCAAATCAGGCTGGAAGGGGTTATTTTGTGCTTGATTTAAACTGACGCTGCCCAATGTTTTATTCATAAAATCAGATAAATCTAGCGCCTGAACGCGCTCTAAATCTTCTGACGTCGCAGATTGAACATTACTAGCAATCATATCCGCAGGTAAGCCAACACCATGCAATGGTGTTGTTCCTATGACTTGAATATTGCTTAACTCAACATTGTCTTCTGCAGCAAAAGCAGTACCACTCATCATTGCTGAAATCAGCATGAGTGATAACGCTTTGCGTTTAGATGGTATATACATAATTCGCATTACTCTCTATTAGTTATAATTATAAAAAAATTACTACAAGCAGATTTAATGCCAACAACGTTTTCCGCTTAGTATCAGTCAGTTAAAAAACTAATTTTTTATAAAATCAACTAATTGGTTGTTTTCAGCCATCGCTATTGGTTTTTTATAACCACTTAGAACCAAGCAAGGCTTTTATGCAAGGTGACGACATGACCAATAATAACGAGTGTTGGCGCAATAGGTTGTTCGCGCTCTGCAACATTCGGTAATTCAGCAATAGTACTGATCCACACTTTTTGATTTTCTGTCGTTCCTTGTTGCACTAAAGCAGCAGGCGTATCGGCGGGTAAACCATGTTTCAATAATTGTTGACTCAAGGTTGGTAACCCAGCTAACCCCATATATACAACAACCGTTTGTCTCGGTTGGACTAAGGCTGACCAATTCAAATCTAACTCGCCTTCTTTCAACTGTCCGGTTACAAAGATGCAACTTTGTGAATAATCACGATGAGTAAGAGGAATACCCGCATAACTTGCACAACCTGATGCGGCAGTAATTCCCGGCACAACTTGGAAAGGTATCTTCGCCTCGGCAAGGGTGGCAATTTCTTCTCCGCCACGACCAAAGATAAATGGATCACCACCTTTCAGCCGTAATACACGCTTGCCTTGTTGAGCATGTTCTAACAATAATTGATTAATTTCATCCTGACGGACCGCATGCCAAGCACGTTGTTTGCCGACATAAATCAGTTCAGCTTCACGGCGAACTAAATCTAACACTTCTTTGCTGACTAAACGATCATAAAACACCACATCAGCTTGCTGCATCAACCTGAGTGCTTTGAAAGTCAGCAATTCAGGATCGCCCGGCCCAGCTCCTACAAGATACACTTCACCTCGTTGTAATTCGACATCATCGTTGTTTGCAAGCAACGCGTTTAATGTTTGTTCGCCTAATTCATCACGACCTGCCAGTACATGATCAGCCACTTTGCCTTGCAGCACAGTTTCCCAAAACCGGCGTCGCATCGCCAGCGTCGATAATTTCTCTTTTACTACATCGCGATAACGCCCTACTAATTCAGCGAGTCGACCATAACTAGGTGGAATTAACGTTTCCAATCTTGCTCTTAATTGGCGAGCCAAAATAGGTGATTGACCACCGCTTGATATCGCAACCACAATCGGCGAACGATCGAGAATCGAAGGCAAAATAAAATCACATAACTCGGGACTATCCACCACATTAACTAAAATATTTTTGGCTTTTGCTTGATCATAAACATCGCGATTAACCGCTTCATCATTAGTCGCGGCAATCACTAATAGCTGATCAGATAATTGTTCGCCAATAAATAAACTGTTCAACCAAACAGCTTCACCTGCATCGATCATTGATTTTGTTGATACTGATATTTCAGGCGCTACTATCGTTACATTTGCATTCGCTTTTCTTAATAATCCAGCTTTGCGAGCGGCAATTTCACCACCGCCTACAACAAGACATGCTCGATCTTTAAGATCAACAAATAGCGGTAAATATTCCATCTTTATTTTTATTCTTTATTGGTTAACGGTAAGGATAAGCCTTGCAATACAAAACCATCGTTTAAGTTTTGCACCACGGCAACAAGCTTAAGATTATCTCGGTGCCAAGCTTCATCCAATTTTATCTCGGTCGACACAGTTGTTTCGCCATCACTATTCAATTTAAAAGGACCTAACCACTTTCTAACTAAATGCTGATGGTTAAATGTGGCGCCCGCATTATCGCCACCAGCGACTTTACTGATGATGTCATCTTCCGTTACCGCAAGATATAACACGGAGAATTGACGATTTTCAGTACCATCAATGTTGATAGATGCAGTAGCGCTTAGTTGATTATTGTCTTGCGAAACTGCCAGCCCAATCTGAGCTTCTGGCGTAAAACCATTCACCGCTTTCACGACATCTTTCACATATTTCTGCCAGTTATGAATAACTTCACCACTGATCACAAACTCTGGCGTATAAATAGTTTGATATAAATTAAGTCGTGCTAATTGACGTTGCCGCTCAGAAAAAACCGGGCTGGCAAAACGATCTATCCAGCCTTTTTTGTCATCTAAATAATCAATGTGGAAACCCAAGATGATGAGCTGCTCATCTGTGATGCCTTGTTGAGGCAATGTTTCTACCCAACGATCAGCCGCAGGACATAAGCCACAGCCTTCGGATGTAAATAATTCAAGTACAGCGATTTGGGTATCAGTGCTTTGCGCTTGCCATGTTTGAGCGAACAATACCGTTGGCAATAAACATAACAAAGTGAATATCTGTTTAAATCTCAACATGATAAATGACCTTATGGTTATGGAGACTCATTATTTGAGATAGCTTCAGCAACATCAGAGTTTCGATGTTGGGCATCGCTAATCACCGCTAACTCTCGCATTACCGCCGTAGCATAACTGCCAGCAGGTAAAAAGAACGTTAATTCTAACTGATTATCAGCCATAAATTGCCATTTAAAATCAGCAGGATACAGACGCATAGCACGACGCTCTTGGCTCATACCCGCTTTTTCTAAACCTTGTTGCCAGGCTTGCCAGTCAGCTAACACGGCTTGTTCAACAGCTAAACTATCACCATGAACCAGCGGATTACCTCGTCCCCACATTGGCCCAGTTGGATGAACATCCATTGTAGCTAATCGGGTCTTTAAGGTTTGATCAATATCATCAACCACAAATGAACTGGCTTTAGTCCCTGCCAATAACATTACATCACCGACTAATGCTTGATTCCATTGACCCATTTTAATGCGTTCTGCTAGAACAAGGTTAAACAACCAAGATCGCGCTGCGGATAGATAAATACTTTTTTGATTGCGTTTACGGGGTGCTTTACCAGTTGAAAACCAGTGCTCAACACGATATAAATTACCTGCTTGATGACCAAAACGCTGTTCAGCAAAATAATTCGGCACGCCTTGTTGTTGGATCTTATTGAGTGATGATTCCCACAATGCTTTATCACCTTGCAGATCGGTCAAACGTAAGGTGAATGTATTGCCAGCAAGCACACCTCGTTTTAATTTTTTACCATGACGCGTTTGTTCGATAATCTGAATATCATCTGTTTCAAATGCCGACCAATCTGGTTCTGCAAAACCTTCTAAGTTAATGCTAAACCATTGGCGAGTCACCGCATGACGATCTTTCAACCCTGCAAAACCAACAGCGACTTGGTGCACGCCAGCAAATTTTGCTAACTCAAGCGCTAACCAATCAGTATTAATGCCGCGTTTTTGAATGTTTAACCAAACATGACCACCACCGCCATCAGGTTCAAAGGGTAATTGTTCATCGACTTGGAAAAATTCACGTTGGCTACGAATCGTTGCCGAACACGATAAAGCATCAGAATTAATATGTGGTAAAACAGCAAAGTCGAAACTGTGCATGTTTAGTCTTTTTTCTTAATGAGTACAACAGCATGAGCAGCGATACCTTCTTCCCTGCCGACAAAGCCTAACTTTTCAGTCGTAGTAGCTTTGACATTAATCGCATCAATACCGACAGCAAGATCTTCTGCTAACTTAGCACGCATTGCAGGAATAAAGGGCGCAAGTTTAGGCGCTTGAGCGGCAATAGTGCTATCAATATTGCTCACTTGCCAGCCACGTTCTGCTAAATCATTGATAACACGACGTAATAATATACGGCTATCAATATTTTTAAAGCTGGCATCAGTATCAGGAAAATGATGACCAATATCCCACAAACCTGCCGCGCCTAATAATGCATCACAAATCGCGTGAATAAGTACATCGCCATCAGAATGCGCATCTAAACCATGAGTATGCGGAATGGTTTCCCCCCCGATAATAAGCGGTCTATTTTCTGCAAATTTATGAACATCATAACCGTGACCTATTCTCATCACATTTCTCTATTTTGGAGTTGTAGAAATAAACTGGCTAGTGCGAGATCTTGTGGCACGGTGATTTTAATATTATCGGAATGTCCTTCAACTATCAGCGGTTTTAAACCAGCCAATTCCATAGCACTGGCTTCATCAGTCACCGATAATTGTTGTTGTTTAGCGCTGTCCAATGCCGATTTTAATGCCTGCAAACGAAACATTTGTGGTGTTGATGCTCGCCATAAACCTTGCCGACAAACGGTTTCTGTTATTGCAGATTCCGCATCAACACGCTTAACCGTGTCATTAACAGGAATACCTAAAATTCCGCCTACTTGATGGTTTATCAACGTCGACAACATCAAATCAATATCTTGATGACGTAAACAAGGTCTAGCAGCGTCATGTACTAATACCCAAGGATTTTCAGTACTCAATGTCGATAAATAGTGCAACGCATTAAAAACCGAGTCGGCGCGTTCATTGCCGCCATCTACAACGTAAATAGGACAGGTTGACGGTAAGTTTAATGTCGCCCAATAAGGATCATGTTCTGCAACTGCAACAATCAATCCTGTAATGTGTGGATGTGATGCTAAACGTTCTAAAGTGTGTTCAAGTACCGTTTTGTCATCAAGCAATAAATATTGCTTGGGGCGATCGGCCTGCATTCTTGCGCCAATGCCAGCTGCGGGCACAATGGCCCACACCTGTTCATTGTTCACTCTTAGCTTCTTCGATGATCTGAAAAAAAGTTTCTTCTCGTTTAATCATTCCCATATCGTTTCGTGCACGTTCTTCCAACGCATCCAAACCGCTTTTTAAATCATGCACATCAGCCGCTAATAACTGATTTCGTTTTTCCAGCACATCATTGCCTTGCTGTTGAACGTCGACTTGATGATGCAAATATAAAACACTAGGTAATCCATCATGACTAAACCACAAGCGATACTGTAATAAAACTAAGATCACCGCTAGAAAAATCATTAGTGCTTTCATGGTTTCATGCTTAGTTAAATGCTTTCAAACCAGGATATGTTGCTGCATCAACCAATTCTGCTTCAATGCGAATTAATTGATTATATTTAGCAACCCGGTCAGAGCGTGATAACGAACCTGTTTTGATTTGACCTACATTCGTTGCTACAGCAAGATCGGCAATGGTCGTATCTTCTGTTTCACCACTACGATGCGACATAACAGCGGTGTAACCTGCTTTTTTAGCCATATCAATCGCTGCAAATGTTTCAGTCAACGTACCGATTTGGTTCACTTTAATCAAAATAGAATTAGCGACGCCTTTGGCGATTCCTTGTTCTAAAATAGCGGTATTGGTTACAAATAAATCATCACCAACTAATTGCACACGATCACCGATGCGATCTGTTAATAGTTTCCAGCCATCCCAATCATTTTCATCCATACCATCTTCAATGCTGATGATAGGATATTTATTGACCCAAGATTCAAACATATCGACCAATTCTTCTGAGCTTAATGAACGACCTTCTGAGGCTAAGACATATTTGCCATCTTTATAAAACTCAGAACTTGCTGCATCAAGTCCCAACATAATATCTTTGCCAGCTTCAAAACCAGCATTAGCAATGGCTTCTAAGATAACTTCAATCGCAGCTTCATTTGATGTTAAGTCAGGTGCAAAACCACCTTCATCACCAACCGCAGTATTTAAGCCGCGGTCATTTAATACTTTTTGCAAAGCATGGAATACTTCAGCGCCATAACGTACTGCTTCTGCAATAGTCGGTGCGCCAACAGGCAAAATCATAAATTCTTGCAGATCAACACTGTTATTAGCATGTGAACCACCATTGATGATGTTCATCATAGGAACAGGCATCGTCGTTGCACTATCACCGCCAAGGTAGCGATATAAAGGCAAACCAGCATCATTAGCAGCTGCGCGTGCTGTCGCCATTGAGATTGCTAATAAAGCGTTCGCACCTAAACGTGCTTTATTTGGCGTGCCATCAACAGCAATTAATTTTGCATCAACACTTTGCAAATCATCTGCATCCATTCCAACAATTGCATCACGCAATTCGCCATTAACTGCAGCAACCGCCTTAAGTACGCCTTTACCTAAATAACGTGATTTATCACCATCACGTAATTCAACGGCTTCACGTTGTCCTGTTGATGCGCCAGAAGGAACAGCCGCACGACCAATAATGCCATTTTCTAATATAACATCAGCTTCAACGGTCGGGTTACCACGTGAATCTAAAATTTCACGGGCACGGATATCAGTAATTTTACTCAAGGTACTTCTCCAATGAATAGCTTAGAGCTTATGCTAGCTAACAATTTATATTTAACGTGGTGACGGTGTTTTTAGTCCGTTAACCAATCAATGAATCTTCAATAAAGTCATGCTTTTTAACCGTCGTATCGATGGCTAATAATGTTTCAAGCAAGGCTTCCATTTTATCTAATGGCCATGAATTCGCACCATCACTTAAGGCTTGTTCAGGATCAGGATGCGTTTCCATAAAGACACCCGCAACACCAACGGATACCGCAGCACGTGCTAATACAGGAACAAATTCGCGTTGACCGCCTGATGAACCACCCATTCCGCCTGGTTGTTGCACTGAATGTGTTGCATCAAATACGACAGGGCAATCCATTGCACGCATGATAGGCAAACCACGCATGTCTGAAATCAAAGTATTGTAACCAAATGAAGTGCCGCGGTCGCACAACATAATTTGATTATTACCAGTTGATTTTGCTTTTTCTGCAACATGTTTCATATCCCAAGGGGCAAGAAATTGACCTTTTTTGATATTCACCGGTAAGCCTTGGCTACACACATCTAAAATAAAGCTGGTTTGACGGCATAAAAATGCAGGTGTTTGCAAAATATCAACCACGCTGGCCACTTCAGCTAATGGTGAGTATTCGTGAACATCGGTTAAAACAGGTACGCCGTATTCTTTTTTCACTTTTTCTAAAATAGCTAAGCCTTTTTCAATACCTGGACCACGGTAGCTATTGACAGATGTTCTATTGGCTTTATCAAACGACGATTTGTAGATAAAGTGAATGCCCAAGCGATCCGTCATTTCTTTTAAACGACCGGCCACATCCATCGTCATTTGTTCGCTTTCAATAACACACGTACCAGCGATTAAAAATAGTGGTTGTTTACCGCCAACTTCTTTGCCACATAATTCCATTATTTTTCTCCACCTGTATTATTGTGAGCAGCTTTGTGTTTCTTGGCTGCATTGATAAAACCATCAAACAACGGATGACCATGTCGTGGTGTTGATGTAAATTCTGGATGCGACTGACAAGCGACAAACCAAGGGTGATCAGGGATTTCGATCATTTCTACCAAGTTTTTATCGGTAGACATACCCGAGAAACGTAAACCAGCTTCTTCTAATATTTGTTTATAGTTGTTATTAAATTCATAACGATGACGATGACGCTCGCTCACTTCGTTGGCACCATATATAGCTTGTGCCAAACTGCCCTCTTCTAATACACAAGGATAAGCACCTAAACGCATCGTGCCACCTAAGTCAGAATCATGATCGCGTTGTTCTACGCTGCCATCTTCTTTTTGCCATTCAGTGATCAAACCAATAATCGGGTGCGGTGTATCAAGGTCAAATTCTGTGCTGTACGCACCTTTGAGACCTGCTTTGTTACGAGCATATTCAATCACGGCGACTTGCATACCCAAACAAATACCTAAGTATGGAATATTATTTTCACGTGCATATTGCGCCGTCAAAATCATCCCTTCAACACCTCGCTCACCAAAACCACCTGGTACTAAAATCGCATCGACATTCGCGATAGATGCAGGGCCGTCTTTTTCAATAATGTCAGAATCAACATAATGTACTTTGACTTTCGTGCGAGTATGAATACCGGCATGGATCAATGATTCTGATAATGATTTGTATGCCTCAGTCAGATCCATATATTTACCGACCATCGCAATAGTTACTTCACTATCTTGATTATCAATATTATCGGCAACAGTTTGCCACTGGCTTAAATCAGCAGGTTTAGCATCTAAATGTAATTGTTTAACAACAATATCATCCAAACCTTGTGCATGAAGACCCAATGGAATTTTATAAATACTATCGACATCGACCGATGCGATAACTGATTTTTCAGGCACATTAGTGAATAAAGAAATCTTGCGACGCTCTGATTCAGGTAGCGGTCTATCCATTCGGCATAACAACACATCCGGCTGAATACCAATCGTGCGCAATTCTTTAACAGAATGTTGAGTTGGTTTTGTTTTAATTTCGCCAGCAGAGGGAATATATGGCACTAAGGTCAAGTGAATAAATAGCGCATTATCACGGCCTAATAAGGTACCCATCTGACGGATTGCTTCGAGAAATGGTAATGATTCAATATCACCGACAGTGCCGCCGATTTCAATTAATGCCACATCGGCATCGCCTGCACCTTCATAGATACAACGCTGAATTTCATCCGTAATATGAGGAATAACTTGTACCGTATTACCCAAATACTCACCGCGACGTTCTTTACGAATGACATTTTCGTAAATTTGGCCTGTGGTGTGGTTATTGGCTTTAGTCATATTGGCATCAATAAAGCGCTCATAATGACCTAAATCCAAGTCCGTTTCCGCACCATCATTGGTTACAAATACTTCACCATGCTGTAGAGGGCTCATCGTGCCAGGATCAACATTGATGTATGGATCAAGTTTAACGAGGGTGACTTTCAAACCACGAGCTTCAAGAATAGCGGCCAATGATGCAGCTGCGATCCCTTTACCCAAGGACGATACAACACCACCGGTGACGAAGATAAATTTAGTCATATTTTGGAGAGTTCTAATAATGGCGCGACCAGAATAGTTACGCACAAATCAGCGATACAAAATAACAGAATTAGACCGTTGCCTCAATCAAAATATAGTGGGCTCGATTTGAAATAAACATGTGTATGGTTGGGATAATTAGCTGAGACAACAAAGCATTGATATCTCACCAATAATGAAACAAGCATTCAACACTTCCTAGCCTTTAAATTAAGCCGCTAAATATTAGAGTAAATTGCTTATGAAATACAAGCGTCAACATGTCTTCTTTTGACTTAAATATTGCCGTGTTAATTTTTAAGCACTTCCAATTTACCCGTTCTCATAAAATTGTTCTTTCATAAAGTGATATTTCTTATAAATATTTTGGTCAACCCAATTGTTTAATTCAAAACTGGCTTAAATTAGCCACCCATTATTAAAAATAAGAATTTCCAATTTAATCTATATAACGCATTTAGCAGATAATTCGGTACGCTGGTATTTTTAACGTCTCACACCTGCTCTGTCACTAGGAATCGATATCGCAAGGAGCTTAATAAAAATGCATTTAATAACCAAACAACCCGATAAAATAAAACCAACATCAACATTATTTTATAGCTATCCATTGCATCAGACTCTCCTCAATAAATTACTTGCAATAATCACTCATAAAACGGTGGAACACTATTGCAGGAGAATGCCTCGATAAATATTTTACAAAACTCAAAAAAACTCATACGCTTTACAAAAACCGTCTAAATATCAATTTTAAATCAAATGACACTGGTAATTTGTGGCTACAGATGAAATAACTAAGAATCGACAAACACAAGCTGCACTAATTAATAAAAGCACATTACAGAATGCCATTTTCAACAGTGCTAATTTCTCCAGTATTGCTACAGATGCTCATGGCGTTATTCAGATATTTAACGTCGGTGCTGAGCGTATGTTGGGCTATTCGGCTACTGAGGTAATGAACAAAATCACGCCAGCTAATATTTCAGATACACAAGAAATATATGAGTGAGCTGAGGCGCTCAGTATCGAATTTGGTACCGTTATTTCAGCAGGCTTTGAGACATTGGTATACAAAGCATCACGCGGCATCGAAGATATTTATGAGCTAACTTATATCCGAAAAGATGGTAGTCGTTTTCCAGCCGTAGTATCAATCACAGCACTGCGTGATGAGAGAAACACTATTATCGGCTATTTATTAATTGGCACAGATAACACTGCACGTAAAAATACTGAGAAAGCACTAGCTCGAGCAAATGCTTTGCAGAATGCCATTTTTAATAGTGCTGATTTTTCAAGTATTGCCACTGATGCTAATGGTGTCATTCAAATCTTCAATACCGGCGCCGAGCGGATGCTGGGCTACTCAGCTATTGATGTTATCAACAAAATTACGCCTGCAGATATCTCTGACACAAAGCAAGTTATTGCTCGTGCAGAAGCACTTAGTTTGGAACTTGGGACAGCGATTACTGCCGGCTTTGAAACATTGGTGTACAAGGCATCTCGGTGCATCGATGATAAATACGAACTGAATTTTGTCTGCAAAGATGGTACTCATTTTCCTGCCACCGTATCGGTATCGGCATTACGTGATGAAAGAGAAGCGATCATTGGTTACCTACTGATCGCTACTAATAATACTGCGTTGGAACAAGCGGCTAAAATTCGACTGCAACTCGCAGCTAGCGTATTCACTCATGCTGCTGAAGGCATCGCTATAACTGATGAACAGGGCACAATTATTGATGTTAATGATACTTTTATCGACATTACAAGCTACGCTAAAGACGAGTGTCTAGGCCAAGGCTGGAGTATGTTTAGCTCTGACAAACAGTCAGCAGCATTTTATGCCGACATGTGGGAGATATTACAAGCAAAAGGCTTGTGGATTGGTGAAGCCTGGAACCGTCGTAAAAATGGTGAGTTGTACGCTGAGATGAAAACCATCAGCGCAGTTCGCGATGCGCATGGTGTGACAACCAATTATGTTGTCTTATGTAGCGATATTACGCAGATGAAAGAACACCAAGATCAGCTAGAACATATTGCTAATTTTGACGTTTTAACAGGCTTGCCAAATCGTTCGTTACTTGCTGATCGCCTTAGACAAGCAATGGTGCAATGCCAACGCAGACATGAGTCATTAGCAGTCGTCTTTCTGGATATCGATAACTTCAAAGCCATCAATGACAAACACGGCCACAGCGTAGGTGATGAATTGCTTATTATCGTATCTCAACGCTTAAAAGAAGCCTTACGTGGAGGTGATACGCTTGCAAGATTAGGTGGTGATGAGTTTATCGCAGTGCTCGCCAACTTAGTCAACGCCGAAGATTGTCAGCCGGTATTAAAACGATTATTACTTGCCACATCTGAACTTATCGTAGTGGATGACATCGTATTAAATATTTCGGCCAGTATTGGGGTTACGCTTTATCCTCAAGATGGTGCTGACGCCGATCAACTTATCCGGCACGCTGATCAAGCAATGTATTTAGCTAAAGAAGCAGGTAAAAATTGTTATCACTTATTTGATACCGCTCATGATGATGCCATCAAAATCCAACGTGAAAGCATTGGGGATATTCGCTCAGGTCTTGATAGACGAGAATTTGTCTTACATTATCAACCTAAAGTAAATATGCACACAGGCGAAGTGATCGGTGTAGAAGCTCTAATTCGTTGGCAACATCCTACAAGAGGCTTAATTGCGCCTATTCACTTTTTACCCATAATAGAAGATCATGCCATTAGTCTAGAGATAGGTGAATGGATTATTGATGAGGCATTAAGACAACTAAGCGAATGGCAAAACATCTCAATTATATTGCCAATTAGTGTCAATATCAGTGCTCATCAATTACAACAATCTGATTTTGTTTCAAGATTAGAGATGCTATTGACAGCACACGCTGATGTTTCACCACATCATTTAGAACTAGAAGTATTAGAAACCAGTTCATTAACCGACATTAATCATGTAACAGCAACCATGAATGCTTGTTGTAAACTTGGTGTTCATTTTGCTTTGGATGATTTTGGTACTGGTTATTCATCTCTTACTTATCTTCGACGTCTACCGGCAAGCTTAATTAAAATTGACCAAAGCTTTGTGCGAGACATGTTGGATGATCCAGAGGATTTAGCGATAGTGGAAGGTGTAATAAGCTTAGCTAAAGCCTTTCACCGTAAAGTCATTGCTGAGGGAGTTGAAACAATTGAACACGGCACGACATTATTACAACTAGGCTGCCAATTAGCTCAAGGTTACGGCATTGCTCGGCCAATGCCTGCAAGTGATATCCCTCAATGGTTAGATAATTGGCAGCCTGATGACGCTTGGAATGTTTAATAACTCGCTAACTCAGTGCTATTTTTCATTATCAGCTAAAAAAGAAAAAGCTAGTAACCGATCATGTTGAAGGTAAATAATAATGACAAAATATACGGCAGATAAATGTCATGTTGCCACTAATTAAGATTTTTTTCTCTCAATGCAGTTCCACCAACATGAATGAGTAGCAGCAATGACATTAAGTCTTAATCACAATGCGTTTGGTCATCGAGTTGTACCATCATTTTCTACTAGAGGAACCCTGAAAATAAAACGGCTGTCATAACCGATTGAATCAATTTAATTCAGCAAAAAAGGTCGTCATCACTGACTTAAATCTAGCTAAGATTTCGTTGAAAAGTCTCTTTATATTGAGCAAAAAATTCAGCTTAAGGCCTAATAAGTAGCCACTTTATCTTAGGTTATTTATCAGGGAGATTGTAAAAGAGAATTGATTGTTCAATTATCTTTTAACAATGAAGAAAATTGACGCGCATCGTGTTCAATTTGACTAATAAAATCTTTAATAAATGCTACATTGAAATTATCGTTGATTAGATGATTTTCAATCTCTGCTGCCTTTTGCGAAATTAATTGACAACAGATTGTGACCGACGAGCCCTTAATTTTATGGGCTAGAGAAAGGACCTGTCTTTTGTCTTCTAACACAAGTGCCTCTTTGAGACTTTCTATCATTTGGCTAAGTTGTTTGATGTATAGACTCATTAGTTGCTCAACTAATACAGTGTCGTTATCTACACGGCCTAGTAACTGAGCTTTATCAAATAGCATCTTATTATCCATTATCTTCTCCATGTAACGGCTGAAAACCTACATTTATATACGCTATATTAAGAGGGACACATAAGCGACGAGCTGCATTTGAACGAAGTTACATGTACCAGCGAAACTCAAGATGTTATTGGTTAAATACTATAAGAGGTATCCTCTGAAGGTAGCCATTTCTTTAGTTTCTCAACTAACACTTCCGGATCAATGGGTTTAGAGAGATAGTCACTCATACCTGCGCTAATACATTCCTCCGCTGCGCCTTCCATCGCATTTGCAGTCAGTGCAATTATAGGAACAGTACTATCGATATCACCCGTAACATCTGAACGAATAAGTTTAGTTGCCTGATAACCATCCATTACGGGCATCATGCAGTCCATTAAAACTAAGGCGTATTGACGATTTTTGAGTTTATTTAATGCTTCTTGGCCATTTTCTGCCAGCTCTACGGTTAATCCAAACTTACCTAATAAGGCTATAGCCACTTGTTGATTGATAATATCATCTTCAACAAGCAATACATGTCCCTTCATTTGATGTGAACGATAAAGTGATGATGCTCTTAAGTCTTGATTCTCAGATATATTATCGCCCGTTACTGAAAGAATAGCGTTGTACAATTCAGATGGTGCAATCGGCTTAACAATAGAAACATCTGCAAATTGTTGGCGTTGTTGTTTGTGATTTTGTAACGTTAGCGAATTAGTCATGATAACTTTGCAGCCATTCTTCTTGATTCTCTCAATTTTAGAAAAGTCATTATGATTAACCATCTTAGAATCAAGTATAACCACCATCGTCATTGATGATGACACCTTCTCAATTAATTGAACAAGCTCCTCCAAATCATGAGAAACTTTAGCTTCCATTCCCCAGCTGGCTAATAATGCAGTAAGATATTCCAGATATTTAGGATGCCCAAAGCAGATAAGCATTTGATTATCAATCGGTTTAAAGGTGGTTTGTTCTAGCGCCTCTGCTAGTTCACACTCAATAGTAAAACTAAATTGGCTCCCCTGTCCTAGCACAGAAGAGACCACAAGCTTTCCTCCCATTCTGCTGACTAATTCAGAACAAATGGTCAGACCCAAGCCGGTTCCTCCCGTGTGCCGTGTCAGACTATTATCAACTTGTTTAAAGCGTTTAAAGATGTTGGCGGTCTGTGATTCTGGAATACCACTACCTGTATCATTTACAGCAAAGGTAAGTTCTACTGTATCCGCTTTAAATATCTTATTAATGGTCACATCTACCACGCCCACATCAGTGAATTTAATGGCATTACTAACAAGATTGGTCATTACTTGACGCAACCGAATACCATCTACTTTAACAATGCAGTTTTGGATAGGATTGCCAGGGCACAGTAGGTCTATTGATTTTGCATTTGCTTCCGCTTCGTAGAGCCGACCAACATCAACAATAAGCTGTTCAATATTGACGTTAGTTTTTTGGAAGGTTAATTGGCCGGACTCTATTTTGGAAATATCCAGAATATCATTAATAATACGAAGTAATTTTTCTGCACTTTTACGAGATTGTGTTAAAAAATAATTCTGTTGTTGATCTAGGTTTGTATCTTGTAATAAGGTCAACATCCCTAATACACCGTTCATAGGTGTCCGAATCTCATGGCTCATATTGGCAAGGAAAGTTGCCTGTGCTTGTTTAGAAGCGTGGGCTTTAATAGCAAAGGCATTAGCTAAACTCAAGGCTTTGCGTGTAGTCATCGTTGACCATATACCGACAAAAGTGAGAATAATAATTGGAATAGAAACCAGTAGTACATTATTACTCACAGCATTCAATTCCACTAATTGTTGATTCGTCCTATCAATTGACTTAGCCATTGTTGAATCGGTATGTTTTTTCAATGACTCTAGCGCTTTCATTGCGACTGAATCATCCGTTCTTACAAGCGAATCTAACTCTTTGACGGATGCACCATTTTGAACGGCTAATTCTGCTATATCAATTTTGCTGAAGTATTCATTTAGGGTAGCAATAACATCCTCTAAATCGGCTAGTAATATCGGCTCATCCTTCAACAACACTTTAAGTTGACTATATTGATTTTCGATGATGTCTTTATGCGTGCGTAATTGGTCAAGATAGACAGGGGTTTGTCGAATCACATAATTCTTAAAATCATGAATAAATCCACCATAACCCGCATGATAAACAAGTAAATAAAGCGCATTTTTTATGGGGTCTTGTTTCGTTTTAATATCATGCCATTCTTGCTGGAGTGCACGTTCTTTATTAATCACGGATAGGCTAGAAAAGACTAATACGCTCAAAGTTATTATGCTACTGATCAGTAAAACCATCAGCTTAAACTTTAGATCTGATGTCGCCTTTTGTTCTGATAATTGTCTGTTACTATTTCGCATAATGAGATGCTCAAGAAAGAGTATTGTAGGACTTAATCAACAGTATCCGCTTCATTAATCAAGGCAAGACAGGTCGACAGTGGCATGGGGCGATAAAAATAATAGCCTTGTATCTCATCGCAACTCGTACCTGATAAATATTGAACTTGAGCATAGGTTTCAACACCCTCTGCAACAATAGTTAAGCCCATCGCTCGCGCCATCGCACATATAGAATCAACCAGAGGATAATCACCATCGGCATCAATGATATCGTCGATGAAGGATTTATCAATTTTTAGCTCAGCCATTGGCAAACGATGAATATAACGAAGGTTTGATTGTCCGGTTCCAAAATCATCAATGGAAATTGAAAAGTTAGATCGTGTCAGCATTTCAAGTTTTTCGGCGACAAGGCTAATATCATCGGCAACCATAGATTCCGTTAGTTCAAATCTAATTAAATTATTCGCAATCTTGTATGCATCACAAATATCCTCGACTTTAGTGACAAAATGATTATCTGATAACTGACGAAGACTAAGATTAACGCTCACCCGCCTCCTCTTAGTGAGCGGAATTTGACTTAGGAATAAACAGGCTTGTTGAATAACAAAATAACCGATATCGATAATGGCGCTAGTATTTTCAGCAAGTCCAATAAATTCCTGTAAACCGATATCAGGATATTCTTCACTATTCCATCGCAGCAGTATTTCAAAAGAAGTGATATTGCCAGTGAGGTTTACTTTAGGTTGTATCGCCACGGAGAGTTCAAAGTAATTAGGATCTGCAAGTAACAACTGCGAAATAGAAGCCAAATCGATTCTATGGCTATAGTGGGTATCATCCGCAACGATGAAATGACCTCGGTCAGCATTATGTTTCGCAATAGTGAGTGACATTTCCAGCAATTGAAGTAAAGGTTTATGTTTAATCTCATCCATTGTGCTGATCAGCGATGTCGCTGTCATTGATAACCTGATATTAAACTGATGATCAACCGATTTGATCATGTCCTTTATTGCTAGCTCGACAAGGGCACTTTTTCCATATGCGTCCTCACCATCTTCCATAAAGGCACAAAGCAAAAAACGATCACTCATCAAACGGTAGGCTTTCAATCGTTTCAGTATGCAAAGATTTCCAATACCACTAGCTAGTTTTATCAGTAATTTATCACACCATTCGTGACCATAAAGTATGTTTAAATTGTGAAAATCATCTAAATCTACCATCATCGCAAAGATGACACCTTGTGTTCGCTCAGTAGAAATCTGCTTATCAAAATCAAGATGAAAAGCAGTCAACGTATTCAGCCCGGTCAAGGAATCAAACATAGCTCGTTTTACAAGCGATGCTTGGATTGCACGTTTTTCTGTTAAATCTCTAATTACTAACAGATAGTGTTTGCCTAAAATATCACTATATTCTGATGAGTTAAACTCAATAGAAAGTGGCTTACCTAGCTTAGTATTTACATTAAATTCTGTTGGCACAGCCAGCAATAAATAGTCATCTACTGGTCTATGATTTTGCGGAAATGGGTCATTATCATCAAAAGGGATAAGAAGCTTAATATTCTGTCCAATAAGTTCATCTTTTTGATAGCCGAATAAGTTGAGACAATATTGATTAACTAATTCGATTTCCCCCTGATTATCGCTCACAATCACCGCTTCCGAAAGCATGCCAAGAACGTTTGAAAACTTACTTTCGATATCTTTAGCTCTTGCGTTAATTGTTGGCGCTACCAACCGTTCTTGTCGTTCTAATAGGGCGGTAATTCGACTTTGTAAGAGTTTATAGTCAAAGGGTTTGGATAAAAAGTCATCGGCGCCGCTGCGAATTGCACGCAAATGGCTCTCTCTATCGGTGGTTGATGTAATCACAATAATTGGAATATGAAAGTATTTCTCGTCAGACTTTAGTGCGCTGATGACATCAAAACCATCAAAATCAGGCAGGCCTAAATCGAGCAAAATAATATCGGGTTCAATATCATAAGTCATGGCTATTGCAGCTTGAGCGGTCGTTGCAACGTAGCTCACGCCGAGCTGATTTGTCAGCTTTTGCATAGCGGCAATAGCAACAGCCTCATCTTCAACAATCAATATTTTGTTTGTCATTCTACATCCCTTAAGTTCGATTCCATTAGTCGACTGTGGGTTAAAAGCCTATAACTGAGACTTGTTAAAGCATTTTATTTCTCTATGACTCTTTTGATACAGCTACAGATTGCTTATCCTAAAACGGCCTATGATAAGTAATGATTACATACCATTTTAATGTGTTTTAATCAAGTTCGTCTTGCTACTTCATAGATATTAAGATAATGATTGTTTAATAGCAAACAGATTGTAAACTGGTTATCAAACCATTTTATTTTTCAGCAATTAAAGGTAAAAAACCTTGATCAAATATACCGCTGCCATATTATTTAGCCTTCTAATCACTGCTTGTTCGAACAATGACTGGCAAACGGCAAGTCGTGAATCTGCTGGCATAGCACCTAACCCAGTCGAAGAAAAATCGGCGGTCATTGAAGTTTATGCTGCTGATGCATTTAGTTGGCGAGGCTGGTTTGCCGTTCATACTTGGATTGCGATAAAAGCAAAAAATGCATCTGAATATACGGTTTATGAAGTAGTAGGATGGCGCATCAAACGTGGCTTACCAGCATTAACTAAGTACACAACAACTACGCCAGATCGATACTGGTATGGTGCCAAACCTAGTAAAGTTCTGTCATTAAAAGGTGAAAAAGCCGCAGCACTTATCCCAAAAGTCACCGACGCTATCGGTCATTATCCTTGGTCTAATGAATACACACTTTTCCCCGGTCCAAATAGTAATACATTTCCTGCATGGGTAGGCTTGCAAGTGGGTGAACTCGGCTTAAAGATGCCTTTTCGTGCAATTGGTAGCGGTTATGCTGAATAGCCAGCAGGCTTTCACCTGATGAGTTAAAGCATATTTAATCGCACATCAATACGATAGAACAACATCTTGGTCTTGATAACAAATTTATCGGTTTGTTATGCTGGCAATAGAATCTTAACATCCCAATCTAGGAGTTTCCGACTTATGGAGTTATTGCAAAAACTGGCCGAAAGTCTTGATTATGTTTCGCTAATTAACACTTCCTTACGGATCACATTCATACTTTTTATTGCTTGGTTTTTGACCTTCCTTCTAAAAAGAACACTCATTAAATTAGAAGTCATATGGATTAGTCGCTCAGCACATTCTGGCGAGTCATCATCTGAAGCCAAGAAACGAATTGAAACGATCGTTAGATTACTCAGACAAGCAGGATTACTTGCATTATGGATTACCATGGCTTTGGTTATCTTCCGCGAAGTAGGTCTTGAAATTGGTCCAATATTAGCCAGTGCAGGTATTTTAGGTCTTGCTGTCGGTTTTGGTGCTCAAAACCTAGTACGTGATTTTATTGCCGGTTTTTTCATGATTTTGGAAAATCAGATCCGTGTCGGTGATGTTGTCATTATTAACGATACAGGTGGCTTGGTAGAACGCATAAATTTTAGAACAACCGTATTAAGAGATGTTCAGGGCGTTGTTCATTATTTTCAAAACGGTAATATATCTTCATTGAGTAATATGACCAGTGATTGGTCGGCCTATGTTTTTGATATTGGTGTTGCCTATAAAGAAAATACGGATGTGGTGGCCAGTAAAATTCAGGAGGTAATCGATTCTATGATGTCAGATGAACAATATAAGCAGCTGATTATTGATCAACCAGAAATTTTCGGTGTCGATAAACTGGATGACTCAGCCGTTATTATTAAAGGTCGGATTAAAACATTACCTATTCAACAGTGGACTGTTGGCCGAGAGTTTTTGAGACGCATCAAATTTGCTTTTGATGAGGCGAAAATCGAAATTCCTTTTCCACATAGCACCCTTTATTTTGGCGAAGACAGCAAACCTTTTGATGTCACGATGATGCAATCAAAATCAGACATTACTTTAACGAAGCCGAGTAGCGAACGTCCAGTCACTGAAGAGTAGAACGATTAAGTATCAGTAAAATGATTATTTGCATTCACGACAATGCCATAGCGGCGTTTGGTTTCGTTGCCAATTAAGGCGTCCAACACACCTTAAATTACTGCTTTATTCATCCTTTTTGTTTAACAAGGACCTTTCTTAGCCCGCATTGGAGCAAGATCTATTTGAGCGGCAAAGCTATTGGCAAATAAAGAAAAGCCGGCCAATGAAAAAATAACGACTGAAGCAATTGGAATTATAAAAATAATCTATACCTCCCACTCCCCCCCTAAAACTTTAAAGAGGTTAATACTATTGCTCAGTAATATCTGTTTAAGTTGAACTAAAACCTGTTCTGCATCAAACATGCCTCGTTGCGCATCAAGCAATTCAAGGTAGTTTGCTATCCCGCTGTCGTAGCGACGTGTTGCCAGCCTTAAGCGCTCTCGTTCTACCTCAAAGACTTTATTTTGTGCCTCTATTTGCTTATCAAGTTGCATTCTAGCTACTAAGATATTTGAAACCTCGCTAAAAGCAGTTTGAATTACTTTTTCGTATTCAGCTATAGCGATATTTTTTCGTACTTTGACTAAGTCTAAATTAGATTGATTCCTACTATAATTAAAAATGGGAATTGTTAATTGAGGTGCGAAGCTCCATGATTGATCCGCGCCACCACTAAACAATTGAGAGAAGCTATTACTGATTAACCCAATGTTAGTGGTGAGTTGTATGCGTGGAAAAAATGCAGCTTTTGCTGCTCCAATATTAGCGTTAGCTGCTTTCAATCTGTGTTCCGCAGCTCGAATATCAGGCCGTCGCTCTATGAGATCTGATGGCACTCCAACGGGCAAAGCAGAAAATTTCAAAGTAGCCAGTGACTCACTTGCTGCCAATTTCATCGTTTGATCGCCCACAAGCAAATTTAAGGTATTCATTGCTTGTAATTGCTCTCTTTTTAAGGCTGCAAGACTAGCGCGTACCGTTTCGAGTTGTAGCTCTGCAGTTTTAAGATCAATTGTCGTATCTATGCCGGCAGAAAAGCGGCGATTAATGCGGGCAAGTCCAACTTCCCGTGAGAGCATTGTCTCTTGAGTAATCCTAAGTCTTTCGGTCAGTGAACGTACATTTAGATAGTTGACGGCAACCTCTGCAATTAAGCTAGTGCGAGTCGTTTGCTGGGCCTCTTCAGTTGCAAAATATTCTTCTAATGCTGCATTTGAAAGACTTTTTACACGTCCAAATAAGTCTAATTCAAAATTGCTCATGCCTAAGCCAACACGATATAAACTTGCTTTGGAAGATTGCCCTCCAGATAAAAGTGTACGGCTACGCTCATAATCAGCAGTGCCGTTTATTGTTGGCAGTGTGTCGGAGCGCTGTATACCATACTGGGCTCTGGCCTCTTCGATGCGTAAAACTGAGATTTTGTAGTCTCGGTTATTCTTTAAAGAGGCTTTAATAAATCGCTGCAACTCGGGATCTATAAAGTACTGTTGCCAGCTATTTGGCATACTAAGGTTATCTGCTTCTTGCGTTGCTGGATAGTTCGCAGGTGCCGGTGAGATAGGTTGTACATATTCAGGTATTAATGAACATGCAGTTAGGTTCAATCCAAAAAGCAAAATACTACACTTTAGTGCTGTTTTCATGGGAGGTCGCTTTCTTGTTTTTTCGGCCTTTTAAGATAATGACCAACAGTTGTAAAAAATAAAGGCACTAGAAAAATGGCCAATAAAGTAGCAGTGATTATTCCACCTAACACACCAGTACCAATTGCAGCTTGCGCTCCAGATGCCGCTCCTGTAGCGACAGCTAGTGGTAAAACTCCTACTCCAAATGCAAGAGATGTCATGATGATAGGGCGCAAGCGCAACCGGGCAGCTTCAAGCGTTGCTTCAATGACTCCCATGCCCTCATTGAAGTTATTTTTGGCAAACTCTACAATTAGAATGGCATTTTTAGCAGATAAACCTATCGTTGCAATCAAGCCAACCTTGAAATAGATGTCATTAGGCATGCCCCTTAACGTCACCCCTAATAGTGCCCCTAGGACACCTAATGGAATTACAAGAATAACTGCAAACGGAATCAACCAACTTTCATAAAGGGCAGCAAGCGCTAAGAATACAATTAGAATTGATAAACCAAACAAGATTGGTGCCTGAGCTCCTGAAATTTGTTCCTCATATGACTGGCCAGACCAGTCAAACCCCACGCCACTCTTTAAGGTAGAGGCAATCCGTTCAATCTCACTCATCGCTTCACCACTGCTATGACCTGCGGCAGCGTTACCATTGATAGTGAATGATGGAAAACCGTTATATCTTGTTAGTTGAGGTAACCCTACAGTCCACTCCATTGTAACGAAAGCAGCTACTGGCACAAGATTGCCACTGCTACTTTTCACTCTCAAGTTCCTTACATCATCAATGTTAAGTCTATTTTTGCCATCTGCTTGCACAATCACTCGACGAATTTGAGAGCCATGCATAAAATCACCGATGTATTCTGAACCAAACATAGTGGATAAAGTAGCGTTAATTTCATCCATTGTGATGCCTAGCGCCATGGCTTTGGGCCGGTCAATATCCAAATTAATAAGTGGAGCCTCACCAAGTCCGGCGAAAGTAACGTCTGTTAAAACAGGATTTTTAGCTCCATCCGCTAACAACTTGTCCCTAGCTTCTGCAAGCACTTTAAGACCGACTCCAGCCCTGTCTTGTAACCGCAAATCAAATCCATTTGATGAGCCAAGTTCAGGTAAGGGTGGTGTATTGATTGCAAAAACCGTAAGATTATTCCTGCCATAAAAATGGCTATTCACGCGGGCGACAATAGATTGAACTTGTTTTTCAGCGCCTTTGCGCTCACTCCAATCTTTTAGTGTTACAAATATCATTCCACTGCTTGGACTACTACCATAGTTGCTAAAACCACCAACCTCATAAGCATATGCGACTGGCTCATTTTCTAGTAAGTATTTTCCAACTTCACCTAGTGCGACTTGTGTTTCTTTCATCGTAGCGCCTTCTGGAAGCATAACCATGACCATGAAGTCACCTTGATCTTCATCTGGTAGAAATGCAGTTGGTAATTTCATAAACATCATCACTACGGCAATAACGATTAGTCCATATACAAAAAACCATCGCAGAGGACGCTTTAATATTTTGCCTATGCTACGTTCATAACGTTTGTTGAAAGAGACAAAGCTACGGTTGAACCATCCAAAAAACCCCGTTTTTTCGTGGTGTTCTTTATGTATTGGTTTCAGTAAAGTAGCGCATAATGCTGGCGTTAGCGATAGTGCCAAGAAGGCGGAGAATGCAATCGACACGGCAAGTGTTAATGCAAATTGACGGTAAATATTACCAACAGCACCACTAAAGAACGCCATTGGCAAAAATACTGAAGTAAGTATTACTGTGATACCAATAATAGCCCCACTAATCTGTTTCATTGCTTTCATCGTCGCTTGGAAAGGGGGTAGTTCCTCTTCAACCATAATGCGTTCCACATTTTCCACTACTACAATTGCATCATCCACAATAATCCCTATGGCCAACACCATCCCAAACATGGTGAGCACGTTTATTGAAAAACCAAATAGATACATCACGGCAAATGTACCCAATAGTGCAATAGGCACGACTATAGTAGGAATTAGTGTGGCCCTAAAATTCTGCATAAAAAGATACATAACGAGGAATACCAGAGCGATTGCCTCAAGCAGTGTATGTACGACTTTTTCAATAGAAATTTGAACAAAGGAAGAAGTATCATATGGGATTTGATAACTGACCCCAGTTGGGAAGTATCGACTCAATTCATCCATAGTCGTCTTGATACGTTTAACTGTTGCTACAGCGTTTGAACCAGGGGCCATCTTAATTGCAAGACCTGCAGCATTATTTCCATTCACTCGCGAGGAAATACTATAGTCACTTCCACCATATTCAATTCGAGCAACTTCTTTTAAAGTAATTACTGAACCATCACTTTTAGTCCGTAATGGAATATTTTCAAAGTCTTCAGGTGTTATTAAAGTACTATCTGCCATAATATTGGCACTGATAGTTGCATTTTCAGGCACTCCTCCCGTTCCAATTTCTCCAACTGTCACGCGCGCATTATGGCTTCGGATTGCAGAAAGAATATCCGATGTAGAAAAATTAAGAGATGTCAGCTTTGCTGGATCTAACCATATCCGCATTGCATACTCAGGACTAAATGATTGGACTTTACCTACGCCCTCTACTCTTCGTAACGCTTGGAGGACATTTGAGGATAAAATTTCACCTAACTCAATTTCAGTTAGCCGATTATTCTCTGATGTGATGGATACAACCATTTGAATGCTATCTACAGACTTCTCTACTGAAATACCATTTCGTCGAACTACCTCTGGCAATCTTGCTTCAACTGTTTTCAAGCGATTTTGTACTTCAATAGCGGCAAGATCTGAATTTGCACCCTGCCGAAAAGTTAGGCTAATGGATGCCGAACTTGGGCTGCTACTAGCAGATGTATACATTAAATTTGGTGCACCGTTCATTTCCCGCTCAATCACAGCTGTAACGGTTTCTTCAACAACACGTGCTGAAGCTCCCGGATATGAAGCACTAACATTTATTACAGGCGGTGCAATATCTGGATATTGCGCCACGGGCAAACCTTGTATAGCAAGCAAGCCTGCGAGGATAATAAGCAGTGAAATTACCCATGCAAAAACCGGGCGTTTAATAAAAAAACTAGCCATATATTTCTCAGTTAAATAGATTTTAAGGAGTGTTTGGCTAGTTAGCCACTTTGACTAGAGTGCCAGGCGCTAACATTCTAGGGTTGGATGTTATGACTCTTTCACCGCCTTTAAGTCCGCTAGTTACAATCCAGTTATTTCCCACCAAACCATCCGCGGTTACAGTGACGCTGGCCACCTTGTTATCCTTATTGATCACCAACACACTGGCGCCACCAGCCGTACGAATAAGTGCATCACGAGGAACCCGAGCAGTATTATTCTTAAACCCTTGATCAAAACGTACTTGTACATAAGCACCTGGCAATAGTTCATGCTCTGAATTATCAAATAGAGCACGCATAGCAACAGTATCTGTACTAATATCTACAGCTTGGTCTGAAAAGAACAACTTTCCAGGTTTACTGTACTTAGAACCATCTGGAAAAATTATGTCAACTTTGATGTTCTTTAGTGCGATGGCGCCAGCCTCACCAGATTTAACTGCACGTTGCATTGCCATCACATCTGATGCTGATTGTGAAAAATTTACATATATCGGGTTTATCTGTTCGACAGTAGTTAATGGAGTGGTTGAGTCTTGTCCTACTAAAGCACCTTCGGTTACCAACGCGCGCCTAGCGCGTCCATCTATAGGCGATGTAACCCTAGAGTAACCAAGGTCAAGTTTAGCTTTGTCTAACTTAGCCTTCGCAATAAGTTGTTCGGCTTTCGCTTGCAACTCCTCTGATATAGCGGATTTATAATCTCGCTCACTAATCGAATGATCATTAGATAAATCCTTGTAACGATCTAATTTATCTTTTGCATTAGCATAATTAGATTCGGCACCAGCTAGGACTGCTGCTGCTTCATTTTTAGCAACTGTTAGTATCTCTGGATTAATGAGGAACAAAGGCGTGCCTTTTTTAACATCTTGACCTTCTTGATACAAACGCTCAGTCACAATACCTGCGACACGAGCACGCACCTCGGCTTGCCTGTAGGCCTCTAGCCTGCCTGGTAATTCAACACTTATCATGAAAGGCTCTAATTTAGTCGTTACTACTGTCACCTCTTGAACTACTTCACCTGCAGTTTTCTGTTCTGATTTATCGTTACAACCAGTTAGAATGATGCTAGCTGTAATTAGAACAATCGTTCCTAGAGTACAAATTCGTCGGTTCATTTAATTCTCAGTTTTAAGAGGTATTTACAGAAAGCGACATTTTGCATGAATAAAACTAATTAATCAATCACGAACGATTAATTAGTTACTGATATAATATTTCCTATTTTTAAGGAGTTTAAAAACGATGGCCAGGAAAACTAAAGAAGACTCACAACTGACTAGAGATCTAATCCTTAATGCCGCAGAATTAATAATTTATAAAAAAGGAATGAGTTATACCACCATGGCAGATATCGCAGATGAAGCTAAAATGTCTAGGGGTGCTATATATGGGCATTACAAAAATAAAGTTGAAGTAGCAATTTCAATGGTGATTCACGCATTTGAAAGTATTGAAATACTAAAGATGGAGGATGGCCAGACTTATCTTGATTACCTATATCATCAAGGTATCCTAGAATTACATCAAGCGATTGAACCCAGTCATATCCAACGTGTTTTCTGTATTCTTTATGCATTACATGATGAGGATGTTGAGTTGCTGTCTCTGAGGCAGGATTGGGAAAATTCACGTTTCATTAGAATTGAAAATTGCCTGTTAGAAGCAGTTGCTCATAATGAGTTACCCGAAAATCTAGATTCAAAACTAGCTACGTTATACCTTCAAACTTTGCTTGATGGCATATTTTCCACCATATATTGGAATGGTAATTGCCCAGAAAATAAATGGGAACTTGCCGAAGAGCTATACCAAATTGGGTTTGAATCGATGAAGACGTCTAAAAAATTCTACCCATAGAGCCTTACTTTGATAAGAGTCCAGTATGGAAATACTTAAAATATTCGCATGGACTTCCCAGCTTTCACTAGACAGTCTGTAATTCCGAAAAATACGTCTTCTCAAATGTAGCAGGCGAAACACCGCCTGTATGAGAATGACGCTTTATCGGATTGTAAAACATTTCTATAAAGTTAAATATCTCTGCCTTTGCATCGTTTCTTGTCGAATATATCTTTTTTCGAATAATTCGCTTTTTAATTGTAGCGAAAAAGCTTTCTGCAACGGCATTGTCATGACAATTACCACGACGGCTCATTGATGGCCTTAGCTTATTTTCTTTCAAAAAGGCCAAATAATCAGCACTTCCATATTGACTACCTTGATCGCTATGAACGAGGACCTCTTGTTTCGGTTGACGTCGATACACGGCCATCATTAATGCGTTAATCACGAGACGTTTATCCATATTCTTATCCATCGACCATCCAACAATCCGTAGTGAAAATAAATCCATGACCGTTGCCACATACAAAAAACCTTCGTAAGAGCAGATGTAGATAATATCACTCACCCAATGGGTATTATCTTGTTCAGGATTAAACTGTCGGTCGAGCAGATTAGGTGCAAGAAGATGTGCCTAACTGCATTAGGATAATAATGTTTCCGTGATGGTTCTGACAAATGTAGTTTGCCATTGTGCCCCCAAAGTGTGGGCACTTAGTGCCACACTTTAAGAGTATTGAGGATTTCATTTTTTGTTAGACTGTTGTTTAGCAACAGTTTTTATCATTTTTGGTGCCGATGGGCGGACTCGAACCGCCATGGACTATGTCCACCACCCCCTCAAGATGGCGTGTCTACCAATTTCACCACATCGGCTATATTTGTGTATCGCTTATGGCAAATCAGGTAGATCTGCTGGCGCTTCTTTTACTGTTTCTGTCATCGGTACTTTTGTAATACTGTCTACGGTATCTGTTTGACCAGAAAAGTAAGCTAGCGTTAGACTTGTTAAAAAGAAAATAGTAGCTAGAAGAGCACTGCTTCTTGATAAAAATGATGTCGAGCCTTGACTACCAAATACGCTTGATGATGCCCCACCGCCACCACCTAGAGCAGCAGCACCTGCATCAGCTCCTTTGCCATGCTGAATAAGGATCAAGCCAACTAACAGGAGTGAAACGACAATATGTAAAACAAGAATGATTGAATTCATTTTTTAAAAACCTAAATACTAACTACATGCTGCCTGACAAATTTTCACGAACTCGACGGCATCTAATGATGCACCACCAACAAGTCCGCCATCAATATCTGGCATTGAAAATAACGGTGCGGCATTATCTCCTTTAACGCTTCCCCCGTAAAGTATTTGTATTGATTCAGCTGTAGCTGGATCATGTTTTGCAAGTCGTTCACGCATGAAAGAATGGACTTCTTGCGCCCATTCAGGGGATGCAGACTTGCCTGTGCCAATTGCCCAGACAGGCTCATACGCTAATACTGTCTGCGCCAAAGCTTTAGCACCATTTTTATTTATCAAAATATCTAATAAGCGTGCAACCACTTCTTCTGTTTGTCCTGTTGCATGCTCTTCAGGTGTTTCGCCAATACATAAAATAGGCGTGACGCCTTCTGAAAGCGCCATTTCATATTTCTCAGCAACAATATTATCGAGCACATTTTGATCTAAATCTAATTCAGCATATAAACAACGCCGTTCAGAATGGCCGATTAATACATACTTGCAACCAAAGTCTTTCAACATAGCGGCTGAGATTTCACCGGTATAAGCGCCTTGTCTAAACTGTGACAAATTTTGTGTGCCCCAAGATAATCCTGAGCCTTGCAATGCCATTTGTACCTGTTGCAAATACACAGCTGAGGGAAATATTGCGACTTCAGCTGAAATAAACGTATTCTTCTGGGCTAAGATCTTACCCAGTAAGAGTGCATTACTGGCACTAGTGCCGTTCATCTTCCAATTTCCAGCAACTAACGGTTTACGCACTATGACATCCTGATTAACTATATTGAACATGCGAGATTACCGACTCATTTCTAATAAAGCAATTAATCAATAAACAAATATTTACTACGAAAACAATATATGAATTTAATAAAACCTCAATGATTCACTCTATAAAATGAGTTAAAAATAGTGATTACACATAATACTGATCACAAACTATCATTAACTTTGTGCTTATTTAGATCATCTAGGCTCTATTTTAAAGTAAGGTTTCAATCACTGTTGCAAGCTCTGTCGCGAGTTGATTAATTAATGCTGCATCTCTCCCTTCAACCATAACTCTAATAACTGGTTCAGTTCCCGAAGGTCGTAATAAAACTCGGCCGTTATTGCCTAATTTAGCTTCAACGGCTTTGATTGCAGCATTGACTTCTTCGTGCTCAGCTAAATTAACCACTTTGTTAACGCGAACATTGATTAATCGTTGGGGAAATTTAGTCACCGCCGATCGAAGTTCATTTAAGGTAATGCCGGTTTCTTGCATTTCTGCTAGCACTTGTAGCGCAGCAACAATGCCATCACCAGTTGTGGTTTTATCTAAACAAATAATATGGCCTGATGCTTCCCCACCGACGGTAGCACCTGTTTCTTTCAACATTTCCATCACATAACGATCGCCAACTTTTGCGCGATGCAGCGCTATATTATACGACTCTAAAGCCTGTTCTAGACCTAAGTTAGACATCAAAGTGCCAACAACAATAGGATGTTCGTTACCAGCACGTTGCTGTGCACGTGCAATAATAAATAAAAGCTCATCGCCATCAACCAGTTCACCACGATGATCAACCATAATTAACCGATCACCATCGCCATCTAAAGCAATACCTAGATCGGCTTTGTTCTCAAGAACAGCTGCTTGCAGTAGTCTTGGCTCCGTTGAACCGCAGTCTTTATTAATATTTAAGCCATTCGGCTCAGCGCCCATCACCACGACTTCGGCACCCAACTCTCTAAACACATTAGGCGCAATGTGATAGGTTGCCCCATGGGCACAATCAACAACCAGCTTTAAATTTGAAAAAGCTAATTTTGAAGATACGGTGCTTTTACAAAATTCTATGTAACGTCCAGCAGCATCATCGATCCGGTAAGCTTTACCTAATAGGGCTGATTCTACAGTCACTAAAGGCTGATCCATCATCGCTTCAATTTCAAGTTCTATCGATTCAGGTAATTTAGTGCCTTCGCCAGAAAAAAACTTGATACCGTTATCCTGATATGGATTGTGTGATGCGCTGATAACGATGCCTGCTTGGGCATGGAATGTACGCGTCAAATACGCAACAGCTGGTGTCGGCATTGGACCTAATAAATAGACATCAACACCAGCAGCAGATAAGCCCGCTTGTAAGGCTGATTCAAACATATAGCCAGAAATTCGAGTATCTTTGCCAATCAGCACTTTGCTTCTGTGTTCTTTTGCAAACACATTACCTATTGCCCAGCCTAGTTTAAGCACAAATTCTGGCGTAATAGAACCGTCACCCACACGACCACGGATCCCATCAGTTCCAAAATAACGTCTTACTTGTTCAGTCAATATTTTTCACCTTCATTACATGGTCACACATCATAATGGCTTGCACTGTTTCACGTACATCATGACTACGAATTATTTTTGCACCTTGCCATACTGATATTGCTGCCAATGACAAACTAGCCGCTAAACGCTCTTCTACAGTTACTTTTAGTAATTTACCAATCATCGATTTACGAGAAACGCCTACTAATACAGGCAAATCTAACGCAATGAGATTAGACAGATGTTTCATTAATAAAAGATTATGTGTCGCGCGTTTACCAAAACCAAAACCGGGATCTAGAATGAGCTTATCTCGAGCAATGCCTGCTTGTTCACAGGCATTTTTCCGTTCCAATAAAAATGCAATAACATCAGCTACTACATCATCATATTGAGGAGCATCTTGCATTGTTTGCGGTGTGCCTTGGCTATGCATTAAGCAGATTGGAACATCGCAATCAACCGCTGCCTGCATTGCACCACTAACTTGCAAGGCGCGTACATCATTAATCATACCTGCGCCAGCTTTAATCGCCGCACGCATGACTTCAGGCTTACTGGTATCAATTGAAATTGGAATATCAAGTTCACTATGAATCGCCTGAATTACCGGCACCACACGAGCAATCTCTTCTTCTACTGATACCACTTTAGCACCTGGTCGTGTTGACTCGCCGCCAACATCAATAATGCCTGCGCCATCGGCTACCATTCTTTTAGCCTGAGCCAAAGCAGCATCTGCTGCAATAAACTCACCACCATCTGAAAAAGAATCTGGCGTAACATTTAAAATCCCCATCACTTGGGGATGTGTTAAATCTAACGGTTTACCGGCACAATCTAGAATCATTAGATGATCCTAATTTAATTGATCCGCAGGTTTTCCAGATGTTTCAGAATCAGCCGAAGATGAATCTTGAGGCGGTGTCGAAGAACTATCTGTCCAATCTTTTGGTGCGCCCGGTTCACGACCTTCCATAATCGCATCAATTTGGTCACTATCAATCGTTTCATACTTAACTAATAACGCCGTCATCGCATGTAATTTATCAATATTGTCCGTCAACATTTTTTCAGCACGCTGATAATTACGATTGATAAGAGTACGAATATCTTCATCGATTTTTTTAGCTGTTAAATCAGAAACAGACTTATGTTGTGTGACAGAACGGCCTAAGAAAACTTCACCTTCATCTTCACCATAAGACATCGGTCCCATATTGTCAGACAAGCCCCACTTAGTCACCATGTCATGCGCTAATTTTGTCGCCCGTTGAATATCATTTGATGCACCTGTCGTTACAGAGTCAACGCCATAGATTAATTCTTCAGCAATCCGTCCACCATACAAACTTGAAATCTGACTTTCTAACTGTTTTTTGCTCAAACTGTATTTATCTTCCGTCGGTAGGAACATGGTGACACCTAATGCACGTCCACGAGGAATAATACTCACTTTGTAAACCGGATCATGCTCAGGCACTAAACGACCTACAATAGCGTGACCTGCTTCGTGATAGGCCGTCATTTCTTTTTCTTTTTCATTCATAACCATAGAGCGACGTTCAGAGCCCATCATGATTTTGTCTTTGGCCTTTTCCATGTCTTCCATTTCGACCAATCGTTTGTTTGTTCTAGCCGCAAATAAAGCAGCTTCATTAACTAAGTTAGCTAAATCAGCACCGGAAAAACCTGGCGTACCACGAGCAATCAGTGATGCTTGAACATTATCCGCAGCAGGCACATTACCTAAATGAACTTTCAGGATTTGCTCTCTACCGCGAATATCTGGTAATGGCACGACCACTTGGCGATCAAAACGGCCTGGACGTAATAAAGCAGGATCTAATACATCTGGACGATTCGTCGCAGCAATCACGATCACACCTTCATTACCTTCGAATCCATCCATCTCAACTAATAATTGGTTTAACGTTTGTTCACGTTCATCATTACCGCCACCTACACCCGCACCACGATGGCGACCAACGGCATCGATTTCATCGATAAAGATAATGCAAGGCGCGTGTTTTTTCGCTTGTTCAAACATGTCACGCACACGTGATGCACCAACACCCACAAACATTTCAACGAAATCTGAACCTGAAATACTAAAGAAAGGTACTTTTGCTTCACCAGCAATCGCTTTAGCAAGCAATGTTTTACCTGTACCTGGCGAACCAACCATCAAAATACCGCGTGGAATTTTACCGCCTAATTTTTGGAATTTACTAGGTTCACGCAAGAATTCAACAAGTTCACTCACTTCTTCTTTAGCTTCTTCAACACCGGCGACATCTTTAAACGTCACTTTAACTTGATCTTCGTTCAGCAATTTTGCTTTGCTTTTGCCAAAAGACATTGGGTTTTTACCACCGCCGCCCCCTTGCATTTGACGCATGAAGAAAATCCACACACCAATCAGTAACAACATTGGGAACCATGAAATAAAGATCTGCATTAACAAACCAGTTTGTTCAGCTGGTTTAGCTTGAATACTTACGCCATTATTCAGTAAGTCACCCATCAAACCTGCGTCATAATCAGGACTGTATGTCGTGAACGCACTACCATCAGTCTTCTTCCCGGTAATGGTTTTACCTTGAATATCCACAGCGGATACCGCACCATTTTTCACATCGGATATGAAGGTGGAATAATCGATTTCGCCTTGTTTGGCTTTTTGGGGTCCAAAATTGTTGAACACCGACATCAACACTATCGCGATGACGACCCATAAAACGATATTTTTCATCATGTCATTCAATGTTTGTTACCTCTGTAACGTAATTATTTTAGGCCACGGCCGAGTAAATAAACTTCCCGACTACGTGGTCGTGATGCATCTGGTTTTCGTGTAACAACTTTTTTGAAGCCCTCTCGCATTGCTTTGAGATAAGCATCAAAACCTTCACCTTGAAATACTTTTACCAAGAAACAACCTTGTTTACTTAAGTTTTCTAAAGCAAAATCTAACGCAAGTTCAACTAAATGCATACTGCTAGGCTGATCAATTGAGTCTACACCCGTTATATTGGGGGCCATATCTGATAATACAAGGTCTATTTGTTGACCATTTAATACTACCATCAGTTCATCTAACACGGAATCCTCACGAAAATCACCTTGAATAAAGTGAACGCCCGATAATGGTGTCATCGGTAATATATCTAAAGCAATCACCGTTCCTTTTTCATTCATCTTGCGAAGTGCGTAATCTGACCATCCGCCAGGGGCAGATCCCAAGTCCACCACCGCCATTTTGGGCTGGATTAATTTATCTTTTTTATCTATTTCTTCTAACTTAAATGTCGCTCGCGATCGATAACCTGCTTTTTGAGCCATTTTGACGTAATGATCATCAAAATGTTCTCTCATCCAATCATTACTGGATTTACTTCTAGCCATACGACTTAAGTCCTTACTTCACTCGTTTTTTTATCCGTACTAACGACTAGTGCCAAACCTAATAAGCTGAGAACAATATAAAGATTTTTGCTGACCGAGTGCAATAGATCAAACTGTCCAACTACAGAATCATCACCTGAGTGAATTATGTTTTTGACGATTTGAATTTCTGGCTGTAAATAAAAATTAAAAACTAGCGTCAATAGCACCATAACTATTACCAGCCAAAAACGCCATAGACCGATAACCTGCTTGCCATGAACAATCATTTTACTGATTAGCAAAATAGAGCCGCAGCCTAGACCCAATATATTGACCGCAGAAAATAAGTGTCCAGCGTAATTGCCTGCTAAAACGACATCACCTAAATTAGCAAAGGCCATTGGAACAGCGATATAACCAATGGCTAACAGACTACCAACCCATAAAGTCAGTAATAAACGCTCGCCTAATAAATTAGATAACATCAGATTATTTATGACTCATAACGAATAGCAACAATCTCATATTCAATTGCGCCACTAGGTGCATTAACGACAGCAATATCATCAACTTCTTTACCAATTAAAGCCCGTGCAATCGGTGATGAAATAGAAATTCGATTTTTCTTAATATCTGATTCATAATCACCAACAATTTGATAAGTGACTTTATCTTCATTATCAATATTCAATAATTCGACAGTCACCCCAAATACCACTCGACCATCACGTGGCAAAGAAGCAGGATCGATGATTTGTGCGTTAGACAACACTCCTTCTAATTCTTGAATACGACCTTCGATAAAGCTTTGTTGTTCTTTAGCGGCATGATATTCAGCATTTTCTTTCAAATCACCATGTGCACGTGCTTCAGAAATAGCCGCAACCACTTCAGGTCTCGCGGTATATTTTAAATGTTGTAGCTCATCTTTTAGTTCATCTGAACCAAATAACGTAATAGGTACCGCCATTAGTTTAATTCTCCATGTAATGACTGTAGGCAATTTACCGTATCATTATCTTTACTGTTTAATGCTTGGCATGTAGCACGTGCCGCAGCCAATGTGGTGGTGTAATTAACTTGATGTTGTAATGCAGCACGACGAATTTCGCGAGAATCTGCAACAGATTGCCGGCCTTCCGTTGTATTAACAATCAAACTAATTTCATCATTTTTAATCATATCAACGATATGCGGTTGACCTTCTGCCACTTTATTAACACGTTCACAGTCAACACCGCCGGCATTCAGTACAACTTGAGTACCACGCGTTGCTAATATTGAGAACCCTAAAGCCGTTAAATCTTTGGCAATTTCAACAATCGTCGCTTTATCAACATCACGCACACTGATAAATGCCTTACCTCCAGTCGGCAATGAAACACTCGCTGCCAATTGTGATTTTGCAAAAGCTTCACCAAATGTTCGACCGACACCCATTACTTCCCCAGTAGACTTCATTTCTGGGCCTAAGATTGGATCAACGCCTTGGAATTTAATAAATGGGAATACCGCTTCTTTTACTGAGAAGTATTTAGGTATTACTTCTTTAGTCACACCTTGTTCAGCCAAACTACGGCCGGCCATGCAGCGTGCAGCGACTTTAGCTAAAGGCACACCAATGGCTTTCGATACGTAAGGCACAGTACGCGAAGCACGCGGATTGACTTCAAGAATGAAGATATTGTCACCTTGTACCGCAAATTGCGTATTCATTAAGCCAACAACACCTAACTCTAATGCCATTTGACGCACTTGCTCACGCATACGGTCTTTAACATCTTCACTCAAGCTATACGACGGCAATGCACATGCCGAGTCACCAGAGTGAACACCCGCTTGTTCGATATGCTCCATGATGCCGCCAATCAATACATCTTTGCCATCACAAATAGCATCAACATCGACTTCAATCGCATCATCGAGGAAGCGATCAAGCAATACAGGTGAATCATTTGATACTAGAATCGCTGTTTTCATATAACGACTTAATTCTTCTTCGTTATAAACAATCTCCATGCCACGACCGCCCAATACATATGATGGACGTACCACTAACGGATAGCCAATTTCAGAGGCTAAAGCAACCGCCGTATCAACTGAAAAAGCCAAACGATTAGGTGGTTGTAATAGGTTTAATTTTTCAACCATTTGCTGGAAGCGTTCACGATCTTCAGCATGGTCAATCGCATCAGGAGAAGTACCAATAATCGGCACACCTGCCGCTTCAAGTGCACGTGCTAACTTAAGTGGCGTTTGTCCGCCGTATTGCACGATCACACCTTTTGGCTTTTCTAAATCAACAATTTCTAATACATCTTCTAAGGTCACTGATTCGAAATATAAACGATCAGACGTATCGTAATCTGTTGAGACTGTTTCAGGATTACAGTTGACCATAATCGTTTCATAGCCATCTTCACGCAACGCTAATGCAGCATGAACACAGCAATAATCGAACTCGATGCCTTGACCTATACGATTTGGTCCGCCGCCTAAAATCATGATTTTGTCACGATTAGATGGGTTCGCTTCACATTCTTGCTCATACGTTGAATACATATAAGCAGTATCACTAGCAAACTCAGCAGCACAAGTATCAACACGTTTATAGACTGGACGCACATTAAGATCGTGACGATGTTTACGTACTTGTTTTTCTGTCTTTTGTAATAGTTTTGCCATACGTGAATCAGAGAAACCTTTACGTTTCAATGCACGCATATTCGATTCATCAATTGATGCCAAAGACTGCTCTTTCAAACCATTTTCAATATCGATCAACTCTTGGACTTGTACCAAGAACCATGGATCAATATTAGTTAGATGCTGAATTTCATCATAACTAAAGCCGTAACGGAAAGCATCAGCCACATACCAAAGACGATCAGAACCTGGTAAACGTAATTCTCTGCGTAATGTATCTGCAACATCAGGGGCTTCTAAATCGGTAATTTCAGTTAAACCATCACGATCAATTTCTAAACCTCGCAACGCTTTTTGTAATGATTCTTGGAAACTACGGCCAATCGCCATCACTTCACCCACAGACTTCATTTGGGTACTCAAACGATTGTCTGCTTGTGGGAATTTCTCAAACGTAAAACGAGGAATTTTAGTAACGACATAATCTATTGATGGTTCAAATGAAGCAGGTGTTGCCCCGCCTGTTATGTCATTTTGCAACTCATCAAGGGTATAGCCAACCGCCAATTTTGCCGCCACTTTAGCAATCGGGAAACCCGTTGCTTTTGAGGCTAATGCGGATGAACGCGACACGCGTGGATTCATTTCAATAATAATCAAACGACCGGTATCAGGCTGAACTGCAAACTGCACGTTCGACCCCCCAGTATCGACGCCAATTTCACGTAAGACTTCTAACGAAGCGTTACGCATAATTTGATATTCTTTATCCGTCAATGTTTGAGCAGGTGCAACAGTAATAGAGTCGCCTGTATGAACACCCATCGGATCAAAGTTTTCAATCGAACAGATAATAATGCAGTTATCTTTACGATCTCGCACTACTTCCATTTCGTATTCTTTCCAACCGATAATAGATTCTTCGATCAATAATTCAGACGTTGGGCTAAGGTACAAACCACGCTGACAAATATCAATAAAGTCTTCTTGGTTATAAGCAATACCGCCGCCGCTACCACCCATCGTAAATGATGGGCGAATAATAACTGGATAACCAAACTGTTTCTGAGCTTCTATTGATTCTTCCATATTATGAGCAATGGCTGACTTCGGCATATCTAAACCAATTTTAGTCATTGCTGCACGGAATAAGTCACGATCTTCTGCTTTGTTGATTGCAGCACTATCTGCACCAATCATTTCCACACCAAACTTTTCTAGAATACCATGACGTTCGAGATCTAAAGCACAGTTTAATGCTGTTTGTCCGCCCATTGTCGGTAAAATGGCATCAGGACGTTCAGCCTCAATAACCTTGCTCACCGCCTGCCATGTGACCGGCTCAATATAAGTTGCATCCGCCATATTCGGATCGGTCATGATGGTCGCAGGATTCGAGTTGACCAAAATGACGCGATAACCTTCTTCGCGTAATGCTTTACAAGCTTGGGCGCCAGAATAGTCGAATTCACAGGCTTGTCCAATTACGATTGGACCTGCGCCTAAGATAAGAATGCTTTTGATATCAGTACGTTTTGCCATTATTTTTTACTTACCCGTCGCTGTTTCAAGTAGATCGATAAAATGATCAAATAAAGGAGCTGCATCTTGCGGACCAGGGCTTGCTTCAGGATGCCCTTGGAAACTAAATGCTGGTTTCGTTGTGTGGTGAATACCTTGTAACGAACCGTCAAACAATGAAATATGAGTTGCCTTTAACGTATCTGGAAGCGAGGTATCATCAACGGAAAAACCATGATTTTGACTGGTGATCATGACTAACCCAGCTGTCATTTCTTGCACAGGATGATTCGCACCATGATGGCCAAATTTCATTTTGATTGTTTTTGCACCACAGGCTAATGCGAGTAATTGATGACCTAAACAAATACCAAAAATAGGTAGATTCTTATCAAGAAACGTCTTAATTGCTTCAATTGCATAAGTACATGGTTCAGGGTCACCTGGACCATTAGACAAAAATACACCATCAGGATTTAACGCTAACACTTCTTCAGCTGGCGTTTCAGCTGGCACAACGGTTAAACGACAACCTCGCTCAACAAGCATTCTGAGAATATTTTGTTTCGCACCAAAATCGTAAGCAACAACATGGAATCGTTCAGCAACGGCTTTTGATTCGCCGGACAATTGCCAGCAAGGAGTATCCCATTTGTATGATTCTTTAGTACTCACAACCTTCGCTAAATCCATGTTTTTTAAACCATCAAAAGCTTTAGCTGCGGCAATCGCTGCATCAACATCAATATTATCGCCAGCAACGATACAACCTTTCATCGCACCTTTTTCACGTAAAAGACGCGTTAATGAACGGGTATCAATACCAGCAAGACCGACCACGTTATTACGTTCAAGATAGGCATCTAATGCTTCTTCACTACGCCAGCTACTAACGACAGGTGACAATTCGCGAATAATCAAACCACTTGCATAAATATTTGCTGATTCTTCATCTTCAGCATTTACGCCAGTATTACCGATATGCGGATAAGTCAGTGTGACTATTTGGCGACAATATGAGGGATCGGTCAGTATTTCTTGATAGCCCGTCATGGAAGTATTAAATACGACTTCACCAACTGATTGCCCAATAGCACCAATCGATTCACCGTGATAAACCGTGCCGTCTTCAAGAGCTAATAATGCGCTTGTTCGCAAAGGGAACCTCCACCAGATAAGAATAATAGGGCCAACGTATGCTCTCCCCAGATAAATCCTGTCAATTTTATCGTAAAAGCACCCCACTAGTCTATGTAAAAAACCATGACAGTTTGGTTTTCAATCGGTAGTATCTCATTCCATTATGTGTTTTTCATGTTCAATATTTTCAGTTAAGACATCTTCAATAATGATGTCAATTTCCACTAGCACGCAATACATTCATTAAAAAGGTAGTCACCGTGAACCCTTATTTATCCGCATCTGCATATCCCGCTCAACGTCCCAGACGACTTAGAAAAGACACATTCTCTCGTAATCTGGTACGTGAAAACCATCTCAGCGTAAATGATCTAATTTACCCTTGTTTTGTATTGGAAGGTAAGCAACAACGTGAAGTCATATCCTCGATGCCAGATGTAGAACGCATGAGTATTGATTTGCTGCTAAAAGAAGCTGAAATCATTCATCGTTTGGGTATTCCTGCTATGGCTTTATTTCCCGTTACACCGAGTAGTGTTAAAACTGATGATGCACGCGAGGCTTATAATCCAGATGGTTTAGCCCAACGTACTGTTCGAGCACTAAAAGCAGAATTTCCTGAACTCGGCATCATAACTGATGTTGCACTTGATCCCTTTACCACTCATGGCCAAGATGGCTTAATTGATCAGTCGGGCTATATAGTTAATGATGAAACCGTAGAAGTATTAATCAAACAAGCCTTGTCGCATGCTGAGGCTGGCGTCGATATTGTTGCACCGTCTGACATGATGGATGGTCGTATTGGTGCGATTCGCCAAGCATTAGAAAAAAACGGTCATATTCATACTCGTATTTTGGCCTATTCAGCTAAATATGCGTCTAATTTTTATGGGCCATTTCGTGATGCCGTGGGTTCTGCTGGCAATTTAGGTGGTGGCAATAAATACAGTTATCAAATGGATCCTGCTAACAGTGATGAGGCACTCCATGAAGTCGCGTTAGATATTAACGAAGGCGCTGATATGGTGATGATAAAGCCAGGTATGCCGTATCTTGATATTTTACGTCGCGTTAAAGATACTTTTCAAAAGCCCACATTTGCTTATCAAGTGAGTGGTGAATATGCGATGTTAAAAGCAGCGGCACAAAATGGCTGGCTCGATGAAAAAGCGACCGTTATGGAAAGTATGATGGCATTTAAACGCGCGGGTGCTGATGGTATTTTGACTTACTTTGCGAAAGACGTTGCAAAATGGCTAACCAACAAATGACCGATCATTATGCCGTTATCGGTAATCCAATAAGTCATAGCAAATCTCCATTCATTCACAGTGAATTTGCTAAACAAACAGGTCAAAATCTGGATTATATTGCTAGAAAAATCCCGATTGATGAATTAGCAGTTGGACTGAGACAATTACAAACAGAAGGTTTTAAAGGCATCAACATCACCGTGCCATTTAAAGAAGAAGCATGGCAACAAGTATCTGATAAAAGTGCTCATGCCGAACGTGCAGGCGCGATTAATACCATTATATTTAATGATGATGGCAGTTTGACTGGTGATAATACCGATGGCATTGGTTTATGTCGTGATCTAACAAACAATCATCAGATTGAACTTAAAGGCAAACGCTTATTATTATTAGGCGCCGGCGGCGCGGCGCGTGGCGTCATCGAACCTTTACTCAAATATCAGCCATCATCACTATTTATTGCAAACCGAACTGCCAGCAAAGCCTTAGATTTAAGCACGCTATTTGCTAAGTTTGGCAGCATTAAAGGTGGCGGTTATGATGAATTATCGGGGTCATTTGATGTCATTATCAATGCGACAGCTGCTAGCTTAAATGGGGAAGTGCCACCCTTACCTGCTGATATTCTTGCTTCAGATGGCGTGTGTTACGACATGATGTATAGCGATAACGATACTGCTTTTATTTCGTGGGCAAAACGACATAATGTGGCTAAAGCTATTGATGGCTTAGGCATGCTGGTAGAGCAAGCCGCAGAAGCATTTCGGTTATGGCGAGGTGTGCAACCTGATACTCAACAAGTTATTGCACAGATTCGGCAGTTCAAAAAAGCTTAGCGAGAATGTTGTAAGTACTGCCTTTTCATATTAATTAAAAACTAATTGGTTCGGTTCTTAACACTTAAATTGAATTGAACCGAGCCTAAATCTAGCTTATAAGCTTAAAAGATTGTTATTATTCTTATTCTAGATTTAGTTTTTTAAGTTTATATCTTAAAGCTCTAAACGTAATGCCTAACCTCTTCGCCGCTGCAGTTTTATTCCACCGTGTCGATTGTAATGCTTCGGTAATCAATTCACGTTCTTGCTCTTCTAGCTTACTTTCCAAGTCATTTTCTACGCTCAAAATAGGTTGTGCTAACTGATAATTATTCGATGTGACTACCGGCGTTAATGGTACCGGTAACATTAAATCTTGTTCCGAAATAACCGTTCCTTCAGCCCATGTTAGTGCACGCTCAAGTATATTTTCTAGCTCCCTAACGTTTCCCGGAAAAGCATAATGATTTAACGCTGAAATAGCCTGTTCATCCAGCTCGGGTGCCATCATCAAATTTTTCTTAGCTAGATATTGCAGAATGTGTTTTGCCAGCAATATAATATCAGCTCGTCGCTCTCGCAACGGTGGGACAATTAGCTCAATAACGTGCAATCGATAAAATAAATCTTCTCGAAAACTACCTTGTTTAACACCTTCGGCTAAATCTTTATGGGTTGCTGATAAAATTCGCACATCGACGCTAATTTCTTCATGACTACCGACAGGTCGGATTGTCTTTTCTTGAATAGCGCGTAATAACTTGACCTGCATCATCAATGGTAAATCAGCCACTTCATCTAAAAATAAGGTGCCGCCATTGGCTATTTGAAACAAGCCTTGTTTATCAGCAATCGCGCCAGTAAAAGACCCTTTTTTATGACCAAACAGTTCACTTTCAACTAATTCCGAAGGAATCGCACCACAGTTAATCGGCACAAATGCATGTTCTGAACGTGCACCCAATTCATGGATTAATTTTGCGACTAATTCCTTGCCTGTACCTGATTCACCACTAATATAAACAGGGGCTTGGCTGCGCGCTAACTTGGTGATTTTGCCACGTAAGTTTTTTATAATATCCGTTTCGCCCAAAAGTCTATTGCGTGAACGTCGCTCTTTTCTAACAGGTTCTACTGGTGATAATTTAAGTGCAGTTGTGACCAAATCTCGTAACACTCTTAATTTAAGTGGTTTTGAAACAAAATCAAATGCACCCAGTTTTAAAGCTTGCACCGCTAAATCAATATTGCCATGAGCCGTAATAACCGCCACGGGTAAATCTGGATACTGCTCTTGTAAAATCTCGACAAAATCTAAACCATTGCCATCTGGTAATCGCATATCGGTTAAACATAAATCAAAAGACTGTTGCTTTAAGGCTTGTTTCGCTTGAGTTAAATTTTCCGCTGGCACACAATCAATTGACATGCCTGACAATGTCATTGTTAGTAACTCAAGGATATCTGGTTCATCATCAACAATAAGGGCTTGTGGGTTCATTGCAAAGTCCTTTGATTGACCAGTGGAAAGCTAATACGAAAACAGGATTGTTGCTGATCGGGTAAATAATTTAAGCGAGCACCATTCGCTTGGCATAACTCCCGAGCGAGGTATAAGCCCAAGCCTGTACCGCCTGTACGATCAGAATGAAATGGCTCAAATAGATGTAGCTGCATTTTTTCTGAAACACCTCTACCATTATCCATAACGTCGATCATCGCTTCGTTGTTTTTTTGATGTAAATGAATTTGTATACGCGGTTTCATCTCGAACTTAGAATCAGAATAATGCCATGCATTTTCCACTAAATTCCACATCACCTGATGCAGCTGCTCAGCATCCATATTGACACTTGTTAATGAACAATCAATCACCAACTCAATCTCTTTAGCTTGAATATTCTTAAGCTCACAAAATTCATTTACAAACTTATTAAGCCAAGGTGTTAAAGCAACTAAGGTCGGTTTTACGGCTTTGCGTCGGCTCATTTCTAATATAGTTTCAATAATACCATTAACTCTCGCACTATGACGTTGGATGATATCAGTTAGCTTTGTACTGCTTTCATTGCCATTATGTGTTTCTGCTAATAATTCACTAGCATGACTAATCGCGCCAAGTGGATTGCGAACTTCATGAGCAATACTGGCTGTTAATCTACCTAATGAAGCCAACTTTAACTGCTGTGCTTGCTGGGCTAATGCCGATGTATTGTCTAGATAAATCACTGTTTCACCATTATTTAACTCAGCTGCTCGAGCATGTATTTCTGGCAAATCCGGACGAATTTGCACCGTTTGAAGTGCTGACTCGTTATGATTTCTCCACATTAGCAATTGTTTGGATAATGCAGGTACCGTATCTGACAACAAAATTCCCGTCGACGCATTATTAAGCCCTAACAATGATCTTGCCGACTCATTACTCAATCTCACTACGCCGTATTCATCAACGACCAACACACCTGTTTGCATGCTACTGATAATATGCTCATTTAAGGCTGCCGATTTAGCTGCATTCTGAGCATGCTGTTCAGCCACCACTTGAGAAAACTTCATTTTTTGTGACAAGGTTTGAGCCAATAAAGCCGTCACAAAAAAGGTTGCACCCAACATGCCTGCATGACTATATTTAGTGACACCATCACCCGTAATCTGCGTGTAACTCACTTCAAGCAGCACCGATAAGGTTGCCATTGCAGCAATAAAAACTGACATCCGTCCAGGAATTAAAGCAGCGCCCGCACCCACAACAACAACTAATAAAGTGCCTAACCCTGTTGGTAAACCACCACTGGTATGGACAAATAACGTAATGAACACAATATCTGAAATTAATTGAATTTGTGTTTGAGTGCTGAAACGACCCCATTGATTCAAGCTTAAAACGAGCCATCCTAATGCTGTGAATAAATAAAACTGGCTAATTGTTAAATATAAATCGGGATTAACTTCACCTAAAAAAACCGGCGGTAGCCTTAACTCAAATACTGCAAACAACATAATGGCTAAAAACATTCTATAAGCAGAAAAGATCGTTAACTCACGCCATGAGATCACGAAAGAAGGCGCTGAAGATACCGACTTAAAACTCAACCACTTCATAATTGCTTAGCTGTCGGCCTCAAGATGTTCATGAGAACAATAATAGTTATCGCCTTGTCGAAGTGCTTCTTGCTCAAGAATGTGGAGGCCACACTGTTTACATTTCACCATTTTTTCAGTCGAAATTTTGGGTGAAGCCGGTCGACTGCTGCGCCATAAACGCCCTATAATCATGTACAAAAGAAGACCAATAGCAATTAAAACTAAAATTCGCATTTCAAACCTCGTCAAAAATATAAAGGGGACTTTATAATATAGAATACCCTTTTATCAATCAGCCGTCTCCGCTATAAGCCCGCAAACAGTGCAGCATCGTGATGACTATCTAGTATTTTCAAAATTCTAAGTAGCCGTTAATATTTGGACGATAGTATCGTTTATAACAAGTGTTCGCTTTAACAATGATTTTAAACATAAAAAAAGGCCCCCTAAGATTTAGGAGGCCTTTTTATTGAACTTTAGCTTAAATTAAACAATGTTAATTCAACAAAGCTTATTTACCGCGTGATGCACTTTTACGTTCATGTTCAAGTAATAATTTTTTACGAACGCGAATTGATTTTGGCGTAACTTCTAATAATTCATCTTCACCGATAAATTCTAAAGCTTGTTCCAAGCTCATTCTGATAGGTGGTACTAAGTTAATCGCTTCATCAGTACCTGACGCACGAACGTTGGTTAATTGTTTACCTTTCAATGGGTTCACAACTAAGTCGTTATCACGTGAGTGAATACCGATAACCATACCTTCGTATACATCATCATTGTGACCAATAAACATACGACCACGATCTTGCAAGTTAAAGATAGAGAAACCGACAGCTTTACCCATACCATTAGCAATCATTACACCGTTTTGACGTTTACCAAAGTCACCGACTTTAACAGGCGCATAATGATCAAATACGCTGAAAATTAAGCCTGTACCTTGAGTTGCTGTTAAGAATTCAGTACGGAAGCCGATTAATCCACGCGAAGGAATCATAAAGTCTAAACGTACGCGACCTTTACCATCTGGCACCATGTCTGATAATTGAGCACCACGTTCGCCCAATTTTTCCATAATCGTACCTTGATGTTCAGCTTCTACATCTGCAGTTACAGATTCAAATGGCTCTTCTTTTTTACCATCGATTTCACGAATGATTACTTCTGGACGTGATACACCCATTTCGAAACCTTCGCGACGCATATTTTCAATTAATACTGATAAATGCAACTCACCACGACCTGATACGCGGAATTTATCTGGATCAGTAGGAATTTGTTCAACACGTAATGCTACGTTGTGGATTAATTCACGTTCAAGACGTTCTTTAATTTGACGTGTTGTTACAAACTTACCTTCTTTACCCGCCATTGGTGAATTATTCACTTGGAAGGTCATCGTTACAGTTGGTTCATCAACCGATAATGGTGGCAATGCTTCAACAGCAGATGGATCACATAATGTATCTGAGATATTAAGTGGATCTACACCAGTAAAGGCAATAATGTCGCCTGCTTGAGCAAACGGTACTTCTTCACGTTGTAAGCCCATAAAGCCCATCACAGTCAATACACGACCGTTTCGCGTTTTACCTTCAACGTCAACAACCGTAACTGATGTATTCGTTTTAACCGTACCACGTTCAATACGACCTACGCCGATAACACCAACATAGCTGTTGTAATCTAATGATGAAACTTGCATACGGAAAGGGCCATTCACATCGACATCAGGTGCTTTAACTTTATCAACGACTAACTGGAACAAAGGTTCCATATCGCCATCACGTACAGTTTCTTCTAAACCAGCAAAACCATTTAAACCTGAAGCATAAATCACTTCAAAATCTAACTGCTCATCAGTCGCATCAAGATTGGCAAACAAATCAAATGTTTGATCTAGAACCCATGCTGGACGTGCACTTGGCTTGTCAATTTTATTGATAACAACAATCGGTTTCAGACCTAACGCTAACGCTTTTTGTGTCACAAAACGTGTTTGTGGCATCGGGCCTTCAGATGAATCAACCAATAATAATACTGAGTCAACCATCGACAATACACGTTCTACTTCACCACCAAAATCAGCATGGCCTGGTGTGTCAACGATATTGATGTGGTAGCCATTCCAACGAATCGCTGTATTTTTAGACAAGATAGTAATACCACGTTCTTTTTCAAGATCGTTGGAATCCATTACCCGTTCTTGTAATTCTTCGTGCTCACTGAAAGTGCCTGATTGGCGTAACAATTGATCAACCAAGGTTGTTTTACCGTGATCGACGTGAGCGATGATAGCAATATTTCGTAACTTGCTGATTTCTCTAAGATTAGTTGTCATATTTAGTTCTGTAATATAAAAAGAAATGCTATTAGCATGTAAATGTTAAGATTATTTAAATACTCAAATTTAAATACTCGTAAGCGTTATTTTTTTAACTCTTCAGTTAAGTGTGGCGTAATACTGTCTAAAAGTTGCTTCTGAACCGCCAAGTTGCCAACAACCAAATTACCTTGATTGAAATAATTGTCACCTCCGGCAAAGTCAGTCACAACACCACCAGCTTCTTCAATAAGTAAGACGCCAGCAGCTAAATCCCATTTTTTCAAACCTATTTCCCAATAGCCATCAAACCGTCCTGCTGCAACATAGGCTAAATCTAAAGCTGCAGAACCCGCACGTCGTACATCTGCTACTTGTGGGAATACGGCATTAAATGTCGCTAAATAAGGCGTTAAGTGCTGTGGATATTTAAATGGGAAACCAGTTGCGATTAAGGTACCAGCCAATTCTCTAGTTTTAGTCACACGCAAGCGTCGATCATTAAGTTTTGCACCACTACCTCGGCTGGCAGAAAATAATTCATCGCGTAATGGATCATATATTACAGCGTGTTCAATTTTATCACGGACCATTACTGCAATTGACACACAATAATGCGGGAAGCCGTGTAAGAAGTTAGTTGTACCATCCAGGGGATCAATCACCCATGTCACTTCATTATCACCTTGCTGACCGGACTCTTCGGCCAAAATAGCATGGTCTGGGTATGCTTTTTTTATCGCGTTAATGATTTCTTGTTCTGCTAAGCGATCAACATCGGTAACAAAATCATTACGACCTTTCGTTGTTACTTCAAGATGTTCTACGTGTTGTAACGAACGAACGATGATACTGCCCGCGCTACGGGCTGCCCGAATGGCAATGTTCAGCATAGGATGCATAGACTAGTTTTTTCCAGAGCGAGTAAAACGGTTTTATCCACCGTTTTCATGACAAAATAATCGTCACGAGGTTATTAAAGCGACTCATTATAACAAGAAACTGAGGTATTTATCAGTTTTAAGTTAAAGGACATTAGACAGCCCAAATAATACCTGCTAGCCTATTGGTATATATTGTTCTTAGCAATATAGTTGACCAAAAAAACTTTATATTTTCCTCATGGAGATTCGTATGAAATCATTGACAAAATTAGGCGCTATCGTTCTACCTTTAGTTTTATTAACAGCATGTGCAAACACAGACATGGCTGCATTAAAATCATCAGTAAGCGAAGCACAATCAGCTGCTGAATCTGCTTTATCAGCAGCTAACAATGCACAATCAACTGCTGATGCAGCACAACGTTCAGCTAGCGCTGCAGAATTAGCAGCAGCTAACGCTCAACAAACAGCTGACTCTGCTCAAAGTACAGTTGACGAATGTTGCGCAAAAATCGATCGTATGTTCGAAAAAGCAATGGCTAAATAAGCTTAAAGCTTAAAAAAAGCCGGGATTATATCCCGGCTTTTTTTTGCCTAAAATTGATGATTAGGCTTCGCATGATGCGTACTAGTTCCGCAATAATTTAAGTCTACATTGCATCACTTGATACTTGTGCTGTCCATGCCGATATATTCGTGACTTCTTTCAACGCTTTCACAATATCATCTGCTTGCTGTTGCGTATCAAAAGGGCCGAGAATAACCTCGCCATCTGCAGCATTTTTTAATGGCCAGAAAGCATCATTAAGATTTAATCGCGTAGATGCCTGTGCTAATTTTGCTCTAGCGTTTTGAGTCAGTCCTGTATGAACAAACCAAACATTCGTCACAATCGCTTCTTCTGGCTGATTCACTCGTCTCGCTAAACCGGTGTGCTTATTAACAATTTGTTCAGCAAATGGAAAATCAGCATCACTTAATAAGTGATCTTGAGCTTTCAAAATAGCAGACACCATCGACGTCATATTATTACCTTGACGTTGATCGAAATCAGATTGCACATCATGTGCTTCTAAATATAGCTCTCCGTCTAATAATCCAGCTTTATCTGGCTGATATAAAATGTGTACTGGCGTATTAACAGTGACGATGCCAAACAAATGTTCTATATCTTCAGGAAATAATCGAATACAACCATGACTAACACGCATACCTACGCCATATGGTTTATTTGTACCGTGTAATAAATAGCCCGGCATTCCTAAACGCATCGCATAGGCTCCAAGTGGGTTATTGGGTCCAGCAGCAACAACATTCGGTAATGGATCACCTTTTTGAAGATGCTCTGCTTTTATTGATGCGGGTGGCGTCCAAGTTGGATCTTTTATTCTTTGAATAATCTGTGTTTTTCCAAGCGGCGTAGTCCAGCCTTCACGTCCGACGCCAATTGGATGCGTTATTACTTTCTGCCGTTCATATTGATTAGGCTTTGGATAGTAATAAAGTCGCATTTCAGCCAAGTTAATCACAATACCGACATGTGGTGCATCAGGCAGAATAAAACGATTTGGTACTATGACGCGCTGATTTTCACCAGGCAACCAAGGGTCAACGCCCGGATTAGCACCAACGATTTCTTCGTAACCAACATCGAAAGCACGACCGATATCTAATAATGTATCTTCGTGATGGCTATAAACTATAATATTGTGCCCTACGACTCGCGTGTTAGCATCCTGCAACTCGAAAGTTGTCGCATGCGCAGTTGTGACTACCAGGCCCATAATGAGTGTGATAAAAACGTGTAACATTCTTTTTCCTGTTGTTTGAGGTTTATTGATCCGGTCAATTGTACATGATTCCCATTTTTACACGCGCTCAAAGATCGTTTTAAAATAATGCTAAATCTGCTTTGCCATCAACCGAAAGCTAGCGTAATCTACGCAGATGAAAAAATATTACATACCCCTTATTATTAGTTTAGTTTCTTCTTCTGGTTGCTCACTTTTTTCTAAAGAGGAGGTCAAAACAGGCGATAACTGGCCCGTAGAGCGCGTTTATTCTGAAGCTAAATCGGCATTAGATGCAGGCGACTACACGGCAGCACTGCAACACTATAGTCAGCTTGAAGCTCGTTTTCCTTTTGGAGAATATGCGCAACAAGCCTTATTAGAATCTGCTTACGCTCAATATAAAAATGATGATCCAGAAACGGCCATCGCGACGCTTGATCGCTTTATGCGCGTTTATCCGCTTAACCCCAACATGGATTATGCAATCTATCTTCGAGGTTTGACCAACTTTACGCGCGATGTGGGCATTATGGAGAAATATATCCCTCGCGATGAAACGCAACGGGATCCTGGTTCAGCACTGCTTGCACTAAAAGATTTTACAAACTTGGTCAATCGTTATCCAAATAGTAAATATAGTGAAGATGCTTCTCAGCGGATTGTTTATCTACGTAATCGTTTAGCTCAACATGAAGTGAATGTTGCTTATTATTATATGCAACGTAGTGCCTATCTTGCTGCCGCTAATCGCGGAAAATATGTCATTGAGAATTACCCTCGTACACCTTCAATGCCAGAAGCCTTAGTCGTGATGGCTAAGGCTTATAAAATAATGGGCTTAGATAAATTGTCTGAAGATGCGTTGCGCGTTTTAGAATTAAACTATCCTGGACACCCAGGTGTTGCCGAAGTAAGACAAACCGTAACAACAAAATAGTTTTCACTAAATCGTTATTTTAATAACGATTTAGTTTAGCGATATTTCTGTTTTAAGCATGGTTGAAAGCAAAACACTGCACTGTTCGGATCTCTTGCTTATTTAAAGCAAGCATGATGATTCGGTCAAAACCTAATGCTACGCCTGAACAAACTGGCATCCCTGATTCCATCGCAGCGAGTAAATGATAATCGATGGGCATTTTCGGCATCGCCTGCTGTTGTCGCTGCTCGTTATTATCACTAAACCGTTGCAACAATTCATTGGCATTTAATAATTCGTTATAACCGTTCGCAATCTCAACCCCCCCCATATAAAGCTCGAAACGATCGGCGACATCATTGCTCGCCTCATCTTTTTTTATTTTAGCTAGTTGTGCTTGCGATGCCGGAAAGTCATAAATAAACACCGGTAAATTCATCGCTGCTAATCGTGGTTCAATCACATGACTCAACAATAATTCTAACCAACCATCGCGATCGAGTTCTAAATCGCTAGGTAAACCATCTATGCGTGTTAATGCACACTGTTTTATTTGTTCATCTGTGCAGGTAAAGACATTGATTTTTAAATAAAACTCAAACACGCCGCGATAACTTAAGCGTGAAATTTTATTTAAACCAAATACTTGCTGTACTAACTGATTCACTTCATCCATCAGTTGATTTAATGACAATTCAGGGCGATACCATTCCAACATGGTAAATTCAGGCGCATGCAGCCTTCCCTGTTCACCATTACGAAAAACCCGTGCTATTTGATAAATCGACCCTATATTTGCCGCGAGTAGTCGCTTCATCGCAAACTCAGGTGAAGTATGGAGATAATAAGTTTGTCTAGATGATGAACCAAATGGAATAAAATCGCTGGTAAAACTATCCATATAAGGCGCTGTAGGTGCCGCCTGCGATAAGATTGGTGTCTCGACCTCTAATACGTCGCGTTCAGCAAAAAAACGGCGGACATCAGCTAAATACTGTGCCCGCCGTTTTATCGTTGCTATGTCAGCCGAAGGCTGCCAGTTATAAGCCATCTTAATAAGTAATCAGCTTAAACTTTAGCCCGCTCAACATATTCACCGCTGCGTGTATCTACGCGTAATAATTCACCAATTTCGATAAATAAAGGTACACGTACAACGGCACCTGTTTCCAATGTCGCTGGTTTACCGCCGCCGCCTGATGTATCACCTTTCAAACCAGGATCTGTTTCAGCAACGATTAAATTTACAAAGTTAGGCGCTGAAACCACAAGTGGTGAACCATCCCACAATGTGACCGTGTAAACGTATTGCTCTTTCAACCAATTTTTACATTCTGCAATCGCATTGGCATCTGCGGCATATTGTTCATATGTAGTGGGGTCCATAAAATGCCAAAACTCACCATCGGTATATGAATATTCTAATTCCATTTCAATGACATCAGCGCCTTCGGCACTTTCATTAGATTTAAAAGTACGCTCATTGACACGACCAGTTTTCAAATTGCGGAATTTTACACGGTTAAACGCTTGTCCTTTACCCGGTTTTACAAATTCATTTTCAATGATATTGCATGGATCGCCATCCAGCATGATTTTGAGTCCTGATTTGAATTCACTTGTACTAAAATTTGCCATGGCAACCTCTTTTGGGGGACGATCGTCGTCTGTAATAATTTTAAAGCCCACTATGATACCGCAATCACACACCTTGGTGAAAAAACAACCATGGCAAACTGCTTTAGCTAATGCCATCAAAGAACCTACTGTACTACTCGCGCAATTAGATTTAGTAGATGCATTACAAGCTATCGATGCTAATGCCATCAAAAACTTCCCACTTCGTGTGCCACAGGCTTATATCAATAAAATGCGCCAAGGTGATAAAAACGACCCTTTATTACGACAAGTTTTTCCACTAATAGATGAAAGTTTTGATGTAGATAATTTTGTTGCCGATCCCGTCGGTGATAATTTAGCGGTGACCTCACCCGGCATCTTACAAAAATATCAAGGACGTGCTTTATTGCTTACTACGGGGGCTTGCGCAATTCATTGTCGATATTGTTTCCGCCGTCATTTCCCTTATGGCGATAGCAACCCACTGGCGAGTCAATGGCAACAAACGCTCGATAATATTGCAGGAGATCTGAGTATTAATGAGGTGATTCTAAGTGGCGGTGATCCTTTGTCATTATCCGACAATAAGTTGGCTAAGCTGGTTCTTGATCTAGAAAAGATACCGCACCTTAAACGCCTGCGCATCCACACCAGATTGCCTGTTGTGTTACCAGAACGAGTAGATCAACATTTATTATCTTGGATAGGGAGTTCAAAATTACAGGTTGTTATGGTCATTCATGCCAATCATGCGAATGAAATAGATTCACTTGTTGCGCAGGCACTCAAAGAATTAAGCTTGGCGGGATGTCAGCTGCTTAATCAAACAGTATTATTGAAAGGTATTAACGATACATCACAAGCTTTGTATGACTTAAGTGAGCGTCTAAGCGAGGTTGGCGTTATGCCTTATTATCTTCATTTGCTCGATAAAGTAAGCGGGGCAAGTCATTTTGATGTTGCTGAACAGGATGGTATTGCGTTGATAGCAAAAATTCGAAAACGATTACCTGGCTACCTTGTACCGCGTCTAGTGCGAGAAATACAAGGTGAAGCCAGTAAAACAATTATAGCTTAACGTTTAGTTCGTTTAGCAGCGCGAATATACTCACGCTCGCCACTGCCAATATAAATCTGAGTGGGACGATAAATACGATTATCAGATATTTGTTCGCGCCAATGTGCTAACCAACCCGCAGAACGGGCTACAGCAAATAAAGCGGTAAATTGATCGGCGGGAATTCCCATTTCGGCATATAAAATGCCAGAATAAAAGTCTACGTTAGGATAAACGCCTTTATGGCCTAATCTATCCGCACAGATTTCTTCTACACGCATTGCCGTCTCAAACGTTGTATCAAGACTGCCGCCACGATCTTCCATCAGCTCAGTAACAAGTTTATGCAATATTGTGGCGCGTGGATCTTTTACCTTATATTCACGATGACCCATTCCCCAAATCACTTGTTTATTGGCGAGTGCGTTATCAATCCATTTTTCAGCATTATCTGGACTGCCAATTTCTTTCAACATGTCAACAACACGCGAATTAGCCCCACCATGTAATGGGCCTGATAGTGTACCAATTGCACCCGAAATAACACTATAAGGCGTGGCTAATGTAGAGCCTGAAACTAGCGCTGAAAAGGTAGAAGCATTTAAAGTATGTTCTGCATGTAAAATCAAACACACATCCATTATTCTCGCCATCATCGCATCTGGTTCTTTCCCTGAAAACATGTACAGCAAGTTTTGAGCAACAGATAGATCTTGACGTGGTGCAATGTGGTCATAGCCTTGACGCATGTGCTCCCACATCGCAACAAGCGGCGCCATGGATGCGATGATATTCACCGTCATATTGCGAATATAATTCAGATCTTGGCAAGAATCACTGCTTGTTAGACATTCATTACCCGGATAAAACATACCTAAGCTTGATACTGCCGTTTGCAGCATATCCATTGGATGCCCAGTCGCAGGAAAATGACGCATCATTTCACGAATGTGGTATTTAACTTGATATTGACTGCGTAATTGAGCAGTAAAATCAGATAATTCAGTTGTTGTAGGTAATTCACCTTGTAGCAGTAATAAAGTCGTTTCTTCAAACGTACTATGCTTAGCTAATGTTTCAATCGAATAACCACGATAAGACAACAAGCCTTTTTCGCCATCAATAAATGATATTGCCGACTGCGTCGCAGCAACGCCTTCAAGTCCAGGTAAAAACTCACTCATAGCGACCTCTCGTAAAAGTCATCAAATATTATTACTTTTTACTAAAAGCAATTTAGATTAGATAACGCATATAGTTTAAAAAGAACGCAATCATACCAGAATCTGGTTAGCTTACTCAGTCTGCCATCAAATAATCAATCTCACTAATCAATAATTACTAGTTCAAAAGGTCATTTTTATACATAAGTTTTGCAACTATTCACTCAGATAAGTCATGTCATAAAACGCTACCAACTAACCTATAGCACACTGGTTTAATTAACAATGTATTCCATAATCATAAGCGGATATTGATGACAATATTTTAATACAGGTAACACTACTTTAGGATGTCATGCCAAATATTATGTGCCCATGCATCTGCATAAACACCTTCTAGTTTTGAAGCTTGCTCAGAAACACCGCCGCCGGGCATAGCAATCATCGCTTGCTCCGTCTTATCATAACGATAAACTGCTGCGACGTGACCTGCTTGTTGATCATCAATAAAGCTATAACAAGTATTACTAAAGACAGGTTGTTGTTCAGGTTCGGTGTCAGCTATTAAAGATGCAATTGCTGCGGCACACACTTTTGCTTGTGCATTCGCAATATGACCCGATTTTGGAAGTACCGCATGCACCGCATCACCAATCACGTGTACATTTTTTTTGACTTTAGATTCATAACTTAGGAAATCGACCTCACACCAACGTTGATCAATATTAATAACGCCGGCGAGTGCCGCGACTTTTCCTGCTCGTTGTGGCGGGATCACATTTAAAACATCAGCAGAAAATTGATCAAACTCAGTATCTATCTTCAATTTTGAAGGATCGACGCTTTCAATCATGCTACTGGGAAGGTAGTCAATTAAACTCGCATAATGTTGTTTCCACGCCCCTTTGAATAAGGCTTTTTTAGAAGCAACATCACCATTGGCATCTAAGATGATTAATTTACCACTAGGATTATGAGTTTTTAAATAAAGCGCAATCTGGCAAGCACGCTCATATGGACCAGGAGGACACTTAAAAGGTGTTGGTGGGACGGTCATAATGACGGTTCCACCTTTCTTCATGCTGACCAGTTGTTGTTTTAATATCTCAGTTTGAGAACCTGCTTTCCATGCATGAGGCACCATTTTCTGCGCCTCATAACTTGCCAGCATCGGCAAGTCGTCATAAATAAAATCAACGCCAGGCGCAATAATCAAACGATCATAATTAATGACCACATCATCATGCAGAGTAAGCCGCTGTTTATCGGTATCAATAGCGACCACTTCTGCTTGCACTGTTTTTACATCATATTTATCAGCCAGTGCATTGTAATCGTAAGTAAGTTGTTGCAGGGTGCGACTGCCACTTAAAACCAAATTACTCTGAGGGCATGAAACAAACTGAGCATTGCGCTCAATCATAATCACCTCAGTATTGGGAGACCACATTTTAAGGTATTTTGCCGCTGTAGCACCGGCAAAACCACCGCCAATTACAATAACTCGCCGTGTTATCAATGGCTTTTTTGAGGCGAAGACGAGATTAGGTAACACAGCCATAGAACCTGCAGCAATGGCTGTTTTAATAAAGCTTCTGCGTTTTATCGCCATGACAAAAAACCTCTTAAATGATCATAGCTAAGATACGTGCTCACCCTGCGCTTGTAAATCAGCATGATAAGACGAACGAACCATCGGACCACTGGCAACGTGTTCAAAGCCCATTTGTTTAGCCACGACAGCCAACTGATCAAACTCTGCTGGCGTGACAAAACGTTCTACCGCCAAGTGATGTCGACTTGGTTGTAAATATTGTCCTAGCGTTAACATTCGACAACCATGATCACGCAAATCCTGCATAACTTGTTGGACTTCTTCTATCGTTTCGCCTAATCCCAACATCAAACCAGATTTAGTCGGCACGTCAGGATGTTGTTGCTGAAATTTTTGAATCAAGTCTAATGACCATTGATAATCAGAACCCGGTCTTACTGCTTTATAAAGACGCGGGATACTTTCTAAATTATGGTTGAAAATATCCGGCGGGCTTTTTGCTAATTCAACTAATGCCACGTCCATCCGTCCACGAAAGTCAGGCACAAGTACTTCGATACGCGTGTCTGGCGATTGCTTGCGAATTTCAGCAATACATTGAGTAAAATGTGTTGATCCGCCATCGCGTAAATCATCGCGATCAACCGAAGTAACCACCACGTGTTTAAGTTTCATTGCCGCAATGGTTTTAGCTAAATGTTCAGGCTCATTGGTATCAAGTGGATCGGGTTTACCATGAGCGACATCGCAAAATGGGCAGCGTCGCGTACAAATATTACCCATAATTAAAAAGGTAGCCGTACCATGAGTAAAACATTCACCTAAGTTAGGGCATGACGCTTCTTCACAGACTGTATGTAAATTATTTTCACGCAATAATGCTTTTAACCGAATAACCTCAGGATGACTTGGCGACTTTGCTCTGATCCAAGCGGGTTTACGTTTAGGTTCACTTGGTATGATTTTTATTGGGATCCGAGATACTTTAGAGGCGCCTTTTAGTGCGCTAACATCACGTTTTTCTTGTACTTTTTCGGTCATTTATTCACCTTGGACATCTGCGTCTTAAACGCCGATATAAACTGTTGTTGTGCCTGAGACATCGTCATATCATGTCCCAAGCCTTTTAAATCAATCACTTCCATGCCTTGATAACCACAAGGGTTAATATAGCTGAAAGGCGTTAAATCCATTGATATATTGATGCTTAGTCCGTGATAACAAGCGCCCTGCTTCACTCTTAATCCTAATGAAGCTATTTTGCGTTGTTCAACATAAACACCTGGCGCATCAGCACGTGCATTGGCGATGATACCGAGTTCATCAAGCATACTTATTACACTTTTTTCGATACGTGACACCATCTCACGCACGCCAATATTCATTCGTTTTAAATCAAACAAGGTATAAGCAATTAATTGTCCGGGACCATGATAAGTGACTTGGCCACCTCGATCCGTTCTAATCACTGGAATATCCCCCGTGTTGAGTAAGTGTTCATTTTTACCATTTAAGCCTTGGGTAAAAACAGGAATATGCTCTACTAACCATAACTCATCTTGTGTTGATTGATCTCGCTCAGCAGTAAATGTCCGCATCGCATCACATGTTGTCTGATAATCAACCAGCCCAAGATCTTTTAATATCATTATTTGAAAACTATAAGACGTACTTAACGGCTTCGTGAGCAATTAAATCACGATGTATGGCTTCTAACTGTTCACGGTTTTCTACGTAAAAATCAACAGTCACAGAAATAAACTTGCCCCCTGAACTTTGTTTAACAGTGACTGCGCCTTCTTTTATATCATCGATATGGCGTCGAACAATACCCACAACGATGGTATCAAATTCAGGATCAGTAACACCCATCGCTTTGATCCCGTAGTCACAGGGAAATTCTAGCTTAGCTTCTTTATCTTCTACTGCCATGCGTCGACATCCTTTTTGTATTGCTGATAATGTGCATCGATCTGTTGCCATATCGGGCCAGGAAGGCCATTGCCAACCTCAGCGCCATCAAGTGTAGTAATCGGCAACACTTCTTTGGTAGAGCTGCTCAGCCAAATTTCATCAGCGTTTTTTAACTCATTTAAGCTTACAGCTTGTTCTACTAAAGGTATTTTCGCCTTGGCTGCCAATGTTATAACCAACTCGCGGGTAATGCCTGGTAATACTTTTTCGTCTTTTGGCGCTGTATAAATAGTGCCATCAATAACAGCATAAGCATTACTCGCCGCACCTTCAGTAAGATAGCCATCACGAATTAATAAGGCTTCTTGAGCACCAGCTTCAAGTGCTTGTTGTTTTAATAAACTATTAGGCAACAAGGTAATTGCTTTGATATTACAATTCTGCCAACGAATATCGGGCAAAGTTATCGCGGCGATGCCTTGTTTCTTGTACTTATACTCAACCGGTATTAAGGGACTACTCATTGCAAAAGCAGTGGATTCAACCCCTTGAGGAAATACATGATCACGCGGCGCCACGCCTCTCGTAACCTGTAAATATAACGATTGTTCACCACCGCCATTACGCTCAACTAATTGCTCAATCATGGTTTGCCATTGAACATTTGTCATTGGATTATTCATTCGCACACCATCTAGGCTTGCTTGTAAACGCTCTAAATGACCTAATAACTGAAAACTACGACCACCATAAACGGGGATGACCTCATACACGCCATCCCCTAGTAAGAAGCCACGATCAAATACTGATACTTTTGCCTGATCAGCAGGTAAAAAATCACCATTCAAATAGACTTCTTGCATAGTTTATCCCCAAATAAGCATCAATATAGAGTCAATCAAGCGACTAAACCAACCACCTTGTTCAATGGCATTGATAGCAACTAAATGTTGTTTAGCAATCACTTCATCACCCAGTCGAATTTCTACTTCACCGAGTTCAGCCCCTGCAGCAACAGGTGCAATGATTGGTTTTTGTACATTAGTGCTAGCTACTAATTCTTTGTAGCGACCTCTAGGAACCGTTACTGAAAGTGGTTTGGCTAAGCCTAACTGAACTTGTTTATCACTGCCTTTCCACACTCTGCCATCGGCAATTTCTGTCATTGCTGGATAAAGTTCATGGGTTTCAAAAAAGCGGAAACCATAGTTAAGTAGTTTTTGTGTTTCTTGAGCACGGGCATTATCACTATGTGTCCCCAACACTACAGAGATTAAACGCATATCATCTCTTATAGCTGATGCAGCAAGACAATAACCAGCTTCTTCAGTGTGGCCTGTTTTTAACCCATCAACACTACTATCGCGCCATAATAATTTATTACGGTTGTGTTGCGTAATATCGTTATATTTATATTCTTTTTCTGCATACCATTTGTAGTGATCAGGGAAATCTCGAATAATCGCTGCAGACAACGTTGCGATATCTCTTGCTGTTGTATAGTGATTAGGATCAGGTAAACCTGTTGAATTACTATAATTCGTATCTTTCATACCTAATTTTTGGGCATATTGATTCATCATTTGAGCAAATGTTTCTTCACTGCCAGCTACGTGTTCTGCTAACGCAACAGCAGCATCATTACCCGATTGAATAATCATTCCGCGTAATAATGCTTCTACAGGTACCTTAGTATTCACTTCAATGAAACTGCGTGAACCGACCATTCTCCACGCCTTTTCACTAATAAGCACTTCATCATCAAGTTTAATATTACCGGCATCTAGCTCATGAGATATGACATAAGCCGTCATTAACTTAGTGATACTCGCAGGTGGGAGACGCTCATCTGCATTACTTTCAGCTATAACTCGACCACTAGCAAAATCTTGTAATATATAAGATTTTGCACCAACGCTTGGTGCAACTGGATTAGGTGTAATACCTGCAAAAGCAGTTATGTTGGTTAACATAGCACCAGCGAGCAATATGTTTTTTACTATTTTCAGCATGAAAACTCTCTATTAAAATAAATTATTCGACCACTAAACGGGTATTATTGAAGCCTAAGTTAAGCAGACGATTACTTAAGGAATCACCTTCTTCAACATTAGCTAATGGGCCGATGCGAACACGGTATAATTTCCCATCAGAAGTAATAATGACATTATCGTCAATTTTGCTTTGTACCTTGCTTTTAAGCTGTTGGGCATTGGTCGACGAACTAAATGCCCCAACTTGTAGATACATACCCACCAGTACTTCTTTGATTGGTTTTTGTTGTCCAAGTGGTTGAACTTGTGCAACAGGTTGTGTTTTAACATTATTGGCAATATTAACTGGCACATTACCCGTATTAATAGCACGTATTTCGACCATTCCTGTGCCATGACCAACAATGCCTAATTTTTGTGCCGCCGAGTACGATAAATCAATCAAACGGTTATCATGAAACGGTCCTCTGTCATTCACTTTTACAATGACCTTTCGTCCATTACTCAGGTTTGTGACTTCCACATATGAAGGCAAAGGCAATGTCTTATGTGCTGCCGTCATGGCATACATATCATAAGGCTCACCACTCGAAGTTCGTCGGCCATGGAACTTAGAGCCATACCATGAAGCAATTCCTTTTTCTTGGTAATTTTGACTACTATTTAAAGTGTAATACGTCTTACCCAGCACCTTATAACTAACAGGATTACCATATTTGCTTCGTGGTTCATCTTTAGGTATTGCATTAGGTATATTAGAGACATCTCGCGGCGAACTAGGCGCGCTGTCACCTTTTTGGGTAATACCACTACATGCGATCAAGCTTAAATAAACACAACTCGCTATGATCCATTTTAAACGCTGTAACATTACTTCTGACCTTCGTAGCCTGATCGAATGGCCTGCCCTAACTGAGTAACTACCATTGCATACATTCGACTATGATTGTAACGAGTGATTGCATAAAAATTTTGTCTTACTAACCAATATTCTTCGCCATTTTCTTGCGTTAACGAAATTAAGGCAAGCTCATCATTACCTTCAGGTAAGCCTCTCAAGCTTACTCCAGCGGTCTTTAAAGCTTGTCGGCTTATCGACGGTTTCATTCCTTTTTCAATCAAATCATCTGCAACTTTGCCAGAAAAATAAGTAGGGTGAGCAATACTTTGCCCTGCGATCCAGCCATGTCGTTTGAGATAATTGGCAATACTACCAATCGCATCCGTTGGGTTTGTCCAAATATTGCGGTGCCCATCATGGTCAAAATCTACTGCATATTCACGAAAACTACTCGGCATAAACTGGCCTAACCCCATTGCGCCAGCATACGATCCTATCGGCGAAAGTAACGACATATCTTCTTCACGCGTTAAGAGTAGAAATGACTCTAGTTCTGACCTGAAAAATGGACTTCTTGGTGGATATTGAAATGCCAATGTTGATAAAGCATCAATGACTCGATAACCACCGACATTACCGCCATAACGTGTTTCAACACCTAAGATAGCAATAATAATTTCAGCAGGTACACCATATTCTTTCTCAGCACGGGCTAAATCTGCTGAATGTTGCTTCCAAAACTCAATACCGCCATTAATGCGTGATTCAGTCATAAATATTGCACGATACTCGAACCAAGCTTTGCTCTTTTCCGCAGGACGCGAAATAGCAGCAAGAATGGCATCTTTTACCTCGACTTGTGCAAATGAAGCGGCTAACTCATCACGATTAAAATCGTGTTTTTGCTGCATTTCAGTTAAAAAATCGGGCAACCCAGGCAAGTCGGGCTTGTTATCTGCTTGTGCCAGACCCGCAAATAAAAAAGCGGATAAGAATAAAACTTTTTTCATGGAGACATCATCCTTCTGTGAGTATGAATAGACATTAGAATACCGAAGCCAGCCAACAAGGTCACCATTGAAGTTCCCCCGTAACTGATCATTGGTAGCGGCACACCTACGACTGGTAACAATCCGGTGACCATTCCAACATTGACGAATACATAGACCAGAAAAGTTAAAGAAATACTTCCGGCAAATAAACGCGCAAAACTGGTTTGTGCTTGACTAGCAATATAAATACCTCTGCCAGCGACTAACAAATAAAATATTAATAAGAGAACGACACCCACTAAACCAAATTCTTCGGAGATAACCGCAAAAATAAAATCTGTTGTACGTTCGGGTAAAAAAGCCAAGTGTGATTGTGTACCATCTAGCCAGCCACGTCCAAACATACCGCCTGATCCGATGGCGATCTTAGACTGAATAATATGATAGCCAGCGCCTAAAGGATCGCTTTCTGGATTTAAAAAAGTTAACACACGTTGTCGCTGATAATCATGCATTACATACCATAATACCGGCAGTGCCGCCGTACTGAGTCCAATAAACCCTAAAATAATTCGCCAGCGAATCCCCGACAAAAACACTACGATTAAACCCGAGCTGGCAATAAGCAATGCGGTGCCCAAATCAGGTTGTTTTGCAATTAATACTGAAGGCACAATGATCATGACCAAACTCACCAGTAATCGTAATGCCGTTGGTGGTAAAGGACGTTCAGCTAAATAACTAGCCACTAATAAGGGTACAGCTAGCTTCATCAATTCTGATGGTTGAAATTTGAAAAAGCCTAAATTCAACCAACGTTGTGCGCCTTTTCCTTCATGACCAAAGATCAAAACCGCCACTAACAAAACCAAACCAAAGCCGTACAACCAATAGGCTGAGTCACGCATACGATCAGGATGAATATTAGCTAATAACAACAAAATTAAAAATGCGGTACTTATTCGAATTAATTGTCTAATTAATATAGCGGAACTCTGATCACCAGCACTATAGAGAATCACTAAACCAGCGGCTAGTAACGTTAAAATACCCAATAGGAGTAGCGCATCAAGATGAATCATGCTCAATGCTTTAGTCAAACTCCAGCGCTGAGGTTGCTGTCTATCGTACAATGAATTATTCACTGGCGCTGCCTGTCCCAAAATATTGATCAATCAATTTTCGAGCAATCGGCGCCGCCAATGAACTACCGCTACCGCCATGCTCAATAACCACCGCTACTACGAACTGCGGATCTTCTGCCGGTGCAAATGCAATGAATAAAGCATGATCGTGTAAATTTCTTTCTAAGGTTTTTGCATCATATTTTTCATTTTGCTTGATACCAAAAACTTGAGCTGTACCGCTTTTTCCCGCTATTTTAAACGGTATATTTTCACCAATTTGTCGTGCGGTACCACGTTTTCCATGAACCACTTCGACCATCGCATCAATCACCGCCTCCCAATTACGGTTATTTACGATAGGTAATGTTTCGTAAGACTGCGCTGGAAAAAGTTGTAATTCACTTTGCCCCGTTGTTCTGCTTGCTCGAGCGATTCTTGGACTCATATCAATGCCACGCATCGCCAAAACAGCCGTGGCATGAGCAATCTGAATGGGTGTCATTTGATTAAATCCCTGACCGATACCAGAGATTAATGTTTCCCCTGGATACCAGACTTTATTACGGCTAGCTCGTTTCCAGTCTTTTGATGGTGACAAGCCCGTACTTTCACCTGGCAGATCAATCTCGGTTTTCCGACCAAATCTAAACAAATCTAAAAAGCTGTGAATGCGATCAATCCCTAAGGTATTGGCCAAGTCATAAAAATAGACATCGCACGATTGAGAAATACCATCTTTCAAATCCATAGGGCCATGGCCGTGCGCTTTCCAGCATCGATAACGATGGGTTTGACCTGGCAATGTATACCAGCCAGGACAATAGGTTTTAGAATTTTCGGTGATAACGCCCGCTTCTAATCCAGCTAAAGCAACGAACGGTTTTAAGGTTGATCCGGGGGGATAACGTCCGCGTAAACTACGATTAAATAATGGCATGTCAGGCGAATCTCTTAACGCCGCATAGTTTTTGCTACTAATACCTAACACAAACTCATTAGGATCAAAGTCAGGTTTGCTGATCATTGCTAAAACACCACCTGTTTTAGGATCTAGCGCAACAATTGAACCATTAAAATCAGCCATCGCTTCGGATGCAATCCGTTGCAGATTAATGTCTAAATGTAAAAATAAATCCTGTCCAGAGACCGATGGCATACTATTTAGCTGGCGAACAATACGGCCTTGTACATTTGTTTCTACCTGTTGATAACCGACTTTTCCATGCAATAATTCTTCATATTGTTTTTCTACCCCTGTTTTGCCGATCTGCATTGTGCCTTTATAATTATGCTGATCGATAACTTGTAATTCTTGTTCATTGATCCGTCCAACATAACCTACGGTATGAGCAAATAATGCCCCTTGCGGATAATGACGAATTAACCGCCCGACCACATCAACGCCAGGAAAACGATGACGATTAACAGAAAAAACAGCCACCTCTTCTTCTGTTAGCCGCTCTTTAAGAACAACTTGTCGAAAACGACGTTGCTGCTTAATGCGCTCTTTAGCATCGAGCATATCTTCATCCGTCATTGCAAATAACGCGGCTAATTGTTGTAAAGTATCATCAATATCTGGCACATTTTCAGGTGTTATTTCTAGACTGAAAGTTGGGATATTCTCGGCCAACAGCACGCCGTTACGATCGTAAATCAAACCTCGCTGAGGTGGGATCGAGCTAATATCTACTCTATTTCTTTCAGACAAAGAATCAAAATGTTCAAACTCGACGACTTGTAGAACAATTAGACGGCCGATCAACGCGATGAATAATATTCCAGCAAGCAAGGCTGAAAATATTAGTCGATCATTTACGATTCGACCTTCGTGAAAATGATTTTTTAATTCGGAATGTGAAGACATTTAATCGTCAACTAACATTAAATGTTTGCCGAACCATCCGCAAAAATGCATAGACGATTGGCCATAGAACAGTTGTTGTTACGACAGGTAACCAAACCGACCAATTCGTGAAGTTCGATGTCATTGCTACAGCAGGAATATTCACCACCAGCACCAAGGCCATGATACTTAATGCCTGTTGCCACAAGGGATATTGACGTATCTGTAAATGAAAACGCAAAATCAAATAAATAACAAATCCATAAGAAAATGCTTCAATACCTAAAGGCCCACCCATTAATGCATCCATTATTAATCCTACAACCCACGCATAACCGACGCCAACACGTTGCGGAAGCGCAAGTGCCCAATAGATTACGGTCATCAACACCCATTCAGGTCTTGCAAGTCGTAAATTATCGGGAAACGGTATTAACATTAGTAACATAGCGACAATAACTGTAAGCACAATAATACTGCCACCCTGGGATGAGCGAGTTGTAGCCATTAGTTTAGATTCTCAGCCGAGGTAGATTCATTTTCAGTTTTTTCAGTGGCATCGCTGTCAGCCTCAATAGCTGCATTTTCTTCTGCTTCCGCTTCTGTTTTTTGCTTTTCAGTCGGTAATACTAATAACACTTCACGACTCGTATCTAATTCAGCCGCTGGTTTAATATTAATATCAGCGAACGCTTTTCCTTGAGGATAATTAATCGCGATGATAGTGCCTACAGGATAACCAACAGGAAATCGTCCTCCCAGACCCGAAGTCACCAATACATCGCCAACGCGTACATCAGCATTGTGTACTAAATGTTCTAGCTGCAAGGGTTCGCCCATTCCTCGTCCTATTGCCACAGCACGAAGACCATTACGGTTAATTTGGACAGGTAAACCATGACTTGGATCTGTCAACAACATCGCACGACTCGAAAAATTCGTCACCTCAGTTACCTGGCCCATTACACCATGAGCATCTAAAACTGGTTGGCCGTTAAAAACACCATCATTAAGTCCTTTGTTAAGCACCACCTGCTGAGAAAAAGGATCAAGATCAACCGATAGTAGTTCAGCCACTAATACACGTTCAGTCAGACGAAATGAAGAACCTAAAAGTTCTCTTAATCGAGTATTTTCTCGCTCGAGATTTTGTAACTTTTGTAAACGAACGCTATTCAGTAGATTCGTTGCTTCTAGCGCGATATTTTTTTCTTTTAAATCATCACGATTTTGAAAAAACTCACTCATCCACTCTTTGGCATCACCAGGAAAAGATGCAACAACTTGAATCGGGTAAACAATATTTAATAAAGTGCCACGAGCCGCTGCAAAATAATCCATACGCGTATCTAAAAAGAACAATGCTAACGAGGCCGCCAATGCTAATAATAAGCGAGCATTCAGTGATGGGAGGTGGGCAAATAAAGGTTTAATGGTCTAGGTTCCAAAAACTAAAAAACCTTTGCGACAGCATGAGCGTCGCAAAGGTCTAAAATATCACAGTAAGCGATCACTTATTCAAACGTAAAAACGTCAGTGCCTCGTTCATCAATCATCTCTAAAGCTCGGCCGCCGCCACGTGCAACGCAGGTTAACGGATCTTCAGCGACGATCGCTGGCAAGCCAGTTTCTTCAATCAATAATCGGTCTAAATCACGTAATAAAGCGCCACCGCCAGTCAACACAATACCGCGTTCGGCAACGTCTGCACCCAGCTCAGGTGGTGTTTGTTCTAATGCAGTTTTCACCGCAGCAACGATGCCCGCTAATGGATCTTGTAATGCTTCAAGGATTTCATTGCTATTCAAGGTGAAACTACGTGGAATACCTTCAGCCAAATTACGACCGCGCACTTCCATTTCACGAACTTCATTACCTGGATAAGCAGAACCGATTTCTTTTTTAATTTTTTCAGCGGTTGATTCACCGATTAATGTACCGTAGTTACGACGAACATAGTTGATGATCGCTTCATCAAATAAATCACCACCAATACGAACTGATGCTGAATAAACGATACCATTTAATGAAATAACCGCGACTTCTGTCGTACCACCACCGATATCTAATACCATTGAACCACTTGCTTCATCAACAGGCATGCCAGCACCAATCGCCGCCGCCATAGGCTCCTCGATTAGATAGACTTCACGAGCACCAGCACCGGCTGCTGATTCACGAATCGCCCTACGTTCTACTTGAGTTGAACCACAAGGAACACAGACTAAAACGCGCGGACTTGGTTTAAAAAACCGACCTTCGTGCACTTTACGAATAAAATGTTGCAACATTTTCTCTGTCACAGTGTAATCAGCAATAACACCATCTTTTAATGGTCGAATTGCGGTGATATTTCCAGGGGTTCTGCCCAGCATTCTTTTTGCTTCGGTACCCACCGCTGCGATAGATCTGCGGCCGCCGGGACCGTGTTCTTGGCGGATTGCAACTACTGAAGGTTCATCGAGAACGATACCTTTGCCACGCACATATATGAGCGTATTAGCCGTTCCTAGGTCAATAGAAAGGTCATTTGAAAACATTCCGCGTAAACGTTTAAACATTAAAGAAACCATAGCTGAGGAGGGAAAAGCGATACTTTATCAATGCTGTGGGCTGTTGAGCAAGCTACGAATGATTTAAACTGCACTATTTGTGACTAATAATAACCTCTGGAAGCGTCGATGAGTTTAGATAAAACAGATGTAGAAAAGATTGCGCATTTAGCGCGTTTAGCGATTGATGACAGCGACATACCTGGCTATGTGCGGGATTTAGGTAATATATTTAATCTTGTCGAACAACTTAGTGATGCCGATACCAGTAATATATCGCCCATGGCTCATCCACTTGATGCACATCAGCGCTTACGCCCAGATGTTGTTACTGAAACCAATCAGCGCGAATTATTTCAGTCTATCGCTCCCGAAACTGCGGATGGTCTATATCTTGTCCCGCAAGTTATCGAATAATTTTAAAGTCCTCAGCAGTATTTTCATGCTGTATCGCACTTAAATAACACATCGAATGACAGGCACACACATGCATAACAAATCTTTATCTGAACTTTCGGCATCATTACATAACGGCGAGTTTACTAGCGTTGAATTAACGCAACACTATCTTGATCGTATTAATGCGCACAATGACAACCTCAATGCGTTTATCACCGTATGCGACGATCGCGCCATAGAACAAGCAAAAATGGCCGATCAACAGTTACAAAGTAAAACCGCAGGGATCTTGACCGGCATTCCTTTAGCCCATAAAGATATTTTCTGCACACAAGGTGTATTAACGAGTTGCGCTTCAAAAATGCTTTCTAACTTCGTATCACCTTATGATGCGACCGTTGTAGAAAAAATTAATGCCGCAGGGATGGTCACATTGGGTAAAACCAATATGGATGAATTTGCGATGGGCTCTTCCAATGAAACCAGCTTTTATGGTGCCGTAAAGAATCCTTGGGACACTAACCGAGTACCAGGTGGTTCTTCAGGTGGTTCCGCTGCTGCGATGGCTGCACGTTTAGCGCCCATTGCAACAGGGTCAGATACTGGCGGCTCAATTCGCCAACCTGCATCATTGTGCAATTTAACGGGTTTAAAACCGACCTACGGACGAATTTCACGTTACGGCATGATTGCCTTTGCATCTAGTCTTGATCAAGCAGGCCCAATGGCTAACAACGCAGAAGATGCCGCTTTATTACTGAATGTCATGTCAGGCTTTGATGAACGTGACTCAACCAGCGTCGAACGCGATGTACCTGATTACACAGCCGATTTAAATAATTCATTAGCGGGTCTTCGCATCGGCTTACCAAAAGAATATTTTGATGAAGGATTAGATCCCGAGGTTGCCGCTACAATTCAAGCCGCTATTAAAGTGTATGAATCTTTAGGTGCAACAATTAAAGAAATCACCTTGCCGAATACCCACTTAGCCGTACCCACTTACTACGTCATTGCACCTGCTGAATGTTCGTCTAATCTATCGCGGATGGATGGTGTGCGTTTCGGCCATCGTTGTGAAAACCCTAAAGATTTACAAGATCTGTATCAACGTTCACGAGGTGAAGGTTTTGGCGATGAAGTTAAACGTCGTATTTTAATTGGCGCTTACGCCTTATCGGCAGGTTACTACGATGCCTATTATTTAAAAGCACAACAATGTCGTCGTTTAGTTAGTGAAGATTTCAAACAAGCCTTTGCCGATGTTGATGTAATTATGGGGCCTACGGCACCAACGACAGCGTCTAATTTAGGCAATAACGCTGATGATCCCGTCGCCACATATCTAGCTGACATTTATACTATTAGCGCTAATCTTGCAGGGTTGCCTGGCATGTCTATTCCAGCAGGTTTTGTTAATAGTTTACCTGTCGGTTTACAAATTATTGGTAATTATTTCGATGAAGCACGATTATTAAATGTCGCACATCGCTATCAACAAGAAACGGATTGGCATACTAAAATACCTACCGCGTTTCAATAAAACGCATATGACAGGTGGAATTATCAATAATAAACACTTGTCACACTCTTTTCTTTTTGCGTAGCAAAGGATCTTGAAAATGAAGGCAGCTGAACTTTTTGTCCGTAGTCTTGAAAATGAAGACGTAGAATTTATCTTTGGCATTCCAGGAGAAGAAAACCTTGATGTAATGGATGCTTTGCTTGATTCAAAAATTAAATTCATCACTACGCGTCATGAACAAGGCGCAGCCTTTATGGCGGATGTCTATGGCCGCTTGACCGGCCGAGCAGGTGTTTGTCTTGCGACATTGGGACCTGGCGCAACGAATCTTATCACTGGCGTTGCTGATGCCAATATGGATCATGCACCACTGGTAGCGATTGCTGGACAAGCCTCAACCAGTCGACTTCATAAAGAATCGCATCAAGTGCTCGATTTAGAGGCGATGTTTTTACCTATCACCAAGTATTCCACACGAATCCTTAGCCCAGATGTGATTACAGAGATTGTACGTAAAGCATTTAAAGTTGCTCAAACTGAAAAAACAGGTGCTTGCTTTATAGAGTTTCCTGAGAACATTGCTGAAATGGATGTGGATGATGTGCCGTTGCGAGTCAAAAATGCCTTGCCGCCAGAACCTGCTAGTGAGCAAGTTCAACGTGCCGCCGAGCTTATCTCAAATGCCAAAAACCCAATTATTTTGGCAGGTAACGGTGTTGTTAGATCACAAGCTTCACAAGCACTGGCTGATTTTGCATTAAAATTAGGTATTCCTGTTGCCAATACGTTTATGGCGAAAGGCGTTATCCCATTTAAACATCCTAGTGCTTTAGGTAGTGTCGGCCTGCAATCTGGCGATTATGCCAACTGCGGTTTTGCGAATGCCGACGTTATTATCTGCATTGGTTATGACATGGTTGAATATCATCCTTACCTATGGCATCCCTCACGCGACCGCACGATCATTCATATTGATTCGACACATGCAGAAGTCGATGCTTATTACAGTGTTGCTCTAGGCGTAATAGGTAATATTAATCTCAGCTTAGACCGGATTTCGGCAATTAGTACGCCGAATAAAGACACTACAATGCGGACTTTGCGTGATAGTTTAATCACCGAAATGAATCAGCATCGCGACGATACTGAATTTCCGGTTAAGCCACAAAAAATCATTTGGGATTTACGTACTGCGATGGCTTTAAAAGACATCGTTATTTGTGATGTGGGCGCACATAAAATGTGGATGTCGCGTATGTTCCGATGCGAGCACCCAAATACCTGCATTATATCCAATGGTTTTGCCAGCATGGGGATTGCCGTACCCGGCGCGATTGCTGCCAAACTAGCTTATCCTGAACGTAAAGTGGTTGCGGTAACTGGTGATGCGGGCTTCTTGATGAATTCACAAGAAATAGAAACGGCGATGCGGCTGAATATAGCGATCGTTATCTTGATTTGGAACGATGCCAGTTATGGTTTGATTGAGTGGAAACAGCAAAATCAATTTGGTCGTACCAGCAATGTCAAATTCACCAATCCTGATTTTGTACAATATGCACAATCTTTTGGTGCAGTGGGTGTCAAAATTGAAAGCACAGAACAATTAATGCCTGAGTTAAAGTCTGCCTTAGCACGAGATACCGTTACAATTATTGATTGTCCGGTAGATTACCGAGAAAATCTTAAGCTGACAGCCACATTAGGTCAGCTCACCTCAGCCAATTAAAACGATGCAGGTCAAACTATGAAAGCTCAACACCGCCACATTTTATTTGCACTGGTTTTAATCGCCGGCCTGTTTCTGATTAATTGGTTAAATAGCAGTTCAGGCATACGACCTGATATCTCTTTTACAGATATTGACGGTCAACAGCATTCAATGAATGACTATGCAGGTAAACCTATGCTGCTGACTTTTTGGGCAACAGATTGTCCAGGATGTATTCAAGAAATGCCTGATTTAATCGCTTTACATGATCAATATGCCAAGCAAGGGTTAGTGATGATCGAAGTCGCTATGGCTCATGATTCCTTAGCACATATAAAAGCGATGCGTGATGAACGAAATATGCCTTTCATCATCACATGGGATCATAAGTCTGAAATGGCAATGGCTTTTGATAATGTCAGAGTGACACCCACCCACTTTTTAATTGCCCCTAATGGCGATATTATCATGCGCAAGATTGGAAATATTAGTGCTGATTACATGCATGAAAAACTACAGAAAATGGGTCTTGTCAAAAGTTAATGTGAATCTTGTTTCACATTAACTCTGCCTTATGGTATAAAGTTCGGCTTTGTAGTTTTAATTGGGCGC
>DRHW01000003.1 GCA_011053005.1 Methylophaga sp.
AACTGCAAGTTCTGGATCAACTGCAACCTCTAGTTCTGCTTGAACTTCTGGCTCAACTGCAAGTTCTGGTTCAACTGCAACTTCTGGTTCAACTGCAACTTCTGGTTCGACTGCAACTTCTGGTTTAGCTTCAACTTCTGGTTCGACTGCAACTTCTGGATCAACTGCAACCTCTAGTTCTGCTTGAACTTCTGGCTCAGCTTCAACCTCTGGTTCAACTGCAACTTCTGGTTCTGCTTCAATCTCTGGTTCAGCTTCAATCTCTGGTTCTGCTTCAATCTCTGGTTCAGCTTCAATCTCTGGTTCAGCTTCAATCTCTGGTTCTGCTTCAATCTCTGGTTCTGCTTCAATCTCTGGTTCTGCTTCAATCTCTGGTTCTGCTTTAAACTTTGGTTCAGAGGTTAATTGTGCTTTAGCTGCTATTTCAAGTTTCTGGCGATTTTCAATCTCGGCTTGGAGTGATCTTGCTCTAACTTTATCTCTTAATATCTCTAGTTGAGTTTTAGAGTTAGGTTCAACTTCTGGCTCAGCTTCAAACTCTGGTTCAGCTTCAAACTCTGGTTCAGCTTCAAACTCTGGCTCAGCTCCAACTTCTGGCTCAACTGCAAGTTCTGGAGCAGCTTCAACCTCTGGTTCAACTGCAACTTCTGGTTCAGCTTTAAACTCTGGTTCAGCTGCAAGTTCTGGAGCAGCTTCAATCTCTAGTTCAGCTTCAACTTCTGGCTCAGATTCAACTTCTGGCTCAGATTCAACTTCTTGTTCAGCTGCAACTTCTGGTTCTGCTGCAACTTCTGGTTCAGCTTCAACCTCTGATTCAGCTTCAACTTCTGGAGCAGCTTCAACCTCTGGTTCAGATTCAACTTCTGGTTCAGATTCAACTTCTGGTTCTGCTACAACCTCTGGTTCAGATTCAACTTCTGGTTCTGCTACAACCTCTGGTTCAACTGCAATTTCTGGTTCAACTGCAATTTCTGGATCAGCTTCAACTACTGGTTCAGCTTCAACTACTGGTTCAGCTTCAACTTCTGGTTCAGATTCAACTTCTGGTTCAGCTTCAACGATTGCTTTGCCATAAATATCTGGCGTGACATTACTCCAGTCACCCTTAATATATTGACTCATTTTGTTATGAACAGAGGCTTGTTCAGGTTCAAACGTTTCAATTAAATCTTCGTCATTCTCTGCATTCGAAAACTCAGATTCAGGTTGAACATCCGCTTTACCGTACACATCAGGGACAACATTGCTCCAGTCGCCTTTAAGATAATCATTCATTTTTTTCTGAACGGTCGGCTGCTCAGCTTGCTTATCTAGTTCTGATGCAAGATCCTGTTCTAGTCCAGTTGTAACTTCTGGCTCTGCTGTAACTTGTTGTTCTGGTTCGATCTCAATGTCTAGTTCAGTTGAAGCGTCTGCAACTAAATCTAATGCCTCGCTGATATTGCTAGCTGAATCAGCGGTATCAGCCACTAACTCAGCATCAAGCTTTTTTAGACTGTTCTCCTCAACATCTTCTTCGTCTATTGAGCTCAAATCTATACCGTCAATATCTTCATCGGCTTGCAGCTCATCATCCATCGAAGCGAGTAGCGCATCCACATCGTCTACCGACATCTGCTCTTCAGGTGATTGTTCATCATCCAAGATTTCTGGCATTGCTTCGTCATCAAACACGGTATTGACTAGCTCTTCTTCCACCTGAATTTCTATTTCAACGGCATCAATTTGCTCTGAAGGCTCTGTTTGATTTTGCTCAATTGGCAGCTCAATATCATCTGGGAGTTCATTCTGACTATTTTCTGTAGCATCAATTTGATTGGGTATTTCAAACCTTGGCACGTCCACTGCATATTCGCCATTAACCTGTCTTGATAAAATGATTAAAGACTCTAAGTGCTGTGATGTTTGCTCTATTTGTTCTGTGAGTGTCAACGTACTTTCATCAATATCTGGCAGCGATGATGTCACAACAGGAGGTAATAAATTTAAGCTCGCATCAATCGCTTTTTCTAATTGTTCAGGAATCGACATCAGTGCTTTACCATCTTGCTCAACAAAAATGGTTAATAACGCTTTGTATATTTCCTGTTCGCGATCTTGAAAAGCTAATGCCTGTTCTGATAAAGCATCGCCAGATAAGCTGTATTTTTCCGACAAGATTCTAGCGAGCTCTTCAACGCGCTGCTCTTTAGACCGTTTTAATTTTTTGACTATTTGGCTGGCTAATTCATGTGTTGATTTGTCTTTTTTAATATTTCTAAAAATAAGCCAAATACTCAAAATAGCAAATACAGCGGCTAACTCATACGCCAGCATTTCTAAAATGATATTCATTTATAACTGCTCCCCAGGATTAGTGCGATTTGCACTTTTACGCCGCCAGATGAAAATCCCTAAGCCGATCATCAATAAAATAAGACCATTGCCTATCGCTAATTGAATAGCCGGACTTAGCCCTGTCGTTGTTGATTCAGTTTCATCTGAGGCCTCTTGTATACTTGGTGTTAGATCGCCCGCTTCTGGTAATAAATTATCAACATCACCAGCCATTTCATCATCTACCGGTTCAGGTAAAGGTTTTGGAGCATCATCGACAGTCGTCGCAGCCTGCTCATCCATTATGTCAGGTGTATTTTCTGATATTGTTTCAGGCATAGCTTTATCTTCCACAGACGCACTAGCCTCATCTGGCGTTGCATCATCGGTTTTGTCTGGAGTCACTTGGTTTGAAGCTTCATCAGGAACACTGGGATTATTACTGTCATTTAACTCTATGACAGGTGGTTGAAGAAATAATGGACGGCCTTTCAATGTTTGACTACGGATCTGTAGCGCAACCAAATATTTTTCACCTGCTTGCAAATCAGCTAAGGTCAACTGCCATTCATTGTCAGCAACTTTCATCACGTCATACGACCATTCGCTACCATCTTCAGCGGTCAATAATGCGGCAATATTTAACTTATCGGTTTTAATCAAAGCGGTATCAGGTATCAAACTTATGCGATGAGTCCGACTCGGTTTATCTTTAAGTTGTTCGACATTGATCTCAAATGGTGTTTCGATAACATTGACACTTTGTCGACGCTGACGTTCGAAGGTTGCGCTAGTCATAGTAACGACAACATCATTACGACCTGCTTTAAAATTTTCGCCAACATGCGTGCGATATAAACCTTTCTTTTGATCGGCATTCAAACTACGTTCAATCGGTTTAGCGGTATCAGACTCTTCTTTAAGTTCAGCATCAACTAATTTCAGGAAGTCTTGACGCACGATCATCTTCTTTTTATCAGCCAAACTTACATCAAAATCAAAGCTTTCACCCATTAAAATATTATTAGGTAAATCACTCGTTTTTAACGTTAAATCGGTCACGACCATCACGCGATTATCAGGATCTAAATCTGCAATCATTTTCCACTGACCCGCCATCGGTTTAGCAATCGTAATCAAATCATAATTACCTTCACTGTGCCAATGAACCGTTTTTGGAATATTTCTCAAATTAATTCGTGATTTATTAGGCAAAATTAATTCAGTCGATTTTGATCCTTTAGCGCGAAAGACTAATAAGGTCATTTCTTTCACACTGTTATCAATCTTAAACTCATTATCCGTTAAAGGAACGGTATCTCGCGTTGTTGCTTTTTCAAATAAATGAAGGAAAACACGCTGTAATTGATCGGCATTATCAACTTGTTCATACCAACCATCGGTAGCTAATGAAATTGCCCGTAATAACTCATGATCAGCAGAACTGGATAAAGCAATCGTGTGCACAGCAACGTTATTTTTTTTGAGGCGAGGTACGACGACATCTAAGATTCGTTGGCGAGATTTTTTATTAATATTGGCATCTTTCGATATATCTACTAAGCCATCAGATAATAAAATAATGCTGCGACGGTAATGTGGATCAACACCTTTTTGATTCGCCGTTGCTTTGGTTAACGCTTCTTCAATATTAGTAAACAAACCATAGGAATGAATCTTTTTTGATTTTAATTCAGCGTCTTTTTTCCATGCATCATTAACATCACGAAATGGCACTAACATATTGACATATTTACCAAATGTCCAAGTGCCCGCTTTGGTATCTTTAGGCAATAAATTAACTAATAATCGTAATGCCGGTGCACGTAAGTTATTGGGATCATTTTTTTTCATGCTGCCAGAGACGTCGATCAGTATTCGAACATCACTCACTGGCTCTGCTGTTGCGGCAAAAACTTGTCGCATAGGCATTAGCAAAGCGAAAACTATCAACAGTCCGATCATTTTTGAAGGATGTATCATAAAATCATAACCTATTGTTTTTATTAAGTACGTCGGCTAAGTGTCGAAATATAATGACGATTAACCGACGCAGTTCTACAAAGTTATGTTCATTTATGCAGGTTTTATGCCGTCTTACTCAATTTGATTAGTCGATGACGCCCTGATGCTAGAGATAATTAAGATAAGTTCAATTAAAGTAAATCTAAACCACGCTGCAAATCGGCTTGAATATCTTCAACATTTTCTAAGCCGACAGAAATACGCAACAAACCATCGCTAATACCTGATGCAAGCCGTGCTTCAGGTGATATACGGCCATGAGTTGTCGTGGCAGGATGTGTAATAGATGTTTTGGTATCACCTAAATTAGCGGTAATTGACAACCATTCTGTCGCATTCACTAATTTCCAAGCGCCCTCTTTACCCCCTTTAACTTCAAAGGCAATTAGCCCACTAAAAGCAGATTGTTGCTTTTTAGCGAGTTCATGTTGAGGATGACTCGGCAAACCAGCATAAAAAACTTTAGTCACTTGCGGTTGCTGTTCTAACCATGTGGCTAAGGCTAATGCTGATGCTGAATGTGCATTCATTCTTAGCTCTAAAGTTTCAAGACCTTTTAAGAATGTCCACGCATTAAATGGACTCATTGTTGGCCCTGCGGTACGTAAAAAGCCATAGACTTCTTGGCCAACAAGTTTGGCATCACCGACCACAGCACCGCCAACACAACGGCCTTGACCATCAATATATTTGGTTGCTGAATGAACAACAATATCAGCCCCAAGTGCTAGCGGCTGTTGTAATGCAGGTGTACAGAAACAGTTATCAACAATTAATAAGCAATCATTTGCTTTAGCCAATGCTGATAATGCCGCTAAGTCAGCAATTTCATTCATTGGGTTAGAGGGGGTTTCTAAAAATAAGGCTTTGGTATTTGGTTTAATTGCCCGCTTCCAATCTTCAATATTCGTTAAGTCGACATAATCTGTTTCAATGCCAAATTTTGACAGGTATTTATCAAACAAAACCCGCGTGGTGCCAAAAACACTTTGTGATGACACAACATGATCACCTGCGGCAAGCAATGCCATAAAGGTTGATAAAATGGCCGACATACCTGATGAGGTAGCAACAGCTGATTCGCCGCCTTCTAATGCTGCTAAACGTTGCTCAAACGTGCGTACTGTTGGGTTAGTGAATCGTGAATAAATATTACCAGGCTCTTCACCTGAAAAACGTGCCGCAGCATGTTCTGCACTGTCAAACACATAACTCGATGTCGGGAAAATAGGTTCAGAGTGCTCACCCTCTGGCGTTCTAATTTGACCTGCACGAACACCACGAGTAGCAAAGCCTTTATCATCAAATGATTGTGTCATAATCTTATTTTCTTAATGCGGGAAAGCCTACAATTTTAAGGCAGTTTCAGCCTTGATGACAGTGTTTTTTATTTGCCCGAATGAAACGTTATCAATGATGGTCACATATCAACATGACAGATCATCTTACTCTTAAGATCATTTGGCTTGAGATGTCATTTCAGATTGTTCTTATTACCGATGCTTAGTTTGCTTGCCAATTCACGTATATAATTATCCTCTATTCTAAATAAGTGACCGTTTTATCCTATGAGCGAAATAACCATTGATCTAATCCGACACGGTGATGTGGCATCAGGCACAAAATTGTTAGGCATAACAGATGAAGCGCTGAGCAGTTTGGGTTGGCAACAAATGCATGCTGCTATCAAAGATAGACCACAATCATGGAATAAAATTATTAGCTCACCGCTACAGCGATGTCGTGCTTTTTCAGAGCAACTTGCTGAAAAATTATCGTTACCATTAGAAATCAATAAGCATTTTCAAGAAATGGACTTTGGGCGTTGGGATGGCCAATTATTTGCTGATCTTTATAGTGGAAATGACGCCGAGCAACTCATGCAAATGATGCAAGATCCCAATTCATTGATACCACCTGATGGCGAATCTTATGCTGATTTTGAATTGAGGGTGATCACTGCGTGGAATAACTTATTAACATCTCTGCATGAAGATAAAACTCAGCATTGTTTGTTGGTAGCGCATGGCGGCGTTATCAGAACGATTATGAGCCATGTTTTAGGTTTTCCAAGCACTAATCTATTCCGACTTGAAGTGCCTTATGCTTGTCTTAGTCGCGTTAAACAATATGAAAATTATCCGCCTCGACTGGTTTTTCATGGTGAACAAAAGTAAAAATGGCGCCGAACGGATAACAATCCGGCGCCATGTCGAGCTTTAAGGTTGGTATAAAAGAGTGAACATCACTGTACGATCTAAGCTGTTGTAATTATTAACTGTTTCATATTCTTTATTAAAGGCATTACTTAGATCTGCTTTTACAGACCAGTCTTTGTTTAAATCATAAGCAACACGTAAATCTAATAATCCGTATCCACCTAAGCGAGTGGTATTTGTCGCATTATCATAACTATTACCTCTTAGCTTCCAACTGGCACCCGTTGACCAAGCTCCCCATTGTCTATCTATATTAACATTGGCTAAACGCTGAGCGCGACGGGCTAAGATATTGCCAGTTCCTTTATCTTCTGGTTTTAAAAATGAAGCATTCATAGCGACATTCCAATTTGCTAAAGAAGTTGCGATATCAAATTCAATGCCTTTAATTTGAGCTTCATCAGTATTAGTAGCCTGATTTAAACTAGGCGATACTCTTTGGTAGGAGATCAAGTTTTTAATCTCATTTTGATATAGATTTACAGACCATGTACCCCATTGAGGTTGGCCGTTTATGCCTGCTCCCAATGATTTTGATTCTTCAGGTAAGAGTTCTGGGTTTCCGATATAACTTCCTGTTAACGGTAAATATAAGTTATTGAATGTTGGTACTTTAAATGCAGTTCCGGCAGTAAAAGTTACCCTTAAATCATCTTGTAACCAATAGCCATATTCAGCATTACCCGTGTTTTTATGACCAAATGCCTCATTATCATCGTGTCTAGCACTAATCAGCCAACCATGCTTATTAACATCTGCCTGCCAACTTATGAATGCTGCTTTATTGTCTCGGGAGGTTTCAGAAAATTGCGTAGAGCTTTCTACATCATCAACGTCATAATCTAATCCAAAGTTCAATGTATGATTTGTTGTGAATTCATAAGTATTAGTCAAACTAGCCGCACGATGGCGAGTATCAAAGGTACCATCAGCATTACTATTTCTAAAGTTGGTAGATTTATCTCTTGACTCACTGAGTAATAATGAAACTAGCCATGAGTCATTAACCTGTAAGGCAGCATTGGTACCAATTATTTGCTGGATCGAGTCAGCTTTCATAAAATCAAATTTTGAATCATATTCATTAAAACCTTCACTTCTAAGAAGGTTAGCGCCAATTACAAAATTATTAGTTAATTGATGATTGATCTTAGCTGAAACACTGTTGTTTCTATATCCATCTTTATCGGGGTCTTGAGTTGGACTATCTTTGACGTTGATTCCATCTGTTGATTGGTGATTAAAGCTTAGGTTATAGGTTGTTTTTGCATCACCACCACTAACTCCTACCGCTGCTTGTTTAGAATTATGTGAACCATAGGCTAACTTAGCATAAGGCTTAATGTCACCTGCTTTGCCTTTTCGAGTGAAAATTTGAATAACGCCACCAATCGCTTCAGAACCATATATTCCAGATCGTGGGCCACGTACAACCTCTATACGCTCAATTTGCTCTACCGGAAAATCCTGTATTGATGGACCACCTGTCGTAGCAGAATGCCATTTAACGCCATCAACTAGCACTAAAACATGACTAGAATTACTGCCTCGTATAGAGATACTCGTAGCTTTGCCTATGCCACCATTATTCGTCATATCAATGCCTGTCTGACGAGATAACAACGTTCCTAAATCATTAATTTGCAAACGATCAATATCATCTCGCGTGATAACCGTATTGGGTGCTAAAACATTAGCTGAAGGCATGCGGTTAGCAGTAACAGTAATGTTATCTAAGGTTTGTTCCGCGTGGATTAATGTGGAAAAACTAAGTGCGGCAATAGATGATAATAAAAGACGTGCAGAGGTACGTAAGGCAAAATGCCCGTGTAATTGTTTCATTTTTTCTCCGTAGGATACGCTCACCCGCGATCCGGTATTTAGGTAAACATAAGTCACAAAACTTATGAGGATACTTCAGGCCGGTCTCCGGACTCGCGTTGCGACTTTCGTCAATCAAACCGCCTTCCCACGATGAATTCGCAGTGGCTGATGGTTTAATCTCAACGTTTACCGTTGCGGGGGCAGTGTTGGGTTTGTTATTGTTCATAACGCACCAACTTCCCGTTTAACTTTGACTTTTTAGGTCAATGCACCTTAAGCAGCTGGGCATAGTAGTAATGACGATCGATTTAGTCAACTTAAGATTTATTACGCTAATTCATAAGCCACTGTTTTATTGAGGATTGACAGCAAGTAACATTGCCACCTATTCTTTGTCGCAACATTTAGGTGTTAGCAGCTTAAATACTGCTAAGTAAACGAGAAACTGGTGAGTCATAAGATAAGTCCAGTACTGCCCCCGCAACGGTAAGTGAATGTTTAATTTTTTTGATTTTTGACGGCTGTCATCTCGTGTCATGCCGCAAAAAATTCTAAAATTAACGCTCATAAGTCCGGATACCGGCCTAATGCTTCATGGCATAGTTCAATATGCTTTTTTTTACCCATGTGCGGGTCGGCACACTGGAGATTTTTCATGCCTACTTTATCCAAACGTTATCAGTTCATTATTGGTTTTATTCTTATTGCTATTATGGCAATCACTCGTGGCCATCATTTTGCCACTCTCAGTCATCTTCCTAGTGCCACTTTAGCGTTATTTTTCCTTGCAGGTTTGTACTTGTCAGGTAAATGGATGTTTGTTGTATTGTTAGCAGAAGCTGCATTGTTAGATTATCTATCGATGACATTCGCTGGCGGCAGTACTTTTTGTGCTTCACCCGCTTATGCTTTGTTATTACCAGCCTATGGCATGCTTTATTTAGCAGGCCAATGGTACAAACAACGTTATCAGTATACTTGGTCTACTTTACTGCCCTTAACTGCTAGTTTGATCGTTGCAACTGCGATTAGTAAGGTCTTTTCCAGTGGTGGTTTCTACTTGTTTTCAGGTCGTTATACAGATCAAACATGGGTTGAATTTGGTGAGCGTTTTATCAAATATTACCCATCATCATTATCGAGCCTTGCTTTTTATATTGCGATTGCGATGATTTGTCATGTACTAGTTGTTTCTCTTGCAAACACATCAACAAAACAAAGCGGTCAACACTCTTGAATCAAACGCATCAGTGTGCAGCATTTGTTATTGCTGCACCGGCGTCTGGTCAAGGTAAAACAACGGTTACAGCAACATTAGCGAGATATTATCGCAAGCAAGGCAAACGGGTTCGTGTTTTTAAAGTAGGACCCGATTTCCTTGATCCGATGATTTTGCAGCATGCTTCAGGCAACCCCGTTTATCAACTTGACTTATGGATGGTCGGTGAACACCAATCTCGCCAATTATTAGCTGATGCAGCAGCAAATGCTGATTTGATTTTAATTGAAGGTGTGATGGGTTTATTTGATGGCACCCCATCTACAGCTGATCTTTCTGCCACACTCAATATTCCGGTTATTGCAGTTATTGATGGTTCTGCCATGGCACAAACATTTGGTGCGCTCGCTTATGGTTTAGCTCATTATCGTGATGATGTAGTCGTTGCAGGTGTTGTTGCAAACCGAACCGCAAGTCAACGCCATCAAGCGATGTTGACAGACTCATTATCTGATTCACTACCATGGTTTGCTGTCTTACCTCGTAATGCTGACGCGGCTTTGCCTAGTCGCCATTTAGGCTTAGTGCAGGCAGAAGAAATTGCCGATCTTGAGCAGCGTTTAACGTTGCTCGCAGATCACTTAGTTTTAAATCCTGATGCAATATTACCAGTCAGTGATTTCATAGCTGAGGAAAAAATAGCACTTCCTCGCTCACTTGATAAAGTAAAAATCGCCATCGCTAAAGATGCGGCTTTTTCATTTATTTATCAGGCGAATCTTGATCTATTACAAGCGATGGGCGCTGAACTCACTTTCTTTTCGCCACTTAATGATCAAACCTTGCCCGAAGCGGATTGCGTGTATTTACCTGGCGGTTACCCAGAATTATATTTAAATAGCTTATCTAAAAACACGTCAATGATGAATGCAATTAAACAACATTATGATGCAAACAAGCCTATCTTGGCTGAATGTGGCGGCATGCTTTATTTGACCGAATCCATTACCGATAAACAAGGCGAACAGGCGAATATGCTTGGGCTCATCGCTGGTAAAACGGTTATGCAATCACGCTTTTCTGCTTTAGCCTTACAAGAAGTGTCGCTGAATAATCATTTGATTCGTGGTCATACTTATCATCATTCTATTTTAGAAACGATAACAGATCCGGTGGCGCTCGCAACCAATCCTAATGGCAATCATACTCATGAAGCGGTGTACCAACAAAACAGATTGACCGCCTCGTATATCCATTTTTATTTCCCTTCTAATCCCAGCCTTATCGCTGAATTATTGTCACCTTAATAATTAACATGAGTAAATTTGCCTTTAATGATGCTGATCGTAATGCGATATATCGCGTCATTAAAGAGCGCCGAGATATGCGTCATTTTAATTCTGATCCCGTTGATCCTGCTGTTTTAAAAAGACTTTTAATGGCAGCACATCAAGCGCCTAGCGTTGGCCTGATGCAACCTTGGCGAATGATTCGGATTACAGACCTGACCTTAAGACAATCAATAAAAGAACTGGTCAATGATGAAAAAGATATCACTGCGGAGGCCTTAGGTGATCGTCAACAAGAATTTATGCAGTTAAAAGTCGACGGCATCGATCGTTGTGCTGAAATCATTGTGATGAGTTTAATGGATCAACGCGAGCAACATATTTTTGGTCGTCGCACGATGCCTGAAATGGATTTAGCATCTGTTGCTTGTGCAATACAAAACATGTGGTTAGCGGCACGTGCCGAGGGGCTTGGCATGGGTTGGGTGTCATTATTTAACCCTGATCATTTGGCGACACTGCTCAACATGCCAGAAGGTGCTAAACCGGTGGCTATTTTATGTTTAGGCCATGTTGATGAGTTTTATTCAGCGCCGATGTTAGAGCAAGAAAATTGGCGGCAAGGTGATGCGCTGAGCGATGTATTATTTGAAAATACATGGGGCAATAAATAGCGATGTTGACCACAACATTGATCATTATTTCAGCGATTGTGCTTGATTGGTTACTTGGCGAACCTAAACGCTATCATCCACTTGTCGGTTTTGGTTTATTAGCCAATCGTGTTGAATCTTTTTTATATCCCAATGAGCTAGCTTCTAAGCGTAAAAAACTGTTGTTGGGCATGTTGGCAGTATGTGTGTTGTTGATTCCTATCTCATTATTGGGTGCATTTATTGCCAGTTTTGACAGCATCGCAACTATGTTCAGTATTGTGGTTTTAACTTTATGTATTGGCCATAAAAGTTTGCATGATCATGCTCGGCCAATAGCGAACGCCCTATTGAACGATGATAAAACTCAAGCTCGTTATCTTGCTAGTCGTATTGTGAGCCGTGATCCAGCAACGTTGAATATTCCACGAGCAACCATTGAATCGGTGTTAGAAAATGGCGCTGATAGTGTCTTTTCTGCCCTATTTTGGTTTTTAGTCGGTGGAGCGCCCGCCGTTATTTGTTATCGTTTAGCCAATACTTTGGATGCCATGTGGGGATATCGTTCACCACGTTATCTTTATTTTGGTCGCTTTGCCGCACGACTCGATGATGTATTAAATTACATTCCCGCACGATTGACCGCATTAAGTTACGCCATCGTGGGCAACAGTAAAACAGCGTTTCAATCTTGGAAAAATCAAGCACCGCAATGGGATAGTCCGAATGCAGGTCCAGTCATGGCAACGGGCGCTGGTGCGTTACAAATTACATTAGGTGGCCCTGCACAATATGATGGGAAATGGCATCAACGCATTACTTTAGGTTGTGGTGATGAACCTAAAGCAAATGATATCGAACGTGCCTTACAGCTAGTTCGACGAAGTGTGATGTTGTGGATTGCCGTATTAATCATGATCACAGGTTTAAGTTATGCTTGAACACGGCGGTAATCTCGCGGCTGCAAGTCAGCAATATAATATTCCGCTAAGCGATTGGCTCGACCTTTCTACAGGTATCAATCCTAATGGCTGGCCTGTTCCAGAACATTTACCCAATACAATCTGGTCGCACCTTCCTATTGAATATGATGATTTAATAGCTGCTGCCCAAGCCTATTATCAGTGTGATGACTTATTAGCGGTCGCAGGTTCACAAGCGGCTATTCAAGCTCTGCCGCGCATGCGACAACAGTGCCGTGTCGGTTTATTAACCCCTGCTTATGCCGAACATGCTCATGCATGGCAACAAGCAGGTCACAGTGTTGTTGAGTTGGCTTCATCGGCAATTAACGATGCGTTGCCCGATCTTGATGTATTGGTGATTATTAATCCTAATAATCCAACGGCAGAATTGTTTTCACCTTCGCAATTATTAGCATGGCATCAGGAATTAGCTCAACGTGGAGGCTGGTTAATTGTTGATGAAGCATTTATGGATGCAACACCAGAATTTAGTCTGCTTAATAAGTGTCCAGTTGAAGGCTTAATTCTCTTACGTTCTATAGGCAAATTTTTTGGCTTACCGGGTTTACGAGTTGGTTTTGTATTCGCAACGCCCACATTACTTAATGCACTCGCCGAATTATTAGGTCCGTGGCCGATTGCCCAAGCATCACGTTATATTACAACGCTTGCTTTATCTGATACTGATTGGCAACAACAACAGCGCCAAACATTGCCCCTATCCAGCAAACGTTTAAGCGATATATTAACACGCTATAATCTATTACCCACCGCAGGATGTAATTTATTTCAGTGGGTTTGTTCTTCTCAGGCTGAAACGTGGCATCAACAATTGGCACAGCAAGGTATTTTTACTCGCTTATTTAAACAACCAGCCAGTCTGCGTTTTGGTTTGCCCAAAACAGAACTTGACTGGCAACGACTCACCCAAGCATTAGAGAAACTTTGCTCATGACCGCACATACTTTAATGATTCAAGGAACGACATCTGATGCGGGTAAAAGTACCGTTGTTACGGCGATCTGTCGTTGGTTGCAACGACAAGGTGTTGCAGTGGTGCCTTTCAAATCTCAAAATATGGCTTTAAATAGTGCGGTGACTGTTGATGGTGGGGAGATTGGTCGCGCACAAGCTGTACAAGCTCAAGCGTGTAAATTACAGCCGCATACCGATATGAATCCCGTCTTGTTAAAACCGAATAGCGATACAGGCGCGCAAGTGATTATTCATGGTCATGCTATTAGTAATATGGAAGCGCAGGATTATCATCATTACAAACAAACGGCAATGGCGGCTGTATTAAGTTCGCATCAACGATTAATTGCCCAATATCAAACTGTTATTGTCGAAGGTGCTGGTTCGCCTGCTGAAATCAATTTACGCGATCGTGACATTGCCAATATGGGGTTTGCTGAAGCAGTAGATTGTCCGGTTATTATCGTCGCCGATATTGATCGTGGCGGCGTGTTTGCACATTTAGTCGGCACATTAAGTCTATTAAACCAATCAGAACAAGACCGTGTTCAAGGTTTTATTATTAATCGTTTTCGCGGTGATATTGCCTTATTACAATCGGGGCTTGATTGGCTAGAAGAATATACCGGCAAACCGGTATTAGGCGTATTGCCTTATTTAAAAGATTTACATCTTGAAGCTGAAGATGCCATTAACACCCAACAATTAGCCGGCGATGCCACATTCAAAGTGATAATACCTGTTTATCCACGAATCAGTAATCACACTGATTTTGATCCGCTACGCCTGCATCCACAAGTTGATCTGCAATTTATTCCGCCTAAACACGCTATTCCTCCCGCCGATTTAATTATCTTGCCAGGTTCCAAAAGTGTCAGAGCGGATCTTGCATGGTTACGTGAAACGGGTTGGGAAGAAGCGATTCAAAAACATCTACGTTATGGCGGCAAAGTCATCGGCATTTGTGGTGGTTTTCAAATGTTAGGACAATTGATCAATGATCCAGAAGGTATTGAAGGTGCCGCGGGGCAATCTACTGGTTTAGGTTTATTAGACATAACAACCACTTTACAAACTGCTAAACAATTGCGTAATGTCAGCGGAACATTAACTTTAGAGAATGCGGTTGTTAGCGGTTATGAAATTCATGCTGGCATCACTGAAGGCGCAGCTTTATCAAAACCAGTATGCCAATTAGCATCAGGCAGTGACGGGGCGATAAGTGATGATAATCAAATACTTGGCACGTATGTTCACGGCTTATTTGAAGAGACTTCTGCTTGTAATGCTTTATTAAAATGGGCAGGTTTACAAGATGTTAATACTCCTGATTATCACGCAACTCGCGAAGCGGATATTGAGCGTTTAGCGGATATGATTGAAGAGCACATGGATACAACTGCTTTGCGGGACTTATTACATTTATCGGCAATATCAGCATGACAATCAGCTTAATTTTAGGTGGTGTAAAATCTGGTAAAAGTGCTTTGGCTGAACGTGTGGCAAGCGCAACTAAATTAAACGTAAGCTATATCGCGACGGCAACGGCAGATGATTTAGGCATGCAACAACGCATCAAACATCATCAACAAGATCGCCCAGCTAATTGGCATACTATTGAAGAACCGATTCACCTTGCCGAACAATTGCAAAAACATTGCACTAAAAATGAGTGTGTTTTGGTTGATTGCTTAACCTTATGGCTAACCAATTTATTGATGACTGATAATGAGGTGTTATTAAAAACGGAAATTGCCGCCCTACTCGCTGCTTTACCCTGCATCAAAGGCGAGCTGATATTCGTCAGTAATGAAACAAACATGGGTATTATGCCGCTTGGTGATTTAACTCGCCGCTATTGTGACGAAATTGGTTTATTGCACCAAGCAATTGCCACACTCAGTGATACGGTGGTGTTGACGGTTGCTGGCTTGCCCCATATTTTAAAAGGAACATTAGATGTCTGAATTTGACCTATGGCTTGCATCCCCCCCTAAACAACTTGATCAAGCGGCTCAAGCTGCCGCCGAACAACGTCAACAGCAACTTACTAAACCTGCAGGTTCATTAGGTCAACTTGAAGACATTGCAATTAACTTAGCAGGTATGCAGGGCTCTGTTCAGCCTAATGTTGAAAAAATTCATATCACTGTATTTGCGGGTGATCATGGCATTGTGGCTGAAGGTATTTCTGCTTTTCCACAAGCAGTTACTGCTGAAATGGTGCGTAATTTTTCTCGTGGCGGCGCGGCAATAAGCGTATTGGCCAAACAAACACAGGCCGATTTAACAGTATTAAATATGGGCACCGTGACCGAAATCGAAATGCTTAGTGGCGTACAAGATCATCGTATTGCTGCGGGTACCCAGAATTTTCTGCAACAAGCGGCGATGACATTAGAACAATGCCAAGGCGCTTTAATCATTGCTCGCCAACATATTGAACAGCTTAAAGATAATCATATTGATTTGTTTATTGGCGGTGAAATGGGCATCGGCAATACCACTTCGGCAACCGCTATTGCCAGCGCTTTACTTGCAATTAATCCTGTTGAAATAACCGGCGCTGGCACTGGTTTGAATCAAACAGAAATTCAACATAAAGCAGATGTTATTCAACAAGCATTGAATCATCACCAAAACGAACTTTGTTCACCGTTAGCGATACTTCAATATTTAGGTGGTTTTGAAATTGCCGCTTTAGCTGGCGCCTATATCACCTGTGCCAAAGTCGGCATTCCAGTATTAGTGGATGGTTTTATCGCTAGTGTCGCGGCATTAATGGCTGAACGATTATGCCCTGGCACTAAGGATTGGTATTTATATAGCCATCAATCTTCCGAATTAGGTCATAAAATAATTCTTGAACATTTAAGTGCCAAACCATTACTCAATATTGGCATGCGTTTAGGTGAAGCAAGTGGCGCTGCGGCAACCATACCGCTCATTAAACTAAGTTGTGCCTTGCATAATTCGATGGCCACTTTTGCCGAAGCCGCTGTGTCGGAAAAAGCATAATGTCATTACAGCCGTTGTTGATTGCCTTACAGTTTTTGACGATTATTCCTGTTCGAGTTTCTATTCCCGTCAATCCACAACACATCGGCCAATCATTATTGTTTTATCCGGTAGTTGGTTTAATACTCTCTAGTATCCTGCTCATTGTCGCTTGGTTATTAAATACACAATCCCTTGCTGTCAGCGCCGTTTTAATACTTAGCCTTTGGGTTGTTTTATCAGGTGGACTACATTTAGATGGATTAGCTGACAGCGCTGATGCTTGGCTAGGCGGATTGGGCGATAGAGCTAAAACATTATTGATCATGAAAGATCCTGCAAGTGGGCCGATTGCCGTTGCTTTATTGATTTTGGTATTACTGATTAAGTTTGTTATGTTGGTTGAATTACTCGGCCAACACAACTACTTGGCGATTATATTTGCCATCACTTTAGCCAGAAGTGCATTGCCTTTATTATTTTTAACTACGCCTTATGTTCGCCAAGATGGCATTGGCGCGTTGCTGGTTGCCAATCAACCTCGTATTGCCACTCAATGGTTGCTGGCAGGCATTGCATTATTGAGCGTTATTTTTTCAGGATTTATATTATTAATCAGCGCCCTTTTGGTATTTTTAATTTTACGATATTGCATGCAACAACGTTTAAATGGCACGACAGGTGATACTGCAGGTGCCATGGTTGAAATACTTGAAACCACCATATTAATTACCGCCGTTATTATTTAGGAATAAACATGACCGATACAGAAAAAAGCCTACGTCACGAAAAACGAATGAAACGTCATAAAGAAGTCGTTGATGCCAAAACACAAAAAGCTGACCAAGATAAAGGTTTGTTATTAGTCATAACAGGCAATGGCAAAGGCAAAAGTTCATCAGGTTTTGGCATGATCGCTCGTGCTTTAGGCCATGAAATGAAAACGGGCGTCGTGCAATTTATCAAAGGTGCGTTTAGTACTGGTGAAGAAAGCTTCTTCCGACGTTTTCCGAATGAAGTTGAATATCATGTAATGGGTGATGGTTTTACTTGGGATACCCAAAACTTAGCTCAAGATATTGCATCGGCTGAAGCAGGCTGGGAAGTATGTAAACGATTATTGAGCGATCCTTCCATTGATGTGGTTTTACTGGATGAGCTAAATATCGTATTAAAAATGAAATATTTAAACGCTGAGACAGTATTAGCTGATATTGCAGCACGACCTGTCATGCAGCATGTCATTATTACCGGACGAGGCGCGCCTGAACTGGTTATTGAAGCGGCTGATACAGTGAGCCGTATTGAAGATGTCAAGCATGCATTCAGAGCAGGTATTCGTGCTCAAAAAGGCATCGAGTTATAGTAATGATGGCACGACAAATGCTGTGTCATAAAACTGTAAAGTTACCCACAATATCTGTGGATAAGTCTGTGGTTAACTTGCGGGTAAAACCGTAAGTCCTTCTTGCAGCAGGGTTCTGCACAAAATGGTTAATATTTAACCGCAAACACAATACCCATATAAATCAATAAGTTACAATCCTGCCATTGTAAATCAACTAGTTACAGTGCTTTTATAATCAAAGGGTTTATGAGTTGAGCTGGAGGGTGAATAACTTTTATGACAAATTACTTTTCATTCTGACTTTTAGAGTGATAGCAAGCACTATCACTCTAAATTAAGTCGATTTATACCGTGGCAGTTTGAGTAATGAAATCCAATGCTAATTCATCATCGCGTAACACTACTTTCACATGACCACCGTCGCTTAGTTGACCAAACAATAATTCATCAGCCAATGGACGTTTAATTTTCTCTTGAACAAGTCTCGCCATAGGTCTTGCACCCATCGTCACATCGTAACCATGATCAGCTAACCACTGGCGCGCATCATTATCAATTTCAAGTGTGACATTTTTATCTTGTAATAACATTTCTAACTCAAGTATCGCTTTATCTGCAACACGTAAAATCGCGTCTTTATTAAGCGGTTTGAATTGGATAATGCCATCAAGACGATTACGAAATTCTGGCGTGAAAGCACGCTTAATCACTTCCATTCCATCACTTTGATGCTCCTGATGAGCGAAGCCCATCGATGCTCTACCCATTTCTTGAGCCCCGGCGTTAGACGTCATTACAAGCACGATATTTCTAAAATCTGCTTTACGACCATTATTATCAGTCAACGTACCGTGATCCATGACTTGTAATAATAAGTTAAACACATCAGGATGCGCTTTTTCTATTTCATCTAATAACAATACGGCATGCGGTTGTTTAGTGACGGCCTCGGTCAATAAACCACCTTGGTCATAACCGACATAACCTGGCGGCGCTCCAATTAAACGCGAAACAGTATGGCTTTCCATATACTCAGACATATCAAAACGAATCAACTCAATACCCAAACTGTGGGCGAGTTGACGCGTCACTTCTGTTTTACCTACACCCGTTGGGCCAGCAAAAAGAAAGGCGCCCGTTGGACGCTCTGGATGTCCTAAACCTGAACGTGCCATCTTAATTGCAGAAGCCAACATACTAATCGCTTCATCTTGACCAAAGATGACGTGTTTTAGGTTTTTATCTAAATTGCGTAAATTATCTTTGTCGGTGTTATTGACTGTTTTTTCAGGAATACGTGCAATTTTAGCGACAATCTCTTGCACATCAGCTACACCGATCATTTTTTTGCGTTTTGACTTCGGTAAAATTCGCTGTGCCGCACCAACTTCATCTAATACATCAATCGCTTTATCAGGCAAAAAGCGGTCATTGATATGACGAGAGGCTAATTCCGCTGCTTGCTCTAATGCAGCATTGCTATAACGCACTTCGTGATGTTTTTCTAAACCGGGTTTAAGCCCTTTCAAAATCAGCACTGTTTCAGCCACTGAAGGTTCAGGCACATCAATTTTTTGAAAACGTCGAGCCAAAGCACGATCGTGTTCAAATATACCGCGATATTCTTGATAAGTGGTCGAGCCAATACATTTAAGATCACCACTTGCTAATAGAGGTTTGAGAAGATTCGCCGCATCCATCGCGCTATTACCGGCAGAACCAGCCCCAATTAAAGTATGAATTTCATCTATAAATAAGACGGCATCAGGTAAGGCATTTATTTCACGCAATAAAGCTTTTAGACGTTTTTCAAAATCACCGCGATATTTGGTACCAGCCACTAAAGCCCCCATATCAAGTGAATAAATGACCGATTTTTCTAATACTTCTGGCACATCGCCCAACACAATCCGTCTGGCTAAACCTTCGGCCAAGGCTGTTTTACCGACCCCTGCTTCACCGACAAATAAAGGATTATTTTTACGACGACGACATAATATTTGTAATGTTCGCTCAATCTCATGCGCTCTGCCGATCAAAGGATCAATTTTTCCTTGTTCAGCTAAAATATTGAGATTGGTCGCATATAAACTAAGCGGACTTTTGCCTTCGTCTGATGTTGCCCCATCTTTATTATCAACTGAACCAAGATTCGCTTCATCATCGGCTTGCGTATGGCTAATCACATTAACCACATCCAGACGAGTCACATCTTGTTTTAATAATAGAAAAACAGCTTGTGACTGCTGTTCAGAGAAAATAGACACCAAGATATTAGCACCCGTCACCTCTTTGCCACCCGAAGATTGCACATGCATTACTGCACGTTGCAATACTCGTTGAAAGGCTAACGTAGGCTGTGTTTCACGCACAGCCTCTTCTGATAATGTCGGAACATTATCAGCTAAGAAATCCGTTAAATCTTGGCGAAGATTAGCAATATTAACGTTACAAGCTGTTAATACTGCCAATGCTTGACCATTTTCCAATAATGCCAGTAACAGATGTTCTACGGTCAAAAACTCATGGGAACGTTTCCGAGCATAGCTAAATGCCTGACTTAAGGTTTGTTCGAGCTCTTTACTTAGCATTATTTAAATTCTCCAATCAGTATTGCTTACGCTTCTTCCATCGTACACTGCAAAGGATGACCATGCGACTGAGCATAACTATTCGCTTGCTCGACTTTGGCCTCTGCAATTTCAAAAGTGTAAATTCCACAAGGCGCTTGGCCTTCAGTATGCACCAGCATCATGGTACGTGTGGCATTATCCGTAGCCATACTGAAGAGACTTTCTAATACTTCGATCACAAAATCCATTGGCGTGTAATCATCATTTAGCATTAGCACCCGATATTTAGGCGGCTGTTTTAATGCCGGTTTTGCTGGTGCGACAGCTAGCTGACTTTCATCATGCCAATCTTGATCGTGTTCATTACTCATGATAGTTACTTGCTCGCTTGTGCTTGTTCTATAGCGGTTTTCAAGTCGCCATTTTCATACATTTCCATCACGATATCACAACCACCAACTAGTTCGCCGCTGATATATAGCTGTGGAAAAGTAGGCCAATTAGCATAGCGATGTAAATTTTCACGTACTTCGGGTTCAGCAAGTACATTGATAAACGCAAACTCAGCACCACATTCTGATAATGCTTGAGAAGTACGACTTGAGAACCCACATTGTGGAAATTCAGGCGTGCCTTTCATAAACAAAATAACGCTGTTTGATTCAATCGCTTGTTTTATACGATCCATTATTTCCATCTTGATAACCTCTTTAAAGTAAATTTATTTTCGTTTTGCTATATGGGGACGATTATTACAATATCAATATAATATTATGAGAAATCTAATTGTAATAGTCCTAACACCCCTTCAAGACCACAATAATTAAGTGTTGAAGCGGCCTGACTTTGTACCGTGGGTTTGGCATGATAAGCGATGCTGAGTCCCGCCTCATTCATCATCAATAAATCATTTGCGCCATCACCCATTGCCACCACTTGTGACGGAGTAATATTTAATAATCTGCAATGTTCTAGTAAAAAATCCGCTTTGGCTTGAGCGCCACACACATCACCGATAACCTCACCGGTTAATAAGCCATTATGTTCACCCAAAACATTTGCCATGGTGAAATCTAAATCTAAGCGCTTTTTTAATCGTTCGGTGAAAAAAGTAAATCCGCCTGATACTAATGCTGTTTTTATACCTTGCTGCTTGAGTCGGTTTAACATGATTTCAGCACCGGGATTTAACCGTAACCGTTCTTCATATACGCGATCTAATGCGCTAACTTCCAAGCCTTTTAATAAAGACACACGTTGTCGTAATGAAGTTTCGAAATCAATTTCACCACGCATCGCTGCTTCAGTGATAGCGGCAACTTGTGGCTTTACGTTAATAAAGTCAGCAATCTCATCAACACATTCAATATTAATTAATGTTGAATCCATATCGGTAATTAACAGTTTTGTTGCCATCGGATCAAAATCTTCAGGCAAGACATTAATATCAAAAGGATAATCAACACGTAACGACTGCAACTGTGCTCCGGTGATATTTTCAGATTTTATCGTGACAAAACCGTTTTTGCTTTGTAATTGTCCTTGAACACTTTTTGCTATTTCATTTGCAGCATCAACGGTCAACGCTGATCCTTGTAACACCAATTTCATCATGATTCACCTACTCGCAAATACTATTTCGGCGAGACTAATTAATAAAATCAGCTCGCCGAAAATATTGCTTTTAATCCACTAAAGCGTGGAATTAAAAGTTAAACCTATATTTAAAACTTCGGTTTAACGGCTGCTTCGTTATAGCTTGTCACACTTGACATGATTTCTGCTTTCGCTTCATCAATGCCAACCCAACCATCAAGTTTCACCCATTTATTTTTTTCTAAATCTTTGTAGTGTTCAAAGAAATGAGATATTTGAGATAACAGACGCGCAGGTACATCTTCAATATTTTTAATATCGTCATACATAGGATCATGAGGAACAGCAATAATTTTAGCATCTACACCGGACTCATCCGTCATTTTCAACATGCCTACTGGACGACATTTCACGACTGAACCACTAATTAACGGGTATGGGCTCATCACTAACACGTCTACCGGATCACCATCATCAGACAAAGTATTTGGTACATAACCATAGTTACATGGGTAGAACATCGCTGTATTCATAAAGCGATCAACAAACAAGGCACCCGTTTCCTTATCCACTTCGTATTTAACAGGATCTGAATGAGAAGGAATTTCGATAATGACATTAATATCATCAGGAAGATTTTTGCCTGAACCAACGCGGTCAAGATTCATAGTTTAGATGCTCCGATAGCATAGTGAGTAAATCGTTTAATTATATAAGAAAGCGTCTATTAAACAAAACTGAATACCGATGACACCGTTATATTGTCTTAAAAACCGATGTCGTAAAGGTAAGCGCTATTAATTACTTAAACTACCAGCAAAATAAAGCTCAATATCAACACTGTTTAGAGAACTAAAAGAGTTATGAGGTGATTATATTATTCGAGATGGAATTTAATTGAATTCTTAGTAATTGGGTAATTGGCTTTTAAGCCTGCGATTACTAAAATAGTAAAAATGCGTGAATACATCAATTATCAGCATAGGATTTTATCTCGCTATGCTTTAATTTTAGTGAATACTGAGGAATTGTTTAATTTAGCTTTTCTAACTAGCCATTGCTTTTGTATATATGACGAGTGAAATCTAAAGGTGCTGCTATTTTGGTTTTTTGACGATAAACCATCAACCAGTTTAGTGCATCGTCATAAGAATCAAAATAATGGGTATTTTTATTGTTATTTCGAATGAGTATAGCGTGCTTCCAAGGATTATAAGTTGCTGTTTCTTCTTCTACGACATAAGCAATATCATCAAAATGTCGGCATGCACGCAAAAATAGCTCATCAAATGCCATATCACGACGCTTTGATCGTGTTTCTAAAATCAGCGAGCTAAATCGGGAAACCTGATTATTTTTAATAAACTCTAGTAAATATTGACCATAAATATTACACACTTGTGGTTCATCAATAATTAGATGATAAATATCATCAGCTACTGCTTTTATCATTGTTGTCATAACGTTTCTCCTTAACGTTTCAGGATAATCACATATTTAATTTGGTATAAACATTGGGAAGTTTAATGCCTAAATATGTCACCTTAATGACTATCGATATTTAATTTTTAATAACTCAAATTAAAGTTAAAAATCACTGTATTAATTCAATAAATCAAACCTTTTTTGACTACGGCTATAAGGACATTTAAACGCTAAATAATAAGCAGATAATTGTAGGTTTTCTTTATCACCTTCAATACCGTGTAAACGATCACCGACTACGGGGAAACCTAATAAAGCCGCATGCCTTCTAATTTGATGTTTGCGCCCGGTATCGATAGAAACTTCTAACAACGTGCGATCTTGCTCTGCGTCGTATTTTAAGAAGGTGAAATAACTCACCGCAGAGCGGCCATCAATATCACTATCAACTTTTACCGAATTATCGCGTGTCGCTTGCTCACTAAATTGACCATGAACCCAAATTTGATAGCGTTTATCTATTTGTCGATCTTGAAATAATTTAGATAATGCAGCGGCAGCATTTTTTTCATGTGCAACCACAATTAAACCATTCGCTGCGCGATCCAGTCTGTGCACGACGAAACTAACTCGTTGTGGGCTCAAATGCTGTTCTGCCCAGCGCGTAATAGTACAATGATCACCCCATTTCGAGCCTTGTGACAGCATGCCATAAGGTTTATTCCACACACTATAACGTCCTTCATCAGCTAATAATATGGGTTCAGATGGCACGCGTTCTAATACTGATTTGTCATAATATAGATGCAAGGTTTCACCAATAAAAACAGCTTTTTTCGCACGACGTAGTCGTTGCGTTTTTTTACCTTTACTGACCCATACCGCGCCTTTTTGCATGACTTGTTTGATCTGTTGTTTTGATAAGCCGGTTTCTGCCGCTAGCAAATCAACCGCAACGGTATTAGGGCTCGTGATTTCAATGTGTTTTTCGAATCGAGATGGAATATCAGACATTTTATGATTGACCGCTTTGGCGTAGAATTTAGAACTAAATATATTTAGAGGGAAGATTTATGTTTATACCGCATCTACGGCTTATCTGTCTCACTTTTGTCTTATCGTCTCTGTTCGCGACCACTTCGTTTGCTGAAATATATAAATGGATAGATAAGGATGGGCAAATTAATTATTCCCAACAAGCGCCGCAAGGTGTAACTGCAACAATTATTAAAGCACCACCGCCACCAGCAATTGACCCAAATGCTGCACAACAAAAAATTGATCAGCTTATTACCCAACAAGAATCTGATGAACAAATGCGTTTAGAACAACAAAACCAACAAAAAGTTGAAGCAAAAAATGAATTAATCCAACAACAAAACTGCACTATTGCTCAACAACAATTGGAACAGTATCAAAATAATCCCGGTAGAAGATTAATAGATGCTGATGGAAATGCAACGCGCATAACAGAAGAAGAACGGCAGAAAAAAATCGAAGAATTACAAAAAAATGTCACTGAATATTGCCAATAAAGGAGTCAGATCATGCCTTATCTAAATATTGTAACTAACCAAACTGTGCCAAATGAAGCCATATTATTAAAAGCAGTCAGTCAAACTGTCGCCAAAGCCGCTGGCAAGCCTGAAAATTATGTCATGGTGTCTATCGAAGCTAAAGCTAATATAATCATGGGTGGCAGCGATGAACCGGCAGCATTTTTAGATTATCGAGCCTTAGGTTTACCGACAGATCGTACGGCGTTTTCCGATGTCTTATGCTCATTAATTACCGAACATCTTAGCATTTCAGGGTCACGCATTTATATCAGTATGACCGATGCTGAAAGGCAAAACTGGGGCTGGAATCACAGCACCTTCTAACATATTAACAAACAATAAAAATTATAAAATAGGATTACAGCCCAACATGCGCGCTTCACAAATACTTATATCTACTCTTAAAGAAACCCCTGCTGATGCTGAAGTAATCAGCCATCAACTAATGCTACGTGCCGGTCTAATCCGTCGTTTAGCATCGGGTCTATATACTTGGCTACCGATGGGGCTGAAAGTATTACGTAAAACCGAAGCGATTATTCGTGAAGAAATGGCTAAAGCTGGTGCACAAGAATTATTAATGCCATCTATCCAACCTGCTGAATTATGGAAAGAAAGTGCACGCTGGGAAAAATATGGTCCTGAATTGTTAAGAATTACCGATCGCCATAATAACGAGTTTTGTTATGGCCCCACTCATGAAGAAGTCATTACTGACTTAGTACGTCAAGAAATTCGTAGCTATAAACAATTACCAATCACTTTTTATCAAATTCAAACAAAATTCCGTGATGAAACGCGTCCTCGTTTTGGTGTGATGCGTGCACGTGAATTTTTGATGAAAGATGCTTATTCATTTCATCTTGATCATGAATCTTTACAACAAACATACGATGATATGTTTGCGGCTTACACGCGTATTTTTGATCGTATTGGTCTAAATTTCCGTCCAGTACAAGCTGATACTGGCAGTATCGGTGGTGAGCAATCTCATGAATTTCATGTATTAGCGAGTTCTGGTGAAGATGCCATTGTATTTAGTAATGGCAGTGATTATGCCGCGAACATGGAATTAGCTGAAGCCATCGCGCCTGCTGGTCCTCGTGCAAGTGCAACAGCGGTTATGGCTACAGTTGATACTCCTAAAAAACATACTATCGATGAAGTCTGTGGGTTCTTAAATATTCCACCAGCACAATGTTTAAAAACATTATTGGTCGAAGGAACCGAAGAAGGCACCGTAGTCGCATTAGTATTACGTGGCGATCACGAACTTAATGATATTAAAGCTGAAAAACATCCCGCCGTTGCAGCCCCGCTTACTTTTGCAACACCTGAACAAGTATTAAAAGCCTGTGGCGCTAATATTGGTTCTATCGGCCCTATCGGTTTAACCATTCCGGTTATCGTTGATCGCTCTGCGGCTCATGTTGCTGACTTTGTGTGTGGCGCCAATAAAAATGAAAAACATCTAACGGGTGTGAACTGGGCTCGTGACTTAGCAGAACCTGAAACGGCTGATTTACGAAATGTTGTTATTGGTGATGCGAGTCCAGATGGTCAAGGCACATTAGATATCGCTCGCGGTATTGAAGTCGGTCATATATTCCAGCTTGGCGATAACTACAGCAAAAAACTTAATGCTAATGTCTTAGCCGATACAGGCAAATCACAAATCCTAACTATGGGTTGTTATGGTATCGGTGTTTCACGTGTTGTTGCTGCCGCTATCGAACAAAATCATGATGATCGCGGCATTATTTGGCCACTTTCTATAGCGCCTTTCCAAGTAGTTTTAGTGCCGGTTAATGCGCATAAATCTATACGTTTACGTGAAGCTGCTGAAGCGTTATACACACAATTAGTGGATGCAGGGGTTGATGTACTGTTTGATGATCGCGGCTTACGACCAGGTGTTGCCTTTGCTGATATGGAATTGATGGGCATTCCACATCGCTTAGTGTTGGGCGAACGTGGTTTAGATGAAGGATTAATTGAATATAAACGTCGCGCTGATGGCGATGCTGCCGAGTTCCCAATTAGTGATGTCATTGCCGAATTGACAGCACGCCTAGCCGCAAAATAAATATTAGGAATTTGTCGCAATATGACCGTTATAAAAAAACAAGACTTCATTGATAGTATCAGCGATGCCTTGCAGTTTATTGCCTGCTATCACCCTAAAGATTTTATTCAAGCCATGGCGAAGGCTTATGAATTAGAACAATCCGCCGCAGCGAAAGATGCGATTGCTCAAATTTTGGTCAACTCGCGTATGTGCGCCGAAGATAAACGTCCGATTTGCCAAGATACAGGCATTGTTAATGTGTTTATAAAAGTTGGCATGGATGTGCAGTGGCAAACAGATCAAAGTCTTGATGATATGGTGAATGAAGGTGTGCGTCGTGCTTATCTACATCCAGATAATGTATTACGCGCATCGATAGTCAGCGACCCACTCGGTGCCCGTACCAACACCAAAGACAATACACCCGCTGTCATTAATACCGAAATCGTATTGGGCGATAAAGTTGAAGTTCACATTGCTGCAAAAGGTGGCGGCTCTGAAAATAAAGCCAAATTTGTCATTCTTAATCCTAGCGATAATCTTGTCGATTGGGTGTTAGAAACGGTACCTAAAATGGGTGCGGGTTGGTGTCCACCCGGCATTATCAGTATCGGTGTTGGCGGTACTGCTGAAAAAGCGATGTTGATGGCGAAAGAATCATTGATGGAATCGATCGATATTCAAGATTTAATCGCTCGTGGCCCTGAAACAGTGACGGAAAAACTGCGCGTTGAGTTATATGAAAAGATCAATCAACTTGGTATTGGTGCTCAAGGTTTAGGTGGTTTGACAACGGTACTTGATGTCAAAATTAGTGAATATCCAACCCATGCAGCCTCGTTACCTGTGGCGATGATTCCTAACTGTGCAGCGACACGTCATACTCATTTCACACTCGATGGTAGCGGCGCGGCTCAGTTTGAACCACCAAGTTTATCGGATTGGCCTGAGATCACTTGGCAAGCGGCAGTCAATACCCGTCATGTTGATTTAAATACTGTGACGCAAGCCGATATTGAACAATGGCAACCGGGCGATACCTTACTATTATCTGGTAATTTATTAACTGGTCGTGATGCAGCTCATAAAAAGATTGCTGATTTATTTGCTAATGGTGAGTCGCTACCTGCTGAACTCGACTTTAACGGTCGCTTTATTTATTACGTCGGTCCTGTTGACCCCGTTAAAAATGAAATTGTCGGGCCTGCTGGCCCGACGACAGCAACACGCATGGATAAGTTTACCGATATGATGTTAGAAAAAACCGGCTTACTCGGGATGATAGGCAAAGCTGAGCGTGGTGAAATGGCCATTGATTCCATCAAAAAACATCGTTCCGTTTCATTGATTGCGGTAGGCGGTTCAGCTTATTTAGTATCAAAAGCCATCAAAGCTTCACGTATCGTTGCCTTTGAAGATCTTGGGATGGAAGCGGTGCGAGAATTTACCGTAGAAAATATGCCCGTTACGGTTGCAGTTGATAGCCGGGGTCAATCTGTTCATAATTCAGGACCTAAAGAATGGAAGCAAAAAATTGCCGATATTCCCCTTCACACTAAGTCTCACTAATTTCTAGGAACACACCATGATTTTTGCAATTGCATTACATCTTTTATCTTCAGTTATCTGGGTGGGCGGTATGTTTTTCGCTTATATGGCTTTACGGCCTGTCGCTAGCAGTCTTCTAGAAACGCCTGTAAGACTCACTTTATGGTCACAGGTTTTACAACGCTTCTTTCCATGGGTTTGGGCATCGATCATTATTCTTCTAGCCAGCGGTTTATGGATGATTATTAAACATTTTGGCGGCATGGCAGCCGTTGGCGTGCATATTCATATCATGCTGACATTGGGCTTGGTGATGATGTTAATGTTCATGCATATTGTTTTCAGCCCATATAAAAAATTACAACGTGCTGTTGATGCTAATCAATGGGAAGCCGGCGGCAAAGCGCTTAACCAAATCCGTAAACTAATCGCGATCAATTTGAGTCTTGGCTTGATTGTGATTATCGTTGCTTCTGCTGGTCGTTACATTTAATAGTTGATGTCATGTTGCGATTAAAACCCTCTTTAATTGCGATGATTGCTAGCGCAGCACTATTGCCTGCGCTAGTTTGGTCTGCTGATGGTATTCAAAGAATTTATGCCGATGATGGCTCGGTAGAATTTTCTAATATTCCAAGTAACAAAAGTGGCAAATCGACTTATATCTACAAATCAACCAGCAATTCTGTAGTAACTTTTTCCGATCAAAAACCATCTCATAATCAATATGAAGTATTACGATTTGATTGTTATGCCTGTAATCCTGCTTCAACCATCAACTGGAATACAGTACAACTCAACACTACTGATTATGCTGATGTAATTAAACTTACGGCTCACAAACATGCTGTCGATCCAGCCTTAGTTCGTGCGTTAATTCATGCTGAATCACACTTTAATCCTAATGCAAAATCACGCGTTGGTGCACAAGGTTTAATGCAGCTTATGCCTGCGACTGCTACAGAGCTTGGGGTGGAAAATGCTTTTAATGTGCAGCAAAACATTCAAGGTGGCACTAAATATCTCGCTCAATTATTAGCAACATTTAATGGTGACATCACTTTAGCAACGGCGGCTTATAATGCTGGCCCTAATGCCGTGCTCAAATATAAAGGTGTACCACCTTATACCGAAACCAAAGTCTATGTTGAACGCGTTGGCATACTTTACCGCCGTTACCAGCATGCTAGCTAATGAAACCACTTAAAAAACTATTACTTGATAACGAAAAGCTTGTTCATTCTCGTATGCAAAAAGTCGAATCTCATGTGCAACGTCAAATGGATAACTGGATTCAAAATACCGTGTTACTAATAGATTGTGATGTGCCGTTTAAATATAAACGCCAAAAAATGTATCAATCATTAAAAGGTGCGCGAGTAGATCTCATTTATTATCCAGATACCGAACAAGTTGCTGGCTTCGATTTTGAAGTGATGAATGTCATTAAAATAAATCGCTCTTAATGATAAATGTCTCATTACCCTGCCCTTGTTGCAGCAATCAAACTTATCAAAAATGTTGCCAAAAGCTTCATAACGGCGATTTAACTGCAGCTAGCGCCGAGCAATTAATGCGGTCTCGATACAGTGCGTTTGTCGTTGGCGATATTGGCTATCTTATAAAAACCTTACATCCCGATAAGCGGCAAGTTGATGATGAAGTAGTGCTTCGCCAAACAATTGAACAAACACGGTGGTTAGGCTTAAAAATTATTGCTCATAAATCCGCAGAGAATAATGCTACTGTCGAATTTATTGCTTTTTATCAAGATGATGTAATAGGACAATTACACGAACGTTCACATTTTATTAAACAAAATGGACAATGGTTTTATGTTGATGGCGAGATGTTGCCCGCGGTTAAATTAAGTCGAAATGATCTGTGCTTTTGTGGCAGTGGTAAAAAATTAAAGAAGTGTCATAGTGTTTAACTCAATTAATAAATCCTTCACAAGCAAGATGCTATGTCTAAATTAATCCTCCTCAATAAACCGTTTGATGTGCTGACTCAATTTACTGATGAAGCTGGTCGCCAAACTTTGAAAGACTTTGTCAAAATAACGGGCGTTTATCCCGCTGGTCGCTTAGATCGCGATAGTGAAGGTTTAGTATTATTAACCGACTCTGGTCCATTGCAACATTACATTAGCGACCCTAAACACAAACTCGAAAAAACTTACTGGGTGCAAGTCGAAAATATTCCAGATAATCAAGCATTGGCAACATTACGGCAAGGTGTGATGCTAAAAGATGGCATGACTCTTCCTGCTCAAGCACGATTAATTGATCCGCCAAATGTATGGCCGCGAGTACCACCCATTCGTGAACGTCAAGCCATTCCTACTCAATGGCTAGAACTCAAAATAACCGAAGGTAAAAATCGCCAAGTTCGCCGCATGACGGCAGCGATTGGCCACCCTACTTTACGTTTAATTCGTTATGCAATTGGTGATTGGACCTTAGATAATCTTAAATCTGGTCAATGGCGTGAAGTCACCGCACCTATTATTAACCCGACCGTGATAAAATCCTCCGATGATATGGACTCCCAGAACCACCGTCGCCGCCGTGATCAAACAAAACGACCGCTTTCTAGTCGTCGAAGAGTTGAGCGACGGCAAGATGACCCTAAACCAGCCAGCCGGACATCTCGAATCAGGAGAAAGTCTGATTAATGCAGTGATCCGTGAAACACAAGAAGAAACGGCTTGGCTCTTTAAACCGACCGCATTAACAGGTATTTATCGCTGGCAGCACCCTAAAAGCGGCGATACTTATATGCGTTTTTGTTTCACTGGCGATGCCGTTGAGCATAATGATCAGCAACAACTTGATCCAGATATTCACCAAGCAATCTGGCTGACTCAACAAGAATTACTCGCGCGCCAAGCCGAATTTCGCAGCCCATTAGTATTAGATTGTTTTAATGATTATTTAGCGGGTCAGCGCTATCCACTTACTTTATTGAAAAATTAATTATGTCAGAACAAAACAAAGTCGTCGTCGGTCTATCTGGCGGAGTTGATTCATCAGTTGCCGCCTTATTGTTACAACAGCAAGGTTACGACGTTGAAGGCATGTTTATGAAAAACTGGGTGGATTTTGCGGAAGAAAGCGAATGCACCATTGCCGAAGATCGTGATGATGCGAATTCAGTGGCTGACAGAATCGGTATTCCCTTCCATGAAGCCAACTTTGCGATGGAATATTGGGATTATGTTTTTAAGAATTTTCTTGATGAATATCGTGCTGGCCGTACACCTAATCCTGATATTTTATGTAATCGCGAAATCAAATTTAAAGCCTTTTTAGATCATGCTCTAAGCTTGGGCGGATATATGATTGCGACGGGACATTATGCTCGTGTCGAACAACGTGACGATGGTTTTCACCTATTAAAAGGTCATGATGATAATAAAGATCAAAGCTACTTTTTATATACTTTAGGTCAAGAGCAATTATCACGCACCCTCTTCCCATTAGGTGAATTACCTAAACCAGAAGTGCGCCGCATTGCAGAACAAGCGGGCTTTATTACTCATGATAAAAAAGATAGCACCGGTATTTGTTTTATTGGCGAACGCCGCTTTAGAGAATTTTTAAGCCGCTACATTCCTGCTCAACCCGGTGAAATGCGAACACCTGAAGGTGAAGTTATTGGCACACATACTGGTTTGATGTATTACACCTTAGGTCAACGCCAAGGTTTAGGTATCGGCGGTCGTAAAGACAGTAATGGCGAACCTTGGTTTGTTGCCGGTAAAGATATGGAAAATAAGATCTTATATGTCGTGCAAGGTGATCATCCTTGGTTACATAGCCAATCGTTAAAAGCCGAACAATTATCATGGGTTGCTGGACATCCACCGACATTTCCATGTAAGGCAACGGCTAAAACACGTTACCGCCAGCCAGATCAATCCTGCGTGATAACTCAAGATGATGATGGAAAAATTCATGTTGAATTTGAACAAACTCAACGTGCTGTCACACCAGGCCAATCAGTCGTGTTTTATCTTGATGATGATTGTTTGGGAGGCGGTATTATTACCAGTACCGATGCGCCCGGTATTCATCCGTGAATACTTCACCTTCATCACGTGAACAAGATCGCGTTATTGCTCTAGCGGCATTATTACAAGTCGTCACTTTAGTCCAACAAATCGCTGAGACTGGACAAGTCGATCAGGCGGCATTTGAAACATTATTAACAAGCCTTACTGTAACCGATGCAACATCAACCGAAGCAGTTTATGGCGACTTATCCCAGTTAAAAATGGGCTTCAAACAACTTAATCAGCAACTATCTAAAAGCAAAGATAAAAAAGCAGTTGTGTTATTACGCTATGTTATCAACCTATTACATTTAGAACGTAAACTGGCTAAACGCGGTGATATGTTTGATTTAATTAGTCGTGAAATAGATCAAATTCCTCAACAAATTGAGTATTTTGGTTCTATTAACAGCCCACAAGTTATTGCTCGATTTGCTGATATTTATCATCGTACTATCAGTGAGTTATTACCGCGCGTACAAGTACACGGTGAGCCAACTTATTTGCAACAAGCAGATAATATCAATCGCATTCGTGCTTTATTACTAGCAGGTATTAGGGCGGCCATTTTATGGCAACAAAAAGGCGGACGTCGTTGGCAGTTTATTTTTCAATCCTCCAAAATGCTGACTATTTCAACTACGCTATTCAATAAGATATAACTCATCTCGCGTTGTGCTACATTAATAATCGCGAGGCTTTTATTACTTCCTATTAATTTGCATAAAATTTATCAATTAACATGATCAACTTACAACCATAAAATACAAGATGGCATCGTTTACAGCTATCGCGCACACTATTGGAGCTGTAAATGCACAAAACTAAAAAGTTAAGCCTTACGATGAAAGTACTAATTGGCATGACACTCGGTATCATCGTCGGTTTAACAATTAACCTTTTAGCATTAAATACAGCAGGTAGTTTTACCAATATATATATTGTTGATGGTGCATTTCATGTATTAGGTAAAATGTTCATCAATGCATTAAAAATGCTGGTTGTACCATTGGTTTTCTTCTCACTAATCTGTGGTGTTTGCGGCATCGGTAACATCAAAACATTAGGCCGCGTCGGCTCAAAATCATTTGCTCTTTATATACTGACAACCGCCATTGCGATTGCACTGGCTATTACATTGGCGACCGCCACAGGCATTGGCGAAGGAATGGAGCTACATGCGAGTAGTGAATTTTCGACTAATGTAGCCCCACCATTAACCGATGTTTTGATTAATATCATTCCGACCAATCCGGTCAAAGCAATGGCGAATGGTGACATGCTGCCATTGATTTTCTATTCTATTCTTACTGGTATTAGTGTGTTGATGGTCGGCAGAAAAGCCTCATCACTAATTGAAATGGCTGAAATCGCTAACGAAGTGATGATGAAAATGGTCAACATTGTGATGTCGGTTGCGCCTTATGCAGTCTTTGTATTAATCGCCAAAGCGATTGCTGAATTAGGCTTAGACTTGCTCGGTCAATTAGCGGGTTATGTTTTAGTATTGGTCAGTGCCTTACTGTTGCATTTATTTGTGACGTTGATGATTACATTAAAACTTTTTTCAGGCCTCAGCCCACGTATTTTTCTTGCAAAAATACGCGATGCTCAAGTGTTTGCTTTTAGTACATCAAGTTCGAATGCCACTATCCCTGTAACACTAAAAACCCTGATTGAACGAATGGGTGTTAATAATTCAATTGCATCTTTCACCGTGCCATTTGGTGCCACTATAAATATGGATGGTACGGCAATAATGCAAGGTGTGGCGACTGTATTTATTGCTAATATATATGGCGTTGATTTAGCCATTACTGACTATATAATCGTTATTTTGATGTCAGTTTTAGCTTCTATCGGTACGGCTGGTGTGCCTAGTGTTGGATTGGTCATGCTCTCGATGGTGTTCGCTCAAGTTGGTTTGCCTATTGAAGGCATCGGGTTAGTATTAGGCGTTGATCGCTTAATGGACATGCTCAGAACAGCGGTCAATGTCTCCGGTGATGCCGCTGTTTCAAGCATTGTTGCTAAAAGTGAAAACAAATTAGATATCAGTATTTATAATGATCCTGATGCAGGCTTAAGCAGTATCGACCAAACATTGCATATCAATCAAACCGCTGAAATGGAACTAGCCGCTACGCTGAAAAAAACACACGAGCAATCATAAGATAAGCTTCTTTAAGTTCGCTAGTTTCAAAAACTTAAATCACAAATGCACACATTATTTTATATTGTTGATATGTATAAAAAAGGCTGTTCTTATATTTAAGAACAGCCTTAATGTGTATCGTTGATGTAAAGCTTAAATTTAATTAAGCCTTAGCTTGGCGACGATATTCATCCATCTCATTAAAATTAAGATAACGATAAATCTCGTCAGACATCGGTTCAATATCAGCTACTTTTTCCAAGTATTCAGCAACGGTTGGTAAACGACCTAAACTTGCTACGACTGCCGCCAACTCAGCTGATGACAGATAAACATTAGCGCCATTACCCAAACGGTTAGGGAAATTTCGCGTTGAAGTTGAGACAACGGTTGAGTTATCTGCAACTCGAGCTTGGTTACCCATGCACAATGAACAACCTGGTGTTTCAGTACGCGCACCGACCCGGCCAAAGATACTGTAAAAACCCTCTTCGGTAAGCTGATGTTGATCCATACGTGTCGGTGGTGCAATCCATAACTTAGTCGGCAAAGCACTTAATTTCTCTAACACTTTACCTGCTGCACGGTAATGGCCAATATTAGTCATACATGAACCAATGAACACTTCATCGATCTCTACACCCGCAATTTCTGACAACGGTTTAACATCATCAGGATCATTTGGACACGCTAACAATGGCTCTTTAATATCATTTAAATCGATTTCGATAATTTCAGCATATTCGGCATCGGCATCGCGTTCCATTAATTGTGGATCGGCTAGCCATGCTTCCATCGCTTCAATTCGACGCTGTATGGTACGTGCATCCTGATAACCTTCAGCGATCATCCACTTTAATAATGAAATATTTGAATTTAAGTATTCAATAATCGGTTCTTTATTCAAATGAACAGTACAACCATTTGCCGAACGTTCTGCTGATGCATCAGATAACTCAAAGGCTTGTTCAACTTTTAAGTCAGGCAAACCTTCAATTTCGAGTACACGTCCGTTAAAGATATTTTTCTTACCTTTTTTCTCAACAGTTAATAAACCTTTTTGAATGGCCACATACGGAATGGCATTAACCAAATCACGTAATGTAATGCCAGGCTGCATTTGACCTTTGAAGCGCACTAATACTGATTCAGGCATGTCAACAGGCATAACGCCTAAAGCGGCGCCAAAAGCAACAAGACCAGAACCTGCAGGGAAACTAATGCCAATTGGAAAACGAGTGTGTGAATCGCCGCCAGTACCAACCGTATCCGGCAATACCATACGGTTTAACCATGAATGGATAATGCCATCACCTGGACGTAATGACACGCCGGCACGAGTGCTAATGAAATCAGGTAATTCATGTTGTAACTTAATATCGACTGGTTTTGGATAGGCTGCGGTATGACAAAAAGACTGCATCACTAAATCAGCCGAGAAACCAAGACAAGCCAGTTCTTTTAATTCATCACGCGTCATCGCGCCCGTTGTATCTTGTGAACCAACTGTCGTCACTCGTGGTTCGCAATATGTGCCTGGACGAACACCCACTACACCACATGCTTTACCGACCATTTTCTGCGCTAAGGTAAAACCTTTGCCAGTATCGTTCGGCGCGATAGGACGTACAAATATTTCTGATGCTGGCAAGCCTAATGTTTCACGTGCTTTATCGGTTAAGCCACGACCAATAATTAAAGGAATACGTCCGCCTGCACGGCTTTCATCTGCTAAGGTTGTTGGTCTTAAAGTAAATGTCGAAACAACATCGCCCGCTTCGTTTAAGATTTTACCTTCATACGGCAAAATCGTAATGACATCACCAGTATTCAAGGCTTGAACATCACATTCAATCGGCAATGCACCTGAATCTTCAGCAGTATTGAAGAAAATAGGTGCAATATTATTACCTAAGATAATGCCTCCTTGGCGTTTGTTAGGCACAAACGGAATATCATGACCCATATGCCATAACACTGAGTTAATGGCGGACTTACGTGAAGAACCCGTGCCAACCACATCGCCCACATAAGCTAAAGGATGACCTTTTTCTTTCAGGGCAATAATGTCTTCGATAGGCGAATCCATTGTATTAACTAACATTGCTTTAGCATGCAACGGAATATCAGGACGACTCCATGCTTCGGTTGCAGGAGATAAGTCATCAGTATTTGTTTCACCCGCCACTTTAAATACCGTGAGCGTAATACGCTCGGCTAATGCAGGTCGAGAAGTAAACCATTTTGCATCGGCCCAAGCTTGTACAACCCGTTTTGCGTAATCATTGGTTGCTGACTTTTCGATAACATCATGATAGGCATCATAAATTAATAAGGTGTGCGATAAGGCTTTCTCAGCCGTCGCCGCCGTATCCTCTTTATCTAATAAATCTATTAAGGGCTGAATATTGTAGCCGCCCATCATGGTGCCTAATAACTCAGTTGCTTTAACCGGCGTGATATATGCGCATTTTACTTCGCCTTTTGCGACATCAGCTAAAAATCCTGCTTTAACGTAGGCTGCCTGATCAACACCTGGCGGCACACGATGAATGAGTAATTCTAGACATTGTTCACTGTTATCAAGCTTAGGTAATTTGAGTAATTCGACTAATGCTGACACTTGCTCAGCATCTAATGCTAATGGGGGAAGGCCTTCTTGGGCACGCTCTTCAACGTGTTTTTGATATTCAATCAGCACGTGGTTCACTCCAGTATTGAAACAGTAAAAATGCTATTTTAACATGCTCTCCGAAGGAAACTGGAGATCTGATATAATTTGATTTATTTATTATGCACTTTACCGGAATTTTCATGGAACTTGATCTTACTTCACTGACCTCAATATCACCTGTCGATGGTCGCTACGCTGACAAAACTAAAGCCTTACGCCCTTATTTTAGTGAATATGGTTTATTACATGCACGAGTAGAAGTCGAAGCACGTTGGTTACATTTATTAGGCGCAAATGCTGGTATTACAGAAGTACCAAAATTAAGTGCTGAAGCCGAAAGCTTTTTAAATGACATGGTTGCTAATTTTTCGGTCGATGATGCAGCAGAAATCAAAAACATTGAACGTGAAACCAACCATGATGTTAAAGCCGTCGAATACTTCATTAAGCGTAAATTTAAAGCCAATGCTGAACTTGATAAAGTGAGTGAGTTTGTTCATTTTGCTTGTACATCGGAAGATATCAACAACACTTCATATGGCATTATGCTGAAAAAAGCCCGTGAAGACGTTATTTTGCCTGAGATGGATACCTTAATTGCTGACATTCGTAAATTGGCGATTGAACATGCTGAAACACCAATGATGTCTCGGACTCATGGTCAGCCTGCTTCACCGACGACATTAGGTAAAGAAATGGCCAACGTTGTACATCGTTTAGAATTACAACGTACCCATGTTGCTGCTGTTTTGTTATACGGAAAAATGAATGGCGCTGTAGGTAACTACAATGCACATCTTGCCGCTTATCCTGATGTTGATTGGCCTTTGATGGCGAATGCTTTTGTTACTGGCTTGGGGTTACGTTGGAATAAATATACTACTCAAATTGAACCTCATGATTATATGGCTGAATTGTTCCAAGCGATGATTCGTTTCAACACGGTGTTAATCGATTTCTGCCGTGATATTTGGAGCTATATTTCAATTGGTCACTTCAAACAAAAAACAGTGAAAGGTGAAATTGGATCCTCAACCATGCCGCATAAAGTGAACCCAATCGACTTTGAAAATGCTGAAGGTAACTTGGGTTTAGCAAATGCAATGTTTGATCACTTAGCACTTAAGCTGCCTATTTCTAGATGGCAGCGCGATTTAACCGATTCAACCGTATTACGCAATGTCGGTGTAGGTTTTTCCTATTCCATCTTGGCATACAGCTCGGCATTGAAAGGTATTAGCAAATTAGATCCTAATCCTGAATCAATGGCTCGCGATTTAGATGCCAACTGGGAAGTATTGGCTGAACCTATCCAAACAGTGATGCGTCGTTACGGTATTGAAAACCCATATGAAAAATTAAAAGACTTAACGCGTGGTCAGCGTGTCAATGAACAAATCATGTTGAACTTCATCAATAACTTAGAATTGCCTGAAGAAGCCAAAGCACAATTACGATTACTCACGCCTGCTAATTATATTGGTAATGCAGCAGAGCAAGCGCGTAACTGCTAACAATGACCGATTCTCTCGACCTTCAAGATGATACAGCGCTTATCCGTTTTGAAGGTCGGGTTTCAGCTACTCCTTTAGCTTTATCGCTAGCTCAGCGTGCAAAACGGCAAATTTGCATTATGGGACCGAATATTGATGCCACCTTATTTGATACGCCAGAATTTGTAGAATGTTTAAAAAATCTAGCAATTAGTAGCTCGCGAGCAGAAATAAAAATCATCGTGAAAAATACTAAAGCTAATGTTCAGCAGGGTCACCGAGTTATTCCTTTGGCACAACACTTAACCAGTTCGATTCATGTTCGAACACCTGATAGCCAGCATTCGGACATCCAAAATATTTTAATATTAATTGATGATTTTGCTTATTTAAAATGTCCTAGAGCAAGCTATTATGAAGGGTCGGCCTGTTTTTATGACCGACTTACCGTACAACGTTTACAATCACAATTTGATGATATTTGGGCACATGCTACCGCTGACATGTCGATAAGGCGTTTACATTTATGAAAATTTTGATATTTGCTTTACTTAGCTTAATGAGCTCGCTGGTTGTTGCCGAGAATAAAATTGAAACCATCCAATTAAATCATCGCTTAGCGGCTGAGGTATTAACAGAAATTCAGCCTTTTGTGCCGGCTGGAGCGACAGCGCGAGCGGCAAATGATTTTATTATTTTGCAAGCAAGTCCTAACGTTATTGCTGATATAAAAAAGCTAATTAACCAATTAGATACACCCACTCAAAGCTTAATAATAAGTGTCTTAAAATCAGATGAAGCTTTATCTGATAAGCAACGGACTCAAATTGGTGCCGATATTGAAATTAATGAACAAGGTGCTGATGCTGCTGTATCAATAAATAAATGGTCGACGAGTAACAGTAGAAATAAAGATCAACATTATCAAGCACGTGGCATCGCTGGCCAACCTGTCACCATCACCACCGGTCAATCGTTACCGCAAGAAGAACAATTTTTACTGTTCAATCCGCACGGTGGTATCGCAGTCCAATCGACAACCAACTACATCGACATTAATAATGGTTTTCAAGCGATCGCTCGCATACATCCAAACCATCAAGTTAGTATTGAGATCTATCCTCAATTTTCGTCTTTTTCTAAGCGTAATGGCGTTATAGATCAAAGTCAGATGTCTACTAATATCTCTGGTTCTGTCGGAACATGGCTTGAAATCGGACAAATAAGCACTGACAAAAATATCGCACAAACGGGTAGCACTCAATATCAAACTCAGCATTCACAACAACAGTTTATCTACCTAAAAGTAGATGAAGTTATTTCACACTAAATCTAACTAAGAGACCCTATGGATATCAAACAAGCGATCGTAGAACGTCGTTCAGTAAAACATTTTGACGCTTCACATGAAATGACAGAAGCAGAAATTCAGGAATTGATGGAACATGCAATCTTATCGCCTACTGCCTTTAATATTCAGCACTGGCGTTTTGTTCGTGTTAAAGACAAAGCTAAACGTCAACAAATTCAAGAAGCTAGTTGGGGACAGGCACAAGTCAGTGAAGCATCATTATTACTGGTCATGTGTGCAGACTTAAATGCGTGGGAAAAACAGCCAGAACGTTACTTTAAAGATGCGCCAATAGAAGCACAAACCATCTTGTTACCAGCGATTGAAGGTTACTACACGAATCATCATCAAGCTCAACGTGATGAGTGTCTGCGTTCAACCAGTATTGCGGCAATGAATATCATGCTAATGGCAAAAGGCATGGGTTACGATAGTTGTCCAATGGATGGATTTGACTTTGATCAAGTAGCTAAAATTATTAACTTACCTCACGATCATATTGTCACGATGATGATTACTATCGGGAAAAAGAAATTAGATGCTAGACCTCGTTCAGGACAACTGCCATTAAACGAGGTTTTTTTCACTGACAGTTTCTAAGCATTTCAAAGTACGGGGGGCGGCGCTTCTGAAACAGCATTTCGCCCCTTACGCTTAGACATATATAAAGCGCGATCAGCTCGCTGTAAAAAGCTTTCAGGTCCTTCAGATGGAAAATATCGTGCAACGCCGAATGACATCGTCATCATATCTAAAGGTTCGCGATTATCTTTACGTTGAATATGTTTAGATGCAATTTCAGCACGAATATATTCCGCGAGCTTTTTAACATTATCGATACTTGTATTTAACAAAACAATCGCAAACTCTTCGCCGCCATAACGAGCAACTAGATCTCGCCCTTTCACCGCATTTTTCAAGCAGGTTGCTACAACTTTTAACACTTGGTCACCGACTAAATGACCATGCTTATCATTAATTTTTTTGAAATAATCTAGATCACAAAATATCATAGACAACTCTAAACCGCTGCTATCAGAATCACGCGTTGCTTTGTTTAATAATTCATCAAACGCTTTACGATTCGCAAGGCCAGTCAGCATATCCGTTTTAGCTTCACGCTTTGCAAATTCAAGATCCTTCTTTAAATCCTGAATTTCAGCGCTAGTGCTATTCAAGCGTTCGGTCAGTAAATCACTATTTGACATCGATAGTCGCATTTCAGCGAGCACTTCTTCGATAATATGATGAACTTCAGTAGCGGATAAATCTGGATGCAACTGATTAACGATCAACAATAAATTTTCAGTCGTTTTTGTCGATGCGGCACTACCAGATGAAACAAAACTGAGTAATTCACTCAATACACGTTGTAAATTCTGACGCATTTCTAACAAAGCAATATGATCTTTCTCGCGGTCAAAAAACCGTTCGTATAATTCACGACTTTGCTTATCGGTGAATTGCTCATTGGCCTCTAATTTAGCATCAACGGCATCGACAAGGGCGCTATTACTCCCAGAGACATATTCATACCACACTGCATAATTAGCTGGCGTCATCGCTATGCCATTTTTTTTCATTAATGGCATAGCGAGTCGCATATATTCAGCGGCTTGTTCTTGGTATTCGTTATAATCCATTTATAACTCCTATCGCCAAATTGCCTATTTTAATTTCTTTTTACCTGCTATTTTTAATCTTAACGCATTTAACTTGATAAAACCTTCGGCATCTTTTTGGTTATAGGCACCTGCATCATCTTCAAACGTTGCAATTGATTCGTCAAACAAACTATCTGTTTCTGATGCACGGCCCACTACAATCACATTACCTTTATAAAGTTTGATTCTAACCTTACCATTCACATTAGTCTGAGATTTATCAATCATTGTTTGTAACATTTCACGCTCTGGTGACCACCAGTAACCGTTATAAATCAAGCTTGCATAACGTGGCATCAATTCATCTTTAAGATGAGCTACTTCACGATCAACGGTAATTGATTCAATAGCGCGATGAGCGGGAATCATAATCGTCCCTGCTGGCGTTTCATAACAACCACGTGCTTTCATGCCGACATAACGGTTTTCAACCATATCTAAACGACCGATGCCATTAGCGCCACCCACTTTATTCAAATATTGCATCACTTCCGCGGGTGACATCGTATTACCATCAATGGCAACAATATCGCCTTTGGCATAAGTAAGTTCAATGTAGGTCGCTTCATTTGGCGCATTTTCTGGTGACACTGTCCAACGCCACATGCTTTCTTCTGGTTCAGTCCAAGGATCTTCAAGCATATCACCTTCATATGAAATATGAAGTAAGTTTGCATCCATAGAATACGGTGATTTTTTACCGCGTTTCATTTCGACAGGAATACCATGCTTTTCAGCATAATCTAATAAGCTTTGACGAGAGTTTAGATCCCATTCACGCCAAGGAGCAATTACTTTAATATCAGGACTTAAGGCATAAGCACCCAATTCAAAACGTACTTGATCATTACCTTTACCTGTCGCTCCATGAGAGATAGCTTGTGCACCCGTTTCAGCAGCAATTTCTACTAAACGTTTCGCAATAAGTGGACGTGCGATAGAAGTACCTAATAAATATTCACCTTCATAAATCGTGTTAGCACGAAACATCGGGAACACATAATCACGAGCAAATTCTTCGCGAAGATCTTCAATATAAATATCTTTAATGCCCATCGCTTTAGCTTTAGCACGAGCTGGTTCAACTTCTTCGCCTTGACCAAGATCAGCAGTGAAGGTGACTACCTCACATTGATAAACATCTTGTAACCATTTTAAAATAATGGAGGTATCAAGACCGCCAGAATAAGCAAGTACGACTTTTTTAATATTCGACATGTATGTTGTTCCTGTAAAAAATGCTGTATTTAAAATAATGTGTATTGTATCAAAAGCCGTAAGTTGCTATTACTTCTTTAACGGCATGTCGGCCGTTTGCTTTACAACTAATTCGGCGAGGTGCATCTAAATATTTTAATTTAAAACCTAGCTTCTTATACAAATCAACTACGCGGTCTGTAGCTTGATTAGATAAAACCACTGGGCCTTTATGTTCAACCAACCATTCCGCCAGACGAACTTGATCCGCCCAATTAAACCCCTTTTGGGCATATTGATGAAACGGAACATCATAGGGCGGATCGGCATAGATAAAGTCATTATCAGCAATATCTAGCTCTGAGAAATCTTTGTTGGTAAATTCCCAAGCCGATAATGCTGACTGATATTTAATAAAATCGGTTTGGTAATTTATCTTTTTATAACGCCCAAATGGCACGTTATAGCCACCCGATTTGTTAAAACGACATAGGCCGTTATAGCCTGTTCTATTAAGATAATAGAATAACTGAGCTAATGTAGCATCAGCCCCTGTCATTTTATTTAAGGCATTAAATTCAGTGCGGCGCAGATAATATGCTTGTTCATCATTCTCAAGAGCAATATCTAAGATCAAACCTTTTTGTAGCTGCTGATAGAAATTGACCAAGGCAGAATTAACATCATTCAATAATGCGGTTTGTGGCTGTAAACCTAATGCTACTGATAAACCACCACAAAAAGGTTCAACTAATCGATGGCTTGGATGTTTAGCCCACAATTTTTCTAACGTTGGAATAAGCCAACGCTTGCCCCCCGCCCATTTGAGCGGGGGCCGTAACGGCGTTAACTCTTGCTCCATCTACAACGAAGATCCTATTTAGAATGTAAGGTTTTGCGTGGTGGCAATAAATCTGTAATGCTACCTTCTGCCATTTCAGCGGCAAAACATAAGGTTTCAGATAAAGTTGGATGAGGATGAATCGTCATACCAATATCTTCAGCATCTGCACCCATCTCAAGTGCTAATACAGCTTCAGCGATTAACTCACCTGCATTAGGGCCAACGATACCAGCACCAATAATTCGACCTGTTTCTTTGTCAAATAAGGCTTTAGTCAAACCTTCATCGCGCCCTAAGCTCAAGCTACGTCCACTCGCCGCCCACGGGAAAGCGCCTTTCACGTAATCAATATTTTGTGCTTTGGCTTCAATTTCAGTTAAACCCATCCACGCAACTTCAGGATCAGTATAAGCAACCGATGGAATAGTCATTGGATCAAACGCTGATTTAATGCCGGCAATCACTTCTGCTGCTACTTTTGCTTCATGAGTCGCTTTATGTGCCAACATCGGTTGACCAACAATATCGCCTATCGCGAAGATATGCGGCACGTTAGTTCTCATTTGAGCATCAACAGCAATAAAACCATTATCACTTACTGTCACACCAGCAAGTTCAGCATTAATCAACTTACCGTTTGGCGTACGACCAACAGCGACTAAAATCTTGTCAAAAACCGCAGTTTCAGGCGCATCTTTGCCTTCAAAAGTCACTTTGAGGCCTTTTTCTTGTGGTTCAATTTTAGCTACTTTGGTATTCAGATAAATCGCTTGATACTTATCTTGTACCTTTTTCAATAAAGGTTTTACGATATCTTTATCTGCACCTGGAATTAAACCATCTTGCATTTCAACGACAGTAATTTTTGAGCCTAAGGCATCATAAACTGTGGCCATTTCTAGCCCGATAATTCCGCCGCCAATAACCAATAGATTTTCAGGAACATCGGCAAGATCTAATGCATCAGTAGAATCCATCATCCTAGCATCATCATTCGGAAATACCGGTACTTTACTGACGCGTGAACCCGCAGCAATAATACAATTATCAAATGAAATTGTTTTCTCACCTTCTGCGGTCATAACTTGCATTGTGTGGGTTCCCGCAAAACGAGCTTCACCTTGAACGATGGTGACTTTGCGTTGTTTAGCAAGCGCTTTTAAACCGCCTGTTAATTTATCAACGATGCTCGCTTTCCAACTTTCTATTTTACGGATATCAATGTCTGGCTCTGCAAACTTAACACCGTGGTCAGACATATCTGCAGCTTCATTAATGATCTGTGCGGTATGTAATAGAGCTTTTGACGGAATGCAGCCAACATTCAAACAAACACCGCCAATTTTGGCATGACGCTCGATCATGACGACTTGTTTGCCTAAGTCAGCAGCGCGAAATGCTGCCGTATAGCCACCAGGACCAGAACCTAAAACAAGCACTTCTGCATGGATATCGGCTTTAGTCTTATCGGTATTAACTGCAGCTGTAGCAACAGATTCTGCTGGTTCTGGCTGACTTTCAGCAGGCTTTTCTGCAACCGGCGCAGCAGGTTCTTTTTCAGATGTAGATTCAGCGGCTGCTGTTTCTAACGTTAAGATGACACTGCCCTCTTTAACTTTACCGCCAACTTCAACGTTTACACTAACAACTTTACCGGCATGGCTACTAGGAATTTCCATTGCAGCTTTATCAGATTCTAAGGTAATTACATCTTGGTTGGCTGTAATTTCATCGCCTACACTAACTAGAACCTCAATGATTTCTACTGCATCAAAATCACCAATATCTGGTACTTTTATCTCAACTAAACTCATAACAAGACCTTTCTGATATCAGATAACATATGATTAAGCGCCGTGGTAAACCTTGCCCCCATCGCACCATCAACTACTCGATGATCATACGAGACTGATAATGGCAAAATAAGTCTAGGTTCAAATTCTTTACCATTCCAAACAGGCTGCATTTTATGGCGGCCTACACCCAATATTGCAACTTCTGGTGCATTAACAATCGGAGTAAAGAAGCTACCACCGATACCACCTAAGCTAGAAATAGAGAATGTTCCACCTTGTAGATCTTTAGCAGTCAAAGCGCCATCACGCGCTCGCGCACTGATTTCACCTAACTCGCCAGCAATCTCTAAAAAGCCTTTTTTATCAACATCTTTGATTACTGGAACCATCAAACCATTTGGCGTATCAACTGCTACACCGATGTTGTAGTATTTTTTGATGATTAAACTTTCTTTATCTTCACTTAATGATGAATTTAGTTCAGGATACATTTTCAAACTGGCGACAACGGCTTTCATGATGAAAACGAGCGGTGTCAGATTTACACCTTGTTTAGCCGCCATGTCTTTATTGGCTTTTCTAAATTCTTCCAGCTCAGTGATATCTGCATCATCAAACTGGGTAACATGAGGAATATTTAACCAACATGCGTGTAAATGTTTACCTGATATTTTTTTAATTCGAGATAATTCTTCGGTTTTTACTTCACCAAATTTCTCAAAATTAATAACGGGAACAGGTGGAATGCCTGAACCTGTAGTTGCAGCCGCCGCTGGTGCATTCACTTTTTGTTTAACAAAGTTTTGTACATCTTGTTTAGTGATTCGACCTTTTTCACCCGAGCCATTGACCGAACTTAAAGTAACACCCAATTCACGAGCAAACTGACGAACCGAAGGTGAAGCATGTGCTTGTTTTACACCAGATTTATTATCAGGTGCAAATGGGATGATTTCCACTAATTCAGGTTCTGTCACTGTTTCAACTGCAGGTGTTGGCGTAGCAACTGGCGCTGGTTTTGGTGCAGATTCAGCAGCAGGTCCTGGTGCTTCTTGTTTAACTTCATCGGCTGGCTTCGCTTGGCTATCACCACTATCACTTGCCTCAAGCATAGCAATAACAGAACCCAGTTTAACTTTATCACCTACTGAGACTTTAAGTTCTTTAATAACACCAGCAAATGATGATGGTATCTCCATTGCGGCCTTATCAGACTCCAAGGTAATAATATCTTGATTTTTAGCTATCGTATCGCCTACAGAAATTAAAACTTCAATAATTTCTACTTCATCAAAATCACCGATATCAGGTACTTTTAATTCGATTAAATCTGCCATAAATTAAGCCTTTACTGGAGTCAATGCATCTGCATTGATGTTGTATTTTTTAATTGCGCTTTCAACTACATCAAAAGCAATTTGGCCATCATCAGCCAAGGTGCTTAAAGTAGCAATCACGACATGATAACGATCAACTTCAAAGAAGCGTCTCAATTGTTCACGTGTATCACTGCGACCAAAACCATCGGTGCCAAGTATGGTGTACGGTGCTTTAATCCAAGGACGAATTTGTTCTGCATACAAACGAATATAGTCGGTTGAAGCAATAACAACACCTGCTTGATCGTCCAAACATTCCGCCACATAACTACGTTTTTTAGTTGCTTGAGGGTGAAGACGATTATAACGATCGACTTCCATACCATTGCGCGCCAATTCATTAATGCTTGTCGCACTCCATACATTAGCTGATACTTTCCAGTCTGCTTCTAATAACTCAGCTGCTGCCTCAACTTCACGCAAAATAGTACCGCTACCTAATAACTGGGCTTTCAGTTTATGTTTGCCACCTGTTTTAAGTTGATACAGACCTTTGATAATACCTTCTTCAACACCTTCTGGCATATCAGGATGGGTATAGTTTTCATTCATCGCCGTTAAGTAATAGAACACGCTTTCTTGTTCTTCATACATGCGACGGAAACCATCATGGATAATCACTGCCATTTCATAGGCATAGGTTGGATCATAACTAATGCATGTCGGAATGGTGCTAGCTAACACTAAGCCATGACCATCTTGATGTTGTAAGCCTTCACCATTTAATGACGTACGCCCAGCTGTTGCACCAATCAAGAAACCTTTTGCTTGAATATCACCCGCTAACCATGCCAAATCACCAACACGTTGGAAACCAAACATAGAATAGTAAACATAGAAAGGCACCATATTCACATTGTAGTTTGAATACGCTGTTGAAGCCGATACCCACTCAGCCATTGCGCCAGCTTCATTGATACCTTCTTGTAAGATCTGACCTTTTGTATCTTCGCGATACCACATTACTTTGCCAGAATCTTCAGGTTCATAAAGTTGACCTGATGAAGAATAAATACCAAATGAACGGAATAAACCTTCCATACCAAACGTACGTGCTTCATCTGGCACGATTGGTACAACATTTTTGCCGACTTCTTTATCGCGAATTAACGCAGTTAAAATTCGGACAAATGCCATAGTTGTAGAGATTTCTCTATCGCCTGTCGATTTCAACATCGCACTAAAAATGCTTAGATCTGGTGTTTTTAATGCCGGTGCGTCGTGATTACGTTTTGGTAAAAAGCCACCTAATTTTTCACGACGTTCCAATAGATATTTCTGCTCGTCACTGTCAGCATCAAAAGTAAGATATGGAATATTACCAATTTCGCTATCAGAGACTGGAATATTGAAACGGTCACGGAACACTTTCATATGTTCTACGCCCAAATTCTTTTGTGAGTGCGTGGTGTTTTGTGCTTCACCCGCCGTACCCATACCATACCCTTTAACTGTCTTCGCTAAAATTACAGTAGGCTGACCTTTGTGATCAGTTGCTTGTTTATAAGCAGCATAAACTTTACGTGGATCATGACCACCACGACTTAATTGCCAGATATCTTCATCGGTCATATCTGACACCATTTCTAGCAATTCAGGATATTTACCAAAGAAATGTTCACGGACAAAAGCACCATCTTTAGATTTGTAGTTTTGATATTCACCGTCTACTACTTCTTCCATACGTTTTAGCAATAAGCCATTTTTATCTTTGGCTAATAATTGATCCCACTCTGAACCCCAGATGACTTTAAGTACATTCCAGCCAGCACCACGGAAAATAGCTTCAAGTTCTTGAATGATTTTTCCGTTACCACGAACAGGGCCATCAAGACGCTGTAAGTTACAGTTAATAACAAAGGTTAAATTATCTAATTTTTCACGACCCGCTAAGGTGATAGCGCCTAATGACTCTGGTTCATCCATTTCACCATCGCCTAAGTATGCCCATACATTTCGACCTGCAGTCGCTTTAATATCACGATGATCCATGTATTTCATAAAACGGGCTTGGTAAATAGCTAAGATAGGACCTAAACCCATTGAAACAGTTGGGAACTGCCAATAATCAGGCATTAACCAAGGATGGGGGTAAGAAGACAAACCTTTGCCATCAACTTCAAAACGGAAATTATTAAGCTGTTCTTCTGTTAAACGACCTTCAAGGAATGAACGAGCATAAATACCCGGAGAAATATGGCCTTGGAAGAACACCATATCAGCGCCATTGCCATAATCATCACCTTTGAAGAAGTGATTAAAACCTACATCGTATAAGGTTGCAGAAGAAGCAAAACTCGCAATGTGACCACCGACAGCGCCAGGTTTAAGATTAGCTTTAACCACCATCGCCATCGCATTCCAACGGATATACGATCTTATTTTATGTTCAATATCTTGGTTGCCAGTAATACGTTCTTGTTGATCAACCGGAATAGTATTTACATAAGCAGTATTGGAACTATACGGGAGATTAACGCCCGAGCGGCGAGCCATATCAATGAGTTTTTCTAAAATGTGATGTGCTTTTTCATCACCTTCAATCTCAATTATAGATTCTAGTGCGTCTAACCATTCTTGAGTTTCTTGTGGATCGTTATCAACAAAATCAGTCATAAATACCTTCGCTAGCCTTAACGTCATAAATAGCCACGTATTGTAACAGTTTTTGTTTTATTCCCAACCGGAAATGGGACTTTATATAGCCAAAAGCTTAATTTTAAAGCTAATAAAAGTGTATTAAGACGACTAATTATCGCTTTAAAGCGATAGATTTGGCGTAGCCATATACGCGAGGTGCCAACAAAATAACAAGTAGCGCTATATATATAAGTGGTTCGGTCTTATCTAATTTCACCAACATATAAAAATGTATTGAACTAGCAATCGCAATGACATACGTTAATCGATGCAATTTCTTCCAACGTCGACCACCTAATCGCTTCACCATTGCATTATTAGAAGTTATTGCCAATGGAATTAAAGCGATAAAGCTAAAGAAACCAATGGTAATAAATGGCCGTTTGATTATATCGTTGATAATTTCACCGACAGCAAAAGACTGATCGAGCCCTAAATAAAGCAACATATGTAAAACAGCATAAAAAAATACGTAAAGACCTAATAATCGTCTGAATTTAATTAAGTCGTTCCAGCCGGTCATCCAGCGCAAAGGTGTAATTAATAAGGTTAACCATAAAAATCGCAAGGCCCAAAGGCCCGTTTGTCTGGTAACCGCTTCCACTGGATTAGCACCTAATTGATCGGTAAAAAGGGCAAACGTCAACCAAATAGCTGGAATTAAGCAGACTACAAATAATAATTTTTTTATTTTCGGCACAATGTTTAACTCAAACAGCTGACATTAAAAGTATTTTCGTAAATCCATTCCGGTATACATCTGAGCGACTTGCTCACCATAACCATTAAACATTTCTGTTTTACGTTTCAGAAACTCGCCAATCCTACGTTCACGGCCTTGACTCCAGCGAGGATGATCAACGTCAGGATTCACATTAGAATAAAAACCATATTCGTTAGGCCCTGCTTTCATCCATGCTGATCGAGGCATATTTTCTACAAAACGAATGCGTACTATTGATTTAATACTTTTAAATCCATATTTCCATGGCACGACTAGTCTAATAGGCGCGCCGTTTTGGCCTAATAATTCATTACCATATAACCCAACAGAAATCAGCGTTAATGGATTCATCGCCTCATCTATTCGTAAACCTTCAACATAGGGCCAATCTAATACATTTCGATTTAAGCCTGGCATTTGTTCAGGATCATTCAAAGTCGTAAATTCAACAAATTTTGCTCGTGAATTAGGCTGTGCTTTTTTGATAAGATCCGCCAAAGGGAAACCAACCCAAGGAATAACCATTGACCATCCTTCGACACAACGTAAGCGATAAATACGTTCCTCTAAACTAAACGGTTTAATTAAATCATCATAATCATACTCACCGGGCTTATCACATTCACCGTCAATGGTTACTCGCCAAGGCTTAGCTTTATCAGGAAATTCAGTGGCCATTAGTGCAGGAGAAGCTTTATCTGTGCCGAATTCATAAAAATTATTATAGGTTGTCACTGACTCAAAAGTCGTCAGGCTCTCCTCAGTCGAGTAAGCACTTTTAACGAGTTCCTTATAGGTCGGTTCCGGAGTAGAATCACCGCGAGCAAATGACAACGGTAACATGCTGGCTGTAGCGGCTATCGCTGCACTATTCAAAAACTGTCTACGATTCAAATACACACCGTATTCCGTTATTTCACTTGCTGGTAACTCACCTAATCTAGGTTTTTTAATCAACATCACCACTTCTCCTAATTTTTATGTCTAAACTACTTTGAATTTGAACAATGAGCCATTTTTTTAGCTATCCAATAATCTGCACTGACATAATTGCCTGCACCAATAAAAAATAACGTGAGTAACATAATGAAATACGTCGTCGCAAACTCAATACCATTATTTAAAATCACAAACCCACCATTTTGAGTCAGCCAATCGTAATTTCCATGTTCTTGTAATATTGAGCGTGCCATATCTAGCTGAGCACTCGGTTCAGCGATGGCTAACCAACCATTTCCCCAATGCACCGTCACAGCAGCAACAATCATAGTCGTCATCAATGGAATACTGATCCAACGTACCGCTAAACCAAGTATAAGAAAAATGGCACCAAAATATTCAGCTCCCCATGCTAAGTAAGCCATGAGCTCAGGAAAGGGTAATCCGAGAGAATGCTCAAACCATTGAATAGTGCCACTCAATGAGCTTTCACTATCGAATGGATTCCACTTATTATTAGCAGCCATCCAAAATACGGGCGCTAAATATAACCTGACGGTTAATGGCGCTAAAAAATCTAACGCTCTAGTACTATTCAGCATATTCTGTAGACCAGCACTGAGCTTACAAATTGACATTGTTATCTCCTTCTTAAGAAGAAAAAAGGGCTCTAAAGAGCCCTTTTCATCATACATAACTCAAATTTTACGTCTTATTTGTCGGCACCGCATTTGCCTTCTTTCATTTTTTCAGCTTTTTCTTTCATTTCGCTGCCGCATTTAGCTTCGTGTGCCGCTTTTTTATCAGCGCCACATTTTGCTTCATGTGCTGCTTTTTTATCTGCACCACATTTCGCTTCTTTCATTTTTTCAGCTTTTTTATCAGCGCCACATTTAGCTTCACCACACTTACCTTCCGCATCTTTATTTGTGCTTTCAGCAAGTTGCATATATCCGCTTGATAATTCAGTGTTACCAAATGGATTCACATCAGCACTCACTGTCATAGGAGATAGAGCCAAACCTGCTGTTAATGCTGCGCTAGCTGCTAATGCAATCGTTGTTTTTTTAGTCGTATTGGTCATAGTAATTTCCTAATAGTTATTGAATATCACAAAAAGTGAAAGATAAGTGGTCAATAGTGACCCAACTTAACAACATAGACGGCTACCTAAATACATTGTTACAAACTTCATGAAAATAAATTCAAATAAGCACAATGCCAAGTCCCATGCTATTTTCTCAATAAGGGGTAACATCACGCTATCAAAGCTTTTATATAATGTCATTACTCATCATCACGCTGTATTACTAAGAGTTAACCTTTTTTACATTCCAATAAAAAAGGGTTCCGAAGAACCCTCTTATATGAAGCTATTTGACAATAGGTATCTTATTTTTTAATACCTATATCAGCTTATTCCATTTCATCAATGTTTGTAGCTTTGCTAGCTGTATCCATTCAATCTTCAGTTACTGATTCTTGATGCTCAGTCGCTGAATCTTCAACTTCACCTGTGACATCATGATCTGGTGACATTTCATCACTTTCAATAACATCATTTTCATCTTCCATCACAGAATCTTGATGCTCAGTTGCAGATTTTTCAACCTCAGCCTCTGCAAGCTGTAGATATACAGTGGATGATTCAACCGTTGCAAAAGGATTTGCTTCAGCACTCGCAGTCATAGGTGATATAGCCAATCCAGCTGATAATGCTGCACTCGTTAGTAAACTGATCGTCATTTTCTTAGTCGTAATTAGCATAATAATTTCCTCTCATGTTACAAAATAGCAATAAGTGAAATACAAGCAGTCAATCATGTTAAAGCTTGTTATTATAGACTACCATCAAATCACACTATTAGTAACCCAATGAAATCAAATGTAAAAGAGCTAGACGAGCAAACCCTCATCGCCGCTCTTATCGATGGTAATGAACAAGCTTTTGAGTTAATTGTTTCTAATTATCATAATCTTATGCTCGCCGTTTCTCGCGCAATTGTTGGCGAAGCCTTTGCTGATGAGGTCGTTCAAGATGCATGGATGTCAGCAATTAAAGCCTTGCCAAAATTTGAAGGTCGCTCATCGTTGAAAACATGGTTGCTGCATATCGTCAGTAATGGTGCTAAAAGTCGGGTTCGTAGAGAAAACAGAATGGTTTCACTTGATGATGGTTGGCAGTCTGTATCTTCTGACAAATTTGATAATACCGGTCACCGGTTAGAAGAATTATTACCTTGGGAAGAAGCAACGCCCGAAGCATTATTGGCCAATGAACAACTACAAGCAGCGATTGAAGCAACATACCAAAAACTCCCCGCTTTGCAACGTGCTGCATTAACAATGTACGACATGGAAGGTCTAAGCATGGAAGACGTTTGTAACATTCTTGACATCTCTGCGTCTAACGCACGGGTTTTACTGCACAGGGCCCGCACATCTTTACATCAGTGCATTGATACATTTCAGGACAAATAAGTAAGATGATTAAATGTAAAGACGTACCAGAACAAGCCAGTGACTACTTAGATGGCGAGCTAACTTTCCGTAAACGTATTGCGCTGCGTTTTCATCTGCTAATTTGTCACTCTTGCCGTACTTACGTACAGCAGATCCGCAATACAATAAAAACAGTCAAAGTATTACAACCGAAAGAAAAAAATGCTTTAGATACTTGCCCGTTAATCAAAAAATTTCGTGAGCTGACTAAAAAACAGGACTAAATCTGGTGTTTGTCTTTCCACTCACTATAAGGCATGCCATAAATATGTTCGCGAGCTTGATCATAATCCATCGCTAGCTCTTTTTGTTCTGCTGCAGCCAAATACCATTTTGCTAAACAATTACGACAAAAACCCGCAAGCTCCATCAAATCAATATTTTGTACATCTGTTCGTTGTTGCAAATGAGCCGTCAACCGACGAAACGCCGCGGCTTCGAGTTCTAATTGGGTTTGTGCATCCATTATTCATCTTCCTCATATAAAAAACACCGTACTTCATGAGTAACGGATAAATCAGTTCGTGCAGGATAAGCTTGTAAACATTTAGGCATCACCTTAGGACAACGCTGGTGAAAATGACAACCCGATGGTGGATTAGCAGGCGATGGTAACTCCCCTTCTAAACGCAATACTTTTTTATCAATATCAAGCTCTGGTACAGCAGCTAATAATGCTTGGGTATAGGGATGTTTCGGTGAATTGAGGACTTCATCTCGATAACCCTGCTCTACAATTCGTCCTAAATACATTACCGCAACACGATGTGCCAAATAATTCACTACAGAAATATTATGGGTGATAAAAAGATACGACAACCCAAACTCATGTTGAATTTCACGTAATAAATTTAGTATTTGAGCTTGTACTGATACGTCTAATGCACTCGTTGGCTCATCACAGATAATAACTTCAGGATCGGCTGCTAAAGCACGAGCAATACAAATGCGTTGACGTTGCCCACCTGAAAACTCATGCGGATAGCGATATTTAATGTCCGCATGTAAACCCACACGAGTTAATAGCTCATCAACCCTCTTTTCTTTTGCTGATGGGTTTTTAACGTATTTTTTTGCGGTTAAACCTTCTTCAATGATCTGAGTAATGGTCATTCGCGGATTCATTGACGCAAAGGGATCTTGGAATATTATCTGCAAAGAAGAACGATGCTGTTTTAACTCTCTTTCTGATAACTGGGTTAAATCATCACCTTGATAATTAACTTCGCCAGATGTCACCGGCACTAATTGTAATATCCCTTTGCCAACAGTCGTTTTGCCACAGCCTGACTCACCGACTAAAGCCAATGTTTCTGACAATTTGAGTGATAATGTCACATCATCAACCGCTTGTACTTGGCCTACTACTCGCTTCAACAATCCTTTGCGAATCGGAAAATGTACTCGTAAAGCTTTAATATCTAAGACAACTTTATTCGCTGGCAGTACTTCTGATAAGGGAGATGAATGCAAATCTAGCGGTACTTTTTTCTGCTCAATTATTCTATCTGGATCAAATAAATGGCATAACACACCCTGCTTATCTTGTTGATGCCATTGAGGTATTTCTGTATGACAAGCAGCAAAAGCATGATCACAACGTTCGACAAATCGACACCCTGTAAAGGTTTGGGTTAACACAGGCACACTACCTTTAATAACGGTGAGTCGTTGTTCTCGTTTTTGTTCCGTCGGTAAAGCTTGAAATAATTTATCGGTATAAGGATGTTGATGATGCTTAAAAAATTGCTCACGCGTGGCGGTCTCAACAATTTGACCCGCATACATCACCGCGACATGATCGGCCATTTGGCCAACTACGGCTAAATCATGGGTGATAAGTAAAATCGCCATGCCCCTTTCGCTTTGAATTTGTTTTAATAAATCCAGTATTTGTGCCTGAATGGTTACATCTAACGCAGTTGTTGGTTCATCGGCAATTAATAGTTCCGGCTCTCCCGCTAACGCCATCGCAATCATCACCCGTTGTTTCATACCGCCAGACAATTGATGCGGATAATCATTGATACGTTGTTTGGGATCAGGAATGCCCACAGAATGTAACAAAGCAATAATTCGATCATGGCAAATCTGGCCTTTTAAGCCAAAGTGCCACTGTAAACATTCACCAATTTGTTCACCTACCGATAACACAGGATTTAATGAACTTTGTGGTTCTTGGAAAATCATTGCGACTCGGCGACCACGAATACGCTGCATATCTAATTCAGATAAGCCGAGTAAATCTTCACCTAACAGCTTAATTTCACCAGCAACAATACGACTAATAGGTTGCGGGTTTAATCGTAGTAGTGACAAAGCAGTCATTGACTTACCACAACCGGATTCACCTAATAAGGCAAAGGTTTCACCTCGCGCAATAGAAAAATCAACACCATCAACGGCGCGTAATGGCGTTGCAGACTTACCTAACCAGGTTTTTAAACCTTTAACTTCTAATAATCTCTGTCTCACTGCGTAGCCTGCATTCTAGGATCAAAGGCATCGCGCACCACATCAGCAAATAAATTGGCTGCTAATACTAAAGTAAACATTGAAATAAAAGCCGCTGAAAGCGACCACCAAACTACCGGCTCACGTGCCATTTCCATTCTTGCACTATTAATCATATTGCCCCAGCTAATCATCGATGGATCCACGCCGACGCCGACATATGACAAAACCGCTTCGGCTAATACTAAGCCACTAAAATCTAGCACAATCGTAATCATCACGATATGCATCAAGTTGGGCAATATATGACGATGTAAAATGGTTAAACTGCTCACGCCTAAAGCTCTTGCTGCCAGCACATATTCTGCTTCTCGCAACTTAAGCGTTTCGCCCCGTAAGATTCGACATAGACCCGTCCAGCTAGTTAGTCCGAGAATAATGCATAAAAATAACAAACGCATATCTGCTCGTTCAGCAATCGTGACGAAGCTTTCAGGATGATTATTCATATAAACTTGCAGCATTAATACTGCTGCCGCAATAAGTAGTACGCCAGGAATCGAGTTCAATGTGGTATAGATATATTGAATAACATCATCGATCCAACCTTTGAAATACCCCGCGGCAATGCCCATAAATAAAGCAAAAGGCAACATAACTAAGGTTGTTAACGTACCGATAACTAAACCGGTACGAACACTTTTCAAGGTTTGATAAAGCACATCTTGTCCGACTTTATCGGTACCTAAAATATGATATTGACTGCTTAATTCCGCAAGATTAGAACCAACAAGTAATAGCATTAACAAGGTAACCAATACCGTTCGATATGGGTAATGGGCTTTACCAAGTAGGACCTGACGTATAGTTTTAAAGCAAGTAGTTTTGTGATGTCTAGCGAGATAAAACATCATCAAAATAGATATGAAACACCATCCGAGCAAAACCCACGATGAATTTATAATCACACTATTTGTAATATCAGACCATTTGTCTTGATCATTCTGTAAATGAGCGCCAGCATAAAGTAATTTAGGAAAATCATAATGCAGCGTGCCGTCTTGCGATGCTCCCATTTCACGTACAAATAAATCGGTGGCAAACGGTGCAGAGTAGGTTTTTTCAACATTGTCTCGCAACGGTAAAATAGCCAGATCAAGTAAAGTATTCACTTCTGTCGAATAATGTCTTGTTTCATCTGTTTGTTGTGTTGGTATCGCCGTACGAAAATGAACTGAATCTAACAATCCAACAGCAACATAACACAGCAAAATCATCAGTGAAATCACACCACGTTTGCGTAATAAAACAGATTTCCATGGCGCGCGTAAATGTGGGCGACGACGAATATATAAAACAGCAGAAACCACGACAGCAAGCAGCAGGTAAATTAAAATATCAGTCCATAAAAATACGGGCAGAAATGGCATCGTTAGTGAGAACGTGTAAGCTCAGAAAGATCAACTCTCAACTCTTTTGGCATTGAGAACTCAACCGTTTCGCGTACACCGTTATCTTCATCAGCTTGATCAACGCCTAATTCTTTTAACCGTGTAACGACTTCTTGAACTAAGATTTCTGGCGCAGAGGCTCCCGCTGTTAAACCAATGATATTTTTATTAATAAACCATTCGGGATCGATGTCATGTGCACTATCAATCAAATGAGCAGGTGTATTTAATTTATCAGAAAGTTCACGCAAGCGATTAGAATTAGAACTATTTTTAGAACCAACAACCAGTACAACATCACATTGCTGGGCTAGATTTTTAACCGCATCTTGTCGATTTTGTGTGGCGTAACAAATATCATCTTTGCGTGGCCCATCAATCTTCGGAAAGTGTTTCTTCAGTGCATCAATAACCACCGATGCATCGTCAACTGATAAAGTTGTTTGGGTAACAAAAGCAAGTTCATCAGGGTTTTTAACCTGAAGGTTAGCTACATCTTCCGCCGTTTCAACAAGATACATACCCCCCACATCAGATGTGTATTGGCCCATTGTCCCTTCCACTTCTGGATGACCTGCATGGCCAATCAAAATACATTCTCGACCTTGCCGTTCAAATTGAGCGACTTCCATATGTACTTTTGTCACTAAAGGACAGGTTGCATCGAAGACTTTTAAACCGCGTTGCTTGCCTTCTTTTTGCACTTGTTTTGATACACCATGTGCGCTAAAAATTAAGGTCGCATTATCCGGCACATCGCTTAATTCTTCGATAAAAACGGCACCTTTATCACGTAAACCATCAACGACATATTTATTATGGACCACTTCATGTCGTACATAAATGGGTGCTCCAAATAATTCTAAAGCGCGTTCAACAATATCAATAGCACGATCAACACCAGCACAAAAACCACGAGGATTAGCGAGTATTAATTTCATTATAAAACTGCCTTTGGATAAGAGCCAAGTACGCGGCACATTGATGATTCTTGTGCAAGTAAAGTGAGTGCTTCTGCAACCGCTTGATCTTGGCAATGTCCGTCAATATCAATAAAAAACACATATTCCCAAATCCCTTTACCTGAAGGACGAGATTCAATGCGTGTCATACTAATGCCACTATCTGCCAACGGCTTTAGTAATATCTGTAAAGCACCGGGCTGATTTTTAGTTGAGACTAATAAAGCGGTTTTATCAACGCCAGATGGACCCACATCTTGCATACCGATCACTAAAAATCGTGTGGTATTATCGGCTTCATCTTCTATATTGCTAGCTAAAACAGACAAGTCATAAATTTCAGCGGCCCGATTTGCGGCAATAGCAGCAGCATTAGGTTCATTCGCCACTCTTTTCGCCGCTTCCGAATTACTATTCACCGCAACTAATTTACTATTTGGCAGATGTTCAGCAAGCCACTTGCGACATTGGGCAAGCGCTTGCGGATGTGCATAAACTACTTTTATATCAGCAAGCTCCATTGACTTACTTAATAAGTAATGATGTATGCGTAACGATACTTCACCGTTGATTTTCAGGGGTGAAGTAATAAAACGATCTAACGTGTGCGACACCATGCCTTCAGTTGAATTTTCAACAGGTACTAAACCATAACTCGCATTACCAATTTCTACTGAGTGGAAGACATCGGCAATCGTCGACATTGACTGTAGTTCAACCGAACCACCAAATTGCTTCAAAGCAGCGGCTTGGGTGAATGAACCTTCTGGCCCTAAATAAGCAACTTGTAATGGTTTTTCAGCCGCTAAACATGCTGACATTATTTCACGAAATAACCGCGCCATTTCTTTCGCATCTAATGGACCTTCATTGCGTTCCATTACTTGTCGCAACACCATTGCCTCGCGTTCAGGTCGATAAAAATCGCCTGTCTGTTCGCCATTAGCAATTTTGATTCGTGCGACCTCTTCTGCCATTGCCGCACGTTTATTCAACAAGGCCTGTATTTGCAGATCAGTCTCGTCAATTTGTTTACGTATAACTTGCAGGGCTTGCTGTTCGCTCATTATGTTTAACCGTATTTTCTTTCGAATTCACTCATAAACGCTATTAAAGCATCAACGCCCGCTTCCGGCATTGCATTGTAAATACTGGCACGCATTCCGCCTAATGCCTTGTGACCTTTTAGCGATAATAAACCTGCAGACTTTGCTTCAGTTAAAAATGTCGTATTTAAGCTTTCATCGACTAACGTAAACGGCACGTTCATCCACGAACGATAACGCACATCAACAGGATTATTAAATAATTTACTATTATCAATCGCTTGGTAAAGCTTTTGTTGTTTACGTTTATTCACTTCAGCCATTGCAGATAAACCGCCTTGCTCTTTTAACCAAGCAAACACTAAACCTGCTAAATACCAACTATACGTTGCTGGCGTATTAAACATCGAGTCATTATCATCATGCACTTTATAATCAAACATCGTCGGTGTCCCAGCGATAGTATCACCAAGCAAATCACGACGTACAATCACGATACATAAACCCGCAGGACCAATATTTTTCTGCGCACCAGCGTAAATCAAACCGAAACGACTAACATCAATAGATCTCGATAAGATTGTAGATGAAAAATCTGCGACTAAAGGGATATCGCCAGTATCAGGAACATCATCAAACTCAAGACCATGAATCGTTTCGTTGACAGTGTAATGAACATACGCCGCATCATCAGACAACTGCCAAGTACTTTTATCCGCAATGGTCGTAAAGTTATTAGCGGAAGAATCCGTAACAATATTCACATCACAATACTTTTTCGCTTCTGCTATCGCTTTTTCAGACCATGCACCGGTATTAAAATAATCCGCCTTGGTTTTGCCGCGTAGCAAATTCATAGGAATCATTGAAAACTGACTCGATGCACCACCTTGTAAAAACAACACAGCATAATCATCTGGGATAGTCAGTAATTCACGTAAATCTGCTTCTGCTTTTTGCGCTATCGATGTGTATTCAGCGCCGCGGTGACTCATTTCCATCACCGACATGCCTGAATTATGCCAATCTAACATTTCTGCTTGAGCTTGTAGCATCACTTTTGCGGGCAACATCGCTGGCCCGGCACTAAAATTATACGGTTTCAATAGTCTATTCTTCTGTTGTGTCGTCAGTAGCGTCGATATCAGAATCGACATCAGATTCAGAAGGCTCTTCTTCCTCTAATACACGTTCCAAACCAACTAGTTTTTCTTTCTTCGTTAGGTTAATCAGTTTCACACCTTGGGTATTTCGACCCACAATCGAAACATCTTTAACAGGCGTACGCACTAACGTACCGCCATTAGTGATCAACATAATTTGATGTTCAGGTTGAACTTGTACTGCACCGACCACATTTCCGTTACGTTCTGAGGTTTGGATAGAAATAATACCGCTACCGCCACGTCCTTGAACACGGTATTGTTCTAAATCAGTTCGTTTACCAAAACCAAATTCGGTTGCAGTCAATATTGCACCCTCTTCAGGATTAGCAATAATCATCGAAATGATATCAACGCCTTCAGGCAAACGCATACCACGAACACCACGAGATACACGCCCCATAGAACGCACATCAGTTTCAGGGAAACGTATTACCTTACCGTTTGAACTAAACAACATAATGTCAGACTGACCATCAGTCAAAGCAACGCTAATTAATTGGTCATCATCTTTCAAATCAACCGCAATAATACCGTTCGCACGAGGACGAGAGTACGCTTCTAATGGTGTTTTCTTAACGGTACCTGATGCTGTGACCATGAAAATATATTGGTCTGCATCAAAATCGCGTACTGCTAAAATCGCATTAATATTTTCGCCTTCTTCTAGCGGTAAAATATTAACGATTGGTTTACCACGAGCAGCACGACCACCCTGTGGTAATTCATATACTTTTTTCCAGTACACTTTACCGGTGCTTGAGAAACACAGCAAAGTATCGTGAGTATTGGCAATAAACAGATGTTCGATAAAATCTTCATCTTTCATTGCGGTGGCTGATTTACCTTTACCACCACGTCGTTGTGCTTGATAGGTATCTAATTGCTGAGTTTTTGCATAACCAGCATGTGACAACGTCACCACCATTTCTTCTTCAGAAATTAAATCTTCTAGCGTTAAATCAAGGTGGGCATCTAAAATTTCAGTGCGGCGCTCATCACCAAATTCTTCTTTGATTTTAACTAATTCTTCACGAATAACGGCCATTAAGTTATCGGGATCACTCAAAATTGCTAATAAAGCCGCGATTTCTTCTAAAACTTCACGGTATTCATCCAAGATTTTATCTTGTTCAAGCCCCGTTAAACGGTGTAAACGCATATCAAGAATAGCTTGTGCTTGTACTGGCGACAAATTATAAGCGCCGTTAACTAAGCCCAGCTCTGCTTCTAAACCTTCTGGACGCGATGCTTCAGCACCTGCAGCGCCAAGCATTTCCAGAATCATATCTGAAGCCCAACCACGTGCTAATAAACCTTCTTTTGCTTCCGCAGGACTATTCGATGATTTGATTAATTCAATCACTTCATCGATATTCGCTAATGCAGTCGCTAAACCTTCTAATATATGAGCGCGATCACGTGCTTTACGTAATTCATACAATGAACGACGTGTAACCACTTCACGACGATGGCGGATAAACGCTTCTAAAATAGGTTTTAAACCTAATAAACGTGGTTGGCCATCAACTATTGCCACCATATTGATCCCAAATACCGTTTGCATTTGAGTTTGTTTATAAAGATTGTTTAAAACAACTTCTGGCACTTCACCACGTTTGAGTACCACCACCATTCGCATGCCATCTTTATCAGATTCATCACGTAAGGCCGTTATACCTTCAATTTTTTTATCTTTAACAAGTTCGGCGATCTTTTCAAGCAATCGCGCTTTATTGACTTGATAAGGCAATTCGATAGCGACAATACTTTGTTGACCAGTGCTTTCATTCGTTTCAATAACAGTTCGTGCACGAATATGAACGCGACCGCGGCCTGTGTGATACGCCTCGCTAATACCGCGAGCACCATTAATCATCGCTGAAGTTGGGAAATCTGGACCCGGGATATACTCCATTAAACCTGCAACATCTATCTCTGGCCTATCAACCATCGCGATACAAGCATTAAGGATTTCAGTTAAATTATGAGGCGGAATATTAGTCGCCATACCAACCGCAATACCTGATGAGCCATTAATTAATAAGGCAGGTACTTTTGTTGGTAATACCGATGGTTCATGTTCGGATTCATCATAGTTGGCGATGAAATCAACAGTTTCTTTATCAAGATCCGCCAGCATTTCATGGGTAATTTTAGCCATACGTACTTCGGTATAACGCATCGCCGCTGGCGAATCACCATCGACCGAACCAAAGTTACCTTGACCATCAACCAACATGTAACGCATTGAGAAAGGCTGTGCCATCCGTACCATAGTGTCATAAACCGCGGTATCACCATGTGGATGATATTTACCGATCACGTCACCGACAATACGTGCCGATTTTTTATAAGAGGAATTCCAGTTATTGCCTAACTCTCGCATCGCGTATAAAACACGACGATGTACAGGTTTTAGACCATCGCGTACATCCGGTAACGCTCGACCAACAATTACGCTCATCGCATAATCAAGGTACGACTGTTTCATTTCATCTTCAATATCGATCGATTCAAGCTCAAAAGCAATATCAGTCATCTATCTCATCATCCAAATAAACATCGGGCAGTACTTGCCACTAAAGCCGGTAATCTTACCACTCAGAGCAATTTCCTGCACCTTTATGGACGAAGCACTACTAGGGGTTAAGTTTTGTAAAATAACCGCTGAAATCATCTTCGAGAGTCCACAGCAATTCTTCGAGTCCTTGTTGCCAACCTTTTACAACGTTTTCTGCTGTACTTTTCTCAATATCAACATCAACGCGAAGACCAGTTTGAAATAATGGCTTAGTATTATTCGGGTCAATTGACATCAAGAAAAATTGCATTTCTATCACCGCTTGCGGCGAAAACTGGTCACGTTGTTCGCCATATAGCGCAGTGACAGCCGTATCGAGTACCATATCTGCCGGAACATCATTAGCTGTAACCACTCGTGTAAACAAACCCGTTTTTTCTAACCACCGGCGCAATTGTTCAGTGATCATTTCAGAAGGAGCAGTAAAAAATTCATTCGGTGGTTGTGGGCGATATTCATTTTCGCCAACTCTAAATACGAATGTTTTTCCTCGATAAATGGAGGTGACGCGCACTGGCGATAATCGCAAAATGCGATCTTTAGCAAATTCAGTAGCGACATTGCCGCGGGATACATCGATGACAAAATAATGAGGAGTATCATCTTTAACGTTTTCTTTACTGCCAAAACCAAAACAACCAGATAACATGCTAACTAAAAATAAGAGCGTAAACACTCTAAAGACGGGCAGTTTTGTCACTCAAATATTACTCCTATAACTATTATTAACAACTGTATACTTCAGTTGAACATTTTAAAGCCGCTATATTAAATTAACTACCAACAGATTACTTACTTATGGACAAATTAAAATTAAAAATACGTGATATTCCTGACTTTCCTAAAAAAGGAATCATGTTTAAAGACATCACGCCACTTGTCCAAGACATCGCCAGTTTACGGTTGGCAATATCGGGGCTTATCGAACCTTTTAAAAACACACAGATCAATGCCGTTGCAGGAATGGAAGCTCGCGGTTTTATATTTGGCAGTCTTGTCGCTTGGGAACTCAATGTTGGCTTTATTCCTTTACGTAAGCCTGGAAAGTTGCCTTACGATGTGCAATCGGTTGATTATAAATTGGAATATGGTGATGCAAGTTTAGAGGCGCATATCGACGCGATTAATCCTGGTGACCGTATTCTACTTATCGATGATCTATTAGCAACGGGTGGCACGGCTAAAGCGAGTTGCCAATTAGTCGAAAAACTAGGTGGCGAAGTCGTTGCCTGTGCATTTGTTGTAGAATTAACTATGCTACAGGGTCGTGACCAATTAGCAAGTTATCCTATTCATAGCCTTCTAAAATATTGAAACAAATCGAACCCAATCTTATGCTTATAAAATTACTGAGCTGTTTTGCATTGTTATCACTTTCTTTCTTGATTCAAGCCGAGCAATTTCAAGCGCCACTGACTGATACTCGCTGGCAAGTAACTGAAACACCATTAATGTGTACATTAAGCCAGCCTATTGCTGACTTCGGTGAGGCAAAATTTCAGCGACAATCAGGTGGTCAATTAAGCCTTACATTTACAACCAAGTCTTATCCGGCAAGTCAAGGTAATGTGAATTTTGAAATCGCAGAAGCACCTTGGCAAAATGTCGAACAGCGTTCAATAATAGTTGAACAGCCTACAATAAAAGGTCAAACAGAATTCGTTTTATCAGGCCCTTTTGCTAACCAAGCTTTAACCCAAATTCAACAAGGTCGCTTTCCGACGGTTCGATACCACAGCCAAAATATTCCTAATGAAATAAGCGTTTTGCTTTCTACCATTCATCTTGCTGATTCTTTGCCTGATTTTCAGCGTTGTCTAGAAAACTTGCCTTCTTATTCATTTGATGACGTGAGTAAGCTCACTGTCTATTTTTCTTCAGAATTATCCAGTTTAACGCCACAAGCGAAACAAGCCCTGACGAAATTAGCTGATTACGTGAAAATGGATACGAGTGTTAAACGCATCACTATTTCAGGACATACTGATAATCACGGTCGCAAACGGATTAATGAAGCATTATCTGTATCACGTACAATGACGATTAAAAATTTCTTAATCAATCAGTGCAAGATTGATGCATCACTCATTTCCACTTCATCCCATCGTGAATCTAACCCGATATCAAGTAACAAATCTTCTACTGGACGTGCGCTTAATCGTCGAGCAGAAGTAGAAGTATTTAGATAAGTCTTTCCTATCTACCTTATTTTAATGTCACTATATTGGACTTGTATCAGTCACAATTAATCTTAAAACGTGTAAACATTAAGGAAAACCTATGCACCAAGAAGCTGTAATTGCGCTTTCCATCATCGGCATTGTCGCTATTTTTTGTCAGTGGTTCGCATGGTGGGTCAAATTACCTGCAATCGTATTTTTATTAGTCGCGGGAATCATCCTCGGTCCACTTACTGGTTGGTTAAATCCCGGACAACTGTTTGGTGACTTACTCTTCCCAATGGTTTCACTCGCGGTTGCGATAATTCTATTTGAAGGCAGTCTCACGCTTAAATTTCATGAAATTCGCGGACTACAGAAAGTCGTACGTAATATGCTCACGGTTGGTGTTGCTATTACATGGGGTTGCATCACCTTAGCGACGCATTATTTGCTTGATTTTGCTTGGTCATTGTCATTATTATTTGGAGCAATGATGGTGGTCACAGGACCAACCGTTATTGTTCCGATGCTCAGAACAGTGCGTCCTAACGCCACTATTTCCAATATCCTTCGTTGGGAAGGTATCGTTATTGATCCCCTAGGAGCAATCCTTGCCGTATTAGTGTTTGAAGTAATGTTGTCGATGCAATTACAAGGACACGTATCCCTCAGCCACACTGTTTATATGTTTGGTCAAACGCTCATTATTGGTTCCGCAATTGGTGGCTTAGTAGCCTATTTATTTGGTCTAGTTTTGCGTAATCACTTAATGCCTGAATATCTGCATAACGTCGCGACCTTATGTTTAGTCTTTGGCGTATTTGCCTTATCTAACCATCTATCAGAAGAATCTGGATTATTAGCCGTTACCGTAATGGGGATCTGGCTAGCCAACATGAAAAATGTACCGGTTGAAGATATTCTCGACTTTAAAGAAAGTCTGAGTATTTTGCTTATTTCAGGCCTATTCATTTTACTTGCGGCACGGCTGGAATTTGCTCAATTTGAAGCATTAGGCATGGGTGCATTATTAGTCTTTCTTCTTATTCAATTTGTTATCCGCCCGATTAAAGTATTCGTATCCACAATTGGTTCTGATCTTACATGGCAAGAAAAGACATTAATTAGTTGGATCGGTCCACGCGGTATCGTGGCAGCTGCGGTCACGGCATTATTTGCCATTCGTTTACAAGAAGTAGGCGTTGAACATGCGGAATTATTAGTACCTCTCGCCTTCACTATTATTATTGGTACGGTGATATTGCAAGGTGCAACCGCTAAATTTATTGCACAAAAATTAGGCGTTGCCAATCCTGATGATAGTGGTTTCTTAATCATTGGTGCGAATCCTACCGCTATCGTCATCGCTAAAGCGCTCAATGATAATGGTTATCGCACTCGCTTAACCGACACCAGCTGGACCAATGCAAAGGCATCACGTATGGCGGGGCTCGATACTTATTATGGTAATGCTGTATCCGATCATGCCGATCGCCATCTTGATTTAGTTGGCTTAGGACAAGTGCTAACATTAACACCACAAAAAGAACTCAATGCGCTTGCTGGTTTAAGGTTCCGTTCAGAATTTGGCAGCAATAACATCTACACGCTAAGCACTGAAGTAGAAAAAGAAAAGGAAGGAGCAGAACAACAGTCACGTACTAAAGCAACACACGGCTATCATCTGTTATTTGGTAATGACATTACCTTTTCAAAATTAGCTAGCTTGATAGCACAAGGTGCAAAAGCAAAACGCACCAAACTAAGTGAAAGCTTTGATTATGAAGCCTATCAAGAACAATACGGCAAACGTGCAACGCCCTTGTTTGCGATCAATAGTAAAAATCGTTTGTATTTTTTCACGGCAACCGATCCCGTTATCCCTGAACAAGGTTGGTCAATCGTATCGTTAGTTCAAGAAGATAAAGAAAAAGAACAAGAGAGTTAATCTTCATTTAAAATCATTTTTATAAGATGGATTAACCTTGAACCGATTATAATAAGCCGCAATCAATACTGACTTTTTATTAATATAGGAAATATTTAGATGGATAAAACAACGATGATCGTAATTGCTGTAATCGCAATTGTAGTTATTGGCTTCATTTTTAAAAAACTGATGGATACAGAAGTTAAAAAGAATGATCCAACCCTGGCTGATCCGAGAGATTCAGATACATTGCCTGGTAATCAAGGTATTAGACACACTCGTGAAAAGTAAAATTATTTTGCTTAGCATTTAGATTAACCGCCATTTACACCTAATTACGCAGTTCAAAAAAGACCAACTTTATGTAATGAAGTTGGTCTTTTTTTATGTCAATTGATAAAGATTTTTGTATATCTAACGAATAGCTTTCGACTAGAAATTAATCTATCCTAAATCTATTATTTGTTATTAAGAACTCATATGACAACTGGAACAAATTTCAAGCTAATAAAACTGGGTTGGGCTGACGCCAAAACCTTAGCAATGCCTATCCGTCAAAGGGTATTTATTGAAGAGCAACAGGTTCCAGAATCCGAAGAATGGGACGATGATGATGCCTCCGCTCTTCACATTATCGCTATTAAAAATGGGCAAGCTGTCGCCACGGCAAGGCTGACACAAAAGGGGAAAATCGGCCGTATGTCGGTGTTAGAAGCTCACCGTAAACAAGGTATAGGATCAATGATGCTTGTTGAACTAGTTCATGCCGCTAAACAACGTGGATTAAAGGATATAAAATTGTGGTCTCAAAAACAGGCCCAAGCCTTTTATAAAAAGCATGGCTTTATTGCCTATGGCGATGAATTTTTAGATGCTGGAATTTTACACATTGAAATGCAATTATCAATAAAGTTATTGCCATAACGTCAATAAATCCCGCGTTACTTTTTTATAATCCTCAGCTTTAGTAATCGTAGAAATCATCGCCACTGAACCCACGCCTGTTTTGTGCAATTGTTCGGCACGCTCTTGATCAATGCCACCAATAGCGACTAAGGGATAAGCCTCACCTAATAGTTTTGTCCACTGCTTTACCCGCTCTACACCTTGTGGCGTCCACGGCATGATTTTACTGGTGGTTGCAAACACGGGGCCTAATGCGATGTAACTTGGATTCACCGCTAAAGCACGAGCAAGCTCCCAATAAGAATGGGTGGATACGCCGAGTCTTAATCCTGCTTGTTCAATAGCTATTAGGTTAGCGTCATGTAAATCTTCTTGGCCTAAATGTACACCGTAGGCGTGATGCTCAATCGCGACTTGCCAATAGTCATTCACAAAAAAGGCTACTGATTTATCACAATGGCTAATCGCCCTTTTAATCTCACTATGTTTTTGCTCATCCGTAGCATTTTTAATACGAAGTTGAATGGTTTTGATGCCCTCTTCGGTTAACTTTTTAATCCAATCACTACTGTCGACGACCGGATAAATCCCTAAACGTTGTGGACAAGATGGGAAGTTAAACTGCTGACCAACTAATTTTTCAGAATACGTCAATTTAGGAATATCCTGTAATTCAAAGTCAGCACTGGCATGAGCAATAACATGGTAAGGTCCAACTTGCTTAGCTTGACGAATGCCCCGCGTTAAGTAGGCTTTGGCTAATACGATAGCATCACGAATATCATGATTTAACGCCATATTGCTGGCAATGCTAGACGCCAATACACAGCCTGTTCCACGCACTTGTTTATCTTGTTTATCGGCATAACAATAAAAGGCATGGCTGTTGTCATTAAAATAATCAGTTGCCCATTGACTATCAGCGTGGCCACCTTTCACTAAACAGGCTGGTAAACCAATATTTAATAAGTGTTCAACGGCTGTTGCTTGCGCCTGTTGTTGAGTCAATAGTACTAATTCAATCCTGTTGGGTGTCAGCAAGCTTATTTCTGGCAGCAACTCTGTTAATAAATAATGCTGCACATCATCACTCACCGATACGCCACCTGATGTACTGGCTAAAACGGGATCCCAAATCACCGGCACAGCATGTTGTTTTATTATCGTTAATACCGCTTGTGCAATTTCTAAGTTTGGAATCAGGCCAACCTTAATCGCTGCAATATCAAAATCAGCGACACATGATTGATATTGTTCATTAAACTGTTCGACGTCCAATGCACCTAATTGACATAATCCCGCTTGCGTTTGCTGCGTTAGACATGTCACTAAAGGTACAGGATGACAGCCATGTGCTGTGACGGTTTGGCTATCCGCGATAATCCCAGCACAGCCTTGAGGATCAAGTCCGCCAATTAGTAATACCACAGGTTTAGTCATATTGCTGCCAGATAGGTTGATCAAGTGTTGGTGTACTCGGTTTAGCATTATCACGTTTTGGCATCACGCCTGCTTCATAAGCCAAACGACCGGCATTAATAGCTTGAGCGAAGGCATCGGCCATTTTTGCAGGGTCTAATGCTTCGGCAACGGCCGTATTCAATAAAATACCATCAAAACCTAATTCCATCGCTTGTACGGCATCAGAAGGTTTACCTATGCCAGCATCGACTAATAAGGTTAGGTCTGGCAATCGCTTGCGTAAGGTTTCTAGAGCATAAGGATTGATCAGTCCTTGTCCGGTGCCAATGGGTGCTCCCCAAGGCATCAATACTTCGCAGCCTAAATCTGCCAATTTTTGGCATAACACCAAATCATCTGTGCAATAGGGGAAAACTTTAAAACCTTCATTAACCAACACTTTGGTCGCTTCAACCAAGGCAAAGGGATCCGGTTGCAGATTATAACTATCGCCCAATACTTCTAGCTTAATCCAATCGGTATCAAATAACTCTCGTGCCAAACGGGCTGTTTTAATCGCATCTTGAGCGCTGTAACACCCAGCAGTATTGGGCAATAAATGACAGCCTAAAGACTCGATTAATTGCCAAAATTTATCACCACTTGCTGATTTAGTCGGTGTTTGTCTGCGTAGTGAAACCGTGATCACTTGTGATTGTGAGGCTTGTATTGCCTCCAACATAACTTGTGGCGATGGATATAAAGCCGTGCCAATAAATAAACGACTTCCCAGTTCCGTTCCGTAAACTTTCCAAGGTGATGCGTGCATCTTAACCTCCACTTATCGGCGAGATAATATCGCAGTGATCGCCCAACTCTAATTGAGTCGTCATATACGTTGACTTAGGAATGATCTGATCATTGATCACCACCACAAAACGCCGTGTTATTACTCCAAACAGTTGTAACAAATCCATCACGGTAATGTCTTTTTCTACACTAAACACATCGCCATTAAACACTATCTCAATCTGTTTTTTAGCCATCACTGACTCAGACATTGTAATAATCTCCAAAACTTACTTGTGCCATTTTACCTTCGAGAATCGCCAACATATCGCTGATAATAGCGGGCGAAAATAAATAGCCATGACGATAAAACCCATTGATTTGAAAACCCCATTCTGTTCGGCTAATTCTCGGCATATTATTGAACAATGCAGGACGACAATGGGCTGACATTTCCAAAATTCTTGCCTCAGAAAACCCCTTATGAAGGCTATACAACGCCGACATTAATTCCAAGCCAGAACGAATACTGACTGGTGACATATCATTACTTTCAATCACCGTTGCCCCCAATACATATTCATTATTGGGTCTAGGCGATAAATACAATGGATAACGTGGATGCATTAAACGAATCGCGTGTTTAAAATGCACCTCAGGCGCATGTACCCGAATCACTTCGCCACGAACACTGCGTAAATCATCAATATCTTGCTGCGCGCCATTGCCACGGCAGTCAATCACCGCATCATAAATTGCACGACCATAACCAAAATAATGCCGACAATTTTCATCAATCGAGCCTGCGGTTAATGTCTCAATATCATCACAACGCTGCCAGCGACATTGCTCGCTTGCCAGTACCTGTGCCAACAACCTGTATAAATGACGATTATCTAAATAGGCTTCTTGTTCAAATAACATCGCCTGATCAAACTGCTCTGCTAATTGTGGCTCACACTCAGCTAATTGCACCTTATCTAACACCGCATAATCATCGAGTGATAACACATGTTCAGCTCGACGCGTAAACCTAGCCATTTCAGCTTGATCACCCGTATGAGCCACCACCAACGTACCATTATTTTGATAAAACACCGGCTCTGGTAACTCGGCTAACCATTGCGGCCAAAGCTGCAATGATTTGTTGCCGATAGTCTTTACCATCGCTTCGCTAGTAATGGCTTCCGTCGCCGGCGCAATCATCGCCGCGGCAATATAACCAGCGCTCCCTGTACCCTGTTGATCATCACTCGATAAAATATCAACATGATGACCAGCACGACACAGTCGCCAAGCTAGCAAGCGACCAATGAGGCCACTGCCAACAATAAGATAGCGTTTCACTATTTATTAAACCTGATGATAAATCTTGCTACCGCCTGCTTTAAACTCTTCTGACTTTTCAACAAACGCTGCTTTTATGTCATGTGAAATCTGCATAGAACAAAATTTAGGACCACACATTGAACAGAAATGAGCAACTTTAGCACTCGGTTTTGGCAAGGTTTCATCATGGAATTCGCGTGCGGTATCCGGATCTAAACCAAGATTAAATTGATCTTCCCAACGGAATTCGAAACGTGCTTTTGATAGCGCATAATCACGTATTTCAGCACCTGGATGGCCTTTGGCTAAATCAGCCGCATGCGCCGCAATTTTATAAGTGATGATGCCTGTTTTAACGTCATCTTTATTGGGCAAACCAAGATGTTCTTTGGGTGTTACATAACACAACATCGCCGTGCCATACCAACCGATCATCGCCGCACCAATACCTGACGTAATGTGGTCATAGCCCGGTGCAATATCGGTGACTAATGGGCCTAAAGTATAAAAAGGTGCTTCATGACAATGCTTTAATTGCATGTCCATATTTTCTTTAATCTTATGCATGGGTACATGACCTGGCCCTTCAATCATCACCTGTACATCATGTTTCCATGCGATTTGAGTCAATTCGCCAAGTGTCATCAATTCGGCAAATTGAGCCGCATCATTAGCATCAGCTTGTGAACCCGGACGCAAACCATCGCCTAAAGAAAATGAAACGTCATACGCTTTCATGATTTCGCAGATATCTTCAAAATGCGTGTACAAAAAGCTTTCTTGATGATGCGCTAAACACCATGCCGCCATAATTGAACCACCACGCGAAACGATACCGGTCGTGCGATCAACAGTTAATGGAATATGTGCTAAACGAATGCCAGCATGAATCGTAAAATAATCCACACCCTGCTCAGCTTGTTCGATCAAGGTATCGCGATAGACTTCCCACGTTAAATCTTCAGCAATACCATTCACTTTCTCTAAAGCTTGGTACAAAGGCACGGTACCAATTGGTACGGGTGAATTACGGATAATCCATTCACGCGTTTGGTGAATGTTTTTACCTGTTGATAAATCCATGACGTTATCACCACCCCAGCGGATACTCCACACCATTTTTTCTATTTCTTCTTCAATAGAAGATGTGGTGGCAGAGTTACCAATATTAGCGTTAATTTTCACTAAGAAGTTACGCCCTATGATCATCGGCTCAGATTCGGGATGATTAATATTCGCTGGAATAATGGCACGACCTTCTGCTACTTCCTTACGAACAAACTCTGGTGTGATATGGCTATCGACACAAGCAGGTAACAACTCTTCATCTTGTAATGCAATACGCCCGATATTTTCTCTAATGGCAATGAATTCCATTTCTGGTGTGATGATGCCTTGGCGGGCGTAATGCATTTGGCTAACATTTTTACCCGGTTGGGCACGACGAGGTTTACGGTTATGTTCAAATAAAGGGATATCTAATTTTTCAGCCGCTTGTTGCTTGGTGTACTCAGAACTGTATTCTGTTAATTCAATCGTATCTGCGCGATCGTCAATCCATGCTTGGCGAATAGCAGGTAAGCCTTTTTCAAGATCAATCGTCGCTTTAGGATCGGTATAAATACCTGCCGTGTCATAGATGAAAATAGGCTGGTTAGGTTCACCCGGCAAGCTTGCATCACGGTTTGGTGTATCGGTTAGGCTTATTTTACGGAAAGGAACTCGTATATCATCACGACTACCAGTGACATACGCTTTTTCAGAACCCGGCATTGGCTCGGTACTAATTCCTGAACGATCTTTGATATCAATAACATTATTTTTTTCTGACACTGCACTTCCCCTTAACTGTTACAAAAAATAACGGGGAGCGAGAGAAAAGTTGCGCGGAAGCGAACAAGGGATAAGCCCAATGATCTTAAATATAAAATATTCTCAAGTATCATGTGGACTCACTTGTTTCCTACGGAGGTTCTAGCCTCTTCAGGTTCAACGGGTTTCATCTCAGCCACTTAAGGCACCCCGACAAGTGGGCGAAATACTAAAGCATAAAAAATATTTTGTACAACACAATGCTAAAATGATTCATTATTTCTTCGTTTCAACCACTCTTTAATCCATTAATAATTCATCAATTCGTTATAAAAAAGCACTCATTATGAAATCAAAACCGTCAAAAATTGACCTGCATGAAATAGCTTTGTTCCGCGAAGAAGTCGGTGAAATTGAACAAATAGAACAAGACAAAATTCATCCTGTTACTAAACAGATAAAACCCATTCCACGCTATCAACAGCAACGTACTCACCAAGAATTTAGCGACACATTTTCAGAAGATTATGAACCGCATACAATAACTGGCGAAGAATCATTAGCTTTTAGACGCAGTGGTATTCAGGAACGCTTGTTTTCACGTCTCAGAAATGGTCATCTTGAAATGGAAGCCGAACTTGATCTGCATGGCATGACAATTACTATCGCTCACCATGCTTTGGCGGAATTTTTACATGATTGCCAACAGTATAATATTCGTTGTGTGCGAATTATTCATGGCAAAGGTTGGAGTTCTCAGCATCAAAAACCAGTATTAAAAAGCAAATTAAATGGCTGGTTACAACAAGCTGAAGACGTATTAGCATTTTGCTCTGCGCCAATCGAAGATGGTGGAACAGGCGCGGTTTATGTATTGCTCAGGCGAAAGAAAACTGCTTAAATTATCCGTATAACACATTGAATAAAAACTAATTTATATCACTAAAATGTAGTTACCTTAGCTAAAATGGTCGGCTAAATCATCTAACTGGCCATAAATAACAAGAAAGTCGCCAATTTTAGGTTTCATATCCGAACGAGGAACGGGATGCCATTCATTACCGCGTTCAATGCCCAATATAAATGATTTGAGCAAACCTACGTTCAATTCAGCCAAAGGTTTACCTATAAAAATTGAGTTTTCCAAAAGCTGAATACGAACCACACCATAACCTTCAGTAATATGTAACATCTCATCAACAGCAGCATCCTCATCAAACAATTTTAATCGTGCTAGATGTTTTCGGGCAAAAACTTCCCAATAACGTGTCAAGGTTGAATGTTTGGCAATGAAATAAATTAACCAGATTCCAAACATTAAAAACAAGGCATTGACTCCAACTTCTAGTCCTTTGGTATTAGCAAAAGAGGAAGTTGCGGTTACGATCATCGTCACAATACCTGCGTTACCTAATATCATTAACCACGTAATAATCTTGCGCCGTTGAGCATGCTTCACAACACGTTCAGCCTCACGCGTTGTAAAACCAGTACCACTAAATGCTGATAAAGCTTGAAATTTTGCTTGATCAAAACTCATTCCGGTCATCATCAACGCAATCGCTCCTGCGCGTACGATAAGCATCGAAATAATGATCGCAATTAAGGTAGGTACTAAAAAATATATACTGCTCATATCGAGCCTCAACTATAAAACTTATTATCTGATGATGGCATAACAAACAAAGCCATTACACTTTTAAAGAATGTAGATTATCTCAATGTTGATCAATCATATGAGACTTTATTTAATGAGTTGCTAAAAATGTCCATGCCAAAATACGCGTTATCTTATTGCCCTGCTTCATTTCTATTTTTTTTATATCAATAGCTTCTAACTTACGCAGTAATTTTATTGCAGGTTTTACATTGTCACTATTTGAAACCAAACTGGTGAACCATCGGCATTGATGACCAAATATTTTACTTTCTTTAATCATCATTCGTAAAAACTGTTGTTCGCCACCGTTACACCATAGTTCGGCTTTTTGACCACCAAAGTTAGACTTTGATGTATTTTGGCTCGTTGAATTTAAACTGTTCTTCTGGCGATTTATCGCTAAATTATCTCGCTTTTTTTGACTTATTGTTAACGCTTCTTCTAGGGAGGCATAAAAAGGTGGATTGCACACGCTAACATCGAAATAATCATCTGATGCAATAACACCTTCAAAAATATGATTTTTTTCGGCTTGTAACCGTAGTTCTAATCGATTTTCCAATGCAGGATTCTTACTGATAATCTTGGCAATATTATCGAGCGATAACTGGTCGATATCACTCGCAGTGCATTGCCAACCATACACCTGACAGGCTAGTAAAGAATAAATACCATTAGCGCCCGTACCGATATCAAGCAATTTAATTGATGAGTTGCTAGATGCGGTTACTCGATCGTGATGACTTATTTGAAGTAACTCGGCAATATAATGAATATAGTCGACCCGTCCCGGTATCGGTGGACATAAAAAGCCTTCCGGAATATCCCATTCGACAATATCGTAATGATGTTTTAACAAGGCGCTATTAAGTGCTTTCACTGCAACGGGATCTGCAAAATCTATCGATTCATTATTATATTGGTTGATTTTGACATGCACGCCTAGTGCTGGATGAGATTTAATTAACGCCGAAAAATCATAATCCTGATTATGCACATTATTGACATGTAATCCTTTACCAGCAGATTTCACATTATGTTTTTTGTTTGATGACAATGGCTTCAAGCTTCATATTATAGTTAGAAACAGAAATTAAAAAAGGGAGCCTAAGCTCCCCTTCTCATTATTCCAATATTAGCCTACCCACTTTCTTGCGTTATGGAATAGTCTTAACCACGGACCATCTTTACCCCAATTATCAGGATGCCATGAATGTTGAACCGTTCTAATAACACGTTCAGGATGAGGCATCATAATCGTTACTCGACCATCTGTTGTTGTTAACGCCGTGATACCTTCAGCAGAGCCATTCGGGTTTTGTGGATATTGTTCTGTCACCTGACCATTATTATCGACAAAACGCATTGCAATTAAAGCATCCTCTTGTGAACCTGTTGCACTAAAATCAGCGCGGCCTTCTCCATGAGCAACGGCGATTGGCATGACTGAACCTGCCATGCCTTGTAATAAAATAGAGGCAGATTCGACAATTTCAACTAAGGCAAAACGTGCTTCAAATTGTTCTGAAACATTGCGTTCAAATCGAGGCCAATGTTCACTGCCTGGAATCAGTTCTTTCAATTGTGACAACATCTGACAACCGTTACACACACCTAAAGCAAAAGTATCTTGGCGGTTAAAGAAATCACTAAATTGCTGTCTTGCTTTGTCATTATGTAACACGGTGCTTGCCCAACCACGACCAGCACCTAAAACGTCACCATAAGAGAAACCACCACAGGCCACTAAACCTTTAAAGTCAGCCAAATCAACTCGACCTTCTAAAATATCGCTCATGTGTACATCAACAGCAGTGAAGCCTGCATGGTCAAATGCCGCCGCCATTTCAATCTGACCATTAACACCTTGCTCACGTAAAATAGCCATTTTAGGACGCACACCACTCACAATAAATGGCGCGGCAACATGATCCACGGGATCAAATGTTAAGTTAGCATGTAAACCAGGATCACTGGCATCTAACAAACCATCAAACTCTTGTTTAGCACAATCAGGATTATCACGTAATGCCTGCATTTGATAACTCGTTTCAGCCCAGAAACGGTGCAATGTGATGCGTGACTCATTAATCACTTGCTCGCCATTTACTGTGATGACAATTTGCTGATCGTCACGTAATGAACCAATAACATGGCAATGATTTAATAAATCATCTTCTCTCAATACCGACAAAGTTTCTTCAACATCACAATGACGAACTTGAAGCACTGCGCCAAGTTCTTCGTTAAACAAGACAGGTAAAGCATCACCCAAGGCATTCAAGTTCACATCAATACCACAATGTCCGGCAAAGGCCATTTCACATAATGTACCAATCAAACCACCATCACTACGATCGTGATACGCCAATAATAAATCATCTTGTTTCAGTTGCTGAATAGCATTGAAAAAGTGTTTTAATGCGGCAGGATCATCTAAATCAGGACCATGATGTCCGACTTGACTATAAACTTGGGCTAATGCTGAAGCAGCAAGGCGATTTTTACCTTTACCTAAGTCGATATAGATAAGATCAGTATCACCGTGATCGCTACGTAATTGTGGTGTGCACGTTTTAGCCGCATCGGTCACAGGGGCAAAGGCCGTTACAATCAGTGACAAAGGAGACGTCACTGATTTTGTACGTCCATCATCTTGCCAAACCGTTTTCATCGATAAAGAATCTTTACCTACGGGAATAGCAATACCCAGTTCTGGACATAACTCCATACCCACCGCTTCAACCGTGTCATACAACAAGGCATCTTCACCGGCATGTCCACAAGCCGCCATCCAGTTCGCAGATAACTTAATATCGCCGATATTAGCGATACTTGCTGCAGCAATATTAGTAATTGCCTCACCAACCGCCATTCGACCTGATGCCGGTGCATCAATTAAGGCTAATGGCGCTCGTTCGCCCATTGCCATTGCTTCACCTTGAAAACCATGATGATCTGCTAAAGTCACTGCACAATCGGCTACAGGTACTTGCCAAGGACCCACCATTTGGTCGCGAGCGACCAAGCCCGTTACACTGCGATCACCAATGGTAATTAAGAAGTTTTTACTTGCTACTGTCGGTAGTTTTAAAATACGTTCTAATGCAGCATCAACCTTGATACCAGCCAAATCTAGTTCAGGTTTTTCAAAGGTTTGATGTTTAACATCACGCAACATTTTAGGCGGTTTGCCTAATAATAATGATAAAGGCATATCAACCGGATTTTGATCAAACTCGGCATCGCCGACTAATAAATGTTGTTCTGTAGTTGCTTCACCGACTATAGCCCAAGGACAACGTTCACGCTCACAAATCGCTTGAAAGCGTTCAACATCTTCAGGGTTAATCCCTAATACATAACGTTCTTGAGATTCATTACACCAAATTTCCATCGGTGACATGCTTGACTCGTCATTTGGCACCACGCGTAATTCAAACTTACCGCCACGGCCGCTATCATTCACTAACTCTGGAAAGGCGTTTGATAAACCACCCGCACCCACGTCATGTATTGCTACAATTGGATTGTTATCATCTAACGCTACACAACGATCAATGACTTCCTGGCAACGGCGTTCCATTTCAGGATTACCACGCTGTACTGAAGCAAAGTCTAAACCTTCTTCGCTAGTGCCCGATGTAACAGATGATGCAGCACTACCACCCAAACCAATCAACATCGCGGGGCCACCTAATACGATGAGCTGAACACCCGGTTCGAAAATGTTCTTTTTAACATGTTGAGGACGAATCGTTCCCATGCCGCCTGCAACCATAATAGGCTTGTGATAACCTCGCACTTCGAAGCCATCCGCTGACGGAACTAGGGCTTCATAAGTACGGAAATAACCACATAGATTAGGTCGACCAAATTCATTATTAAACGCCGCGCCGCCTAATGGGCCATCCAACATGATTTCTTGGGCTGAAGCCATACGACTTGGTTTGCCGTATGGTGTTTCCCAAGGTTGTTCAAAACCTGCAATATTAAGATTAGAAACAGAAAACCCCGTTAAACCTGCTTTTGGTTTAGAACCTCGACCAGTTGCACCTTCATCACGAATCTCACCACCCGCACCCGTTGCCGCACCAGGGAAAGGTGAAATGGCAGTAGGATGATTGTGTGTTTCGACTTTCATCAAGATATGTTGTACTTCACCTTGGTAGCTATATTCGTTATTAGCCATATCAACATGGAAGCGATGACTTGTGGGACCTTCAATGACTGATGAATTATCACTGTATGCCGTCACTACACCTTCTGGGTGTAATTTATGCGTATTGCGAATCATATTAAATAATGTGTGTGGCTTTGTTTTACCATCAACAATCCAATCTGCACTGAATATTTTATGACGGCAGTGTTCTGAGTTTGCCTGAGCAAACATCATCAATTCGATATCATTCGGATTACGACCAAGATCGGTAAAGTTATCCACTAAATAATCAATTTCATCTTCGGCCAAAGCTAAACCCATTGTTTTATTAGCATCCACCAATGCCGCACGACCACCATTTAAAATATCTACCGCAACTAATGGGCGAGATTGGCCGTGTATAAATAATCGTTCAGCTTCATCTTCTGAATCAAAGACTGATTCGATCATGCGGTCATGTAATAATTGGGTAAGCGTAGAACGTTGATCAGAACTTAAGTCGCGAGACGTGGTTACAAAGTACGCTTTACCTCGTTCAATGCGCAATATTGATGCTAAACCACTATTGTGCGCGATATCAGTTGCTTTACTTGACCAAGGCGAAATTGTACCTGGACGAGGGGTAACCAGAAAAAATATTTCATCTGCCGCAGCATCGCTTTTTTTCAAGTTAGCTTCTAACAAGGTGCTTACAACTGCTTGTTCTGATGTAGATAATTCACCATCGCCATCGACTTCAATAAAGTAACGATATTCCGTTCTAAGTGTTAAAACGTTATCAAGCTGAGCTTGAATTGTAGTTAACAATTTTTCAAGACGGAAAGCAGATAGTGCCGAACGGCCAATCAATTGCAACATGCTGATCTCAATTCACAATAAATAAAGGAATAATGATACTTTATGTGGCACCCCAACCCAAATAATTTACGATTTTTTAGATGACCAAAACAATAGAGACCATTTCACGCCCTAGTTTATTAAGACATTTAGCGGTTATCGTTTATGACTTGCTATTATTAGCATCGGTGTTATTGTTTGCCGCCGCGATAGCCGTTGGCCTGAATGCCGTTGTCACAGATGGTCAAGCAATTACTGCTGGTAATCCTTTTTTCTTTATATATTTATTAGGGGTGAGTTTCTTATTTTATGGCTGGTTTTGGACACATGGTGGCCAAACATTAGGCATGCGCACTTGGAAAGTTTTTCTGCGAAGCAATAATCTGCATTCCGTCACTTGGCGACAAGCGTTTCTTCGGTTTACTACTGCACTGCCATCATGGTTGGCTCTGGGCATTGGCTTTTGGTGGCAATGGTTTTGCAAAGGAAAAAAAAGCTGGCCAGATTTAATATCAAATACTTATTTACAGCACGATAAAAACAGCATTGTCAAACCGCTTTCTCGCTTGTCATAAGCCACAACTCAAGCCTATAATCTTAAAAGGATTATTGTAGGTATCCCACCACATAAGGATAATGGGTGAAGACTCTTTTTAAATATAGCGCGTTTATATATTGCCTTTTATTTTTCTCCAATAGTTACGCGCAAGTAGTATTAATCGCTCAACCACAAAATGTCGTTAACGAGCTATCTAGAAATAGTCTGCGTGCGATCTTTGCTATGCGCCAAACAGAATGGCCTGATGGCTCAGCCATACGCGTTTTTGTGCTCGAAGATAAAAAAAATGCCCACATCGTATTTTGCAAAGATGTTCTAGGCATGTTTCCTTACCAACTTCGACGTGTATGGGATCGTCAAGTGTTTTCAGGTACGGGTACGGCTCCAATACTCGTCGAGTCAGAACAAGAAATGCTTCAACGTGTCGCTGAAACAAAAGGTGCAATTGGTTATTTGATAGTCAATGACAAAACCAAGAACAGCATTGAATCTGCAGTGAAAATCATCGGAGAAAAATCATGATGATTAATCCAATAGCTAGTCATTTTTTTAAGCATTTCGATATCACGTCAAGTCACGTCATGCCGATGAAAACCCACTGCATTGATCACACTAAGCCATTCTCAAAAATCATCCGCAAGTTATACCATTATCACTGCACATTAACAGGAAATGTTATGCCCTCTTTGTTTGTCCGATTATCATGAAAAATACTCTGAAATATTCAAGCTTATTATTAATGCTTGTAACAACTAATGCATTGGCAGAGCTTATTCCAGATTGGTTAGAACAGATCAAAGTCCACGGTTTTGCTACCCAAGGTTTGATCTTCACCACAGATAATAATTTTTATGGGCACAGTGACAGAGGTAGTGCTGACTTTACCGAATTAGGTATTAATGCGAATGCACAAGTGTTGCCAAAAGTGAGACTTGCTGGGCAGCTATTATCAAGACATGCAGGTAATATGGATGATGGTTCACTTCGCGTTGATTACGCATTATTAGACATTAATCTAATCGCATCATCACAAGGAAATTTAGGTATCTATTTGGGACGTATTAAAACCCCGCTTGGCTTGTACAATGAAACTCGAGATATCGGGCATACCCGCGCATCCGTATTTACTCAACAAGCCATATATTTTGACAAAGTCCGTGATTTAACGATGTCTGCTGATGGCGTTCATCTTTATGGACAATATTTTTTGCCCAACGGCACTTTATTATTGCAAGCAGGAATAGGTTACGCATTGCCTGATAATAATGTTGAGCAAACCTATCTTGGACAAAACTGGCAAGGTAAGCTCGAAGCAAATAAACCTGCTTTAGTTGGTCGTATTATGTATGAGCACGACGGTGGACGTTGGGTATACGCGCTAAGCGGTGCTTCTCTAGAACTTGATTTTAATGCGGGTGCAAATGATCTGATTAACTCAGGTAAATTAGCTATCGATTACACTATTTTATCGACACAGTTTAATGGTGAAAAATGGCAGCTTACCGCTGAAGGCGCCATTCAAAAATCCAATTTTATAGGCATTGAAGGACCTTTTACCGATGCGGATGCTAAACCTTTAAGTTTGACATTTGAAGCTAAATATAGATTTACACCAAAATGGCAAGCCTTTGTTCGTAGTGAAACATTTTATTTAGATAAAAAAGATAGATATGGTCGTTCAGCTACGCAGAGCTTACAACAACTCAGCGATAGCTTATATGGTGGCCAACTTCCTGTTCCGCCTGCTTATAATCGCTATTCACAAGCATGGATTTTTGGGGGTCGTTGGGATATTAATAACAATTTAATGGCAGCAGCTGATTATCACATCATCAAAGGTGGCGCTATTTTATCGGGTATGGATAACGATATGAACGAAACAAAAAAATATTGGGATATGTTTGCCGTTTCGTTGTCATACCGTTTTTAAAATCATATGACCGAAAAAAAACCAACTAAATTTTTAAGTCTTAAATGGAAAGCAGGCGTGTTATTTGGCACTGCGTTACTCGTTTTTAATGCGTTAGTGCCTTTGATGGTTTATTGGAATTTACAACAAAAATTCGAATTATCACGGACTCAAGTTCAAAAACAATTCAAACAAGAGTTGATGGGCCAATTACAAAATACGAGTGATAGACTGCAACGGCTCGCTGAACTCAGCTTTATTGCAGAAAACAAGAACAGTAATTCAATTATTGCTGCCTTAGATAAAAACCAAAGTAAGTTGGAGCTAGATTGGCATACAAAACAAGCACAATTATTTGATCATACAGGCAAAAGAATCGGTGGTTGGGGGCAAGATCTTCCACCGTCAGTTTCAGAACTAGTTACAAAAGTCCTAACATCAGAATCAGCCGAAAAAATAATCGACTGTCAACAAGGCTGTAAACAATACGATCTTATCCCAGTTTTAACGGAGGATGAATCAACCTTAGCATTAGTTTTCTCATATGATATGAGTAATGCCTTATTTGATTTTACAAATAAAACAGCCGCTGATGTAGCCATTATCAGCAGACAAAATGATCATACTTCAACAGCTGAAAACATTTTAGAACCATGGAATATGCAAATTAGCATACTCACATCATTCAAAAAAAATATCGATTATCTGCATTTTTTCGCCAATAACTACTTGCTGAATACGCTTATTGACAATGGCAAGCTGATCCGAGATAAGACGGTCCCCGTTGAACTCAATGTAATACAATTGAAGGGATACAGCGATCTTCTATTTATCATTATTGATGATATCTCTGCTCAACAAAAAGAAATTCTAGCCATCACATTGCGCAGTATTATGCTTTCACTATTTAGCCTATTGGTCATTGGAAGTAGTTTATTCTTTTTGATTTCACGGCCGTTAAATCGTTTATCTATCGTATCTGAAGCGTTACCATTGCTTGCAAAACAACGTTATGAAAACGTTCGAAAACTCATCTCTCACAACAAACATAAAGGTTATGTCGATGAGTTAGATCAACTTGAACAATCTACAGATGAACTGACTTATCAATTAGAACATTTGCAGTTATCAGTGAAAGAACGAACGGAATCATTACACACCAGTAGCATTGAATTAAAACAAGAACGTGATTTTGTTAAAAACTTAATCGATACAGCCCAATTAATTATCATAACGATTGATCGCGACTGTCACATCACTTCATTTAGCGACTATGCCGAACAGGTAACAGGCTATCTAGAAGAAGATATTTTGAACAGTTCTTTCGAACGATTTTTTCCAAAAGAGCAATGGCCAGAAATTCAGTCGACATTATTTGATCTTAAGGAGAATATAGCGTCAGTTAGCCAACATGAGTCAGAATTTATTCACCATGATGGTAGTATTCATATCATTTCATGGCTGCATTCAAGTCTTGCTCACCCGACAACGTCATCGGTTATTTTATCGGTAGGGCTCGACATAACCGAACAAAAGCACAGTGAACAACAAATTATCTGGTTAGCTGAACACGATATGCTCACCGAACTTTATAATCGCCGTAAACTTCACGATATTTTTGAACAAATGTTAGAAGAAGCTCAACAGACTAACAAAAAAGGTATGTTGTTATTTATTGATCTTGACCAGTTTAAAGATATTAATGACAGTTGTGGCCACAAAGTCGGCGATCAGGTACTTAAAGCTGTCGCTCACTTATTACCTACTGTTGCTCGCGAAACGGATATTATCGCTAGAATTGGCGGTGATGAGTTCGCCATTATTTTGCCTGATATTGATAATATCACTGCGATAGCAATGGCAGAAAAAATAGCCACTGAATTAGCCAACATCAATATAACCTTCAATAAAATTCGATTCAAATTAACTTGCAGTATTGGTTTATTGGAGTTCCCACTTGCCAATTTAAGCAATGATGAATTAATTAGTAATGCCGATCTTGCTATGTATCAGGCTAAAACAATAGGTAAAAACACATGGCATCAATTTCATATTGATGATCAAACCCGGAGCCAACTTGAAACACGCGTTATGTGGAAACAAAAGATTGAAGATGCCTTAGAAAATAACCGCTTCATTTTTCACTATCAACCGATCATGAATATTCGCAAACGCACAGTGAGTCATTATGAAATGTTGATCCGTATGCAAGATGCTGATGGCACTATTCACCCTCCATTTGCATTTATTCAAGTTGCTGAAGATACAGGCCTCATCAACAACATTGACCATCTCGTATTAAAACATGGCATGTATAAACAAGCAGAACTCGATGCCAGCGGTTCAGAAGCATCTTTATCAATTAACCTTTCAGCCCATGCGGTTGATGATAAGTTATTGTTACCTTTGTTCGAACGTTTATTAGATGAAAGTAAGGTTAATCCAAATCACTTAATTTTTGAACTAACAGAAACCACCGCTGTTGCCGATATTATTCAAGCTAAGCAACTGATGACAAAGTTAACTAAACTTGGTTGCCGTTTTTCTTTAGATGATTTTGGGACGGGCTTTGCCTCATTTCGTTATATGCGAGAATTACCGATCGATATTGTTAAAATAGACGGCTCTTTCATTACCAATTTAATAGAAAATCCGGATGATCAACTTTTTGTAAAAGCACTGGTTGATGTGGCAAGAGGGATGGGCAAAAAAACGATTGCTGAGTTTGTAGAAAATGCAGAAACATTGGCGCTATTACACACTTTTGGTGTTGATTACGCACAAGGTTATTACATTGGCAAACCCCAGCCCTACTTTCTTGATGGGCCACCGATTTTAAAATAATGCTGCTACTTTATTAATAAACGAATGGTTAAACTCGCTTTAATCCAATCAATTTATTATTGTTATCAAACTGAATTTTAAACTGGCCTGAAATACCATTTTGATCTATAAACGGCCGAATATGCTCTGCTGGAAACTGCAATTTTTGGCCAGTAGTCGTCGTGACAACGACAGCCTTAGCCATACCTTGGTAATAACGTAAGGCTTGTTCCCTACTAATATTTAGATGAAAGCGTAACTCGCTAGCCATGGCAGATTAAACGACTAAATTCAGATCTCAGCAGCATAATAACTGCATCAGATTCTGCAGGCGTATAGGCTATCGCCTGCCCTTTTCCCCACACTGGCGCTGGCCATGACTCATCGCTTATAAAACGAGCAACATGATGAATATGTAGTTGTGACACGACATTGCCTAGCGCAGCAACATTCATTTTATCTGCCTGAATTACTTTTTTTAATTGACCAGCAACAAAATTTGACTCAATCATCAACTGCTGCTGACCTGCTTCATCCAACTCAAAAATCTCAGTCAACCCCGTTATCTTAGGCACTAAAATCACCCAAGGAAAACGTGCATCATTCATCAATAATACTTTGCAGAGAGAAAATTCGGCTATATATAGCGTATCTTGTTGTAATCTAGGATCGAGGGTAAAAATAGTCATAATACTTACGACTCCACTAAATATTTAGTCACAACTTCATAAACATCTGACGATAAGTCAGGTTGGCTAGCAATATCATTTAACGCTTGCTTCATCATCGCTTGACGCGCCTCGTCATATTGTCGCCATGAGTTAAACGCACCTAACATTCTTGATGCCACTTGGGGATTAAGCTTATTTAATACCAAAATCTGCTCAGCTAAAAATTGATAACCCGAGCCATCTTTTGCATGGAAATTAATAGGATTATTTCGACAAAATTGGCCAATTAGCGCGCGTACATTATTCGGGTTTTTAATACTAAACGCTGGATGTTTCATTAAACCTTTAACACGTATTAAGGTATTGGGTAAGTTCGATTGCGCTTGTACTGTCAACCATTTATCAACAACTAAGCGATCATGTTGCCATTGTTCATAAAACGCGCGTAAGGCATGTTCACTTTCAGGACCCGCTTGATCAGATAATAAAGCCAACCCTGTCAATGTATCCGTCATATTATCAGACTGTTTCATCTGCTTAAGACAGCGCTGGGTTTGCATAGGATCGCCAGCCGTCATCAAGTAACTTAAACATATATTTTTAAGACTACGTTTAGCCATTTCTTCAGCATTAAACTGATATTTCCCAGTTGCACTATAACGTTGATAAAGCGCACTAAATTGTTGTTTTAAACCGGTAGCAATCGCTTTTTTCACAAATTGACGAGCTGCATGAATCGCATCGACATCGGCTATCGTCATTTGCGCGGCAAGATAATTTTCACTTGGAATCGTTAACATTTTAGCAATCAATGCAGGATCGGTATCATCATCACTTAATACATTGCCAAATTGTTCAATCAGGCCTTCGGGTAATACCAATGCTCGGTTCTGTTGAAAATCATCCACCAAACTTAATAACACATTAATAAGCCACGTTTGGCCTGCATCCCAGCGATTAAAACTATCACTATCATTCGCCATCAAGAAGGCTAAATCAGTATCGCTACGTACCATCTTAATTTTTACGGGTGCAGAAAAGCCACGGAGTAATGACGGAACAGGCTCAACATCGATATTCACAAAAGTGAAAGTATGTTGCTGTTCAGTGATGTTTAATACTCGCGTAGTTTGTTCACTGGCTGTCGCTTCGCCTTCCAATTGCAGCACCATCGCATCACCATTTTGGTTTAATAAACCAATGGCTAGGGGAATATAGAAAGGCAATTTTGTATTTTGACCTGGTGTCGTTGGGCAATACTGGCTAATGGTCAATTTATAGGTTTTTGTGAGTGCATCATATTGAGTTTCAATGTTTAATACGGGCGTTCCTGCTTGTGAATACCATCGTCTGAACTGACTTAAATCAATATTATTGGCATCTTCAATAGCTCGAACAAAGTCATCCGTCGTCACCGCTTGTCCGTCATGACGATCGAAATATAAATCAGTTCCTTTTCTAAAGCCTTCGGTGCCGACAATCGTTCTAATCATGCCAACAACTTGAGCCCCTTTTTCATAAATAGTTACCGTGTAAAAGTTACTGATCTCGATAAATGATGCAGGACGAACCGGATGTGCCATCGGCCCCGCATCTTCGGCAAACTGCATGATTCGTAATTGATTAACATCATCAATCAGCTGGACAGCTGCTGAGTTCATATCACCGCTAAATTGCTGGTCACGTAAAACAGTAAAGCCTTCTTTTAAACTTAGTTGAAACCAATCACGACAGGTAACTCGATTTCCCGACCAATTATGAAAATATTCATGACCGACAATACCCTGAATTCGATGATAATCAGCATCTGTCGCCGTTTCAGGGCTGGCTAGAACACAGGATGAATTAAATATATTTAACCCCTTATTCTCCATCGCTCCCATATTAAAATCATTGACGGCAACGATCATAAACACATCTAAATCATATTCACGACCATAGGTTTGTTCATCCCATAACATCGCTTGTTTTAACGACATTAAGGCATGATCACATTTGTGGCTATTTTCATGATCGACATATATTTGCAAGCTTACATCACGACCTGACATTGTTTTAAAATTATCTTGTTGACGATATAAATCACCTGCAACCAAGGCAAATAAATAGCTTGGTTTAGGGTGTGGGTCATGCCAACGTGTCCAATGACGACCGTCATCAAATTGCCCCTGTTCTTCCATATTGCCGTTCGACAACATGATAGGCCATTGTTGTTTATCACCTACGATTGAAACGGTAAATATCGCCATTACATCCGGGCGATCCATATAGTAAGTAATACGTCTAAACCCCTGCGCTTCACATTGTGTACATAATAATGCACCCGAATGATATAAGCCTTCTAATGCCGTATTTTGATCTGGTTGTATCAGCGTTTCAATTTCTAACTCAAATTTGTCAGGCAAAGCTGATAATAATAAAGCGGTGTCAGTACGCTGGTATTCATTACCTTGTAAAGGTCGGCCATCCAACTTAATTGATACTAACTCAAGATGTTCTCCATCGAGTACACAATCCGTATTGTCTTCTTTAGACAAGAGATTTTTACGCATCATTAAGATACTACGAACACGCGTGGAGGACGCATCAATATCGAAAGTTAAATGCACCGTATCAATCAAAAAATTCGGTACTTTATAATCCGCTAAAAAAGTTTCTTTCGGCGTAGCTTTTAGTGATGACATATCAACAACTCTGTATCTGTAGGTTAAAAATCGTCTAGTGTTTGAATTGACCAGACTTCATAAGCAGGGGTTTCATAAGGATGACTGAGAATTAATGCCTGCAAAACAGCTTTAATCTTATCGCTAGCACAGATCATTTCTACTCGATATTCAACCACGGTTTCTATTTTGTCTTGTTCACCGATAAAAGGTTGGCTGCCTGACAAGGGTTTAAATTGACCTGTACCGATGGTTTCCCATGAACAACAGTCATAAGTATCGTAACAACCTGCACCTTGTGTAAAAACAGCTTGTTTGACACGTTCTTTATGACTTTCGGGTACAAAAAAGACCAATTTATACATTTATTTAAGCAACCACTTTTGACCAATACCATTTCCAGATTCACTATAAATAGCTTTACCGTCAGGTGAAAAGGCGACGGCTTGTATGACAACGCCTGGTCGTAATGCTTGTTGACGTGCCACTTGCCAGCAATCTATTTTGTCGCCTGTTGCCACCGCCCATAAACACATCTTTTGTGATGGATGGCCCGTTATTAAATAGGCATTGTCCGGAGAAAAATCAATGGCGGACGTAGTGGTCTTAAATGAGGGAAAGTTTGGCAACGGCATATCTTTAGGCCAAGCTGATGTGCGTAATGCGTATTGTTCCTCGCCTGTTTTCATATTCCAAAAGTGAGTTTGGCCATTTGCTGCACCCGTCAATACATAACCACCTTTAGGATAAAAAGCCACGATATTAACGAGGTTTTCATGTTTCCAACTGCGTAATTGTTCGCCTGTCTCCAGCTTCCATAGACGAGCAGTTTGGTCATCACCACCTGTTAATGCATATTTACCACTGGGCGAAATAGCTACGGCATTGATGAGTTGATTAATCGGCGAATTGACTGCTTTACCATCATGAACCAAGATTTGTACTACGCGATTTTTAATGACATCAAAATAAACTGCAGTGCGATCATAGAGTGCCAGTAATAAATAATCACCATGCAGCGACAGAGCTAGCGCTTTTATCTTAACGGGAAAACTCAACCGCAACATAGGTTCGCCTGTTGCTACTTCCCATAAAACAATCACATCTTGCTCAGACGTTGCCGCGACTTTGCCATCAGCTGAAAAGCCTACTGTGGTGGTGGTACCGACTTGATCATTATTCTGCCAACTATAAATGACTTTATTGGCCTCAATATCCCATAGTTTTGCCGGAGCATCAGTATCGCCGACTAAAACGTATTGACCATCAGGAGAAAATGCTGCTGCATAACTGCTTAAATCGCTATGCGCCCATTGTTCATCTGAAGCGCGTTCATTGCTACATCCCACTAATAATGCTGCCATGAAAAGTAGTTTTATAAATCGTAAAAATGGCAAGTCTAATATCATGGGCATCATTTCTTATTTAAGATTTGGGTAATGTTACACCTTGTTGTCCCTGATATTTTCCAGCGCGGTCAGCATACGAGGTTTCACACACTTCATCAGACTCGAAAAACAACATCTGTGCGACACCTTCGTTAGCATATATTTTTGCCGGCAAGGTTGTGGTATTAGAAAACTCTAAGGTGACATGCCCTTCCCATTCAGGTTCTAATGGCGTCACATTCACGATAATCCCACAGCGTGCATACGTTGATTTGCCTAAACAAATGGTCAGTACATTTCTAGGAATTTTAAACGTTTCAACCGTTCGAGCTAGAGCAAATGAATTGGGCGGAATAATACAAACATCTGAATTCACATCAACGAAACTTGCTTCATCAAAGTTTTTCGGATCAACAATCGCTGAATTGATATTGGTAAAGATTTTAAATTCAGTCGAACAGCGGACATCGTAACCATAACTTGATGTGCCATAAGAAATCATTTTTCCATTCTTACCTTCACGCACTTGGCCCGCTTCGAAAGGACTGATCATGCCATGCTCTTCCGCCATCCGACGGATCCATTTGTCTGACTTTATGCTCATAAGTTGAATCGCTTTAAATAGTAGTAACCTTAATGATAACGTGATTAATCGTTCTTAATCACGATATTTGGAAATGCCGAGGTGTAATCTTTACCTTGTTTGGCCAAGCGCGCCGCTAAACGTCGAGCAATTGTACGATAAGCCATACCAATTGTGCCATTAGGGTTGTTGACTACGGTTGGATGACCACCATCAGCATCTTCACGAATTTTAATATCTAACGGCAAGTCACCGAGTAAATCAACGCCATATTGTTCAGCCATTTTTTCACCACCGCCGGCACCAAAAACATGCTCTTCATGACCACAATTACTGCAAATATGCGTACTCATATTTTCAATCACGCCCATGACAGGCACATTGACCTTTTGAAACATTTTTAACGCTTTGCGTGCATCTAATAAGGCAATATCTTGTGGTGTTGTGACAATAACCGCGCCGCTGACCGGCACTTTTTGCGATAACGTTAATTGAATATCGCCAGTACCAGGTGGTAAATCGATCACCAAATAATCAAGATCACTCCAATTAGTATCATTAAGCATTTGTTCTAATGCCTGGGTCACCATTGGGCCACGCCAAATCATCGGTTCTTCTTCATCTATCAAAAAGCCAATCGACATACATTGCAGGCCATAACTTTCGATGGGTTCAATGCGCTTGCCATCAATGGATTCAGGACGTTGTGAAGTGCCTAACATTCTTGGCTGGCTTGGACCATAGATATCAGCATCTAAAATACCCACTTTAGCGCCTTCAGCGGCAAGCGCTAACGCTAAATTCACTGAAGTCGTTGATTTACCAACACCGCCTTTTCCAGAAGCAACAGCAATAATATTCTTAATATTATTAACGGCTTTAACACCTTGTTGTACTTTATGTTTGGTCACTTTCCAATCAATGACAACGGTTACATCATTAGATGCAGTATGTTGTTTTAATTCAGCCTGTAAACCTGTTTGTAAGCTTGCAACATAGCCTTCCACTGGATAACCCAAGGTCACCGTGACATTGATGCTATCGCCTTCTACTTTGACAACTACTTTTGCTTTGGAATCACCAAACGTCATCAGTGCCGAAGGATCTTGATAATCATTAACGATTTGTTCAATTTGCAGCTGGCTTAACATATTGTTTCCTTTAAAGTGCGGATCTGTTTGCAGTGGTCGCAGTGGGAGTGAATAATTATCGGCCTATTTTATACTGTGTTGAGCAAAGCTTCATCCCTACATGTTTTATGGACATGTTTGCATCAGGTGTTATTCCTTCATATTGAAGTAGTTTTTTAACCTGTAGTATGTTTTGGAGTCGAGAAGAAGTAAAAATAGCTGTCTATAAAAGGCTACTATCCAAGCCAATCTGTTTTTCCCAATCACGGTAATTAAACACTTGGCCTTCTTTACGAACGCGAGCAATTTCAGCCAAATCTAAATCAGCATAAACCCACTCAGCTTTGTCATATGAACCTTCTACCAAAATACCGTTATCAGGAAAACCATAATCAACCGGCGTATAAATACTCGCTCTGCCGGTATTTACATCGACCGCTTCTGACCACGGTGCATTACCAAAAGTAGGCGATTGAATAACATAACATTGATTTTCTAAGGCGCGCGCCTGACAGCCAATTCGAACCCGATAAAAACCTGCTTCGGTATCTGTACAGCTCGGAACTAAAATCAAATCAGCACCTGCCGCCACTTGTTGACGTGCGATTAGCGGAAACTCTGAGTCATAACAAATATTAATAGCGATTTTACCGATATCAGTATCAATCACTTTGATTTCACTGCCAGCTTTGACTAACCATTGTTCATTTTCAAACCGTGTCATGATCAATTTGTCTTGGTAGCCAATTAAACCTTCCGGACCATACAAATTAGCTCGATTACGAAATGTCCCATCATCTTGCATGACCGGGAAAGATGTCGCCAAAATCATCACATCAAATTGGCGTGCTAACGCTTTGTGCAAATCTTGCCATTCAGGATAAACGGTTTGCATCGCATGTAATTGGCCATTAAGATCTTTATAGATTTTTTCACCAAATAATGACGGCAACTCCATACTGCCATATTCAGGCAATACCAATAATTTAGCTTGCTGCTGGGCTGCTATACGCACCCAACTTGTCAATTTATCAACAAAATCTGACCATTGTGTAAAAAAGCTAATATCATATTGAGCAGCCGCTACTTTTAGTTTTGTCATTACAGTTTTTTCATCCAAAAAGTCATTGGCTTGGGCGATTCGTCGGTTTCACCCAACTCTTTCCAACTAAAGGTAGTATTAAGCTTAAGATGTTTTTCATAACCACGCTTACGCCAGAAAGCATCTAAAGGCACATAATCTGCTGGACGCGCAGGATGGTTATCTGGACGTTGGACACCACAAAAACAAGAATACTCAAAACTGCCTATTTTATGGGCATGCGCTTCGCGATGCTCAAAAAAAGCCACCCCCGCACCTTGCCCACGATAACTTGAAATAAGTACAGATTCGCCACAATAAAACACCTTATCAATATCATAATGAGCATCAATAAAAGGTTGTTTTACTTCCTCGGTTTCATATTTAAGCGGTATACCTGTTGAAGCTCCCACGACTTTATCACCATCAAATGCTAAAACAATCACGCTATCAGGTGCTTGAATGTAGGTTTGCAGATACTTTTCTTCATAGGCCAGATCACCATCATAGAGATAAGGCCAATCACGAAATACCTGAATCCGCAGTTGTGCGAGTTCAGGTATATAACGAACCAATTGTTCACCCGATAGGCGTTTTAAAATCAGCATCGCTTCGTTTAGCCAACGACTTGCTTGATCCAATCTTCAAGATTGTAGTAGTTCGTAACACGCGCTACTTTGCCATCACGAATATCAAAAAATGCGCCCGCAGGTAAGTTATATTTTTGACCATTTGCTTCTGGTAAACCTTCATCAGTAGACATATATTCACCTAGTACAGTGAACTCAACCGCAGCACGGTCTCCTGCTTCATTGGTTGTAATTGAAATATCAACGATTTCTTCTTTGTAATGTGCATTCATGCGATCCATGAATGTTGAAAACACGGCTTTACCGACTTCACGTGATCCTTGGTTAACATCGTGAATGACATCATCGGTCAACATATCAAGAAAAGCCGTCATGTCTTGACGGTTAAACGCGGCGTAATAATCTTTTAGTAATTGTGCTGATGCTTGGTTCATAATTCTGTCCTCATAAAAACGCGCGATTTTAACGCGTTTGTACTATTTATAAAAGTTCTATTTAGTAATGTATACGATTGTTTTCATCGTCAAACCATTGATTAATTAAATAAATAACTGTTGTCAAATACTCAGTTAATATTGACAAATTGGACCTAATTAACACGTTCATAAACAACGATTGAATATTCTTATCAAAAAATAATATTCAATCATAAAAAAAGCCCGACACACGTGCCGGGCTTCTTTATTAAGATTTATCTATTAAAAAAGATTAATAAATAAAGGTCTTATAGGCTAAATACGCTCAAGATACCGCCCAAGTTAGTCCAGCTAGATAGCGCTTTGTAAGCACCTACCGCACCAAGACCATCACTACCATTTTCTAAGCTAGGGATCGCCATACCGATACCAGCCCAACCACCGACACCAGACAATACAGAAATGTATTGTTTGCCAGCATGTTTGTAAGTATTTACGTTACCAACGATACCTGATGCCGTTTTGAATCTCCAAAGCTCACGACCAGTTTGTGCATCAACTGCTTTGATATAGCCTTCTAATGTGCCGTAGAACACGACATCAGTAGCAGTTGCTAAAGCACCAGACCATACTGAGAAACGTTCTGGGTTAGACCATACGATCTTACCTACACGTGCATCCCAAGCAATGAAGTTACCTAAATGTGTGCCACCTGGAGCTGGGAACATGTTTAATGTCGCACCAACATAAGGTTGGCCAGCGGTGTATTCAACTTCAAACGGTTCATAATCCATACATACGTGGTTTGTTGGAACATAGAACAAACCGGTACGTGGTGAGTATGCAGAAGGTTGTTGATCTTTAGAACCTAATGCAGCAGGACAAATACCGGTTGTGTTTACATCTTCACCGTTCGCTGCAGTTGAGTATTTAGCAACACGCTGAGGAAGACCTGTTTTAAGGTCAACGCTAGTAGCCCAGTTTACTGCTGGATCAAATTTTTGAGCGACTAACAATTCACCACTAACGCGGTCCATTGTGTAACCAAAACCGTTACGATCGAAATGCACTAATGTTTTACGCATTTTGCCGTTTACTTTTTGATCAACTAACGGTGTTTCGTTCACACCATCATAATCCCACTCATCATGAGGCGTCATTTGGTAAACCCATTTCGCCATACCGGTGTCTAAATCACGACCAAATAAAGACATTGACCATTTGTTATCACCAGGACGTTGTGTAGGGTTCCATGTAGATGGGTTACCTGAACCGTAGTAGAACATGTTCAAGTCAGGATCGTAAGAATACCAACCCCATGTTGTACCACCACCAATTTTCCATTGGTCGCCGTTCCATGTTTTCAAAGAAGAATCTTTACCAACCGGTTTAAGCATAGACATTGTTTTTTCTGGATCGAAACCCATTTCAGCATCAGGACCTGTGCTGTAAACTTGCCATTTTTCTTTACCCGCTAAGTCATACGCTTTGATGTAACCATGTACGCCAAACTCACCACCCGAAATACCGACTAATACTTTATCTTTAAATACGTGTGCTGCACCGGTGCTTGTTGCACCTGTTTTAGCATCATCACGTTTGTGAGACCATACAACTTCACCACTCTTCATGTCTAAAGCGACTAATGTCGTATCTGCTTGGTTCAAGAAGATTTTACCGTCACCGTATGCTAGACCACGGTTAACCGTGTCACAACACATAACGGGCACAGTTTCATCGTAGTTTTGTTTTGGTTCATATTTCCATTTGATCGCGCCGTCGTTATCTAAATCAAGAGCAAACACGATGTTAGGAAAGGCAGTATGTACATACATCGTGCCATCAATAACGAGAGAGTTACCTTCGTGACCACGTAAAATACCTGTTGAAAACGTCCAAGCCATTTTCAAGTCTTTAACGTTATCTTTGTTAATTTGAGTCAGTTCGCTGTAACGTTGGTTGTTATAGTTACCTGCAGCAGATACCCAGTTGTCTGCATTTTTTTGCATATCTAGGATTTCATCAGCGCTAGCTACGCCTGTAGCGGCTAATGCCATCATTGCGATTGATAATGTTTTCAGCTTCATTAAAAATTTCCTTTATTATTAGGTTTTTTTTCGATTGTTCGTCGATGGCGTCATGCTTCAGTCACATCGATGGACAGACTTTATTCCGGATTTACCTGATAATCATTAGGACTAGCTCCCCGGTTAATAAGGAGTTACTCCTATAGGTAGAGAGGAAAACATCCAACACCCTGTTTAATAAAGATAATAATGCGTATTAATTGCTAGACTCAGTGAGTAATAACATCATATTTCATCGCTAAACGAACTAAATCTACTGATGATTGAATATCTAATTTCTGTTTGAGCGATGTTTGATAGTTAGCAACTGTCTTCTGACTAATCGTCAACATCGTTGCGATCTCGTCGACAATATGACCTTCAGCTAATAATCGAAAGACTTCAAATTCTCTTGCCGTCAATCGTAACATCGGGTTATCGCCTGCTCCCATATTCTGTAATGCAATTTTGTGTGCCATTTCAGCATTAAGATAACTTTTGCCTGACATCACTTGTCGTACCGCTATAGCCAACTCTTGTGCCTCACCTGATTTAGCTACATAACCCACGGCACCCGATGTCATCGCTTGTACGGCAAAAGTCACATTTTCATGCATTGAAAACATAATCACTTTTGCTTTTGGATGCCGGGTAATGATCCGGCGAAGTGCTTCTAAGCCTCCAATACCAGGCATCGACATATCCATCACCATCACATCAGGTTCTAGCTCTGAATATAATTGATAACCTTGTTCGCCGCTTTCTGCTTCACCCACAATTTTTATATCGTCGTTTCGCTCTAGCAATCTTGCTATTCCAGAACGAACCACGGCATGATCGTCCGTTAAAATGACTCGAATATTACTCATTTTTTGCTTTTACCTTTATGTGGGATTTCTACAATAATTTTCATGCCATTACCTGGGCTAGAATCCAAGACGATCTTGCCGGATAAGCTCGCGACTCGTTCACGCATACCTTTCAAGCCAAAACCATTAACTTGTTTTGTTAAATCACAGCCCTGACCGTTGTCGATCACCATAATCGTTATGAGTTCATCTGATGAAACTAATGAAATAGTGACATCCACGACAGAACTGCCTGCATGACGACTAATATTGGTTAATCCTTCTTGGACAATCCGGTACATACTTAGTTGTTTTGCATCATCAATCCCCTTCAAATCTGCAATAAAGTGGAACACTATATTTGCTTGAGGATGTCGTAGCTGCCAACCACTTATCATTTCCGTAATCGCCCCCCGTAAGCCAAATATTTCGAAATCAGGGGGTCTCAATCGTTCTAACATCGAGCGTACGATGTCTTTCATATCACGGCCAATTTTATCAATCGCTTCAGCACTAAACTGTGTTTCTTGTAGATTTTTAGCTGTTTTTATGAGTTCAGCTTCAAACCGGATAGCCGTTAAATGTTGACCTAATTCATCGTGCAACTCAGCCGATAATCGACGACGTTCCTCTTCTTGTAGATGCAGTATCTTATTATTTAGATCCTGTACTTTTTGACTAGAAGTTTGTAAATCATGATGAATGCCTTGTAAATGTTTTGGCAAGCGCAGTAAATGCGTCATTCGAAATAAACCCGATCGATGAGAAGGATCTAATTCTGCCCCTTTATTAACGGCTCTCAAAAAATCCGCAATAGGTTTAATAAAAATGGAAATAATAAACGAGAGTCCAAATGAGATCAGCATAAACAAAATCATTACGGGTGTTAACGTTGATAAGGTTTTGTACCAGAGGTCACGTAATTCACTATCCGTATCAGCACTGACGATAATCTTACCTAATCGCATAGTGCCACTTTCTATAGGGCGTGACACACTTTCAACGGGCTTAAAAAATCCCATTAGAAGGAGTTTTTCTATTTTATCTGGAATGTGTAGTGTCAGCGTGGTCACATTATCGTGATTACTAGCTATCCGCTTATCATTAGTATCAAACAACTCAATGTTGACATATTTAATGTCGTTAAATTGTTCTAACTTAAATAAATTAAGTTCTTGTTTAGCAGCCGCTTCCACAAAGGGATAAGGTCGTATGATTTCAATTGGCGTGGCACGCATCAATTTAATTTTAGCGTCGACTATTTGGTTTGATAGCTCAAAATTGTTAACGACTTCTTGTCGAACATTATCAGCTGTTGTGTCGAGAATATTGAAAAAAGCAATGACAAAAATGATGCTCATCAAAATAAAAATGGTCAAATTTAGGCGAAGTGTCAAACTCATTTATAACGAACCAATCATAAAAAAAATCAAACTAAACAAGCAACAAGCGCCTAGTAGCCAGCCATCATACGATAGGTATATAGTTTTGTCAGTTGTTAATATGAATAATACAATTGATTGTTTTGCTTAATCAACGACAGGATAGCCACGATACATTTTGGGCTTTTTGTTCTCATTAGTGCCCTGTTCTGGTGCTGTTTCGACTAATTCTTGCTGGCCACGATAGACTTTAAGCGTTACCTGTTTTTGTTGGATAAGCTCTTCTTCTAACTGTGTCATCCATTCTGGGCCAGCCTTAAAAAACATTTCTTTGATCAAGGCATTAATCACAGCATCATTGCCTGAACGATAGATATCACGGAGTTCATAGAGTAAATCAGGATTTGCTAATTTAAGGCTCGCTTTAAGATCGATCGCAACATGTCTCCTAATTTCTCTTAGCAAGTCAATCATTGCTCTATCGTATTTCACAGTCAAATCCTTAACTCCAATAAATACTGATCTGTTTTTTTTAACAGTAATTGAGCAAAAATTGAGCCATATAACTAGTTAAAATATAACAATGTATAAAAATTTTCTTTTTATACACATTAATGCCAAGCGATTTAGATAAAACTCAAGCGATAATCCATTATTGCCATAAGTGATCAAGCGGCTTAAACCCCCATTTTTCAGGGTTCTCAGGTCCTTCAATAGTAATCTTACAACTTGCAGCTGCAAGATCGACAATTTGAATAGGGATATGTGCATTAGCGATAAGAGAAAAAAATACTTTAATTTTTGGTTTAAGCAGAGACTCCTTTCCCGGCTCAATAACCACTGCCAAACGTTTTGATGACAATCTAACCAGTGATCCAACAGGATAGATCCCAACTGTTTTCACAAAAGCGCTAAATATTTTTTTATCAAAATGCCCATCCCACTGTGACATGGCTTGAATAGCATTTGAAGGATCCCACGGCTTCTTATAGGCACGTTGCGAAGTCACGGCATCGTAAACATCACAGATAGCGCTCATGCGAGCTAGAAATGATATGTTTTCACCCACCAGGCCATGTGGATATCCTCCACCATTCACCTTTTCATGGTGATGTAGAGCGATATCAACAACCTCGGGGTCAGCACCATTCTCGTTTAATACTTTAGCACCCGCTTCAGGGTGATTCTTCACAGAAATAAACTCATCATCAGTGAGTTTTCCTGATTTATTTAATATATCTACAGAGATCAATGCTTTGCCTAGATCATGCATCAATCCTCCGATACCTGCTAATCTAGTTTGCTCTTCATCCAAATTTAATTGGTGGGCAAGACTTAACATTAAGGCACATACCGCTACTGAGTGCATATAGGTATAGTCATCATGAGTTTTAAGACGGGCCACACTAAGAATAGCTGAAGAATTTCGCTGCACCATTGAATCTATCTCACCAATCAACGGTAGGATAATCGTGGAATCAATGGCATTACCGAGCCTTACATCATCATACATCAACTTGACTTGTTCTTTTGCCGCACTACAAAACTTACGAGCACGATCAACCTCAACGTCCATTGAATCTGAAATTTCCTGTTTTGAAATTGAAGTCGAAACAGGAGTAAAATCAGGGCCGTTTTCAGGGAGCTTTTCAGAAACGGCTAATGGAGCTCTCGGGAGTCCTTTTTTTTCATCAATCCAAAGATCCTTAATGCCAGCTTCAAGTATGCTTTTAATGTCATTGCTATCTTCTAGCAAAAAACTACTACGTATAAAGGGATGTTGTATCCAAGATCCACCAAGCTTCTCTATATACATTCCAAGACGTAATTCTGTTGATTTAATTTTGATTGCCAACGTATTTCTCTCTATGCTTAGAATTAATGTATATCATAAAACCTTATATAGTCTAGGTTTATTATAACAGCTAAAAAACAGCTTTATTTACAATTCTTTACATTTAAAATAACCAATATAATCAAAGAGATACAGTCTTAAAGAAGTATATTTGAATAGCGGTAAATTCGAAGGTAATATGAACTAAATTTTAAATACTGTGACTGATTCGCCCCACAACATGCTGAATTGCTTATGTGCGATATCTGCAGGGGCACTACTCCAAAACTCAACATGACCTTGTCCAACATGAGTTGAGCGTAAATTCAAAATATCTAAACGTCGAGCCGTTTCTTTAGCAACGGCAAAATCAGTATTGACGATCTCGATATTCGGACCCACTATTTTTTTTATCATCGGTGCTAAAAAAGCATAATGCGTGCAGCCAAGCACAATATGATCAGCGCCTTTTTCTAACAAAGGAAACACATATTGTTTAATAAGCGCCTCAGTTGATGCACTATCAAGGCTTAATGCTTCAACTTGTTCCATCAAGCCAGGACAAGGTTGAACTTCAATTTTCACATTTGTCGAAAAGGCTTTAGCTAAATCATTAAATGACGCACTTTTAAGTGTTTGTGCCGTTGCTAGTACACCAACAATGCCGCTTTTAGTATTAAAAACCGCAGGCTTAACGCCCGGTTCCACACCGATAATGGGAATGGTGTATTTAGCTCGAAGTGCTTTTATTGATGATACGGTTGCCGTATTACAGGCAACCACAATCGCCTTCACGTTGCGCTGGATTAAAAACTCGCAGATTTCAAAGGCTCTTTGCGTTATATATTCTGTTGATTTTTCGCCATAAGGCGCATGGATTGTATCGGCAACATACAATAAATTTTCACTAGGAAGCAGTTGATGGATCTGACGTGCAATTGATAAGCCGCCGATACCTGAATCAAAGATGCCAATAGCCTGTTCATTAACTATCATTTGTCAGGCATCTTTTAACTCAGTTCAATAGGGCTAAGTAGCAATTTTAATCAACGATTCACAAAAACTAACGATTACGCTGAACAATGCCCATCATCTTATAAGTCAACATCGCAGCAGCAAAATCATAGGCATGAAACCCCTTGATCGGTGCAAACTCCATAATGTCAAAACCAATGATTTCACGCTGTTTAGCAACCGATTCAAACAAACTCAATGTTTGATACCAACCCAAACCACCAGGAACAGGCGTGCCCGTTGATGGAAATACTGACGGATCTAAGCCATCAACATCTACCGTGAAAAATACTTTTTTCGGGAAGTCCTTGGGTAAATCAATGCTGGTAATATTGTTTGGCACTAATTCATCGGCATCTAGATAATGCACGCCAAACTGCTCACGATAACCTTTTTCTTCTTCACAAAAGGCGCGAATGCCCAATTGATAAAGCGGGATCCCCATATCTATAGCACGTTTCATCACCGAAGCATGACTTAAAAGATCGCCCTCATAAGCTTCACGTAAATCAGCATGAGCATCAATTTGCACAATACCAAAGTCTTCAATACCCGCTGCTTTCAATCCTTTTAACACACCATAAGTCACGGTATGTTCACCACCAAATACCACTGGCATTCCGCCTTGTTCGATAATTTGTTGGGTTGCAGCAGCAATATTTTCAATCACTTGCTCAGGATCAACCGTGCAATCGATTGTTGGACAGGTGTAAATACCATCATCACAAGGTTTACTTTTGCCGTCCCATTCTTCAAGTTGCCATGACGCTTTTAAAATTGCTTTAGGGCCTAATGCTGTACCGCCGCCATAAGACACACTTTTTTCGTAGGGTACAGGCAATACATGAAAGAACGCTTGTTCAGGATCAGGTTGATCGATTTCAGAACCTAAAAAGATCGGATAAGGTTTTACAGTTAGTTCGCTCATTTATGACAGTCTATTTTTAAAGTCTTCGTAGCCAAAGGTTTTGACTACGTTTAAGGCATCAGTCTCAGAATTCCATATCGCAAGGGCTGGTAAGTGCGTACCGTTAAAGGTACTGGTTTTGACCATGGTGTAATGACTCATATCTTCAAAGATCAGCCGTTGACCAATCTGCAAAGGTTCTGCAAAACTATAGTCATCGACGACATCACCCGCTAAACAGGTCAAACCACCTAAACGATAAGTATGTGGCAAAACACCAGCAGCATCAGATCCCATTACATCTGGTCGATAAGGCATTTCTAAGGTATCCGGCATATGACAGGTTGCCGAAGTATCGATAATCGCTTGATTTAATTGGTTCCAAGTAATATCCAATACTTCGCAGCTTAATACCCCCGTACCAATAGCCACCGCTTCACCCGGCTCTAAATACACTTGAACTTGATGACGATGAGAAAAGTCTTTGACCAATTCAATCAGGCCATCAATATTATAACCATCAGCCGTTATATGATGACCACCGCCAAAGTTAACCCATTCCATTTGCGGTAATAAATGACCAAACTTTTTCTCTACTGCTTTCACCGTGCGTGCTAAGGGTTCAAATTTTTGTTCACATAAAGTATGAAAATGTAGACCACTAATGCCATCTAAAACACTTTCGTCAAGCTGTGATAATGGAATACCTAAACGTGATCCCGGTGCACAAGGATCGTAAATAGGCACCGCACCTTCGGAATGTTCAGGATTAATTCTTAAACCAAAATGTAAATCAGGTCGTTTTGCTTGCGCAGCAAGACATAACTCGCGGAACCGCATCCACTGACCGCATGAGTTAAAAACAATATGATGTGCAAATGTTAATAACTCAATAATGTCGGCTTCACTATAAGCCGCGGCAAACACATGCACTTCACCGCCGTATTGTTCATGACCTAACTTAGCTTCATGTAACCCACTGGCACAAGTACCGCTTAAATACTTGGCGGTTAACGGCGCTAATGACCACATTGAAAATGCTTTTAAGGCCGCTAAAACTTTAGCACCGCTTTGATCAGCAACGTGTTTCAAAATTGATAAATTACGTTCGACCGCAACCTCATCAACCACAAAACACGGTGAGGGCAAACGCTGTAAATCCAGCTTAGAAAAGTCAGTAAATTGCATAATCGGTATTTTCTATAATGGTTTTATTTGTCTAAATCAAAATTGTCTAATTCAACCACATGCCATGGTAAACCGTATTTATTCATATCTTCCATGAATGGATCTGGGTCGAATTGTTCAATATTCCACACGCCAGCACGTTGCCATTTTTTCTCAAGCATCATTTTGGCACCAATCATCGCTGGCACACCAGTGGTGTAAGAAATCGCTTGTGATTGCACTTCTTGGTAGCACTCTTGGTGATCTTTAATATTGTAGATATAGACGATTTTTTCTTTACCATCCTTAATACCTTTAACCACGCAGCCAATACACGTTTTTCCTTTAGTACGTGGACCCAATGATGATGGATCTGGTAATAATTTAGCTAAGAACTGAATCGGCACAATTTCTTGACCGTTAAACATAACCGGTTCAATGCCTGTCATACCAACATTGCCCAATACTTCTAAATGTTTCAGGTAACTGTCACCAAAACTCATCCAGAATTGTGCACGTTTTAAGCTTGGGAAGTTCTTGCTCAACGACTCCAGTTCTTCGTGATACATACGATAGATATTGTAAGTACCAACACCTTCTGGGCAAGTAAATTCAGCTTTTTTCGACATGGCAGGTGTAGTGACAAACTCACCATTTTCCCAATGACGACATTCAGCCGTCACTTCACGAATGTTGATTTCAGGATTAAAGTTAGTGGCAAACGGGTAACCATGATCGCCACCATTAACATCGATAATATCCAATTCATGGATCTCATCAAAATAATGTTTGGCAACATAAGTTGTAAATACGTTCGTTGCACCTGGATCAAAACCACTTCCTAATAATGCAGTTAAACCTGCTTCTCTAAATTTATCGTGATACGCCCATTGCCAGCTGTATTCAAACTTAGCAGTATCTAAAGGTTCATAATTTGCCGTATCCATGTAATCGATACCTGCCGCTAAACACGCGTCCATTATCGTTAAATCTTGATAAGGCAATGCGACGTTGATGACTAAGTCTGGCTTTTCAGCTTTCAACAATGCCGTTAATTCAGGCACATTATCGGCATCAACTTGAGCTGTTTTAATCGGTCTATCTAATTGCGCGGCAATCGCTTTACATTTTGCTTCTGTACGACTGGCGAGTACGATTTCTGCAAAGACTTCAGGCAGTTGTGCACATTTATGAGTCACAACACCACCAACACCACCCGCACCAATAATCATTACTTTAGACATAATAACTGAGTTCCTTTAAAACGATTTTTAACGTTCGAAAAATGTATAACCATGCAAACTTTCATGGAAGGCGTGTAACACTTGTTGACGCATTGCCACTGAAATTTTGCCATCACGCACCGCTTGTTCAGCAATACGGCGGAATTGTTCTTGCATTGTTTTAGGGTTGTATTCGACGTAACTTAATACATCGGCAATGCTATCACCGTGAAATTCACGAATAAAATCAAAGCTACCATCTTCATTAACCCGCACACTGACCACATTGGTATCACCAAATAAGTTATGCAAATCACCTAATGTTTCTTGATAAGCACCGACAAGAAATACGCCTAAATAATATTCTTCATTGTCACGTAAGGGGTGCAAAGGCAGTGTTTTACTATGGCCATCAACCAGTGAAAATGAATCTATCTTGCCGTCACAGTCGCAGGTCATATCAGCTAAAACAGCATCACGCGTCGGCTCTTCATTGAGACGGTGAATCGGCATGATAGGAAAGATCTGATCAATTGCCCAAATATCTGGCAACGACTGGAACAAACTGAAATTGCCATAATAAATATCTGATAATAATTCAGGCAAGGTTTCTAACTCTGGTGAAACCCGTTTTGCTTCAGGTAGTAACAAGGCAATTTTTTCTAAAATAGCTAACGAAATATTTTCAGCTAAAGCACGCTCACGCAACGTTGCTTGTCCACGATGAAATAATTCACGCACTTCATCACGGTAATAAAGTGAGTCGTTATAGCACTCTTGCAGTTTTTTATGCGAAACGTTTTTTAATACATCATATAAATTAACAATCTGGTCGACACTATCTTCCGGTGCGATATCTGGAATTACGCCGGGTTTGTGATCTCGCACATCTAGCACGTTAAACAACAACATCGATGAATATGCGACTAATGCACGGCCGGATTCAGAGATAATAACCGGATGAGCAATATCAAGCGGATCAAGACTTTCTAAAATGGTTTCGATAATATTTGAACAATATTCATCTAAGCCATAGTTCATACTATGCGTACTATTAGATTGTGTACCTTCATAATCGACGGCTAAACCACCACCGATATCGATGTAGCCCATCGGTGCGCCTTCTTCGATAAGGCCAGCATAAAAACGACATGCTTCTAATACACCAGTACGAATATTACGAATATTAGGAATTTGAGAGCCTAAGTGACTGTGCAATAATTGTAGGCAATGCAACATATCAGCTTGTTTTAATTGCTCTAGTACTTCTAATAAAGCATTGGTCGATAGACCAAAAATAGAACGGTCACCACTGTCTGCATTCCAATGGCCTTCCACCATCGATGCCAATCGAATTCGCACACCAATTAAAGGCTCAATACCTAATACACGACTGCGTTCGATGATGATCGGTAATTCAGATAAGGTTTCTAAAACAAAGAAACATTTAATGCCCATTTTACGAGCATATAAACCTAAGTCGATGAATTCAGCATCTTTATAACCATTACAAATAATCAAACTTTCATGATCTTGTAATTGTGATAAAGCAATAATTAATTCGGCTTTACTACCTGCTTCTAAACCGTGGTGATAATGCTTACCAAAATCAGCTATTTCTTCAATAACATGACATTGCTGATTCACTTTAATCGGAAACACGCCACGATAATGGTTTTGATAAGCGCCTTGTTCAATAGCACGTGCAAAAGCTTCATTAAGCTGTTTAATACGTAGATCTAATAGATTTTCGACACGTAAAACAGTTGGCATTTCTAAGCCGCGTTCTTTCATACCTTCGACTATATCGATCAGGGGAACTTGAACTGTTTTATCACCAAATTGAACGCTAACAACCGCATTACCTTCCGGGGATATATCAAAACAATCAGCACCCCACTCGCGTACGCCATAAAGCTTGGCACTTTGTTCAGAATCCCACTCAAGTTTCGGCTGTTGATGATTAGAGTCAACAATGGAATTCATAGTGGTATGCATATGCAATTATTCTCTTGAGAAGCGTTAAACCGGAGGATCTTCTACATTTTTATTCGAAAATGCAAAGATTTTATTTCAGCACTATCACTGTCATATTTCTCTGGTATTAAATAATCGGCAGATCATCTGGAACACCAGTATCTGTAGCCGGATCGAGATCAGAATGAAAGGCATCAACACTATCTGCAACCTCGCCCGGTTGATTAAACCTTGCGATGTGAAACAGCGCCTCCCCCTCATTCACTAAAGGGATATTTGTACGACCGATGACAACACCTGAATAGGTCGCAAGAACGGGTCTTTCCGTATCTTCCGCCCCATAAGGTGCAGCGACCATACCCAACAAATCATTTTTATTAACATGTGCCCCCATCGGCACAATCATCCGAAAGATGCCACTTTGAGGCGCACGTACCCACGCACTTGATCGTGCAACAAAGGGTTGTCTAACAGTCTTTTTAGTTTTTGCTCGCGCAGGCAACATGCCTAGGCTACGCATTACGGCTATTACGCCTTTAACGCCCGCCCTAATAGCCGTTTCATTAAATCTTAATGCTTCGCCCGCTTCATAAACAATAACCGGAACATTAACACCCATACTGGCATGACGAAGTGAACCTTCGATTAAGCTTGAATTAACAATGACTGGCGCTTTAAAGGCCAGCGCCATTTCTTCTACGGTTGTATTAGATAAGTCGGCACGAATTTGTGGCAAATTATCACGGTGAATAGCTGCAGTATGCAAATCAATTCCATGCGTACATTTGCTAGTGACTTCGGACATGAATACATTCGCTAATCGACCCGCTAATGAGCCTTGTTCAGACCCCGGAAAACAACGATTCAAATCCCGGCGATCAGGTAAATAACGCGATTGATTTATGAAGCCATAAACATTAACGACGGGAATGGTAATAAGTGTGCCTTTCAGGGCTTTCAAAATCTTATTATTCCTCACTAAGCGACGAATAATTTCCACACCATTAATCTCATCACCATGCACGGCAGCAGAGACAAATAATGTAGGACCTTTACGGCGACCTCGAATTATTTCAACCGGCATGCTTAAGGATGTGTGCATATATAAATCAGGTAGTGGAACATCGATAATGGTGCGCTCACCTAAATTGATTTCTGTACCGGCAATCGTTAATACATCAGCCATCTAAACTAGCCTTGACCACGAGTTTTCGTCTTGCCTAATTTTGCATTTTTCTCAATGAAATCAATGATGAGGCCAGCGATATCTTTACCCGTTGCCGCTTCAATGCCACCCAAACCCGGTGAAGAATTCACTTCCATTACGACTGGACCGTGGTTAGATCTCAACAGATCAACACCACAGACATTTAAGCCCATCGTTTGAGCGGCGCGTACGGCTGTTGAACGTTCTTCAGGGGTAATACGAATAAGATTAGCCGAACCACCACGGTGTAGATTTGAGCGAAATTCGCCTTCTTTACCTTGGCGTTTCATTGCTGCAACAACTTTGCCGCCAACAACAAAACAACGTATGTCAGCACCGCCTGCTTCTTTAATAAATTCTTGGACTAAGATGTTGGCTTGTAAACCCATAAACGCTTCAATAACACTTTCTGCCGCGCCTTTTGTTTCAGCTAACACCACACCGATGCCCTGCGTACCTTCTAACAACTTAATCACTAATGGCGCGCCACCGACCATCTTTATTAAATCATCCACGTCATCGGGACGATGTGCAAAACCGGTTACGGGTAAACCAATGCCTTTGCGTGATAATAATTGTAAAGCGCGTAATTTATCGCGCGAACGACTAATCGCGACAGATTCATTTAATGGATAAACATTCATCATCTCGAATTGTCGCAATACTGCGGTACCGTAAAAGGTTACCGAGGCACCAATTCGCGGAATCACCGCATCAAAGCCTGTTAAGTTTTCACCTTTGTAATGCACTTCGGGTTTCATTGATGTGATATTCATATAACAACGCATCGTATCGATGACATGAACTTCGTGACCACGTGCTTCTGCTGCTTCAACCAAACGACTGGTTGAATACAATTTAGGGTTTCTAGATAAGATACCGATTTTCATTCTTTTGCTCCTTCAAGATCATCTTGTAATGAATCTTGAATGTGTTCGATTAGGGTTTGGCCAGCCAGATAGGACACTGCAGGGTTAACAACTATATTACCAGCACTCATAGCGGTGCGTCCTAATAACATTCTGAACAACATGCTATCTCGATTGGTTAATGTCGCCTCAATCACCCACGTTTTTTTGCCTAATGTCACATTGGTTTCTATCACATAACGTTGTTCAGTGTGACCCCCCGAATCAGTTACCGCTCGTTGGTCGATTACTTTGGCTTCACACCAGACTTCTTTTTCGATGTTGTTTTGATAGGGATGCATGCCAAATCTCACCCATAATTCATCTTTTTTATCAAAAGGTTCAACGGCAAAGGCATGTAGCGCTGAGGTACGAGCGCCCGTATCTACTTTGGCTTTAATCGATGTGACACCGAGGTCAGGTAAGGCTAACCACTCGCGCCAACCGACCACGATATGTTCAATATTTTCGGTCTGTTCGTTGTTATCGGACAATATAATTTCCACTATGGATTATGAATCTAAAATTTATTTATTCCAGCCGACAATATCAATTCAACACTATGTAAGTTATCAGCTATACCATTTGATAAAGTAGCTTAGCGACTGACACATCATTTTTAATAACTATGATAACGCATAAATGTTTCAAAATGATGTTGTTGATGCAGTAAACCTAAAATTTCCGGCAATTTTATTAAGCAGATTTGTATAGTGCTTTATTCATTGTCGTAATATTACTAACGCTAATTTCTTTAGGGCAAGCACGTTCACATTCACGATAATTACTACAGCTTCCAAAGCCTTGGCCTTCCATCGCTATTAGCATTTTTTTAGCACGTTGATTATCCATCTGACCTTGTGGTAATGATGAAAGATGACTGACTTTAGCAGCCACAAATAAAGTTGCAGACGCATTAGGGCAAACAGCGACACACGCACCACAACCAATACACGTTGCTGAATCAAACGCTTCATCGGCAACCTGTTTTGCAATCGGCATCGTATTGGCTTCTGGTGCCGAACCTGTTCTCATTTCTATATAACCGCCGGCTTGGATAATTTTTTCAAATGCCGAGCGATCAACGATCAAATCCTTAATAATAGGAAATGCCGTTGCCCGCCAAGGTTCAATCCACAACTCTTTTTCATCTGCATAGTCACGCATATATTGCTGACAAGTTGTCGTCGCGCGATGTTTGCCATGTGGTGCGCCATTAATCACTAAATTACACGAGCCACAAATGCCTTCTCGGCAATCAAAATCAAACGCAATCGCTTGTTTGCCAGCAACAATAAGTTGCTCATTTAAGGCATCGAGCATTTCTAAAAAAGAGGTTTCTAAATCAACATCAATGTCATGTTGCTCAAAATAACCGTCTGATTTGCTATCTTGCTGGCGCCAAATATGTAGAGTAAAAATCATCGGTAGTTTCTTGTATTAGGTCTAACAAATTCGAAATGAAGTTCTTCTTTATGTAAGCTTGGCAAGCTGGCATTACCGCTATATTGCCACGCAGAAACATATGAAAAATCATCATCATGACGTTGTGCTTCACCATCTTCAGTAATATGCTCTTCTCGCGCATGACAACCACAGGATTCTTCTCGTGTTAAGGCATCAATACACATCAATTCAGCAAGTTCAAAGAAATCGGCCACGCGGCCTGCTCGTTCTAGTGTTTGATTTAATTCGGTATCTGTTCCCGTGACTTTAACCTGCTGCCAAAATTGTTCTCTAAGCTGTTGGATTTCAACTATCGCGACTTTAAGCGCTTTTTCTTCTCTTGCCATACCGCAAGCATGCCACAATATTTGACCCAATTGGCGATGAAAGTCATCGGGTGTTTTTTGTGGATCAGGCGCATTTAATAATAGATCAAGCCGTGTTTGAGCTGCTTTTAATGCTTGCTCTGCTTCTGGAAAATTTCTTTCTGAATCAAAGGGTTTTTGCTGGGCCAAATAATCCGATACCGTTGTCGGCAAAATAAAATAACCATCCGCCAATCCTTGCATTAATGCACTTGCGCCCAATCGATTTGCACCATGATCAGAAAAATTAGCTTCACCACCGGCAAATAAACCATCAATCGAAGTCATCAAATTATAGTCAACCCACAACCCGCCCATCGTGTAATGCACGGCAGGATAAATACGCATCGGCGTTGTATAGGGATTCTCAGCGGTGATCCGCTGATACATTTCAAATAAATTACCGTATTTTTCAGTAATCGCTTCTAAGCCCATTTTTTTGATTGCTTGGGCAAAATCAAGATAAACACCGAGTTTTTGACCTTCAATTTCATGGCCAACACCGCGACCTTCATCACAAATTAATTTAACGGCGCGAGATGCAATATCACGTGGCACCAAATTACCAAAAGCGGGATACATACGTTCTAGGAAATAATCGCGATTTTCTTCTGCGATGTCTTCCGGGTTTTTATCACAATCTTCTTTTCTTTTAGGTGCCCAAACACGACCATCATTACGTAATGATTCGCTCATTAAGGTCAATTTTGATTGCAAAGCACCATGCTGCGGAATGCAGGTAGGATGAATTTGGGTAAAACAAGGATTGGCAAACAAAGCACCGTGTTTATGAGCGCGCCATATTGCCGAAGTATTGCAGCCTTTCGCATTGGTTGATAAGTAAAACACATTGCTATAACCGCCAGTGCATAACACCACACAATCAGCCATATGTGTTTCAAGTTTGCCCGTTATTAAATCTCGGCTAACAATACCTTTTGCATGATTTTTTACCATAATCAGATCTTGCATTTCACAGCGAGAATGATGAGTGATAGAACCTTCTGCTATTTGTTTGCTCATCGCCTGATAAGCGCCTAATAACAATTGCTGACCTGTTTGACCGCGTGCATAAAACGTGCGTGAAACTTGTGCACCGCCAAATGAACGGTTGGCTAAATAACCACTGTATTCACGAGCAAACGGCACACCTTGGGCGACCGCTTGATCAATAATATTACTACTTAATTCTGCAAGCCGAAAAACATTGGATTCACGTGCTCTAAAATCACCGCCTTTCAGTGTGTCATAAAACAACCGCCACACACTATCGCCATCATTCTGATAATTTTTAGCACCGTTAATGCCACCTTGAGCGGCAATACTATGGGCACGGCGCGGGCTATCTTGAAAACAAAATGTTTTCACGTTGTAACCCATTTCACCTAACGATGCCGCAGCAGCAGCGCCTGCTAAGCCTGTACCAACAACAATGACTGTGTATTTTTTTCGGTTAGCAGGATTCACAATCTTGGAGTTGAACTTATGCTGGGTCCAGCGATCCTCCAAGCTACCTTTAGGGCTATGGCTATCTAATTCAAGATCTTTCATGGCATCACACAATAAATATAAAGCGGAATCACCGCAAAACCGGCCGTTAATAACAAACAACCGGCTAACACTAAACCATTATGAGTCACCGA
>DRHW01000004.1 GCA_011053005.1 Methylophaga sp.
GCTGAGTTAACGCAAGGTGAATCATGTTTGATAGTTTGCAGGAAAGATTAGGCGGTACTTTACAAAAACTTCGTGGCCAAGGGCGAATTACTGAAGATAATGTAAAAGACACACTACGTGAAGTGCGAATGGCATTGCTTGAGGCAGATGTTGCTTTGCCTGTGGTGCGTGAGTTTATTGAACGGGTAAAAGAGCGAGCGATGGGGCAGGATGTACTTCGTAGCTTAACGCCAGGCCAAGCCTTAGTGAAAGTGGTGAACGATGAGTTAGTGGCAGTGATGGGCGCCGCAAATGAAACGCTAAACCTTAATTCGCAGCCGCCCGCTGTAATTTTGATGGCAGGTTTACAAGGTGCTGGTAAAACAACCAGCGTCGCAAAATTAGCCCGTTGGTTAAAAGAACGTGAGAAGAAATCTGTAGTCGTAGCTAGTGCCGACGTTTATCGCCCCGCCGCGATTGAACAGTTAAAAACACTGGCCAAAGAAGTTGACGCACACTTTTTTCCAAGTGATTCAAATCAAAATCCTGTCGAAATAGCTAAAGCTGCGGTTGCATACGCTAAGTTACAGTTTGCCGATGTTGTCATTATTGATACTGCAGGTCGTTTGCATGTTGATGACGATATGATGACGGAAATCAAACAAATCCATGCGGCGATAAATCCTATCGAAACCTTGTTCACGGTCGATAGTATGACCGGGCAAGATGCGGCGAATACAGCAAAGGCATTTAATGATGCTTTGCCCCTCACGGGTGTTATTTTAACCAAAACGGATGGTGATGCACGTGGTGGTGCGGCGTTGTCGATACGTCATATCACTGGTAAGCCTATTAAATTCATGGGTGTTGGTGAAAAAACATCGGCATTAGAACCGTTTCATCCTGATCGTGTTGTCTCTCGAATTTTGGGGATGGGCGATGTGTTGTCGCTGGTGGAAGATGTTCAACGCAAAATGGACAAAGGTGCGGCGGATCAATTAGCCAATAAGCTGAAAAAAGGGCAAGGCTTTGACCTTGAAGATTTCAGAGATCAACTTAGGCAAATGGGTAAAATGGGCGGCATCGGTTCGATGCTAGATAAGATGCCTGGCATGTCTAATATTCCTGCTGCTGCTAAGCAACAAGTAAACGATAAAGAATTAGGTAAGCTTGAAGCTATTATTAATTCGATGACCAAAAAAGAACGTCAGCGACCAGAAATTATTAAAGGTTCGCGCAAAAAACGTATTGCAGCAGGTTCAGGCACACAAATTCAAGATGTGAATCGTTTGTTAAAACAGTTCGCACAAATGCAAAAAATGATGAAGAAAATGACCCAGAAAGGTGGCATGGCTAAGATGATGCGTGGCTTGGGTGGCAAGTTACCGATGGGCGGTGGAATGCCGTTTTAAATATAAAAGCGAGATAAGCTTTTCAATTACAAGATATATGCGTAAAATGCATCTGTTTTTCGATCCAGTTTTTCAACAGGCACAAATAATGGTAAAAATTAGAATGTCACGTAGCGGCGCAAAAAAGCGTCCTTATTACACTGTCGTAGTAGCAGATTCACGCAACAAGCGTGATGGTCGTTGCATTGAGCGTGTAGGATTCTTCAATCCAGTCGCTCAAGGACAAGAAGAAACTTTGCGTTTAGATTTAGAGCGTATTACGCACTGGATCGAGCAAGGCGCACAACTTTCAGAGCGTGTTACTAAGTTAATCGCTCAAGCTAAAGCTGCTTAATTAAACTTAAAATAAGGTTTCAGTTATGGATACTTCCGTGGAATATCTCCCGGTAGGGAAAATATCTGGTGCTTTTGGTGTTAAAGGCTGGGTAAAGATCTACTCATTCACCGACCCAAGAGAGAATATTTTAAGTTATTCACCATTATATCTATCACGAAAAGGTGCTTGGGTAGAGGTGAAAGTAGTTGAAGGTCGCTTACAAGGCAAGGGTGTAGTTATGAGCTTGGATGGGGTCACTGACCGCGATCAAGTATTACCGTTAGTTGGTGTCGAACTCGCTATTGCTAAATCGCAGCTAAAACCAGCTGGCAAAGATCAATATTATTGGTCTGATTTAATGGGTATGTCGGTTGTGAATCTTCAAGATGAACAACTTGGTCAAGTGGATAGTTTGCTTGAAAATGGCGCCCATGATGTCTTGGTAGTTGTGAATGAAGATAAAACTGAACGTTTGATTCCGTTTGTATTGGATGACATTGTTGAGCTAGTCGACTTGGATAATAAAGTTATTCGCGTTGATTGGAAACTGGATTATTGAGGTGAATGCCATCATGCGTCTTGGCGTGGTGTCTTTATTTCCTCAGATGTTTGATGCAATAACGCAATATGGTGTAACTGGTCGAGCTGTGAAGCAAGGCAGGTTGGCAATTGACTATTGGGATCCACGTGATTTTACGTTGGATAAACATCGAACAGTAGATGATAGGCCTTATGGTGGTGGTCCTGGAATGGTGATGAAAGTAGAGCCATTAAAGCAAGCCATTCATGCTGCTAAAGCGGTTTTAGGTCAGCAAACTAAAGTGGTTTATTTGTCACCGCAAGGCCGCAAATTAGATCAACAAGGTTTGCAAGAATTGGCGACAAGAAACGCGATGATTTTTGTTGCAGGGCGTTATGAAGGTGTTGATGAACGTCTGATTGAACAAGAGATTGATGAGGAATGGTCGATTGGTGACTACGTTCTCAGTGGTGGTGAGCTTGCAGCGATGGTTATGATTGATGGCGTAGCAAGATTATTACCAGGTGTTTTGGGTGATGAGGAGTCTGCACAACAAGATTCATTTATGGCTGGTTTATTAGACCATCCGCATTACACAAGACCAGAACGATTATCTAGTCAAAGTGTGCCTGAGGTACTTTTGGGTGGCGATCATGAGGCAATACGAAAGTGGCGCCTTAAACAGTCTTTAGGACGAACTTGGTTAAGGCGGCCTGAATTGTTAGCAATGGCAACATTGTCTAGCGAACAGAATGCATTATTAGAACAATTTGTTGCCGAATTTAGGCATGAAGAGAAGTAGGAATTAGGAGTAGAACAATGAGTAATATAATTGAACAGCTAAACGCTGAACAAATGAGACAGGATATTCCTGCATTTTCTTCAGGTGATACTGTTGTTGTAAAAGTAAAAATCAAAGAAGGCGAGCGTGAACGTGAACAAGCGTTTGAAGGCGTTGTAATTGCTAAACGGAACCGTGGTTTACATTCAGCATTCACAGTACGTAAAATTTCAAATGGTGTTGGTGTTGAACGTGTTTTCCAAACACATAGCCCTGCAGTAGCAAGTCTTGAAGTTAAACGTCGTGGTGATGTTCGTCGCGCTAAACTTTACTACTTGCGTGATTTGACTGGTAAAGCAGCACGTATTAAAGAAAAATTGGGTTAATACGAGCTTATCGGAATCACGTTGATTCTGTCTGCTTTATTAAAAAAGGGCGCGACTGTTTTCAGTTGCGCCCTTTTTTGTTGTTATGAATAGCAATAACGATCTTTCTAAAACAATATTAATAACCCCTGTCGGGCATATCTTGCTGCATACCTGTGAAACTCATCTCTGCGCCGTCGAATTATTAATCAATAGTAATGAAGCTGAAACTGAAGATGTGCAATCATCCGTTGCCCAGCAAGCAGTTAAACAGTTTCAATCTTATTTTATTGATCCGCAATCAGAGTGGACATTACCGCTCCTTGTACGTGGAACGGTATTCCAAAAAAAAGTCTGGCAGCATTTGCAGTCAATCCCCTCAGGTGAAACACAGACTTATTCCGAAATCGCTCAAATTCTAGATACTTCAGCGCGTGCAATAGGCAATGCTTGTAGAAAAAATCCCTTTGCTATTGTTATACCCTGTCATCGCGTTGTTTCGAAGTTAGGTTTTGGTGGGTATTTTGGCAAAAAAGAAGGCTATGAGATCGATCTAAAACAATGGTTATTGGATCATGAACGTGGTCTCTAGCTATGACTTATCTTGAATAATGATGGATGTCGAAAAACAAAAGGTAACCAGCGATCGTTATCTGCAACCTTTTTTAGATTCACTCTGGTTAGAGTCTGGTTTAAGTAAAAATACAGTTGATGCTTATCAACGTGATCTTGTCGCTTTTGCTGCTTGGTTAGGTGAGTCTGATATTGATTTAATTGCCGCTAGTCGAACCGATATCTTGCGTTATCAAAATGTACGCATGCGCGAAGGTCGAAAAGTACGCAGTGAAGCGCGATTATTATCAAGCTTAAGACGGTTTTACCGTTATTTATGTCGTGAAGAACTTAGAGATTCCGATCCAACGGTACAAATTGAATCCCCAAGATTAGGAAAATCATTACCAAGTAGCTTAAATGAAGATGAGGTTGAAATGTTACTAGCGCAACCTAACCTTAATGTTGCATTAGGGCTTAGAGATCGCACGATGTTAGAAGTGTTGTATGCCACAGGTTTGCGGGTCTCTGAACTCGTTGGTCTAACTAATGAACAACTCAATATGCGACAAGGATTGATACGCTGTGTCGGCAAAGGCAATAAGGAAAGATTAGTGCCGCTAGGTGAAATTGCCCTAGATTATTTACAACAATATTTAGTAGAAAGTCGCCCGCAGTTACTAAAAGGTGTCATCAGCGATGATTTATTTCCTACACAACGTGGTAAAGCAATGTCTCGCCAGGCTTTTTGGTATTTAATAAAACGTTATGCATCCTTAGCGGAAATTAAAAAAGAATTGTCGCCTCATACACTACGCCATGCTTTTGCTACACATTTGTTAAACCACGGTGCAGATCTACGAGTCGTGCAGTTATTGCTTGGTCACGCTGATTTATCAACAACACAAATCTATACTCATGTGGCTAAAGAAAGGTTGAAAAGCCTACACACGCAACATCATCCACGAGGTTAGTGCCGTATCTCAATATACTGTGAAATGATAAACTATCACGATAATATTGCTGAATTTTAGGAGATAGAAATGCCCTCATTTGATATTGTTTCAGAAGTGGATAAACATGAATTGACCAACGCGGTAGATCAGTCAAATCGAGATATAAGTAATCGTTTTGATTTTAGAGGAACTGATGCACGCGTTGAGCAGTCAGACAAAACACTAACGATGCATGCTGGCAGTGATTTTCAGTTAGAGCAAGTATTAGACATTCTACGAATGAAGTTGGTCAAACGCGGTGTAGAAATTAGTTGCCTTGAGATAAAGGATTCGGTTGGTAACGGCAAAATGCGTAAGCAAGATGTCATCGTGCGTGAAGGGCTTGATAAAGACCAATGCCGTATTACCGTAAAATTAATCAAAGAAAGTAAGATTAAAGTACAAGCTGCTGTCCAAGGTGAAAGTGTTCGGGTAACAGGCAAAAAGCGCGATGAATTGCAGGAAGTCATGGCACTATTGCGTGGCAATGATGCTGTCGATATGCCACTACAGTTTAATAATTTTAGAGACTAGGAAATAGAATGTTAAAACGACTTTATTTGTGGCTACCAATGCTTGCTTGGGTAGGTTTAGCACAAGCTAGTGAGATCAATGATATTAAGGAAAAGTTGGCCGTTATAATGCCTGATGTTAAGGTTGAAAGTATTCAACCTTTAGATAATACCGGTATGTACGAAGCCGTTATTAATGGCGAAATTATCTATTTTAGTAAAGATGCGCGTTATGTTTTTCAAGGCGATGTGATTGAGTTGGAAAAACGCCAAAACGTAACAGAGCTAAAACGTCTCGAATTAAGAAAACAAATTTTAGCCTCTGTCGATGAAGCAGATATGATTATTTATGAACCGAAAAAAACGGAACATACTTTAACTGTTTTTACTGATATTGATTGTGGCTACTGCCGTAAATTACATCAACAAATGGCGGAATATAACGCATTAGGTATTCGTATTCGTTATATGGCTTTTCCACGTACAGGAATTGATTCGGCGTCTTACGATGAAGCGGTTAATGTTTGGTGTGCTAAAGATCGTAAACAGGCTTTAACTGACGCTAAAAGTGGAAAAACCGTTAAATCTGAGAGCTGTAATGCACCAGTAAAAGCGCAATATGAATTAGGAAGACGTTTGGGGGTGACTGGAACACCGGCTTTATTCCTAGAAAGTGGTGAATTATTACCTGGTTATGTGCCGCCGAAGCGTTTAAAAGAAATACTCGATCATCAGGCATCAGCTGATTCTTAATACAGAATCACTTTTTGAAATGCGGTGATCAATCAATTCGAATTGGTAGTCACTGCATTTTAAAACACTTATTTTGTCTTCCCAGTCACCAAGTACAATGCGATAAGCGGGTTTGTTTGCAAGTGTAAAAGCATGAATTGCTGGTCGATGAGTATGGCCATGAATCATATATTGCACGTCAAATTGTTGCATTACCCGCCCGACTTCAAACTGATTCACATCCATAATTACCGCTGATTTATATTGCTTTTGTTCGCGGCTTTTTTGTTTTATTTTGTTAGAAATTCGTTGGCGATAACGAACAGGTAAGTGCAAAAAACACCACTGTAAGAATTTATTTCGTGTTTGACGACGATAGCGTTGATAACTCACATCATCTGTACATAAACTATCACCATGGATCAGCAAGGTTTTTACACCGTAAAGATCAATGATTGCTGGCTCATCAATTAGTTCACATTCACATCGTTCAGCAAAGTGTTTGCCCATCATGAAATCACGATTACCTACCATTAAGTAAGTTTTGATACCTGATTGATGAAGTTGTTGTAACTGCGCAATGAGTGGTTCAAATTCGATGGGCACAATGTCATCACCCAACCAAGTATTAAATACATCACCTAGAAGATAAAGTGCATCAATGCCTTTAGTTTGCGTGTTGAGAAAGTCTACAGTGATTTGAATGAGTGGTTGATTGTCTGGACTGAGATGAAGGTCAGAGATAAAAAGTGTGGTCATGGCGGGAAGAAAACTACCCTCTCATCAAGGAGAGGGCGTTATCCAAAATAAAACTATTCAACAACCGTTGCGCTGTTGATCATGACTGTTTCATTCGGTACATCAGAATGACCATCTTTGCTTCCTGTACTGACAGTACGGATAGCTTCAACCACTTCCATACCTTCAATAACTTGACCAAATACAGCATAGCCCCAAGCAGCGCCGTTCTCACCGCGGAAATCAAGAAAGTTATTATCAACAGTATTGATGAAAAACTGTGCTGTTGCAGAATGCGGATCGCCTGTACGCGCCATTGCGACAGAGCCTTGAACATTGCTTAAGCCATTATTCGCTTCATTTTTAATTGGTGCTTTAGGTGTTTTTTGAACAAACTCTTCTGTAAAACCACCGCCTTGGATCATGAAGTCTTTAATGACGCGGTGGAAAATTGTGCCGTCGTAAAAACCATCATTAACATAGCTTAAAAAGTTCGCCACGGTATTAGGTGCTTTTTCAGCATCTAGTTCAATGACGATATTACCGTAATTTGTTTCCAGTTTAACTTGTGGCAAAGCATTGCCTCCTTCTGCATGAGTAGAGAGTGATAATACTGCTAAAAGTAATGGTGCCAAATAGCGGAAAAATATTTTCATAAAAGTTTGGTTCCAGTCATTAACAATAAATACTATATGATAATTGAAATAATGGTTTAAGTGGAGCGCTTTATCTACATTTCATTACTCACATACCGTAAAATGCTCGATAAGTTTTTGATAAAGAGCCTTACATGTTACAAATTCATAATAGCTTAACGAAGCAAAAAGACGTTTTTACACCGATAGAAGCAGGCAAGGTCAAACTCTATGTTTGCGGAATGACGGTATATGACTTATGTCATGTAGGTCATGCCCGAGTGATGGTGGTGTTTGATGTGGTTGCGCGTTATTTAAGAGCTTGCGGATATGAAGTGACTTATATCCGCAATATCACGGATATCGACGATAAAATCATTGCACGCGCGAATCAAAATGGTGAAACCATACAATCATTAACTGAGCGATTTATTGCGGAAATGCATCAAGATGCTGATGCCTTAGGCGTTATTAGACCAGATCTTGAGCCTAAAGCAACGGAATCAATGACAGAAATTATTGTCATGATCGAAACATTGATCAGCAAAGGTTTTGCCTATGCGGCAGATAATGGCGATGTCTATTACGACGTGAGTAAATTCGACGGTTATGGCAAATTATCGGGGCGTCATATTGATGAGTTACGTTCTGGCGAACGTGTCGCGGTCAATGAGGCAAAAGATGATCCTTTAGATTTCGTTTTATGGAAAGCGGCAAAACCCGAAGAGCCTGCTTGGGATTCAGTATGGGGACGAGGTCGGCCTGGTTGGCATATTGAATGTTCAGCGATGTCAGCGACCTGTTTAGGCGAACATTTTGATATTCATGGCGGCGGACAAGATCTACAATTTCCGCATCATGAAAATGAAATTGCGCAATCTGAAGCAGCGCATGGCTGCCAATCCGTTAATTACTGGATGCATAATGGCTTTGTGCGGATTGATGATGAAAAAATGTCTAAATCCTTGGGCAATTTCTTCACGGTACGCGAAGTCTTAGCGCGATATTCCCCCGAAGTTGTCCGTTATTTCATTTTGACCAGTCATTATCGTAGTCCACTTAATTATTCTGATGAATCTTTAGAACAAGCAAAATCAGCATTAACACGCTATTACACCGCACTACGCGATGTAGAACCGGAAGCTAATGTGGTATGGCAAAATGATGAGGAATTCGGTGTCCGATTTGCTGAGGCAATGGACGATGATTTTAATACCGCTTTGGCATTATCGATTATGGCCGATGTCCGTCAGTCTTTGAATAAAGTGTCAGATGATTCACAGCGAACAAGTTACTTAGCGGGCTTGTTACGTTCATTTGGTGATGTATTGGGTTTATTTCAACAATCTGCGGAAGCATTTTTATTAGGCGATACAGATGATGATGATCTCGCTGATAAAGTCGACGCATTAATTGACGGACGAAATACTGCGAGAGCCAATAAAGATTGGACTAAAGCAGATCAAGTACGCGATGAATTAACCGCGATGGGTATTGTTTTAGAAGATAATGCTGGCAAGACGACGTGGCGTAAAGCGTAACTGATGCTGATAAAACTCTGTCTGGATTAAACCCGACAGAGTTAAATTAAAAATGATCTAATCGCTAAAACTAATTATGTAACTCGTTGGCTGCGTAAAAAGTATTTTCCATTAATGTCGCGACAGTCATTGGCCCAACACCACCTGGAACAGGCGTAATCCAAGCCGCTTTTTGTTTCGCGACATTAAATTCAACATCGCCGGTTAATGAACCATCTTCAAGACGATTTATACCCACATCAATAATAATAGCGCCTTGTTTTATCCATTCGCCAGGAATGAAGTTAGGCTTACCGACCGCAACAACTAGAAGATCTGCACGACGAACATGAAATTCTAAATCTTTAGTCCAGCGATGACAGACGGTAGTTGTACAACCTGCAAGTAATAATTCTAATGCCATTGGTCGACCGACAATATTAGACGCGCCAACAATCACGGCTTCTAAGCCATGTAAATCAACATTTGTTTTCTCTAATAAAGTCATGATCCCTTTCGGAGTACATGGGCGAAGCTGAGGGTTACGTTGAGCAAGTCGACCGATATTATAAGGATGGAAACCATCGACATCTTTATGTGGAGCAATGCGCTCAATAACGGCTTCGGTATTAATATGTTTGGGTAAGGGTAATTGAACTAAAATACCGTCAATTTCTTTGTCAGCATTAAGTTGATCAATGAGCGTTAATAAAGCTGCTTCAGAGGTATCAATTGGCAAGTCGTGCGAGTCTGATTTAAAACCAATTTCTTCACAACTACGTCGCTTACTACCTACATAGACTTGTGATGCAGGATCGCTACCAACAAGGACTACAGCCAAGCCTGGACGGCGTTTGCCTGAAGCTACACGGATATCGTTTTCAGCTTTCAGGTTTTGTTTAAGCGCTAATGAAATGGCTTTTCCGTCTAAAATTTGAGCGGTCATTAAGTAGTATCCAGACAATCAAAAAAACGCTATGGTCTCATGTTGTGCAATTAACGGCAAAAAAATCAAAAAGTGTTTGACTCGGCAAACGCATGGGCGTATTATTTCGCCTTCTTCGGGGACATCTGCTCTTCGGAATGTCGGGGTATAGCGCAGTCTGGTAGCGCATCTGGTTTGGGACCAGAGGGTCGGGAGTTCGAATCTCTCTACCCCGACCAATTATTTACGATAAACTTCCCGATTTAGATGAAATACATACAATGCGCCCGTAGCTCATCCGGATAGAGCATCGGCCTTCTAAGCCGAGGGTAACAGGTTCGAGTCCTGTCGGGCGTACCATTTTTGTTATTCATCCTACTGCGATTTAAATTAAAAACATCTAATGAATCAAGATGTTCTGCCATTCTATAACGCTGTTTTTATTCCTAACTCATTGCCAAAACTCCTGTCGAACAAATCCAGTCCGTAAGTATCCAGCTTGTATATCGAGCAAATGAGTCATAGTACTAATGGAGCAGTATTTATGAGTACATTGAATCGTTTATCGTTTATAAATTAATTAACAATCGGTATAGTCGGCAGGCGATAAATTAATAAGTAGAGGAATAAAACTATTATGTTAAAGGACGTGATTGATAGTTTATTAGCAAGTCCGAGAAGTATCAAAAGAGCTATTACTGTCATGGTTGATGTAGTTGCCATTGTATTTTCTTTATGGCTGGCTTTTTCTTTACGTTTCAGTACCGTTTATATCCCTCCTCAGCCACAGTGGTGGATCTTTTTAGTTGCTCCTGTAATTGCAATCCCTATCTTTATTAAGTTTGGTTTATATCGAGCGATCATTCGTTATTTAGGTATGCAGGCATTATGGACGGTAGTGCAAGCGACCTTGCTCTATACCATCATATTTGCAGTCATTGTCTTGATCTCTAATGTTCAGGGTGTGCCCCGAACGGTGTATGGCATTCAAGCATTATTATTGTTAATGATTGCCGGTGGAACTCGTTTGATAGCAAGGTGGTGGATTCATCATGTTCATAATGGGTTTAGTAGCTTTGCGAGAACCAAACGAACCATCCCACCTGTAATTATTTATGGTGCTGGAGCATCAGGAATGCAGTTAGCGGCAGCATTAAAACAATCATATCAATATCATCCCGTTGCATTTATTGATGATGCGGTTGAATTTCATCAGCAGCAAATTAACGGCTTGACTGTTTATCCTTTTAAAATGCTGAGTCATGTGATGGATAAATATGCTGTTGCCGATCTATTATTGGCAATCCCATCGGTATCACGAAGTCGACGCAGCGAAATTATTCGGCTTTTAGAACCTTATCCTATTCACGTTCGCACCTTACCAAGCTTGATGGACTTGGCTGATGGTAAAGTGAAGATATCGGATATTCAAGAAGTGGATATTGCTGATTTGCTAGGCCGCGAACAAGTAGAACCGATGCAAGATTTATTGCGTGCCAATATTACCGCTAAAACCGTTATGGTGACTGGCGCTGGCGGATCGATTGGCAGTGAGTTGTGTCGGCAAATAATCAAACTAAAGCCGACATCCTTAGTGCTATATGAACTGAATGAATTTGGCTTGTATGGCATTGAAAGAGAACTACAAGATTTGGCTGTGCATATCGATATACCGGTTATTGCAGTATTAGGTTCGGTATTAAATCAAGCAAGAGTGGAGGCTATTTGCCAGCAGTTTAAAGTGAATACTATTTATCATGCTGCGGCCTATAAGCATGTGCCAATGGTTGAAAAAAATGCAACAGAAGGCATCCGTAATAATGTGTTTGGTACGCTGGCTTGTGCGAAAGCGGCAATAGCTAGTCAGGTTGAGACTTTTGTATTAATTTCTACTGATAAGGCGGTGAGACCAACCAATACGATGGGCGCAAGTAAGCGACTTGCTGAGTTAGTCTTACAAGCATTGGCTGAAGATAAAGCTAATAATCCTCATACACGTTTCACGATGGTGCGATTTGGCAATGTATTAGGTTCATCAGGATCGGTCGTACCATTATTTCGTGAGCAAATTGCAAGTGGCGGACCCATCACTGTCACTGATAAACGGATAATACGTTATTTTATGACGATTCCTGAAGCTGCGGAGTTGGTTATTCAAGCCGGTGCAATGGGACAAGGCAGCGATGTCTTTGTGTTGGATATGGGCGAGCCAATTAAAATTGTAGATTTAGCTAAACGGATGATTCACTTAAGTGGCTATATTGAAATGGATAAAGATCATCCAGATGGTGATATTGAGATTACTTATACTGGCTTACGTCCTGGTGAAAAGCTTTATGAAGAATTATTAATCGGTGATAATGTTTCTGATACTCAACACCAAAAAATCATGCGTGCACAAGAGAAGGTTATTCCTTGGCTTCAGTTAAAAGATATCTTGCTCGAATTAGAGCAATTAAATGACGCTAATGATGGCGAAAAAGTCAGAACCTTATTATTGGAATACGTTGATGGCTTTAAACCGCAATGTGCTAGTCAAGATTGGTTAAAATCTAATTTTAGCCGCAGCTAGTGTATAATTTTTAACTTTGATTTTATGGATTAATTGAGTATGTGCGGAATCGTCGGTGGTATTGCTGAAAGAAGTGTAACCCCCATCTTATTAGAGGGACTTAGACGATTAGAATATCGAGGTTATGACTCTTCTGGTATTGCACTATTAGATAGTAATAATGTTATTAATCGTGTTCGTGCCTTAGGCAAAATTAAACAACTTGAAAAAAAGATAGAACAAGAACAAGAACAAGAACAAGTATCTTTTTCAGGTAATATTGGCATTGCACATACACGTTGGGCAACTCATGGTATTCCTTCTGAAAATAATGCACATCCGCATATTTGTAATAACAAAGTGGCCGTTGTTCACAATGGCATTATTGAAAACTATCAAGTTTTAAAGCAAGCTCAAATAGCAGCCGGTTATCGTTTCACTTCGGAAACTGATACAGAAGTTGTTGGTCATGCGATTCATCAACAGTTAGAGTCGACGGATGATTTACTGTTGGCGGTGACGCGAGCATTAAATGAGTTTGAAGGTGCCTATGCTTTGGGCGTTATTGCAATCTGCGATCCTGATACCTTAATCGCTGCAAGAAAAGGTAGCCCATTAGTGATTGGCGTAGGAATCGGCGAACACTTTATTGCCTCTGATGTTTCTGCATTATTACCCGTTACTCAAAACTTTATTTTTTTAGAGGAAGGTGATGTCGCCAAGCTGACACGAGAATCTATAGAAATTTATGATGCAAGTGGCAATCGAGTTGACCGCCCTGTTAAACAATCTAGTTTGAGTGTGACAGCCGTCGAATTAGGCGAACACCGCCACTATATGCACAAAGAGATTTGTGAACAACCGCAAGCCGTTATTGATACGTTAGAAGGGCGAATTACTCAAGATAAAGTGCTGGTTGCTAGTTTTGGCCCACAAGCTGAAACTATTTTTAGCAGTATCGATCAACTTCATATTATCGCTTGCGGCACTAGTTATCATGCAGGCTTGGTTGCTAAATATTGGGCGGAAGATATCATCGGTTTACCTTGCCAAGTAGAAGTCGCCAGCGAATTTAGATATCGCAATCCTGTAATACTGAATAACACCTTGTTCATAACGCTTAGTCAATCAGGCGAGACAGCAGATACGTTAGCAGCACTTAAACAAATCAACAAAAAGCGTAATACAAGAAATATACCGACATTAGCGATTTGTAATGTTGCTGAGAGTAGTTTAACGCGTGAATCAGATCTGAGTTATTTGACACATGCAGGCCCTGAAATCGGAGTAGCATCCACCAAAGCGTTTACGACTCAATTAGTTGCTTTGGCTTTGCTTATTACGAGTATCGGTAAAATTAAAAAAACGCTAGATGAAAAACGTGAGAGCCAGATTGTAAGTGGTCTGCAAAAATTACCTAATCTTATTGCCAATGCATTGACCCATGAAAAAGAAATAGAAACTATCGCCCAATTGTTTGCCGATAAACAGCATGCGCTTTTCTTGGGTAGAGGAACGATGTATCCGATTGCGATGGAAGGCGCGCTGAAGCTAAAAGAAATCAGCTATATTCATGCCGAAGCGTATCCAGCGGGCGAATTAAAACATGGCCCATTAGCTTTGATAGATGAAAATATGCCTGTGGTAGCGATTGCCCCACTTGACGATTTACTCGATAAATTGAAATCAAATTTACAAGAAGTAAAGGCGCGTGGCGGGCAAATGATTGTATTTGAAGATGAAAAATCCGATCTTAGCTCGGAATCTGGCTTCAAAGTCGTCAAGGCGACAACTAATGTCGGTCGGATAACGGCGCCTATAACTTACAATATCTTGTTACAACTGCTCAGCTATCATGTTGCTTTGATAAAAGGTACGGATGTTGATCAACCAAGAAACTTGGCCAAATCAGTAACGGTGGAATAATTAATGAAAGGCATAATTTTAGCGGGCGGTAGTGGCACGCGTTTATACCCAATCACGCGCGGTGTTTCCAAACAACTTGTTCCTATCTACGATAAACCGATGATTTATTATCCTTTATCAGTCTTAATGCTGGCGGGGATTAAGGATGTTTTAATTATCACTACACCTGAAGATCAAACTAGCTTCCAACGTTTATTGGGCGATGGTTCTGAAATTGGGATGAACTTTGACTATGTTGTGCAGCCCTCACCTGATGGCCTCGCCCAAGCATTTATCTTAGGCGAACATTTTATTGGTGATGATGATGTATGTTTAGTGCTGGGTGATAATATTTATCATGGTCACGATTTAACATTATTACTGGCGACAGCTGTGACGAATGCCCAAGTAGAAAATAAAGCGACGGTCTTTGGTTATCATGTTAACGACCCTGATCGTTATGGTGTCGCTGAATTTGATGGTCAAGGTAATGTCATCAGTATTGAAGAAAAGCCTTTAGTGCCAAAAAGTAATTATGCAGTGACGGGGCTGTATTTTTACCCTAATGATGTGATTCAAAAAGCTAAAAGTATCACGCCTTCACATCGCGGTGAATTAGAAATTACCTCCGTCAATCAAGCATATCTTGCTGAACAACGTCTTAAAGTAGAACTGATGGGACGAGGTTATGCTTGGTTAGATACTGGAACGCATGAAAGCTTGCTCGAAGCCTCTCAATTTATCGAAACTATTGAAAAGCGCCAAGGTTTAAAAGTCGCCTGTATTGAAGAAATTGCCTTTGAACAAGGCTATATTTCAAAACAACAATTAATCGATTTAGCACAACCTTTAATCAAAAACCAATATGGTCAATATTTATTGAAACGTGCTGAAGAGGGTTTTTAACGGTGCAATTTATTCCTCAGTCTATTCCAGACGTATTCGTTCTCGAGCCTAAAGTGCATGGCGATCATCGCGGTTATTTTGTCGAAACATTTCGACAAGACAAGCTCGAACAAGCATTAGGCTACAAAGTTGATTTTGTTCAAGATAATGAATCAAAATCTTCCAAAGGTGTATTGCGAGGTCTACATTTTCAATTAGCGCCGCATGCTCAAAGCAAATTAGTGAGAGTGATTGAAGGTGCGGTATTAGATGTCGCGGTGGATCTTCGCAAAGGTAGTCCAAGCTTTGGTCAGCATGTAGCCGTTGAATTATCCGGCGACAATAAAAAACAAATGTTTGTGCCGCGTGGTTTTGCACATGGTTTTGTTGTGCTGACTGAAACAGCTACGTTTGCTTATAAAGTTGATAATTATTATTCACCTGAATGCGATCGCGGCCTAGCTTTTGATGATGCAGCGTTAAATATTGATTGGTTATTAGCTAAAGAACAATTGTTATTATCAGACAAAGATACTAAACAACCTTTATTGACTGAATTAATGGATTATTTTGATTACAGCCAAAATTATTATGAATAATACTAAAACGATTTTAGTCACCGGTAGTACTGGACAACTAGGGCAATCAATCAAAACCGTCATCGCTGAAGATCTTGATGATGCTGGTTACGAGTTTGTTTTTGCTCACCGCGAGCAACTCGATTTAAGTAATGCCACAAGCATCACAAATTTTTTTGAACATAATACATTTGATGTCATCATTAATTGCGCCGCTCATACCGCGGTTGATAAAGCTGAATCAGAACCTGAGTTGGCCAATCAAATCAATCATCTAGCCGTACAGCAGCTTGCTGAAATTGCTCAGCGACATAATGCCAAACTTATCCATATCTCGACGGATTATGTGTTTAATGGTCAACAATACCGGCCTTATATCGAAACGGATCATGTTGAACCACAAGGTGTTTACGGACTCACCAAGTTAAATGGTGAACAAGCGATTCAAAATACCATGGACAATAATGCCATTATTATTCGCACCAGTTGGGTGTATTCAGAATATGGCAATAACTTTGTCAAAACCATGCTCAGGTTAGGTAAAGAACGTGACAGTTTAAATGTCATTTTCGACCAAGTTGGCACGCCGACTTATGCCCAAGACTTGGCTAAAGCCATTATGAGTATTGTGCAAAGTCCCGTGTTTAATCAAACGCAGTTCCAAACAAATATTATGCATTTTAGTAATGAAGGCGTTGCAAGCTGGTATGACTTTGCTAACACTATTTTTGAATTAAGCCATATTGAATGTCAAGTCACGCCGATTGAAACCAAAGATTATCCAACGCCTGCCACACGGCCTCATTACAGCGTATTAAATAAAACTAAGATAAAAGACAGCTTTAACCTCACGATTCCTTATTGGAAAGATAGCTTAAAACAATGCTTATTAGCATTACAGGACGATGCATAATGAAAACAATTCTTGTTACTGGAGGCGCTGGCTTTATTGGTTCAGCGGTAGTTCGCCATCTTATTAATGATACGGATCAAACGGTTATCAATGTTGATAAATTAACCTATGCTGGTAATCTCGAGTCACTAACTTCAATTAGCGATAACGAACGTTATCATTTTGAACAGGTTGATATTTGTGATGCCAATGAAATTGCCCGTGTTTTTAAACAACATCAACCCGACATTATCATGCACCTCGCCGCAGAATCGCATGTTGATCGCAGTATTGATGGTCCCGGCGAGTTTATTCAAACAAATATTGTGGGCACATATAACTTACTTGAACAAGCAAGAACATATTGGACACAATTAGCCGCCGATAAAAAAGCAGGGTTTCGTTTCCATCATATTTCTACCGATGAAGTGTATGGGGATTTAGAAGGGACAGATGATCTATTCACCGAAACGACGCCTTATGCACCGAGTTCACCTTATTCAGCATCAAAAGCAAGTTCTGATCATTTAGTGAGGGCGTGGAATCGAACTTTCGGATTACCAACGGTTATCACAAATTGTTCGAATAACTATGGACCTTTTCACTTTCCAGAAAAGCTGATTCCTTTAGTAATTTTGAATGCATTACAAGGTAAGCCGCTACCGGTTTATGGTAAAGGCAATCAAATTAGAGACTGGTTATTTGTTGAAGATCACGCACGTGCTTTAGTGGTGGTTGCTACGCAGGGCGAAGTGGCAGAAACATACAATATTGGTGGTCATAACGAAAAACAAAATATTGAAGTCGTTAAAACCATCTGTCATTTATTGGAAGAACTCGCACCGAATAAACCCGCTGGTGTGAATCAGTATCAAGATCTGATTACTTTTGTGACTGATCGAGCAGGCCATGATGTGCGTTATGCTATTGATGCTAGCAAAATAGCTAAAGAATTGAACTGGACACCATTAGAAACTTTTGAAAGCGGCATTAAAAAAACTGTGCAATGGTATTTAGATAATCAAGATTGGTGTAAAAATGTGCAAGATGGCAGCTACCAAGGTGAGCGTATCGGTTTAGTATGATTATCACGACTATTCGTATAAAAGGAACAAATTTATGATTCCAGTGATTATGTCTGGTGGTAGCGGCACACGTCTTTGGCCGTTATCTCGTAAACATAAACCGAAACAGTTTTTAGCTTTGTTTGGCAATAATACGATGTTTCAAGAAACACTTAATCGTTTAAGCGGCTTAGAGGATCTTGAGTCGCCTATTGTTGTATGTAATAACGATCATCGCTTTATGGTCGCCGAACAATTACAAGAACTGGCGTTAGATAACCCCACCATTATTTTAGAGCCTATCGGTCGAGATACTGCGCCAGCATTGGCTATCGCGGCACTTCAGGCTGAGAGTCAGGGACTCGATCCCATATTATTAGTACTGGCTGCTGATCATGTTATTCCTGATTTAAACGCATTTCATGCGGCGATAGTGCTAGCGAAACAACAAGCAGAATCTGGTTTGCTAGTGACGTTTGGCATTGTGCCAACCTCGCCAAATACTGGTTATGGTTATATTCAGGCTGATGAAAAAAATACCATCAGTAAAGTGAAGGCTTTTGTTGAAAAACCGAATTTAGATACTGCGGAAAGCTATGTTGCTTCAGGTGATTATTACTGGAATAGCGGCATGTTTATGTTCAAAGCATCGACATTAATTGCTGAGTTAGAGCGTTTTCAACCTGACATTATGGCAACTTGCCGTGAATCGTTGAATAATGCCGAGCAAGACTTAGATTTTATTCGATTAGATGAACAGATCTTCAAAAGTTGTAAAGCGATCTCAATTGATTACGCGGTGATGGAGCAAACGGACAAAGCCGTCGTTGTACCACTTGATGCGGGCTGGAATGACGTGGGTTCGTGGTCATCATTGTGGGAATGTGCGGAACAAGATAGTGATAATAATGTCCTGAAAGGGGACGTCATGACTGATGCTGTTCAGCACTCTTATATTCACAGCGAGCATCGTTTAGTCACTGTGTTGGGCTTAGATAATATTGTTGTCGTTGAAACGGCCGATGCGGTGATGGTCGCTCATAAAGATAGCGCCCAGAATGTTAAAAATATTGTAAACCGGCTTAATCAAGCCAAGCGAACAGAGGCAGAAAATCATCGCCTTTGTTATCGTCCTTGGGGATATTACGACAGCATCGATAATGGCGAACGGTTTCAAGTAAAACGCATTACCGTTAATCCCGGTGCATCATTATCATTACAAATGCATCATCACCGAGCCGAACATTGGGTTGTAGTAAAAGGTGCTGCGGAAGTGATTTGTGGTGATAAGACGATATTACTGTCTGAAAATGAATCCACGTATATTCCGGTTGGACAAAAACATCGATTACATAACCCTGGACGAGTGCCATTGCAGATCATAGAAGTGCAGTCAGGTAGTTATTTGGGCGAAGATGATATTGTTCGTTTTGATGATGTCTATCGTCGTAATTAAACATTGGCATTGATAAAAAATGACGACAATTAATATTAATGAATTAATGGAAAGCAGTGGAGTACAGTTTGGCACCAGTGGTGTTCGTGGTCTTGTGAAAGACATGACCGATCACGTTTGTTTTACTTATGTCAGTGCTTTTTTACAATATCTTGCTAAGCAACAAAGCATACAAAAGGGCAGCAGAATTGGTATTGCGGGCGATTTACGAAGCAGTACGCCACGTATTATAAATGCAGCCGCAGCCGCCTGTGTTGCCATGGGATACGAGCCTATTAATTATGGCTTTATTCCATCGCCAGCTATCGCGCTTTACGGTATTGAATATGACATGCCAACAATTATGGTGACGGGCAGTCATATTCCAGATGATCGAAATGGCATCAAGTTTAATACTGCACAAGGTGAAATTCTTAAGCCAGATGAACAAGGCATTCGAAGCCAAAACATCACAGTTGAACCTACATTATTTACAGATGCTAATGGTTTAGTTCACCAAGATTATTTATCGACTGAGAGTAACGATGCCGAACTTAATTATATAAAGCGCTTTACCGATTTTTTGCCAACAGATTGTTTGATCAACAAATCTATAGGTTTGTATGAACATTCATCAGTCTCAAGAGATTGTTTTAAACGTATTCTTGAACAGCTTGGTGCTAGCGTTACTTCATTGGGACGCAGTGAAAAATTTATTTCAGTTGATACCGAAGCGATTCGACCAGAAGATGTGATATTAGCAAAACAATGGTCGCAGCAGCATAACTTTGACTGCATTATTTCCACCGATGGTGACGGTGATAGACCGCTTATTAGTGATGAAAATGGGAATTGGTTACGTGGCGATGTAGCAGGTATGTTATGTGCTCAATATCTGAATATAGGTAGTGTAGTGACACCTGTCAGCAGTAACTCTGTAGTAGAAAAAAGTAATTATTTTAAAAATGTGATCAGGACTAAAATTGGCTCACCCTATGTAATTGAAGCGATGCAGAAAGAGGCATCAGGCGCTGATAGAACGGTAGCAGGTTATGAAGCTAACGGTGGTTTTTTACAACAAACATCGATATCCATGAATCATAGTGTTTTATCGCCATTACCGACACGTGATGCGGTGATTGTACCTATTGCTATCATGTTGTTCGCACAACAACAAAAGTTAACAATTTCGCAATTATTAACCACCTTACCGCAACGTTATACCTTTAGTGACCGAATTAAAAACTTTCCAATAGAGAGCAGTTCTAAGCTTATAAATAATATGATTTCTAATGATGCAGAGACTAACTTGCAAACTATTAAATCATTATTTAATGGTATCGGCGACCCAATAACATTTGATAATACGGATGGTGTTCGAATTACATTTTCTACTGATGATGTTGTACATATAAGACCATCAGGGAATGCCCCTGAGCTACGTTGCTATACCGAATCAGAGACAACGGAAAAGGCTGAAAAGCTTAATCAACATTGTATTGAAATTCTTAATAAATGGCGATTAGCAGACAATAAATTAGAAGTAGAGTGATTCGTAATCTATAGCAACTCGCTCCCCATGGGAGAAATATGCTGGGATATTAGAGGTTATTAATTGATCGGTTAAATGCTTCAATGTAAGAGTTTAAGCAACAGTTTTCATTGACGACGTTGCTTAAACAGAAACTCTTAAGCAAGTTTAGTTCTCATCGGTATAATACGAAGCAAAAAAAATAGGATTTAAATTAAATAATGAATGAATATAAAGTCGCATTAATAACTGGTGTAACCGGACAAGATGGATCTTACTTAGCTGAGTTTCTGCTAGAAAAAGGCTATGAAGTACATGGCATAAAACGCCGTGCATCATCATTTAATACACAACGAGTCGATCATATTTACCAAGATCCACACGTTGATAATGCCAAGTTTATTCTTCATTATGGCGATTTGACAGATTCATCAAACTTAACGCGAATATTGCAAGAAGTGCAACCTGACGAGGTGTATAACCTAGGTGCGCAATCACATGTAGCTGTTTCATTTGAATCACCAGAATATACTGCTGATGTTGATGGAATGGGCACATTGCGTTTACTTGAAGCCATTCGCTTATTAGGTTTAGAAAAGAAAACTCGTTTCTATCAAGCCTCAACGTCAGAACTGTATGGCTTGGTACAAGAAACGCCTCAAAAAGAAACCACACCGTTTTACCCTCGTTCGCCATATGCAGTGGCAAAGCTCTATGCCTATTGGATGACTGTTAATTATCGTGAAGCTTATGGTATGTATGCTTGCAATGGCATATTGTTTAACCATGAATCTCCTCGTCGAGGTGAAACTTTCGTCACACGTAAAATTACGCGTGGTTTGGCTAATATTGCCCAAGGCATAGAATCATGTTTATTTATGGGTAATATGGATGCACTTCGTGATTGGGGTCATGCCAAAGATTATGTGCGTATGCAATGGATGATGCTACAACAAGATAAACCTGAGGATTTTGTTATCGCTACAGGCGTGCAATATTCAGTGCGCCAATTTATTGAATGGTCAGCGAAAGAGCTTGGCCTAACCTTGCGTTTTGAAGGTGAAGGTATTAATGAAAAAGGCATTATAGCCTCGATTGAAGGTGATAAAACACCTGCAATTAAAGTGGGTGATGTAATTGTGCAGATTGACCAACGTTACTTCCGTCCAGCAGAAGTTGAAACTTTACTAGGGGATCCTAATAAGGCCAAGCTAGTACTGGGATGGGTACCTGAGATTACTGTTCAAGAAATGTGTGCTGAAATGGTGGCAGAAGATCTTAAAAATGCCCAACGCCATGCATTATTAAAAATGCATGGACACGAAATTCCTGTGAGTGTTGAGTAAGTTATGAGCCAAACTATATACGTAGCAGGCCACAACGGAATGGTAGGCTCTGCCATATTTAGACAGTTACAACATGACAGCACAAATATCATTATTACTGCCAGTAGAGATGAACTTGATTTAACCAACCAGCAAGCAGTTAATCAGTTTTTTGCAGGTAATAAAATTGATCAAGTCTATCTGGCCGCAGCAAAAGTCGGCGGTATTCATGCTAATAACGAATATCCTGCCGAATTTATTTATCAAAACTTGATGATTGAAGCTAATATCATTCATGCAGCACATAGTAACAATGTGCAAAAACTATTATTTTTGGGTTCATCATGTATTTATCCTAAAAATGCTGAACAGCCAATGAAAGAAGAAGATTTATTAACGGGTATTTTAGAAAGAACAAATGAGCCTTATGCTATTGCTAAAATTGCAGGTATTAAGCTCTGCGAAAGTTATAATCGCCAGTATAGGCGTGATTATCGAAGCGTGATGCCAACCAATCTTTATGGTGAAAACGATAATTTTCATCCTGAAAACTCACATGTCATTCCTGCATTGATAAGACGTTTTCATGAAGCTAAGCTAAATAACGATTCAACCGTAACAGCATGGGGTACAGGCAAACCTATGCGAGAATTCTTACATGTTGATGATATGGCTGAAGCATCAATTTTTGTAATGAATTTAGACAATGCTATTTATCAACAAGAAACTAATCCGATGTTGTCTCACATTAATGTAGGCACAGGTCTCGATTGCACCATCCGTGAATTAGTAGAAACGGTAGCTAAAGTGATTGGCTATCAAGGTGAGATAGTTTTTGATAACACTAAACCCGATGGCAGTCCAAGAAAACTTATGGATGTATCGAGACTAGAGCGATTAGGCTGGAAAGCACGTACAAGATTAGAACATGGATTAAGTCTGACCTATCAATGGTTTTTAGATAATCAAAGTAATTTCAGAAAATAATCTTGATCGCTAAACTAAAGGCACTTCGTCAACATCAAGGTTTTGTGCGCTATTTCCAAAATACCTCATGGCTAATGGGAGAGAAAATTCTGCGAATGTCTGTTGGCTTATTTGTTGGTATTTGGGTCGCACGCTATCTAGGGCCAGAGCAATTTGGCTTGCTCAGCTACGCTCAAAGTTTTGTTTTTCTATTTACCGTTATTGCCACGTTAGGACTGGATGGTATTGTTGTGCGGGAACTAGTCAAAGATAAAACACAAAGGGATGTTTTATTAGGGACCGCCTTTGGTTTAAAGCTAATCGGTGCATTTCTTATCTTACCAATATTGGCAATTGCGGTGCAATTAACCAGTAATGATAATTACACTAATCTATTAGTATTCATCATCGCCTCAGCAACGATTTTTCAAAGTTTTAATGTTATCGACTTTTATTATCAGTCTAAGGTGCTCTCGAAATATGTTGCCTTAGCCAATACTGTTAGTTTTACACTATCGAGTGTAATTAAAGTTGCTTTGATTATGAACCATGCACCTTTAATCGCTTTTGCAATAATGACGGTTTTTGATATGGTCGTCATTACTATAGGGCTTATTGTTTATTACAGAAAATCAAGCCATCTAAAGCTGTTGAACTGGCTCTTTGACTGGTCGATGGCGAAAAGTTTACTTAAAAACTCTTGGCCGTTGATACTTAGTGGTTTTGTTTTAATGATCCAAGCGAGGATCGACCAAGTCATGTTGAAAGAGATGGTCGGCAATATTGAAGTAGGGTTTTATAGTGTTGCAATGCGGTTAATTGAAACCTTTGCTTTTTTACCAATGATATTTCAAAATTCTTTATATCCCTCAATACAAAATGCAAAAAACGACTCAGTTGAATTATATCAAAATCGATTATTAAATTTTTATAGACTAAATTTTATTTTATTTTTGATAACTGCTATTCCTATATTTATATTCTCAGAGCAGTTAGTTGTTTTTCTTTTTGGTGAGGATTATCAACCTGCAGGAGCTCTATTATCTTTAATGGCTATGAGACTTTTTTTTGCGAATATGGGCGTAGCAAGAGGAGTATATATTCTTACTGAAAACCTGATGAAATACTCAATGATTTCTATGGTATTAGGTACTACTACAAATATTATATTAAATTATTTATGGATAGATGAATATGGTGGTAAAGGAGCTATTATTGCAACCATAATATCATTTTTTGTAACGATATTTTTAATCGACATGTTGTATTCAAAAACAAGAGGAAATGTATTTTTACAAGTTAAAAGTATACTTACCTTTTATAAAATAAATCTGAGGAGTTAGTAATGGGGTTAGTAAGTTTTGGAGTACCAGATAAGGAAGCTGAATATTTAAAAGAGTTACTTGAGCTAGATGTATTTGTCGAAGGTGGAACATATCAAGGTGGAACTGCTAAAAAGATGAGTGGTAAATTTAGTAAAGTTATCACTATTGAAAAATCAGATGTAATGTTTGCTAAGGCTAAAGAAGTATTAAATAATTATCCTAATGTCACTATGTTAAAAGGTGATACGAGAGAACATCTACCTAGCGTGTTAGATAGTAGTAATAATATTTTATTTTGGCTTGATGCTCACTGGAGTGGTGGAGAAACTTATGGACAAGGTGATGAATGTCCACTGATAGAAGAGCTTGAAATTATTTTCGATTCTGACGTAAGCTCAGTTATACTAATTGATGACGCAAGATGCTTCTTAGTCCCGCCACCATTACCCCATGATTACACAAGCTGGCCAACGCTAGTTGAGATAATACGTGTGATGCCGAAAAACTGGGAGTTGGTCGTGCATGAAGATGTGATTTATTTACTCCCAGGAAAAATAAGCGACGCATTTAAGATCTTTCTTCAAAAAGCAATTACAGAAAAATATAATAAAAAGGTAGGATTTATTCAAAGAGTACTTGAAAAAGTGCTAAAAAAAATGGCGGTGTAAGTTGTTTTTTAATAAGCTAAGACAGCAAAAAATAATTAGAAGTACTTATTTTATAGTCAGGGGAGTAAGTAACTTTGTACAGTTCAAGCCATTATTACTTATAAAACAATATATGTGGTTTTTGAAAGAATATAAATTATTTAGTCAACAAAATAAAAATAAAAAATTCGAAAAAATAGAGTGGTTTCCCTGCCTAAAAGATAATCTAAAATATACCCCACTTGATCCTACCTATTTTTTTCAAGATAGCTGGGCAGCTAAACACCTCTTTCATTTGAAGCCTGAACATCATTATGATGTAGGGAGCTCAGCTAAAACAATGGGTATATTGTCTCAATTTGTACCAATTACTATGGTAGACATAAGACCTATTGAGTTAAAGTTAGATAACCTTTATTTCAAAGAAGGATCAATATTAGCGTTACCTTTTGAGGATAACTCAATAGAGACTTTGTCATCATTATGTGTAGTAGAGCATATAGGATTGGGTCGATATGGCGATGAGTTAGATCAGTTTGGCAGTGAAAAAGCGATTAAAGAATTAAAAAGAGTATTGAAGATAGGTGGGATAATTTTATTCAGTGTTCCAGTCGATACAGATAATAAAATTTACTTTAATGCACATAGGGCCTTTACTAGAAACTATATCTTAGAATTATTTAATGATTTTAGAGTTTTAGATGAAAAATATCATTATGGAACAAAAGTTTTTGATAGTTATGATTCATCTATGGGATTTGGTACTGGACTATATATGCTGAAAAGGGTTAAATAATGTTTACTAAATTAGGTTTTTTAAAAAGGAAAATAAGAGGTTTATCTTTCAGGGTATTTAATTTCGTTGAAAATAATGGAAACACTAATTTTAGAAGTAATGGTGAAGAAGAGTTTGTAAACAATTTATTCTTATCATTTTCTGCGAAAAAACAAAAAAGGGTGGTTTTCGATATTGGTGCAAATATAGGCAGCTATTCAACAATAATCGAAGAAAAAGCATCAGAGTATCGTACGGATATTGACTTGCACCTGTTTGAGCCGACTAAAAGTTGTTTTGCAGTTATTGAAAGTAAGTTTGACGGTAAAGTTGTAGCATTAAATAATTTTGGTGCATCTGATTCTAACGTTACGACAAAAATATTTTATGATAAAGAGCAGAGTGGATTGGCTTCTTTGTATCAAAGAAATTTAGATTGCTATAATTTGAAGTTGGACCAGAGTGAAGAAATCATATTAAAACGTCTAGATAATTATATTGAAGAAAAAAACATTGATCATATCGATTTTGTGAAAATTGATATTGAAGGTCATGAACTTAAAGCATTTGAAGGTTTTGGCAAATATATGAGTGGGGAGTTTATAGACTATATTCAATTTGAATATGGAGGTGCAAACCTGGATTCTCATTCAAGTTTAATGGACCTTTATCAGTTTTTATATGAAAGAGGTTTTGATATAGCAAAGGCGATGCCAAAAGGCCTGGAAATTAGAGTGTATGCTCCCTTTTCGGAGAACTTTCAGTATTCAAATTACGTGGCAATATCAAGAAAAATATTAAAATGATTTTTTTTATATCTGATGGTCGATTAGGCAATCAAGCTTTTCAGTATGCATTCTTGAATACTAAAGCGAAGACTAATGAAAAGGTTATCTGTGTCAATATGAGTCAGATTGCAAACTATTTTGACTTCAAGAACCAAAATTTCATATTTTTATCAAGCTCTAGACTTGCTTTATTCTTATATAAAAATGCTGTTGCAAAGATTTTAACTTTTTTAGTTAGACTTAAGGTGATTGGTTGTATTGAACAATTAAGGGTCGCTGGTACACCTATGCCTGAGGTGTCAAAAATAAAAGGTATAATACCTTTTACTTACGTAAAAACTGGTTTTTTTCAATCAGAGCAATTGTTTGTAGGTGAAAAAATAGATTTTTATTTAAAAGAGCAATATGTAAATAAAGCGAAAAATATTTTACAAATACAGGCTAAAAGTGAAAAAGTATTTGTACATGTTAGAAGAGGTGATTATATTTCTGAAGTCTATCAAGGTGAGCGAGGAATTGATTTACCCAAACAATATTTTCTTGATGCAATAAAAGAAATTGAAAAAAATGTAGATAATCCCTTTTATATATTCTTAACAGATGACCCTGAATTTGTTCGTTGTTGCTTTGATGAAATTGAAAACAAGTTTATATCAGAAGAAGATTTAGCAACTGATTTAGCCATTATGTCTTTATGTCGTTATGGCATTGTTTCAAATAGTAGTTTCTCATGGTGGGGGGCATATTTGGCGGTCGATAAAATGATGATGATATTTCCTAAATATTGGTATGGCTGGAAAAAAAGAATCGAATCACATCCGGGTATTCAGCCTTCATGGTCGACAGTTATAGAGGTAGTCAAAAATGAAAATAAACAGAATAAGCTTTAAGTGTGGCATGTATTTATAACGACGTAAATCTAATTGCAATATTAGGTACACTTTCTGGCAATCATTGGGGGGGCATGATCGTTAACTGCTTTGAGACAAGCTGTTTCAATTTAAAGCTGTATAACAAATATTTAAAATAAAAGGTGCTTAAAAGATAATTTCTGCACTCGTTATTAATGATGATACATATTGTATTTGTTTATAGATGTTAATAATTAAAGTGAGTGCAAACAGATAATATGCATGATGATGCAAATTAGTTACTGTTAAGATTTATGGCATTTAGGGAATAGCCTACACTCGTGATTAATTTAGGAAGGATTAAAGTAACAATGTATGAAGATCTGGCACCTATCGTTCTTTTTGTCTATAACCGGCCTTGGCATACCAAGCAAACAGTTGAAGCTTTACAACAAAATGAATTAACTAATAATAGTGAACTATTTATTTATTCTGATGGGGCAAAAAATGCTGAGGCAAAAGGAGATGTCGCTGAGGTTAGGTCATACATTAAGTCAATTGACGGCTTTAAAAATATCACAATTTTTGAAAGAGAAAAAAATATAGGGTTGGCTGCTTCTATTATTGATGGTGTGACAAAAATTGTTAATCAGTATGGAAAGATTATTGTTTTAGAAGATGATCTAATTACTAGCCCTAATTTTTTGACGTTTATGAATAAGGCATTAGATTTTTATGTGAATGAAAAAAAGGTTTGGCATATCTCCGGCTGGAATTACTCGATTAATTCTGACGGCCTAAATGATGTATTTCTATGGCGTGTTATGAATTGCTGGGGCTGGGGTACCTGGAAAGATAGATGGCAACATTATGAAAAAAATGTTGATTCTATAATGGCTGATTTTAGTAAATCTGATGTAAAAGCATTTAACATTGATGGCGTTGGAAATTTTTATTCTCAAATAGAAAAAAATAAAAATAAGAAAATAAATACATGGGCTATTTTTTGGTATGCAAGCATTTTTAAGGAAAAAGGCTTGTGTTTAAATCCTGTCCAAACATTCGTAAATAATATTGGCTTTGATGGCAGTGGAACTCATTGCGGAAGTGCCAATTGGACTGAGCAGTCTAGTCTTAATTTAAATTCGGCTGTCAATTACGAGACTAATATAACAGAATCTACAATTGCACTTGCAAATATTAAACAACATTATCTTGCACAGAAAAAAAACGTGTGGGAAAGACTAGTTAATAAGTTATTACGTGTTTTTATTAGAAAGACTCCCATACTATGAAAGTCCTTATTGTAAATACATTAGACATAGTCGGTGGAGCTGCCCGGGCGGCTTACCGGTTACATCAGGCTTTATTAATGCAAGGAGTAGATAGTCAAATGTTAGTGCAATCTAAAATAAGTGATGACTTTCGAGTTTTGGCTCCAGAAACAACGTTAAAAAAATATTTATCTAAATTACGACCAGTATTGGATAGCTTGCCAGTTCGCTTATACAAGCACCGATCTAAAACTCTGTTTAGTACTAGCTATTTACCATTTAGCGATATGGTGGAACGAATTAATACCTTAAACCCTGATATCGTCCATTTACATTGGATTACAAGTGGGATGATGCGTATTGAGGATGTTGCTAGAATTAATGCACCTATTGTTTGGAGTCTACATGATGATTGGGCAATTACTGGTGGTTGCCACATAAAGTGGGACTGCGAGAGGTTTAAGGCACAGTGTGGCTTATGCCCACGATTAGGCTCTAATAGGGAAAATGATTTGAGCCGCAAAGTATTTAACCGGAAAAAAGAAACTTACTCTAAAATCAGAGACTTGACGGTTATTGGCTTAAGTCGCTGGATGGTTAGCTGTGTTAATGAAAGTAGTTTATTTTCAAATAGAAATGTTTTAAATATTCCCAATCCTATTGATGTAAGCACTTTTTCTCCGTTTTCAAAAAATGATGCCAGAAAATTATTTAATTTGCCGTCCGGAAAAAAATTAGTTCTATTTGGTGCAAATAGTGCAACAAGTGATATTAATAAAGGCTTTAGTGAGTTATCTGTCGCCCTCGAAAGTGTTGATGCTGAAAATACGGAACTAATTATTTTTGGTAGTAGTGAGCCACAAATAGCTCAAGGTTTTAAACAAAAAGTACATTATTTAGGACACTTATATGATGATGTGAGTCTGAGAATTATTTATAACGCAGCTGATGTAATGGTTGTGCCTAGCCTACAGGAGTCTTTCGGGCAGACTGCTGTTGAATCAATGGCCTGTGGAACGCCTGTTGTGGCCTTCGGAGCAACAGGATTATTAGATATAGTTGATCATTTAGAAAATGGTTATTTGGCGACCCCATATGACACCTCTGATCTAGCTAGAGGTATTGAAATAATGCTCAATGCTGATAATTATGCAGAGCTTTGTCAAAATGCACGAGATAAAATTTTACGTGAGTTCGATAGTAGTATAGTTGCGGATAAGTTTATTGAATTATATGAGAAATTAATAATTAATCCTGTCTTATGAATACTTTGATTTTAGGTGGTGCTCAGTATATCGGAGCACATGTTAGTAGGTTCTGGTTATGGGTTTACAGTATTGGATAATCTTTTAGCAGATCATGTTGATAAGGTAAATTACGTCGAGTAAGTTTTATTAAAAATATCGCCGAAACGTTCTTTTAAATGACCTTTTGAGTGTAAACAGTTTAATGCAATGATGTATCTTTTCGCGAATAGTTTGATTGTTGAGTCAGTTTTAAGTCCTACTAATAACTATCGTAATAACGTTGCTAGTATGTTGAGTTTGTTTGACTCGGCGATTACTCATGGTATTAGCAGCTTCATTTTTGTCGTTAATTAAATAATAGGATTAATTATTAAGTTATGATCATAATTGTTCAGCCTTGGTTTTCAGCCTTTGGTCATCCAGCACAATCATTACTAAATTTGGCAAAAATTATTGGAAAACATAGCGATATCACTTATCTAATATCAATCTTGAACGATAATATCGATGACTCAATCGAGATTGCAAGAAAAGAGCTGAAGTCATATGGACAGGTAATAGATTATCCAGTTAAAACATCTTCAGTCAGAGAGGGTACAATAAAGTCACTAGCCTCATTGAAAAGATTGTTTACCTCAAAAATGCTTATTGAAAAGGTATTCTTTCTTGATGCGCATTTGGTCTTACTTTCTGTCTTATGGCCTTTTTATTGTCCATCAAATATTAAGCAGTTAGGCGTCGTTTATCTTCTGGGCCCTGAAAAAATAATCCAAAATAGTGTTGTTAAATATTTTGTGGGAAAATTTTTGCAGCGTAAGGAAGTTGTTCTTTTTCTTCGAACTGATGAGCTGATGCTTGACTGGCAGAAGGCTTTTCCTCGTGCTCAAATTAAATGCTTACCCTCCTTAGAAATACCGCCTGATGAAGCCCCTATTATGGCAAAGGAGAACTCCTTAAACGAGATCCGATTGGGTATTTTAGGGCAAATTAGGCTAGGTAAAGGTTTAGAATGGATTGTACCAATATTTAAAAATAATTCATCACTAGGACAACTAACTGTCGCAGGAGCATTTAGTCATGCAGCAGCCCAGAAAAGTCTTAGCTTTCTGAAAGACTTTGACGGATTTGAAGAGAAATTTTTGAGTGAAAGTGAATTACTTCACTTAGCATCAGAGCAAGATTACTTGTTAATGCTATACGATGATTGGGATGAGCGAATGGAAGGCGCAGTAATGTTTTTGGCGGCTAGAGTTAATCGACCTGTAATCGTGTACGACAAAGGCTGGTGCGGTCGAATGGTTAATAAGTACGAAAATGGTATGTTTGCACCACTGGGTCCTGATGATTTCAGCTTATTTGTTAAAGCACTACCCTTACCTGATAGCGAGGAGTATGAGGCATTACTCAGGGGGGTCCTTGCATTTAAAAATGCTCACACAGGCAAATCAATTAGAAAGGCTTTTCTAGATGTTATATAGGTTTAATGCAAGATGTTCTTAGATAATTTGTTGCCAAATTTTACGGCAGTGATTGCGGCTCCATTATGTTTTGTAAAGCGAGTTCGCTTTCCAACGATGGTATCATTTGGTTTATTGGCAAACTTATCTAAAATGCGTGACAAAAATGTTATTAGCAAGATAGATTCAATTTGGGATATAGGCGCTAATCATGGGCAATTTGCTTTTATGGCACATAGTGTTTGGCCTGCTTTGCCTATATATAGCTTTGAGCCAGATCCAAATAGTTATCATAAATTACAAGAAAATTTCAAAAAATTTTCATTTACAGGTAAGACGTTTTGTTATGCGCTTAGTGATAAGGTGGAATCTAAACAATTTTATTGTTACGACGATAATGTTAATAATTCATTATTAGAAAGTAATAGTCATGTAAGTGGTGCTGTTAATGAATTTCGTACTGTAGACTGTACAACATTAGATAGTGTGGCCCGTAACTATCCTGAGGTTACCTCAGCATTTCTTAAGTTAGATGTTCAAGGCTTTGAGCTCGCTGTCTTAGCTGGATCAACAATTTTCTTGAAGCAATGTCTTTATGTCCAAATTGAGGTTTCATTCTCACCTACTTACATAGGTGGGGCTCATGCAGGTGAAATTATCCTTGCAATGCGTCAATATGGTTTTGAGTGCATTGATATATTGGATTTACTTCGAGATAAAGTGAAATCGAATAAAATTATTGAAGCAGATCTTTTATTTAAGAGATGTAACTAGGGCTATCCATGAAAATTAGTATCGCAGTACCTTCATATAACTATGCAAAATTTTTAACCGCATGTTTAGATAGTATTAAGCAGCAAAATTATAAAAATTTTGAAGTGCTTATTGCTGATGGGGGATCTAATGACGGCTCCCTAGATATTATCCATAAATTCTGTGATGAGGATGAAAGATTCCAGCTTGTTAGTACTGAGGACAATGGTCAGGCAGACTCTATTTTCAAAGCATTCAAGTATGCAACTGGTGATGTTTTATGTTTTTTGAATGCAGATGACTGTTATCTATGCCAAGATGCATTAAGTAATGTTATTCAAACATTTCAAGATTACCAGTCTATTCAATTGGTAAGTTTTGGTGGTTATTACATTGATGCTGAGGGACGATGGATTAAGCCTATACATTATCGCTATCATCCATTAGATGGTTTTCATTTGATGCCATATCGAACCGCAGTGTTACAGCCCGGAACCTTTTGGAGGAAAGAAGTCTATGATCCTATTGAATGGCCTAAGAACTTTAATTTCGTATTCGATGTTGTATTTTTTTATGCTGCCTTTAAAAAGTATTCATGGTTAGAACTCACAAAGCCATTAGCTGGATATCGCTTACATGGAGATAACAAATCCATGACTGTGAGAGCGGGAAGAGTTATGGAATTGGCATCATTTGAGAATATTAAATTTGGAAAAAGATCTTTCCGAGCATTTTATCTTAAGGTGATAGCTAAGGCGCTTAAAGGTCTAGAAGGCTTAGGGCTTTTCGGTACCAGAATATCACAGCTGATATACATTATAGTAAACGGTTTAGCATTCATTTCTTGTTATCGATTACCCAGTATTTAAAGCTTGTGTTAAAACATTTCAAGTCGAATATTGCTCGCCTCATCTATTTCCTACAATCCTTTCGATATCAAAATAGTAATGAATAAATATTTATGTAACTACGGCCTTGTTGGAGGAATTAAATTAATAATCCAATTAATTCGTACCCGAATTTTTTATCGGCCAGCTAGGTTAATCCGATTTCCAATATTTATTCGTGGAAAGAAATTTATTAAATTCGGTGTGGGCTTCACAACTGGCGTCGGAGTAAGGCTTGATGCGTTAGGTAGTGAAAATAAGACCCAAATTGAATTTGGTGATGGTGTGCAATTGAATGATTATGTGCATATTGGGGCTATAGAAAAGGTGGTGATAGGAAATAATGTTTTAATTGCAAGCCGAGTCTTTATTAGTGATCATAATCATGGTCTATACAATGGCGATAATGAGCATAGTTCACCAGATGAGTTGCCTGCTGTACGACCATTATTCGCCAATCCTGTTATTATTGAAGATAGAGTTTGGATTGGTGAGAATGCCTGTATTTTACCTGGCGTTAAAATTGGCTCAGGAGCCATCATAGGCGCGGGCTCTATAGTTACAAAAGACGTACTAGCTGAAACTATAGTTGCTGGAAACCCTGCAAGAAAAATAAAACAATTTGATAGAAAAACGATGCAGTGGGTAGCTGTTAGTAGAAAATGATTAGTTCTAAATAAGGAAGTTATGGAGTGAGTATTGGAAAATAAAAGGCCTATAGTAGTAGTATTAATGGCTGTTTATAATGGTATATCATGGTTGCCAGAGCAGGTCCGTAGTATCATGTTACAATCAGATGTTGATGTAAAGTTATTCATTTCTGATGATGGTTCAAATGATGGTAGTCAATCTTGGCTGGAGGATCTGGCTGGAACCGACGATAGAATTCATATATTGCCACAAAAATCAAATACGGGATCAGCAGGTAAAAACTTTTATCGATTAATTTGTGACGCAGATGTTGGTGATGCTGATTTTATTGCCTTGGCCGATCAAGATGATATTTGGTTTACGCATAAATTAGCTGATCAAATCGAACAAATTCATCAGTTTTGTGCCGATGGTGTCTCTTCAAATGTTATTGCCTTTTGGCCTGATGGGTCTCGTCACCTAATTAATAAAGCGTTTCCACAAAAGAAATTTGATTTTTTATATGAGTCTGCAGGACCTGGTTGTAGTTTCTTAATTAAATCGACGTTATTTTTGCAGATCAAATCGTTTTTGGAAAATACAGAGGATATGGCTTCGTTACCCGAACTGCATGACTGGCTGATATATGCTGTTTGCAGAGCAATTGGAAACAAATGGCATATTGCAGATAGTCCCATGCTTGAGTACCGTCAGCATTCTGGTAATGTTATTGGTGCACATTATGGAATGAAAGCAAGGTTAAGGAGGATTCAGTCTATACGTCGAGGCTGGTATCGCTTAGAAGTCCAAAAAATATCACACATCGTTTTGGGATTGACTAGAAGTAGAGAATTACAGAATGTTTGTGGGCAGTTAATTCAATTAAGCTTATATGATAGATTTAAACTTTTATTCACAATCACTGAAACGAGAAGAAATCGTTCGGAACAGTTTGCTTTGGCATTACTGCTAATAAGCTTTACTTTTTAATGACATTCATCAAACGCAGTTTTAGCTCTAATGCATTATGGAGCCTAGCAGGCGGTGGTATTTCAGCATTGGCCGCAGTAGCTGCAATTCCTGCACTAATTCATCTTTTAGGAGTTGAGAAATTTGCTTTAGTGTCACTGCTGATATCATTAAATTTATTTTTCTTTGTTTATGATTTTGGTTTAACACGAGCGATGCATTTTTTCTCGCCTAAAATCGGACATCAGCGTGAAAGTGAAGCAGGGTCGTTAATAGGTAATTCATTAGTCGTCGCGATAGTTCTAGGTGTCTTGGTGACGCTTATTGCTATTTTGGCTAGTCCGGTTTTTACCTCAACCTGGCTGAATTACACGGGTCAAGCGGCCGATGCGGCTACAAAAGCATTTCAAATTACAGCATTTGGTATTATTCCCGCTTTAATTTCTAATGCCATTAAGGGAAATCTAGAAGGTAGACTAGAGTTTAAAAAGGCAAACGTAGCCAAAATAGTATCAGGCGTCAGTTTACTTGCAGCCCCTGTCGGCATGGCGATGATTAATGATTCAATAGTAATGCTTGCAGTTGCAATGATGTTAACAAGGTTTGGTAGTTTAGCTTTCTATTTTTACCTACTGTCACGTGTAATTCGTCCTCATTATTTTTCTATTTCGCCTGAAGGATTAAAAAATATTGTTGGTTATGCTTTTTGGGCTGGAATTTCAGGTTTTTTTGCCACATTATTTATTTATGGAGACCGCTTTATTGTTGCAGGTTTTATTAGTCCAGAAGAATTAGCTATTTATATTGCTAGTCAAGATGTCTTGATTCGGTACTTGCTGGTACCTTGGTCATTAGCTATTGTTTTGTCGCCGTATTTTTCTTCAGATACAGTTTCATTAGATAGTTTTAAAGTGGTTTATGCCAAAGCAGTGAATAGCATTCAGTGGCTCACCTTATGTTTTATTGTTTTAGTCTGCTTGGTTGTTCGTTTTTTAGTGCCTGTTTGGGTTGATAGCCAATTGATAGAATTAAGCATGCAAATAAATTACATAATGCTCATAGGAATTATATTTGCGTCCTTTGCTCAGTTACCTTTAATTTTCCTTTATGCTCAAGGAAAAGCTAAATTAATTACGATTATATTTGTGTTTGAAGGGCTGGGCTACTTATTGGTAGCACCACTAGTTTTTGATGCATTTGGCGTTTTAGGGGCAGCAAGTATATGGACTATAAGGCTTTTAATAGAGTTTATGTTATTAAATTATTTTGCGAAAAGGTTTTTACTGCATGCGTGAGTATTTTCAGTTTTCTTCTGAGGACATAAAAAAATATGTAATATTTATTTTTTTGGGTAGCATTGCAGCTTATTTAGCTACGAGCTTTTCCAAAGACTGGGTCAGCTATCAATGGTTCTTTGATGAAATATACGTGAAAACGTCATGGATCGAATTATTGATGAATAGCACCCCGTTTTCTGAGCCATTGTTTTTTGTTACTACAAAGGCTGCTCTTGGGTTCATTAGCTTAGCAAATTTTTTATTATTAGTAGGTATCGCTTTATTTATACTTAAAATGCATTTTTTGACTAAGCTTATAGATGATGTTTTTATAGTGACTTTTTTTTACGTATGTATGTACCTTTTTTTGTTCGAAGGAACAGCGTTACGCATAGCCTATGCAACTTCCTTTATTATTCCGTCTATGTATTATCTGCAAAAGAAAAAGTTATTAACCAGCATTCTATTGTTTTTAATAGCAACACAAATACAGTTGACATCAGTTGTTTTTATTATTATGTATCCACTTTTTATATATAGACGATTGAATTTTTTGGTGATTGCTCTATTTGTAATTGCTCCATTGGCCATTTTGCTGAATATTTCTGCATTTAATTTTGTTGTAGATTTTACTCAGTTATTTTCTAATAAATATCTGTTTTATGGACAGGACGATATAGTTAAAAACCAGAATTCAACAGGGTTATTTTATTATTTTATTGGCTTTTTCTATATGTTTGTTATTGCTATTGGATATTATCTTAAACAGCAGATAATGAATGAACCCTTTAAAAGGATGATATTTTCATTAGCGATGATCGGCTGTGCTTCAATGTGTTTATTTTATGATCATGTTGTCGTCGGTGCACGAGTCGGAGAGATGCTGCTTATTAGTATGGTGCTTCTGCTGACTTGGTTATTTCAGCACTTTAGAGAAAAGGACTTATCACTATATAACGTTGTGCTTATATTAATTTTTATGGGATATGCTTTAGCTAGATTTTTCTATTTATACCCAACGTTAGCTCTTAATGCTGAAGCATTTATATGATATTTAGTCACTTAAAATTGTACCTCATGAGCTTAAAACTAAAGATTGAGTCGATCTATTGAAAGTTTCTATTATTACCGTTTGCTTTAATTCAGCATTGTTTATAAGTACAGCAATTGAATCCGTACTTGCTCAGTCCTACACGGATATTGAATATATAGTCATAGATGGCGATTCCAAAGATGGCACTTTGGATGTCATTAATAAATATGCCGATCGAATTGCACATATTGTAAGTGAGCCAGATAAAGGAATTTATGATGCAATGAATAAAGGTCTAGCTTTGGCTACTGGCGATGTAATTGGAATTTTAAATTCCGATGACTTTTATCCTCATTCTGATGTGGTTTCTGAGGTTGTTAAAGAATTATCTTTACGCTCTAATATTGACATAGTGCTAGGCAGTGTTGATTTTGTTATGCCTAAAGATTTAGAAAAGCCGATTCGGCTTTATTCTTCAGCAGATTTTATATCGTGGAAATTGCGGTTTGGTCTTTCGCCTCCTCATCCAGGTGCATTCATTAAAAAATCGGCTTATGAAAGGGCTGGCATGTATAAGATGGGTTATAAAATTGCTGCTGATTTTGATATGTTTGTGAGAATGTTGTTAGTTATGCATTTTAGTTATATAACCTTAGATAAGGTTTTGGTACGTATGAGGATTGGCGGAGCGAGCACTTCAGGTATAAATAGTTATATCGTATCAACAAAAGAAATGGCGAGGTCATTAAAAGAAAATAAGGTTTATTCTAGTATTCTTATTGTTTTAATGCGCTTACCTGTAAAATCTTTGCAGATTATATTGATTAAGCTTGGTGTTAAATGAGAATACTTATTACTGGTGCAACTGGTTTTGTTGGCTGCTCACTCGTCGAAAGATTGAGTGAAGAGGGGTGTAACATAACGGTATTAGTCCGTCAGTTAACATCAATTTTCCCAAAAGACGTGTTGCAAGTTGCCGATTGTGAATTAAAAAACTGGTTATTAAATGATTTATCATTTAATGGGAAGATGTATCAAGCTCTTCACAGTATAGATGTCGTTATCCACTTGGCTGCTCGTGTCCATATAATGAAAGATGAAGCCTCTGATCCGTTGCGTGAATTTAGGAAGGTTAATCGTGATGCATCATTAACATTAGCAGAAATGGCAGCCAAGATTGGTGTCAAACGTTTTATTTATTTAAGTTCTATCGGTGTAAATGGTGATAAGTCATCAAGTCCGTTTTCAGAATTGGATGAGCCTTTACCACATAATGATTATGCTGTGTCAAAATATGAAGCAGAACAAGGTTTATTAAATTTGGCAAAACAAACAGGTATGGAGGTGGTGATTATTCGACCACCTTTAGTTTATGGCCCTGGTGTGCGAGCAAATTTTGCATCGATGATGAAATGGGTCAATAAAGATGTACCGCTTCCATTCGGCTCGATACATAATCGACGATCACTTGTCGCCTTAGATAATCTTGTGAGTTTTATTATTCATTGTATTGAGCATCCTGAAGCAGCCAATGAGATATTTTTAATTTCGGATGATGAAGATGTATCTACCCCTGAACTATTGCAAAAAGTAGCGAAGTCTTTGGGTAAACAAATACGGTTAATTCCAGTGCCCGTTAGTTGGATGGCTTTTGCAGCTAAACTTATTGGCAAGAAAGCGATGGCGAATCGTTTATTCGGTTCTTCACAGGTAGATATTTCTAAAGCTAAAAATTTATTGGGTTGGCAGCCTGTAATCACAATGAATGAGCAATTGAAAAAAACAGCAGATGCTTATTTGAATAAGCATAATGATTGATGACTTATGAAAGTTTACTAATTTTAATTACTTGCCCAGATTTAGGTTGATTTAGATGAAGAGAGTGTTAGGCTTAATTTTCGCTTTGGTGGCGATGTTCATTTTGTTATTACCCATTATTGTAGTTGCTGTATTAGTAAAACTGACTTCAAAAGGCCCTATTTTGTACTGGTCAGACAGAGTTGGCAAAAATAATAAAATTTTCAAAATGCCTAAATTTCGCAGTATGAAGAGTGATACGCCTGCTGTAGCGACCCATTTATTAGCTGATCCCAAAAGTGTTTTAACACCGGTTGGTAACTTTTTACGCAAATCAAGCTTGGATGAGCTACCTCAGTTGTGGTCTATCATAAAGGGAGATATGAGTTTTGTAGGACCTCGGCCCGCATTATTTAATCAAGATGATTTAGTGGCATTACGCACGGAGTATGGGGTACACAAGCTTGTTCCTGGATTAACAGGTTGGGCACAAATTAATGGGCGAGATGAGTTGCCTATTCCCCAAAAAGTGGCATTAGATGTCGAGTATTTACGCAAGCAATCATTGCAGCTGGATATGAGAATTATTTGGCTGACTTTTGTTAAAGTATTAAAGAAAGATGGCGTCTCACATTAATTTAAATTAATGTTTAAAAAGTGAATTAGTGCACTATTTTGAATAATATTATGCTTAAAAATTTGGTACGTGTTGCCAGATTATATTCATTCCATTACTATTATTAACCGCTACTCATATTGGGTAGTTTTTATTAACAGGGAGTATATGGATATGAAGTTTAATAAATTATTTGGTGCGCTAGTTCTGAGTGCAATGTTATCAATGAGTGCCGGTTCTGCGTATGCAATGGATAAAATTAATATCAACACAGCAACACAATCGGAGTTGCAATCATTGAATGGTGTAGGTGAAGCAACCGCTGCTGCGATTGTTCAATATCGTGAAAATAATGGCCAATTTAAGTCAGTGGAAGACTTAGTGAATGTCAAAGGTATTGGCAGTAAAAAAGTAGCAAACTTAGCCGATGAATTAACGGTTTCCGACAAAAAATAAGCCTACACTTTAAATGAACGGGCGCAATTTATTTTACTAATTGCGCCTTTTTTATATCTGAAATATAAGCACTATTTTAAGCGGAACCATATTGTGAATCGACCTTAGTTTTGAATACTTTTTTAGTTGGATAACGCCGACATTAATTTCTGCTGCAAATTATCTTGTTCATTTCTATTTAAAGGCCCACTCGTGAGTGTTGAGATGAAAAATACGTCTTCGACTTGGTCACCCAATGTAGCGAGTTTAGCATTACTGAGTTGAATATCCTGCTGTAAAAAGACTTGAGCAACCGATGAAACTAAGCCTGGTCTATCATGAGTTCTTAGCTCCATCACTGTGTGATTTTGTTCTTCATTTGTTTGAAATTGAATCGTTGGCGTTGTCTCGAAGAGTTTCATTTTTCTTGGTGTTAACGCTGAGCTTTGGGTTTTAATTTCGTTTAAGTTATTCAGCTGTTTTTCTAATGCCTGAGATATCTCTGATGGCTGTTGATTGAAGCCGTTAACAATATAGGTGTTAAGGGTGTAAGTGTCTGAAGTAATGCTGATTTTTGCATCAAGCACGTCTAGTTGTAGCTGTTCTAGGCAAGCGGTGGTGGCTGCAAAAATACGAGGTCTATCTTGAGTACAAATAAATATCTCAAGCATGTTTTCTTGATCATGTTTTCTAATATTAATTAAAGTGGGTGTTATTAGATTTTGGAGGCGGCATTTTGTTTGCCAGCAGATTTCATCAACAGTATGACGCAGAAAATAATCTGACTCATAATGTTGCCATAAATCAATTATTTGCTGTTCGGAAAAGGATTGTTCAATCAATGATTCTAATGCTGAAGCTTGTTGACGCTGACTTTTTTCTGCCGTGCTTTTTGCCACTTCATCATGAGCAACCAACCATTGTTTGGTGGTGTGGTAAAGCTGTTTTAATAAGGAATCACGCCAGCCATTCCAGAGATTATTATTGGTGGCACGAATATCAGCAACGGTTAATAAATAGATATAATTAAGCCTGTCGACTGTTTGTACTTTTTCACCAAATTTCTTAATTACCTCAGGATCATGGATATCAAATTTTTGTGCGGTTGCTGACATAGTGAGATGCTGACGAACTAAGAATGTCACTATGTCGGTATCAAAATCACTGAGACTGTGTTGCATACAAAATGCCGCGGCATCAACCACGCCTAGTTTGCTGTGATCGCCACCGCGACCTTTGGCTATATCATGAAACAAACCTGCGATAAACAATAATTCTGGTTTAGGGAGTTGCTCATAGACTTCGGAGCAAAGTGGAAATTCTGCTTGATATTCTGGGCATGAAAAACGCCGTAAATTTCTAACAAGAAATAAGGTATGTTCGTCGACCGTATAGGCATGAAAAAGATCATGCTGCATTTGTCCGACAATTTGGCCAAATGAGGGTAAATAAGCGCCTAAGATCCCTAATCTATTCATACGTCGAAATTCATGAGTCACGCCTTTAGGTTGGCGAATAATTTCCATGAATAGGCTGCGATTTTTGATATCAGCCCGAAAACGTTTATCAATAAGATGACGATGTGCATGAAGTTGACGAATGGTATCAGCACGAATACCTTTGATTTCTGGCTGTTGCTGTAATATTAAAAATACTTCCAGCATCGCGTAAGGATAAAAAGCAAAGATCCCAGAATTGATCGTTTCTAGATAACCGTTATGAATTTGGAATCGTCTGTTAATCGGTTCAATTTGAGCGATCTCATTGGCTTGAATGATATTTTCTTCAAACAGTTGCAGTAACAGTTCATTCATTTGACTGACCGAGCGGGCGCAACGGTAATAATCTTTCATGAAATGTTCGACGGCGAGTCGACTATCGGTTTCTTGATAACCAAGCTGTATAGCGACTTCTCGTTGATGATCGATCATTAACTTTTCTTGTTTACGATTGGCAACTAGATGTAGTGAAAAGCGGACCCGCCATAAAAATCGACGCGCTTTATCTAAACGTTGAAATTCACTGTTAGCAAGAAAGCCTTTTTGTTTAAGGCCTTTGATATCTTTTACATCAAAATGTTGTTGGGCAACCCAGCTAATAACTTGCAAGTCACGTAAACCACCGGGTGATTCTTTAATATTAGGTTCTAGATTATTAATCGAATCGTTGTATTTAAGGTGACGTTGTAATTGTTCTTGTTTCTTTTCTTGGTAGAAGCGAGATGTATCCCACGTTTTGTGATTAATCGTAAGCTGTTGTAGCGCAGCATATAATGCTTTATCGCCAGATAATAGGCGAGTTTCAAGCAGATTGGTGGCAATCGTTATGTCTTCTTCTGCTTGTTGTCTACATTCTTGAATGGTGCGAACGCTATGACCAATTTCAAGGCCGACATCCCAAAGTAAAGTCAGAAATGTTGAAAGTTCATTGGGCGGTTGCTCAGAAACAGCATCATCGAGCAATATTAATAAATCAATATCTGAATAAGGATGAAGCTCTCCACGACCATAACCACCAACAGCAACAAGACTAATTGGTGCACTAGCTGGAATATGATGCTGCCATAAGTCTTGTAGCACTTCATCAATAAAAGCAGCACGTTGTTGAACAAGCGTAATGATGTCTGCTTGTGCTTCAAATTGTTGTTTTAAATGAGCTTGGCCTTGTTGAAGGGCATTACGATAAAAACTAATATTTAAGACCTCAGAATGAGGTTTTTCATTATTAGCGACCTGCCAAAGTGATAATAATGGGTTAGTCATAAGTTAAATTATTTCATCCTTACGCAAGGTCAAAATTTCGTGACCTGTTTCGGTGACTAAAATAGTATGTTCCCATTGTGCAGATAACGAGCGATCTTTGGTGACGACAGTCCAATTATCTGGCAATTGTTTGATATGACGTTTTCCTGCATTAATCATCGGTTCAATCGTAAACGTCATACCCGCTTCTAGCGTTAATCCCGTTCCAGGCGTTCCATAATGTAAAACTTGTGGATCTTCATGGAATACAAGCCCGATGCCATGACCACAATATTCTTGCACGATAGAAAAATTTTGTGCTTCAGCATGGACTTGAATCGCATGGCCAATGTCACCGAGCTGTATTCCAGGTTTAACCATGGCAATACCAATCAGCATTGCTTCGCGGGCATTTTCACATAATCGTTGGGCAAGAATAGAGGTTTTACCAACATGAAACATCTTGCTGGTATCGCCGTGATAACCTTCTTTAATAACAGTGATATCAATATTAATAATATCGCCATCTTTCAGCTTTTTATCACCCGGAATGCCATGACAGATAACATGATTGACCGAGGTGCAAATTGATTTTGGAAAACCGTGATAATTCAAAGGGGCGGGAATGGCTTGTTGAACGTCAACAATATAATCATGACAAATTTGGTTTAGTTCATCAGTGGTTATACCGGCTACAACATGCGGTTCTATCATCGTCAGCACATCAGCAGCTAGACGACCAGCGACACGCATTTTTTCAATTTCTGCAGTTGTTTTGATACTAACGGCCATGATTGAATTGTTTCCTTGATTAAATTGACAAAAATATTAACTATTATATTAGCTGCTAGTGTGCCGGAAAATAAGTAAAACGACCAGTAAATTGATGGTCGTAGTGTTATTTTCGTATGGGTTTAAAAGCTTTTTTAACTATTTTACATCCAATGATCTTTAACCAGTGTAATTCGCCCTATAAACTGAATTAGTTAAAATGGGCATTTGAGTCTGGTTGATAGCGATAAACAGATTGATTTTACTTTGTTTTTATACGTGATTTGTGGAATAATATGCGCGCCTAATCTAAGGCACAAATCACACATGCACCGACACAAGTTTCGGGGTGCTAACAGCTTAGTCAGTTAGTCGATATTTGGGGTGTGTGGAGGTTTAACCCCACAATTAATATAAAGGTTTTAATTAAAATGGCTAAAACAACAATGCGCCAAATGCTTGAGGCAGGCGTCCACTTCGGTCACCAAACTCGCTACTGGAACCCAAAAATGGGTCCATTTATTTTTGGTAAACGCAATAATATCCATATCTTGAATCTTGAGCATAGCTTACCGATGTTCAATGATGCATTGAACTTCGTTGGTAAATTGGCTTCTAAAAAAGGTCGCATTCTATTCGTAGGTACCAAACGTGCAGCACAAGATCCTATCCGTGAAGATGCAGAACGCGCAGGTATGCCGTATGTAAATCGTCGTTGGTTAGGTGGTATGTTGACTAACTACCAAACTGTGCGTAAATCAATCAAACGTTTAGATACAATTCAAGAAATGATCGAGTCTGGTAAATTAGAAGGCTTGAAAAAGAAAGAAGTTTTAAACTTAACACGTGAACAAGAAAAATTAGAAAAAAGCATCGGTGGTATCCGTAAAATGGGTGGTTTACCTGATGCGTTATTCGTTATCGACGTTGACCATGAACGTATTGCTATTCAAGAAGCTAACAAGTTAGGTATTCCTGTTATTGCTGTCGTTGACTCTAATAGCAATCCAGATGGCGTTGACTATGTGATTCCTGGTAATGACGATTCAATGCGTGCTATCAAACTTTACACAACAAGCATGGCTGAAGCGATTTTAGATGGTCGCGCAGCCGTTGCAAACGGTGCTGAAGAGATGGCTGATGTTGTAGCTGCTGAAAGTACAGAAGCGGCGGCTGAGTAACATCATCTAGTTAATCAAGTATACAGGCTCACTAGTTTAGTGGGCCTGTATTGTATGTACGGCTAGATTTTCTGGCTAAACATAGTTCAAAGAATTAAAGGGCTAAACAAATGGCAATTACTGCTGCATTAGTAAAAGAACTACGTGAGCGTACTGGCTCAGGCATGATGGAATGTAAAAAAGCGTTGGTAGCATCTAACGGTGATATCGAAGTTGCAATTGATGAAATGCGTAAATCAGGTTTAGCTAAGGCTGATAAAAAATCTGATCGCATTGCTGCTGAAGGTGTTATTGCAATTGAAATAAGTGCTGATGGCAAACAAGCGGTTATGTTAGAAATCAACTCTGAAACAGACTTTGTTGCTAAAGCAGAAGACTTTATGGCTTTTGTTGATAATGTTGCTAAAACAGTATTGACGGCTCAGCCTGCTGATCTTGAAGCATTAATGGCTTTACCTTTAAATGGCAATGGCGACTCGATTGAAGTTATTCGTCAAGCATTAGTAGCTAAAATCGGTGAAAACATCAAAGTACGTCGTTTTGCATTAATGGCAACAGATGACGGCATTATCGGTTCATACCGTCACGGTGACCGTATTGGAACAATGGTAAAAATGACGGGTAATGATGTTGCACTAGCTAAAGATTTAGCAATGCACGTTGCTGCAAACCGTCCGAGTGCTATTTCTGCTGCTGACTTACCTGCTGAATTGCTTGAAAAAGAACGTGATATCGTTGCAACTCAAGCAAAAGAAAGCGGTAAGCCTGATGCGATCGTTGAAAAAATGGTTGAAGGCCGCATGAGCAAATTCGTTAATGAAATCAGCTTAATGGGTCAACCTTTCGTTAAAGATCCAGACTTTACAGTTGAACAGCTTGTCAAAAAAGCAAATGCAACCGTTCAAGCATTTGAATTTTTTGAAGTTGGTGAAGGTATTGAGAAAGCTGTCGATAACTTTGCTGAAGAAGTAATGGCACAAGTAAAAGGTAACTAAGTTATGACAGAAACAGGCAATAAACCAGTTTATAAACGTGTTCTACTTAAATTAAGTGGTGAGGCGTTAATGGGGGATGCTGACTATGGCATTCAACCTGAGGTTATTGCTCGTTTCGCGACAGAAATCGCTGAGCTCAGCGCACAAGGCGTTGAGCTCGGGATTGTCATTGGCGGTGGTAATATATTCCGTGGTGCGGGTTTAGCTGCGAGCGGTATGGATCGTGTCAGTGGCGATCATATGGGCATGTTAGCCACGGTGATGAATGCTCTAGCCTTACAAGATGCCTTAGAACAAAAAGGTTCGTTTTGCCGCGTCATGTCAGCAATACGAATAAATGAAGTTTGTGAAGATTATTTACGTCGACGTGCGATTCGTCACCTAGAAAAAGGCCGCATTGTTATTTTTGCTGCCGGAACAGGCAATCCATTTTTCACAACTGATTCTGCTGCCAGTCTTCGCGCCGTCGAAATTGGTGCTGACTTACTGATAAAAGCGACACAAGTGGATGGTGTTTATACGGCCGATCCGAAAAAAGATCCTAATGCAGTTCGTTATGATGAACTCAGTTATGATGAAGTAATCACTAAGCGTTTAGCTGTAATGGATACGACGGCAGTGGTGATGTGTCAAGAACAGAAAATGCCGTTACGTGTATTTGATGTGCATAAACAAGGTAATTTGACCAAACTGATTTACGGTGAAAATATTGGTACGCTGGTTAGATAATTTTTTTGATTAGAATTGGTTTTCTAATTAAAAGATAAATTCAAGCTAGTCAGATTAATATAGCTAAGTAGGATAAAAAAACATGATTGAAGATATTAAAAAAGATGCTGCAGATAGAATGCAAAAAAGTGTTGCATCACTTACAACATCACTGGCAAAAATTCGTGCCGGTCGTGCTCATACCAGCTTATTAGATCAGATCATGGTGCCGTATTATGGTTCGGATGTGGTATTAAGCCAAGTGGCGAATGTAGGCATCGAAGATTCTCGGACATTGACCGTGACACCGTGGGAAAAAAACATGTTGTCAGTGGTCGAAAAAGCGATCATGACATCAGATCTAGGTGTTAACCCAAATAGTGCCGGTATGACGATCCGTATTCCAATTCCGCCTTTGACTGAAGAGCGTCGTAGAGATATGGTTAAAATAGCAAAGAATGAAGCTGAGGGTGCTCGTATCGCCGTTCGCAATATTCGACGCGATGCTAATGGTACTTTGAAAGATTTATTGAAAGAGAAAGAAATTTCAGAAGACGAGCAACGTGGTGCTGAAGATCTTATCCAAAAACTGACTGATTCAACAATCAAACAAATTGACGCCGTGTTGGCTGAGAAAGAAGTTGATTTGATGGAAGTTTAATGACGGCTATCTGACCGTCATTTAACGATTTATGTCTGAGGAATCCGCCGATCTAACTCCACCACAACACATTGCCATCATCATGGATGGCAATGGTCGTTGGGCAAAAAAACGTCTTCAACCTCGGTTTATGGGGCATCGGGCGGGTGTAAAATCGGTCGAAACTATTGTTAAACGCTGCATCGAACGGAATGTGGCGGTGTTGAGTTTATTTGCTTTTAGTAGTGAGAATTGGCGTCGACCTAGCAAAGAGGTGACGCTGTTAATGGAGTTGTTTGCTTTGTCATTAAAACAACAAGTTAAGCAGCTACATAAAAATAATATTCGTTTACAAATTATTGGTGATGTCAGCAAGTTTTCAGCCAGTTTACAAAAACAAATTACCCAAGCTGAGCAATTGACTATAGTAAACACAGGGCTAATCGTTAATATTGCTGCCAATTATGGTGGACGCTGGGATATTACGCAGTCCGTTCAGCAATTAGCTGAAAAAGTAAAAACCGGTGAAATATTACCCGAAGATATTACGGAAGAAGCTATTTCTGCAGGCTTAACAACCTCGAAAATTCCAGAACCAGATTTGTTTATTCGCACGGGTGGCGAACAGCGTGTTAGTAACTTTTTATTATGGCAAATGGCTTATACCGAATTCTTTTTTACCGATACGTTATGGCCTGATTTTAATGGCACTGAATTAGACAAAGCCATAAGCTCTTTCTGCCAACGAGAACGACGTTTTGGCAAAACATCTGAACAATTACGAGATAACAAATAATGCTTAAACAGCGTTTATGGACTGCGGGTATTTTAATTCCCGTAGTGATGTTAAGCATTTTGTATTTACCCACAGCCATTTTACAGTGGCTGATTGCCGGTATTATTGTTTTAGCTGCGATAGAGTGGTTTGCCATTATTGGTTATTCAGGCCGCAATAAAATGATCTTGGCGATGGTGGTCTTAGCCATCATCAGCAGCTTAGTTTGGTTACTGCCCATCGACACATCGATGTTAATGCCTTTGATTGTCTGGGGCTTAATTTTACTTATTGTCTGTCGTTATGCACATCGTGCATTGCCTGCGTGCATGCAAACATTATTAATGAAGCGATTCAATGCGCTTATCCTCGCTTCATTGGTTTTAGCTCTATTTGGGCATGGCGCCGTAATGCTTCATCAATCTAGCGTGTTAGGACCTCAACAAGTTGTATTTGTAATGGTATTAGTTTGGCTTGCCGATACAGGTGGCTATTTTGCAGGTAAAAAATGGGGCAAAACTCCCTTGGCTAAGGCCATTAGCCCGAACAAAACATGGGAAGGTGTAGCAGGTGCTTTAGTACTTGGTGGCATATGGGCTTTTATCGGTTATGGCTTAGGTATTTCTGGTTCAGTAAGTCTGCCACAGTGGTTATTCTTATCTTTCATCGTACTGCTTATTTCCATTGTTGGTGATTTGTTCGAGAGCCTATTTAAGCGCTCACACAATGTTAAAGATAGCGGTAATTTATTGCCTGGCCATGGTGGAATGCTGGACCGAATAGATAGTTTAATCGCAGCTGTACCTGTATTTACTTCTGGCTTGTTTTTATTAGGAGTGTTTTAAATGCAAGCGATCACTATATTAGGCTCTACTGGTTCAATTGGCATCAGCACCTTAGATGTTTTGTCTCGACATCCTGATAAATATTGGGTGTATGCACTGACGGCAAATCGTTCTGTAGATATATTATTCGAACAATGTCAGTGTTTTAATCCTACGATTGCTGTCATGTTAGATGAAAATGCGGCTCAGCAATTAGCCGAAAAATTAAAGTCTGTCGGTAGTGCAACACAAGTTATGTCAGGGTTTGATGCGCTATCAACTGTTGCACAAAGTCAGCAGACTGATTATGTCGTGGCGGCTATTGTTGGTGCGGCAGGTTTGTTACCAACCCTTGCCGCTGCACGTGCTGGCAAACACATTATGTTGGCTAATAAAGAAGCCCTTGTGATGAGCGGTGGTTTATTTATGCGTGAAGTCGAAGCCAATGGTGCGACTTTATTGCCAGTAGATAGTGAACATAATGCAATATGGCAATGCCTACCTGTCGGAAGCAAGCAGCAATATCATTATGATGGCAAAGGCGTTCGCAAGATTATTCTAACAGCATCGGGCGGTCCTTTTAGAGATTACGCGTTGGAAGATCTTGAACATGTGACACCAGAACAAGCGGTCGCACATCCGAATTGGTCGATGGGCCAAAAGATATCTGTAGATTCTGCAACTATGATGAATAAAGGTTTAGAGGTGATCGAAGCGCATTGGTTATTTGGTTTACCCGCGTCGCAAATTGATGTGTTATTACATCGCCAAAGTATTATTCATTCCATGGTTGATTATGTCGATGGCTCGGTATTGGCTCAGATGGGGAACCCCGATATGAGAACGCCGATTGCTAATGCATTAGCCTGGCCACAACGAATTGATTCCGGCGTAGAGCCTTTGAACTTAGCGACAGTTGGTCGATTAGATTTCTCAGTAGCCGATCACAAACACTTTCCATGCCTAGCATTAGCATACCAAGCCTTGAATGCAGGCGGCACAAGCACGGCAATTTTAAATGCGGCCAATGAAGTTGCTGTTGAAGCATTTTTGCAAAAACAGATTAAATTTACTCAAATACCTCAAATAATTGAGCAAGCACTTGCCAATATCCCTGCTCATGATGGTAATACGTTAGAAGAGATTTTAGCTGACGATGCACTTGCACGCGCGCTCGCTATTGAGTTGACACAATAATATGCAATCACTGTTATTTTTTATTATAGCGTTAGCGATTTTAGTCGTTGTTCATGAATTTGGTCATTTTTGGGTGGCTAGGCGCTGTGGTGTCAAAGTTCTTAAGTTTTCAGTAGGATTCGGCAAGCCCTTATGGCAAAGACGCGGCAAAGATGGCACGGAATATATTTTAGCGGCGATTCCTTTGGGCGGTTTTGTCAAAATGCTTGATGAGCGTGAAGGTGAAGTAGCAGTCGAAGATCTTGATAAAACGTTCAACCGAAAACCATTACGTTCACGCGTCGCCATTGTTGCCGCAGGACCTATTGCTAATCTTTTATTTGCAATATTCGCATACTGGCTTATTTTTATGGTCGGTATTCCGGGTATAAAATCGGTTGTTGATGGGGTTGTCCCTGAATCTCCAGCAGAAAATGCGCAACTGCATGCAGGCGATCAGATTCTGAGCATTAATGGTCGTGATACACCAACATGGTTAGCAGTAAATAAAGCCGTAACTCGAATTGCAGAAAGTGGTGGTGTGGCAGAATTAACGGTTACTACTGATGGTGTTGAACGCGTACGCATCCTTGATGTACCAAAGTGGCAACTTAATCCAGAACAACCTGAGTCGCTGATCCAAATATTAGGCATTACACCAGTCAACGTTGCTTTAAAACCGGTTCTTGGTACGATTATAGAAGGTGGTGCGGCTGAAGATGCGGGCTTACAAAGTGGCGATGAGTTAATTTCTGCTGATGATGTACCTATTGATAGTTGGTCGGGTTGGGTAACATTAATAAGAGCCAGTGCCGATAAAGCGCTAGAAGTTAAAATTAAACGAGCGCAAGAAGAGATTAACGTAACGCTCACACCACAAACGATGGATGGAAATATTGGACAAATAGGTGCGGGTGTCGATGTGTCCAGCACTTCCGTGCCAGACAATTTAAAAGCGGAACTACGTTATTCGCCAATATCGGCAATCGGCCAAGCCGTAATTGAAACATGGCAGTTTTCTAGTTCAACCGTCAAAAGTTTAGTAGGAATGGTGGTTGGATCAGTGTCGAGCAAAAATATCGGCGGCCCAATTACTATTGCGCAATTTGCCGGTGCTTCCGCTGAACGTGGTGTTATGTCCTTCATTAGTTTTTTAGCGATGATTAGTATTAGTCTAGGAATACTAAACTTGCTACCTATTCCTGTATTAGATGGCGGGCATTTAGCACTCTACTTTATCGAATGGTTACGCGGTTCACCACTCCCAGAACAGGCTCAATTACAGGGACAAAAGGTGGGTATGATGATGCTTTTGATGCTGATGTTGCTGGCCTTTTTTAATGACTTAACAAGACTGTTTGGATAATAGCGCTAATTACGGTTACACTAACGTTTTTACGTCTCTAAAAACTTAATTATAATGACAAAAATACTTCAGATAATTGCATTACTATTACTCACCAACATCGCTTTGGCCGATTCTTTTGTTATAAAAGATATTCGTGTCGAGGGATTACAGCGAATTTCAGCAGGTACTGTCTTTAACTTTTTGACGGTGAAAGTCGGCGATGAAATGACAGACAAGGATGCCAAAAGTATTATTAGGGCACTCTTTAAATCAAAATACTTCAATGATGTTCAAGTTGAGCAACAAGATGGTGTATTGGTTATTAAGGTGAGTGAACGACCAGCAATATCGAGTATTGAATTTGTCGGGAATAAAGATCTCGATAGTAAAGAATTATTAAAATCGCTTAGTCAAATTGGTTTCTCTGAGGGACAAGTTTACGAAAAAGCGATGTTAGAAAGGGTTGAGCTCGAATTAGAACGTCAATATTTCAGCCGTGGTAAATACGGTGTGACCATAAACTCTGAGGTAACACCTTTATCTCGTAATCGTGTAGCTGTCCGAATCACAATGGCAGAAGGCGTTATAGCTACAATTGGTGGGATCAACATTGTAGGTAATAATGCATATGATGATGACGAGTTATTAGAAGGGTTCGAGTCAACTACAGGTAGTTGGTTGTCGGTTTTTACTAGCGATAATCAATATTCACGACAAAAATTATCAGCTGATTTAGAAACCTTACGTTCATTTTATTTAGACCGGGGTTATGTTGACTTCACTGTTGAATCGACGCAAGTCACCATCACTGATGATAAAAAACAAATGTTTATCACCATTAATATCGCGGAAGGTGATCGTTATAAGATTAAAGAAGTCCGTCTAGCGGGCGACTTAATCGTGCCAGAAAAAGAATTATTCGATTTAGTAACTATAAGGAAAGATGCTGTTTTTTCCCGTAAAGCGATTACTAAGACGACGGAAGCATTAACTGCACGTTTAGGCGATGATGGTTATGCCTTTGCAAACGTAAATGCAGTACCTTCGATTGATCGTGATAACAATGAAGTCTCATTGACTTTCTTCGTCGATCCCGGTCGTCGAGCTTATGTCCGTAGAATTAATATTGCGGGAAATAGTAAAACGCGTGATGTGGTGTTACGCCGTGAAATGCGTCAACAAGAATCATCATGGATCTCAACAAAAGACGTTAATCAATCTCGTGCACGGATTCAACGCCTTGGCTATTTCGAAGATGTAAACGTAGAAACGAATCCTGTTGCAGGCACGGCAGATCAAGTTGACCTTGATTATAATGTGACTGAAATGGCATCAGGTAGTTTATCTGCCGGTATTGGTTTCTCTCAATCTGATGGTATTATTTTCAATGCCAATGTTACGCAAAAGAATTTCTTGGGTAGTGGTAAGCACATTAACTTTGGCTTTAATAATAGTAGTATCAATACTGTTTATAGCTTTGGTTATACGGATCCGTTCGTAACCGTTGACGGAATTAGTCAGGGCTTTAATGCGTTTTATAGAAAAACAGATACAACGGAAGCTAACTTAGCTCGCTATAATACGGATGTATATGGCGGGGATATTAACTTTGGTATTCCTATTTCTGAATCAAATCGTATTCGCTTAGCACTAGGTTATGAGAACACGACTATAAAACTTCCTAATGATAATCGCATTCAGCGTTATCAGGATTTTATTGATAAGGAAGGTTCACAGTTTGATACTTGGTCACTGACATTAGGTTGGTCAAACGATACTCGTGATAATGCGACGTTACCAACAAGTGGTATGAACCAAAGTTTATCAGCTGAAGTCTCAATTCCTGTTGGTTCTTTACAATATTATAAATTACGCTATAAAAACGATTGGTATCACCCGATTAGTGACTCGTTGACATTAGCCCTAGGTGGAAACCTTGGTTATGCTGATGGTTATGGGGATACGGAAGAGTTACCTTTCTTCCAAAACTTTTATGCTGGTGGTATGAGAAGTGTACGTGGTTACCAGTCAAATACACTAGGTATAAAAGAAAATCGCGAAGCGTTGGGTGGTAACTTCTTAGTAACGGGTGGGGCTGAAATTATCTTCCCTGTACCGTTTATGAAAAAAACATTAAAATCTTTCCGCTTAAGCGCATTTACTGACTTTGGTAACGTTTATGATGTCAGCCAAGATTTTGATGCCGGTTTATTACGTTATTCTGCAGGTCTATCAGCTATTTGGATTTCACCATTTGGTGCAATGTCATTCAGCGTCGCGCAACCTTTTAATGAGCAAGAAGGTGATACGACAGAAGCCTTCCAGTTCTCTTTAGGCTCAACATTTTAGTTAAATTGTAATGGAGAAAAGTGTGAAAAAAATGAAGTTAAGTTGGTTGTTATTGGCACTTGTATTCGTTGGTACATCAGCGAATGCCGCAGATTTGAAAATTGGTGTAGTCAATGCTGGTGCGGTACTTGACCAATCGCCACAAAAAACACAGGCATTGTCTCGCCTAGAAAAAGAATTTTCAGCAAGAGGAAAATCATTAGAAGCTAAGTTAAAAGGGCTTAGAGCCGACCAAGATAAGTTAACAAAAGATAGCGCAATTCTTGGAGCAGATGAGCAAAAAGCTAAAGAACGTAAAATGTTAGCTGATCAACGTGAATTAAAACGTTTGCAAGATGAATACAGTGAAGATTTGTCTATTCGTCGTAATGAAGAATTACGTAAATTAGAACAAAAAATCGCACAGACTATTGTTGATTTAGCTAAAAAAGAATCTTATGACTTGGTTGTTTACCAAGGTGTAATCTTCGCAAGCGATAAAGTCGATATGACTGCTAAAGTATTACAGTTACTTAAAGCGCAAAAATAGGTTAGTTATAATAGTGGCTTGGACGCTAGCTGAAATAGCTAAACATGTTGGTGGTGTTGTACATGGTGATGAAGCTTATCAAGTAGAAAGCTTTGCAACATTAGAGAATGCTGCTAATAATCAAATTAGTTTTTTGGCAAACTTAAAGTACAGAAAGTTTTTAACCTCAACAGTTGCGGGTGCAGTCATCGTCAATGCGGAAGCGCTTGATTCAGTGCCGAATAATGCAATCGTTGTTGATGATCCTTATGTCGCTTATGCTAAAGCTGCGCGCTTATTAAATCCTGTTCGGGTTCATAGTCCTGGAATTGCAAGTAGCGCAGTCATTAATGAGTCATCTAGCATTCATAGCAGTGCATCGATCGGTGCACAAGTTGTTATTGAATCAGGCGTCGTGATTGAAGAGAACGTGGTCATTGGCCCTCACTGTATCATCATGTCAGGTTCAAAAATTGGTGCTGGAACAAGATTAACTGCAAATATTACACTCTGTGAAGGCGTGCAAATTGGTCAACGTTGCACGCTTCATCCTGGCGTTGTTATTGGTGCAGATGGCTTCGGTATTGCTAATGATGGTGGAAAATGGATTAAGGTTCCGCAAGTTGGTAGTGTCAAAATTGGCGATGATGTTGAAATTGGTGCTAATACAACTATAGATCGTGGAGCAATCGAAGACACGATTATTGGGCAAGGTGTTAAGCTTGATAACCAAATCCAAATTGGACACAATACGATTGTAGGCGACCATACGGTTATTGCCGGCTGTGTAGGAATTGCAGGCAGTACAACCATAGGTAAATACTGTGTAATTGGTGGTGGTGTCGGCATAGGTGGCCATCTTAGTATCGCTGATAATGTGCTACTAACAGGCATGACTATGGTTACTAAATCGATCAATAGTGCAGGCAGTTATTCTTCAGGTATTCCTGCTGAGCCAACAGCGTTGTGGCACAAAAGTGTAATACGCTACCGCCAAATGGATAAATTAGTTGCAAAGGTAAAAGAATTAGAGGCTAAGTTAAGCTAAATTAGCACTTACTTTATATCTAACCAAGCTAAAAATTGATAATACGAATAAACTAATTAACAAAACGTTAAGGATCTAAGCATTGAACACTATCGATATACACGAAATTCAACGATTGTTACCTCATCGGTATCCTTTCTTATTAGTCGATCGTGTTATTGAGTATACGCCTGGCGAACATTTAGTCGCGATTAAAAATATTACGTTTAATGAACCACAATTTACCGGTCACTTTCCTCAACGAGTCATTATGCCAGGCGTTTTAATTCTTGAGTCTTTAGCGCAAGCAACGGGTTTACTAGCATTTAAAACTGCTGATGATGTAAAGTCAGACAATGCACTTTATTATCTTGCAGGGATAGATAATGCTCGATTCAAAAAACCTGTAGAGCCGGGCGATCAATTAAGATTAGAAGTTAAACTTGTTAAAAATAAACGTAATTTTTGGATGTTTAGTGCTGAAGCCTCTGTTGATGGAGAGGTAGTCGTAACAGCAGATATTATGTGTGTTCATCAAGAAATGCCTAAATGATTCATCACACGGCTATTATAGACCCGACGGCTATCATCGATGATAGGGTAAGCATTGGTCCTTATTCAGTTATTGGTGAAAATGTAGAAATTGGTGCTGATTGTGAAATTGGGCCACATGTTGTGATTACAGGACCAACAAAAATTGGTAAGGGTAATAAAATTTACCAATTTTCATCTGTAGGCGCTGATCCTCAAGACAAAAAATATACAGGTGAAGCCACATTATTAGAAATTGGTGACAACAATCTTATCCGTGAAAGTGTAACGATAAATCGAGGCACTATTCAAGGTGGAGGCATTACCAAAATAGGCAACGATAACTGGATTATGGCCTATGTGCATATTGCTCATGATTGCATAGTCGGCAATGATAATATTATTGCTAATAATACGTCTTTAGCTGGCCACGTAATTATTGAGAATTATGTTGTGTTAGGTGGATTTAGTTTAATCAGTCAATTTAATAAAATTGGCTCTTATGCTTTCAGTGCTATGGGGAGTGTCATTTCTCGCAATATTCCACCGTATGTTTTAGTTTCTGGGCACATGGCTAAACCAATTGGGGTTAACGTTGAAGGCTTACGGCGTCGTCAATTTTCAGATGAGCAAGTGAAAAACATCAAACAAGCATATAAATTGGTCTATCGCTCTGGTTTAAGAGTTGATGAAGCTGAAGAGAAGCTTAAGCTGCTGAGTCAAGAGCAGCCTGAGTTAACTATTTTTAGTGATTTCTTAAAGACCCAGCAAGGCGGTATTATTCGTTGATATCGTTGTCAGTTTGTTGCGTGGCAATTTAACTAGAACAAAAGCTCATACTAACAATGCATTATGTTAAGTCGCTTACAACTTATAGGAATAAACGACTATTCACATTTATGATTGACATAATCATTGAATCAAACATATTAAGTTAATCGTTAGCGGGTGTAGCGCTTATTTTATGGATACTTAAATCAGCACCATCATATTCTTGTTCCTGAGATAGCCTTAAGCCCATCACTTTTTTAAGTGTTCCGTAGACTACATAACCACCGATAAATGCAATACTAATTCCTAGCGCTGTACCAATTAGTTGTGAGGATAAACTAACTCCCCCTAGACCACCCAGTGCAACTTGCCCAAATATACCTGCGGCAATTCCTCCCCAAACACCACAAAGACCATGTAAAGGCCATACACCGAGTACATCGTCTATTTTCCATTTGTTTTGGGTTAGGGTGAAGGCATATACAAATAATCCACCCGCGATACCGCCTGTAATAAGCGCACCAAGCGGATGCATAATATCTGAACCTGCACAGATTGCGACTAAGCCTGCTAGAGGGCCATTATGGACAAAACCAGGATCATTACGGCCAACGAGACAGGCGACTAATGTACCACCAACCATCGCCATCAGTGAGTTTACAGCGACTAGGCCGCTAATACCTTCAATCTGTTGTGCTGACATAACATTAAAACCAAACCAGCCTACCGTTAAGATCCATGCGCCTAGTGCTAAAAATGGAATGTTTGAAGGAGGATGTGCATATATTTCTCCTTTTTTTCCGTAACGACCATGACGAGGACCAAGATGTAAAACCGCTGCTAATGCAATCCAGCCACCTACAGCATGAACAACGATCGAGCCAGCAAAATCATGAAAGCTTGCACCAAAATTAGCGGCTAACCATGCTTGAAACCCAAATAGGTTATTCCAGCTTATGCCTTCAAATAGAGGATAAATAAAACCCGCTAACATAAATGTGGCGATTAATTGAGGATTGAATTTCGCCCGTTCAGCAATTCCGCCTGAAACAATGGCAGGTATAGCAGCGGCAAATGTGAGTAAGAAAAAGAATTTTACTAATGCATAACCATTCCCATCGATTAAGGTGGGTGCTGCTTTAAAAAAGTCGACACCATAAGCGATGCTATAACCGATAAAAAAGTATGCAATAGTTGAAATAGCAAAATCCATAATGATTTTGACTAAGGCATTCACTTGATTTTTTTTGCGAACAGTACCTACTTCTAAAAAAGCAAAACCAGCATGCATAGCAAGCACCATAATGGCGCCCAGTAAAATAAACAGAACATCATTAGCGTTATGCACTGTGATTTCCTCTAAAAGTGATAAAAATGGCAACTACTAAAGCAATTTTTGCACCAAATAAGACATTTATAATGAATACAGTGCTCTAACAGGCAAATTACTTAATAATTACAATAAATAACGAACAATATTGGTGCGCTACTGATATTTTGCAATATTTTGGTGCACGTAAATGTCTTACCCACTTTAGCTATAGATCAACGTATAATTATAGGCTGTATAGAATTAATAATGTGTCACAACGACAAACGAGGACTGAATTGATGGATATTTACGCTTCAGATGAGGAAAAAGGCGAAGAGATAAAACAATGGTGGCGAGATAATGGGCGCGCTGTAGTTATTGGAATAGTATTGGGTTCTGCAGCTATTTTTTCTGGTCGTTATTGGATTAATCATCAAGCGACGTTGACCGAGGAAGCATCCCACAGTTATCAGCAGTTAGAAACCTATCTAAATGATGATAAAAAAGCGGAAGCAGATCAACAAATGCAACAGCTCCAAAATGATTTCCCATCAACTCCTTATGCTGTTTTTGCTGCATTTGATATGGCCAAAAAATCCGCTGATGCTAAAGATAGTGAAGCAGCTATAAAATACTTGCAGTGGATAATTGATCATGCTCAATTGGTAGGTCATAAAGCATTAGCACAATTACGACTTAGCCAAGTGTTATTAGCTGAATCAAAATTTGATGCGGCACTTGAGTTAGTCAACCAATCAACAGCTGTGAGTTTCAAGTCATTATTCGCTGAGGTACAAGGTAATATCTTGGTGGCACAGGGCAAAAAAAGTGAAGCTCACACTGCTTATCAAGCGGCTATGATGACTTTACAGCCTGGGGAACCTCGCCAAACCTTATTGCAACTTAAACTTGATGACGTGGCGATAGCACAATGATAGTTAAAACATTCAAAATTGTTTGTGCTTTGATATTGCTTATGTCATTGAATGCATGCAGCACCGTCAGTGGCTGGTTTAAAGATGATGTGTACGAAGTGCCACCGACTGAGTTAACAGAGTTTACTCAAGAGTTTGAACCTTCTATCGCATGGTCGACAGATACCGGTGGCTCTAATGATATTTACAGTAGTTTAGATCCTTGGTTACAGGGTGATGCGATTATTGCGATTGACTATGAAGGCGAAGTGAATAGTTACAATGCAGAAACGGGTAAACGCCAATGGCGAGTCTCGCTTGATGTGCCTGTTACTACGGGAGTCGGTGGTGGTGAAGGTCTGATTCTTGTTGGAACTAAAAAAGGTGAAGTACTTGCTTTGGATGCCAGTAACGGCGATTTACTCTGGAATGCAAAATTAAGCAGTGAAGTACTTGCTCCCCCAAAAGCGGCTCAAGGAATTGTTGTGGCAAGTACCTCTGATGGGCGCATGACAGGACTTTCTGCAAAAGATGGTCAAGTATTATGGAACTATCAACGCACCGTTCCATTGTTAAGTTTACGAGGTGCAAGTGCGCCCGTTATAGCTGATGATAAAGTCATTTCAGGTTATGCCAATGGTAAAGTTGTTGCCTTATCGATTATTGATGGCAAAGTAGTTTGGGAAAAAAGTGTAGCTATACCACGTGGTAGAACTGAACTTGATCGGCTTGTTGATATTGATGCAGATCCTGTTGTGATTAACAATACTGTTTATGTGGTCGCTTACAATGGACGTATAGCAGCGCTATCTCTTGATGATGGTTCTATATTGTGGGCTAAAGAGATGTCATCTCGTTCAGGGTTAGATGTGTCTGTAGCTGATGCCGCTGTTTATGTGAGTGATGAAGAAGGTAATGTTTGGGCGCTACAAGATGGATCGGGTGATTCTCTTTGGCGACAAACGCGATTATTAAGACGTAATCCGACGGCACCAGTTGTTGTTGGTAATAATGTTGTTGTTGGTGATCTTGAAGGTTATGTTCATTGGATTTCTCGCCAAGATGGTCGTTTTACAGCACGTGTCAACATAACTGATGCAGCCATTCGTAGTAAGCCTGTTGTCAGTAACAACTTGGTCTATGTTTCGGCCGCAGACGGTACATTAACCGCATTCCGGATCCAATAATATTATGAAGTCAGTCATTGCCTTAGTCGGTCGGCCAAATGTTGGCAAGTCAACCTTATTCAACCGCTTAACACGTACTCGCGATGCTTTGGTTGCGGATTTTTCGGGTCTTACTCGTGACAGAATATATGGCACGGTTAAAAGCGATGGCTGTGATTTTATTTTGATCGATACCGGCGGGATGACAGCACAATCAGACAATATGTCAGATTTAATGCGTAAACAAGCCGATCTTGCGATACAAGAAGCAGATTTAATTTTATTTCTAGTTGATGGTCGTGCAGGTATGACCTCTGACGATCAAGAAATTGCTCAAACACTGCGAAATGTTGATAAACCTATTCTACTTGTTATTAATAAATCAGAAGGCGAACAACGTGAGTTGGTTGCCGCAGATTTTTATGCCTTAGGTTTGGGCGAACCCCAAGTTATTTCAGCTTCACAAGGCCGTGGTACAGTCAATTTAATCACCGCTATCACTGATATTCTGCCAGCTGCATTAGCGGTAGAAAGTGATGAAGAAGAAGAAAATGAAGAAACAAGAATGGGGATCCGTCTAGCAGTATTAGGACGGCCAAATGTAGGGAAATCGACATTAATCAACCGTATTATGGGTGAAGAGCGTGTTGTGGCATTTGATGAGCCTGGTACAACACGAGATAGCATTCATATTCCATTTGAAAAAGATGGGACACGATATACATTGATTGACACTGCTGGTGTCCGTAGACGTTCTAAAGTCTCTGACATGCTAGAAAAATTTAGTATTGTTAAAACATTACAGGCACTGGAAGAAGCAAATGTTGTGCTGTTAGTACTTGATGCACACGATGGCATCGTTGAACAAGATCTTCATCTTGCGGGACTTATATTGCAAAGCGGACGCGCACTAGTTATTGCCGTTAATAAATGGGATGGTTTAGAAAAAGCAGAACGCGAATGGGTGACAAAGAATATTGAACGTCGGATTCCGTTTTTAAACTTTGCCAATACACATTTTATCTCTGCTTTACACGGTAGTGGTGTAGGTTTGTTATTTAAATCTGTTAAGCAAGCTTATGAGTCGGCTATGGCCCAAATTCCAACGCCGCGTTTAACTCGCGTATTAGAAGATGCTGTGGCGGATCACCAGCCTCCAATGGTCAATGGTCGGAGAATTAAGTTTCGTTATGCTCATCTTGGCGGCAAAAATCCACCACGTATTATTATTCATGGTAACCAAACAGATAAAACGCCGAACAGCTATATGAAGTATTTAGAAAATACTTTCCGGACCGTGCTAAAGCTACATGGCACACCGATAATGATCGAGTTTAAAATGAGTGATAATCCGTTTAAGGATAAAAAGAAAAAGTTAACGGCTGAACAATTAGTTAAAAAGAGACGGTTGGAAAATCAACATTCAAACTTGAAAAAACGTCGCGATTAATTTTAATCTTATCTCAAATAGCGTAAGCAGATAGAACGTTATAAAACCGCTCCAATAACATTTATTGTGTGAAGAGCGGTATTTAAAGATTATTTATAAACCGTCTGTATTGCTCTCGACCCAATGTTCACCATCTTGCCTGGTTTCTTTTTTCCAGAATGGTGCTTGATGTTTTAACGCTTCAATTAGCCAACTGCACGCATCTAAAGAAGCACGACGATGTGCTGACCAACAAGCAATTAACACGATCGGATCTGCAGGTTTTATGTCTCCGACACGATGAATGATTAATATATCAAGTAAATCCCAACGTTCTCTGGCTTGCTGTTCCAATTGATTTAAATAACGTTCGGTCATTGCTGGGTAATGTTCGAGCACCATCTGCGAGACGTCAGCATCTTCATTAAAGTCACGCATTGAGCCAATAAAAGTAGCAGTGGCGCCAAATTGCTTATTGAGATCAGATTGCTGTTGATGATCGATGATGGCTTGCCACGGATCAAATGCTTGTTGTTCGATGTAGATAGACATAGTTATTAACCGCCGGTTACTGGCGGGAAAAAAGCGACCTCATCACCATCTTGAACAGCGCTTGTAAAGTGAGCATATTCAAGGTTAATGGCAACGAGCACATTGACGGGACGTTCGGCTTTATTGGTCGCGATATCCCATGCTTGGCCGGCAGAATCAGCATGACTAATCGTCGTATCAGCAACACCGATAGTTTCGCGGAGACTGGCAAAAAATTTGACTTGGATGCTCATCTGGTTAATTGTTTCACATATTTAAAATTAAAAGGATACCACTCATGGCTGATTTAACACATTTTAATCAAGCAGGTGAAGCCCATATGGTTGATGTTGGTAATAAGCAAGTGACTAAACGTGTCGCTATCGCAGAAGGCCAAATATTAATGTTGGATAAAACTTTGACACTTATTCAGCAGGGCAATCATAAAAAAGGTGATGTATTAGGCATTGCACGTATTGCAGGCATTATGGCGGCCAAGCGTACATCTGATTTAATACCGTTATGTCATCCATTAGCGTTAACTAAAGTCACTGTCGATTTTAAAATTTTAGAGAACGATGTAGCTGTGCAATGTCGAGTTCAAGTTGAAACTAGCGGTCAAACTGGCGTAGAAATGGAAGCATTAACCGCAGTGCAAGTTGCATTGTTAACTATCTATGATATGTGCAAGGCGGTTGATCGAGGCATGGTTATGACTAGTGTACGTCTACTTGAAAAAGCAGGCGGTCAATCTGGTCATTGGGTACGAGAGCTTTAAAACTGGTTTTTATTAGGAAAAAATTTCCTTAAATGTCACGCTGTTGCCAGAATGTGAAGCATCATAACCAGGATATCCGGATAGGTTATTTCTAAATGCGGCACTTCCTAATAATTCAGTTATTTGTTTCGTGGACTCACTCTCACCTAGATGATTAGGAATGGCTAAGCAATAATGTTCCCAAATTAACGGAACAAACTCTAAGTTAAATTTATTCGCCATGGGCGCTATCCCGAAACCAACATCCGCAGCATCACTAGCGATCATCGCCGCGACAGCCATGTGAGTAAACTCCTCATGATTATAGCCTTTAATGTTATTCGGATTAATACTATCGGCATCTAATAATTGATCAAATAATAAACGTGTTCCCGAGTCTTTTTGACGGTTTATAAAACGTAGATCAGCATTTGTTAAAGATGAGATAGCCGTTATTTTATCGGCATTTTTAGGCTTAAACATTAATCCCTGATTTCTTTTCACAACATACAGCAGTGTGTATTTATGAGGATCGATCAGTTTAAGGTATTGGGTTCTTATGTTTTTTGCTAATGGTCCAATAGGAACATGGAATCCTGCAATATCACAGCGGCCATTTTCAAGTGCTTTTAAGCTTTCTAAACTGCCATGAAAATGTAAATCCAACTTAAAATTAGATTGTTGGTTTATTAAGTCGCGTAAAGTGCTGATCGCCAGCCCGTGACTAGCGTAGATATTTAAATAAGCTGTTTTTCCTTTATCTAAAAGCGATTCAAAATCTTGTTTGAATTGTGTGGCAAAGTTCTCTAATTCAGGCGTGAAATGTGCAAGTAGTTGAACATTGGCATTGAGTAATTTCTCACCTATTGGTGAGAGATAAGCACCTCGTCCTCTTTCAAGGATAACTAAAGGCTGGCCCAGAAATTGCTCCCATTTTAAGAGCAAACCCCAAGCGAAGCGATAGGAAATCTTGATATCGTCTGTTGCCCGTTTTAATGAACCTAAACGCTGAATTGTCGTGAGCAATACAAACAGAATAGGATCAACATTAAGAGGTTCTGATTGGCTGACTTGCCAATTAAGCGATAATTTAATATTCATTCAGGCATAGTAGAACATATTCGATATCGAATGAATACTCTTTAAACGCTTATTTATTATCAATATTAGATGCATTTAGTTGCCAGTAATTGATAGTGTAAATTTTTATTAAACAGGGAGTAATACCATTATGTTACGCAAAACATTAATCGCTGGTGCGATTTTTTCATCTTCTATCGGCTCGGCTTATGCCGGTTCAGAAATAGAAACCTTAATTAATATGTTACATGAAAATGGCATGGTCAATGATGCACAATTTGGTCGTCTACAAGCAGAATTAAAACAAAATCAATCAGCAGCTAATCAAGAAAAACAAGAGGTACAAAAGCAACTTGCTGAAGCAACGAAACCTTCTGATGTTGAAGTACAAGTTAAAGGCGGCGTTACAGTCAAAACACGTGATGGTAAGTTCTCGACAAAAATCGGTGGACGCGTACAAGCCGATGCTGCAAGTTACAGTGGTCAACCAGATATAGGTAATGGCACAGAAATTCGTCGTGCACGTCTCTATTTAAGTGGCACGATGTACAATGATTGGGGCTATAAATTAGAATATGATTTTGCGAGCACGGGTGCGAATGGTAAAGGTATCACGGATACATACATCGTCTACAACGGTTTTGATAATTTAGAAATTAAAGTCGGTAATATGAAAGCTCCATTCAGCTTAGAGCAGCAAGAGAGTGCTAGTACGACGATGTTTATGGAACGCTCGTTAGCCGGAGCATTTGGTGCAGGTCGTCATATGGGGGCAATGCTAAGCACCCAGCAAAAAAATTGGACATTAGCAGGTGGTGTATTTGGAGATTCTCTGACAGCGACTAATGGTACAAATCATGACCAAGAAGAAGGTTGGGGTTTAGGTACTCGAGCAACATTTGCACCGATCAATGAAAAAGATCAGGTTTTACATTTTGGTTTAGGCTTGAACTATCGTGATACCGGCGGTGCAGGTCAAGCATCATTTAGTCAGCAGCCTGAGACGCATATTGGTGGCGTTAATATTGCCAATACAAATACGTTGAATGATGTGACTGATTTTTATAAAGTCGGTGCCGAAGCCGCCACGGTAATGGGGCCTTTCTCGGTGCAAGCTGAATATATTACAACCTCGGTGAGTCGCAATAGTGCCAGTGATCTCACCTTTGATGGTTGGTATGCACAAACCAGTTATTTCTTAACGGGTGAATCGCGTAATTATGCTAAAGGTACCTTTGGCAATATCACACCTAAAGCAAGTGTAGGTGATGGCGGAATCGGTGCATGGGAGCTGGCATTACGATATAGCACGCTTGATTTGAACGATAAAGACATTAATGGTGGTGATGTTGATTCATACACACTTGGCGTGAACTGGTATGCAACGAACACATTGCGTTTTTCAGCTAACTACGTTGATGTGTTAAATGTTAAAGGTGGCCTATACAGTAATCAAGAACCAAGTATTTTCCAACTACGCAGCCAGTGGGCGTTTTAAAAAATTCAATGTTAACAAGACTTAAATTCAAGATGATTAGCGATGTTTAATCTTAATATTCTTTGACGTAGTCAATGAGTTCGATAAAAAAAGCCGGTAGTGAATTACTCATTACCGGCTTTTTTATTACACTGAATATTTCGTAAAAACTTCATGTCTAAAGAAATATAAAATTTAGTCTTAGATCTTATTTTTTATCGGTCATATCATCTTTCATTTCGATAGCTGAATCTGCAATATCATTGGCCATTGCGGCAGTGGCATCAGCAGCATCATCATAAGCTTCTGAGGTATCTTCAGCGACATCTTTAGCCATTTTTTTAGTCGCATCTACCGCATTTGAAGTGCCTTCACTGACGGATTCAGCAACGTCTCCAGCTACTTCCTTCGTTTTATTTACAGCTTGTTCAGACATTTCTTTAGCATTCTCGATAGCTGATTTGTCAGCATCAGCAGTATTATCAGCATTTTGATCACAAGCAGAAATAAGTAAAAAAGAGGCCATTAAAGCTGACAATGTAAATTTGTTCATGGAGTATTTCCTTAAATTTATTTTTAGAATATTGTTGTAGCGCACACAGCTTATCCTTGACTGAGTAAACTACGCAAATCAATTATTGCTGCGTTAGCACGCGAGATATAAGAAGCCATCACTAATGAATGATTAGCCATTAGACCAAATCCACTACCATTTAAAATCATAGGGCTCCAAATAGCTTCTTGGCTTGCTTCAAGTTCACGGATAATTTGACGTAAGCTGACTAAAGCATTCTTTTTAGCTAGGATATCGGAGAAATCATATTCCGCCGCTTTCAGCAAATGGATTAACGCCCAAGCTGTTCCACGAGTTTCATAAAACACGTCATCAATTTGTGTCCAGGGTGTTTTAGCTATTAAAAGGTCTGGTGTCGAAGTTGATTGGGTTGCTTCAGGTTCACCTGCTAAGTTAGTGTTAACACGAATTTGTCCAACACTCGCGCTAAGGCGTTGCGACAGACTTCCTAAACGTTTTTCTACGATGGCTAACCAAGCGGCTAAGTTATCAGCACGCGCATAAAATTGAGCATCATCTCTTTCTGTATTACTTAAACGAGTTTGATAAGACTCAAGCGCTTTAATGGCTTTTTTGTATTCATTTTCTGTCGGAGGAAACATCCAAGATTCTGAATTAAAATTAAATTGTGGTTCGGCAATGGCTAAATCAGGATCTTCTAATGATTGAGATTGCGAACGGCTAATATCATTGCGCAGCGCGCGCGCATAATCACGGATCTGTACTAATACACCAAATTCAAAATTGGGCACATTATCCATCCAGATTGATGGGGGCATAACGTCATTACTTAAATAACCGCCTGGCTTATTAACCAAATAATTACCCAGTGAAATTAAGGTTGAAGTAGACACGTAACCAGTGACCATTTTCTGATGTTTTTCAGCGGCAGATTGTTTGGCATGTTGAACAGGATCAAAGTCACTGGGACTGCGATCCCACCACAACATGATGACGAGTAAGATTACGGTAATAATCATCAAAAGAAGTAGGGAAAACTTTAAGGTTTTCTTACGAGAGCTTGCATCATCAAAATTGCCAATAATGCTGTAGCCGATATCTCGCCCAAGTTGGATAAATTGTTTGAATGCCATGTTGAAATTATTGTCCTAAATATAAAATCGTTTGATTAAGTAGGTTATGCCCTTAAGTGAGCGATAGCAATACCATTAAAAATGTTGAACATGACAATATCATCAAAATGGAGATGATGATGTCATCTTAAATGGTAAATGAAACTTGACTTGTTCTGCCTAACCTCAGAATAATGTCGGGCTACGAAGAATATTGATAGGGCGGGGAGATGCTTTTATTATGACGTTGAGAATTGAGATCGAAGATCTGGCTAAGCATTTTGGTGAAATTAAAGCCGTGGATGGTGTGTCATTTTCAGTCAACAAAGGTGAAGTTTTAGGCTTTTTAGGCCCAAATGGTGCAGGAAAATCAACCACCATGAAAATGATTACCGGTTTTTTGGCACCGACACGAGGAACGGTTAGAGTCTGCGGTCATGATGTGTTAACTGATCCTATTGCTGTTAAAGCGAGTTTAGGTTATTTGCCTGAAGGTGCGCCAGCTTATGCTGATATGACGCCCGATGGGTTTTTACGTTTCATTGCTGATATTCGTGGTTTATCAGGTGCGGATAAAAAACGAGCGGTTGCTTCAGCTGCAGAGCGTGCTCAAATTAAAACGGTAATGTTTCAGCCTATTGAGACCTTATCTAAAGGTTACAAACGTCGAGTTGGCTTAGCCCAAGCTATACTACATAACCCACCGGTTTTAATTTTAGACGAACCTACAGATGGGTTAGATCCTAATCAAAAACACGAAGTGCGTACTTTAATAAATGAAATGGCACTCGATAAAGCGATTATCATTTCAACGCATATTCTTGAAGAAGTGAATGCAATGTGTACACGTAACGTGGTGATTGCAAATGGTCTAATTCAATTTGATGGCACGCCTAATCAACTGGAAGCGATGTCTGATTATCATAATGCGGTATGCGTATCGGTTGCCAATATTGATGGCGATACTTTGGCCAGCTTCCTCAATAATCTTAATTTTATTGTTAGAGTTGAACCACTATCATTAGAGCGTGGCTTTCGTGTTTATCCTGCTGATGGTCGACAAATTACGGTTGAATTATCCCAAGCTATCCGTACGAATGGTTGGCAAATAGATTCACTTTATGCTGAAAATGGTCGGTTAGATGAGGTTTTCCGCACGATTACAACAGGTACCACGGGTAGTTTACGGAGTAGCATTTAATGAATATGCGTAACATCTGGTTTATTATGAAACGCGAACTGAGTGGCTATTTTGCTACACCAGTTGCCTATGTTTTTATTATTATCTTTTTATTGCTGACTGGATTTTCAACTTTTTTTGTCGGTAATTTCTTTGAACGGGGTGAAGCAGATTTATATCCATTTTTCTCGGTTCATCCATGGATATATGTATTGTTGATTCCTGCTATTTCAATGCGTTTATGGTCTGAAGAACGTAAAAATGGCTCAATTGAATTGTTGATGACCTTACCTGTTTCAGTCTTTGAAGCTGTGTTAGGTAAGTTTCTTGCGGCATGGGCCTTTACAGGTATCGCTTTGTTATTGAATTTTCCATTATGGATTACGGTGAATTATTTAGGATCGCCGGATAATGGCGTTATTTTTACCGGATTTTTAGGTAGTTTTTTGATGGCGGGTGGCTTTTTAGCGATCGGTGCTTGTATCTCTGCAACAACTAAAAATCAGGTTATTGCCTTTGTATTAAGTTTGATTGTCAGCTTGATCTTTGTATTAAGTGGTTATGGCATTGTCTTAGACTTTTTCAGTAGTTGGGCGCCTACACCATTAATTCATGCGATTAGCTCTTTTAGCTTTTTAACGCATTTTGATGCTATTTCAAAAGGTGTTATCGATATGCGCGATATACTGTATTTCGCATCAGTAATTATGGTTTGGCTCTTTGCTAACGCCATTGTTGTTAATGCCCGTAAGGCCGATTAGGAATTTAAGCCCATATGAATAAACAACTATTATCGACCGTTGGCCTCGTACTGGCCATTATCTTGTTTTTGTCATTTAACATTGTGACCAACGGCAATTTAAAATCTGCACGTATCGATTTGACTCAAGACAATTTATATACCTTGTCAGAAGGTACATTAAACATTATCGAATCTTTAAAAGAGCCGTTGACGCTAAGATTTTATTATTCAGATAAAGCCGGACAAGAATTACCAAGCATTAAAGCTTATGCACAGCGCGTCCAAGAATTATTAGAAGAATATCAACGTGCATCAGACGGTATGATCAAATTGATTGTGGTGAATCCTGCACCGTTTTCTGATAACGAGCAACGTGCAGAAGATTATGGCTTGCAAGCTGTGCCAATTGATGGCAAAAAAGATCAATTGTATTTTGGCTTAGTCGGTAGCAATTTATTAGATGGTGTTGAAAATATTTCTTTCTTCCAGCCCGAAAAAGAAGATGTACTTGAATATGATCTGACCAAATTGGTTTATAAGCTTTCTAGTGCGAATAAAAAAACGATTGCGATTTTGAGTCCTTTACCTGTTGATGGCGAAGGTTATGACCCATTAAAAGGTTATGCACCGTCTAATGATGGCCCTAAACCTTGGGCGGTGATGTCAGAGTTACGTCAGTTATTTAATGTGACGGTGTTGCCTATCGATACCAAACGTATTCCATCTAGTATTGATGTATTGATGGTGATACATCCTAAAGAATTAGCAGATGGTCTTTTATATGCGATTGACCAATATGTTTTGGCTGGCGGTAAATTGATCACGTTTGTTGATCCTTATGCTGAAATAGATATTCCAAAGAAAGATCCTGATAACCCAATGACGGCAATGATGGCGTCACGCAGTTCAAACATGCCCAATTTATTCAAAGCATGGGGTTTTGAGCGGTCACCTGCTGATGTTGTTGCCGATCGTAAAACAGCGATAAAAGTTGATTTTGGTGCGAGAACAAATAATCAGCCGATTGATTATGTGTTGTGGCAGTCTATTCCTGCCAGCCAAATGAACCAAGATGAAGCTATCACCAATCACTTGAAAAAAGTTGAAATGGCGACGGCAGGCCACTTTATGGCAGTTGATGGAGCAACGACGACATTTACACCGTTGATCTCTTCGAGTAATGAAGCGATGATGGTGGATAAACGCGTTGTTCAATTCCGTAATGATCCGATGGCATTATTAACTAAGTATCAAGCTGGTACTTTAAGCTATCCGATGGCGATTCGAGTTACTGGGCCCGTTAAGTCTGCTTTTCCTAATGGCTTAACTAATGAAGCGGGTGTTGCTGAAAAAGCATCAGGTTACTTGGGTGAATCTAAGCAAGATATTGACGTGATTGCGATTGCTGATGTCGATATGTTGCAAGATCGGTTCTGGGTACAATTACAAGACTTCTACGGTAAAGAGATTGCTTATAGTACGTCTAATAATATTGATTTTTTAATCAATGCTGTTGATGAACTAACAGACAGTCATGGTTTGATTAGTGTTCGCTCTCGTGTTGGTTTTTCTCGTCCATTTGAACGTGTTTTAGCGTTACAACGTGAAGCTGAAAAAAACTACCGTACAAAAGAGCGTGAGTTGCAAAAAATCTTAACAGAAACAGAGCAACACATTGCCAGAATGCAAGTGGAACGTAGTGGTAGCGGTGAAGAGCTGATGAACGACGAACAAAAGCAAGAGATTGCAGACCTTCGTATGAAGAAGAATAAAACGCAACAACAATTACGTGAAGTACAGGGTAAATTACGACAAGATATTGATAAGCTTGATACTCAACTTAAGTTTTTTAATATTGGTCTTGTACCGATACTGATCGCATTTTTGGCGGTAATCACAGGCTGGATGCGTGTTCGTAAACGTACTAAAGGTCGTCATCAACAGTAAGTTAGACTCGATACTCTACTAGGTTTGTAAACATGATAAAAAAATTAAATAGTCTCACCATATTGTTTCTTATTACCGTGATAATGGTGGTGTTAATGTTAATCACCATCCAGCGTCCGAGTAATGATAATGATGATGAAGGTTTGTTGTTTCCAGATTTATATGGGCAATTGAATCAGGTTGATACCCTTAAGTTTAAAAGTTCACAAGATGAATTCACGTTATTCCGAAAAGGTGAAGATTGGTTTGTTAAAGAACGATTAAATTATCCTGCAGATTTTGACTTGGTCAAACGTGCATTGATTGATATAAGTGACACTAAAGTGCTTGAACGTAAAACCGACGATCCTAAGTTATATCCACGGTTAGGTGTTGCAAGTGCTGATGACGGTGGCGAGGCATTAACGCTAACGATGCTAAGCGGCGATAAGACAATTGCTGGCTTGGTTTTAGGTAATGAACGCGAAACCACCGCTAAAATGGGTGCGAAACAATTCTACGTACGTAGAGAAGGTGAACCCCGGGCGTGGTTAGCAGAAGGTTATCTCAATATTAATCCATTGATGCTGAATTGGATTAAAAGTGAAGTTATTAATATCGCTCGTGAGCGTATTGCCACAGTAAATATTATCCAGCCATCTGGTCAAGTAGCGACGCTAATTAATTTAGGTGCAAAAGATAAATTTGGTACGCCAGAATCGCTCGATCAAACTGTATTTAAATATGAGCAATTGGGCTATGACATTGCCGGTACCTTATCTCAGTTACGCATGGAAGATGTGCAAGCAGCAAAAGGCTTTTCAAGAGGTGGTGCAGAAGTTGTTAACGCTGAATTTATTACATTTGATGGTTTAAAAGTAATTGCAAAAACTTCTTTCAGTGATGGTTTTTATTTGACGACTTTCCATGCTGAATTTGATCGCTCAGCAATTAAAGCTGCCCCGAGTGATATACAGCAGCTGAATGTGTTAAAAACACCGGAACAAGTGCAAGCTGAAGTTGCCGATATTAATAGCAAGCTCAGCGATTGGGTATATCGTTTTGGTGGTTTTGTGGGCACCAACATGATGCGTGCAAAAGCAGATATGGTGACGGAATCTGAAAAAGTTATCCCAATGCCGCTTGATGTTATGGGGTATGGTTCTTAATATAAAGTCATCAATTTGATTGCATAAAAAAAGCGCTGTAAAAAGCGCTTTTTTTATGGCTAATGAATAATATTATTGTTCTTGTTTCCATTCATGGATCAGTTCCTGAACGGTGGTTGAGAGATCATCTGGCGAAAATTTAGGGATAAATTTATCAGCGCCAACAATATCGACCATATTATTATTGAAATTACCACTCATCGACGAGTGCAATAAGATCTTTATATTTTGTAAGCGAGGATCCTTGCGAATTTCACTGGTCAAGGTATAACCATCCATTTCAGGCATTTCTATGTCAGAGATCAGCATCGCAATATGTTGCTGAACGTTGATGCCTTGATCAGCCCAAGTCTGAAGCTGTTGTAGCGCTTCTTTACCGTCACGAGTTATCGTCGTATCAATGCCTATTTGTTCTAGTGTGCGTTTAATTTGATTACGTGCAACGCTGGAATCATCTGCTACCAATACATGAGGACGATAGTCAGTATTTTGACTCATAAAATTGTCGACGAGATTATCAGAAACAAATTCATGATCACCAACAACTTCAGCCATAATTTTTTCTACATCAATTATTTCAATTATTTCATCATCCAGTTTTGTGAACGCAGTCATATAGCTGTTATTACCTAATGACGTTGGTGGCGGTAAAATATCTGCCCAACTCATATTAACAATGCGATCAATATTACTCACTAAAAATCCCTGTATTGAACGATTGTATTCAGTGATGATGACAAAGTTTTTACTCGGGTCATTAACCGCTTGGCCACCAATGCCAAGTGACAAGTCAAAAATGCTAATGGTTTTTCCACGAATACGAGCCGCACCAGATATAACTGGGTGTGAAAAAGGCAATTTAGTGAGTGGGGGACAAGGCATCGCCTCACGTACTTTAAATACATTGATACCGAATGTTTGTGTTGTAGCTAATCTAAAGAGAAGAAGTTCTAGGCGGTTATGACCCACGAGCTGTGTTCGCTGATCTACACCCTCAATCATACTAGCCATGATATTGCTGCTCCTTTATAAATGTATGGGTTTTGTTCGTAATAACGTGTTTATGATATGAATTAATAAAGAAATGACGATAGGCATGTAAATTGCTTTGCTAGATATTAATAATAAGTTGAATGCCAGAAAAATGGCATTACAAATATAATAGGGGTTGCGTAATCATGATTAATTGGAAGCATAAGCTAAGCCTAGTTTGTGGCATATTTGTGTCATTTCATCTTTCTGCAGATACTTTACATGGACTAGATAGAATTGAGCAAGTTGCTTATGAATATGCACTTAAGCAGGCACAAGCCAGTTACGATAATCCTCTCATTGTGATGGATTCATTAGACAATCGTTTACGATTACAAGCTTGTGATGCTGCGCTCAATGTATTTTCTACCAATGGTGCTGTGAGTTTGGGTAATCAAACTATTGGCGTTAAATGTAATACACCAGTGGCATGGACAGTGTATGTACCTGTAAAGGTAAAAGTATTGAAACCTGTTGTTGTAGCCAGTAAACCTTTGTCATCTAATCAATTAATTACTGAAAATGATCTTAAATTACAACAGATTGATATCGGTAGCCTGCAACAAGGTTATTTAAGTAATACTCAACTCGTGGTCGGCCAACAATTAAAATACCCTGTGTCGATGGGCTCTGTTATTAAACCAAATAGTCTTCAATCGCAAAAGATAGTCCATCGTGGTGAATTAATCACACTGGTGGCAATGGCGGGACAAATGGAAGTAAGAATGAGCGGAACCGCATTAGATGATGCAACCTTGGGTGAACGTATTAAAGTTAAAAATACGACATCAAAACGTATAGTGGAAGGCGTGGTTGATGCGCCTGGTATTGTAAAAGTGTCGCTTTAATAAATTGAAAAAAGCATGTACAAAAAAGCTCAAGTTTTTATAATTCTGGCCGATGTATTAAGCAGACTCTGAAGGAGACAAAACATGTCAGAAATAAATACGATAAAAACGACAAGCCAAGTTGGGCTAAATACTAACCGGAATATCAACACTTCGGCTAACGCTAGTAATAATAAAACACAAGAGGTATCAGTCAAGTCATCAGGCGTTGATACAGTAAGTTTAACGGATACTGCTACTCAGTTGCGGTCGTTACAAAAAACGTTAGCTGATGCACCTGCGGTCGATAATGATCGGGTATCAGCTATAAAAGCGGCTATTGCAGAAGGGACTTATAACGTTGAGCCTGCTGAACTAGCTAATAATATGGTTAATTTTGAGCAACAGCTCAGTTAGGTGAACTTCCATGACAATGACTTCATTACAAAAACTACATAATATTTTACAAACAGAGCAGATAACAGCTTCTCAGTTACTTGAATTGCTTAAATATGAACGTAGTGCATTAACGAAGTCAGATGTTGATGCTATGACAGAGCTGACAGTTAAAAAACAGCCTTTAGTTGTCCATCTAGAGCAATTAGGCCGTGAACGTGAAGCAGTGTTACAAATGGAAGGTTTTTCGGCAGGAAAAGATGGCTTATCAGCCTTTATTGCCAATCAAACGGATCAGCATTCTCGTATCTTGACAGGCATGGTTGATGCGTTAAAAGTCACAGCCAAAGCGTGCCGTGAACATAATCAAGTGAATGGCGGCATAGTTAATGTGAATCGCCAATATGTTCAGCAAGCGATGAATATACTACGAGGACGTGATATGACGCCGAGTGCTTATGGTCCTGGTGGCGAATACACGAGCCAAGTAGTACGTCAGCCTTTATTGGGTAGAGTTTAAGCTCTAAATATTCTTATTGTGTGTACTCTGTTTAGTTCAATTTCTTCACTATAAAATTTAATTAAATCGATTTCTAGTTGAACTGACTTATAGAAACACTATCGCTGTCTTTTCGCGGAACAGACTGATTGCTTCGATATATAAAAATTTGAAACGCGAGATTAATACTTTGAATTATTAAGCTGATGACGGTTTTATGAGTTTGAATATACTCGATAAACTCAGTGTTAAGCTATAAAATACCCTCGTCATCAGACATTAAATTATCCAGACTTGTTAAATGTCCACGTATTTTTTCACGATTCGCTAGTTTATCTTGTGCAACCAAAGGCAAGTCAGTGAATTGAATAATATTTTTATCTATCAACGTATTAATTAAATCTTCAAGAACACGAACTAATGCCACATCTGAGGAAGATAACACTGCTTTAACTTCTTGCGATGTCGCTGACTGTTGAATGAAGGTTGTTAATTCAACATTATCCATTGACATGTATTCCTGTGTATCGTGTTGCCGACTTTCAAAAAATTCGGTTATTTCACCATTCATATTACGATTTATATAGGCCATTTTGATACCTGAAATGTTAGAAAAGGTGTTTTATCGACTGTATCAATCCTATAAAAAAGTAGATATAGCGATAACATAGTCACTTCGAGCTGTTATGAGACCTATAGAAAGTTAATAATCTATCAAAATCTCCTATAATTGATGATATTCATTTTTGTATTCTGTGATAAAGTTCACGCTTAAAATTTAGCCAGATGTGAGTTTCGTTGCAAGGATACCAATGTAAATATGTCTGAACAAGCAATACCATTAGAAGAAATTAAGCCGCAATGGCAAGCTGATGACGGACAACAGACATTAGATGATCCGCTACTTAATTGTCTAACTTTACTGAGCAAGTTGCTCAATAAACCACATAGCGCAGAATCGTTAATTCATGGCTTACCTTTAGTTGACAATAAGTTGACTCCCAAGCTATTTGAACGGGCGGCCGAGCGAGCAGGGTTAACATCAAAGATCGTTAAGCGTCCGCTTCGCAAGATATCGAATCTAGTCTTACCTGCGGTACTGTTACTTGAAAATAGTAATGCCTGCATCGTGCTCGAATTTAACAAAAACTCTGCAAGAGTCATTTTCCCTGAAACAGGTGAAAACGAGTCTGAAATTTCTTTAGAAGACTTAAATGCTGCCTATGCAGGTTATGCCATCTTTATAAAATCAGTTCACTCATTTGATAAACGAACTGATTCTTCCGTTATTCCTAAAACTAAACATTGGTTTTGGGGAACCATATTAAAATTTTGGCCGATTTATAGTGAAGTATTTGTTGCTTCAATTCTGCTGAATTCATTTGCATTAGCCTCGCCCTTATTTGTTATGAATGTCTATGACCGTGTGGTACCGAACCGCGCGATTGAAACCTTATGGGTATTAGCGATAGGCATCGCAACTGTGTTTATCTTTGATTTGTTATTACGATCATTGCGAGGCTATTTTATTGATATGGCGGGGAAAAAAGCCGATGTCATTTTATCGGCCACAATATTTGAAAAAGTAATGGGTATTAAAATGGCCTCTCGATCAAACTCAGTCGGCTCATTCGCTAATAATATGCATGAGTTTGAGTCGTTTCGAGAATTTTTTACCTCAGCGACATTAACGACACTCATTGATTTACCTTTCATGTTCTTGTTCATCTTTGTTATCTGGACGATATCAGGTGAACTCGCTTTTGTGCCATTAGTCGCTATCCCTTTAGGCATTATTGTCAGCCTTATTATTCAGATTCCTCTGAGTAGAACCATTCAAAGTTTATTCCGTCATTCTGGCCAAAAAAGTGCCACACTCATTGAAGCGTTAACTGGATTAGAAACGATTAAAAGCATTGGCGCAGAATCGCAAATTCAGCGGAAATGGGAACAAACAATAGGATTTATTGCAAGATATAGTCAACGCTCACGACTGTTATCATCGATGGCGGTCAACTTCACCGCTTTTTTACAGCAAATGGCCTCAGTGAGTATTGTCGTGTTTGGTGTTTATAAAATAGCAGAGGGTGACATTACAATGGGCGCCTTGATTGCGAGTACGATTTTAACGGGTAGAGCTTTAGCTCCGCTGGGCCAGGTGGCAGGTATTTTAACGCGTTATCATCAATCAAAAGCAGCGTTAAGCTCATTAAATCATTTGATGAATCTACCTGTAGAGCGACCATCGGGCAGGGAGTTCTTACATCGTCCTGATTTTAAAGGCAATATTGAATTCAAGAAAGTATCCTTTCGTTATCCAGAACAACCGATGGATGCATTATCTGAAGTGTCATTTAGTATCAAGCAAGGCGAGAAAGTGGCCTTTATCGGTCGCATCGGTTCAGGTAAAAGCTCTATTGAAAAATTGTTATTGGGCTTATATGAACCTATGGATGGTTCTATCTTATTAGATGGCACAGATATCAGACAAATTGATCCGGTAGATTTGCGTAGAAATATAGGTTATGCACCACAAGATGTCGTGTTATTTTTTGGTAGCATACGTGACAATATTGTGATGGGCGCGCCATTTGCAGATGATGACGCAGTGATTAGAGCGGCTGACGTTGCAGGCGTCACTGAGTTTGTTAATCGGCATCCATCAGGTTTTGATCTGCCTGTTGGTGAGCGAGGAGAAGGTTTATCTGGTGGACAGCGCCAGAGTGTTGCTGTCGCTAGAGCGTTATTACAAGATTGCCCTGTATTGGTACTTGATGAGCCTACAAATGCGATGGACAACAGCACTGAAGATCAATTTAAAGCAAAATTAGAATCTCATATAGCGGATAAAACAATGATTTTGGTTACGCACAAAGCATCGCTATTGAGCTTAGTAAGTAGAGTTATCGTGATGGATCAAGGTCGATTAGTGGCTGATGGTCCTCGTGAACAAATACTGGCTGCGCTTAAAAATGGTCATATTAAAGTGTCAAAAGGATAGCGTGATGACATGGTTTAAACGTACTCATCCTGAAGATGCCGAATTTATGTCAGAAGTCAGTGCTGCAACACTGGAATCAGCACATCGTGTCGGGCATTCATTGTTATTATTAAGCCTCGCTTTTTTCATTGTGGCTGCTTGGTGGGCCTATGTTACAAGTCTTGATGAAGTAACAAGAGGTGAAGGCAGAGTTATCCCGTCAAGTAAAATTCAAGTAATACAGAATTTAGAAGGTGGAATATTGGCTGAAGTTTTGATCACAGAAGGTCAAATAGTTGAAAAAGGTCAGGTGCTATTGAAAATCGATGACACGCGATTTTCATCGTCAGTGCGAGAGACAGAGCTTAAGTATTATGAGCTTTTAGCACGCAGCACACGGCTAAGAGCTGAAAGTGATGGCGTCGATTTCGTCGTGCCAGAAGAAGTGGTGAAGGCTAGTCCTACATTAGCTAAAAATGAAAAAAACTTATATCTTTCACGACAACGTGAGCTCAAATCTGGGATTCAGGTCTTAGAACAACAGCAAGCGCAGCGTAGACAAGAGTTGATAGAACGACGAGCTAAACAATCACAACTTGTACAGGGCTATGAACTGAGTAATAAAGAACTAAAAATGTCTGAACCTTTAGTGAGTATTGGCGTAATTTCAGAAGTGGAAATATTACGTTTGAAACGTACGGTCAACCAACTATATAGTGAAATGGATGCTAATCGTTTGGCTATTCCACGTGCACAGTCGGCATTAAATGAAGCACAGCAAAAAGTAGCAGAACAAACAATTCAGTTTAAAACGGAGGCTGCAGGTCAGTTTTCTGAAGTGAATGCAGAATTGAATAGAACGAAAGAAACCATTTTTTCTGCAAAAGATCGTGTTACACGCACTCAAGTGCGAGCGCCATTAAAAGGCACAATTAAACAGTTAAAAATTAATACAGTCGGTGGTATTATTCAACCAGGAATGGATTTGTTAGAGATCGTACCAATAGAAGATAACTTATTGATTGAAGCAAAAATACGACCTGCTGACATTGCTTTTTTAAGACCTGGCCAAGAGGCAATGGTTAAGTTGACCGCATATGATTTTTCAATATATGGTGGATTGCCTGCTAAATTAGAGCGGATAAGTGCTGATACTATTAAGGACGACAAAGATGAGAGTTTTTATCTGATTTATTTACGAACTGATAAAAATTATATTGTTCATAAAGATGTTAAGTTAAACATTATTCCAGGGATGACTACTACAGTTGATATATTAACCGGTAAAAAAACGGTATTTGATTATTTACTGAAGCCGATTCTTAAAGCCAAAAATGAGGCGTTAAGGGAACGATGATGTTGAGAGAGTGATGATGTTTAAAGATGCCACGATAATTCCCGAATTATCACCGACCAGTGTATGTATTGCTATTCCTAATGAAGCGGCATGTAATGCTATTGCTATGCATTTGCCTGCGCATTATGTCTCGATATCTTGCTATTCACTGGCAGATTTGCTGGAAAATATCTCGACCTCCCAGCCTGCTATTATTTTATGCCATGATGATTTAATGACTGGTGAACAAAAGGCATCAGTATCATCAATTAAAGAAGCGAGTCAGAATGCACGTATTTTAGTTTTGGGTGTAGGTAGGACGATGGAAGGTCAAATAGCTTTGTTGAAACAAGGTGCCCGAGGTTATTTTGATAATAATTTGTCGCCGGAAAAACTACACTTTGCTATGCATGCAATATTGAATGGTGAAGTGTGGGTTGAACGTTATGTTATCTCAAGTTTGATTGATGAATTAACACACGTTGCTATCCCTGAAATATCACCAGAACAAAAACAGTCGCTGGCTTCACTCTCACCTAAAGAAATTGAAGTGGCAATGTTAGTCAGCCATGGCTCAACCAATAAAATGATTGCTCATAAAATGGAGATAACAGAACGCACAGTAAAAGCACATTTAACCGCAATTTTTCAAAAGCTGGCTATTTTTGACCGATTGTCATTGGCGATATTATTCAGGGATTTGCGTTAGATTCATATATAAAGATAGTATAAGGAGATAAGTAATCCCCGCACCAGGAATCGGAGCGGTAAACTTCGGCATGAATTAGTATATTCAAGGTAAAACTAAAGTATGAAAGTAATCAAAACAACACGACTTATCATTACCACCGCTTTGTGTATAAGCTCAATTTCATTGTCGGCGACGACTTTAGAAGAAGCGGTTGATGCCACGATAAAAACTAATCCTGATGTACTTGCAGCAAGCAATCAACGTAATGCGGTAGCACAGGAAGTGAAACAAGCTTATGCGGGATATTTACCTACGATCGACCTTGCAATAGGAACTGGCTGGGAATCAAGTGACAACCCAACTACTCGCGCACGCCAAAATAGACATAAAGATGTCGATATGAATCGTGATGAAGCCAGCATTAATCTACGTCAAATGTTATTTGATGGAATGTCGACGAAAAATGAAGTGCGCCGACAAACTGCTCGAACAGATTCTCGAGCCTACGGTGTTTTTGGCGCTGCCGAAAATACGGCATTAGAAGCCGTCGATGCTTATTTAAATGTATTACGCGAGCAACAGCTCGTTGATTTAGCAACAACGAATCTTGAAGCGCATGAGCGTACCAACGATCAAATTAGATTACGTAGCGAGCGTGGCGTAGGTCGTGGTTCCGATGCCGATCAAAGCAGAGGTCGTGTTGCATTAGCTAAAGCAAACTTAATTGCAGAGCAAAGCAACTTGCATGACGCAGAAACAACGTACTTACGTGTGGTTGGCTTAACAAGCGAATCTTTAAATGAACCACAATCACCGGCTGAACTTATTCCTGACTCGCTAGATGAAGCCATTAGTCGCGGTCTTGATAATCACCCTACTTTAAAATCAGCTCAAGCTGATGTTGAATCAGCAAATGCGCAACATGATACGGCGCTTGCTCCTTTTTATCCGCGTGTTGACTTCGAATTAGGTGCAACAGCCAATAATGATCTTGATGGTGTGGATGGTCACAATAATGATGTAACTGCGATGTTTCGTTTACGATATAACTTATTGAATGGTGGTAAAGATAATGCGCGTCTTAAAGAAACAGGTTATTTAATTAACGAAGCATCAGAAATTCGTAACAATACCCACCGCGAAGTTGAGCAAAGTGTTCGATTATCATGGAATGCTCTACAAACCGTTAGCAATCAGATGGAATATTTCCAGCTTCATGTTGATTCAAGCATAAATTCACGTGATGCTTACCAACAACAATTTGGTTTAGGTCAGCGTACGTTATTGGATCTATTAGACTCTGAAAATGAAGTGTTTACATCGCGTCAAGATCTAGTCAATGCACAGTATGATCAATTATTTGCAATGTATCGGATTCTTAATAGCATGGGCAGTTTGTTGCAAGCACTCAATGTAGTATTACCTGAAGCTGCGGTTACTTTGACCAGCGCGAACCAATAATAAATTTCAAAATAGTTTGAAAAGCCACTCTTTTAGTGGCTTTTTTTATGTCAAATAGTCGAAATGTTTGATGTTACTTTTTAGTTTTACTAGGTCGTGATATCATAAAACGATTGCCCAATTATAGGCGTTTTTAAAGAAGAATCTATGAGTAAACAGTCATCATTTACATACGAAGAGCTTTTGCAGTGCGGTCGCGGCGAAATGTTCGGCCCTGGCAATGCACAATTACCTACCCCAAATATGTTGATGATGGATCGAATTATTCATATTTCTAATGAAGGTGGTAAATATGGTAAAGGTGAAGTTATTGCCGAATTAGATATTACGCCTGACTTATGGTTCTTTGCATGTCATTTTCCCGGTGATCCTGTTATGCCAGGTTGTTTAGGGTTAGATGCCATGTGGCAATTAGTTGGGTTTTTCTTAGGCTGGGATGGTAATCCAGGTCGTGGTCGTGCATTAGGTTCTGGTGAAGTTAAATTCTCAGGACAAGTCGTGCCAACAGCGAAAAAAGTGACGTATAAACTTGACTTAAAACGAGTCATTGCACGTAAATTAGTATTAGCTATTGCCGATGGTACTGTCTCTGTTGATGGCCGCGAAATATACTCAGCAAAAGACCTAAAAGTAGGTTTATTTACTTCCACTGAAGATTTTTAGGAAATAGCGATGAAACGTGTAGTAATCACAGGTTTAGGTATTACATCTTGTCTAGGTTTAGATGCGGCAACCGTTACTGAATCATTACGTTTAGGTCGTTCAGGTATTCGATTTAAACAAGAATATGCCGATATGGGTTTTCGCAGTCACGTTGCTGGCAGTGTCGATATCGACTTTAAAGAATTTATTGATCGTAAAACATTGCGTTTTATGGGCGATGCAGCCGCTTATGCATATATCTCAATGCAACAAGCGATTACAGATGCTGGTTTAACGGAAGAGCAAGTCTCTAATCCGCGCACAGGACTTGTGATGGGATCGGGTGGCGCATCATCATCTAATCAAGTTGAAGCGGCAGATATATTGCGTGAAAAAGGCTTAAAACGTGTTGGTCCATATCGTGTAACACAAGTAATGGGCAGTACAACCTCAGCATGTTTGGCGACACCTTTTAAAATTAAAGGTGTGAATTATTCAATGTCATCAGCTTGTGCTACTAGCGCACACTGCATTGGTAATGCCATGGAGCAAATTCAACTGGGTAAACAAGACATCGTGTTTGCTGGTGGTGCTGAAGAAGAACATTGGACAATGAGTTCTTTGTTTGACGCGATGGGCGCACTATCAACTAAATATAACGATACGCCTGAAAAAGCATCACGTGCTTATGATGCTGATCGTGATGGTTTTGTTATTGCAGGCGGTGGTGGCGTACTTGTATTAGAAGAATATGAACACGCAAAAGCGCGCGGTGCAAAAATTTACGCTGAATTAACTGGTTATGCTGCAACATCTGATGGCTATGATATGGTTGCTCCTTCAGGTGAAGGTGCTGTTCGTTGCATGCAACTAGCAATAGCAAACATTAAAGCGCCTATTGATTACATTAATGCACATGGTACAAGTACGCCAGTCGGTGATTTGGCAGAACTTAGCGCTGTTAAGAAAACTTTTGGTGACAATATTCCAGTAGTTGGTTCAACTAAGTCATTATCGGGTCACTCGTTAGGTGCTGCGGGCGTGCAAGAGGCCATTTATTGTTTATTGATGATGGAAAATGATTTTATTGCAGCATCAGCCAATATTGATAACCTTGATCCGCAAGCGGAAGGTGTGCCTATTATCCGTGAGCGTAAAGACAATGCAGGTTTAAAAACGATTATGTCGAATAGCTTTGGTTTTGGTGGAACAAATGCCAGTTTAGTTTTTGAAAAATTAGTTGATTAACGAGTTTATTTTTAGCTACGACCATTAAAAAGGCCACCCATCAAGGTGGCCTTTTTATTTCAAAAATGTGTACTTAATTTAAGCAAGATCTTCATCGGTAACAGGGCCACGTTTACCAGAAAGTGATTCTTGGATTAACGTAATCAGTTTCGCTTTTTTCTCTGGATCATCTAAATGTTTAGAACTAAACGTAATGCCATATTTACTCGCATACTGTTGTACTATCATCACTAAAACTGTTTCATCTTCCACCTAAATATCTCCGATTGTCATAAAATGACACCATTATAAACATCCGACACAATAAAGCATCATTCAATGAAATTGTATTATCAAACCATTGGCGAAGGTCGGCCATTAGTTATTCTTCATGGCTTGTTTGGCTCATCAGATAATTGGCGAGGCATTGCGAAAACATTGTCAGACTATGCTCAGGTTATATCGGTCGATTTACGTAATCACGGACAGTCACCTCATAGCGTTAAACAGACTTATGCCTTAATGGCTGAAGATTTAGCAGAATTATGTGATCGATTAAAATTAGACAAGGTCAACATTATTGGTCATTCAATGGGCGGGAAAGTCGCGATGGCATTTAGTCAGCGTTACCCTCAATACATAGATAAACTCGTTGTAGTTGATATAGCGCCTAAACAATATCACGATGCACATAGTCATATATTTAAAGCGTTATTGGCTTTAGACTTATCTTTGTATACTAATCGTAGCGACGTGGATAATGCTTTAAAAATGACATTGCCCAATAAAGCCGTACGACAATTTTTATTAATGAATTTAGAGTTAAGTGGCGAAGCACTGAGTTGGCGACTAAATCTTCAGGCTTTATACGATAATTATTCTGAACTACTTGATGCGGTATGTGAAGATGAAACGGTCATGATTCCTAGTAGTTTTATCCGAGGCGGCCAATCAGATTATATTCTTGAAGACGATGAAGACTTAATCAGAACGCGTTTTCCCTATTCTGAGCTGGTGACGATTGAACAAGCAGGCCATTGGTTACATGCTGATGCGCCACAGCAATTTTTGTCTAAAATAACTGAGTTTTTTGATTATGATTAAATCTGAACTATTAGAAAGGTTGATTACATTTCGTCGTGAGCGTGATTGGGAAAAGTTTCATAAGCCAAAAGATTTAGCGATTTCATTATCGATTGAAGCATCTGAGCTATTAGAATGGTTTCAGTGGAAAACGGACGATGAAATTGAACGCCAACTTAAATCAGAGAAACGACAAGCTTTGGAAGACGAACTGGCTGATGTAACCGCCTATTTAGCTTATCTTTGCCATGATCTTGGCGTTGATATTAACGAAGCCTTGGCGGCTAAAATAGACAAAAATGCTGAAAAATATCCTGTCGATCAAGTCAAAGGCCGAGCAGATAAATATACAGAATATTCATGAGCGCTAGCAATGATGCTACGATACGACAAATTAAATATGTTTGAAGGTATGATTAATCTATGAACGCGATTGTTTTTCTTATTCAATGCCCAGATCAAAAAGGTTTGGTCGCTGGTATTACCAGTTTTTTTGCTGAACGAGATTTTAATATTCTGCATTGCCAACAATATACCGACGTACAAGATGGTCAGTATTTTATGCGAATTAAGTTGGAAGATGATAGCCAATCTGACCGAACAGTATTAGAACAAGCATTTACACAATTTGCTGATAACTTGGGTTTGACATGGTCAGTGCGTTATTCGGATCAACCTTATCGTGTCGCTTTATTAGTTACAAAAGCATCACATTGCCCTTATGATTTGTTATTACGCGAGTTGGAAGGCGAATTAAAGTGCGAAATTCCACTGATTATTGCTAATCATAATGATCTTGCTGGCATGGCAAAACAATTTGATAAACCCTTTTATCATCTACCGATTACCAAAGATACCAAAGCGCAACAAGAGTCCCAGGTTAATGCCTTACTAGAAGAATACAATATTGATTTGATTGTAATGGCGCGCTATATGCAAATTCTGTCCGAACAATTTGTCCGGCAGCATGCGGGCAGTGTTATTAATATTCATCATGGATTTTTGCCGGCATTCCAAGGTGCAAAGCCTTATCATCAAGCCTATGACCGCGGCGTAAAAATAATCGGTGCGACATCACATTATGCGACAGCAGATTTAGATGAAGGACCTATCATTGATCAAGGCGTTGAACGCGTTATGCATGACAATAGCCCAGAAGACTTAGTGATGATAGGAAAAGATATTGAGCGATTGGTTTTAGCGCGCGCCGTTAAAGCACATATCGAACATCGTATTATCATCTCCGGCCGTCGAACTATCGTATTCTCTGAAGGCGCTTAATCTAGTCGTAAATTCGTCATCAATAAGCAGTAATGCCTTCTTTAAATTATCAAACCTCGGAATCATGTTATGAGCACCTTATCTAGCCAAGCACTATTAATAGCCGACCCCTTAGAACATTTGATCAATCGTGATGGTATAGAAGTGCCAATGTTGCCTGAAATAGCTAATAAAGCCCTCATCTTGGCGCAAAATGCTGATTCAGATGCTGGCGAGATGGCACAATTGATTCAAAGTGATCAGTCGCTAGCGGGGCATGTAATGCGAATTGCCAATTCAGCAGCTTATACCCCGATGTCTAATTTAGTTTCATTACAGCAAGCTATTGCGCGACTTGGCATGGGGGTTATTAGTGAAATTGCCTTAACGGCCGCTATTGGTGCCAAAATGTTCAATACACCAGGTTATGAAAAGTATGTCGCGGGTGTTTGGCATCATGCTTTGGCGACATCGTTATGGACAAAAGAAGTCGCCCGACATGGACGTAGTAATGTAGAGGTCGCATTTTTAGCTGGGTTGCTTCACTCAATAGGTCGTCCAGCGGTATTGCAAACTATTATTGAGTTGGCTAAACAACAACAGGTCGATTTAACCGAACAAGATATCCACCAATTAGAAAATACTTATTGTCATCGTGTGAGCGAAGCCGTCGTCAATGTGTGGAAGATGCCGAGATTAGTGATTGAAGCAGTGAGCGCATACACGGACAGCAACAATGCCTTAACGACAAGCATCCAATCGGCGCAGGTTACAATTGGTGCTCGGCTGGCGACATTTATGTTGACGCCTGAATTGTTAGATAAAGAAACCTTATTCGTTCTGCCAGAGCTGACAACATTGAATCTTTATCAAGATGAAGTGGACCATTTATTAAATCAAACTGATGCCATTAAAGGGCGTTTGGAGGGCTTATTATCATGAGCGATTCAACATTCAATTACGATATGATAGTGATTGGTAGTGGACCTGCCGGACAAAAGTCTGCAATTCAAGCTGCGAAAGCTGGTCAGCATGTGGCTATTGTTGAACTGGATAGTTTGTTTGGTGGTGCCTGTGTTCATCGCGGCACAATTCCATCTAAAACCTTACGTGAAAATGCGCTTCGCGTGAAAAATATGCGACAAAATGCAGCATTAGCTGATTTTACCCTTGGTGAAGATACCGAGATGGTGACGTTGATTGATCGTCTGGATGAAGTGCTTAAATCGCACGATAAATATATGCGTAAACAAATGGATCGGAATAATGTTGAACGGATCCATGGCCGTGCCAGCTTTGTTGATAACGAAACCATTAAAATCACTAAAGTGGGCGGCGATACGCTAACTGTGCGAGCAAAAACAATCATTATTGCCGCCGGTTCTTATCCACGGACGCCTGATAATATTCCTATTGATCACGAACATATCTTTGACAGTGATTCAATTTTGTCGATGTTGTATTTACCATCTAGCCTCACCGTATTAGGTGGCGGTGTTATTGCGAGTGAATATGCTTCTATCTTTCAGGCTTTAGGTGTGAAAGTCACGATGATCGATCGTTATCCAACGCCGTTAGGGTTTTTAGATAGTGATATGACCGATACCTTTGTCAAAGCCTTTAAGAATATGGGTGGAACATGGATGGGCAGCCAGCATGTTGAAAAAGTGTATTGGGATGGAATAAGCGAAGTCGTGACAGAATGTGCTGATGGTACGGTCATTCGTAGTCAAAAATTATTATGTGCAGCAGGTCGTTTAGCCAATGTTAAAGGTCTACAGCTTGAAAATGCAGGATTAGCTCTCAATGATAAAGGTTTAATTAGTGTTGATGATAATCTTTGCACGACAGTCGCTAATATTTACGCCGCAGGTGATGTGATTGGTTCGCCTTCATTAGCATCAGCCTCGATGGAGCAGGGAAGACGAGCGGCGTGTAATTCATTGGGTATTAATATTGGCACGATGAGCCAACTTATTCCTGCCGGTATTTACTCAATTCCTGAGTTATCCTCAGTAGGTTTAACGGAGCAACAAGCACGCGAACAATATGGCAATGTGATTGTTGGTACTGCGTCCTTTGCAGAAGTCGCTCGTGGCCAGATTTCAGGTAATACCGAAGGGATGTTAAAAATTGTGGCTGATCCACAAGGTAAAAAAATCCTTGGTGTGATGCTGGTGGGGGAAGGTTCAACTGAAGTAGTACACATTGGCCATATGGCAATGTTATGTGATGCCGATGTGGATATTTTTGTAGAAAGTACTTTCAACTTTCCTACTCTAGCAGAAGCTTATCGTATCGCAGCCCTCGTTATTTTAGCTAAACGATCGGAGTAAAAGACACATAATGAAAACAATTATGATTACGGGTGCAACGTCAGGTTTTGGTGAAGCGACGGCGCGATTATTTGCCGCTAATGGTTGGAAATTAATTCTTACAGGTCGCCGCCAAGAACGTTTGGCTAAGTTACAATCAGAATTAGGCGGACCAGAGCAAGTCCATATATGTAGTTTTGACATTTCCGATCGACATGCGGTCGAACAAGCCTTTAATACTTTACCTGATGCGTTTTCGAATATTGACGTGTTGATGAATAATGCAGGACTTGCTTTAGGTTTAGAACCCGCCGATCAAACGGATCTTGATGATTGGGACAAAATGGTTGATACGAATATTAAAGGTTTAATGTATTGCACACGCATCGCATTACCTAAAATGAAGCAGCAAGGCGCGGGCTATATTATTAATATTGGTTCTATTGCTGGTAATTGGCCATACCCTGGTGGTAATGTTTATTGTGCAAGTAAAGCATTTGTAAGACAGTTTTCATTGGCTATTCGTGCTGATTTATTAGGCACAGGCATTCGCGTTACCAATATTGAGCCGGGTAATGCTGAAACTGAATTTTCAATGGTGCGATTTAAAGATGATGAACAACGCGCTGAAGGTGTTTATCAGCAAACGGTGGCTCTAACGGCGCAAGATATTGCTGATACGGTACTTTGGTTGGCCAATACACCGCCGCATGTCAATGTGACTACCATGGAGATCATGCCGACAGAACAAGCGAATGGACCTTTAGCTATTTATCGCCAGCAGTAATAACATTAAACGATTAGATCTAAATCATAAAAAACGCGCTTAAAGCGCGTTTTTTATGATAGTTGCAGAAGATAAACTATCTAGAACATCCAGCTTGTTGGTTCGGGATAGGGTTGCCCAGCATCTAAATACTTCATTCCTTTAACACAACGAATTATGAGCCAAATTACTGCAAAAAGTAGTAGCAAGTAACCAACAATAATTGTGGTAAGTACGCTGCCGATGAAAAAGTATAAAAACCCAATCCAGAAAGTGCGAATTTGAAACTGATAATGAGTTTGTAACCATTGCGGCGCATCATTTTTATTGATGTACGCCATCACAATGCCCACTATACCCAGAATCGGAATAACAATATTGGCTAAAAACAAAATATAAATTAACTTTGGCGTTGACGTGTTGGCAGGTATGTCTGACATAGTTAATCCTTTCGCTTTAAATTGAAAACGCTACTTTATCAGAGTTTCAGATTTGACTCTATTTAGCCTGATTTAATAGCGGCTTGGTAAGCACTACCACTAATAATAATGTCCAAACCGTAATCGCACCTGTTGGTAAATCAAATATCAATGAGCAGATTAAGCCTAGCAAGTAAGCCATTAAACCAATCATATAGGCGATGAATAAACGCTTTTTCATATTAGCGATATGTCGACTGGCCAGTGCAGGTAAAATTAAGCTAGCAAAAACAAGATATATACCTACTAACTGTACGGATGCGGTAACAGCCAACGAAAAAACTAAATAAAACAACATCGGCTTTTCTTTGCAATTAAAGGTAAACCAAACAAGTAACAATGGAACATAAAGTGCCATCACCCATAGTAATTGCTCATAGCTAACCCATAAAATTTGCCCAACTAATAAGTCATGCAATAACTCATCACTATGCGGCGCATAACTAGCTAATAACAATCCACCACTTGCTGCTAAGACAAACAGCAAGCCAATTAACGCTTCTAAACTACGGGCATGATGTCGTTCTAACCAATGAATAAGCGCAGCGCCTGACAGCGCACTTAAGCCAGCAAATAATTGTATTTGCCAACTTGCGAGCTCACCACCAAAGACAGTCGCTGCAATAACACCTAAAGCAGCAATTTGAGCAATGGCTATATCAATAAATATAATGCCGCGTTTAAGTACCTCTTGTCCTAAGGGCACATGGGTAGACAGGACGAGAGCACCCGCCAAAAAGGCGGGCACAATCAACATCACATCAAAATTTGATACGATCACTTATTCGCATCCAATAAACGTTGAATAGTGTCATCAAACAAACTAAATAAATCGGTACTTTGGTCATCACCACCAACGGTAAACGGAAGCGTTGCTTTATTAATACCTGTTTTACTTACTAACCAATCTGTCGGGCGTGATGGTTGATAAGCGGCGTTAATCACCATTTTAGCTGGAGTGACTTTTAGTTTATTGAGTACATTATTCAAATCATCAACCGTCGGTGGAATACCTGGTTTAGCTTCAAGTGTTGTCACTTTATTTAAACCTAACCAATCAAATAAATAGCCCCAACCATTATGTTGCACGACAACCGATACGCCTTTAAGCGGTGCTGCTTGTTGTTGCCATTTAGTGATCGCTAACTGCCAACGTTGATTAAAATCTTGCCAGCGTTGTTCATATAACTCTGCGTTAGCACTATCTACATCTTGTAAGCGTTTTGTCAGTGATTTAGCGACATTTAAAATGTTCAATGGACTCGTTTGAATATGTGGATTACCAGCAGCATGAACATCACCTTGACTGCGATCAAGTACCGTTGGTACATCAGATAATTTGACGCTGTCAGATGCCATGAAATAACCCGCAGCGCCAGTTTGAATGGCACTGTTGCCTGACTTTTGTTGTAATAATGGTAACCAACCTATTTCTAATTCGGCACCGGTACATACTAATAAATCAGCACGTCTTGCTTTAGCAATTAAGCTAGGGCGAGCCTGAATGTAATGTGGATCTTGCAAGCCTGTTGTTGCAGAATAGACCGTTACATGATCGCCACCTAGTTCTTTACTTAATGCCGCCCATTCGGGTTCACAGGCAAAAATATTGATGTCTGCTAAGGCGCTGTGAGCAAACAATAAAGGTATTAATACAATTAATTTTCTCATTTTCATATTCCTTAATAACTATGTGCGCCATGAGCGCCTAGGCTGACGGTGTATTGCAATAACAATTGCAGATCATCGTCACTATAAGATTGGTCATAGTTAACTTGGGCGCGAATACGGCTAAATTCACTTGGTAAGTATTCAACCATTACACTGCTACGTTGTGGATTGTTATAGTTTCCATCAAGTCCTGCATCGGCTAATAATTCAGTATCTGATGCTTTGTGATCACTACCGACCCAGTCATACCTTAAACCTGAGCGCCATTGCGGATTGAATTGATAAACACCTTCTACATAGCCGCCATATTGTTTGCCATCATAATTTGCGTACTCATCATCACCATGAGTGATATTGCCATTATCATTTAGCATGAAATATTCACCAATAAGGCTGAAGTTTTGCTGGCGGAAGTTACCATTTTTAGCCCATTTGTAGACCAACGAGATATTGCTAATATCGGTGTCGCCATTGAATAGTGCAGAAGTTGCTTCTTCAGCACCGTGGCTGTGACCACCACTATACTCACGATTTTCTGGATTTGATTCCCAATGAGAGACGCTGGCTTCCCAACTACTTTCAATACCAATATCACCACCTGTTTTGGCGTAGATCAACCAATCGCCAATGCCGTTATGGTCACCGCCACCAGGATAACTATCACCAGCGCCCACTGTTCCACCCAATTCAATCAATTGATCAGTGGGAAGTACATACGATAGCTTCAAACCATCAGTTGATAATTGGTTACCAAATAAACCTCGGTAAATAAGCGGTGCATCAGCAAAATTCCATGCATGGGCATGACGTTGATTTAAATAACCAATTGGAGCAAAGAAGCGACCTGCACGTGCCGTCACGCCATTACCTAAACCTAGTGATTCTATAAAGGCTTCTTCAATCTCGACTTCAGTTTCACCTTCATGCTCATGCAAAGCGACGGTTGCTTGACCATATAAAGATTGGTCGATGTTAGCACTCAAGGTTAATTCACTTTCACCTAGAGAAAAACCTTCTTTACCTAATTCGCCTTCGCCTTGAAGAGCAAACCCATCTAAAGCATAGTTTTCTGGATTATTTTGATATTGGTTAAAACCGCCATTTAATACCATGCTAATCGCAGGATTAAAGCTATTTTTAGAACTAGCAGTATTGGCAATCGGAGCCGGTGCTGCTGGCGGCGTATTCTTAATGGTGTCATTAAGTTGGGTTGTAGAAGATTCATTGTCGGCAAGACGTTGTTCTAATTGATTAATGCGCTGTTCGTATTCAGCGCGCATTTGAGATATTTCGGCTTTTAAATCACTAATTGAATTAGGGGTTGAATTATCAGATTGAGCAGCAAAAAGAGGTGAGGCAGGTGCAAGCACCACCGCAATAAGCAGTGTTAATTTTAATCGTTTCATTGTGTTTTCTCATAGCATAAATTACAGGGATGAGTCGTCAAAAGACGGAACAATTCTGTAAAAATATAAAAATAAAATGTGTTTTATGGGCTATGAAAAGCTAGGTGGGCCGCGAATGGTATGATTTTCACGTATGCGATTGGCTACATAAGTGATGGTAAAAGAAGATTCAGCAAAACTATATTCAATGGTTGGCTGAGGAAGAGTCGTCGCTACTAAGTCTAGCGTTGGAGTATGAGTGATACTCTCGAATCGCTGACATTGATCACTGGCAATGTGGAAGGGGTGTTCCGTATCATGCCAAATGGCAAACGACTGCATGAACAGCACAAGTGCTGTTAGCAGGTAAAGCCATTGGCGATGCTTAATGATAAGGTTCACGGGGGAGATTGCTTACTGTGCTAATAATTCAGAGAGCAAAGTCTCATAGATAGTCGATAGAATGTCAAGGTCTGCAACCGAAACACACTCATCGATTTGATGAATGGTCGCATTAAGCGGACCTAATTCAATGACTTGAGCACCGGTTGGCGCTATAAAACGACCATCAGATGTACCACCGGAGGTTGATAACTCTGTGTCATAACCTGTCGTTGATTTTATCGCTACTTTGACGGCATCAACTAGCGCGCCACTAGCTGTTCGGAAAGGCTTTCCTGACAGTTCCCACGCTAAATCATAGTTTAAACCATGACTATCTAATATGCTTTGTACATGTTGTTGCAATTGTTTGTGGGTGACTTCTGTTGAGTAACGAAAGTTAAACACTACGTCTGTCGTGCCCGGAATAACGTTGGTTACGCCAGTGCCTGAATTCAGATTGGATACTTGAAAACTGGTCGGTGGAAAATCTTCATTACCTTGATCCCATTCCACCGCACACAACTCAGTTAAAGCAGGCACCAGTAAGTGAATAGGGTTTTTTGCCAAATGAGGATACGCAATATGACCTTGCTTACCTTTGATTGTTAGCCGGCCATTCAATGAACCACGACGACCATTTTTAACTACGTCACCAACTTTTGCTGTGCTTGTGGGTTCGCCGACTACGCACCAATCAATTTTTTCGCCACGTGCTTCTAATGTTTCAATGACTTTGATAGTGCCACCGGTTGCTGGGCCTTCTTCATCACTGGTAATTAAAAAAGCGATACTGCCTGTATGATTAGGATATTCAACAACAAAACGTTCACAGGCAGTAACAAATGCTGCAATACTGCCTTTCATATCAGCTGCGCCACGACCATACAATAAGCCATCGCGAATTTCTGGTGAAAAGGGTGCTGATGACCAATTAGCTTCAGGGCCGGTTGGCACAACGTCGGTGTGTCCTGCAAAAGCCAATACAGGCGATTGAGTGCCTCGTCGAGCCCAAATATTATCGGTCCAATTTCCTTCTTCACCAAACCGTAAGTGTTCGATAGTAAAGCCAATAGCAGACAGTCTTTGCGCTAATAATTGCTGACAGCCAAAATCGTCAGGCGTTACGCTTGGGCGGCTAATCAGTTCTTGGGTTAATTGAAGTGTATCGGTCATTGTTTAATTCCACATAATTATAAATCTAGTCCAACAGTCATTAGAAGACCTGCAAACCCTAACATTGAAACATCAGCGCCGTAACGGCCTGCTTTATAACCAACACTTGGGATGATCGCTGGCGCAGTGCCTAGGCCATTAAATGGAATATTATCTTGATATTCACCACGGTAGCCATGAAGTAAACCTGCGGTTACTCTACTATGAAAACCTTCAAATGAGTCGTGGTAGTTCCAAATTTTACCGGCATATACGTATTGAGAAAACTGTCCGAAAGAGTTATCAAATAACGCTAATCCATATAACCAATCATTTTTTTTAACGGCTTCTAAACTTACCAGAATATCGGGCCCAGAATAATCAGAGCTAGATTTATAATGGGTATAAGTCCCGCCTTGCAGATAAAGATGGTCATAACTTAGCCAATTATCATCTGCTTCAGCAACTAAAGGGCTGAGTAATGCTAGGCATAACAAGGATCGAACTAGATTCATGTAAGGATTTCTCAGAGTGAGGTTGTGTAAATTTCGTCATCAAACCCGACCAGAATAATGTCATTTTTCACTAAAACAGGCCGTTTAATAATTGAAGGGGAGGCTAACATCAAAGCTATCGCACTTTCCCTGTTAATGTTGTCGCGTTGTGCTTGGTCAACTTGTCGCCATGTTGTGCTGCGTTTATTGAGCAGCGTTTCCCAGCTGACAGATTGTAGCCAAACATCGATTGTTTTTTGATCAATGCCATCATCGCGAAAATCATGAAATTGAAAAGCCACGCCGTTGGCTTCTAACCAACGGCGTGCTTTTTTAACGGTATCGCAGTTCTTAATGCCGTAAACAGTGATCATTAAATATCGCGTAATAATTCGTTAATGCCGACTTTGCCACGTGTTTTTGCATCAACTTGTTTAACGATAACCGCGCAATAAAGGCTGTAAGTACCACATTTAGAAGGTAAGTTACCTGATACAACAACTGAACCTGCTGGGATACGGCCATAGGTAATTTCACCGGTCATACGGTTGAAGATTTTAGTGCTTTGACCAATGTAAACGCCCATTGAGATAACAGCGCCTTCTTCGACAATCACACCTTCTACCACTTCAGAACGTGCGCCGATGAAGCAGTTGTCTTCGATGATTGTTGGACCAGCTTGTAAAGGTTCTAAAACACCACCGATACCTACACCACCTGAAAGGTGAACGTTTTTACCAATTTGTGCACATGAACCAACGGTTGCCCATGTATCCACCATCGTGCCTGAATCAACATAAGCGCCAATATTAACGTAAGAAGGCATCAATACAACGCTTGGTGCGATATAAGAACCACGACGAACATTAGCTGGTGGTACAACACGGATACCGGCTTTATTAAAATCTTCTTCATTAAAGCTAGCAAATTTAGGTTCAACTTTATCGTAAAAGTTGGTTTCACCACCGTCCATGATTCTGTTGTCATTTAAACGGAAAGACAGTAAAACGGCTTTTTTAAGCCATTGATTTACAATCCAATCGCCATTTTGTTTTTCAGCAACACGAGCTGATCCGTTATCTAACATGGCTAATGCTTGATCTACTGCATTTTTAACCTTAGCTTCAGCATTAGCAGGTGTGATATCTGCACGGCGTTCAAAGGCTTCTTCAATAATCTGTTGAATATCGCTCATTTTCTTTCTCCATTAGGGACTTGATAGTCGGTCATAAGGTGTTTATTAATTTTACAATTCGGTGGGCCGCATCAATACACTCAGCTATTGGCGCAACTAAGGCCATGCGAATGCGATGTGAACCTGGATTTTTATTATCATTATCCCGTGCTAAAAAACTACCGGGCAATACAGTCACGTTTTGTTCATCGAATAGACGACGAGCAAAATCAGTATCCGATACTGTCGTTTCAGCCCACAGATAAAAGCCTGCTTCAGGCAAGGTAACATTCATTACTGGCGATAAAATCGCTAATACAGCATCAAATTTTTCGCGATAAAGTTGGCGATTGGTAATGACGTGTTGCTCATCTTGCCATGCGATAAGCGAGGCTGCTTGGGTAAAAGCAGACATCGCACAACCATGATATGTGCGGTAACGCAGGAAGTCTTTGATGATTTTGGCATCACCAGCAACAAATCCAGAACGTAAACCGGGTGCATTAGAACGCTTTGATAAACTATGAAATACCACGCAACGACTTAAATCGTTATAACCTGCTGCAGTCGCCGCTTCTAATAAGCCGACAGGCGGTTGATTTTCATCAAAATAAAGCTCGGAATAACATTCATCAGAGGCAATGATGAAATCATGTTGATGAGCCAATTCGATGAGTTTGATTAAGGTGGCTTGCTCAATAACCGCACCCGTTGGATTACCCGGACTGCATAAATACAATAACTGACAACGATCCCACACATCAGCTGATACGGCATCAAAGTCTGGATTAAAGTTATTGTCAGCAGTGCAGTTAAGAAAATAGGGTGTTGCACCGGCTAAAATCGCAGCACCTTCATATATTTGATAAAAGGGATTCGGCATTACAACTAGTGGCGTGGGTTTGCTACGATCAATAACGGCTTGAGCAAAGGCAAATAGGGCTTCACGAGTACCATTTACAGGCAAGATTTGCGTCGCCGCGTCAATATTTCCAGCAAGATGAAAACGATTATCTAACCAAGCCGCGATAGTTTGGCGTAACGCGATTGAACCGGCCGTTGTAGGGTAAGTTGATAAGCCATCTAAATGCTTGATCATTGCCTCGGTAATAAACGCAGGCGTTGGATGTTTGGGCTCACCAATCGATAATGCGATATGAGTGAGATCAGTCGGTGGTGTGCATCCTGCTTTTAGTTGCGCAAGTTTTTCGAACGGATAAGGATGCAAGTAGGCTAGATCTGGATTCATAAGAAGTAACGATTAAATAAAGCCGACTATTATAACGGGTTATAGCTTAGTCGTGGTATAAGGTTCGCCATGAAGACATCACATACTGCACACAACCGTTTAGCCATCGCGGCCTTATTATTCTCATCAACGTTATGGGGAACAATTTGGTATCCATTGCGCTGGCTAGATGAAGCGGGTTTATCAGCAGTATGGAGTTCGCTCGTGATGTATCTTGCTGCGGGCATATTAGCGCTGCCTTTTTTATTCAAAAAAAATATTTTTAAGTTAAGTGATCGTAAGGATTTAATCTTTTTAGCCATCGCTGCTGGCGTGACGAATATTGCTTTTCTAGTCGCATTGACCGAAGGTGAAGTGATGCGAGTGATGTTATTGTTTTACTTGTCACCGATATGGTCTGTTTTGCTAAGTCGCTGGTGGTTAAAGGAACAACTATCAGCCACTGCTATCGCTATGTTAGTGGTGGCAATGATTGGTTCATTAGTCATGTTATGGGACACAAATATTGGTTTTCCTTGGCCGCAAGGTTTGGCTGATTGGCTTGCCATAACTGCGAGTATTGCTTTTTCAATCAATAATGTTTTGGCTAGAAAATTAGCAAATGTATCTATGGCGGCTAAAACAGGCGTGATTTGGTGGGGCGTTGTGATTGCTTCCATTTTTGTTTTGGGTTGGCAACAAACGCCAATACCAGACGTATCGATGAATATTTGGGTTGTTGCAGGTATGGTCGGAGTCTTTGGTACTGTTTTTATGACAATGGCTGCTTTATACGGTATCGCTCGAATGCCGATTTATCATTCATCGGTCATTATGTTATTTGAGTTAGTTGCCGCGGCAATATCTGCTTGGGCATTAACGAGCGAGATTATGTCATTACAAGAATGGTTAGGTGGCGCTTTGATTCTGTTAGCTGCCTATGGCATCGCTAAATCAGAAACTTAAATTTTTTTACATTAAGGCTATTTTAGATAGTTGGCACGTTATCTATGCGACTTTATATAGTGTTGCCAAACAAGTTTTATTGATAACATTATTGACGACTAGCTATAAAACACCGATAAATTAAGCAGAAAGCTACTGTTTAACAACACATTACATACCATTTAAAAAAGGGGTTTTTATGATTAAATCAATTGCTCACGCCAGCTTTTTAGTTGCTGATGTTGCTAAATCGTTAGAGTTTTATTGTGGTGTATTAGACATTCACTTGAATGAACATCGGCCAAACTTCCCATATGACGGTGCTTGGTTAGATCTTAATGCACAAGGTCAGCAGTTGCATTTAATGAAGCTACCTAATCCTGATTCGATAGATGGCCGTCCTGAACATGGTGGCAGAGACAAGCACGTTGCATTAGTGGTGGATGATTTAGATGCTTTGGCCGACAAGTTCGAATCTGCTGGCGTTGCATTCTCAAGAAGTAAGTCAGGTCGAGCTGCTTTCTTTTGTCGTGATCCTGATGGAAATGCGTTGGAATTTTCTGAAGATTTTACTCCTGCAAAATAGCTACATTTTAAACTGAATTTACAGAGATCAATGACTTAGCGAGTTACTCACACTATCTGTGGATAACTCTGTGGTTAACTTACGAAGAAATCGCTAAGTCATTAATCTGTAACAATCTCTATTATTTGGTTAAAAATTAACCACCAATGAAATTTTGATATAAAACAATGGTTTAATGTCTTTAGTGTGATGGGTTATTAATTAACTCAACGCGGATAATACAAACTTTTGTGATGAATATCAGAGTGTATAACTTACTTGATCTCCGACAAATGAATATTGCTTTAAGCTTTTTTTATGTTGATAAATAATAAAGATGACCTTCCGGTATAGATCTTAATTCAAGGTTTAAGTCAGCAAAGAAACAATAGATACCCGATGATTAATCTTGATGGCTGGCAACGGTAAAAATTGAGCAATCGCTCACTATTCTGCGGTCAGGTTTATTTTAAAACTAATCTAGTGTTCTCTTTTCAGCACACTATTAGCTTGAGTTATGCAAGATAAATCGGTTAATTTCAATCGAAAATATCACTATCAATGACTTACAGACTTACTCACAATATCTGTGGATAACTCTGTGGGTAACATGCTGACAAATCGCTAAGTCATTATTTTGTAACAATCTACCTCTATTTGGTTAAAAATCAACCACGATCTAAATTGCTATAAAAATCATATAGATAGATTGCTTTTTAATGCTATCAATGACTTAGCGACGACTGTTATTGTGGACTTGCACTGACGTTCCTAAATGGTGCATAACTTTGTTAGCTTACTAACAGATTACTCAGTTTATTGTCTAGATAATGCTGGAAATTGTTTATCATCATGTGCCGCATCTTCTTCACCCGTTGGAGCGAGACGGTGTGATTCAAGATCTTTGAAATTAAATAATTCATTATCAGCCATTTGTGACGGTGCAATATTTTGAAAACTACGGAAAATATTTTCTAAACGACCAGGTTGTTGTTTTTCCCAGCCTTGCAACATGTCTTTAATGACTTGTCGTTGTAAATTTTCTTGTGAGCCACATAAATTACAAGGAATGATTGGGAATTGTTCATGATTAGAGTAGCGAATAATGTCAGCTTCTTTGCAATAAGCGAGCGGACGAATCAAAATATTTGTTTTGTCATCACTCAATAATTTTGGCGGCATGGCTTTAAGTTTGCTGCCGTAAAACATATTAAGAAAAGCCGTTTCAATAATATCATCGCGGTGATGACCTAAGGCGATTTTAGTAATGCCGTTTTGACGAGCATAACCATAAAGTGAACCACGACGTAGGCGTGAGCAAATACCACAAGTCGTTTTACCTTCAGGCACGACTTCTTTAACAATGCTGTAGGTATCTTTTTCAATAATATGAAAGGGCACACCGATCGAAGCTAAATATTCTGGTAAAACATGTTCAGGATAGCCGGGCTGTTTTTGATCAAGATTAACCGCGATGATATCGAACTTAATCGGCGCATGCTTTTGTAAGTTCATTAAAATATCGAGCATGGTGTAGCTATCTTTGCCGCCTGACAGGCAAACCATAACCTTGTCGCCATCTTCAATCATATTGTAATCAGCAATTGCTTGACCGACATTACGACGCAGACGTTTGCGTAATTTATTAATTTCGAGGGTTTGTTTGGCTGTTGAAGCTAGTTCTGACATTTATATAAGACCTGAGAAAGGTTGTACTGTAACAAGGCTGTTAGCGCATATTCCATCACATTGTTCATCTAATAAAATAAAACAGTTGGCAGCGCTCATTGATCTCAAGATCCCTGAACCTTGACCACCTGTTGTTTTGACTTTCGTTTGACCGTCATCATCTGTGAATAAAATGCCACGTTGATATTCAAAACGACCAGCTCTTTTACGAATATCATTGGTACAAATCACTTGAAAGTTGGTGACTGCGGGTTGTGTTTCGCCCATTAATTTTCGAAGCGCGGGTGCCACAAATTGATAAAATGTGACCATCACTGAAACGGGGTTGCCGGGTAAGCCAAAAAATAAAGCGTTTTCTATTTGGCCAAAAGCAAGAGGACGACCTGGTCGCATGGCGATTTTCCAGAAATCCACTTGGCCTAATTCAGCTAACATATCTTTGACATAATCAGCATCTCCGACCGAAACACCGCCAGAGGTGATAATAACATCAGCTTGTTGCGCTGCTTGCAATAAGGTTTGGCGAAGTGGACCTTTTTGATCGGGTACTACACCCATATCCAGCACTTCTACATCAAGGCGTTTTAACATGCCGTAAAGCGTGTAACGGTTACTGTCATAGATTTGACCTGTAGCCAATGTTTCGCCAATGGATTTAAGCTCATCACCTGTTGAGAAAAATGCGACACGAAGTCGACGGCGAATATTAACTTCAGCAATACCCAATGATGCAAGTAAACCGAGATCGGCAGGAATAATACGGCGACCTTTACTCAGTGTTACATCACCTATTTTTACATCTTCACCAATATAACGAACATTGCTCGCTTTTTGCTGTGAGCCATGAATAGTAATCATGTCATCATTAACGGCAACTTGTTCTTGCATAACAACCGTATCGCAGTCGTTTGGTAAAACAGCGCCCGTCATAATTCGAACACATTCACCCTGATTAACGGTGCCTTGAAACGGTTGTCCCGCAAAAGCAATGCCAACCTGTTTCAGACTAAAGGAATCATCAACAATATCGCTGCTTTTAATTGCGTATCCATCCATCGCCGAATTATTATGGGCAGGTACATTAATAGGCGAAATGATATCTTCATCTAAGACGCGATCTAACGCATCTCGTAAGGCACAACGTTGCCAAGCCGTTAATGGCGTGATGAGTGCAGCAATTCGCTGCCTCGCCGCATCAATGCTAAGTTGATTTTGCTCTATTGGATCAGCACAGCTAGGTTGAGAAATAAATTCTGACATGATGTTAGTGAGTCCAACGTTCAATAAAATGTACTAAATAATCAGCCATCGCATCGATATTATTGATATCAAGTTGTTCGATATCACGTTCAAGATCGAGTGGCAGATCGCTTGCAATAGCAACAATGTTTTGATCTGAGGGATAGAGGAAAGGTTTTTCTAAATCAGCTCTATATAATTCAATTTTCGGCATTGCTTCATGCTTGAAGCCTTCGACAAGAATCAGATCAAGTTTATTGCAGTCGAGTCTTGAAATAAGCGTCGATAAAAGTGGATCGATTAACTCATTCGAGTGCACTTCCATCAAGGCCATTAATCGACTTGATGCAACTAATACTTGCTGTGCACCTGCTTTGCGAATTTCGTAACTGTCTTTACCGGGCACATCAATATCAAAATTATGATGAGCATGTTTGATGACGCCAATCTTTAATCCTTTAGTGTTGAGCATAGGAATAAGTTGACGTAATAACGTTGTTTTACCTGTGCCGCTAAATGCGGCAAAGCCGATTAAAGGTATCGGCGATGAAACCGGGGTTCGTTGGGAAATTAAATCAGCGGGATGGTTAATATTCATAAAGCTATTAGGTTGATCTGAGAAATCAACAACAGCCATATTATGATTGGCTAACCAGGTATCAATTTTGCGACCACCTTGTTGTAAGTATTGTTCAAGATCGTCTTTTAATCGACAAGGAATCAGACAAAACACAGGTTGTAATCGACCATTTGTGTGAGCAACCGCTAAATCAGCTCGCTGAATTAATAATGCTTCCATCATTCGTTGACGCAATTGTGACGATACATGGGGTGAATCACAAGGTACGGTTAAAATATAATCCGTATCTACAGTTTGCATGACGCTCAACATTCCCGCCAACGGCCCGCAGAAATCATCTAAAGTATCGCTGATAACGGGATATTTAAATGCCTGATATTGTTCAATACTACGATTAGCATTGATAACCAAGGTATCGACTTGTGTTTTTAATGTCGCGATAACATAGGAAATTAACGGTTTATCATTGAATAAAATTAGGCCTTTATCCTCGCCGCCCATCCGACGTGCTTGTCCACCTGCCAAAATGACACCAGTAATAGTAGGGGGAGATGATATATTCATGACGATTCGCTGTTATTCTCTTTGGACTAACTATAAAAATGGAGATTAAATCCATGCAAAAATCATGGATATCATGGACTTCGCTACTTATTATACTGATAAACTCGCCAGTCGTATGGTCTGACACACTGAACATTGTCGTCGTCGGTTTATTTCACAATCAAGCAGTGCTGACAATCAATGAACAACAGCGTTTATTGAAAGTAGGCAAGACGAGTCCAGAAGGCGTCAAACTTATTTCTGCGACAAGTCAGAGCGCAACTATTGAAGTTGCGGGTGTTCAAAAAAAATACCTATTGGGTTCACGTATTGGTGGTCAGATTATAGGTCCAGCAGAACAAGCTAAAGTTAGCGTATGGCCAAATAATGGCATGTATCTAACCGTTGGCAGTGTAAATGGTTACAGCGTTGATTTTTTGATTGATACTGGCGCATCGGCCATTGCGTTCAATGCCGCCACAGCGCAGCGTTTGGGTTTACAATATCTTGATGCACCAGCGGGCATGGTACAAACGGCATCAGGTATAGAAAAAGCTTATAAAATTAATTTAGATGAAGTTCAAATAGGTGATATTAAGCTTAATAATGTGGGCGCAATGGTATTGGATGGTCCTCATCCAAAACGTGCATTATTAGGTATGACTTTTTTGGGACAAGTTGAAATATCGCGAACAGATCAACGAATGGATTTGAAGAAAAAATATTAACATTTCAAATGTTTTGCCAAGTTGCATCAGTAAGTTGGATATACTTGAACACCTAAACAAAAAAGCCTCCTGCTAGCATTCACTAACAGGAGGCTTTTTAGATGGAACAGGTTTTAATTTACGTTCTAATCAAAACCTTTGCTGATCAAAGCATAAGCAGAATGGTTATGAATTGATTCAAAGTTTTCTGACTCAACGGTATACGCATTGATACGTGTTTCGTTGTTTAATCGTGCTGCGATATCACGCACGATATCTTCAACAAATTTTGGATTGTCATAGGCTTTTTCAGTTACATATTTTTCATCTGGTCGTTTAAGTAGACCGTAAATTTCACAAGAAGCTTCTTGTTCAACGACATCGATAATGTCTTCTATCCACATGAAATTATCAACACGAACCGTTACGGTAACGTGTGAACGTTGGTTGTGTGCGCCATAATCTGAGATGTTCTTTGAACATGGGCAAAGGCTTGTTACTGGCACAACAACTTTAACCGTCATCGTTGTTTTGTCGCCAGTGATTTCACCGATAAAGCTTACTTGGTAGTCCATCAAGCTTTTGACTTTACTGATTGGGGCTTCTTTATTGACGAAATAAGGGAACGCCATTTCAATGTAGCCTGATTCAGCTTGTAAGCGTTCTGTCATTTCGCCTAACATTTCGCGGAATGATTTAACGGTAATTTCACGTTCGTGTTGATTTAAAATCTCAACAAAACGTGACATATGTGTGCCTTTAAATTGATGTGGTAAATTCACATACATATTAAAGTTAGCAATCGTATTTTGTTCGCCAGTGGTACGGTCGCTTATTATGATCGGGTGTTGAATGTCTTTAATGCCGACTTTATCTATAGCAATATGGCGTTGATCCGCGATATTTTGTACATCTTCGATTTCATCGCAGCAATCTGGTTTTTTATCAGTAGTCATGTCTTTCTTAGTCCTCACTGTAACGTACACAGGCGCGATCAGTTTCCCAAAGGGTCACACCAGAGATTTTAGCTGAGTCGATATTAAGCGTTTGGCTCAGATTTTGATAAAAATATTGGGCAATATTTTCTGCAGTTGGATTAATCGTATCAAAAGGTGGAATATCGTTGAGATAGCGATGGTCGAGTGTTTTAGCTAACTCACGAGCAGCATTTTTGATCGTTTTAAAATCCATGCCCATTTCATGTTCATTCAGAGCAGTCGCAGTGACTTCAACTTCTAACTTCCAGTTATGGCCATGCATACGACTACAATCACCAGGGTAATTACGTAGAGTGTGCGCTGAGGCAAAATCTGCCAATATTTTTAGGGTATAGGTTGGGCTGCTCATAGTTGACTATTATACTCGGGAATTAGGACGACTAACAGGCATATTATGCCGGAAAATGATTTTTGACAGTATCAATAATGCCTTTTGCATCTAAACCACACTGACTTAACATTTGTTTATGTTCGCCATGATCGATGAATTTATCAGGCAATCCCATGATTTTAATGGGCGTAGAATTCGCGATGGCGATGAGGTGTTCGGCTACCGCGCTACCAGCACCACCAAGCGATGTATTTTCTTCAATCGTGATGATCAAATCATGCGTATTGGCCATTTGTTCGATCATTGCATTATCTAAAGGTTTAACAAAACGCATATTGACTACGGTTGCATTGAGTTGTTCAGCTGCATCCATAGCAGGTTGAACCATGCTGCCAAATGCTAGAATCGCCACTTTTACACCTTGGCGTTTTAGTTCCGCTTTGCCAATTTCGATAGTGTCTAAATGGGTCGAAACGGCCGTGCCATTTCCAGCACCTCGAGGATAACGTACCGCGCATGGCCCGTTATAGTTATAACCCGTGGTCAACATTTGACGACATTCATTTTCGTCAGCGGGCGCCATTACAACCATATTAGGAATGCAGCGTAGGTAACTTAAATCAAAGGTTCCAGCATGTGTTGCGCCATCAGCACCCACCAAACCGCCGCGATCTATCGCGAATAAAACAGGTAAGTTTTGTATAGCGACATCGTGAATAAGCTGATCGTAAGCACGCTGTAAAAAAGTAGAATAAATCGCTACAACGGGTTTCTTGCCTTCACAAGCTATGCCCGCTGCAAGTGTCACGGCATGTTGTTCGGCAATGCCTACATCAAAATAGCGTTTAGGGTAACGTTTAGCAAATTCGTTCAAACCTGACCCATCACACATAGCTGGTGTAATGGCGATTAAATCTTTTGACTCTTTTGCCATATCGCATAACCATTGACCAAATACTTGCGTATAGGTTGGCCCCGTTGATGCGGCGCTACCTGCTGGGCTAACACCGTGATATTTACCAGGTTGTTGTTCGGCAGGCTCGTAACCTTTACCTTTTTTGGTGACGATGTGCAGAAATTGTGGGCCTTTGCGCTCACGCAAATTACCTAATGTTGTCATTAATATATCGAGATCGTGACCATCAATAGGCCCAATATAATTAAAGCCCATTTCTTCAAATAAAGTGCCCGGAATCACCATGCCTTTAACATGTTCCTCAGCTCGACGAGCAAATTCCCATGCTGACGGGAGTTTTTCGAGTACTTTTTTGCTGCCTTCACGGGCTGATGCGTAAAACTTGCCTGATAATAAACGAGCAAGATAATTCGACATACCGCCGACATTTTTGGAAATAGACATTTCGTTATCATTAAGAATAACGAGTAAGTTGGCACTTAAGTCACCGGCATGGGCTAAGGCTTCATAAGCTTGACCGGCAGTGAGTGCACCATCACCTATAATAGCGACAGCGCGACGAGAATCACCATTGGCTTGCGCGGCAATTGCCATGCCTAATGCGGCACTAATCGATGTACTAGAATGACCAACGCCAAAGTGGTCATAAGGACTTTCACTACGTTTAGGAAAACCTGATAAGCCACCTGCCTGACGCATGGTATGCATTTTGTCACGGCGACCTGTCAGAATTTTGTGAACGTAACTTTGATGACCCACATCCCAGACAAAGCGGTCATCGGGTGTGTTGAAGATGTAATGTAAGGCAATGGTTAACTCAATGACACCTAAATTCGATGAAATATGACCGCCTGTTTGTTGCACACTATTAACGATTAACGCTCTAATTTCTTCAGCGACTTGTGGCAATTGTTTTTTATCTAGCTTACGTAAGTCTGCGGGACTATTAATGTGAGCGAGTAAGGTATCAGTAGGTTTAGCCATATTAGTGTGACCGTTGCACCACAAAGCTGGCTAAGGCAGCAAGGGCTTGAGTATTGAAAGGAAGCGCGTCAAGTTGGGCTAAAGCATCGTCCCTCAAGTCGATTGCTTTTTGTTGCGCTGCCGCTAAGCCCATCAGTGCTGGATAGGTCGGTTTATTCAACGCCAAATCAGCGCCTTGAGTTTTACCTAGAGTATCAGTATCTGCTGTCACATCAAGCACATCATCTTGTACCTGAAAAGCTAAGCCGATGCATTGCGCATATTTATCTAATTTAGTTAATATTTCTGTATCAACTTTTGTTGAGGCTAACGCACCCAGCCGAACACTTGCGCGGATTAATGCGCCCGTTTTAAGTTCGTGCATGGCTTGCAATGTGTCGAGAGTAAGTGTTTTTCCAACCGATTCAAGATCAATCGCTTGGCCGCCGGCCATTCCCAAAACACCTGATTGTAGAGCGAGTGTTTTGACCATCTGACATTGCTGATCTGGCGTTAAAGTATTGTCACACAGTGTTTCAAACGCGAGTGATTGCAAAGCATCACCGACTAATAACGCAGTCGCATCATCATATTTTTTATGACAGGTTGGCAGGCCACGACGTAGATCATCATTGTCCATCATCGGCATATCATCATGCACTAGCGAATAAGCATGAATCATTTCTACGGCACTTGCTGGTGAGTCGAGTTGTTCTAAAGCAACGCCTAACGCCTCACCCGTGGCATAAACTAATAAAGCGCGTAAACGTTTGCCACCATTTAATATGGAATAACGCATGGCTTCAATTAGTCGAATTGAAGTGGTTTGATTCATCTGCTTAGTAGTGGGTAATCGAACGGCAAGTACTTGTTCGATGCGCAGTTGGCGTTGTTGTCGCCAATCAGAAAGAATAAAAATATCGTTCACGAGTCAGTCGAATTACTATCAAAGTCGACTAGGTTTGCTTGACCCGATTGTTGTACCAACATTTGTACTTTTTGTTCAGCCGCTTGTAGCGCATCTTGACAATCACGGGTAAGTAAAACGCCACTTTCATAAAGCTTCAGTGATTCTTCAAGACTAATATCACCTTGTTCAAGGCGATTAACCAGTGATTCTAGCTCCGTTACCGAGGCTTCATAATTCAGTTTTTTTCGTCTTACAGCCATGCGGGTCTCTACACAAAATTTAATCAGCTAGTATTATATGTTAAACAAGGTTTTCTTGCCCACTGGATTGTTTTGTCGCTAGCCGTTAGGCTTAACGCTTTAATGGCACTTTTAGAACTAAAAGATTAGATATAACAGGACTATGCAAAAAATAATTCGTGGGTTTTATAATTTACCTTCGCTAATTGATGATGTTGATAATGCACGCGATGGATGCGTGGCCACTATTGGTAATTTTGATGGTGTACATTTAGGCCATCAAGCAGTATTAAATCAACTCGCGATGAAAGGCGATGCGTTGGGTTTACCTGTTGTGGTAGTTACTTTTGAGCCTCAACCCAATGAGTTTTTCTCTCCTAACAACGCGCCCGCTCGTCTAAGTCGTTTCCGTGAAAAAATTGAAGCCTTGCGCTGTTATGCCATTCAGCAAATTTGTGTTTTAAGTTTTAACCATAAATTAGCGCAAATGACTGCAGAGGAGTTTATCCAGCAATTGCTTGTGACTGGACTCAATGTGCGCTATTTAGTGGTGGGCGATGACTTTAAATTTGGTCGAAATCGCCAAGGTAATTTTGCATCACTGCAACAAGCTGGCAAAGAGCACGGCTTTCAAGTCGTCAATATGCATACCTTTTCTATTGAAAATAAACGCGTAAGTAGCACGCAAATTCGTCGTGCATTAGAAGCAGGCGATTTAATTCAGGCGGAGAAATTATTAGGTCGCCCTTATCGAATGAGTGGCCGCATAGCACATGGTGATAAACGTGGTCGAACAATGGGATTTCCTACGGCTAATATTCATCTTCATCGACGAAAAGTACCATTGAGCGGTGTTTATGCCGTGCAATTATTTGGCGTCGAAGGAGAACCGATTGAAGGTGTTGCCAATGTTGGTATTCGACCGACAGTGGGGTCTGAACGAGCGTTACTAGAAGTTCATCTGTTTGATTTTAATCGTGAGATTTATGGTCAGCATGTACAAGTTTACTTTTTAAAAAAATTACGCGACGAACAAAAATTTGAGAATTTAGATGGGTTGATTGCTCAAATTGATTTAGATTGTCAACAAGCTAGACGCTATTTTGCTAAACCCGCGGTATCGTCAGGTGCTGATTAGTATTCTTGTCGGTAATATTTATTGATAAGATGTTCAACATAAAAAAACAGTTAATTTAAGCAGGCACTAACACAATGAGAATCCTAATTAGTAACGATGATGGTTATATGGCCAAAGGCATTATCGCTTTAGCTGAAGCGATGTCTAGTCTTGGTGAGATCACTGTCGTTGCACCTGATCGCAACCGCAGCGGAGCAAGTAACTCCTTAACATTGGAAAATCCTCTACGCGTCAACAGATTAGATAGTGGGGTTTATCGCGTTGAAGGTACGCCAACAGATTGTGTTCATCTTGCAATTACTGGTTTATTAGATGATGAGCCGGATATGGTGGTTTCAGGTATTAATGCCGGTGCTAATTTGGGTGATGATGTGTTGTATTCAGGGACTGTAGCGGCGGCAATGGAAGGGCGGTTTTTAGGTTTGCCCGCTATTGCTATTTCATTAAATGGTCACACCGCAACGCATTATGAAACTGCAGCTTGGGCAGCGAAGAAAATTGTCATGCATTTACAACAATCGTCGTTGCCAGCCGATACTATTTTGAATGTGAACGTGCCTGATTTACCGATTGATCAGATCACTGGTTTTGAGAGTACGCGACTAGGTCATCGTCATAAAGCGGCGCCGGTTATCAAAGAATATGATCCGCGAGGTCGTGAAATGTTTTGGATAGGGCCGGCCGGCGAAGAGCAAGATGCTGGGCCAGGCACTGATTTTGATGCCATTCGTCGTGGCGCAGTATCTGTGACACCTTTGCATATTGATTTAACCAGTTATAAGGCGATTGATGGCGTGGCAAAATGGTTGCAAGGCGTCGTTATATGAGTGATGCTTTTCAAGGCATTGGCATGACATCACAGCGGACTCGAGACCGCTTAATCGGCCGCTTGAAAGAACAAGGTATTAGCAATATCGATGTTTTGGCGGTTATCAAATCGTTGCCACGACATATGTTTGTCGAAGAAGCATTAGCGAGTCGCGCTTATGAAGATACCGCCTTACCGATTGGGTATAGTCAAACTATTTCACGGCCCTTTATTGTGGCTCGTATGACCGAGATATTATTAGAAGGCGTACCTAAGAAAAAAGTATTAGAAGTGGGCACAGGTTCTGGTTATCAAACGGCTGTTTTGTCTCGGCTCGTTGACCGCGTCTTTAGTGTGGAACGGATTTCGCCGTTACAAAATCAAGCACGCGAACGTTTTTATAATTTGAAATTAAACAATATTCGATTAAAACATAGTGATGGCAGTTGGGGCTGGGAAGACAATGCGCCTTACGATGGCATTATCGTCACCTGTGCACCTGAACGAGTGCCAGAAAACTTATTAAAACAATTAGCACCGGGTGGCCGTTTGGTGATTCCTGTTGGTGGAAGTGTCGGTCAATCATTAAGAGTCATCGATCGCAATGGCAGTATGTTTGATGAAACGATATTAGATGACGTGAGTTTTGTGCCGTTGTTGAATGGCCAATTTTAATGAATCTGTTTTCTAAATTATACGTTGCTGTTTTACAGTGGTCTCGGCATAAATATGCTGTTTATTGGCTGGCATTAGTAAGTTTCACTGAATCGTCTTGTTTTTTGATTCCGCCCGATGTCATGTTGGCGCCGATGACATTAGCCAAACCCGAAAAAGCATGGTTTTATGCTAGTTTGACCACCATCACCTCGGTTTTAGGTGGTCTATTGGGTTATGTGATTGGCATGACTGCTATCCAATATGTCGAACCTTGGTTAGTTTCCTTAGGTTATATTGATGCCTATCATCTTGCGGAACAATGGTTTGCACAATGGGGATTTTGGGCGATACTTTTAGCAGGTTTTACGCCGATTCCTTATAAAATATTTACCATTGCTTCGGGTGCAGCGGGTATGGCTTTAGTGCCTTTTATAATTGGTTCAGTTATTGGCCGTGGAATGCGGTTTTTTTTAGTTGCAGGTTTAATGCAATGGGGTGGAACACGTTTGGAATCGACGTTACACATTTGGATTGATCGTATGGGCTGGGCAACGCTTATTTTGTTGATTACAGGTTATTTGATCTTCGCATAGTGATGAGAATGATTTTAATACTGCTGATGTTAATGTTGACTGCATGTGGTGGCAGTCGATCAGTAGCGCCTGTTGGAAGCTATGGCGGTAATTCATCTGGCAGTTATGGCTCTGCTTCTACACCATCATCAGGATCATCTTATAAGGTTAAAAAGGGCGATACGCTCTATTCAATTAGCTTTCGTTATGGGATGGACTACAAAGAACTCGCGGCCATGAATAACATACGTTCGCCTTATAATATTTATGTTAATCAAAAAATATATTTTTCCAAGACTAAATCGACAACATCAACAACGAGTCGAAATAAAGTTGTTACAAAACAAAAAAGCGAGTCAACAAGTAAGTGGCAGCCTGCTAGACAACCTAAACTGGCAACAAAAACAACAGCTGCAACATCAACGGTTAATAAATCTACGACACCTAGTAGTTCATCAGCTAATCAAAACCTGGCATGGCGTTGGCCGACGGTCGGCAAAGTTATTTCAACCTATTCCTTATCATCGGCAGGCAGAAAGGGAATTGATATAGCGGGCAGAGCAGGTCAAGCGGTAATTGCTTCTGCATCTGGCAAGGTGGTCTATAGTGGTAATGGTTTGGCGAGATATGGTAACTTATTGATTATAAAGCATAATGATGTTTATCTTAGTGCCTATGCTCATAATCAAACCTTAATGGTTAAAGAGGGGCAATACGTGAAAGCGGGTCAAACTATTGCAACGCTTGGCCGCAGCGGCACTCAACAAGATCAATTACATTTTGAAATTAGACGTAATGGCAAACCTGTTGATCCTTTACGTTTCTTACCTAAACAATAATTAATACGCTGAATACGCTACAATAATCGGCTTTATGCTGCATATCGTGGCTGATAATAGTGATTTGCAAGAGGATTAACCGTTGGAACTAGGCGCAACAATGCAACGAATTAAAGAGCTCCGAGGTCGTAGTGATGATCTTAGGGGGTATCTTTGACTATGATGTAAAAGCTGAACAATTAATTGAAGTAACGCGTGAATTGGAATCGCCCACCGTCTGGGATAATCCTGAACGAGCGCAATCATTAGGTAAAGAACGTGCGAGTTTAGAGCGAATTGTCACGACATTATCAGGTCAGCTAACGACACTTGATGATGCAAAAGAATTACTTGAAATGGCGGTTGAAGAGCAAGATCAAGATACCTTCGATGTGGTGCAGCACGATCTTGATATGCTGGAAAAAGCGTTGGAAAAACTTGAATTTCAACGCATGTTTTCCGGAAAAATGGATATCAATAATGCCTATTTAGATATTCAATCGGGTTCAGGTGGCACCGAAGCGCAAGACTGGGCCAATATGATTTTGCGAATGTATCTTCGCTGGGGTGAAGCACAAGGTTTCAAAGTGGAACTGGTCGAAGCCTCATCGGGAGAGGTCGCCGGCATCAAAAGTGCGACAATTCATTTTGAAGGCGAATATGCTTTTGGTTTATTACGAACTGAAACCGGCGTACACCGTTTAGTGCGTAAATCACCCTTTGATTCAGGCGCCCGTCGCCATACCTCTTTTGCCTCGGTATTTGTTTATCCTGAAGTCGATGAAAATATTGAAATCGAAATTAATAAAGCGGATTTAAGAGTCGATACTTATCGTGCCAGTGGTGCTGGCGGACAACATGTTAACAAAACTGATTCTGCCATTCGAATTACGCATATTCCGACCAATACTGTCGTGCAATGTCAGAACCAACGTTCGCAGCATCAAAATAGAGACACGGCGATGAATTTGTTACGTGCCAAACTCTACGAGTTGGAATTACACAAACAAAATGAAGAAAAACAATCAGCTGAAGATGCTAAATCAGATATCGGTTGGGGCAGCCAAATTCGTTCTTACGTGCTTGATCAATCGCGGATTAAAGATCTGCGTACTAACGTAGAAACAGGAAATACCCAAGCCGTGTTAGATGGCGATTTAGACTTATTTATTGAAGCATCCCTAAAATCGGGATTGTAAAAGAGACCCATGATGACAAACGAAATTGAACAAGACGAAAACCGATTAATTGCTCAACGTCGCGAAAAACTGGCAGAGTTGCGTGCACAAGGCAATGCTTTTCCGAATGATTTTCGTCGTAATGTAGTGAATGCCGAATTAACTGCTGAATATGAACATACTTCTGCTGAAGATTTAAGTGCAGCACCTAGACGAGTCAAAATCGCGGGACGCTTGATGACTAAACGGGTGATGGGCAAAGCGAGTTTTGCCAACATTCGTGATATGTCAGGTGATATGCAGTTATATGTAAAACGTGATGACTTAGCTGAAGGCGTTTATGGTGAATTCAAACGTTGGGATTTAGGCGATATTATTGCTGCTGAAGGTGTGATGTTTCGTACCCAAAAAGGCGAATTGTCGGTGTTGGTTGATGATATTCGTTTGTTAACAAAATCATTACGTCCGCTGCCTGAAAAATTCCACGGTTTGTCGGATCAAGAAACACGTTATCGTCAACGTTATGTTGATTTGATCATGAACGAAGCAAGTCGTAAAACCTTCATTATTCGTACTCGTATTATTGACGGTATTCGTCGCTTTTTGATGGCAAAAGATTATTTGGAAGTTGAAACGCCAATGATGCAGGCGATACCGGGCGGTGCAACTGCAAGACCGTTTACGACCTTTCATAACGCCTTAGATATGGATTTATTTTTGCGTATTGCGCCGGAATTATATTTAAAACGTTTGGTTGTTGGTGGTTTTGAACGGGTATTTGAAATTAATCGTAATTTCCGCAACGAAGGTTTATCTACCCGCCATAATCCTGAATTTACGATGGTCGAATTTTATCAAGCCTATGCTGACTATAATGATTTAATGGATTTGACCGAAGAAATGTTACGCACCGTGACACAGGATGTACTCGGTACATCACAAGTGCATTATCAAGGTACGGATTTAGATTTTGCCAAACCATTCCACCGCATGACGATCATTCAATCTATATTAGCGTTTAATATCGATATTTCAGCTGAGCAATTGGCAACGATAGAAGCCGCAACAGAAGTAGCCGAACGTTTAGGTATACCATTAAAAGCAAGTTATGGTCTGGGTAAAATTCAAATCGAAATATTTGAAAAAACCGTTGAACATCGTTTGATGGAACCAACGTTTATTACCGCTTATCCAACAGAAGTTTCACCACTAGCACGTCGTAGTGATGCTGATCCTTTTGTTACAGATCGTTTTGAATTCTTTGTCGGTGGTCGTGAAATCGCGAATGGTTTCTCAGAGTTAAATGATGCTGAAGACCAAGCTGAACGCTTCCAAGCGCAAGTCGCTGATAAAGAAGCGGGTGATGATGAAGCGATGCATTTTGATGCTGATTATATTCGTGCTTTAGAATATGGTATGCCGCCAACAGCAGGCGAGGGGATTGGTATTGATCGTTTGGTGATGTTGTTAACCGATTCACCATCAATCCGTGATGTATTGTTATTCCCTCATATGCGACCTGAATAACATTTACAGCAGGTATAAAAAAAGGCTACTTTCGGAAGAAAGTGGCCTTTTTTATGTGAGCTCGTTTTTTTTGTTTGAATACTTTTTTTACATCGCATTAAATAACGCTAATGCTTCAGCGTATTCGGCACTATTCTCTTCGAGTTCAGTGACATTGATACTGGTATCAATATTCAATTTTTTAAATGCTTTAACCTGTTCTAACTGTTCTTCAGATAAGGCTTTTTCAGTATTGGTATAGCTTTGTATACTCGCCACTTGAATGACATCAACTAAGTCTGGTTCGTCGCTTCCTGTATCACGATCATAATTCGTATGCTCGGCAGCAACGGCAATTAAACTTTCTGGGAACTTCCAACTTTTTAAAATGGCGGCACCTATACGCGGGTATAGACTATCGATGAGGATATCTAATTGCGCTGAATCTTGAAGTATCGCGGGTGAATCTTCTGCTTTCATTAATATCGGTAATACACCAATGCTATGGATTAGGCCTGCGAGCATGGCTTCATCGCTTTTAATTCCCACTTGTTGAGCGGCAATAACCTGACTGATCGCAGCGACTTCTGTACTGTGTTCCCATAAATCATGCAGACGTTTTTCTAGGCGATTTGAAGTGGCTTGAAACATTTGCTCCATCACTAGACTGGTCACTAAGTTTCTAACCATTTTAAGGCCCAATCTAGAAACCGCCATTTGAACGCTTTCAACTGGGACTCTGCCACGATATAAAGCGCTATTAGCGACTTTAAGTAAACGAGTGGATAAGGCAGGATCAGTGATGATAATATCAGCTAATTTTGCTGATGTAGCTTCAGGATCATCTACAACATCTCGAACTTTTAAAGCGACTTCGGGTAAGGTTGGTAGGACTAAGGTACCATTCTCTAAATCGGCTAGAATTTCGTTATAAAAAGTTTCTTGTTCAGTCATAAGGATAAGTTCTGTAGAATGTTAAGATTGTAGTGCTGACCATTTTCAGTTATTTTGCTTGGTTTGCCAACCGTTATTGTTATTTTCAGGTGCTGTAAGTGAACGACGACTTTCCTAGAATTAAACGCCTCCCGCCATATGTATTCAACATCGTTAATGATTTGAAGGCACAAGCCCGCGCGCGTGGTGAAGATATTATCGATTTTGGTATGGGTAATCCAGACCAACCTGCGCCGCCGCATGTTGTCGAAAAATTAATTGAAGCAGCCAAGCGACCCGATACCCATCGTTACTCTGTATCGCGCGGAATTCCACGTTTACGCAAAGCAATTTGTGATTGGTATCAACGTCGATTTGATGTCACGCTTGATCCAGAAACTGAAACTATCGTCACGATTGGGTCGAAAGAAGGTTTAGCGCATTTGGCAATGGCGACCGTTGGACCAGGAGATGCCATTTTAGTGCCGAATCCTGCTTACCCAATCCATCCCTATGGTTTTGTTATTTCTGGGGCCGATATTCGTCATGTGCCATTAGTGCCGGGCGGTGATTTTTTCGCAGAACTAGAAAAATCAGTGAAAGATTCATGGCCTAAACCAAAAATGTTGGTATTGAACTTTCCAGGTAATCCAACAACACAATGTGTTGATTTAGCTTTTTTTGAAAAAATCGTCGCATTTGCAAAAGAACACCAAATTTGGGTCGTTCATGATTTAGCGTACGGCGAAATTACGTTTGATGGCTACAAAGCACCGTCAATTTTACAAGTGCCAGGCGCGATTGATGTCGCCGTCGAGTTTTACACGTTATCTAAAACTTACAATATGCCAGGCTGGCGGATTGGTTTTATGTCGGGTAATCCGACATTAGTTGCCGCATTAGCCAGAATGAAATCGTATCTTGATTACGGCATGTTTACGCCGATTCAAGTCGCTGCTATAGCTGCGTTAGATGGCCCACAAGAATGTGTGGCTGAAATCGTTGAAACCTATAGAAAACGCCGTGATGTACTGTGTGATGGTTTAAATTCTATCGGTTGGAAAGTTGAAAAACCTAAAGCAACCATGTTTGTTTGGGCTCAGATTCCTGAAAAATATCGTGAAATGGGCTCATTAGAATTTACTAAAAAATTGTTAAAAGAAGCAAAAGTTGCGGTATCACCGGGTATTGGCTTTGGTGAATATGGTGATGATCATGTTCGTTTTGGTTTAATTGAAAATGAACATCGTACACGTCAAGCGATCCGTGGGATCCGTGATATGTTTAAAAATAGTTAGGGGATTGTTTTGCACTCAGTAAAAATCGGAATTTTAGGCTTAGGTACAGTCGGCGGCGGTACGGTGAACGTATTGACTCGCAATGCAAAAGACATTAGTCGCCGTGCAGGTCGTGATATTGAAATTGCGCGGGCGGCTGTTCGTAGTCTAGATGCACCGAAAATTTGTAAAACTGATGGTATTGCGTTGACAGAAAATGCAATGGATATCATTAACGATCCCGAAATTGAAATTGTTGTTGAATTGATTGGTGGTACTGGGATAGCGCGTGAACTTGTTATGAAAGCGATTGAAAATGGCAAACATGTGGTGACTGCTAATAAAGCATTAATTGCATTACACGGTAATGAGCTGTTCGCTAAAGCACAGGAAAAGGGCGTTACTATAAGCTTCGAAGCGGCGGTTGCTGGCGGTATACCGATTATTAAAGCAATGCGTGAAGGTTTAGCGGGTAATCGAATTGAGTGGTTGGCAGGCATTATCAACGGAACAGGCAATTTTATTCTGACTGAAATGCGTGATAAAGGTCGTGATTTTGCTGAAGTGTTAACGGAAGCTCAGGCTTTAGGTTATGCCGAAGCGGATCCAACATTTGATGTTGAAGGTATTGATGCGGCGCATAAATTGACCATAATGGCGTCGATTGCTTTTGGTATACCGTTACAGTTTGAGAAGTGCTACACCGAAGGCATTAGCAAAATATTACAAGATGATGTTAAAAATGCGGGCGAATTAGGTTACCGAATTAAGCATTTAGGTATGGCTAAGAAAACGCCTGAAGGTATTGAGCTACGCGTTCATCCGACATTGATTCCTCATCGCCGTTTAATTGCTAATGTAGATGGTGTGATGAACGCAATTGTTGTTAATGGCGATGCCGTGGGTTCGACACTTTATTATGGTGCTGGTGCAGGATCTGATGCAACCGCTTCAGCGGTAGTTGCTGATATTATCGATGTTGTTCGTGCATTGACTTCTGATCCTGAAAACCGGGTACCGCATTTAGCATTTAAACCAGATTCACTGGACAATACGCCGATATTGCCAATGTCTCAGGTCACGACTTCGTATTATTTGCGAATCGCAACAGAAGATAAATTAGGTGTATTGGCTGATATTACACGTATTTTGAGTGTTAATGGCGTGAGCATCGAAGCTATCGTGCAAAAAGAACCTGAACAGCAAGGCGGCATGGTACCGTTAATTATGTTGACGCATGAGGTTTCAGAACAAAATATGGATGCAGCGATTGCACAAATCGAAGCATTAAGCACCGTTAAGGATTCAGTGATGCGCATTCGCATGGAATCATTAGGATAGAGCTGACTTAAATTGAATTTAAGTTAAGCTCTCCAATCGAATAAAAGATATTTTAAGAGGAAGTTTTTATGACATTTCGTCCACGTTACACAGGTTTAATTGAACGTTACCGTGACCGTTTACCGGTTAGTGCTGATACTAAATTAATCAGCTTGGGTGAAGGTAATACACCCTTATTAAAGCTTAATAATATTCCTGGTGTATTGGGTAAAAATGTTGAGATTTATGTCAAATATGAAGGCCTAAATCCGACGGGCTCTTTTAAAGACCGTGGTATGACCATGGCAGTAACTAAAGCGGTAGAAGCGGGTAGTAAAGCCATTATTTGTGCTTCAACGGGTAATACATCAGCAGCTGCTGCTGCCTATGCTGCACGTGCTGGTATTACAGCCTTTGTATTGATTCCTGATGGCAAGATTGCTTTAGGTAAATTAGCACAAGCGATGATGCACAACGCGGTTGTTATTCAAATCAAAGGTAACTTTGATGAAGGCATGAAGTTAGTAAAAGACGTTGCTGAACACGCACCTGTGACAATTGTTAACTCAATTAACCCTTATCGTCTACAAGGCCAAAAAACAGCAGCATTTGAAATTGTTGAAGAATTAGGCCGCGCGCCTGATTATCACTGTTTGCCAGTAGGTAATGCCGGTAACATCACCGCACATTGGATTGGTTATAGTGAATACGCATCTAAATGTGGTGAGCACGTTACTGATTCATGTGCACTTTGCCACGGTGATTGTAAATTTACTAAAGATGCAATTATTAGTAAACGACCTAAAATGATCGGTTATCAAGCTGCGGGCAGTGCGCCATTTATCCGTGGTGAAATGGTTGACTCACCTGAAACTGTGGCAACGGCAATACGAATTGGCCACCCACAAAGCTGGGATATGGCATGGAAAGTTAAAGAAGAATCAGAAGGCTGGTTTGATGAGTGTGATGATGACACAATCTTAGCGGCACAAAAATTATTAGCAGAGAAAGAAGGTATCTTTTGTGAGCCGGCTTCAGCTACTTCCTTAGCGGGTGCTATTAGAGATATCAAATCAGGTAAAATTCCTGAAGGGAGTGTTGTTGTGTGTACGTTGACTGGGCATGGTTTGAAAGATCCTGATATCGCGATTAAACAAAGCACATCTCCACTTATTACCGTGGATGCAAACCTTGATTCTGTTCGTGATGCTATTTTAAATAACATGCCAGGCTAAATATTATGACGATCCAAAGCGAGATCCCTACACCAACAGAGCAAGAAATGGCGGCGGCAAAAAGACCGCATGATATCTTTCTCAGCAATTTGATCATGAATCATATTTTGTTGTTTACCGGGATCTCGACTTTTGGGCCTCAATATATCTATTTTATGGCACTCGTACCGTTCTTTTCGATTTGTGCTATTGCATATACCTACTATCGTTCGACTCATATTAAACGAGAAGATAGCGAGTTTGTTTATGTTCATTGGCAAGTTGCGCGGCGCTGGAGTCGTTTATTTGCAGGTGTTTTGTTATTACTCGCTTCGGTTTCGTTGATTGCTTTTTCAGCAAATCATTACTTAGGTCTTATGAAAGAAGCAGTATATGGCTTGATTGGCGGCTTTGGTCTATTACCGACATTGATAACAGTTTTAGTATTAATCGTTATTGAATCAGATTCATTGCAACATGCACGGACAGGCACTATTCCTAAATGGGCGTTAAAGAAATTTTATGGCATTGAAAGCTAAATTCTAGCTATCTTACAGTGCGTTTTGCATCATTTAATCATTTCGGTACCCCATTAACCATCATCAAATGTTTTAATCTTTATTGATGATGTGGCACCACTGAATCTATCACAATATTACTTTCAAAAAACACCACAAAATCTTGGTAAATCCAACGCGATATTGGTGGTTGTCCTACCGCTGAAGTTTTTTGTTCCGGCTGACCAAATTTCTGTGTGACAAGATCCATCGACATCCCTCGTACTGGTCGTAATACACCTTCTGAACTATTCGCTACTTGATGTGTGGGATCAGCAATAGAAATGACTTCTGCTTGGCTGATAGATGTAACCAATAACAGTACGCAAGCCAATAGAGTAAAAGAATAGTATTTCATGGTCAGAACTCCTTTCAATAATCGACGTAGCATACTATTGGGGCAAGAATAGCTCAATCAGTACATTAAGATAACGCTGACCTTTTTCAGTAGGACGAATAAGGTGAATATCTCGGGTTAATAATCCTTCTTGTTCTGCATATTGCAGAGCTTTATCGATATGAGAAATAGGTAAGCCTGCATGTTGATAAAATAATGGAGTAGGGAAGCCATCGGTCAGCCGTAAAGCATTCAACATAAACTCAAACCCAATATCTGCTTTGCTAATCACTTCTTCAGTTAACATCACCGAGGGTAAGCCCGCCTTATCCATGAAGGCTTGAGGTTGTTTTTGTTTTGAACGACGAGTAATCGTTTGTTTTGCAGCATCGGTTATTTTGCCATGTGCACCCGCGCCGATACCTAAATAATCACCAAATTGCCAATAATTAAGATTATGTTGGCAGCGATGTTTATCTTTAGCATAAGCAGATACTTCATATTGTTGATAACCTGCTTCTGCGAGTAATTGTTGATTTGATATCTGCCAATCGATGATTGGATCTTCATCAGGCAACGTGGGTGGATTTTTATAAAACAAAGTGTTGGGTTCAAGCGTCAGCTGATAATAAGATATATGACTCGGTTCCAGTGCAATCGCCATCTCAACATCTTGTCGAGCTGTTTTTTCTGTTTGATGGGGTAAGCCAAACATTAAATCTAAGTTAAAGTTATCAAAGCCCACTTTATGGGCCGTTTCAACCGCTTTAATTGCTTGTTTACTATCATGAATTCGGCCTAATGCAGTTAATGATTGATCGTTAAAACTTTGAATACCAATAGATAAGCGGTTAATACCTAAATCACGATAGTCGGCAAAACGCTGTGCTTCAAATGTTCCTGGATTAGCTTCCAAGGTAATTTCAGCATGAGGGCTTAATGGGATTAATGCTCTGATTGATGAAAATAAACGCTCATAAGCTTCAGCCGAAAACAAACTCGGCGTACCGCCACCGATAAAGATACTTTGCACAGTTCGACCCCAGACCGACGGCATATCTTGTTCTAAATCACGAATTAACGCATCAACATAAGCCTTTTCCGGCAAAGTATCTGGCGACTTATGTGAGTTAAAGTCGCAATACGGACATTTACGCACACACCAAGGCACATGAATATAAAGGCTAAGTGGTGGTAGGGCAGTGAAATTAAACATTTTAATTTGCGGTCTCAGGTTTCCAGCCAGATCTCCATTGTGCTAATGGAATAATAGCGGGCGGCTCGCCATTATGACCAAACCACGAATCAACGGCATAACGCGTATGTGATTGGGTGTCACTGATGGTTGCTGTGTTGTGCGGTGATAAAAAGCCACCGCGTGATGTGCGTGATGCTTGTTGATGAAATTGCAACAGCTTCGCCTCAGATAGCATCCGTAAATAAACCGTCGTATTAGTTGCTTCATCAATACAATCTAGCTGGCCATTTAAACCATGAGCCACATAATTTTCTGCACGATCTTTATCGGTGCCTGTTTGTTCACCAGTCATCATTTCGAGTAAAGCAATGGCTCGTTTAATGCGCTGCCGTTCTTGTTCTGCACTTTCCGGTAACGGCGAAAACAAGGCCTTTACCGTCGACCATTGTGAATTGGACAAATGAACATAGGCAATTCTAGAGCAAGTATGATGATGACAAATCGAATAATTATTAGGCGTTGGAAAGCCAATAAAAGGCCGGTTAATACTGGCTGATAGTTCTTGCATATTATCAATAATAAAAATAGGTTTGATAGGTTTGAGTGCCATATTGCTAGAACTACAGCCGATGATTAGGAAACAGGCTATAGCACTAGCAAGAAATAATCTGACAGGATTAATGAGGCAAGGCCTTATCAAGTTTATTGACCAAGTTACCTACTGCACCAGGAATAGCGACTTTTGGATCACCTTTTACTTCACTACGAAACTCTTTAACAAGCTTATTTTGATGAGTATCAAACACCCTAACGATAAGATAAGAAAATAGGTAAGTCGGTTTATGTAGACGACCAATTAAAATGTAATCGGCATTATGGCTAAGTCCTAATTCGGCCGCACACTTTGCACAATCAAATAAATAGCCTGTGCTTTTGTCAGCGGCATTTCTATCTTCCGTTGAAATATCAACAAGGCTAAACCCATCTTTATTGCTCAGACCCTTACGAAGAAATTGTTCAATATCGCGTAGCTTTTGTTGTTCTTGGGCATCGAGTTCAGCGACTTTTTGTGGATCAGTCAATTTGAGCGACAGATCTAATAACTCAAAATCAGGTACCGCAATTTTAGTATCAGCCCAAACAGGATTGATGATCAGTAACGACAATGCGAATAAAAATAATTTAAGATGGATTTGCATGTTGGATCTCCTCAATGAATTTTCGTATGGCTTTACCGCGATGACTGATCGCGTGTTTTTGTTCTGACGTTAATTGCGCAGCACTGCATTGTGTTTGTGGCACCCAAAAAATAGGATCATAACCAAAACCACCATCGCCCATTGGTGCCTGTAAAATCCGTCCTTGCCAATCACCATGGCAAATAAGTGGCGTGGGATCTTTAGAATGACGCATCATCACCAACAAACATTGATAACGAGCGGCACGCTCACGATCAGGCACGCCTGTGAGCGCAGTCAAAAGTGCATTAAGATTGTCATCATCACGGGCATTTTCGCCAGCAAACCGAGCAGAATAAATCCCCGGCGCGCCTAATAAATAATCGACTTCAATACCTGAATCATCTGCAATCGCAGGTAATCCAGTATATTCACAGGCATTACGTGCTTTAATAATGGCATTTTCAACAAAGCTTAATCCTGTTTCCTCTGCCTCTGGAACGTCAAAATCAGATTGTGGCACTACTTCAATATCTAATGGTGCAAACAGCTCAGCAAACTCACGTAGTTTGCCCTTATTACCACTGGCTAATACAATTTTATTCATAATTTAAGCAGCTTTATAGTGCAAGCGCATCACGCTGATGCTGCATTAAGTTGCCAATACCTTCACCCGCTAACGCTAACATCGCGGTTAATTCATCAGGGCGGAACGCGTGGCCTTCAGCGGTGCCTTGTACTTCAATATAAGCACCTGCTTCATTCATCACTACATTCATATCTGTTTCTGCATTTGAATCTTCAGCATAATCAAGGTCAAGCACCGGAACACCATTATAAATGCCCACTGACACAGAAGCGACTTGGCCATGTAATGGGGTTTTTTTGATTTTTTTCTTATTCAAAAGATAAGTGATTGCATCTTGCAACGCCACAAAAGCACCGGTGATAGAAGCGGTGCGTGTTCCACCATCAGCTTGAATCACATCGCAATCAATCGTAATACTACGTTCGCCTAGACCTTTTAAATCAATTGCTGCACGTAAAGAACGTCCGATTAAACGCTGGATCTCCATTGTACGGCCACCTTGTTGACCACGGGCCGCTTCACGTTGCATGCGATTACCCGTTGAACGAGGCAACATGCCATATTCCGCAGTGACCCAACCTTCACCTTTGCCACGTAAAAAATGTGGGATGCGTTCTTCAACGGAAGCGGTACACAAGACTTTAGTATCGCCAAATTCGACTAAAACCGATCCTTCAGCGTGTTTTGTATAGTGACGAGTAATAGTGATTTCGCGAAGTTGATTGGCTTGACGACCGCTTGGACGCATGGAATTTTCCTTAAATAACAAAAATAATAGCGTTATTATACGTGGCTGAATGTTATTACTGACGCTTTTCGTTAAGATGTGCTGTTTACAGACTAATTCAGGAATAATCGTGACTCGAAGCATGACCGCATTTGCGCGCCAAGAAGCGCCAACACAACAAGGCGATTTAACATGGGAAATTCGTAGTGTTAATCATCGCTATCTGGAAGTATCACTCCGTTTAGATGAGCGATTCCGGCCATTAGAAATGAAAATAAGAAAATTATTTTCGGATAAATTAACCCGCGGTAAAGTCGATGCGGTGTTACGTTATAAAGCGCCTGAACAACAACAGTCTGCATTAGAAGTTAATCAAGACTTAGCAAAATCATTGATTGCCAGCTGTGATGAATTAGCAATGCTCTCCACCCGACCTGCGCCGATTAATATGCTTGATATTTTGCAATGGCCTGGTGTATTAAAATCCGATACACCGGATCAGAAAACGCTCGATAAAGCGGTGATGATCTCTATCAATGCAGCGATTGAAGAATTGATAGATACTCGTGAAACAGAAGGAGCGGCTTTACAACAAATGATCGAACAACGCTGTATTGAAATTAATAATATTGCGATCGAAACACGTAAAAAGATGCCGATTATTCTTGAACAACATCGTCAACGTTTAGTTGAACGGGTGGCTGATTTACAAGTGAATCTTGAACCTGAGCGACTTGAACAAGAAATTGTTGTACTAGCTCAAAAAAGCGATGTTGCTGAAGAGTTAGATCGCCTGCAAAGTCATGTTGTCGAAGTACAAAATGTCTTAAAACGAGATGAACCCGTGGGTCGCCGTTTAGATTTTTTAATGCAAGAGTTAAATCGTGAAGCGAATACCTTGGCATCGAAATCAATTGACACTGGCACTACGCGTAATTCTGTTGATTTGAAAGTACTGATAGAACAGATGCGTGAGCAGATCCAAAATATAGAGTAAGACAAGAGTTAGTTATTCAAGCAGTCTTAATTCTTGGGTTAGATATTTATCGGGCCAGTCAGTGCTAACCAGATTTCATCATCACGGTGTTCTATTGGTAGTGTGATGAGATTTTGTCCTACACACGGTCCGACTATGCAATGTCCATCATCTACATTAAACAATGCGCCATGAGTGGAACATTGAATATGCAAGCCTTCAAGCGATAAAAACTGGTCGGGTTGCCAATTTAATGGAATGCCGAGATGAGGACAGTGATTCTGGTAAGCCTGTACTTTATCGTCTTGGCGGACTAAAAACAGTTCGAGTAAACCTTGCTCGGTTTCAACGGTGAAGCCGAGAGATTGTAGTTCGGCAAGATCTTTATTGTGGCACAGGAAATGGCTAGACATAGTTTAAGCTTCAAAAGTGTGAGAAAGATTTGCAAAACCAACTTGACCACATTTATGACCAGCAAGTTGGCAAGCGTAAGTTAGGGCTTGTTCTAATTCTGTGTTATTAACTAATTTATCGATTAAACCCGCATTAAATGTATCGCCTGCCCCCAAAGTATCAATCACTTGTTTAGGCGCAAATGCTGGGCTGTGAAATAGCTTTGTGTGTTGATCTATTGCCCACGCGCCAGCATTTCCCCATGCACACGTGGCGATGATATTTGTACTTAATGACGACAAGAGGCTGCTGGCATCTGTAAAACCTTGGCTAATGGCATAGTGTTGCGAAAACAGTAATAGCGTTGGCAAATCAAATAATGATTCAATATCAGGTCGTGGCTTTTCTATTTCTAGTGAGCAGGGTAGAGCGGGATGATGTTGTTTGAGATGAAGCAACATTAGTTTGGTTTCAACTACATTACGTCCTTCAAAATGTACCCAATCGAATTGGCTGAGATCAATTTGAGTGAAGTCTTCAAAGCTAAATTCTGGGCAATCTCGGTGATGAACAATGGTCCGACTACCTGTTTGTTGATTCAAGGTAATGTATGACGTGGGCATTTTGCCATCAGCAAGTCGTTTACACGCCGCAAAGTCAATATGATTGTTTTCTAAGTCGCGTTGAATAATTTGGCTGTCAGGTTCATCAATTAAAACGCCGCCCCAACTACATTGATGACCTAGCTGACTGAGTACGGTGAGTGTATTAGTGGCATTACCACCGCGTGTTTGTTGTTGGCTTATTGCGCGTTGTTCGCTATCTTCATCAGGGTAAAACTCAACCGTATTAATGATGTCGAGTGTTGCGATACCGATTGCAAGAATATTAGCCATAAATTAAAAAATCCCCTTTAGAAGAAACAAAAGGGGATTGAAGCTTATCGATTAAATAGTATCGAAAATGTTAGTGATAGCGTCGGTAATGTCATTAACATCACCAATACCAGCGATGCTGTGTAATTTACCCTGTGACTCATAATAACCAATCAATGGTGATGTTTGTTCGATGTAAACGTTTAAACGATTGCCGATAGTATCTTCATTATCATCAGCGCGTTGTAGTAAATCGCCATTACAGGCATCACAATGTCCCGCGACCTTAGAAGGTGATAAATGGATATTGTAAATTGCTCCACAATCTTTACAGGTACGACGACCTGTTAAACGTTGTAGCAATTCTTCAAAAGCAACATCGAGTAATACTACGCCTTGTAATGGTTGGTTGAGCGCGGTCAACATCGTATCTAAGGCTTCTGCTTGGGCGATATTACGTGGGAAACCATCCAAAATATAACCTTGTTTCGCATCATCTTGCGAAATACGTTCTCTGATCAAGCCAATCACAATCTCATCAGACACTAAAGCACCTGCGTCCATTGCAGATTTTGCTTTTTTACCTAATTCAGATCCAGCAGCAACCGCTGCTCTTAATAAGTCACCTGTTGAAACTTGGGGAATGTTATATTTTTCTGATAACACTGCGCCTTGTGTGCCTTTGCCTGAACCGGGTGCGCCTAATAAAACTGTTCTCATGGATTGCCTCTTTCAATATAGTGTTGGATTAACGTAAGTCGATATAGCGATTAACGGACGCTGACGTATGATGCTTCCTGCATCATTTGGCTAATAGATGTGCCCAGCTTGCCAGCAAACTGATCAAAATAACTAGGTCTAAGTGTGTAGTCAACGATCTCTTCTGCACCGATCATATCGCGTGCAACAGTGCTACTGTTCGCAAGACCATCAATCAGGCCTAAAGGTAGCGCTTGTTCACCAGACCAAAATAGGCCGGTAAATAAACGTGGATCATTACTCAAACGATCACCACGACCTGCTTTAACGACATCAATAAATTGTTGGTGAATATTGTTGAGCATTTCATGAGCAAATTCTAAGTCTGCTTCTTTCATAGGTAAAAACGGATCAAGAAACGCTTTATTTTCGCCCGCAGTGACTGAACGACGTTCAACGCCTAACTTATCGATAAGTCCGGTGAAACCAAAGCTATCCATTCTCACGCCAATTGAACCGACAATACTGGCTTTATCGGCATAAATTTTATTGGCAGCAACGGCAATGTAATAACCACCTGATGCACAGACATCTTGAATAACAGCATAAACAGGAAAATCAGGTCGTGTCGCTTCTAATCGTTTGATTTCATCATTAATAATGCCCGCTTGCACAGGACTTCCGCCTGGCGTATTTAATCTTAGGATTAAACCTTGTGCATTTGTGTTGTCAAAAGCATCTCGTAGTGCGGTGACTATACTGTCTGCATTCGCCTCAGCATCAGCTGAAATTTCACCGTTAATTTCAATCAATGCGGTATGTTTAGATTTATGCATAGGCAAATCACCTGATGGAATCATCAACATCAGGAAGGCAAATAGATATAAAAACATCAATCCTTTGAATACATAACCCCATCGGCGACTTTTCCGCTGTTCTTTTAATGCGGCAAAGGCAAGATCTTCGAGTACTTTACGTTCCCATGAGCCCGAATTTTGATTCGCTTGACTGCGCTCATCTGAAGCAGTGTTGTTAGAAGGTGGAAAGTCACCAAATGTGGCCATAACTGTTTTATCCTGAGTCGTTCGCTAGAATTATCTAATGATGTTGAATTGAGTCGAGCAGTAAATCATATCAAAGTTTTGCCGACAAGTTGCTTAACCATTGTTCCGCTTGATATAAGTCAGCGACAATAGCTTTTGGTTGACAGGCTTCTAAGGTTACGATGCCGTGAGCGCCATGAGTGATCCCCAAACTATCTGCACCAGCATTATGAGCCATTTGTAAGTCATATTCTGTATCACCGATCATTAATGTTTTATCAGCATCAACGCCAAAATAAGTGATCAATTCTTCTAACATTTGTGGGTGTGGTTTGGAGTGACATTCCCCAGCACAACGCGTGGCATGAAATAACGGGCCTAATTGGCTGCTGGCTAACACTTTGTCTAAACCTCGACGACTTTTACCTGTGGCTACACCAAGAAAATAATCTTGCTCATTGAGTGATTTAACGAGGTGACGAGCATTCGCAAATAGCGGCATTTCTAAAGGATTATTGAGCCAAATATCTCGATAAGTATCAGCCAATGAACTGATGGTCGCTGCACTTGCTGTGGGATAAAGTGCGTATGCTGCTTCATTAAGGCCTAAACCTATAATATGACTGATCGCGCTGTCATCTAATGGTGCTAAATCTAATTGTGTAATGGCTTGTTGCATGCAATCAACAATGTGACCTGTCGAGTCCATCAACGTGCCGTCCCAATCAAAGACGATCAGTTGGTACTGACTCATGCTTGCTGTCTCAATTTAGTGATCACATTGACCAGTTGTTCAGGCAGCGGGGCTTCGAGCAGGATCGCTTCGTTAGTCGTTGGATGAGTAATCCCGAGTTTCCATGCATGTAAAAACATGCGTTTTAAACCAAATTTTTTCATGTCTTTATTAAAAATGCGTTGGCCGTACTTGTCATCACCAGCAAGTGGTGAATTGAGATAGTTAGCATGAACCCTAATTTGGTGGGTGCGACCGGTATATAAAACGACTTCTGTAAGTTGAGCTTGCGCAAATGATTCCACAGGAATAAAGAGTGTTTTGGCATATTTTCCTTCTGGATCAATCCGCACCATACGCTCACCGGATGTAACGGTATTTTTTAATAAAGGTTGTTCAACCAGCCGTTCATCTTGACCCCAGCTACCTTTTAACAAAGTAAGGTAACGTTTGTTTATGTCGTGATTGATCATTTGTTGTTGTAAATTAATCACTGTATCGCGATTTTTGGCTAGTAATAAACAACCAGAAGTATCACGATCAAGACGATGCACTAATTCTAAGTAGGGCAATTCTGGTCTTATAACGCGCATTGCTTCGATGATGCCTTGATCAATATCCGTTCCCGCATGTACGGCAATGCCACACGGTTTATTTAAAACCAGTAAATCATCATCTTCCAGCAAAATGCTTTCAGTTAATAGGCGTCGTAAAAACTCACTAACCGTCGTTGGCGTCGTATCTTCAGAAACACGAAGTGGTGGAATGCGAATAGAGTCGCCTGCCTGAATTTTGTAGGTCTGTTTTATGCGACCTTTATTAACTCTCACTTCGCCTTTGCGAATAGCACGATAAATACGACTTTTCGGCACACCTTTTTCTAAGGTGAGCAGAAAATTATCAATTCGTTGTCCTGCTTGCGCGGCAGTGATATCAATGAATTGAACTGGATTAGAAGTCTGATTGGATTTGGTATCGCTACTTGTCATAAAAATGTCTGGTTGGCTATTGCTGATATGATCGCGTGCTGTTATATTCAGTCGATGGTCATTGCGTTAAAGGGAGTCAGTATACCGACTTTTATACAAGGTAACCTGAAATGGCATAGTCGCGCCTTCACTGAAAACATATATTGTAGAAGTTGATGCGGCAAGGCCCAACAAGTTTTGATTTAACACGTTTGACTCTGGTCAGGCGTGATTGGTGCTCAATAGTGAGCAAGAAATTAAGTAGTTCTCATGTCTTGGTGATAAAGAATAAATACAGTACCAAGCAGGGCATTGACAGGTAATTAATAAAGATAAATATCCGGCCAGCTACACCAGGGGGTGAAGCGCTGATATTAAGTAGTTCGTCGCAGAATATTATTGCGACAGTAGAAAGCGTCTATAAGGCGCACACTACATGTAGGGTTAAACAATGTGCAAATGTAAGACGCATTGTGACTATTAATTGCACAAAATAAAACAATGTCGTCCTGTGAAAGTCAAGTTTTTTATGACTTCAGTAGTTAGCTGTACCTAAATAAATTAGGGAAAAACCAGCGTGAGAACCTCAACAAGAGGTTAGTGCATGAAACGAATTTTAATTAACGCGACGCATGATGAAGAGCTGCGCGTAGCGATGGTCGATGGCCAGCGGTTATTTGATTTAGATATCGATATACCATCAAGAGAACAAAAGAAAGGCAACATCTACAAAGGTAAAATCACTCGAGTCGAGCCAAGCTTAGAAGCTGTTTTTGTTGAATACGGCTCAGAAAGACAAGGCTTTTTACCACTAAAAGAAATTTCAAAAAGTTATTTCAAACAAAAAAGTGGCGACAATGAATCTGGTCGTATTAACGTCCAAGATGTACTTTCTGTCGGCCAAGAACTCGTCATTCAAATCGAAAAAGAAGAACGTGGTAATAAAGGCGCAGCCTTAACAACCATGATCAGCCTTGCCGGTCGTTATTTAGTCTTAATGCCTAATAGCCCACGCGCTGGTGGTATTTCACGTCGTATTGAAGGCGATGAACGTGCTGAATTACAAGAAGCCTTACGCTCACTAACTGTGCCAGAAGGCATGGGCATGATCGTGCGTACTGCAGGCGTTGGCAAACAAACCGAAGAATTGCAATGGGATTTAGAATATCTTGTGCAATTATGGACAGCGATTGATAACGCCACCAAAGAGCGTAAAGCGCCGTTTTTAGTCTACCAAGAAAGTAATATTATCATCCGTGCATTACGTGATTATTTGCGTAAGGATATTGGTGAAATCCTCGTTGATTCGCCTGAAATGTATCAAACAGGTTATGACTTTATGCGCATGGTTATGCCGCATGAGTTGAGCAAATTCAAGTTATACCAAGATAAAGTGCCACTATTTACGCGTTACCAAGTGGAAAGCCAGATTGAAACGGCATTTCGTCATGAAGTACGTTTACCATCGGGTGGCGCTTTAGTCATCGATCCGACAGAAGCGTTAATTTCAATCGACGTCAACTCCGCGCGTGCTAATAAGGGCGGCGATATTGAAGAAACCGCATTTAACACCAACTTAGAAGCCGCTGAAGAAATTGCTCGCCAATTACGTATTCGTGATTTAGGTGGTTTAGTCGTTATTGACTTCATCGATATGGGACCAAGTCGTCACCAACGTGAAGTTGAAAACCGCCTTCGTGATCACCTTAAAGCGGATCGTGCACGCGTCCAAGTCGGTCGTATTTCGCGCTTTGGTTTGTTAGAAATGTCGCGTCAACGTATTCGCCCATCATTGGGTGATGCACATGAAGAAGTATGTCCACGTTGTGCTGGTTTAGGCCATATACGTGGTGTTGAATCATTAGGTTTAGCTGTCTTAAGATTATTAGAAGAAGAATCAACAAGAGACAATATTTCTCAATTAGTTGTGCAGTTACCGATTTCTGTCGCCACGTTTATGTTGAACGAAAAACGCAATCAACTAGACATGATTGAGCGTCGTCATAACGTTAAATTATTGTTAATTCCAAATCCACATTTAGACACACCTCATTACGATATCGAACGTGTTAAAGATGGCGGTGAACAAGGAAAAGTGAGTCATCATTTGATGGTAACGCCTGATCCTTTTACGCCAGAAGCATTGAAAGATAAACCGGTTATTGAACAAGCGGCCGTAACGGGGGTTTCTCCTGCGGCCCCTGCACCAGTTATCACGACAGAAGTCAAAGCGAAAGAAGAACAAGTTGTGGTTAAAGAGAAAAAACCAAACTTATTAAAACGCTTGTTAAATGTATTAACAGGTAAGGCTGCTGATGAGCCTGAAGCAGAGCCTGAAACTGAAATTGAATCAAAAACCGAAGATAAACCAGCTCGTGATCAAAACCGTCGTCCCCGTAATCGTAACAATAATAATAACCGTCGAGGTCCTCGTGGACGACCTGAGCAGGAGAATGCTGAACAGAAAACGGCTACTCCAGCTAAAGTAACGGATACCAACACTAAACCTGATGTAGCTGCTCCTGTAACACCACCATCAAACAACAATGATGATGATGAGCAATCAGGAACGCGTAATCCTAATGCGAAACGTGCACGTCGCGGTGGACGTCGTCGTCGTCCTGCCGGTGCTGGCACAAATGCGGGTGGAAGCCGTCCTGAAGGCGAAGCAAATATAGTTCAAGTTGAAATTACGATTCCAGATGATGCTGGTAATAAATTGCCTCCTGAAAAGAAAGAAGTTGAAGGTAATCTAATACCTAAAGCAGCGCCTGAAATAAATGGTAATGTGCCTAGTCAAGAAGTGAAAGAAGTTGATGGCAACAAACCGACAGCAGATGCAAAACCACGCCGTAGTAGAACTCAAACTGCTGGTAACCCACGTCGTCGTCGTCCGCCTACTAACCAGGCTGAAAATAGTCAGGCTACAGCTACGCCATCACCAGTAGCAGATTTGCCAACAGAAAATGTGGCAAAAAAAACAGTAGTGGCTGATAATGTGGAAGTGAAAGTAAAAGTGGTACGACCAAAACGTATTGTTAAGGAAGTGAAACTTACAGAAGATGCCAGCGAATAATAACCTAAGATCAGAGCAGTTGTTGGCCTTACTTGGTCAGCAACTTGTTTATCAACAACGACAATGTGAAATAATTGAGTTGTTAGATGACTGCAAGTTGGTGCTGCAAGTATTACAGTCCGATAGTAATATCCAAGCAAACCAATATGGTGAAGGTCATCGTACTGTTCCCACAACCTATACTTTGCCAGTTTTTGATGGTGAAGGTGAGCTTCATCCAGAACTTGTTATTGCTGGATTGCAGCGGTTGTTGATTTCAATATAATCACAATACTAAAATTAAAAACCCAGATATTTTATATCTTTTTTTCACATTAAAGCTACTTCGCTTAAGCCAATAATTGACGCACAACCATTAAGTCTTGTTCGGTATCAACGCCATGGCCAGGATCAATATTAGCGGGCGTTAGGTGAATCTTTTTACCATGGAATATAGCGCGTAACTGCTCTAATGACTCTTCTTGTTCCAATACGCATGGATTCAGTTCCGCATAATGCTTTAAGAAACTCGCACGATAGCCGTACAAGCCTATGTGGCGGTAATGGGGCAGTATTGTCGGTAGCGAAGATTCTTTGTCAAAATGGTCACGCATCCATGGAATAGGGGCCCGACTAAAATAAAGTGCATAACCCTGATGATCCAGCACCACTTTGACAGCATTTGGATCAAAGATTTGTTTTTCTTCAGTGATCTTGGTATATAAAGTAGCGATATCGGCAGCGGAATGTTCTGCTAAGTCAAAGGCAACCTGATTAATTAAGCTCGCAGGCAAACAAGGTTCATCGCCCTGAACATTAACAATAATATCGGTATCAGCAAAAGCGCGTTGTGCCGTGACTTCTGCCAATCGGTCGGTGCCGGAAATATGATCTGAACGTGTCATGCAAACATCAGCGCCGAAAGCTTTTGCTACTTGTGCAATTCGTTCATCATCGGTGGCAATAATGACTTCGCTAGCAAGACTTTCTTTTGCACGCTCATAGACATGCTGAATCATCGGTTTGCCAGCAATATCTAATAAAGGTTTACCTGGGAGACGGGTGGATGCATAACGTGCGGGTATGATGATTTTGAATGACATTTAAATCGTTTCACCATCAGTGAGTGCGCGAGCTTCATCTATAAGCATCACAGGAATATCATCACGAATCGGATAGGCAACACGACATGTATTACATGCCAGTTCATTATCAGATTTACGGTAGATCAGGCTGCCTTTACAGTTAGGGCAGGCGAGAATATCAAGTAGGGTTTTATCCATGAGGTGTTATTCCTGCTAGTTTTTTGAGAATATGTTGGTCAAGTTTACCGCTTATTGATGCTTCAATGGGAATATACCATGTGTCGCTATTCGCAAACCCCTGGCATTTAACCGCATCTTTTTCGGTCATTAGAATCGGTATGTCATCGTTGAATATAAGATCTTTAGTTTGAAATGGGTGATGGTCATCAAATGGGTGGCTAATCACCTGTAAACCTTGTGTAGATAGTTGGTCAAAAAAGCGTTGGGGATGACCTATGCCAGCAATCGCATGAACGGTTTGGCCCCGTTCAATAAAACTTGATAACGCTCGTCTTTTTGTAGGATCAACGACATTAATCGCATGCTGTTGGTATAAATACATATTATATTGGGCTGAATCTTTACCATGATTTTCAACTATAAAATCAACATTTTGTAACCGTGACATCGGCTCTCTTAACGGGCCAGCAGGCAAACAAAGTTGATTGCCAAATTGGCGCTGCCCATCAACAATCACGATTTCAATATCACGACCTAAAGCATAATGCTGCAAACCATCATCAGCAATAATAATATTGCAATCATAGTCTTGCAGCAGCATTTTACCAGCGGCAAAGCGATCGGGCGCAACGACCATTGGGCATAATGTGTGGCGACTGATAATAATAGGCTCATCGCCGACAACACTGGGATCACTATCAGGCATAACATTTTGGGGATAATGTTCGGCTTTACCACCATAGCCACGACTAATAATGCCGGGACGATAGCCTGCTTGTTTTAACTGTGTAGCTAACCATATGACAAACGGGGTTTTTCCTGTTCCACCAACGGTAATATTACCTACGATAATCACCGGTACAGATAAATAATTTTGTTTTAATATCCCAAACTGATAAAGCCATTTTCTTAAATAAAGCACCGCTTGATAGACGATTGATAATGGCCACAATAACCAGCGAACTGGCTGGAGTTGATACCAGCTATTTATAAGCCACTGCACCATGAGTCAGATTATTTTTCCTGAAACTGCAAGCGGTACAGCTCAGCGTAATGTTGGCCTTTAGAAAGCAATTCTGTATGCGTACCAGTTTCTATTATTCTGCCATTATGCATAACGATAATTTGATCCGCTTTTTCAATCGTCGATAAGCGATGTGCAATAACCAATGTAGTTCGTTGCTTCATCAATGCTTCTAATGCCGCTTGGATATGGCGTTCAGCTTCTGAATCTAGTGAGGCAGTCGCTTCATCTAAAATAAGGATCGGTGCATCACGTAATAAAGCACGAGCAATGGCTAGGCGTTGTCGTTGTCCGCCCGACAGCAATACACCATTTTGACCAACTTGGGTTGCTAGACCTTGAGGCAAACGTTGAATAAAGTCCCAAGCATGAGCCGCTTTGGCGGCGGCAATAATTTGATCATTGCTCACATGCTGTTTCTGACCGTAAGAAATATTGTTGGCAATGGTGTCGTTAAAAAGTACAACTTGTTGATTTACAAGTGATATTTGGTTTCTTAATTCAGTGAGTTGGAGTTCATTGATATCAATGCCATCAATTGATATCTGTCCCGAACTACTAGGATAAAAGCGAGCTAATAAGCTTACTAAGGTTGTTTTACCACTGCCGGAGTGGCCGACAAAAGCAATTGTCTGGCCTGGCTTGGCATGAAAAGAAATATCTTCAAGAACATTGCCATTATCTGAATTGTAGCTAAATTCGACATTTTTATATTGAATATCGCCACGCGACCGACCGATCATTTTTGTGCCGTTATCAGACTCCATCTTTTCATCAAGCAGACTAAAAACACTCTGCGCCGCCGCAATACCAGCTTGAATTTTACCGTTAATTTTTGTCAAACGCTTGAGTGGTGTCAGCAGCATGAACATCGCAGTAATAAAAGAAATAAAGCTACCAGCAGAAATTTTGTCCAACATATCAGGCATGGTCGCAATGTAAATAACACCCGACAGTCCTAATACCGAAATAAGTTGAATAACAGGCTGACTAATCGCATCCGTCGCGATCATTTTCATCCGTTGGTTACGGTTTTTTTGATTGATTATTTCAAAACGTTTTTGCTCATATTCTTGGCTACCAAATGTTTTGACTTCACGATGACCTTCGATAACTTCGTTACTGACATGACCGACATCACCCATTGAATCTTGAATGGTTTTACTAATACGACGAAAACGGTAACTGACTTTGTAGACGAGAACAGCAATAAGCGGCACGGTCAGCAAAATAATCAAAGACAACATGCCATTGATATAAATCATCCAAGCCAATAAACCGATGATGGTTAATGTGTCACGAATCATAGTTAACACGGCATCGGTGGCAGCGTCGGCCACTTGTTCGACATCGTAAAGCAGCTTAGACATTAACTGCCCAGAAGTGCTTTGGTCATAATAGCTTGCTGGCAAAGTGATGAGACGTTCAAACATTTCTTTACGTAATTGTTTAATAACATTACGTGCTATCCAGCCTAAGCCGTAGGAAGTGATAAAGTTTGCTGCGCCGCGGACTAAAAATAAACCAATAAGTGCTAAGGGAATAAATTTGATTGTTTCGCTATCTTTATTGACAAAACTACCATCCATCAATGGTTTCATCATCGCCGCGAGTCCCGTTTCGGTCGCCGCATAGAGTGCCATTGAAATCACGGCTGCCACAAAAGCCGGCCAGTAGGGTTTTACATAATTTAATAGGCGGCCATAAACTTCACCCGCGCTGATACTCTTCGTGTTATCAATCATCGTTTTTCGTTTGTTTTTTGTCGTGTAGCAAGTGTTAATCTGCTGTAACCGAGTTGTTGTGCACTATCCATCGCAGTGACGATATTTTGATAGTCTGCTTTAGCATCTGCGGTAATAATAATATGTGGATCGCTATTTTCACCGACCGCCAGTTTTAACTGTGCCGACAAATCTTCTTTATTAGGCGATGTTAACGTGATTTTGTTGACAGTAAATTGACCATCGGCATTGATAATGATGTCGATGGGTTTGTCTTTTTCTGCGGTCGTTTGACCCGTTGCCTCAGGTAAATCAACTTTAAGCGAACTTTCGCGGATGAAGCTAGTGGAAACCATGAAAAAAAGTAGTAATAAAAAGACTACATCAATCATCGGCGTCAGGTTAACATCAGGCTCATCTGCCTTTTGTGGCGAGAGGTTCACTTGTCTAGTTCCTCATCAATATTAAACTCACGATCGCCATGTAAAATTTCAATTAACTTCATGGCTTCTTGTTCCATATCAACGACTAACGAGCTAATTTTTCCTCGGAAATAGCGGTAAAAAATCAAACTTGGAATAGCGACGATTAACCCTGTAGCCGTAGTAATTAATGCAACAGAAATACCACTTGCTAATGTTTCTGGATTTCCAACACCCTCGGTAGTGATCACCGTAAAAACCTTAATCATACCGAATACCGTACCTAGTAGACCAAGTAGCGGAGAAATGGCGGCGATAGTACCCAAGGTATTAAGATTTCGTTCGAGTGATAACGTCACATGACGACCAATATCTTCAATACTTTCACGGGTAATTTCACGTGAGTGGTTACGATTGATTAAGCCTGCTGCTAAAATTCGACCTAGTGGCGAGTTAGCTTGCAACGTTTTAATGCGATTATCATCGACTTGTTTAAAGCGTAACCATTGCCAAATTTGAGTCATTAATTCAGGTGGGGCGATACGTTTAGTTTGAAGGCTCCAAAACCGTTCAGCAATAATTGCAATCGCAATAATAGAGCAGGCAAATAGCGGTATCATTAGCCAACCACCAGATTCAATTATCTCTAACATGATGTTCATCTCGATTTTAAAAAAAACTGCGCTTATCATACGTTAATGATGATGTTTAGTCAGTATTGTCGGCAGACCAAATCGTTTTAGCTTGTTCGCGATAAAGCGAAGGTGCAGATATTTCAGTCAGCCCTATTTTGAACTGAATAGCACCATGATCGGCACTGTTATATTGGCGTATATCTTTTTGCTGATAACGATCAGTAATTGTTTTAGCTGGGAAGTGATAACGATTGCGATAACCGATAGGAAATAAAACAACATCAGGATGAACGGCATCAATAAAGGAGATGCTTGAGGAAGTCTTACTGCCGTGATGTGGTGCGACGAGTATGTTAGCTTGCAGATTGTGATCTTGCCTTAAGATTAGCTGCTGTTCGGCTTCTATTTCGATATCGCCGGTTAATAAAACACTACCCATACCGTTACTGATTTTTAATACACAAGATAGATTATTTCTACTGCCAGTATCTTGCTTTTCTGGATAAAGCATCAGGAAGGATACGTCGTTCCATTGCCATGATTGTCCCGCCAAACAAGGTAAAGCATCAGGTAAATTATGATTAGGCACGCTGGTTAATAATTTATTGACCGTTATATTCTCGATTAATGGTTTGGCACCACCAATGTGATCATTGTCAGCATGACTAATAACCAGCGTATCGATATTTTTTATGGCTTGCTGTTGTAAAAAGGGCAGCACAATGGCAGACCCAGCATTAAAGTTGTCACTATATTTGGGGCCGGCATCAAATACCAGCGTGTGATCTTTGGTTTGAACTACGGCGGATAAACCTTGACCTACATCCAGTAAAGTAAACCAAAACTCACCTTGTTCGGGACGATTGGCTTGAAATAAAAATAAAGGTGAAAGCCCTATCACTCCTAACCACTTAGCTGGAAATCCGCGAGGCGATAACAATAATAAGCAGCCGATGATTATCGATAAATAATAGTAAAAGGGAAGGTGAGCGACAGACCAATTTGAAAAAGGTAGCGTGGCAATATAATCAAGCAATGGCCAAAATAGCGCGAGTAAGTTATCCGCTAATTGAAGTAATGCAGCGCCAATTGGCTCAAATATCCATAACATTAAACTAGCCAATAATAAAATAGGCACGATAATTAAGCTGATAAAAGGTACGGCAATAATATTGGCGATGGGTGCAATTAATGAGGTTTGCATAAAAAATAATAGCAATAAAGGCGTCAAACCAAACGCAATTAAAGTATGAATTTTTAGCCATTGCCAGCGTGGTGATGGCAATCGATTTTGGCTCGTAAATAAAATAATAGCAACGGCCGAAAAAGATAGCCAAAATCCAGCCGCTAATACCGCAAATGGATCCCAAATCAATACCAGTAACATGCTGAATGCTAATACATGGGAAGGTGCAACAGGACGTCGAATTAATACGGCAATCATTACTGTTGCTACCATAATCAATGCCCGCTGAGTTGGAATGGCAAAGCCTGCTAATGCGGCATAAAATAAGGCAACAACAAAGCCTGAAATTACAGCGGCTTCTATAGCAGGTAATATCAATAGATTTTTAGCTCGCCGTGACCACAACCATCGCATGCAGAAAAAACCGATAGCGGCCGCTAAACCAATATGAAGTCCAGAAATTGCGAGTAAATGATTGGTGCCTGAAAGTCGTAATGTTTGCCACTGAGATTGGCTAATATTATCGCGAATCCCGGTGGTTAACCCCTCAATCAAACCTAATTGTGGGCTGTCTTTTAAATGGCTACTTAATTTGGTTAACAGTGTTTGTCGTACGGCATTGACGGAATAAAAAGGCGCTGCAGCAAGACGTTTATTATTTTTATCAGTACGAACATAACCTGTTGCATTAATTCTTTGTTGAAATAACCAGCCTTCATAATCAAAACTACCGGGGTTTGCCATGCCGTGAATTTGTTTGAGCCTTACTTTTAATTGCCAGCGTTCGCCAGCAGCAAGTGATGTTGGCAGAGGTTTATACCAATTGAGGCGTACTTTTCGGGGAAGAACAAGATCTGACTTATCATCAGGCTTAAATTCAAAGCGAATCGAGTGAGCATCCTGCTCAGGGACACTGGCAATACTGCCAGTTATCATAATGTCTTTGCCAGCTAATTCAGGTGGCAATCGGTTGTTAAGCGCAATGTTTGCTTGTGATATGACCCAGAATCCAGCGAATAAAACTACTGCTAATAATCGGGTTTTAGTCCAAATCAGTGAGATGATTGCGAAAGCGAACATCACCCATATCCATACTGGATCAGGTAAACTAGGCAATTGTAGAAACAACAGACAGCCCAACATGAATGAAATGGCAGTTTTAATCATATATCCCTATAATGACGACCGACTTAAAGTGTGACTTGAGACATGATGCCTCGTAAATTTCTTAAACGTTTTATGCCCGATCACAAAACTATGCAAGAGCATCCGCATCTGCAAAAATTTGGTCGTCGTCTTACCGATCCCAAACTCTGGCACCTAAATCGTCGAGCAGCTGCAGGTGGATTAGCACTAGGTGTGTTTGTTGGTTTTATGCCTATATTAGCGCAAATGTTTATAGCTGCAGCATTAGCGATTTTTTTCCGTGTAAATCTGCCTATTGCTGTAATGGGGGTTTGGATCACCAATCCACTGACATTTGCCCCTATTTATTTATTTAATTATAAAGTGGGTGCATGGGTACTCGATATGCCTATCGAGCACTACGGATTCACGATGACGTGGCAGTGGTTTACCCATGAATTTTTAATGATTTGGCAACCATTAATACTGGGTAGTTTTATCTGCGGCATTATCGCTGGCTTGTTAGCCGTTTTGTTTGTTCGGTTAATTTGGCGCCTGATGGTGATACGTAACTGGCTCAAAAGAAATAAACAATCAACGCCTAAAAACTAAACTTACCATCTAATAAGGTAAATGTTTTATCCATACGACTTGCCAGTCCATTGTCATGGGTTACGATGACCAATGCTGTGCCTAATGACTCATTCAGCTCTAAAATCAAATCAAAAATAGCCTGCGCGGTACGGTGATCTAAGTTGCCGGTCGGTTCATCAGCTAACAAACAATCAGGTTGAGTAATTAAAGCACGTGCTAATGCTGCACGTTGGCGTTCGCCGCCTGATAACTCACTTGGCTTATGACCAAGGCGATGACCTAAACCTACTTTGATCAGCAGTTCTTCAGCTTGTTGCTGTGCTTGTTTTGGTTTTATACCACCAATCACAAGTGGAATTGCTACGTTTTCGACAGCAGTAAACTCCGGCAATAAATGATGGAATTGATAAACAAAACCTAAACTCTGATTGCGTAGTTTACTTAGGCTATTAACTGATAAAAGATTAATGTCTTGACCATGAATTTCTACTTTACCGCTGGTCGGTTCATCTAATCCGCCCAATAAATGTAGCAAGGTACTTTTACCTGAACCTGAGCTGCCGACGATGGCAATTTTGTCGCCTCGATTAACCGTTAGATTGATGTCATTAAGTACGTCAGTATCTAAGCCACCATCACTAAAGCGTTTGGTCAGTTGACTGCATTGAATAACAGCAGGATTAGTCATAACGTAAAGCCTCGGCGGGGCGTATTTTCGCTGCACGCCATGAAGGGTAAATAGTTGAAAGTAATGACAGCACAAATGCTGTTATGCCGATGACGGTGACGTCATTCCATTGTAAATCAGACGGTAAGCTACTGATGTAATAAACATCGGCTGGCAGAAATTGATAACCTAGTATTTTTTCTACGCCCGAAATAATCGATTCGACATTCAACGCCAATGTCACGCCGCCGACAATGCCGATGAGCGTACCAAATAAACCTATTAATGTGCCTTGTACCATGAAAATAGTCATGATGCTTTTAGGTGTCATGCCTAGGGTTCTGAGGATCGCAATATCAGATTGTTTATCCGTCACCATCATAATTAAGGTCGAAACAATATTGAATGCAGCCACAGCGACGATTAACAATAAAATAACAAACATCACTATTTTTTCAGTTTTCAGCGCACGGAAAAAGTTAGCATGTTGATACGTCCAATCTGCACCACGATAATTGACCGGTAAAGTCATCATGATGTCTCGTGTGATACTTGGCGCTTTATAAACATCATCCAATTTAAGTCGTAATCCAGTCACTGAGCTAGGAATGCGGAATAACTTAGCTGCATCTTCAATATTCATAATCGCTAAGGCGCTGTCATATTCATACATGCCTATTTCAAAAATACCGACGACATCAAGTCGTTTTAAACGAGGGATAATTCCCGCTGGGGTTGGGCTGACATCCGGAGTAATTAAGGTTATTTTATCCCCGGTGGTAACCCCCATAGTCAAGGCTAAATCTTTACCGAGAATAATACCGAAGCTGCCGGGCTTTAAGGCAGAAAATTGGCCTTGAATAATTTTATTGCCAATCGTTGAAACGCGACCTTCCAAATTTGGATCAATACCGCGAATTTGTGCACCACTAACTCGGCTGCCTTGACTGAGCATCGCTTGACCTTCAACGAATGGCGCAGAATCAACAACATGTGGCTCATGCACGATGCGGTCTTGCAGACTTTTCCAATCTTTAAGTGAGCCATTGGCTTCAGTGATAAAAGCATGTGACGTCATACCTAAAATACGAGTACGTAATTCTTTTTCAAAACCATTCATCACTGACAATACCGTGATGAGCGCTGCAACGCCTAGCGCAACACCGAGCATCGATGACAGTGAAATGAATGAAATGAAGTGATCACGACGTTTGGCGCGGGTATACCGCATACCGATGTAGACACTTAAAGGTTTAAACATAGCGTTTTAATTACTACTTTTATTTAAGGAATGATGCCCCACACTCGAAAAGTGTGGGGTTATCTTAAAGGCTCAGCTTAATTTATTTAGCATAAACCGTTTTTGTGCCACTTTCGCTACCCAGTAACAAGACATCAGCAGGGCGCATTGCAAATAAACCGTTAGAAACGACACCTACGATATTATTTAATTCTTTTTCGAGCTTAATCGGCTCCATAATTTCCCAGCCATGAACATCTAAAATGACATTGCTGTTATCAGTAATAAAACCTTCACGATAAACAGGTTGGCCACCCATTTTGACAATTTCACGAGCAACATAACTACGCGCCATTGGCACGACTTCTACTGGCAATGGAAAGGTACCTAAGATATCAACTAATTTACTTTCATCAGCGATACAGACGAATTTATCACTGGCAGCAGCAATAATTTTTTCACGTGTTAATGCACCACCACCACCTTTAATTAACTGTAGATTGTGGTTGGATTCATCAGCGCCATCAACGTACACCGCAATTTGACCTGCATCATTTAAATCAAAAACTTGAATGCCATGAGCTTCTAAACGTTGAGTTGAAACGATAGAGCTAGACACCGCACCTTCAATTTTATGCTTAATCGTCGCTAATGCATCAATAAAATGATTAACTGTTGAGCCTGTTCCAACGCCGACGATGCCATTCGTATCAATGTGTTCTAGTGCGGCATAAGCGGCTTGTTTTTTCATTTCATCAGCAGTCATTACATTTTCCTTATTATTTAAATTGGTAAATTATCCCGCCAATTATAGAGATAAATCAGCGTCAGTGTTACCGTAAGCACTATTTAATTAATATAGTGGATGAATTGTGTGGCCATGCTGACTGAATATGTCGAAAAAATCCTGAAAGCCCGTGTATATGACGTGGCTATTGAAACGCCACTCGATATCATGCCGCGGCTATCTCAGAAAACGAAGAATACGATGCTGCTAAAACGAGAAGATTTACAGCCTGTATTTTCATTTAAGTTGCGTGGCGCATATAACCGGATGAGTCAATTATCTGCTGAAGAGCGCATGCAAGGTGTTGTCGCAGCATCAGCTGGCAATCACGCACAAGGTGTTGCATTAGCTGCCGAGAAAATGGGTATTTCTGCACTGATTGTTATGCCAAAAACAACACCGCCCATCAAGGTTGAAGCAGTACGTTCATATGGCGCTGAAATCAGTTTGCATGGCAATAGTTATGATGAAGCTTATGCTTATGCAATGAGCATAGCTAAAGAGCAAGACCGTACTTTTATTCATCCTTATGACGATCCTGAAGTAATTGCAGGCCAAGGTACGATCGCTATGGAAATCATGCGACAACATCCAGATCCAATCCACGCCATTTTTGTACCCGTGGGCGGAGGCGGTCTTATTGCCGGTATTGGTGCTTATATAAAAGCTTTTTGGCCTGAAATAAAAATTATTGGTGTTGAACCTGCTGATGCGGCCAGTTTAAAAGCGGCATTAGCAGCTGATGAGCGGGTGATATTGGATCAAGTTGGATTGTTTGCTGATGGCACTGCGGTACGACAAGTGGGCGTAGAACCTTTTAGAATCGCTCGTGAAACAGTAGATGAAGTCATCGTCGTTGATAGCGATGAAATATGCGCTGCCATCATGGATATTTTTAATGACACAAGATCGATTGCCGAGCCGTCAGGTGCGTTAGCGGTTGCTGGCGCTAAAAAATATATCGCCCGTGAACAATTGCAAAATGAACACTTAGTGGTCATTGATAGTGGTGCCAATGTTAACTTTGATCGTTTACGTCATGTGGCTGAAAGGGCCGAACTAGGTGAGCGACGTGAAGTTTTATTCGCGGCAACAATTGATGAACGCCCCGGAAGTTTTCAATTATTTTGCCAGACATTATCAGACCGAGGCATTACCGAATTTAACTATCGATATGCCGATAATCAGCAAGCACAAGTTTTTGTTGGGGTTCGCTTAGCGGGTGGTGATAATGAACGTCAGGCCTTATTTGCGAGCCTTGATAAGGCTAATTATCAGTGGACTGATTTTAGCGATAATGAAATGGCTAAGTTACATGTTCGTTATATGGTTGGTGGGCATGCGCCGCAGGTTGAAAATGAACGGATATTTCGATTTGAATTTCCTGAACGGCCAGGTGCTTTGTTACGATTTTTAACTCGTATCGGTCAACGTTGGAATATTAGTTTATTTCATTACCGAAATCATGGTGCTGCTTACGGTCGTGTATTGGTTGGTGTACAAGTGCCTGATGCCGAACAAGCAGACTTTCAAGGCTTTTTAGATGCGCTTGGTTATCAATATTGGCAAGAGTCAGATAATCCAGCTTACGATTTGTTTTTAAAATAATAAAAAAACGTTTTTCTCCGCTCTATCTTGAAAGACTATTTTTCGCTTGCGTAAAAAACCAAGCGCTGTATAATTCCTCGGCTTAACGGCAGGCGCGTAGCTCAGTTGGTTAGAGCACTACCTTGACATGGTAGGGGTCGGTGGTTCGAATCCACTCGTGCCTACCAGTTAATTCATTATTATCAATGATTTAGCTGGTTATCTAAAGCGGTTAAAAACACTTTCGCAATATTTTCGCAATATTACAGTGCATTCGGCACTTCAATTCCTCCCCACCGATATTTAGAAGTCTAAACGCTTCTCTAGTTGCGTTTTAATCTTAAAATACAATGCTACTTTCATTTTAATCCTCGCAAGATTTGTTACGGCGTCTAGATTTACTCAACTTTCAATGAGCTACTTTGATTAACTCGTTTTAGAAACCTTCATGACTACAGTTAAATTTTTATCCGGACTGCACTTGGGCTTTAAAACGCTGATTACTTATACTCAACGTTGTTTTTACTCATCTTTACTACTACATCGTTTTTTTATTTTAGAATGCTTGAAATTCCTTCATTAACTAGAGAAAAGTGATTCAAAATCATAGAGAATAGAGCCACTAGTACCAAAGTACACTAGATAAATAATTTCTTTGAAGTAAAGTATGCCTATAAGATAGATGTCAAATACAGTCATCTAATCTACCAATACTCAAGTTTTTTAAGGAAAGCGTCATGGCTACAGAAATTGGTTTCATCAAAGGACTTATCGGTTTAGCTATTGCCACAGCAGCGGATGGTTCGCAACGCACATTGCAGGTTGGCGATAAAGTATTTGCTAATGAAATTGTGAGCACAGGTGCCGCAGGCGCTGTTGAGATCGAATTTACTGATGGTAGCATCATGGATCTAGGCAGAAATTCGCAAGCGATCCTCGATAATGAAGTGCTTGACCCACAACAAGCGGCGCCAGCACAAACAGCAGTGCAAGATGATGTTGATGCATTACAACAAGCCTTATTAGATGGTGCCGATCCAACACTAGTTGGCGAGGCGACGGCTGCTGGTGCAGGAACTCAGTCAGGTAATGAAGGCCATACGCCCGTTACTGTACAGTACTTAGCGCCGCAAGCTCCTGTAACAAGTGGATTTGATACAACGGGTCCTGGTGTTATTTTTCCTGTTGTTATTGACGAAATTTACGAAGAGGATTTGGGACTTCTCGCTAATGATTCGCCAATTGATCCTGATCAACCTATTGTCATCGAAAATGGCCTTCCTAGCGCATCAAACGATTCAAATACAGTTTTCGAAGATCAAGCTGACTTTAATAGTTTGGCAGGAACTGGCACAGGTTTTATCGACGACCGCGGTGACTTTGTACAGCAAGTCGCAACTGGAAATGTCCTTGCTAATGATGACTTTGGTGATGATGGTGCAGGAGGTTTAGTGTCTGTAACCTACACAGGCGGGAGCACGGGAGTAACAACCTCGGTGGTTGGTGGCGTTACCACATTAGAAATGGCTGATCCTGATTCGCCTGCAACAGGTCCGATTTGGACTCTAACCGTCGAAACCAATGGCGACTATACCTTCACCCTTAATAAGCCATATGCTCATAGCGGATCTGGTGCAGATACTGCCCAAGAATCATTCCAATACACGATTCAAGATGGTAATGGTGATACTGCATCAGCTGTCTTAACTTTGAATATTGTTGATGATGTGCCAACGATTTCTGCAACACAACCTGCTGGCCCAACACTACCAACCTACGAGTTCACGATTACCAATCATGATGAAGTTAGTTCGGCAGGTTTTCATAATAGCTATGGTTATTACATTAAAGATTCAGATGGTAATCCAACAAACGGTGTTGTTGTTTGGGATGATGTTCACGATAAAGATACCGTGCCAGTAACGGTTACAGGCTATACACCAGATCAAATAGGCTTCTTTATTATTCCAAATGGTGATAGTAATTCTTTTCTTGAAGATAATACTCCGGTGAGTTTTAGTTTTGTGAATGGACAGTGGCAAGTTTTTTCTGGAACAACGCCTATAGTTGGTAGTGGTGCACATGTATATTTTGACGATGCTGGCCTGAATAAAGATTCCCAACAGCATGTTGTTGATAATGGACTTACTGGTAATCAAAACTGGGAAGATAAACCGATACCCAGCGGTGATAAAGACTTCAATGACGTCAATATTAATGTCGAGTGGAAAGTGACTGAGGGAACAGGAAAATTATTAACTGTTGATGAAACAGCATTAGCGGATGGTGATGATGCGACGACGGCATCTGCGACAGTGGCGTTGGCTGGATCATTTGCGATAACTGCTGGGGCTGATGGTCTTGGTTCTGTTGGCTATGAACTTGGTTTAGTTGCTCAAGACGCTGATTCTGGGCTAGTTGACACTGGTTCAAATAATGCTGTGTTGTTAAGAACTAATGCTGCTGGTGATATAGAGGGATATGTTGCTGATGGTGTGGTATTTACCTTAACCGTTAATACAGCAACGGGTGAAGTAACGCTGACTCAATTACGCGCTGTTGTTCATGGTAATCCAGCTGACAGTGATGAATCAACATCGCCAGCAACAATTAACGATGGCTTGATTGTATTGACGGCGACGGTTACTGACGGTGATGGTGATACCGCAAGTGACAGTATTGATCTGGGTACGTTGATTGCCTTTGAAGATGATGGTCCAACTGCAGTTGCAGATAATACGATAACGACTAATGAAGATACGCCGATTGTTATAAATGTTTTAGCAAATGATAATCTGGGTGCAGATAATGCGACGGTTACAAATCATACTCAAGCTACAAACGGGACAGTTGTGTTAAATGATGATGGCACATTTACCTATACACCATCGGCTAATTATTCTGGTGCTGATTCCTTTAGTTACACGCTAACAGATGGAGATGGTGATACATCAACCGCTTTGGTCAGTATTGGTGTCACTCCCGTGGCTGATGCACCAACATTGTTGATGAGCGTTGGTGCTGCAACAACGATTGTTGGTGATAATCTCGTTATTAATGGTAGTTTTGAAGATGTTAGCGGCAAAAATGCTAATGGCGGAAAAGTTACCGATCAGCCAATCGCTGATGGTGGTCTTGTCTCAAGAATCTCAATTCCTGGTTGGACTACAGTCTCGGGTCCAGCCATGGAGCCTCATGATCAGAATCATGCTGGCGTAGGCACTACTGATGGTGTGCATTATATGGACTTGGGCGGCACACCGGGTAATACTTCAATAGAGCAAAAATTTAGTTCACTGGTTGCTGGTCAAACCTATCAGTTATCATTTGATTTCAGAGACAAAGCGGCTATGCAAGAAAGCGGTCAAGCTGGTCAAGATTCTGGTGTGATGAATGTGGTATGGAATGGTGCTGTCATTGCTACTGTTCAAGGCAATAACACTGACAGCTGGGATACACTAACAATCAACGTGGAAGCGACGGGTAATGATAGTTTAGTATATGCTGAAGTAGGGGATAGTGATGACAATTGGGGCATAGCACTTGATAATGTTCAGTTACATGGCGTTGCATACAGTTACGAACTTTCAGTATTGGGTGGATTAACCGATGTGGATGGCAGTGAATCATTAAGTGGAGTGACAATATCTAACTTACCTGATGGTGCAACCATTACTAGTGATGCAAATGCTGATGGTACTTACGAGCCTGGAACGTTGACGATAACATCGGATCATCAATTGTCGGCGACAGAAGTTAATAACATTACGGGTGAAATAACATCAACAGATGGTGCGAGCACCGCGACGACAGTTGAAACAGCTAAGGTCGTATTTGAAGGGTTAGATGCTACTGGTGAAACAGCTAACTTATTGATCGAAGGTGATGGGAGTGCAAATAAGATTATCGGCGGCGCTGGCGATGACATTATCTTTGGCGGAGCAGGAAATGATATGCTGACTGGTGGTGCTGGTTCTGATACCTTTGTTTGGAATCAAGCTGATCTTGGTACTGCTGGAACAGCAGCACTGGATACGGTGACAGACTTTGACGTTAATCATGATGTATTGAATTTATCTGATTTATTATCCGATGCTTCTCATACTATCGAAGGAATTTCGACAGGTACTGATAATCATTTACAGTTAAATATCAACGATACAAGTGGAAATACTGTTCAACAAATTGATTTACAAGGCGTATCTGCGGGTACTGATGTAAATGCAACGCTCAATTCATTAATAGCTTCGGGTGCAATTAACGACGGTATTTAAAAGTTAAATTTGTTTGATAGAAATAAGGCATCTTTGGATGCCTTATTTTATGGCAAAGATTATTGTGGCTAGAAAAATATATGGTCAATCAACGCTAACGAAGCTGGTTAATAACAATAAAAAAGACTCTTAAATGTGAAATCAATCATGACGAAAATGAATTGAATAATAAAATATCAAAAATGATAGTAAAACCTAGTCACTTTGACGTGATATTAAAATAGAGTATGATACGCCCGCTATTAGGTTTATCAAGTTAGACCTTTATTTTATAGGATAGAAAGTAGTGGTTTGAAACACCAACATCTATCAACTGACATAATAGAAGGCACCTTAAGGTGCTTTTTTGGTTTTTACGGCCCTTTGTATCGGCCACAACCGGAATAAAATTATATGATTACTGTAACGCTTCCCGATGGCGGTCAACGCCAGTTTGATCACCCCGTTTCAATTTTTGATGTTGCTAATGATATTGGTGCAGGTTTAGCCCGTGCAGCATTGGCTGGTAAGGTTAATGGCCAATTAGTCGATACATCTCATGTTATTGATCGAAATGCTGATATCTCAATCATTACAGAACGAGATGAAGAAGGGCTGGATATTATTAGGCATTCGACATCGCACTTGATGGCGCAAGCGGTGAAACAGTTATTTCCTGAAGCGCAAGTGACCATTGGTCCTGTAATTGAAAACGGCTTTTATTACGATTTTTCTTATCCTAAAGGTTTTACACCTGAAGACTTAACAAGAATCGAAAAACGTATGGAAGAATTGGTGAAGCAAGATTTGCCCGTTATCCGTCAAGAAGTCTCACGCGAAGCGGGTATTGAAAAATTCCGTAATATGGGCGAAGCGTACAAGGCGGAAATTTTAGAAGATATTCCTACAGGACAAACCTTATCGTTATATGGACAAGGTGATTTTGTTGATCTATGCCGTGGTCCACATGTACCGAGCACGGGTAAATTAAAAGCATTTAAATTGATGAAACTTGCTGGTGCTTATTGGCGTGGTAATTCTGACAATGAAATGCTGCAACGTATTTACGGTACAGCATGGACTGATAAAAAAGCGTTAAAAGAATACCTTTTCCGTCTAGAAGAAGCAGAAAAACGTGATCACCGTAAAATAGGTAAAACACTGGATTTATTTCATAATCAAGAAGAAGCGCCAGGCATGGTGTTTTGGCATGATAACGGCTGGCGGATTTATCGCGAAGTAGAAAATTACATTCGTGATATTTTACAAAATAATGATTATCAAGAAGTACGTACACCGCAAGTAGTTGATCGTTCATTGTGGGAAAAGTCAGGTCATTGGGACAAATTTGGTGACATGATTTTTACAACGCATTCAGATAATCGGGATTATGCAATTAAACCGATGAACTGCCCATGTCACGTACAAATCTTCAATCAAGGTTTAAAAAGTTATCGTGACTTGCCATTACGCATGGCTGAATTTGGTTCATGTCACCGAAATGAACCATCAGGTACATTACACGGTTTGATGCGTTTACGTAGCTTCACCCAAGATGATGCGCACATTTTCTGTACTGAAGATCAAATTCAGTCTGAAGTCTCAACATTTATGGATTTATTAAAAGATGTTTATGCAGACTTTGGTTTTAATGAAATCATCGTCAAATTATCGACCAGACCGGAAAATCGCGTAGGTAGTGATGAGGTATGGGATAAAGCAGAACATGCACTTGAACGCGCTTTAAATGACAAAGGTTTAGCATGGGATTTACAGCCTGGTGAAGGCGCTTTTTATGGTCCTAAAATCGAGTTTTCATTGAAAGACTGTTTAGGTCGAGTGTGGCAGTGCGGCACTATACAAGTTGATTTCTCAATGCCTGGTCGTTTAGATGCAGCTTATGTTGCCGATGATGGTAGTAAGCAAGTTCCCGTAATGTTACACCGTGCAATATTGGGATCATTGGAAAGATTTATTGGTATTTTGATCGAAGAATACGCGGGCTCTTTCCCAACTTGGTTAGCGCCACGTCAAGTTGTTGTGATGGGAATTAGTCAAAATCAATCTGAATATGCCAAAAAAATCACCAAAGAATTACAAAATAATGGTTTTAGAGCAGATATAGACTTGAGAAATGAGAAGATAGGCTTTAAAATACGCGAACATACATTGCGCCGCGTTCCTTATCTGATTATACTTGGGGATCGTGAAGCACAAGAAAACTCCGTAGCAGTACGAACTCGTAAGGGTGACGATTTAGGTGTTATGACACTTGAAGATTTCGTCAGTACCTTAAGGACCGATATTGCTAATCGAGGCCGAATTATTTTAGAGGATTAACGCGATCGCTACTGATGACAAAAAACTGAATGGTGAAATAACCGCCAAAGAAGTTCGCCTAACAGGCGCAGATGGTGAGCAATTAGGCGTAGTGCCTTTAGCGCAAGCTAAAGCACTTGCTGAAGAAGCAGAGTTAGATTTGGTGGAGATTTCTGCGCAAGCAACGCCACCAGTTTGCCGTATTATGGATTACGGTAAGTTTGTATTTGAGACTAATAAGCAGAAAGCAATTGCTAAAAAGAAGCAAAAACAAATTGTGGTCAAGGAGATTAAGTTCAGACCGGGCACAGAAGATGGGGATTATCGGGTAAAACTACGCAACCTGATACGTTTCTTGGAAGAGGGTAATAAAACTAAAGTCAGTCTTAGATTTCGTGGACGCGAAATGGCACATCAGGACTTAGGATTAAAGTTACTTGAACGAGTAGCTGAAGATCTTAAAGAACTGTCAATTGTCGAACAACGTCCTAAGAAAGAAGGGCGTCAAATGATTATGGTTTTAGCACCCAGTAAAAAATAAATTAATTTAATAAAATACGAATGCGGAGTTCGAAATAATGCCAAAATTAAAAACACATAGAGGTGCTGCAAAGCGCTTCAAACTTACTGGTAGCGGTAAGTTCAAACGCTCACAAGCGTTTACCAGCCACATCCTTACTAAGAAGAGCACAAAGCGGAAACGCCAATTGCGTTCGACATTGATGGTTTGTAAAGCCGATCATCGATCAGTTCGTAAAATGTTGCCAAATCTATAATTATTAAGGAGTTATCTCATGCCAAGAGTTAAACGTGGTGTAGTCGCTCATGCGCGACATAAGAAAGTTATCGATCAGGCCAAAGGTTACCAAGGTCGTCGTAAAAATGTATATCGTGTAGCTGTCCAAGCTGTAACTAAAGCAGGACAATACGCATACCGCGATCGTCGTCAGAAAAAACGTACTTTCCGTACTTTATGGATTGCACGTATTAATGCTGGTGCACGTGAATGTGGAATGTCTTACAGTCGTATGATTAATGGTTTGAAAAGAGCCAATATCGTTATCGATCGTAAAGTACTTGCTGATATCGCAATGCATGACTCAGCAGCATTTGCTGTTATCGCTGAAAAAGCGAAAGCGGCTTTAGCTGAGTAATACTGCCTTACTTATATACAAGTAATATTGCAGTATGTTGATAGAGAAAAGGGCCGTTACGACGGCCCTTTTTTATTTGTAGTAATCAATTTTCAGGTGAGAATAAAATGGCTGAGCTTGACTCGCAGTTACAGGCATTAAATGACATTGTTGCAGCTGCAAAAGATGCAATTGCTCATGCACAAACCAATGCTGTCTTGGAAGTCGTTCGTGTTGAATATTTGGGTAAGAAGGGCAAAATTACTGCTTACTTGAAAGAACTGGGTAATGTCAGCGTTGAACAGCGCCCTGTTATCGGTAAATCGGTCAATCTAGCGAAGCAAGAAGTAGCTGGTTTGATTGATGTTCGCAGTAAGTTGTTAGCTGAAGTGGCAATGAATGCTGCACTTGAAGCTGAAAAAGTCGACGTAAGTTTACCTGGTCGCGGTGAACAAATAGGTGGTTTACACCCGGTAACTCGCACTTTGCAACGTATCGAACAATACTTTCAGCAAATCGGTTTTCAAGTAGCTGAAGGCCCTGAAATTGAAGACAGCACCCACAATTTCACTGCATTAAATATTCCAGAACATCATCCTGCTCGTGCGATGCATGATACTTTTTATTTTAATGCCGAAACCTTATTACGTACCCATACTTCACCAGTACAAGTGCGCGTTATGGAAAGCGAAGAACCGCCATTACGGATCATTGCTCCGGGTCGCGTTTATCGCTGTGATTCTGATTTAACACATACGCCGATGTTTCATCAGGTAGAAGGTTTGATGGTTGATGAAAATGTCAGCTTTACTGACTTAAAAGGCATTTTGTCTGATTTCTTACAGGCCTTTTTTGAAAAAGATTTAAAGGTTCGTTTCAGACCGTCATATTTCCCGTTCACTGAACCTTCCGCTGAAGCCGATATTGAATGTGTAATGTGTAACGGCGAAGGTTGTCGAGTATGCAGTCACACAGGTTGGTTAGAAGTATTAGGTTGTGGCATGGTGCATCCGACTGTTTTTGATCACGTTAATATTGATAGTGAGAAATATTTAGGCCTAGCATTTGGTATGGGTGTTGAGCGATTAGCAATGTTACGTTATGGCGTGAATGATCTTCGTTTATTCTTTGAAAATGATCTGCGATTCTTACGCCAGTTCAATTAATTTTGAGATAACACAATGAAATTTAGTGAAAAATGGTTACGTGAATGGGTCAATCCTAACGTCGATACAGCAACATTAAGTGCTCAGTTAACCCTTGCCGGTTTAGAAGTTGATGCGATTGAACTGGTAGCGGGTGATTTTAGCGGTGTGCTTGTTGGACAAGTGGTTGCTGTAGAACCGCATCCAGATGCTGACAAATTACGTTTATGTAAAGTTGATGTCGCGGCGGAAGAATTACTGTCTATCGTCTGCGGTGCTGCAAATGTTCGTTTAGATTTAAAGATCCCTGTTGCGGTTATCGGCTCAGTTTTGCCAGGTAATTTTAAAATCAAAAAAGCCAAATTACGTGGCATTGAATCATTTGGTATGCTGTGTTCGGCAAAAGAACTCGGGATGGTTGAAAATGCTGATGGTTTGATGGAACTTGCTGTCGATGCGCCTGTAGGTGAAGATTTTAGAAAATATTTAGATCTTGATGATGTATCGATTGATGTTGATCTAACACCAAATCGAAGTGATTGTTTAGGCATTGCAGGTATCGCTCGCGAAGTCGGCGTATTGACTGGCTGTGATCTCACTAACTGGCCTAAAGAAGCCGTTATTGAGCAAAGTTCAAAACAGTTAGAAGTAAAAGTTGAAGCTCCTGGTGCTTGTCCTCGCTATGTTGGTCGGGTGATTGAAAATATTAATGTTAAAGCAACAACACCGACATGGATGCAAGAAAAATTACGCCGTAGTGGTGTGCGTTCAATCAGTCCTGTCGTCGATATTACTAACTATGTGATGTTAGAACTTGGGCAACCGATGCATGCTTTTGATTTAAAAGCATTAAATGGCGCCATCAAGGTCAGAATGGCTAAACAAGGTGAAAAATTAACCTTATTAGATGGTCAAGAAGTCACTGTCAGCGAAACAAGTTTAGTGATTGCTGATGATGCTTCTCCGCTAGCACTTGCCGGCATTATGGGCGGCAAATCATCAAGCGTTACTGATGCAACAAAGCATTTATTTCTAGAAGCGGCTTTCTTTAATCCTCTCGCGATTGCTGGCCGCGCACGTGAATATGGCTTGCATACAGATTCATCACATCGTTTTGAACGTGGTGTTGATCCTGAATTACCAAAATTAGCAATTGAACGCGCTACTACTTTATTGTTAGAAATTGTCGGTGGTCAGGCGGGTCCTATCACTGAAGTGGTATCACAATCGGAGTTGCCACAAGCACGAGTCATTACATTACGTGCAAAAAGAATTAAACGTGTTTTAGGTATTGATATTGCTCCTGCGCAGGTTGAAGATCAATTGACACGTTTAGGTTTGACTGTAGTTGCTAATGATGAAGGTTGGCAAGTTACTGCGCCAAGTTTCCGTTTTGATATTGCAATTGAAGTCGACTTAATTGAAGAACTTGGTCGTTTATATGGTTATGATAAATTACCAAAAACACGTCCACAAGGTACAGTTTTAAGCGCAGATATTTCGGAACATACATTGGCAACCCAACGTTTACAGGCATTGCTTGTTGATCGTGGTTACCAAGAAGCGATCACCTACAGCTTTGTTGATCCAACTCTTCAACAACATTTAGCCATTGAAGGCGAACAGGCAATTGCTTTAGCGAATCCAATTTCAGCTGATTTGTCTGTGATGCGAACCTCATTGTGGCCGGGTCTGATACAGGCGATGGTTCGCAATCTCAATAGACAACACGAGCGTGTGCGTTTGTTTGAAGTGGGTCGTGTATTTACTGGCACAAGTGATAATGTTGAACAACATCGTCATATTGGTGGTGTATTGTGTGGTAGCCGTTATGCTGAACAATGGTCAGAAAAACAACGTCCTGTTGATTTTTTTGACGCAAAAGCGGATGTGGAAGCTTTGTTGGATTTAGGAAATGAAGATAATATTCATTTTGTCGCAGAGGCACATCCTGCTCTACATCCAGGACAATCAGCGCGTATCTATAAAAATGAACAGGCAATTGGTTGGATAGGCGCATTGCATCCTCGATTGAATAAGCCTTTAGATATCGATTGTAGGGTTTATGCATTCGAATTGACATTGTCATCTGTACTGGCTGCAAAAGTACCTTCATTTACGCCTTTATCACGTTTTCCTGCACTTCGTCGAGACTTAGCGTTGGTTGTTGATGCTAAGACAACAGCAGGTGAAATTGAACATTGCTTGAATGACATAGAATCTGATATTCTTGTGTCAATTCAACTGTTTGACGTTTATAGTGGAGCAGGTATCGAGCAGGGCAAGAAGAGTATTGCTGTTGCTTTTCAACTTCAACATGCTGAGCGTACATTGACTGATGAAGATGTTGATGTGCTAATGCAGACCGTAACACAAAAATTAGAACAACACGTCGGTGCAACGATTAGATCGTAAGCTGGATAGAAAAAAGAAATATTAGAGGATAGACATGGCACTGACAAAAGCCGACATGACAGAACAACTATACGACGAGTTGGGATTTAACAAACGCGAAGCTAAAGAATTAGTAGAAATGTTTTTTGAAGAAATTCGTGGTGCTTTAGAATCTGGTGAACATGTTAAATTATCAGGATTCGGTAACTTTGAGTTAAGAGACAAAAGTGAACGACCAGGCAGAAATCCAAAAACAGGTGAAGAAATTCCAATTTCAGCACGTCGTGTAGTCACCTTTCGTCCAGGGCAAAAACTAAAAGCTAGGGTGGATAATTATGTTAGAAGCGAGTAACAATAACGAATTACCGGTTATTCCAGGTAAACGCTACTTTGCCATTGGTGAAGTGAGCGAGTTGTGTGGTGTTAAGCCCCACGTTTTACGTTATTGGGAGCAAGAGTTCTCGCAGCTTAAGCCGGTTAAACGCCGTGGTAATAGACGTTATTATCAGCGACATGATGTTGTTTTAATTCGTGAAATTCGTGAGTTATTATATGAGCAAGGTTTCACTATCGGTGGCGCTCGCCAACGTCTTGAAGCAGAAGTGAAAACTAAACCAGAAGTTGTAGTACCTGTACAAGATAATAAAAAACACGTTATCCATGAAATGTTGGAAGAGCTACAACAAATTCATGCTTTATTTAGCATAAAATAATATTGTCGTATTGTTTCTGACTAGTTCATTTTGACTAGTCAGGAATTCTCTCCATTTTATTTAGAAAGTTTTTTTAGTACAGGCTCCGATTTTAAAAGCTCTAAGCAGAGCGTAGTAAGCTTTCGTTTTATCGGACAAACAAAAAAGTCCTCAGGTGGCAGATATGCTTTTAATACATTGCTTTCTGTGAATGTATAATCTCCACCTATTCATCAAGCGTCTTATCGGAAAAGTTATAAAGATTGCTAAGTAACATAAGTATTTGATTTTATTACAGTCGGGGCATGGCGCAGTCTGGTAGCGCACTTGTCTGGGGGACAAGGGGTCGCAGGTTCAAATCCTGCTGTTCCGACCAATAAAATCAATCAGGTACATAATGCTTTCTTTTTAATGAAATTCCTATATAGGACTGAAACTTAAAGAATAAAAAATGTTAGCTCATATCTCCTCGAAAGACCTAATCACACACCTAAAAGAATTAGTTGGGAACAGTAATACTCTGACGGACAGTGCAACAACTCAGCCTTATAGCCAAGGTTATCGATTTGGTGGCGGGGAAGTTTTAGCGGTAATCAAACCGGGCACATTGTTGGAAATATGGCAGGCATTACAATTATGCTTGAAAGCGAATACTGCCATCATTCTACAGGCTGCAAATACCGGCTTAACAGGCGGGTCAACTCCGGATGGAAATGAGTATGACAGACCTATCGTTATTATTAATACAATGCGTATTGATCAAATTCATCTACTTGATAATGCTCATCAGATCATTGGCTTTCCAGGCAGTACGCTATTTGGCCTTGAAGAAACATTAAAACCTTTTGGGCGTGAGCCTCACTCAGTGATTGGCTCTTCTTGTATTGGCGCTTCTATCGTTGGCGGTGTGTGTAATAACTCAGGTGGAGCTTTAGTTCAAAGAGGACCTGCCTACACAGAATTATCGTTATTTGCTCAAGTGCTTGAAAATGGTGAGCTTCAACTCGTTAACAACTTAGGCATAGATTTAGGTAATACACCTGAAGAAATACTGACCAATTTAGAGAGTCAAACATACAATAATAAAGATAATTTACAGCCGGAAAAGCGCGCATCAGACAACGAGTATCATGAGCGGGTTCGAGAGATAGATGCAGATACACCAGCCCGATTTAATAATGATGGTCGTCGATTATATGATTCTGCTGGCTGTGCAGGAAAAGTAGCCGTTTTTGCAGTGCGATTAGATACTTATCCCATTGTAAAACAACAGGTTTTCTACGTTGGTACAAACGATGCGAAGGTTTTGTCCACTATGCGTCGTGATATTTTATCGGGTTTTAAATCTTTGCCTGTGTCTGGTGAGTATATGCATCGTGACTGCTATGCGGTCACTAAAAAATATGGCAAAGATACATTTTTAGTCATTGATAAATTAGGTACCAAATACATCCCTAAAATGTTCAGTTTGAAAAGAACCGTTGATCGCATTGCTGACAAATTAACCTTTTTACCTACTAAAATATCTGATCGGATCATGCAAGCGCTCAGTTATTTATGGCCTAATCACTTGCCGAAACGGATGGAAGATTATCACCAACAATATCAACATCATTGGATTTTGGAGATGAGTGGTGAAGGAATAGAAGAAGCACGGTCATACCTTAAAACCTTTTTTGCAAAACACGAAGGTGACTATTTTGAATGCACGCCAGACGAGGGCGATAAAGCCATTTTGCATCGTTTTGTAGCAGGTGGTGCAATTGGTCGTTATCACATAATGAAGCGTAAAGAAGTAGGCGCAATGATGACAGTCGATATTGCATTACGTCGTAATGAGGCAGAATGGTTTGAACAATTACCGGCAGAAATTGATAGTTTAGTTCAAGATAAATTCTACTATGGCCATTTATTTTGTCATGTCATGCATCAAAATTATGTGTTAAAAAAAGGTGTTGATGCAAAAAAACTTAAGCAACAAATTTTGACATCATTTGATGCTCGTGGTGCAGAATACCCTGCAGAACATAATGTCGGTCATGAGTATTTTGCCAAGCCGGCACTTAAAAATTTCTATCGTAAGCTTGATCCTACCAACTCGTTTAATCCTGGTATTGGTAAGACTAGTAAATTTAAAAACTGGTTATAGACTAAGCTTCGCAGCTAGCCTATAAAAAAGCCGCTTAATCTGTTTCAAGGATGAAACAAACAAGCGGCTTTTTTGTGTTAATTAAGAAAAATATATTTAGTAAAGCACTCTTAATCTAATCGTCCCTTCAACCGTATTTAAAATTTCGAGTGCGAGTTCAGAATTAAATTCTGCAACATCTAATATTAGATAACCAATCTCATCACGTGTCATCATATTTTGAGCCAATATATTGATATTGTGTTCGGCAAATAACAGGTTAATGCTAGATAAAACGCCAGGTTTATTATGATGAATGTGCAAGATTCTATGCGTGCTGTCTTGTTGCTGAACAGCGATACCAGGGAAGTTCACTGCAGAAACAGTGGTTCCTCTATCTGCAAACTGCACAAACTTCTCAGCCACTTCCCCACCAATATTCACTTGTGCTTCAATGGTCGAACCACCGACATGTGGCGTTAAAATGACATTAGGGAAACCACGAAGTGGAGAATCTAACGGCTCGTTATTAGATTTAGGTTCAGTAGGGAATACATCAATTGCAGCGCCAGCTAACTTTTTATTTTTAATAGCTTCTGCCAAGTCTTCAATGTCAACGCAACTACCTCTAGCAGCATTAATGAAAATAGCCCCATCTTTCATCTGATCAAATTCTGTTTTGGTCATAATGTTATAAGTAGAAGCTAGCTCAGGAACGTGTAGCGATACAACATCTGCCTGGCTTAATAAATCTTGCATTGTTGCTACTTGGCTTGCATTACCTAATGGTAATTTGGTAATCACATCATAATAAATGACATTCATACCCAAGCTTTCAGCTAACACAGAGAGTTGCGAACCGATACTGCCGTAACCGACGATTCCTAATGTTTTACCACGGGCTTCGTATGATGCTGTGGCGCTTTTAGGCCAAAGACCATTATGAACACTGTGATTCTTTTCTGGGATCCCACGTAGCAATAAAATAAGTTGCCCAATAACCAATTCAGCAACTGAACGGGTATTTGAGTAGGGCGCATTAAAAACAGGAATACCTTTCATTTTTGCTGCGTTTAAATCAACTTGATTGGTGCCAATACAAAAACATCCAATCCCTGCAAGAATATCTGCAGCATCTAATACTTTTTTGGTTAACTGTGTACGAGAACGAATACCAATAAAGCGAACATCTTTAATTTTTTCGATTAAGGTATCTTCATCGAGTGCATGTGAAATATATTCGATGTTGGTATAACCAGCATTTTCGAGGATTTTTACGGCACTTTTATCAACGCCTTCTAATAAAAGGAAGCGAGCATCTTGTTTTTTCGTAGGAGCTAATCCCATTAGTTATATACCTATAGTTAGGAGTGATGGGGGAGAATCAAACGATAATTATAGCAGAATAGTAAGCAATGCCGGAATAAACACTGCCTCATATCTGCACGGGAGTTATATGTCCTCAATGCTTAGTCAGTAATGTCTTTTTTACTATATTTAATAAAAGAGGTAGTTCAGTTGATTTAGTTTAACTGTCTAATAGTTTTTTTCAGACTCTGTCTATTCGAGTAGCGTTTTGGAAGTATTTAACTTCTGTTAAACATTGTTTGATTACTGGATTTTAAATAACAAGATTCTAGTCATTTATTTTAGGTAAATAATTATTTATTCTGTCACGTCTAAATAATGCTCGGCAGTTCATTTTACAATTGCCACTAGTATTCACATATTGTATTGTAAGTTAGCTGTGAAACTGGGTTCCATCTTCGTTTTTTTGTGGGGATATTAAATGTAACGGCTTATATTTGATCTTGAAAAAGCTCCAGCAAAGGCTGTATAAACTGAAACGCGAATCTGTATCGTAATTGTTGACTCCTGCTGCGCCCTGAAATCATTCTATTGCATGTTTTATTTGATTAGCCTTTATTGTTTTAAAGTTTTCTTATCCGTGAATTAGAAAAAGAGATACCAGTTATATTACTTGCTTAGTGAGTTTGTGGATGCTAATAATTTTTTAGTACCGGTTACTTGATAGCATCCCGTCATCTGCCAACATTTTTTATGAGCATTCAATGTTAATAAAATTATAGAGTTCATCATGAGTTTAAGATCGCTAATTAATTTACGAATTGTATTTTCTGTAGTATTTATTTTACTGTTAGGCGGCGCGACGGCTGTATGGCAGGCGCGACAATCGGTAGAAAGAGAAGTGCAATCATCGATTAATCTTGCATTACAAATGATTGAATTTGGTTTTGCACAGGTACCGTTATCTAGTCGTTATGGTAGTGAGTGGTTGCCTCAGATCAGCGCTTTGCAGCAAACAAGACATTTACATATTTCGATTTCTGAAAATGGTGTTAAACCCACTAAGTTTATTACCCAACGTATTGTCGATGAAGCACGTAATGAGCCACCGCAATGGTTTATTGATTTAGTCAGAGCACGTCATTTTACTGAGAAATATGATGTCTCTATGGCTGATGGCACGGTCAAAACAATTTTAATTACAGCTGATCCGATGGATGAAATCACTGAGGCATGGGGAGAGTCGCAAGCTTTTTTCTGGTCAATTGTCGCGATGTCAGTGATTATGTTTTTAGCGATCAACTTAGTGTTTAATGCTGTACTGCGTGCGGTGAAAACGATTCTATCGGGTTTACAACAAGTAGAAGATGGTCATTATGGATTGGCATTACCTCGCTTTAAAATTAAAGAGTTTGATGCGATAGCTCTTGAGGTGAATGAGATGTCATCTTCTTTAAAAGCAGCACAGAAAAATAACCAAGCCTTAGCCCGTCATACAATGCATATTCAAGAATCTGAACGACAAACCATGTCACGTGAGCTGCATGATGAAATGGGGCAATCATTAACCGCGATTAAAGCGATGGCGGTGACCTCTAAGCAGGCCAGTGCCGATATACCGTCTATTGCAGATTCAATTATTACTGTTTGTAATCATCTTTCGATTGTGGTGCGTTCGATGATGCGGACACTTCATCCTTTGAGTTTGGCTGAATTAGGTTTACGCGCTACCTTATCGGATTTGATTAGTGAGTGGCAGCGTCGCACGTCTGATTTAATGATTGATCTAGATTATGATGATCAGCTTGAACGGCTCAATAATGAGGTAACGATTCATGTTTATCGTATTGTTCAGGAGTGTTTAACCAATGTTGTGCGTCATGCTAAGGCGACACACGTGTCTATTTTATTAGAGAAACGTGGCGATACGGTGTGGATGTCAGTATCGGATAATGGTGTAGGCGGACAAATGGGGCAACAAGGATTTGGTGTGTTAGGTATGCGTGAACGTGCTCAGAATTTAGGCGGGAAATTTTTATTTGAATCAGTCGATAATGAAGGGGTTAATGTTATCGTTCAACTGCCTTATATTGAGAAAAAACGATGAGTGAGCAAGCAATAAAAGTATTGTTAGTCGACGACCATACCGTCGTGCGTGCTGGATTTCGGATGTTATTAGCATCGCAATCCTTTATTGGCGATATTGTTGATGTTGATCGTGGTGAATTAGCGACCCAAGAATATAACCGATTTCAACCTGATGTCGTGGTGATGGATTTATCCATGCCTGGAATTGGCGGATTGGAAACCATACGCCGCTTATGTAAAAATAATCCTGACGCCGTTATTTTGGTCTATAGCATTCATGATGAAGCTATATATGTAGAGCGCGCTTTACAAGCAGGGGCTAAAGGCTATGTCAGCAAAAACAGTGCGGCAGAAGTATTAGCTGAAGCCGTTGCCGTAGTCGCTTCGGGCAAACGTTATATCGAGCGGGATCTTTTACCAAAAGTAGATGATGTCCGTGAAGCGGGCCCTGAATATATTAAGGAGGCGGTGACAGCCTTATCACCACGAGAGTTTGATGTATTTTGTCTTCTCGCAAAAGGAAAAACAGCACACGAGATTTCTGCCGATATGTGTTTGAGTTATAAAACAGTGTCTAATTACAGCACGCATATTAAGAGTAAGCTCAAGGCTAGCACTGCAGCAGATTTGGCCAATGTTGCGATGGTTTTGGGTTTAATTTAATAGGAATAAAGATAGACCTTGAATGGGTAAGATGGCTGAGTTATTTAGAATTGAAGCAAGTAAATATCTTGGGTATATAAAGTATAAAATCATGCTTAAACCAATTCTTTGAACTTAATTTATGATGATTCAGCCATAATAAAAAATGGTATATGCCAAAAATAATATGCTGACTCTCGTTAGTTGTAGCGGCTTCAAATATCCAAAATCAGAGATACTTCCACTCATAACGTTTATCTAAAAAGTACAGAACAGTAATGTTTGTTAGTAATTCTTGGACGATATAAGCTGCTAATTTTAATGAACGGCAACGCCTCCAGTTACATTTCAATATCCAAATATGCATCTTCTCAAGAAAATAAAATCGCCTAATCACGGCATTTTTTAGATCTGTAAGTTCCCTCACAATAATCTTCAGTTTTATCAATTCCTTTGTTTTAGCGGGGGAGTGGCGTTTACCTCTTCTGTTTAATGATGACTTCCTTGCTCCATCTGTGGCTGCCGTCTCTATTTCATAGTGTTGATCGAGGCGGATAATTCATCCGTCGACTCACCAACGTGACTGAGACATTGATATGTCAACGAGAGTTGACTTCAGACTATTTAGGAGTATGTATATGAATATAAGAACGAGAGGGAAGAGCTATCTGTCAGTAGCAACTTCAGCAGCCTTATTAGGTTCTGTTGTCGGCCTATTGGCTTCGGGTTCAGTGTTTGCTAATAAAAACTTAGTAGAATTACAAAAAAGTGAAGCAAACTGGGTCATGCAAGGTAAAAACTACTCAGCAAACCATTTCAGTACAGCAACACAAGTCAATAAAAGTAACGTAAAAGATTTAGAGCCAGCTTGGTCATTTTCTACTGGTGCTTTAAGTGGACATGAAGGCGCACCTTTGGTTGTGGGTGACATTATGTATATTCATTCACCTTATCCAAATAATACATTTGCTGTGAGCTTAAAAGAGCCAGGTAAAATTCTTTGGGAACATAAACCAAAACAAGATCCTGCTGCGCGTGCGGTTGCATGTTGTGACGTTGTTAACCGTGGTCTAGCTTACTGGCCTGGTGATAGCAAAACGCCTGCGATGATCGTGAAAAGTCAATTAGACGGTAATGTTGTAGCGTTAAACGCTAAAACAGGTGAAGTATATTGGAAGGTTGAAACAGCTGATATCAGTGTCGGTCAAACTCAAACAGCTGCACCTTTCGTCATGAACGATTTAGTTGTACAAGGTTCTTCTGGTGCTGAATTGGGTGTTCGTGGTTATTTAACAGCATTTGATATGCACACCGGTGAAATGGTTTGGCGTTGGTATGCAACAGGTCCAGATTCTGAAATTGGCCTTGATAAAGACTTCAATAGCGCTAACCCACACTACGGTCAAAAAGATCTAGGTACTAAAACATGGGAAGGTGATGCATGGAAAATCGGTGGTGGTACTAACTGGGGTTGGTATGCCTATGATCCTGATTTAAACATGTTCTACTACGGTTCTGGTAACCCTGCGCCGTGGAATGAAACAATGCGTCCGGGTGATAACAAATGGACAATGACTATCTGGGGTCGTGATGCTGACACTGGTTTAGCGAAGTTCGGTTATCAAAAAACACCACATGATGAGTGGGATTATGCCGGCGTTAACGTGATGATGTTATCTGAACAAAAAACAGCAGATGGCAAAATGCACAAGTTGCTAACGCATCCAGATCGTAACGGTATTGTCTACACACTAGATCGTGAAAATGGTGACCTCATCTCTGCAAATAAAATGGATGAGACAGCTAACTGGGTGAAAAAAGTGGATCTAAAAACAGGTTTACCGATTCGTGATCCTGAATTTAGCACCAGCATGGGCAATCGTTCACACGATATCTGTCCATCAGCGATGGGCTTCCATAACCAAGGTATGGATTCATACGATCCTAACAAAGAGTTATTCTTCTTAGGTATCAACCATCTATGTATGGATTGGGAACCGTATATGTTGCCATACCGTGCAGGTCAGTTCTTCGTTGGTGCCAACGTTTGGACATACCCTGGACCTAAAGGTGATCGCCAAAAAGGTATCGGTTCTGGTCAAGTTAAAGCTTATAACGCTATTACAGGTAAATTTGCTTGGGAGAAAATGGAAAAATTCGCAGTATGGGGTGGTACAACAGCAACAGCCGGCGATTTAGTTTTCTACGGAACATTAGATGGTTTCATCAAAGCACGTGATACAGACACAGGTAAATTACTGTGGAAATTCAGATTACCTTCAGGTGCTGTAGGTCATCCGATGACGTATACACATGACGGCGTTCAATATGTTGCCATTTATTACGGTGTAGGCGGCTGGCCTGCGGTTGGTCTAGTGTTTGACTTGAACGATCCATCTGCTGGTTTAGGTGCTGTAGGTGCCTTTAAAGAACTTGCACATTACACTCAAATGGGTGGTGGTGTAATCGTTTTCTCTCTTGATGGTCAAAGCCCATTCACAAAAGACGTGAACTTGGGTGAGTACGAGAATTAATCAACATAGACAGACATAAGTTGTATTAATTAACTTTTGTATTCAACCTGGCTGGCAGCATTTGCTGTCAGCCAACTTTTGAGAGTGGATCTGATGTATAAAAAAAGCAAAAAACAATTAAGCCAATGTGGATTATTTACTGCACTAGCATTAACACTAATATCTTCTGCACATGCTAGTGAAGGCTTACCAGATACTTTGCGTGTTTGTGCTTCGAGCAATGAAATGCCGTATTCAAACACTCAGCAGCAAGGCTTTGAAAATGATATCGCAAAAGTCTTAGCTAATAATATGTCGTTACCCGTTGAATTTGTGTGGTCAGATAAAGCGGCTATATTTTTGGTAACAGAACAATTAATGAAAAATACCTGTGATGTTGTTATAGGTGTTGATGCTGGTGACACACGAGTGTTGACTAGTAAACCTTATTATAAAAGTGGCTATGCGTTTATCTACAAATCAGATAAAGGTTTAGACGTTAAAAGCTGGACCAGTCCAGATGTAAAAAACATGCAAAAATTTGCCGTCGTTGCAGGCAGCCCATCTGAAGTCATGTTACGTGAAGTGGGTAAATACAGCGAAAACTTCAATTATCAAAAATCATTATCTGGCTATAAATCGCCACGTAATAAATATATTCGTCTTGAGCCTAAGATGTTAGTTGGCGAAGTACTTAGTGGTAAAGCCGATATGGCTCATCTATGGGCGCCAGAAGTGGCACGTTATGTAAAAGAAAGCCAAGGCAAATTAACAATGGTTGTATCACCTGAATTTGAAACCTTAAGTGATGGTCAGCAAGTGGCTGAGCATTATGCTCAATCTGTTGCCGTGAGGTTAGATGACAAAGCGTTATTAGATGCTGTGAACAAAGGTTTGCAAAAATCAGCGCCCGAAATTAATAAAATTTTGAACAAGGAAGGGATTCCTTTACTTTAAATAAGACCCTGAATAGATAAATAGTAAGGAATCAAAGATCTCATGACAAATAAGAGTAAGAGTAAAAGTATGATTAAAAAAACGGCTTGTTTAGTGGCATTGGCTATTGGACTTTCATCAGCAACAGCATTTGCTGATATGACATTCCGTAACGCATTATCTGGCGATCCAATTGATTTTTCATTTGGTAAAAAGGGTCCTGAAACTGAAGCGACTAAACACTTCATGCAGACGGGAGAAAATATTTATAACAAAGATAAAGATGTTATTACATCGGGCGAAAGCCTATTTGCTACTGCGTGTGCTGGTTGTCATGGACATCATGCAGAAGGAAAAATTGGTCCAGCATTAGGCGATAGTTATTGGACATATCCTAGAGCAAGAACTGATGCCGGTATGTTTGAAGTGGTATATGACGGTGCTCGAGCCATGATGGGCCCGCAACGTAATAACTTAACAGTTGACGAAATTCTGACGGTAATGGCCTATGTTCGTAGTATTAACTGGGGTGATGCTGAAGATGCCTTATGGTTGAGCGAAGAAGAACGCGAGCATTTTGTACCAGCGCCAGTTCCTGAAGAATTTAAAGAAGCAATGGAAAAATTCAACGAATCTAATGGTAAGTAATGCCATTGTAAGCGAAATGATTGTAAGTAATGGCAGCTGCAAAGTGCAGTTTTCCATTGCTTGCAACATTATGTAGTTCAATCCAAAGGAGAGAAGAAGATGAATAAAATTAAACTATTAGCAATAAGTAGTGCAACAGCCTTAATGTTTACTTTTGGCATGTCTGCCATGGCTTATGACGGCACAAACTGTAAATCAGACGGCGTATGTTGGGAAGCTAAACCAGGATTTCCTAATGAAATTAAAGGTTCAAAATTTGATCCTAAACACAGTGCAAAAGAGTTAGAAAAACAAAATGTCGCTAACAACGCGATGGAAGAGCGTAATGCAAAACGTGTTGAAAACTTCAAAAAAACAGGTAAGTGGGTTTACTAATCCATAAGTCTTGTTGAGAGGCCAGTTTTTAGCTGGCCTCTTTTGTTTTATCCCCCATAAAGCTGGTTCCTATGATTCAAAATACCGATAGTCTATTACTCGATTGGCAACAAAAAGCGATTCAATTACAGGCCAATATCAACCAAAGTATTGTAGGGCAAGAACAAGCAATTGAAATGATTGTAGTAGCTATATTTTGTCGTGGTCATATTTTGCTTGAAGGTGATGTAGGCGTAGGTAAAACAACATTACTTAAAGCAACGGCAGAAAGTTTAGGTGGTCACTTTGAGCGTATCGAAGGCACTATTGATTTAATGCCGCACGATTTAGTTTATTACACACATATTAGTAGTGATGGTAAACCAGCAGTAAGTGAAGGTCCCTTACTCAAACATGGCGAAGATTTATCGATATTTTTCTTTAATGAAATCAATCGATCTCGACCACAAGTACATTCTTTATTATTACGCGTAATGGCAGAACGCAGTGTCAGCGCATTTAATAAAACATTCAAATTTCCTCATCTACAAGTGTTTGCTGATCGTAATGGCCTTGAAAAAGATGAAACCTTTGAGTTGCCAGCTGCGGCACGTGATCGTTTTATGATGGAGCTACATATTGGTCAGCCTAAAGTCGAAGCACAACTCAAAGACTTAATGTTTAATACGCGCTATCACGATTCAGATAAATTAATTGATAGTAGCGATAAAGCAATATTACCGTATACCGAATTAAATGCGATCGCAGAAACGATTCAAACAACAATTCATGCTAGTGACACGATTCAACATTATGGTTTTCAACTCGGTCAAGCATTACGAAATCCACATGAATTTAATATTTCAATCAGTGATGTTGATAGTGAAAAATTGATTTTAGGTGGCATGGGCCCACGAGGAATGAGCTATTTATCACGAGCCGCACGAACACATGCTTGGCTAAAAGGCCGCAACAGTATTATTCCTGAAGATTTTCATGCCGTTCTTCGCGTTATTAGCAAACATAGATTGTTTATCAATCCAATTTATAACTACAACAGCGAAGCGATCATTGAAGAGCTTATTAACGGCGTGTTGAACACCATTGCTTCACCATGATTTCAGCACCTCTTTTTGATTATAAAACGCCGTTTGTATTAAATGCATTGGCGGATGGCGAACATAAAAGTAAGCGTCAAGGTTTAGGCAGTGACTTTTATAAAAAATCATATTTTCTTTCTGAACCTAATCCCGCTCGTATTGATTTAGCCAGTAGCTTAACCGATCCGTTTGAATCACTTTATGTCAAAAGCTATCGTCAACGTAGCCAACTCAATGTCCTGACTTTAATTGATGGTTCTAGCTCAATGTCTATCGCTAATAAGCCTGAATTAATCAGTGAATTTGAGAGCAGTATTGCCGCCTCAGTTTCAGCTAGATCTGATAATTATGCTGCTTATTTATTGAGTAGCAAAATTAAAGCACTCAGCGAAACTCAGACTGATAACTCACTGATTTATGAGCATTTTTCGCAGATCAATCATCATGATGTTGCTTCATCGTTTAACGATTTGGAAAGGCTGTTGCCTGAACGGCGTTCAATGATATTTCTGATTTCTGACTTTCACTGGTCGACTGCAACGATTAAACGCATTTTTGATAAATTATCAGGCCATTATGTCGTGCCAATTGTGCTTCGTTGTTCAGCTGAATACGAAGCCTATAAATTATGGCGCTTTGTACAAATACAGGATGCAGAAACAGGTGAAAATCGATTGATATTTGTGACACCTAATCAAAAGCAGCAAATTGATAATGCGTTTATAACTCGGAAAACAGCATTAAATAAGATTTTCCAACAGTTTTCATGTCGGCCACTGTGGGCGGTTGATGTTTTTAATATTAATGATCTAAGAGCCTTTTTCCATGGTGTTTAGTCTAGCTTATCAACGCTTATCAGTATTATTGATGGCTGCTTTATTGGCTGCTTTATTGATCGTGTCAGCGTCTGTTTCTGCAGATATTAGAATCATTCAACAATCATTGGGAAGAGATTTTGGTGTACTTGTTGGGGATCAGATTGAGCATAGCTACATCATAGCCGTACCGGCTGAATTTGAGCTATCCCCCGATTCATTACCAAGTAAAGGCGATCTGAATTATTGGCTTAAGTTATTGAGTGTCAACGCTAATGAAATAGGCACTCAGAATGGCATTAAAAAATATAAGCTTGATATCGTATTTCAAACTTTTTATGCCCCTTTAGATGTTAGGGTATTATCAACACCTGAAATGGATATCACGTTTCACGCTGGTGACAAACAACAAAAAATAAGCCTGCCAGCATGGCGATTTAGCATGTCGCCTTTAAAAGAAACGGCGCCTGTTTCATCAAAATCTGGTGAGTCAGCTCGCCCATTCATGAAACCTGATCTACCTATTATCGCGATTAATACACAAAGACAGACTTTAACGGTTTATTTGTTAACTTTAGCTGTCGTGATTATGGCTTTTATATGGTTAGTGTTGAGCGGCAAGGTGTTTAGTTTTGCTTGCTCGCCATTTCAGTTAGCGATAAAACAGATTAAAAAATCAAAGTCTAAGCAAGACAAGGCCAATGTGAGTCAAGCTATATATGAAGTGCATCAAGCATTTAATAGTGTTGCCAAACAGGCTATATTTTCACATCAGATCGATGCATTTATCGCTACATTTCCGGAATTTAGTCGCTATAAACAACAAATTATTGAGTTTTATGACTTATCAATGAATGTGTTATACGGCGAAACCCAAGCAAAACCAGAACATTTTCAGCAACTTTTAAGCTTATGTCGAACAATGGCTAAGGCTGAAAAATTAGCGTTGAAAAAATAATGTCATTTTCATTTAGCCAGCCATGGGTGCTCTATTTACTACCATTAGCGTTATTGCCTTTTTTTGTCAGTTTGTTTATGCAAAAACTAGCAAGTTGGAATGTGCTGGTTCCTCAAGCGAATAGTAGCCATTATTTAGATTGGTTCATCAAAATTATCGGCGTTATAGCTATCAGCAGTAGTATTTTGGGCCTGGCAGGTTTATATCAAATGGATAAATCAATTGAGCGTGTAGGAACGGGTGCACATGTCGTGTTTGTATTAGATCGTAGTGCGAGTATGAATGAAACCTTTGGTGGCAAAGTACCTGATGAACAAACACCAGCCAAAAGCCAAGTTGCGAGAGAGTTATTAGCAAAGTTTGTTGATGAACGTCCACACGATTTATTCGGTGTGGTGGGTTTTAGCACCCAGCCTTTTTTTATGAGCCCACTTACCGAACATAAGTCGGCAACACAAGCAGCGATTAATAGTTTGGAAAGTCCAGGCCTTGCTTTTACCAATGTATACAAAGGTCTAGCAATGGGCTTGAATTATTTTAAAGATAAAGCACAAACAGGCTCGCGAGTCATTGTACTGGTTTCAGATGGTGCAGCTACTTTAGATCATCGTTCTCAAAAGGCATTACGTGAATGGTTTCAACGCTATCAAACCAATTTGTATTGGTTCTTTTTACGTACTAAAAATGGGACTGCTATTAGCAGTATTCCCGAAACGAGTAGTGATGATAATCCTAGAATAATGCCTGAGCGTTATTTAGATAAGTTTTTTAAATCTTTAGCGATTCCATATCGTTCATTTGAAGTCGATACGCCCGAATCATTGCAAGCGGCTATTTCGGAATTAGATGCATTAGAAAGTACACCGCTGACCTATAAAGAACTGATTCCAAGAAAGAGCTATGCCAGTTTATGTTATTTAATTGCACTGTTATCGGTGCTCATTTTAAGCGGTGTGAAAGCATTGGAGGCCAGATAATGTCTATAAGCCGAAATAATTGGCGCTTATTTGTAGCCACTATAACGATACTTTTGTTCATCGCTTTAGCATGGGCAATGAATAGCTTATGGCATGAAAACAAGATTAATCAACAACTTGATTTACTAGCGAAAGGCGAGTTTATTGATAAAGCTGAATTAGACTTAACGAGTATTGAAGTATTACTTAGCTATGCAGCATTACAATATAAATTGCAGTTATATGATCAAGCAGTAGAAGCCTACAGCCAAGCAGAACCGCTAGCTAATCATCAACAATTGACTCAGATTTATTACAACTTAGGTAATATTCATTTATCTCAAGCGATTGAATTTGGGCAACATGTTAAAGTCGATCGTGCCGTGACGATGGCAGATGTGGCAAAGGATTATTATCGATCAACCTTAGTTAATCAGCCTGATTTCTGGGATGCAAAATATAATTATGAAGCTGCACAGCGTTTGTCTCGTGACTTACCGTTAGGTGATTTGGTCGAGAATGACGATACGCAAGAGAGCAGCACTGAATTATGGTCAGCAATGCCTGGTTTTCCAATTGGTTTACCTTAAGGTTATTTGATGAAGTCTTTATATAGTTTGCTGGCTGCGGCTTTATTATTTGTCATGGCTATTTTTTTGCCATTATTGCCATTTCCTAGCACGCAATACGATTATTTTTTAATGGTCGATATCTCACGCAGTATGAATGTGCAGGATTATCAAGATGACAGTGGCCAAGCAATCAGCCGGCTAGATAAAGTCAAAGCCGATATGTTGACAGTAATTAGGCAATTACCTTGTGGTTCTCGGGTTGGTCTTGGTGTCTTTGCTGAACGTATGCCAACGATGATCCATAGCCCTATCGAAGTATGCAGTGATTATCCAGAACTACAGCAAAGTATTAGCCACTTAGATTGGCGTATGGGATGGGTGGCAGATAGTAAAATTATTCAGGCTTTATATAACACCCTAAAATTAGTACGTCAGGTAAAGTTAGCGGATAGCACATTGGTCTTTTTTACTGATGGTCAAGAAGCACCACCAATGAATATGCGTTATGCACCGAGTTTTGATGATGTTCAAATAGAAGCCGAAGGTGTCAAACTTAAGCCCATTAAAGGGATTATTATTGGTACTGGTCAACTAAGTTTGAGTCGTATTCCTAAATACGATGAAGAGGGTAATCAGATTGGTTTTTATACAGCTGAAGATGTGCCACATCATTCTTCATTTGGTCAGCCAGAAGATCCTACTAAAATTCAAGGCTATGTACCTAGAAATGCGCCGTGGGGCAATGTTAGTAAAGAGGGAACCGAGCATTTATCGAGTGTAAAAGAGAAATACTTACAAGAACTCGGCGAAAAAACGGGGCTGAAATACCATCATTTACAATCATCAGCCGAATTACTGGCAGCACTTAAAGATAAAGATTTTGCTATCAGTAATATTCAGTTGACTGATTTACGTTATATTCCAGCTGGTTTAGCGTTATTACTCTTATTATTCGTGTATTTTCCTATTCGATTATTTAGACGTTGAATTAATGATTAGGCGGTGTGATTAAACCAATTTTTTGAGCAAGAAAAATAATATCCACCAATTTTGTGGTATCTAATTTTCGCATCATATTTGTTTTGTAATTAGAAACGGTTTTAGGTGATAGCGATAAGCCCTTCGACATTTCTTCAATGCTCATTCCCTTTGCCAACATATTAAATATTGCAAACTCTTGGTGAGATAAAGCGCGTAATTTTTGATCTGTTTTTAAGTGCTTTTCCATTGCAATCGAATAAGCAATATCAGGTGCGAGATAGTGATTTTTATCCGCTACTGATTTCACCGCATCAATAAAAACATCAGATGAACATGACTTAGTAATGTAACCGATCGCACCGAGCTCCATTGCACGCATCGCTAAGGTTGTTTCATCGTGCATACTGCACACTAAAACACGGGCATTTTTACTGTGAAGACAAATACGGTGAATACACTCTAAGCCACTTTTTCCCGGCATGGTGAGATCAACAATACACACATCTGGTTGAAGTTTAACAAACGCTTTATAGCCTTCATCAGCATTATCTGCTTGTCCGATGACATCAAAACCCGCCGATTCAAGTAGCCTTTGATAACCTTCTCTTAGAATAGTGTGATCATCTATTAATAATATTGAAGTACGAGGATTGCTCATAGTGCTGCCTTTCTTAAAAAGTGGTTATAAAGGAATATTGATTTTTAAGCGTGAACCTTGCGGCTCAGCATTACTGATAGAAAGCTGGCCTGATAATGCGGTTATTCGCTCACGCATACCAATCAGTCCTATCCCCATTGATAAATCATTCACAGGTTTAAAACCTACACCATCATCTTGGATGATTAATAGCACTTCGTAATGAATGCCATCTTCAGCATGGGTGTACAAATCAATATTTATATTACTCGCATGTGCATGTTTAACGATGTTGGAAAGTGCTTCTTGCAGACAGCGGTACACCGTCAAAGCAACATCATAATTAACCAATTCATCATGAACCTTGCTTGAAAGTATCAGCTCATAACTTGGAAACGAAACGAGCCATTGTGATGCAAGTGACTCGATACTTGCAGACAGGCCAACCGACTGTAAATTGGGGGGCTTAATGCTTTGAAGCTGAGAGCGCGTCACTTCAATAAGAAAACTCGCACTGGTTTGAACTGTTTTCAGAATAGGTAAGATCTTGTCATCACCCTGTGCGTATTTGCAGGCAACAGCAAGATTCACATCGATGGCGGCAAGATGTTGGCCAAAAACATCATGTAATTCAGTCGCTAAATCGTTTCGTTCGGCTTCCCTTACTTGGGTGATATGTTTAATTAATTCACGGTTTTGTGCCAACAAGGTCACCACTTCAGTATTCTTGTTTTCGAGTGATGCTGATATCGCCATATTATTTTTTAAAGTGGTTTGTAGCACTCGGTAATGACGATGACTAAACCAACTTAAACAAATACTCAGTGCTAAAAAGCTAAAAATAAGCTCATCGAGCTGATAGTTTTCTTCTGGGTGAGCCCATTCCTGCCAAGCTTCAGCAAGCTCAAAATGAGCAGCAATAAAAAACACGCCGACAGTGATCACCATGATCAGCAAGATCTCTAGTTTTCTACTTGCTCTTTGAGATCGATTGTTTAACGACATTTAGACTTTTCCCGAACGATAATCTGAATTTTAGTAAAAGGGGGATTATATAGGCTTTATTTTATTTTAATTACACGTTTGTGCGTAACAGCATCACTCATATAGTTATGAGTGATAACTTCCCTAGTGCGTCAGTGCCGGATCCTCTACTTGTAGATTTATTGGTCTCTGTATGATGATTATTTTTGAGAGAAATCAACCATGAAAATATTAAAGAGAAGTTTAGCCCCGTTATTATTTGTTTTGTTATCAACTACCGCATTTGCTAATTCATTAGTTGAGACACCGATGGATGAAACGACATTTGTAAAAACGTTTGCAGGTAAATCTGCTGATTTTGTTCGAGAAAGCCTAGGTGATCCTGAAACAATTTCAAGTAAAAAGAATGAAAGCGGCACGGTTGAATTTTGGCTTTATAAAGATATCGTCAAAATCGATAAAAAGGGCAAAACATTTAAATTTACCCAAATAGGTATTATCAACAATTATGTTGAAACCCTTGGTAACACTAACCGCACACCTAAATAATCCACCATCAATAAGAAATTAGAGAACGATAAATGAATGTAATCAAAAAACTATTAGCAGTATTGGGCCTTAGTCTAAGTTTAGTCGCCACTTCGGCGTTCGCTCATGGTCCTACACCGCAAAAAGTGGATGAAGAAATTATTATTAATGCTGATATGGCAACGGTGTGGAATAAAATTAAAGCCTTCGACAGCTTTGCTGAATGGCAGCCTGCCGTAGCTTCTATTGCGATGACAGATCCAGATACACGCGTAGTAACACTTAAATCGGGTGGTGAATTTACCGATAGTTTAGATGAGGTTAATGAAGAAGAACACTATATTGGTTATCGTTTATTAGAAGAAAATGCAAAGATATTTCCGGTTAGTTTTTACACGATTAATATACAAGTAAGCGCTGAAGGCGACAAAAGCAAAGTCAGCTGGAGCGGTCGTTTTTATCGTGGCGACACCGGTAATTTCCCTGCTGAAAACTTAAATGATGATGCGGCTGTGAAAGCGATGACAGAGTATGCCAACTCTGGTTTAGCAGGTCTAAAAGCACTGGTTGAAAAGTAAGTTGAAGCGCCACGGACTGTATTTAGTTTATATGTTTCTGTTGTTATCGCCGAAGTTGGTTTATTCAACAGAGTTTTATATTAGCAGCCAAACGTCTAATGCAATATCACTGTTTAATTCAAACACCTTAGACATTGAACAATCCTTTGCAGTGCCAAAAGGCCCGGTTAATTTATTGGTGAATGAAGACAAAGATGTTTTTTATATTTCACATCCAGAAAAAGGCGTCGTATCTGTTTTTGATCAAAAGACACGCCGTTTGTTACAAGAAATTGAAACAGGCGGACAACCTTTTGGTATGGCGTTAGATACTAAAAAACAAAAATTGTTTGTTACCGATTGGTCTCGTGATTCTGTGCTGGTTATCAACACCGTGTCATTTCAAGTCGTCGATATTTTAGCGGTAGGTAAAAGCCCAGCAGGCATAGCCATTGATACCGTTGGTAGAAAGGTGTTTGTTGCTAATCGTGAGAGTCATACCTTAACGGTTTTAGATGCCGATAAACCGAGATTGATTGCACATATAGAGACAGGAAATAATCCTTATTCCGTGGTCTTTAATTCGCAAAAAAATCAACTCTATGTTGGCTGCGTCAAAGAAAATTCAGTGACGGTCATTGATACAGAAAGTTATAAGGTGATAGCCAGTTTGCCTGTTAAAGCGCCTTATGGTTTTGCAATATCCAATGACGGTGAGCAGTTTTTTGTGACATCTCAAGCTGAAAATAAGTTAGTGGTATTTGATGCTAATACACTTGAGGCTACATCTAGAATCGCCACAGGTAAAATGCCAGAAAGCGTGGCATTGTCAGTAGATAATCAACGCGCTTTTGTGGTGAATTGGTTTAGCAATTCTATTTCGGTTATCGATCTTCAAACAAAGCAGCAAAGCAGTTTAGTCAAACTGAATAATGAATCACGGATGATTGTGAAGGCACAATAAAGTAAATAGAACGCCGTGTGGCGGCAATAAGGCAATATTATAGGAGGCCTTGTTGTCGTCACATTAAGTTCAAATTAAGAAGAGGTCTCTTTAGCCAAAAAAAGATCATTATTCAACGTCTTGCCATTAATTAATATCCATGCACACTCTGGAATGAAACGATCTGGTACGCGGAAAACTTAAACATAAGGTAATTAAATCGTTTTCGATCCTTTGTTTTATGAGTCTTTATTTACCGATAGCCGTTTAAAAAAATAACTATCGGTAAGTATTGAATGAAAAATCAGATAACCCTTTAGATTGCCGTATTCACCGTATTTCATCACTTAGAGGCAGCAAGAAAACTTCCTAACATTGATAAAGTAAGCTTCCATTTTTCTGTATGGATTGATTCCTACAACTTTAGGAATTTTTCCTATGTTTAGTCTTTGTAAGGTGGAGTACTTTAACCCCTTGTTAGATGAATTTATATCGAATTTCGTGAGCTGAGTCGCAGAACTTATTTAAAGCTTATGGCTGGAAAGTACCGCCGTAAACCCAAATTAAGCATGAGACACATAATGCCCACAAATTATGTGAAAAGGGGAAGATCGATTGAGTAACGCAGCGGTATATCAAGATTTAAATGTCGGCATAGTGAGTCCTCGTTCAGCCAGAAATGGTTTGGTCACTGAGCTTTATCAAGCACACAATGCCTGGTTACTTGGATGGTTACGTAAAAAAATAGGTTGCAGTTTAGATGCGGCCGATTTGATGCACGATACGTTTTCACGACTTTTACAAAAAGACGACCTTCCCGTCATTAATGAGCCTCGCGCCTATCTCACTACGATTGCTCATGGCCTTATGGTCAACCATGTTCGTAGACGCGATATCGAACAGGCTTATCACAATGCAATAGCACATTTACCAGAAGCTGAGATGCTGTCAGCCGAAACAATCAACATCATGGTTGAAACACTCACTAATATTGATGCAATGCTTAGTGGCTTATCAAGCAAAGTACGCGATGCTTTTTTATGGTGTCAATTAGAAGGCTTAACCCATGCTGAAATTGCTGAAAGGTTAGATGTCTCAGTGAGTTCTGTGCGTCAATATATTGCTAAAGCCTTACTGCATTGCATCGAAGTTGTTTAAATCGTTATTAATCTAATTAAGCAAGTAGCCTTATGATAAAACAAAGTTCCAATGCACTTCATGATGCTGCCGAGTGGTTTGTTCAGCTGACATCAGGTGATGCGACAGCACAAGATCGTGAAGCATGGCAAGCATGGGTTAATGCCGATGATGAACATAAACAAGCTTGGCAAAGAATCGAAGGCGTCACCAGCCAATTCAAAGGATTAGATCCTAAAACAAGCATCGCTGTGCTTAATAGCTCGAATGCCAATTCATCAATATCGAATGAACGCCGACAAGCGATTAAAACCTTGGGCTTACTCTTAGCAGTGGGATCTGCAGGTTGGCTAACCTATAACACTTCGCCGTGGGATGCATTGATGGCAGATTATGCTACTGCCACGGGCGAGATTAAACATATCCAGCTTTCAGATGGAACGCGTCTAGTACTCAATACCAATAGCCAAATTTCAATTGATTTTGATGAGCAATACAGAAATGTCAGATTATTGAAAGGCGAGGTTTATATTGAAACCGCACACGAAGAGAACCGTGTTTATCGTCCTTTTAACGTGATAACCGATCATGGCATAGCAACCGCCTTGGGAACCCGATTTAGCACACGTCTAGACGATGAACTCAGCTGCGTTAATGTTTATCAAGATACCGTAAAAGTACAAGCAATGACGGGTGAAACTACCTTTATTAATGCGGGTGAATCTGTCAAGTTCACGAGTAATACTATTCATCCGATCATGGCAGTTGACGATGCAGCCAATGCATGGACAAAAGGTTTTATCATTGCCGATAAAATGCCATTGGCTCAGTTTGTTGAAGAACTCGCTCGATACAAGTCTGGCATAGTGCGTTGCGATCCTGCCATTGCCAGTTTAGAAATTTCAGGCTCCTATCCTTTGACAGATGTGGATGCGACTTTGCATAGCATTAGTACAATTTTCCCAATAAAAATTGATCATTTTACCCGTTATTGGATCATGCTCAAACCCGCATAGAATATAGCTATTAAACGGATAGCTATCATCGCCTCATAAAATAATTTAAAAAAAGTTCAAAAAAAATTGTCACTTTTCGGTTTTCGATTGGCATAACTAATAAAGAACAAAAAAAGTTATTAATCGAAGAGAGAGAGAGAAGTGAATAAAGAACGGCACCTAAATAAAGTATTATCTCGTTGGTTGTATTCCGTGGCGATGATTATGGTTTCAACTATGTCATTGAGTAATATAGCGATTGCAGATGATGACACCACTGATAACGCATCAAATAAAAAATACGCTATTCCAGCAGGCCCATTAGGTAAAGCTATCTCAAGCTATGCTGCAGATAATGGTATGCGTTTAACGTTTGAGCCTTCATTAGCAGAAGGCAAAACAACACAAGGCCTGCAAGGTGAATATACCGTCAACGAAGGTTTTTCTAAGCTATTAGATAACAGCGGTTTAGAAGTGATTGATGATCAAGATGGAGGTTACTTCCTAGTGCCATCGATGGAAGAATTTCCAGCACTGGGTGAAGATGTCATCAAACTAGACCAAGTCAATGTCCGTGCCCAACGCTTTTATGAACTCGGTCCATTACCCGGTTTAGGTCTGACTAAAGAAGAAATCCCCGGCAACGTACAAAGCATCAGCGCCCAAGAAATTAAAGATTCTCATTCTTTAAGCATGACCGATTTATTCAATCAAAAACTACAAGGTGTCACCGTCAACGACTACCAAGGCAATCCCTTTCAAATGGATGTGCAATATCGTGGCTTTAGTGCAGGCCCACAAATTGGCACACCACAAGGTTTAAGCGTGTTTTTTGATGGTATTCGTGTTAACGAACCGTTTGGTGATGTGGTGAACTGGGACATGATCCCCATGAATGCCATTTCTAGTGTGGATGTCTTTCCAGGTTCAAATCCTATCTTTGGTTTAAATACCTTAGGTGGTGCCTTCACCATGAAAACCAAAGATGGTTTTAACAACGATAAAGCCGATGTACAAGTCCTAGCTGGTTCATTTGGTCGTAAACAATTACTGATGGAAAACGGCTGGAACAATGGCAAAATCGCCTTTTTTGGTGCAGCAAGTTTATTTGATGAAGAAGGCTGGCGTGATGACTCACCGAGTAAAGTGAATCAATTCTTTGGAAAAAGCAGCTACCGAGGTGACAAACTTGATGTTAATTTAAGCACCTTATTAGTTAAAACCGATTTAACAGGTAATGGCCTCATTCCTAGCGAACAATACGATAGAGATTCATCAAGCGTCTTTACATCACCCGATACCACCACCAACAAACTACAACAATTTCAACTTTCTAGTGCGTTTCAAGTCAATGACAAATTTAGTGTCACAGGTCAAGTTTATCGACGTAATAGTGACCGACGTCAAATTGGTTCTGATGTTGTGACGGATTATGATGATGAGCTACTTGCCAAACGTTTACCGGCTGATGGTGAACAATATACTTGTTTATTTAATAGTACTGGTATAGCGAATGACTATGGCGTACCTAACTACTTTGTTATTCCAGTTGATAACTATGACCCTAGTTCTACAAGTATTTTTAACTCACAGTTTCTTCAGGATTTAGTCACTAGTTCCCCAACACAATTGGCGACAGATTATGGTTCAAATATCAATACTGAATTACCTGGTGATTTTCTAAAAGCATTTCAATATAGATATGTAGAAAACCGCAATTTTAAAGAAGAAAATACATACAATAGGAACAACACACCTATAAGTAAAGATGGTCCTCAAAATCCAGATTTTCCCGGCGAACTTGAATACTCAGCTGATTTTTCATACTCATTAGTAGGGGGAGGAACAAGTAATGGCTTTGGTGCAGTTTTTGAGAGTGATACTTATTTTTTTACTCGATCTACTGATGGAAGTGGTAACCCGGTAATCACCAAAAATTACGTTATTCTTTTACCTCCCTCGAATGAAGATACATGCCAGCAAACAAAAGCAACTGTTAATAACTATGAAATATACGATGATGTTGGCAATCCGGTTGCGATAGATGGGGCCTATGGATATGGTGAAGATGGCCCAGGTTCGGGCTCAGGATATGTAAAAGGCACACCCACAGCCATTATTACTGATAACCGAATCACACAAAGTACTGATGGTGCATCTGTTCAGTTCAACTGGAATTTAGATGAACACAAATTTATGGTGGGTATGTCAATTGATGCGGCTAGTGCTGATTATACCAATAGTCAACGACTTGGCTTTTTTGATGCTAATCGAAAGGCCTATTTAGACCCAGACCAAGCTCACCCTCAATTTTTGGCAGCCTTTGATCCCTTAGAAAACAGTAATTTTAGTGGCACCAATACCACGAAGAGTATTTATTTCAGTGAAACATGGAACCCCATTGATGCATGGAATTTTAACTTCTCGGGACGTTATAACGACACCACCACAAAAAGCAAAATTGCAACGCGTTATGGACCCAAAGGTGCCAACTATTCGGTGACTGATTTAATTGGCGAGCCAGATCAATACAATATCTGTCCTAATGGTGACTGTACAGGTGTGGCCACCAATTTTAAACGCTATCGTTTAGACGATACGCTTGAAGAGGCTGAATCAGAATCGTTTAATTATTATTCATTTAATCCGTCGTTAGGTGCGACTTGGCAGGCCAAAGATAATTTGAATGTTTATGCCAATTGGTCACAAGGTACGCGGGTTCCCAGCGTCATTGAGCTAGGTTGTGCCTTAGACCATACACCAACAGGTAGATATTACGAAGATGGTCAGGGTGGATTCTATGAAATTCCCAAAAGTGTGTTAGAAAAAAGAGGCTGTTATTTACCTAATACGCTATCAGGTGATCCGTATTTACCTCAAATAAAAGCGACGTCATATGATATCGGTTTACGAGGCAGCCTGAGTGATAATTTGCAATGGAACTTAGGTGCTTACCAAACAGATCTTAAAGACGACATTTATTTTGTTGCGGTCGGTGGTGGATCAGGATTCTTCGACAGTATTGGTAACACACGTCGCCGAGGTATCGAAGCAGGTTTATCGGGCCAACATGAAAAATGGGGCTTTAGTGTCAACTACGCACTGACCGAAGCAACATTTCAAGATAAATTCTTGATGATTAGTGCTGATAATGGAACGGCAATCTATGTGCCCAGCATTGGAAATTCAATTATTGAGGTTGATAAAGGCGACACGATGCCAGGTGTTTCGCGTCATAACCTGAATGCAACAGTTAGCTATTTAGTCACACCAAAATGGCAAGTAGGCGTGACGGCTATTGCTCACTCATCAAGTTATGTTCGAGGTAACGAAAATAATGAACATAAAGTCGGTCAAGTTCAAACACGAGAATTAGGTGGTGTCGAAGTTTCTCGTCAGCCTATGACTAACCCTGGGACGATACCTGCTTACGCCACTTTTAATTTTCAAACGAGTTATAAAGCGACCAAAACGCTCACCGTTTCACTGTTAGTAAACAATGTATTCGATAAAGAATATTTCAGTGCAGGTGGTCTGGGACGTGATCCTTTCTCACCCAGCATTAACGGTGCAATTGGTCCAGATGGCTATAACCACAACTCTAATGATTGGCAAAGTACCAACTTTATTGCACCGGGTGCACCGCGTGGTGCATGGGTAGGGCTAAATTGGGTTTTTGATTAAGAACTTTTGTAATAAGCAGTTATAAATGCCTATTTTATTGTAATTCACATGGAGAAGCAGATGAGATACAACACATTAAAACTAACAATGCTCTTAGCCTTAGGTTTGTCTGGAACACAAGCACATGCTTTAGGCTTGGTTGCATTACCTGATACTGGGTTTTCAAGTTCAGCTTATACCAGTTGTTATAACAATGGTCGGGTTGTACCACCGACAAATGCTGATGATGTTAAAGGGAACTTTGGTTCATATCCGATTGCTGGTGCAAACCAACCCTCAACTTCCAAAAATAACACTTGTTTTGTAGCAAAACCATTTTTTGAAAATTTCTCACCCGTATCGGGATATACATTAGTTGGAAATAGAAGTACGGTTATTCCAGCTACAACTGGCGGTGGCGGGAATATCGGAACTCTCGTTGATTATGTATGGCGAAATTCTGCACAAACGATGTGTATTTTTGGTACACGAGTAACGATGAATAATGCAGATCATACGAATGGTGGCTCGATATATAAATATTTCGAGGTGAATGATATAGCACGTGGAGGTTTTTCCAACTCTGGAACAGTTAATGTGGGATATACCATTTTCAGAACAACAGGTAATACGTCACCACTTTATCGAATCGGTCGTACATTTACTTCTGTTCAACATCGTGCGTATAAATATGACACTCTTTTGAATAAGCAAGTAAATGGTCTTAACTATCTAGATTTACCCACGAAAAATAATGTGTCATCAGCTATTACAGGTGAAAATTTACCATTAGCAGATCATACTGTTGCTAGTACAACATTGGCTAGTCAAGATGCTGTCGCGAATAGTAATTGGGTGAACTTCACAACAAAAGTAACATTTGCAGATTCCGATACAGGTTCTACATTTGCAATATCCCCTTTTACTTATATACAAGCACCTTGTGACTCAAGTTCACCTAATACATGGATAAAAACCGGAGCAATTCGTCTGCGTCAAACAATTCAGGAGGTCGGGTCATCGTTAAAAGAAATTACTGTCGATGGTTATGCTCCACCGGATGCGACACTGCCTTGATAAAAATGAAGGTCAAAAAGTTTTTTCAGGATTATAGGTAGACATTTGTGACTACCAAACAGGTTTCATTTTCAAGCATTGAAATCAACAAATTACAGACGCTTGGAATGAAATGGGTGATACAGGCAGCCACAAATGCCTGTTTTATTGTAACTCGTATGGAGAAGCAAATGAAACATAACACATTAAAACTAACAATGCTCTTAGCCTTAGGTTTGTCTGGAACACAAGCACATGCTTTAGGCTTGGTTGCATTACCTGATACTGGTTTTGCAAGTTCAGCTTATACCAGTTGTTATAACGATGGTCGGGTTGTACCACCGGCAAATGCTGATGATGTTAAAGGGAACTTTGGTTCATATCCGATTGCTGGTGCAAACCAACCCTCGACTTCCAAAAACAACACTTGTTTCATAGCAAAACCATTTTTTGAAAATTTCTCGCCAGTATCAGGATATACATTAGTTGGGAATAGAAGTACGGTTATTCCAGCTACAACTGGCGGTGGCGGAAATATCGGAACTCTCGTTGATTATGTATGGCGAAATTCTGCACAAACGATGTGTATTTTTGGTACACGAGCAACGATGATTAGTGCGGATCATGATAGCAGTAAATCTGGCACGCAATATTTTGAAATTAATGATATTGCTCGTGGTGGCTTTGCTAACTCTGGAACTGTCAATGTGGGATATACCATTTTCAGCACAGCTGGTAATACGTCGCCCGTCTATCGGGTGGGTCGTACCTTCACCTCTGTCCAACATCGTTCGAAAAGTTATGACACATTTTTGAATAAGCAAGTAAATGGGACCAACTATCTTGATTTGCCTACCAAGAATAGCGTCACGGCTGCTATCACAGGTGAAAATTCACCTATTGATGCCACTGATCCAGCTAGTACAACCTTAGCAACGCAAGATGCAGTGGTGAATAGCAATTGGGTCGATTTTACTGCTGATACTGTTTTTTACGATGACGATGGATCGACAAATGCGCTATCTGGGTTTACTTATATTCAAGCTGCTTGTGACGGTACTGATACTGATGATTGGGTCCTATCAGATGCTATTCGTCTTCGTCAAACAGCTCAGGAAGAAACTACCTTTAAGGAAATTGCAATTCCTGGATTTGCACCGCCGGGTGCAAGCATCCCTTAAATAATAATTTTTGATGGTAATTAACCGCAAGACTGGTATTTATTCAGTCTTGCGGAATTTTAAAAAATTTGATGGAGAGAAATCATGGCGACAAAAATTTTTAATTCAACAGAAGTAACTTATACGGGCACAAATAACGCTGATTTTGTGGTCGGAAATGGTCTTGATAATTATATTGAAGGTGCTGGTGGTAATGATCTGATTTATGCAGGGGATGGTAATGATGTTGTTCTCGGCGGTACAGGCAACGACATCATTTTAGGCGGTGCCGGCGATGATGTTTTAGTGGGTGAATCTGGTGATGATCTAATTTTAGGGGGCTCAGGTGATGACGCCATTGCCGGTGGTGATGGGGATGATATTATTCATGGTGGATCCGGAAATGATACTATTTTTGGTGACAATGGCGACGACATCATTAGTGGTGGGAAGGGGAGTGACTATATAGAAGGTGGAGACAGTACCGCTGGAAATGAAGCTATTAATGGTAATGTTTATTTAGCAACATCGGATGATTTATTACTGGGTGGTGGGGGAAATGATACCTTTGTATTAGCTGATGCTGAGGATTATCTTACTGAAGATGAAGATGAAGATGAAGATGAAGATGAAGAAGTCGAAGAAGTCGAAGACGACGATGACGACGATGACGATGACGATGACGATCTAGCACCATCAGTAAGTATGTTAGGTGCGACATCTTCTCTAGATAACAATGGAAATGTGGCTAGATATACCGATGTTCAAGAGGCTGAAGAAGACAATGATGATGCAGGATTCGTTGTTTTTGATAATGTGTTAGGTGAATTTGTTGCATTAGACAGTATCGAAATTGCAGAACAAACAGAGACAGATGTTCGTTTAAATATCGTTACACGTCCCGGTTCTTCAGAAATCAACACAGCTGCAAGTACTATTGCTGGTTATAACGCTGTTGATACACTTGAATTTACTGAAAGTGGTGATTTTTCTGAGTCAATAGGTTTCAGTGGCATTGAACGTATTGAGTTGAATGATGGTGTCAATATCACGTTGTCTTCTGAACAATTTGAAGCAAATGGCGAGTCTTTAAGCTTAGGTGAACTAAATCCGGGTACTCATATTTATGGTACTGCGGGTGGTGAGTCTGAATCAGTCACTATTGCTTTTGAATATGAAGAAGCTGAGTTCGAACCAGAAGATGACATCGTTGGTGCCGTTGAAGTTGAATATGACTATGCAGGATTTTCTGCTGATGAATATTCAATTGCTAACTTATTCCATGATGTAAATATTATCTACGATGCCAGCGAAGGAGAAGAAGGCAGCTTTACACGTGTAGATGGTGGTAATGAAACTGCTGGTGCAACTGAAACTGTTTACGGTAGTGAAGGTGTTGACTACGGCACGATGCATTCAGGTGACGATACTTACTACGGTAACGATGGCAACGATGTTTTAGTTGGCCAAAGTGGTGCTGATAGTTTGTATGGTGAAGATGGCGATGACATCTTTGAAATCGGTGGTTTTGGTACAGGTGTTTCAGGTACAACTTCTGCTGCTGATGATGGTAATCAAGAATGGATTGCGACCGGTGCGAAACATGATCTAATCGTGGGTGGTGATGGTGTTGATACCTTGCGTGTTACGACAGGTGTTGGTGCTAATACTCAAGCAAGCGGTACGGTGGTACTGAATGATGCTAACTTCCAAAGCATGGAAGTTGTTCAAGTCGGTGGAACCGTTGATCAGTTGAATGTAGAAAATGATGCGTTGCAAATGTTGAACGATCATTACTATTTCCAAGCGAATGGTAATGTGAGTGATCTTAGCAACAGCTTAGGCAATAACGGCGGCACGATTAATAATGTGGTTATTGATGCATCTGGCGTAACAGCGAATGGTCTGCGTTTTGAAGGTAATGCTGATGACAATACGTTCATCGGAACAACGCAAGACGATGTCTTTGTTGGTAACAGCGGTGATGATGTTATGACCGGTGGTGCTGGTGCTGATACGTTTGTATTTGGTCAAGTGCAAGAGCAAGTTGTCACAGGTGATGATGATGAAGTTCAAAGCTATGTCGATACAGCATTTGATTTGACGGGTGTTGATACGATTACTGACTTCCTAAGTGGTACGGATACCATTGCTTTAAATGTTGATATGTTCAGTTCATTGACTGTTGGTGGCTTCTCTGCTGCTAACTTGGTGAGTGGTGCTGGTGCTGTGGCAGGTGATGCAGATGACTATTTGTTGTTTGATTCACTGACCAATACATTAAGCTATGATGCTGACGGAAATGGTGCTGGTGATGCCGTGCAAATTGCGGTCTTGACGGGTGTTACTTCATTTAGCGCTTCTGATGTTGAAGTGTTTGCATAAGTAAAGATTAAGAGGATGTGCCGGTTGGTGCATCCTCTTTTTTTATTCTTCATGTTCAACATTAAGGTAGTCATCATGTCAGTGTTCAAAGCGTTTATTAATCCAGTTCAATTAACAAATACAGCTAGATCAGCACAGCGAGGTTTTACCTTGCTCGAGTTGCTGGTGGTTATGGTCATTATCGGTCTATTGGCTGGTTATGTTGGCCCCAAATATTTTGCTCAAATCGGTAAGTCAGAAGTCAAAACGGCTCGCGCTCAAATCAACGCATTAGGTAAAGCATTAGATACCTATCGTTTGGATGTTGGGCATTACCCAAGCACAGAAAATGGTTTAGCGGCATTAACGACGCAACCTAATAATGAACCCAAATGGCAAGGTCCATATCTACAAAAAGATGCACCAAAAGATCCTTGGGACAATCCTTATCATTATCAAATGCCCGGTACACATGGCCAAAGTGGCGATTATGATTTGTGGTCATTAGGCAATGATAATGCGAGTGGTGGTAAAGACATTGCTGCCGATATTGTGAGCTGGCAATAGGTACTTTAAAGAGTGAAATTTAGCTTGAAAATAGTACAAGGCGACACTGTTAATGTGATGGAAGTCGAGGCTGGCAATTCTTTGCAAGCGCGTTCTATTGCAGAAGAACAAGGTCATCATGTGTTATCAATCAGCCAGCAAAAGGCAGTTAATCTTAAGATTGCTAGTCTCAAAACAACTAAATTTAATGTCATGTTATTCAGCCAAGAGTTGTTGGCGTTGATTGAATCTGGCTTAAGCTTAGTTGAGGCAATAGAAGCATTAGCTGAGAAGGAAACGCATGCTGAATCGAAAGCTGTTTTAAACAAAATCAAAGCGTCGCTTTTTGATGGGCAAACACTTTCAACCTCATTAGAAAATGTGCCAGATGTCTTTACAGCACTTTATATTGCTTTGATTCGAGCGAGTGAACGCACGGGTGATATGGAAACGGCTTTACGTCGACATGTCGCTTATCAATCGCAAGTTGATGCGATGAAAAAGAAGATTATCTCTGCCGCTATTTATCCGGTGTTATTACTGGTGGTGGGCGGCTTAGTGGTGCTGTTTTTATTAGGTTATGTTGTACCTAAATTTAGTGTGATTTATGAAAGCACTAATGCTGAGTTGCCGTTGATGTCTCAGCTTTTATTGAGTTGGGGACGTTTATTACATACTCATGGTCGCGAAGCATTTGCTGTATTTATTGTGGGTATTTGTTTGATGAGTTATGTATTAAGTCGACCTTTTGTTCGCAGCATGATCATGGCAAAAGTGTGGCAAATTCCTAAAGTGGGTGAGAGTCTGCGTATTTATCAACTAGCACGGTTTTATCGGACTTTAAGTATGTTATTGCAAGGCGGTATTCCACTGACCAGTGCAATGCGGATGGTGTCGTCATTATTACAGCCTTTATTACGTAGCAAATTAGCCAACGTAGTGAATGACGTGCAAGAAGGCAAACCGTTATCGACTGCGATGGAAATACATGGGCTGACAACTTCTATTTCTGTTCGTATGTTACGAGTGGGAGAACGTACCGGACAAATGGGCGAAATGATGGAACGCATCGGTATTTTTTATGATGATGAAATTGCCCGTGTTGTTGAGTGGTTTACCAAATTACTAGAACCGATATTGATGATTGCAATCGGCTTAGTGGTGGGCTTGGTTGTTGTATTAATGTACATGCCAATTTTTGAGTTGGCGGGGAGTATTCAATGAATATGGCCTTATTATCGACATCAAACAAAGAAGATGTAGTGCTAACGGTAGCACAATTACAACAAGCCAAAAAACTGGCTGAACAAACCAAAAAACCATTACTCAATGTATTAGAAGATATTAGCCATTTAAGCCCTGAGATCTTTGCTCAAGCTTTGGGCCGATTCATGCAATATCCCGTGTTGAATATTTCACAACTTTATGAACTACAACCTGAATTTACGGTATTACCCTTTGCCCAAGCAGAAAAATTAGGCTGTATTATTGCTCGTGATGCACGACACGTTTTACATGTTGTTCATGCCAATCCATTCGATCTGAATTTACAAAATAAACTAGATCTCTTGATGACTGAAGAAGCCGTTTGGGTGTTGGCACATACAGATGATTTAAATGTTTATTTAGCTCATCATGAAGCGAGCATGCGAGCATTGGGCGACGTCTCATCTAGTCAAGGCGATCATGCCAATAATGAACAAGGGCTAGAAGATATTTCATTACGTTCAATTAGTGAAGATACCAGCCCAATCGTTAAGTTTGTTCGCTCTACTTTATATGATGCATTGAAAGCTGGCGCGAGTGATGTGCATTTAGAAACGGATCATAATGGCCTAAAAGTGAAATATCGTATTGATGGCGTGCTGAGTCATGTCGGCGGTATTCAAGGTATTGCTCAAGCCGAGCAGGTTATTTCACGCGTTAAGGTGATGTCTGAGTTAGATATTGCTGAGCGACGCGTGCCACAAGATGGCCGGTTTAAAGTGATGGTGCTGGGTCGTGAAGTCGATTTACGTGTATCGATTATGCCAAGTGTGCTGGGTGAAGATGCGGTATTACGTGTTTTAGATAGACAAGCATTAAGTGAAGAAGCAGAAGGTTTAAGTCTTGATTCGCTTGGCTTTCAACCTGAAATAAGAGCCCGTTTTCGTTTATTAGCAGAAGAACCGTACGGCATGTTACTGGTTACTGGGCCAACGGGTAGCGGTAAAACAACGACGCTGTACGGCATTATTTCTGAGATAAATCATGGTGGTGACAAAATTGTCACCATTGAAGATCCAGTTGAATATCAATTGCCTGGCGTGTTGCAAATTCCGGTGAATGAGAAAAAAGGGCTGACCTTTGCTAAAGGATTGCGTTCTATTTTACGTCACGATCCTGACAAAATTATGGTTGGGGAAATTCGTGATAATGAAACGGCACAAATTGCTGTGCAATCTGCATTAACAGGTCATTTAGTGTTGACTACGGTGCATGCTAATAATGTATTTGATGTGATTGGCCGTTTCACCAATATGGGTGTTGATCCTTATAACTTTGTATCAGCAATGAATGGCATTTTAGCCCAGCGTCTAGTCCGTGTTAATTGTCCTCATTGCTTGGTGGCAGATATCCCCGATGATGCTTTAGTGGAAAAATCAGGCTTAACAGAACAGCAAGTCGATGATTTTAATTTTAAAAAGGGAAAAGGCTGTGGTCAATGTCACGGTTTAGGTTACAAAGGACGTAAAGCTATTGCAGAGTTATTGTGCTTTAACGATGAAATTAGAGAGCTCATTGTATTACGTGAACCCGTTCGTAAAATAAAAGAAGCAGCCTTTGCCAACGGTACTAAAACAATGCGTCAAGCCGCATTGGAACTCGTCAAAAATGGTGAAACTACCTTAGAGGAGATTAACCGTGTTACCACGTTGGCTTAGCTTGCAAAAAGATAATCTGACGATATTTATACGGCCTGACAGCATTGTTGTAAGGCGGTTTAAAGGTTTCATCGGCGCTCAATTATCGTGTGTTGATCAACAGAAAATTGTACTGAAAAAGAAGGTCGGTTATAGCGATCTTGAGCTAGCTTATTTAACTCAGGTTTTACAAACGACGCTGAATACTGAGCGGTGGCAAGCAGCCAGTGCCACTATCGTGTTATCTAATCAATTTGTACGTTATGCCGTGATTCCGTGGAATGCTGAAATTAAAAATAATGAAGAGTCTCGCGCTTTTTTAAGACATCAGTTTTTAACTATTTACGGTGACGCGATAGCGAGTTGGAATATGTGCCAAAGTCCTGCTGAGTATGGCCAAAAGGCATTGGCAAGTGCAGTTCCTAGCGAGTTATTACAAACCATCAATGACGTTTTTTCATCTTTACAGATCACACTCGATTCTGTGCAACCTTACTTAATGCACATCGCTAATCAAGCACAGGAAGTGATTAAACAACAAAATTTACAAAAATCTTATTGGTTAGCGGTTATTGCTGATGGTCGTTTGTGTTTATGTTTGATTGTAGAAGGCGAGTGGCGTTGGGTTAAAGCGATACAAGTAGAAGCTGAAGAGACTGTTGTTGGACAAATTGAATTGTTAATTCAACGGGAACAGTTGTTGAATAGTGTTGTTGCTGATCTGGCAAAACAACAACGTCAAGTGCCTATCTTATTGCATTGGTCAAATATGCCTAATTCAGAAGCGGTCAAAATAAATAATCATCGTGTGATCAGGCTGCCATCTTCAAAAATATTTTCAAATGAGCCAGTTGAAAGCCTATCAGCAAGGCTCGTCACATCATGAAAATGATTAAGCTAAACCACACATTACAGTCATCTAATAAAAAGCCAATGGCAAGTGCCGCTTTAGGTATTAGCTTATTTTTATTATTGATAAGTTTGTATTTTTTTCAAAGCAGCAATGTGATGCTCACAAGTTTAAAAGATGAGCAGCAACAGCATTCAGTTTCATCACAGCCACGTGCCGTAGCAGTGAAATTAACCGAACAACAACAGACAGAGTTAAATGCTGTTAATGCAGCAATTAGCGATATTGATCGACCTTGGCAACAATTGTTTAAGGCACTAGAAATGGCGTGGCTGAAAGATATTAGTCTGCTATCTGTAGAGCCGAATGCAAAGACTAAAACAGTTCATCTTCGAGCGGTGACGTTGCCTATAGAGCAGATGTCTGCTTATATCACTCGTCTTAAACAACAAAAATTATTTAAGTCGGTCAGTTTGATTTCTACCGAGGCGGTAAAAATTGATGGCCAAGACGGAACTCAATTTGAACTAATTGTAACGTGGTCATGATATGCAGCAAATAAGCGTAATAGATCAAAAAGGACGTCAGTTTGCTTATCAGCTTAGGCAATTAGGTTGGCAAGGACAGCTCGCTATTTTGTTATTTTTAGCCAGTATTGTTTTATGCAGTTTGATTTATCTGAATGTGCAGCAAACAAACAAACTCGCTTCGGTCGTTGACCAGCTCAGACTTAATACTCCTGTCAATCTACAAAACGCCAGTGAAAATAAGAATATTACGCAACGATTTTATGATGTGCTGCCAGCTGAAAGTGAGTCTAATCAAAAAATTTATCAGTTATTAGATTTAGTCGAGCAGCATGGTTTCACACTGAATAGATCAGATTATTCAACTCGGGAAGTCCCTCAATCAAGCATGATGTTGTATCAGATTAAATTCCCATTAGTGGGGCGTTATCCGAACATTAGACATTTTGTGACGGATGTCATGAATGAGCTGCCGAGCATTGCCTTAAGTCATCTTAGCTTTCAACGTGATGATGTTAAGCAAGATGAGGTGAGTGCCAATATCGAATTTTTCTTATATACAAAAAGTAGTGAGTAACCGTTAAGTGCAAATGATTAAAGACAATATGGTGTGGATAGCTTTGGCGATTACCTTAGTGTTGGTTTATGGCATCAGTGAGCAAGAAGATGAAAATGATTTGGGTATTAGCCAAGCTTTAAAAGCTGATTTTACGCCAGCACGAGTACCAAGCCGAGTCCATGTTATTAAAGCGGTTGATGAGCCCTCTTTATTACGAAAAGAAATTATGGATAGCGCTATTAATATGTTTGAAGTGCCGTCAAACGAGCAGGAAGCGATCAGTATTGTTGCTATGCCTAGCGCGCCACCGGTGCCGATGAATCCTTATATTTATGCTGGAAAACTGCTTGAAAATGGAGAAATGGTCGTGTTTTTGACAAATGGACGGAACAACTATGCCGTAAAAAGCGGCGATACGATTGAAGATGAGTGGAAGGTAAAAGCCATACGTTCGACTGAAATGATTCTTTTAAACCTTGCGACACAAACACAGATCAGTGTGCAAATAGGGGCGTTACTTTGAGATTGATGACCGTGAACAACACTGTTACTACTATAAAATCGATTGCTTTTTTGTTTACGTTACTGTGTTTACAAAGTTGCACCACGATGCAAGCAACGAATGATAAACAGCAGGCTGACGGTGACTTTATGACTGCTAAGCAGTTGATCGCTTATGGGAAAGTAGATCAAGGCTTGCAAAAACTACAGCGATTAACTGAGCAATATCCAACTAATCCTCAATACAGGAACACCTTAAAGTTACAGCAAGAGTTGAAAATTTCTCGACTTATTGATTCTGCTGAAGCGTCTCTTAATAAAGATCTACCGCTGGAGGCTGAATCGGTTTACCAACAGGTTTTAAGCTTATCTCCAGAAAACCAACGTGCGATTAATGGTCTCAAAAAAGTGAGTATTTCACAAAAGCATAAAACGCTGATGATGGCTGCACAACAGGCCTTTTCTGCACATGACTTTGATGCAGCGCGGGCAACAGTTCGAATGATTTTGGCCGAAGATTCAACGAATAAAGAAGCCAGAGCTTTATTTGAAAAACTAGATGAAGAAGCAATTGAAAAAACGAATGCTGTACCTAAGATTAAATCAGCGTTTAAAACAGCGATTAGTCTTGAGTTTAACAATGCGCCTATTAAATCGGTGTTTGAATATATTGGTAAAGCAGGCCATTTAAATTTCACGTTTGATCGCGAAGTAAGTGATGCAATGATCACGACGGTTATGTTACGTGACACATCGATCGAAGATGCGATTGAGACGATTTTAACGACCAATCAATTAGGTAAAAAAGTCTTAAATCAAAACACCATTCTTATTTATCCATTAAGTCGTATTCAAGAATACCAAGAGTTATATGTACGTAGCTTCTATCTGAATAATATGGATGCGAAACAAGCGATGTCATTAATTAAAACAGTGTTGAAAGTCGAAGATATCTATGTCGATGAGAAACTCAACACCTTGGTGATGCGCGATACGTTAGAGTCTATTAAAACAGCAGAAAAACTGATTGCTTCACAAGATTTAGTCGAGCCAGAAGTCATGCTAGAAGTAGAAGTGATGGAAGTTAATCGACGTAATTTAGAAGATATTGGCGTTCGATATCCAACACAAGTCGCTTTAGGTGTTAAAGGTGAAGATGACATTCCCGGTCAACTGACATTGGCTGAGCTGAAAAACTTTAATTCTGGTTTAGGCGTTTTTAGTGTGACTGATCCGATTTTAGCCTTGAACTTATTGCATAAAGATACCGATACCAATTTGTTGGCTAATCCTAAAATTCGCGTTAAAAATAGAGAAAAAGCCAAGATCCATGTTGGTGATCGTGTGCCCGTATTGACCAGTGTCGCTAATTCGACAGGCTTTGTTTCACAATCTATCAGCTATATTGAAGTGGGCATAAAGTTAGAAGTTGAACCGACTATTTTGATTCAAAACCAAGTATCCATTCAGGTTAAGCTTGAAGTCAGTAACATCATTGATCAAATTACCTCAGCGGGTGGTGTTTTAGCGTATACCATCGGCAGTAGAAATGCCGATACAACCTTGCAATTAAAAGACGGTGAAACGCAAATCTTAGCCGGTTTATTCAAAGATGATCAGCAAAATACCAGCTATAAAGTGCCAGGTTTATCTAGTCTGCCTTTAATCGGAAGATTCTTTACTGATAATGGCAAAGATAAACAGAAGAACGAAATTGTTCTGCTGATCACGCCGCGAATTCTCCACAATATTGTGCCTGTTAATTCGGTTTACACCACCTTTCCTTCGGGCATTAATCATGCTGTGAAAAATGTGCAAAGCCAAGCTGCCGCAGCGCCAGTGGCAGAACCTTTGTATTCGCAAGCACCTGAAGAAACAGATGATGAAAAACAGCAAAAAAATGCAACCACAGCACAAGAGTTTGCAGATCAGATCTTAAAAACTGATACCGATTATGGCATGTAAATGACCAAACAACGGGGCTTTACACTTATTGAGTTATTAGTTGCATTAGTGTTATTGGCATTAATTGTAACGTCTGCTGCGCCATTGCTGCAGATGACAGCTAAACGTAATAAAGAGCAACAGCTTAAAAAATCGTTATGGCAAATACGTGATGCAATTGATGATTATAAACAGGCAGTTGACGATGGACGGATTGAAAAATCTGATGAACTTTCAGGTTATCCAACCTCGTTAAATGAGCTGGTTGAAGGGGTTGAAGATGCTCAGGATCCAAAGCATAAAAAAATCTATTTTTTACGCAGAATTCCACGTGATCCTTTTATCAATGATGATCTGTTAAGTAACGAACAAACGTGGGGATTACGAAGTTACGAAAGTTCTTTTGATGAACCAGAAGCCGGCGAAGATGTGTATGACGTTTATTCATTATCAAATGGCATCGGCATAAATCAACAACCTTATCGGGAATGGTAATGCAGTTTAAACGCGTAACGACAGGTTTTACATTGATTGAAATACTGGTCGTATTGACGATTATTGCCATCATGATGAGTCTGGTTGCACCTCGTTATTTTGATTCGATAGATCGTTCTAAAGAAAAAGTGTTGCAGCATGATTTGATTGTGATGAGAGAAGCGATTGATATGTATGTAAGTGATAGAAATATCTATCCGGATACACTGCAGGATTTAGTTGATGGCAAATATCTAAGAGCCATTCCTGTGGATCCTATTACTGATCGTTCAGATACATGGATTTTTACGCCGCCTAGCGGTGATGAGTTTGAAGGAAAAATGGCTGATATTCATAGTGGCTCGCCACTTATTTCTTCTAATGGAACAGCATATGAGGAATGGTAAACAAACCAAGCAGCGTGGTTTTATTTTGCTCGGCATGCTTTGTTTATTGGTGATTGCTGGCTACATTTTAAGTGAAGCCAGTGCCAAATGGAGTGACATGGTCAAACGCGAAAGAGAACAAGAATTACTTAAAGTGGGGGATACCATTCGTAAGGCGATTGGGGCTTATTACAATGCAACGCCCGGTGTTGTTAAACAGTATCCGCCTGATTTAGACGCATTATTGTATGACGACAGATTTCCAACTCCTAAGCGTTATTTAAGGCAGTTATATGTTGATCCTGTCACCCAACGAGAAGGTTGGGGGACTGTTATGGCGCCCAGTGGTGGGGTGATGGGAATTAATAGTCTGTCACCTGAAAAACCTTTTAAGCAGAAAAATTTCAGACCTATTTATAAAGAATTTGAAGATAAAAATTATTATGCAGAATGGTATTTCATATACATAGAAGATTATCGATCTTGATAGTAAACCCGCTCTGACAATACTCATAGACATTGAAGGTATGAATAAGTGAAAAGTAAGTTAAAAACAGCGAAAAATGAAATCTCTGAGGCGCTATTAGCGTTTAAATCAGTGTTTATTACCGTGGGTATTTTCAGTGCTATTTTGAACATACTGATGTTAACGCCCTCGCTGTATATGCTTCAGGTTTATGACCGAGTATTGAGCAGCCGAAATGAATCAACCTTACTGATGCTGACGATCATGGTTGTTTTAGCCTATGTGATATTGGGTGGTTTGGAATTTGTGCGTAGTTTTGTGCTGATTCGTGTTTCAGCAAAACTAGACATGACACTTAATCAACGCGTTTATACGGCTGCATTTGAACAAAGTTTAAAAAAGACGGGCGTAAATGCTGGCCAGTTTTTACAAGATCTAACCAGTATTCGGCAGTTCATCAGTGGTAATGCCTTATTTGCTTTTTTTGATGCACCTTGGTTTCCGATCTATATCGTTATTATCTTTATGTTTGATACGTCATTAGGACTCTTTGCTTTATTCGGCTCATTGTTATTGATTGGCCTTGCCATCGCCAATGAACGGATCTCCAAAAAACCATTATCAGAAGCCAATACAGCAGCGGTGGCAGCTAATAACCTAGCCACTAATAATCTACGAAATGCCGAAGTAATTGAAGCAATGGGCATGTTACAAAACTTAATGTCACGTTGGTATAAATTACAGTGTCAGTTTTTATTGCTGCAGGGTGAAGCGAGTGAAAAAGCAGGCATTATTGCTTCGATCAGTCGTTTTAGCAGACTGTGTCTACAGTCATTGGTACTGGGTCTGGGTGGATTATTAGTATTAGAAGATAAAATTACACCCGGCATGATGATCGTGGCGTCTATTTTAATGGGTAGAGCATTGAGTCCAGTCGATCAATTAATGAGTGTATGGAAAACATGGAGTGGTGCCAAAAGTGCCTATTTCCGTATCAATGAATTGCTAGCCGCCAATCCACCACGTGATGTGAATATGGCATTACCAAAACCAAAAGGTATCGTCTCAGTTGAAGGTATTACCGTCATTCCGCCCGGTTCAAAAACACCTAATTTAAGAAGTGTTAGCTTCGCCATTGCTCCAGGTGATGTATTAGGCATTATTGGCCCCAGCGGCGCAGGAAAATCAACTTTAGCGCGTACTTTAGTCGGTATTTGGCCCACGGTATCAGGCCATGTACGACTTGATGCTGCTGATATTTTTCAATGGAATAAACAAGAACTTGGGCCATCAATTGGCTATCTTCCTCAAACGATTGAATTGTTTGCAGGAACAGTGAGTGAAAATATTGCACGATTTGGTGAGATAGATGCCAACAAGGTGATATTGGCTGCACAACAATCTGGCGTGCACGAAATGATTTTACGTTTATCAGATGGTTATGACACGTTATTGGGTGATGATGGCGCTGGTTTATCGGGAGGACAAAAACAGAGATTAGGTATGGCGCGCGCTATTTATGATGATCCTGCCTTGCTGGTATTAGACGAGCCTAACTCCAATCTGGATGAAACCGGAGAACAGGCTTTAATTACAACCATTAAAAAGATGCAACAACAAGGTAAAACAATTGTGATGATTACACATCGATCGAATGCATTAGCCGTCACCAATAAGTTGTTATTACTAGTGGAAGGCACGGCACAAATGTTTGGGCCAACCAAAGATGTGATGACTGCGATTGCCAATAAGCAGAAGGTACAAAGCGTCAAATCCCAAGCAACCTCGGCGGCATAATTATGAATAATGAAATAATCAACTCGCAGCAGGACAAAGAAAATGAGCCTGATAAGCAGGCCGACGTCGAGATAATCAGTACTGATATTTCTAAATATGTACGTTTAGGCTGGTGGATCGTCGTACTGGGATTTGGTGGTTCTATGATATGGGCTTCTGTTGCACCATTAGATAAAGGCGTACCACTCAATGGCAAGGTATCGGTTTCGACTAATAGAAAAGCGGTTCAGTATCAAGATGGCGGCACGGTCGATGCTATTTTAGTTAAAGAAGGTGCGATTGTTAAAGCGGGTGATGTGCTTGTTCGTATGAATAGTATTCAAGCAAAAGCGAATGCCGAAACCAATAGAATTCAGTATTACATTGCTAAAGCGACGGAAGCGAGATTAGTGGCCGAGCGTGATGATTCAGACAATATTGAATTCCCCAAAATATTAAAGGATGCTGCCGAAATTCCTCGTATTTCAAGTTATTTAGAAGCACAAAAAGAAGTGTTTTTTTCACGTAGAAGTACATTAAAAAGTGAGCTGTCAGCGATAGCAGAAAATATTAATGGTTTAGTCTCGCAAACCAAAGGTCTGCAGGCCTCACGCAAGAATAAATTAGAACAATTAACCTTTATTAATGAACAGCTTGTGGGTATTCGAGAGTTAGAAAAAGAAGGTTATGTTGCACGTAATCGCTTGTTAGAATTAGAACAAACGGCAGCCCAAATCAATGCCACTATTTCAGCAGATATTGGCAATATTGCTCGCTCTAATAGCCAAGTAGCCGAGTTAAAGCTAGAGAAATTAAAACGTCAGCAACAATATAAAGAAGATGTGCGAGAACAATTATCACAAGCACAAAAACAGGCAGATGCATTAGCTAGCCAATTAACGGGATTAGATTACGATCTTGATAATGTACTCGTTAGATCGCCTGCTTCTGGCACGGTTGTTGGCCTGAATGTTTTTACAAAAGGTGCAGTGCTTTCGCCCGGATTTAAGATCATGGATATCGTGCCTAGTGATGATTTTCTGGTGGTAGAAGGGCAATTGCCTGTGCATTTGATCGATAAAGTCAGCTCAGGTTTACCGGTTGATTTAATGTTTACCGCCTTTAATCGCAACCTAACGCCACATGTTGCAGGTGAAGTCACTCAAATATCAGCTGATCGATTAATCGATGACATCACGGGCCTTCCTTATTATCAATTGATTGCCAAAGTTTCACCTGAGGGTCTTGAAATGCTGCCTAATTTAAAGATTAGACCGGGCATGCCTGTAGAAATGTTTGTTAAAACAGGTGAAAGAACAATGATGAATTATTTGCTTAAACCGATCATTGATCGTCTTCAACTTGCTATGTCTGAAGAGTAATGAACATGAAGCTATCAATGAAGCCTATTTTTTTACACATATTTTTACTCTGCCCATTTTTTATATCTCATTTACAAGCAGCCAACTTGATTGATGTTTATACGATGGCACGGGATAGCGATCCAACATTTAAAGCAGCTTTTTATCAACATCAAGCCGGACAAGAATTTAAGATCTTAGGTCGGTCGAATCTATTGCCCGTTATTTCGGCAAACTATTCACGATACAAAAATGAAGCAGATATTGACTACGATAATGGTCAGTTACAGCGTTCTGAACACCGTGAATATGCCAGTAAAAATGCATCCATTCAATTGCGTCAACCGCTTATTAATTTCGACAGTTATGCTCGTTATAAACAAGGAGAGGCACAAACTTCAATGAGTGACCAAGAATTTATTATTCGTGAGCAAGAGCTTATTTTACGCGTGTTTAATAAGTATGCCGCTGTGTTATATGCCGAAGATTTGTTGGCATTATCAACGATGAAAAAACAAGCTTATGCCGAGGAACGCCAAGCAAACATCACATTATTCAAACATGGTGAAGGTACAAAAACCGATATTTTAGAGTCACAAGCTAGATATGATTTGGCCGAAGCCGATATCGTCGAAGCACGAGATAATTTGGATAATACCCGAGCATCGCTTAATAAAATATTAGGCAGACAAATTGATGCTATTAGCCCCTTATTAGACAATTTTTCATTATTACCCATGAAATCGAGTGATCTCGATGAATTGAAAATGATAGCGGTACAAAATAACTTAGAGATTATTATTCAACGCTATATGTTAGAAGTGGCTGAGCAAGAACTTAATCGTAGCCAAGCGGGCCACATGCCACGATTAGATGCCGTGGTGAGTTGGAGTGATAATGCATCCGATACGACTAATACTTACAATCAACAATCAACCGTAAATTCGGTGGGTTTGCAATTAACGGTGCCGATTTATTCCGGTGGTTCCGTTTCTGCTCGGGTACGTCAATCACAATCTAATCTGCTTAAAGCAAAAGCTGAATTTGATGAAAAATCAAATATCGTGGTTTTAGAATTACAAGAACAATTTAATTTAGTTTCAAATGCACAACGTAGATTAAAAGCATTAGAAACAGCCGTGAACTCGGCATTATTATTGGTTAAAGCAACCAAAAAAAGTATTAAAGGTGGCACGCGTACGACCATTGACGTTTTAAATACGGAAAGTCAGCTGTTTGAAGCAAAAGGCGATTTACTACTTGCCCGCTATAACTACCTACAAAGTTATCTTAATCTTAAAAAAGTGTTGGGGACCTTAGGTTTTGATGATTTGGAAATGGTGGCGACACGGTTTCAGAAATAACTTGCCTCTAATTTGTAAGCGCTCAGCTTATGAATCCTGAACGATTTATCGCTTCATTCTGTGATTGGCTACGCCTTCATCTAATATAAAACCTCGTGTAATCGATTTTAGGAATTTTTCCTATGTTCAGCTTCTTACTAATAACGTAAGTTTCGGTGCTGTTATCACTAATTAAGTGAATTGCGTCACAAAACATGCTTAAAGTTTTTGATTGTGATCTTGATTTGATGATTGGGCTGTGAACCGCAAGTTGCGGGCTATGTGTAAGGAGAAGCTGGATTGTACAACGTGGTGATATATGAAGAGATAGATGCCAGTACAGTGAACAGTAATCCTAGCAGTAGTGGATTGGTCACTGAACTTTATCACACTCACCATAGCTGGATTTATAGATGGCTGTGTTCTAAATTAAGCTCGCAACATGACGCAGCAGATTTAACACAAGACACCTTTGTGACGGTGTTAGAAAAACAAATACCAGCAGACATAAAAGAACCACGTGCTTATTTAACCAGCATTGCACATGGTTTAATGGTGAATTTTTATCGGCGTCAATCGGTAGAGCAAGCTTATACACAGGCGCTTAGCCAGCTAGAAGAAGCGATTCAACCTTGTGAAGAACAGCGATTAGTATTGCTCGAAGCATTGCAACAAATTGATCAAATGTTGACGACTTTACCCGATAAAGTGCGACGTGCTTTTTTACTGTCTCAGGTGGATGGTCTGCGTTATAAAGAGATCGCGATTAAGCTTGATGTCAGCGAACGCACTGTTAAACGTTATATGGCAGAAGCCTTTACCCAATGTTTAATGTTGGGCTAGGCAAATGATGACGAAATCAGCCCATCAAAGTGATATTCCTTATCCTATTATTAAAGAAGCCGCTGAGTGGCTGACTCGCGTGCATGAAGAGCCACTTAGCCGTTCTGAGCAAGATGCATTAGACAGGTGGTGTGCACAAAGTGTATTGCATCAACAAGCATGGCAACGTGCCGAACAGATAGCCGGAACATTTCGAGATATTCCTTCCAATATTGGTATGCAAGTCTTAGATCGCCCACAATCAATCGATAGGCGTCAATTCACCAAACAATTAATCGCGTTATTAACGGTTGCTCCAACAGCCGTTGCCGCTTATCACTTTTTGCCATGGCAAGGTTTAACAGCAGATTACAAAACAGCCAAGGGTGAACAGCAAACCGTTCGTTTAGCCGATGGCAGTATGCTGATGTTGAATACGGATAGTGCGGTCGATGTGACCTTTAATCAACAGCATCGTTTAATTAACTTGCATCGTGGTGAAATTTATATTGTCACCGCACACGATCCACTACAAAAGCCTTTTTATGTGGATACGAAAGAGGGCAGATTGCAGGCATTAGGTACAAAATTTGTAGTACGAAAAGACGATGAAACAAACTATCTAGCAGTAATAGAAAGCGCTGTAGAAATTTCACCGAAAGATAATGTTCAGCAACAAACAATCATCAAAGCTGGCGAGCAGGCTGTTTTTAACTCGATGAATATACTGCAACAATCAGCGTTAGATGAAAATGCCAATGCGTGGATTAACGGCGTTATTTATGCTGACAACATGCCATTACCGCAATTTATTGATCTGCTTAAGCGCTATCGAACGGGCGTTATTCGTTGTGATGAATCGTGTAGCACGGTCTCTATATCAGGTGTATTTCAGCTCAATAATCCTGATGAAATTTTACGTGTATTAGAAAAAACCCGACCCATTAACATTACGTGGCGAACACAATATTGGGCAACTATCACTAAAACAAGTGATAGTTAACTAGTCGTAATTAAAAATAATTAAAAAAAGTTGTCCCTTTTTTGAATCTCAATTGACAAGTAATTATACGAAACATAATTACAATAATGAGAGAGTGATATGTCATGAGAGAGCGTTTTAAAAATACGCATATATTGAGTTGTATGCTGGCATTAAATACCGCCATTTATTTACCGACTGTGTATGCAGAACTTGCTGAAACCAATGCCGTTCAGCAGCAAGTGCCAACTAATCAAACAATCAGCCAAGATTACAATATTCCTGCTGGCCCATTATCTAAAACATTATCAAGTTATGCTGGTAAAAATGGGTTGAATTTTTCGTTTGATCCAAGCTTAACCGAAGGCAAAACGAGTAAAGGTTTAACCGGACAATACACAGTACAACAGGGCTTTGATCAGTTATTAAAAGATAGCGGATTAGAAGCGATGGATGATCAAGATGGCGGTTATCTTCTTATTCCTGCACCAGAAAGCTTACCCGCATTAGGCGATGGCGAAGATGTATTGCAACTAGACCAAGTCAACGTTCGTGCCCAACGCTTTTATGAACTCGGTCCATTACCAGGTCTAGGTTTAACTAAAGAAGAAATCCCTAGCAATGTGCAAAGTATCTCTTCCAAAGAGATTAAAGACTCGCATTCTTTGAGTATGTCTGATTTGTTCAATACTAAACTTCAAGGTGTAACAGTCAACGATTACCAAGGCAATCCTTTCCAAATGGATGTGCAATACCGTGGGTTTACAGCAGGCCCACAAATTGGTTCGCCACAAGGTTTAAGCGTATTTATTGATGGTATTCGTGTTAACGAACCCTTTGGTGATGTGGTTAACTGGGACATGATCCCAATGAATGCGATTGCTAATGTCGATTTATTTCCAGGTTCAAATCCTATTTTTGGTTTAAATACCTTAGGCGGTGCTTTTGCCCTTAAAACCAAAGATGGTTTTAATAATACAGCGATGGATGCTGAAGTATTAGCCGGCTCCTTTGGTCGTAAGCAGTTACAAATAGAAAATGGGTGGAACAACGGCAAAATCGCTTTCTTTGGTGCCGGTAACTTCTTTATGGAAGATGGCTGGCGTGATAATTCACCAAGTGAAGTCGATCAGCTGTTTGCAAAAGCAAGTTATCGGGGCGATAAACTTGATGTGCATTTAAGCACGTTAATAGTCGATACTAAATTGGTAGGTAATGGTCTTATACCTAGTGAAGAATATTCACAAAATCGCGAAGGTGTTTTTACTGCCCCTGATACCACTCAAAATAAATTACAACAGTTTCAATTAGCGGCGGCTTATCAAGTGAATGACACCTTTAGTGTCACAGGTCAGGTCTATCGTAGAAATAGTCGTCGTGATTCACAAGGAGCAGATGTTTATACTGAGTTTAATGGACAGACTGTAAGACGGAATCTAACTGAGGGAGAACAATACACCTGTCTTTTTGATACAAGTAATAAATATGAAATTCCTGACTATTATGTGGTGGATGAAGCAAAATACAACTCCATACTTGGTGGAGAATATGGAACGCTTGATGAAATGTTTACAGATCTTGATAGTCAAGCAAATACATTTAACGCCACGTTACCAGATTTTTATGTTAA
>DRHW01000005.1 GCA_011053005.1 Methylophaga sp.
ATTTAGGTTCAATTTATGCAGTTGTAAGTCAACACCCCAAAATTAAGACTCATTAAGTGTTGGAGCGGACAATGAAGCAAGCATGGAATAACTACGATCCGGGCGATTTTTATGATGAATTGATGTATGCAAAGCATCAACCTCACCCCTTTAGCTACAAACTCATGCAGTATCTACAGGCGATGAAAAAAGACATTTTTGCTCGCCGTATACGTGAATCTGAGTTAGAAATGCGTGAACGTGGTATCACATTTACCGTTTATTCTGATGCTGGAAATATTGATAGGGCTTGGCCATTTGACATCATTCCTCGAGTGATTCCTAAAGCAGAATGGGAACGCACTGAAAAAGGGCTTAAGCAACGGATGAGCGCACTAAATAAATTCATCCAAGATATATACAACGATGGCAACATCATGAAAGATGGCATTGTTCCTGAAGAGGTCGTATTGCAATCAAAAGGCTATCGAGCCGTTTGCAAAGGTATGACACCAGCTCATGGCGTGTGGGCTAATATTTGCGGATCAGATTTAGTACGCGACGATCGCGGTATCATGTATGTGCTAGAAGATAATTTACGCGTGCCATCCGGCGTTGCTTATATGCTAGAAAACCGTAAAACAACTAAGCGCGTCCTGCCTGAAATATTCCAACTACTTAATATCAGCCCGGTCAGTGATTACCCTGCTCACTTAGCGAGTATGCTCGCTTCACTTCGACCTGATCTTGATGATCCAACCATTGCATTACTTACTGCTGGTACGCACAACTCGGCTTATTATGAGCATGCTTATTTGGCTCAACAAGCCGGCTTAATCTTATTAGAAGGACCGGATCTCATCGTTGGTAAAGATGATTATGTCTATATGAAAACCATTCATGGTCTTAAAAAAGTCGATGTTATTTATCGCCGTATTGATGATGATTTTATTGACCCTGAAGTGTTCCGAGAAGATTCGCTGTTAGGCGTTCCAGGTATTATGCGCTCGTGGAAAGCGGGTAAAGTGGCGATTGCTAATGCGCCTGGTTGCGGTGTGGCGGATGATAAAGTCTTATATGCCTATGTGCCTGATATGATTCGATATTATCTAAATGAAGAACCACTATTACCGAATGTGCCGACAATGCTATGTCGCAATGAAGAGGATTTAGCTTATGTGTTAGAACATTTAGCTGAACTCGTTGTAAAACCTGCAAATGAATCAGGTGGTTACGGAATGTTAGTTGGACCACATGCTAGCGCAGAACAAGTTGAAGCATTTCGAGAAGTATTGCTCGCTAATCCTGATAATTATATCGCCCAACCAACACTTAAACTCTCTGTCTCACCCACGTGTTGTGAAGAACAAGGCGTCGCAGCACGTCATGTTGATTTACGGCCTTTTATTCTGAGTGGTCATGACACCTATGTAACACCGGGCGGCTTAACGCGTGTGGCGCTTGTTAAAGGTTCATTAGTCGTTAACTCATCACAAGGTGGTGGCAGCAAAGACACGTGGATTGTTGATGAAGGAGAAATGTAATGTTATCAAGAGTAGGTGAACGCGTGTACTGGATGGCACGTTATCTCGAACGCGTGGAAAATACAGCGCGCTTAATTAATGTCCATACCGCCTTATTAATGGATTTGCCAAAACAAAACGAAATTAACTGGTTTACCTTAATTAAAATCTTTAATAGTGAGCGAGCCTATCACGAGCAATATTTACGCATTCATGAAAAAAACATCATGCATTTTCTCGTTGCCGAAATGAACAATGCTTCTTCTTTAGTTCAGGCGCTCATGCAAGCCAGAGAAAATATTAGAACATCATTAGATGTATTGCCTGAAGAAGCATGGGAGCAAATTAATGAACTTCATCTGATGGTGAAAGGGTCTTTATCAGCTATCGGTAATCGTCGTCGCCGCCAAAATATGTTGTTAAAAATCATGGAACGCTGTCAATGTATTAGCGGCATCATCGATAACCACATGAGTCGTAACCATGCTTATGATTTCATCCAAATCGGCAAATATATTGAACGCGCCGATATGACCAGTCGTATTTTAGAAATGACTTCATTACTTGCTTCAGATACTCCTAGCGAACAAGTATCCAAACATCAAGGTATCTTGTGGGCAAACTTACTCAAAGCAATTAGTGCACAACAAATGTATTTACATGAGAAGCGCAGCGCAGTGACCGCTGATAAAGTCCTCGATTTTTTGGTTACGGACAGCGCCTTACCTCGTTCTTTGAGTTTTGCCTTGGCGAGCATTGGCAATTATCTAAATGCTCTGCCTGAACCTGAAGATCCAATTGTTATTCAGCAGCAAATTCTTGAAAACTTAAATGCATACCGATCTTGTAATATTCCCGCTGATGAAATTCATTTTTTTATGGATAGCTTCCAAATGCGTCTTATGGAACTGCATAAAAAAATTAGCTCGAAATGGTTTTATCCAGATTTTGAAATAATATGAAACGATTTATTTGCCAATGTGGTCAAGAAGTATTTTTCCAGAATACGCATTGTAATGCCTGTGGAATTGAACTGGGTTTTTCGCCATCAAAACAAACGGTACTCGCACTATTTGAAAATAAAAATGAGCCTAATTGGCATCGATATGATGGTTTAGCCAATTCATATCGCATTTGCCAACACCGCGATCATGACATCCAATGTAATTGGTTGATTGAGGGAGAACCCGATCACGTGCAATGTATATCTTGTCGCACAACACGGACTATCCCCGCACTTGATCAGCCAGAAAATATGCGCCGCTGGACCGTGATGGAGGCCAATAAACGTAGAATGATTTTTGGTTTGTTGGATATGGGATTATCGATCACCAGCTATATAGAAGATAAAGAACATGGGCTAGCATTTGATTTCCTAGAAGACCAACGAACTAACGCGTCGATGAATGAAGAACATATACTCAGCGGTCATGCCAAAGGCGTCATAACGATCAATGTTGCCGAAGCCGATGGAAGTTATCGAGAAGCAACCCGTGAAGCAATGAATGAATCTTTTCGTTCATTATTAGGTCACTTTCGCCATGAAATTGGTCATTATTATTGGGAGCGCTTAATTCCTCATTCGATAGATTACCTAGCATTTAAGCAATTGTTTGGTGACGAAACCCAAGATTATGGCACGGCATTAGATCAATATTATCTTAATGGCCCAACAGATAACTGGCAGGATAATTATATTTCTGCTTATGCCAGCATGCATCCATTGGAAGACTGGGCTGAAACATGGTCGCATTACATGTTGATGCGTGAAACTATCGAAACCGCATTCAATTACCAAATTTGTCCTAAATTAACGCCATACAGTGATTTTGATATTTGGATGTCGGAATGGATGGAGCTGGCTGTTGTTTTAAATGCGTTAAGCAGAAGCATTGGTAATGCTGACGCTTATCCTTTTATTATTTCAGAAACGGTTAATACCAAACTTAAGTTTATTCATCATCTGGTGAACGGCTAATTACTCAGTCGTTTTTATGAAATCAGAAATCCGTGGCATCGCGCTGAATGCTTCATTGAGTTTTTGATCCCATTCACGGCGAATAAGGGTGAGATACGTATCGTCTGCCTCTAAAACATGATGATTAGCAAATGAGTAACTATCATTTTCATAAATCAACATTTCAATAGGAGGGCCAACACTGGCATTACTTTTCATCGTCGAATCCATAGAAATGAGCGAACAGGTTGCCGCATCAATTAACGATGTCTGACGTGTTAAAAAGCGGTCTAGAACGGGCTTGCCATATTTGCTTTCACCAATTTGTAAGTAAGGCGTTTCAGCAGAAGTGGTGATGTGATTGCCTTGCGGATAAATCAAGAATGCTTGTGAGCGCTCACCTTGAATTTGACCTGCAAATAACAAAGTTGCTTCAGGTGCAAAACCTGATTGCTCTTTTTCAGAATAGCGGCGAATGCGACTACTTAACACATCGCCCAAATAATCTGCAATATCCGACAAATACTTAAATGAGTTGATGTTATGCTCATTACCTTCGCGAATATCACGTCTCACTTGCTCAATCACACACTGCGTCGTAGCCAAATTACCCGCACTCATGATCACAATACTGCGATCGGGCATCGTTTCATATCTGAACATCTTGCTATAGGTGCTGACGTTGTCGATTCCAGCGTTTGTTCGTGAGTCTGAAGTAAGCACTAAACCTTTATCCAGAGAAATGGCAACACAATAGGTCATTCGAGTTCCAACAAAAGTAAGGGCGGTAAGCTAGTCGAGTTAGCTAAGACGATGTTATTTATAGCTCATTTTCTCACAATATTACACAGATAAATCGCTATACTATGAAAAAAATTCAGCCCTTATAACGCCATCGACCGAAAACAGCAAGAGTAATTCTTGACTAAATTACTCAGTCTTGGATAATAGGGAATCAATTCTATTAAGTTTGGAGACTCTCATGAGTGAAATGCCTAGTCCAGTTAATTTTACCGATGCCGCTGCTAGTAAAGTAAGCGCATTAATTGCCGAAGAAGGTAATGATCAACTTAAACTACGTGTATTTATTACCGGTGGTGGTTGTTCAGGCTTTCAATATGGTTTTACTTTCGAAGAAGAAGTTAGCGAAGGTGATACACAAGTCGAAAAAGCGGGTGTAACACTACTTATCGATCCGACAAGTTATCAATATCTAGTAGGTTCTGATATCGACTACAGTGATGGTGTCGAAGGATCACAATTTGTTATTCGTAACCCAAATGCAACATCAACCTGTGGTTGTGGTTCATCATTCTCAGCTTAAATTTAAAACATCACTTTCAGTAAATGTAAGTATTTAATAACTGATTATTTACCGATACAAAAGCTAGAAAAGATCTTATCTAGCAAATCTTCATTACTGAAACTGCCTGTAATTTCGCCAAGTGCTTGTTGTGCTTGGCGAAGCTCTTCAGCAAGCAACTCTCCTGCGCCCATTCCCGTTAAACAGTCATAACCTGCCTCTATCGCTATTCGAGCGCGAGCAATCGCATCTAAGTGACGACGACGGGCAATAAACACGCCTTCATCGTGCGGATGATAACCAACCGCATCGCACAAATAATTTTCTAACAAATCCATGCCTTCGCCTGTTTTGGCTGACATATAGATAACTTGCTGATTATTTTCGGTGACGAGTTCGACTTTATGGCCAGTTTTATCGGCTTTATTTCGAATAAGTGTCAGTGGAATATGCGTTGGTAGTGACGCTAAAATCGCCTTGTCTTCAGCATTTTCGCCCTTGCTATCATCCATCACCATTAAAATATGATCGGCTTGGGCAATTTCCGTTTGTGTGCGGCGAATGCCCTCACGCTCAACTTCGTCAGGTGAATCATGCAGACCAGCCGTATCAGAAATACGTAATGGCAAACCGCCTAAATGAATTTGTTCGCGTAAGACATCACGTGTGGTACCTGCAATATCCGTGACGATAGCCGCATCATGCCCTGCAAGTTGATTGTGCAAGCTTGATTTACCGGCATTGGGTTGACCTGCAAGCACAATGCTAATGCCATCTCGTAATAAGCGACCTTGCTGGGCACTTGCTTGAATACCATCTAACACGGCAAGCAAAGCTTGTAATTGTTTATCAACCGCTGCTTCTGCTAAGAAATCTATTTCTTCATCACTAAAATCAATTGAAGCTTCAACAAACATCCGGAGTTCTGTTAATTTTTGTAATAAGTTGTCGATACGCTCAGAAAAGACACCTTGCAAAGAACGCATAGCACTGCGCGCAGCTTGTTCGGTAGAACTATCGATCAGATCGGCTACCGCTTCTGCTTGTGCCAAATCCATTTTATTATTTAAAAATGCACGTTCTGAGAATTCACCAGGTCTCGCCATTCGAGCGCCAAGACTAATGGCTCTTTGACATAAGCGGTCCAATACAATGGGACTGCCATGACCTTGCAACTCGATGACATCTTCACCGGTAAACGAAGCGGGATTAGGAAAATACAACACAATCCCGCTATCGATAATTTCACCATCGTGATCACGAAAATGACTAAATTGAGCATAACGTGACGGTGGAAGTTTGCCACAGATGGATTGAGCAATCTCGGCGCTCTTACCACCAGATAATCTCACAACACCGACACCTGCTCGTCCCGGCGCTGTAGCTATCGCGACTATTGTTTCCATATAATTGACTGCGAACTGATTAAAGCGCGCCCAACTTACGGGTAATGTTCCACTGCTGTGCAATGGATAAAGTATTGTTCACAACCCAGTATAAAACGAGACCTGACGGGAAGAAGGCAAAAAATACTGTAAAAATAATCGGAAATGCTTTCATCACCATTGCTTGAGCAGGATCTTGCGGAGCAGGATTTAACTTCTGCTGGAAGAACATGCTTAAACCGAATAACACCGGTAAAACGAAATACGGGTCCATCGCAGTAAGATCTTGAATCCACAATATAAATGGCGCTTGGCGTAATTCTATACTTTCAACCAATACCCAGTAAAAAGCTAAAAACACTGGCATTTGTACCAAGATAGGTAAACAACCACCTAAGGGGTTAATTTTCTCAGTACGATATAAATCCATCATCGCCTTATTAAAGGCTGGTTTATCGTCACCATAGCGCTCTTTTAAGCTCGCTAATTTAGGTGTCAATTTACGCATAGATGCCATTGATTTGTAACTTTTAGCTGATAATTTATAAAATACAAGCTTAATCAGAATAGTTAAAAATACAATTGACCAACCCCAGTTATTGGTCAATTTATGAATCCATTCCATAATCGTAAATAACGGTTGAGAAATAATCGTCAAAATACCGTAATCAACCGTCAAGTCGAGATTGTTAGCGACGGCTTCTAATCTTTTATGTTCTTTTGGTCCCAAATACATTGAATATTTAGCTGTTGCCGTCGCACCATTAGCCACGTTAATGTCAGCCATTTTGGCACCAGCGGTGTAGTTGTTTTTATTCAAAGACTTGCCATAAAAACCATTTTCTTGGTTATTTTGGTCAGGAATTAATGCAGCCACAAAATAATGTTGAATCATCGCTGTCCAGCCATTCATTGCTTTTTGGCTGAATGCTGCATCGTCTAAATCATCAAACTTAACCTTTTCATATTCGTTACCTTTACTAGAAAATACTGCACCAGTATAGGTATAAATAAAGCCGGAAGCTTTTGGTGGACGAGTACGGTTAAACTGTGAATAGGGATAAGCGGTAAACTGTTGGCCAGACTCATTTTCAATCAAATAATCCACGTCAACAAGGTAGCTATTACGCTTAAAATGATAGGTTTTAGTCACTTTTAAGCCATTCGCAGATTGCCAATGTAATGGCACAGCGATTGAATCCTGTCCATCGCTCAACTCATATTGCGCTTGCTCCGCAGTATATTGGTCATAGTGCGTTGGTGCTGCCACATTTGATCGTAAACCAGACTGTACAACAAAGAACTCGTCTGACTTATCAGAAAGCAGTTGAACTGGTACATTAGGCCTTGTTGATTCGACGGGGTAATTAAGCAACGCTAGGTTATGAATATCCGCCCCTTGCGTGCTGATATATAAATCAATGATATCCGTTTTAACATGAATTTTATTGGCATCACTGGCGGCATCTTGCTCTTTTGTGGGCAGGCTATCAGGTGATGTTGGCAGGTCAGGTAAATCTTGCTGATGTTGACCTTGTGGTTTCACGCCGTCAGCGTTAGGCACATCGGACATTAAATCTTTATTTTCTTGAGCAAGCTTTTGTGGTTGAACATAATCCGTTTGCCATGCCTGCCATAATAATAAGGAGACAATCAATAAGCCAAAGATGAGATATGTTTTTAAGTTATCCATTGTGTTTTTTAGTCTTTAATTGAGGAACGGGATCTAGTCCACCTTCGTGCCAAGGGTGGCAGCGTGAAAGTCTTCGCAAGCCAAGCCAAAAACCACGTATGGTGCCAAAACGTGAAACGGCTTCTATCATATATTGGGAACAGGTAGGATGAAAACGACAATTTGCGCCCATAAGTGGGCTGATGATTAATTGGTAGCCTCGAATGAGACCAATCAAGATTTTTGCCATTGCGCTATCACCGTTAACCAATGTTGCTCCAATGCTGCCCAGATCTGTATTGATTCTCGTTGTTTTACATCGGGACGAGATAACACCACAATATCTATATTGGCTAAGTCAGTTTGATGCTGTCTAAATGACTCACGAATAATTCGCTTCAATCGATTGCGCTGATGTGCGAATTTAAGATGTTTTTTTGCTATGGCCAAACCTAAACGCGGATGACCAACGGTATTTTCAACCGTCAAGATTGTCAAGCCACCACCACCTGCGCGTTTTGCTTGACGAAATACCCGAGAAAAGTCTCTCGGGCTATTCATTTTCATGGCTCGGCTAAAGCGCGCCAAGTCATGTTCTCCTTAAAAACTTAAGAAGAATTATACAGTTAGGCTTGCACGACCTTTTGCACGACGTGCATTAATTACACGACGACCACCAACAGTTTTCATACGTGCACGAAAACCATGTGTACGGTTACGCTTTAAATTACTAGGCTGAAAAGTTCTTTTCATTTCATCAACTCCAATCAAAAATTCGGGTTTTGCTCCAAGCAGCATGATCAGCCTGGGCAAAAGGGCTGAAATTATAGTGTTTTATATTGGTTGAAGTCAACTGATTGTTCATTGTCAAATTAAAACAAGAAACCATTAATAGCGCTTGCTAAAAATAAACATTGGGGATAACTTTAACGGTTACGCTTAAAGCATTATACTTGCTGTCGCAAATCTAATCATCAATCACACTGATTTTTTATTAAATAATATTCAAACTTACAAAATTAAGGAGCCGCTGTGTCATCACCCCTTTGGGAAAAATGCCTGTCCCATCTTGAAGGTGAGCTGTCAGCACAGCAACTCAATACTTGGTTACGTCCGTTACATGCCATTCAAACCCCGACCAGCCTACGATTACTGGCACCAAATCCTTATGTGCAAGCATGGGTACAAGAGCAGCTTGAAACAAAAATAAACCAACTTATTCAAGCCTTAACTCAGGGGGCCATTAGCTCGGTAACAATTGATGTAGGCAGCAATAAACCCGCTGCAACTGAAGCCAAAACGGTCACCCCCCCTTCTTCTGATCAAGCTAAAACAATGGCACCTGCGGCAGGTTCTCCGCTCAACCCTGCTTTTACGTTTGAATCGTATGTTGAAGGGAAATCAAACCAGATTGCGCGAGCAGCGTCTTTACATGTCGCCGAATCTCCAGGCACCAGTGGCTACAATCCGCTATTTTTATATGGCGGAACAGGGTTAGGTAAAACACATTTAATGTTGGCCATTGGCAATCAAATTAAAAAAGATAATCCAAAAGCCAAAGTGATGTATCTATCTTCAGAACGTTTTGTACAAGATATGATTACCGCATTGCGCAATAACGTCATTGATCAATTTAAAGCGCATTATCGTAGTGCAGATGCTTTGCTGATCGACGACATACAATTTTTTGCTAAAAAAGAGCGCTCACAAGAAGAGTTTTTCTATACTTTTAATAGTCTGTTAGAAGGTCAAAAACAAATTATTTTGACCTGTGACCGATTCCCGAAAGAAGTAGAGAACCTTGATGAACGTCTTCAGTCTCGCCTCGGTTGGGGGCTCACGATTGCAATTGAGCCGCCAGAGCTAGAAACACGCGTCGCGATCTTAATTAAAAAAGCCCAACAAAACTTGGTGATGTTGCCAGAAGATGTCGCTTTTTTCATCGCTCAACGCATTAAATCTAATGTGCGAGATTTAGAAGGTGCATTACAACGTGTCCTCGCTTTTTCACGTTTTACCAATCAACCCTTTTCAATTGAGATGGCGCAAGAAGCCTTAAAAGACCTGCTCGCTTTACATCAAAAATTGGTTACATTAGATAGCATTCAAAAAACAGTCGGCGAATATTTCAAAACTCGTGTGTCAGAGTTACTGTCTAAAAAACGTACACGTTCAATAGCTCGCCCACGCCAAATAGCCATGGCGCTGGCAAAAGAGTTGACCAATCATAGTTTGCCTGAAATTGGTGAAGCTTTTGGTGGCCGCGACCATACCACGGTGTTACATGCTTGCCGTAAAATAGCCGAATTAAAAGAATCTGATGCACGTATTGCTGAAGATTACCGCAACTTACTTCGAACCCTGTCGAGTTAGACCGAGAGTATCATCATGCAATTTACTGTCAGCCAAGAAATCATCGCCCGACCACTGCAATTGGTTTGTAGTATTGTCGAACGACGCGCTACTTTGCCTATTTTATCGACCATTTTATTGCGTACACATGGCAATCAATTATCGATGACCAGTACCGATATGGAATTGGAAATGATCGCTACTTTACCGGTAGCCGTCGAACAAGAAGGCAAAACGACTGTTTCTGCCCGAAAATTTCTTGATATTTGCCGCGCTTTACCCAGTAACGCGACGATCAGTTTCAATGCTCAAGATGGTAAAGCTATTGTTCGTGCAGGAAAAAGTCGTTTTTCATTAGCTACTTTGCCAAGTGAAGACTTTCCAGATAGTGAAGGTGCTAATTATGTTGATGAAATTAGTCTTCCACAATCGGCATTAAAAGCACTGCTAGATGAAACAAGTTTTGCCATGGCAAGCCAAGATGTGCGCTATTACCTAAACGGCTTATTGCTTGAGCGTGAAGGTAATGTTCTAAGGACAGTGGCAACAGATGGTCACCGTCTTGCTCTAGGTAGCCTAACAACTGCCAATACCATTACTGAAAAAAGCAGTATTATCATTCCTCGTAAAGCGATTATGGAACTAGGTCGCTTATTAAATGACAGTGAAGATAATGTGAACATTGCTTTTAGTAATCAGCAAATCAAAGTCGAATTACCTGACTTGCATTTCACGTCGAAACTTATTGACGGTCAATTTCCCAACTACGAACGTGTGCTTCCTTTGGGCGGTGATAAAGAAGTAATAGCTGAACGTGATCAACTCAAACAAGCTTTATCTCGCGCGGCAATTTTATCAAGTGATAAACAACGAAGCGTAAGAATTAATCTTGAGTCAGGCTTGCTTAAAGCGACCGTCATTAATCAAGAACAAGAATCAGCAGAAGAAGAGATTAGCGTTGAATATAATGGCGCACCATTAGAGATAGCCTTTAATAATGCTTATTTACTCGATTTATTAAACGCCATTCCTGATGACAAAGTAAGAATGGTGTTCAGCGATGAAAACAGCAGCGCCTTAATTACACCTGCTGATGACAAACTTGAGCGGCAATATGTTGTTATGCCGATGCGTCTATAAGTTAGAGGAGTTTAATCATGGCAGGCGGCTGGTCAAAAGATGGTGCAGTACAAGACCAAATTGATGCAAGCGTAGAAGATGCCATCAGTCTGGCACGTAGTCGATTGCCACATGGCGAAAGCTTAACGCACTGTGAAGAATGTGATGCCAAAATTCCTGAAGCCCGTCAAAAAGCGATTGCAGGAGTTAGACTATGCGTCAACTGTCAGTCAGCACTCGACAAAGAGCAAGCCAAACAGACGGGTTATAACCGGCGCGGCAGTAAAGACAGTCAATTAAGATAAATGGCAGGTTGATTATTGATTAATGCCTCAACTCACCCATTACCACTTTGTTTTCGCTCACTTTTTTCACGACATCTGAATAATAGTCATCGCGGAATTCATTAATAACGCGCGTCACTTCAGCACTATCCACACCGCTTCCCAATAATGTTTCCTCAGTCAAACGTAAACTAATTTCTAATGTTTCCGATACCGTTGTTGTCGCACCTTCACTGATTAAATCGGCACAATGTTGTCGATCCCGTGCTCGTGCATGAATCGGCATATCCGGATAAGCCTGTCTTGTTAATAAGACCAATCGATCCACTTTTTCTGGCTCTTCCAACGCAATAACGAGCATTTTGGCGCGTTCAGCTCCGGCAGCTTGTAAAACCTTAACTTGACTTGCATCCCCAAAAAACACTGGAAATCCTTGTGCTCGAGCAGATTTAACACGCTCTTGTTTCATATCTAAAGCAATATATGATACGCCAGCCTCACCTAGTAAAGCCCCCACCCTTGCCCCTACACGTCCAAAACCTGCCAAAATCACATGCGCTTCAGAGTCATCAATAAAGACCGCATATTCACCATCATCTGAGGGTTTAGGCACATAATATTTGAGCAACAAAATATTAGCGCCTTTGACCACAAACGGTGTCAAAACCATCGTCAAAGCAATAATCAGCGTTAATATTTGACCCAACTCCGCATCTAAAAGACCCGATGTTGCTGCTACACCAAACAATACAAAACCAAACTCACCGCTTTGTGAAAGCAAAGCGCCAGACTGCACCGCAACATCATGTCTTGCTCCGCCTATTCTCACTAAGGTATAGACCACTGAGCCTTTGATGACCATCAAACCAATTGTCAGCCCTATGATGGCGCCAAGATGATGCCACAACAATCCAAAATCAACGCCCATGCCAACCGTCATAAAAAACAGTCCGAGCAAAATTCCTCTAAATGGTAAAATATCCGCTTCGATTTGGTGACGATATTGAGACTCCGCCAGCATCAACCCAGCTAAAAATGCGCCTAAGGCCATTGATAAACCAACCGACTCCATCAACCATGCAACACCCAAAACCAGTAAAACCGCCACAGCGATAAAGACTTCAGGATCTTGACTCGCGACAATCCTCCCCAAAATAGGGTTGAGTAAATATCGGCCCATTAATAACAAGCCAATAATAACGGCAATGCCGTAAAGTAAGCTGAACTCCGTTATTTCCGCGTCTTGACCACCACCAGCAAGATAAGACACTAAGGCTAATAATGGCACCACCGCTAAATCTTGAAACAGTAAAACCGAAAATGACATGCGACCCATCACAGTCGAAATCCCGCCTCGTTCAGCCAAAAGCTTCAAACAAAAAGCCGTAGAGGATAATGCCAACCCGAAACCGATAACAATGGCACTTTTAGTTGAAACACCTAACCATATCGCAACACCATACAACGCAGCCGCAGTTAAAAATAGTTGGCCGGCACCGAGCCCAAGTACCATTTTCCGCATGCGCCATAACTTATCCGGTTTAAGCTCTATACCAAGGACAAACAATAGAAAGATCACACCAAACTCGCCTAAATGACGAATTTTATCCACTTCGGTGATGATGCCTAATCCCCAAGGTCCCAATACGACACCAGCAGCTAAATAGCCGAGTAAAGCGCCCAAACGTAGAGCATGAAAAAGCGGCACAACTACAACCGTAGCTAACAGTAAGGCTAAAATATCGACTAAATAACTGGCTTCATGTTCACCCATAAAGTGATTGCTTCCTTAATTGCTGTCATATCACTAAATAATAATATGGGATTGTTTCACCATCATGGCTAAACCTTGTTTATACATCTCTGCCGCCGCCTCTTTTTTACCTTCAGCGGTTAACACTTCGGCTAAAATTTGGTAGGTTTCACCTGTCGCGCCATGTTCAAGGCTAGCTCGTAGATACTCTTCGGCTTTTGCCCACAACTTATTGGCAAAGGAAAGTCGGCCTAATGTCAGTAATAACGTCGCATTACGTTCATTATTGATTAACCATTTTTCTGCTTTTGCCAAGCGTTTCAACACATCACCTTGTTTTATCAGACCATACTGATAAATAAGGGAGTCACTCCACTGATTACGCAGAAAATTTTCAATCAGTTCATTAGCTTGTAATTGTTCACCCTGTTGAATTAAACCGATCACATACGGTGTCAGCAATAATTCAGATTGACGCAATTTATGAGGTAATTGCTGCCAAAGTGCAGCCATTGATGACCAATCTTGATTGAGCAAAGCGGCTTGCAACTGTGCAATCATGGCTTCGCTCGATAAAGTATCGACTTCTGCCGCCGCTAATACATGACGCTTACGTAAATCAGGCAGCACCTCTTGCACGCCTTGCCATTGGTTCATATCCTGATAAAGCTGCTGTAATAACTGTAAAACGTGTGGCTGTTTTGGCGCTATTTCTCGCAGATGCTGCAAGGTTGCCAAAGCATGCTCATTTTGGCCCGCGGCAATTTGTAATTCCGCCTGTACAACACCTACGGCGATTTCAGAGCCAGCAGTTGTTTGATGTGCTAGCGCCAAATACTCATCTCGGCGGCCCATTGCATCTTGTTTTTGAGCTGCACGCGCGGCAGCTAAATAGTGTAGTAATGGCGTATCGCTATTGCTTGCATTATTAATTAATAATCGCTCTGCCTCCGCCCAACGGCCTTCTTCAAGGGTAATCAATCCGCTGGTTAATGCTTTATTAGCACGTTTGTGTTGTTGTAATGATTGCCAGTTTGCGATCTTCTGAGGCGTACGTTTTACAAAAACTAATGTCCTTAAAACAAAATAGGCCGTCACCACTAAGAATAGAAACGCCACGATAAATACGATTAACGATGTTTCTAAACTCCAACTGCCATATTTCAATAAAACAAAACCTGGTTCAAAATCAGCCAGCCACATGACGCTGGTGCCGACGAGTAAACCGATGACAATAATGAGCAATAGTTTCATTGTTGGTCACCATATTGTTGCAACCAATTTAATGATGCTGAAATATCAGGAATATCAACAGCTATGGTTTGCGACTGCATTTCTGTCACCATCTCAAGCATCGCATCACGCTCTGGGCCAATAAAATATTGTTGTAACCACTTTGCAGTAGATGCCAAATTATCATGAAAAGCGACTTCTCTACCTGATAATAATCCTAGTTTGGCGCTTTCTAATTTCAAACGCAGATTTTGGTACAAGAAATAACGTTGTTCTGGTACTAAGACCGCAACAGCGGCATCCTGCTGATGACGAATCACCACTAAAGATTTAATTTCTTGCCAAGTCTTTGTCAACGCCATTTGCCACGTCGAAGCTAATGATGAATCATTTGCAGAACCATTATTAGTTTGATCGCTAAATGGCTGGCCCATCAAGACATCTAAATCATCTACTTTATTGAGCGCGCTTTGTAACTGCATAGCTAAACCATCAACATCAACTTGAGCGACCGAAGCTAAGGCCAGTTTTTCGTCAGCAATTAAGGTCCGTAATTCATGTAAACGTGGATCAGTTAATGATAGAACTTGCTTGTCGGCTAGTTCCAATGCCTTTTGCGCTTTATCAATATCACCCGCTAGCAGAACGCTTTGATTAGCAGTCTGTAATAAAAATTTAAGTTCTGCCAATGTCCAAAAACGTAAAACACCATCATTGGTTAATTTTTGAGCTTTTGCCAAACTATCAACTTTATCTAATAAAGCATTATTTGCCGCGTTTAATTCAGTAAAACGTTGCTCAGTTGCCTCGTTATCAACGGTTACACTTTGCTCGAATTGACGAAACGTATGATTAAGTTGCTCAGTTGATAATACATTTTCAGTCAATGCGGCTGTTTTGAGTTGCTCCGTGTGCAATTGCTGTTGAAAAAACCAAAATAAACCCGCCAGCAAGCCTAATAAAATAACAATGGCTATCCAGATAGGGAGGAATTTAGAACGTACAATCGGCTTTTTTTCTAATGACTCAACATCTGCTGGAGATATTGTTTCCTTAGGATTGGTTTGTGGCTTATTATTTTTTTCCATCATTTTGCTCCATCCGATTTACTTGCTGCATCACCGCAGCATCACTCGCATCATCTACCACTACACAGTGTTGAAACCCTAAGCTTAGGGCATGTTGTCTAATTCGTTCACTCATCACGATAAGCCATTTTGATGTTAACTCATCAATATTAATCAATAGACATACATTATCTAATCCGGCGACACTGGTAATCACAATACAATCTGCCGTTTTGGCTAGTTCAATTTCTTGCTTTGATCGCGTCGCTAAACCACGTTGATAAACCTCAAGATATTTAATATTAGCATCTCTTGCAATCAAGGTATCCGCCAAATGCTCTCGACCGCCGTCACCTCTGACGATCAATATGTGTTTATTTTGCACATTGTTCAATTCAGGCATTAGTAATAATGCTTCACTGCCACCGGGTGGTGGTGGCAGAATATTGACTCGCAATCCTTGTTCTCGCATGGTTTCGGCGGTGCCTGCACCTACGGCTACCAACTGAATATCATCGGGTAAAGATCCTTGCATTCCAGCCATAAAATGAATCACCGCATTACGACTAACAAAGATAATCATATCTTGTTGATTGATGCTAATTTTTGATTCATTCCATGACGAAATCGGCAGGATATCAATGACTGGGAATGCAATGGCAATGCCACCGCCAGCAGTAATACTGTTACATAATGTTGCGGCTTGTTGCTCTGGTCGGGTCACCAACACTTTTAGCCCATTGAGTGACCCAGCATGTGATGACTTAGTCACCATAAATAGCGGCCAAAATGTCATCCGCACCTTGTGATAACAACTCTTCTGCCAACGCAATACCTAATGATTCTGCCTCTTCAGCTTTGCCTCGCACTTCTGCGCGTAAGGTTAAACTTCCATCGGGCCGCCCGACCAAACCACGTAACCAAATATTGCCATTGTCTAATAAAGCATAACCGGCAATCGGCACCTGACAACCGCCATTAAGACGCTTATTCATCGCACGTTCGGCCGACACAATAATCCATGTCTCAGGACATAATAGTGGTGCAATCAATGCATTAATCTCAGCATCATCAACTCGCGTTTCAATACCTACCGCGCCTTGACCTACCGCTGGCAAACTTTGTTCTGGCGATAATGGGCTTCTAATTCGAGCGTCTAACTTCAAACGTTTTAATCCTGCTGCCGCTAAAATTATCGCGTCATATTCACCCGCATCTAATTTAGCTAAACGCGTATTGACATTGCCACGTAGCGTTAATATTTGTAGATCAGGACGCGCTGCTCTTAATTGACATTCGCGACGTAAACTAGACGTGCCCACTTTCGCGCCCTGCGGTAAATCATCAACCGTCGCGTAATTGTTTGATACAAAAGCATCCCGTGGATCTTCTCGCACGCAAATGACTGGCAAATGTAAGCCTTCAGGAAACACCATCGGCACATCTTTCATCGAATGTACGGCAATGTCAGCTTCGCCGCTCAACATGCTCTGCTCTAACTCTTTAACAAATAGACCTTTACCGCCAATTTTCGCTAGTGGCACGTCTAAGATCTTATCGCCTTGAGTCACTATTTTAACCAACTCAACCTGCAACTCAGGATGTAAAGCCAATAAAGCATCACGCACAAATTCTGCCTGCCACATAGCCAGCGGACTTCTGCGTGTCGCGATTTTAACAATTTTATTCGTCATTTTTACTCTCTTTAGTTTTGTCGTGGTGAAGCACCATCCATCGTGCTCACTCGCTAGGATCTTAAATTGACTCGTTGATTGAAACGATAAGTTCATCCACCGTTGCCAAGTCCAGCGAGTTGCTAGCCTCGCTTATTTCATAACAATTCTAGCATTTCTGACGTAGATCTCGAATAACCGCGTTATAATTCCACTTTATTTCGACAATTCAAGATACTGAATCATTATGACTTCTAATTCGACTGAAACAACACCCAAGAAAAAATTATCTTCTGCTCGCCTAACTCAGCCGACTAATGCTTTTGTCGAAGAATTTACGGCTTCGGTGCAATTTGATAAACGTATGTATCGCCAAGATATTCAAGGATCGATTGCTCACGCCACCATGCTAGAAAGTGTCGGCGTTTTGACCAAAGCGGAATCTACTCAAATTATTGACGGCTTAAACAACATTATCATCGAAATCGAAAACGGTGATTTTGAATGGTCTATCGCTCAGGAAGACGTACACATGAACATCGAAGCGCGGCTAATTGCACGTATCGGTGAAGTAGGTAAAAAATTGCACACCGGGCGTTCACGTAATGACCAAGTTGCAACTGATGTAAGGCTTTACTTACGCGATATGATTGAACCAATAAGGTCTGAGTTATTTCGCTTACAAGATGCATTACTCAATGTCGCTGAACGCGAAGCCGATACGATTATGCCAGGCTTCACCCATCTACAAACAGCCCAACCCATTACCTTCGGTCATCACATGCTGGCATGGTATGAAATGTTAGTGCGTGATGCTGAACGTTTAGATGATTGTGAAAAACGGGTGAACTCATTACCGCTGGGCGCCGCAGCATTGGCTGGTACAACCTTCCCAATTGATCGTGAGTTAACGGCTAAATTACTTGGTTTTGAGCGTATTTGTTTGAATTCACTCGATGCAGTAAGTGATCGCGATTTTGCGATTGAATTTACTAGTTTTGCTTCTTTACTGATGATGCATATGTCGCGATTTTCAGAAGAACTGATAATTTGGTCATCGGCACAATTTGATTTTGTCGATTTAGGGGATGCGTTCTGCACTGGCTCGTCAATCATGCCGCAAAAGAAAAACCCTGATGTACCAGAATTGATTCGCGGTAAAACAAGCCGTGTTTACGGCAACATGTTCAATTTATTCACCTTGATGAAAAACCAACCTTTGGCTTACAACAAAGACAATCAAGAAGATAAAGAACCTTTATTCGACACGATCGATACTTTATTAGGTTCTTTACGCGTATATGCCGACATGATAGCTGCTATTTCCGTTAAGAAAGACAATATGCGTAACGCTGCATTACGTGGATATGCAACGGCGACCGACTTAGCTGATTATTTAGTACGCAAAGGCGTTGCCTTCCGTGACGCTCATGAAGTGGTCGGTTTATCGGTAGCTTATGGCATTAAACACAAAAAAGATTTGTCAGAACTAAGTTTAGAAGAATTACAAAGCTTCTCAGATCAAATCAGTGGTGATGTGTTTGAAGTTTTAACCTTAGAAGGATCGGTGGCAGCACGCGATCATCTTGGTGGCACGGCGCCTAATCAAGTGCGTGCGGCAATTCGTTATGCACGTTCACAACGTGAAGCTGATTAAGTCTTAGACTTTAAAATTTAACTTAACGCTGAGTTTATTCAGGCTGCAAGATGATTGCGGCCTGATAACGCGGACGGCCATAACCTAAAATTCGGTTAAATTCCTGATGAGTAACTGGGATATACAAACTATCGGTCACGCTTTTATTTTCTTCCAAATCTATTTCAGGATCATGAAAATACACAAAGGTATCTGAAATAGAAGCCAACACGACCCAATGTGGCGATTTGCTCTGATTCAAACGATAAGAACTAATTAATACGACGGCCAATGCCCCTTGTTCTAAATAGGATTGCAAAATAGCCACGTCTACTGGCCCCTCTTTCAGCGTCATTTTAGTCTCAGCAATCGCGACTTGAAAATCTTGATGGACTAATTCAACGACGGCTTTTTTCTCGTCATTTCGCACGCTATTTATAAAAGGCGTTTCGGTGCTGCTAGTAATCAATGTTGTTGAAAAACCACGGTTATAAGCCGATAGCGCAAGTCCATGTGGACTACATCCACCATGACCCGATGTCATAAAAATAGTAGTGGCTTCACGCCATAATTGAAGTTCTAAACTACGATCTAGTTCAAAATCTGGTCTGAGAGTTTTCATCACCATCATCAATGAAGCTGGGCCGCAGGTGAAATCGGTACTTTGTGAGTAATGCACGACCTGCTGATGTGCCTCTTCAGGTTCGTGATGGAGCACTTTCATCATTCTTAATGCATCAGTATGATCTTCATAATAATCGCTGACCACATCAAACACTTCGTAGCCTAGTTTTTCATACAATCGAATCGCACCAGCATTGTCAGGTCGCACTTCCAACCGTAAAAAACTACGACCATCTTCTAAAGCTTCATGCTCTGCAATTTCCATCAACTGTTTGGCAAGACCAAGCTTTCTCTGTTCGGCTGCAACTGCCAACGAATAAACCCGGCCTAACGAAGTGCCTTGATGATAAAGCAGTAATACATAACCAACGACGTGCTTTTCAGATTCGGCCACCAGCAGCAACGCACGACCTTTGGTAATCATCCACTTGAAACTCCGGCGTGATAATTGGTCTGAATCAAAACAAGTGTTCTCTAGCTCGACCAACTGATCGACATCGCTAATAACGGCGGGTCTTATCCAAACATTATTATCAGTTGTGAGCATGACCATCCAATCCGCTTAAACCATTTAGCCCCATCTCTATCACCTGACGGCCACGAAACAACACTAATTCCTGCCATTGTTTTTGATCGGGACAGAAAAAATCCTGCATCGCGTATTTAATCTCACGCGTTTTGTCATCTTGCCAACTGACTTTTTGTTGTTGTAATTGCTGATCGGCAAATAAAGCACGCAACATTTCACTGCTACCAAAAGTGCCAAATTCAAGCGTGACAAAACTGACATGGTCTCCCTGAGCATGCCAAAAATAATCATGTAAGCCCTGTTTTAAACCTGAACTAGAGGTACCTAACACTGGCTCGGTCAAGGTTGCGCCATAGATATCTACTAAGGATTGTCTAGCTGCACAATCGACCGGATGATCGCTAATCAATTCACCATGCCCATACGGACCTAAGCCACTATGTAAATCAATGACCATTACCTGCTCACGTTCTGCGAGATGAAGTTGTCCCGCTAATTGCTCAACACATTCACGTGACCAACTTGGTTTTGTGCCACCAAAATACAAAGCCTTTTGATCTTCATATTGTCCTTCACTTAATAAATCAAATTGTTCACGGTTGCCGCCCACTGCATCAATATCGGCTTTTTTATTAATTAAATCTTGCCAGATATGAGCTGATTGCGATGTAGGCAACGGCGCAGAAAAATCGACAAAGTTACGATTAACATCAATCCCTTCGTGATCACTTCGGCTCGCCCAAGCTAAACCCCAAGGATTTAGCGCATGCACTAATACCACGCAAACATCCGCGGGCAAACGTCGATAACGACTTAAAAAATCCGATTGTATGGCAGAACCAATACCGCCTTCAACACCATGTAAACCAGAGACTAAAACCAACACCTTTGGTGCAGTGATATTACCTAGCCAAGCGATATCGCAAAATAATTTTTCGCCTTTCGGCCCTTTAAGTGGATGTTTATAACTATTCACTTTATCCACAATTGAGCTCATTTCAGTTGCGGACATAAATTTTTCGCGGGCATCAGCATAACGCTGTGAAAACACATTTAAAACGGCATCGGTATACATAACACGGTTCTCCAAGTCACAAATTTTTCGCGAAGAATAGGTGAGTTTTTAGCATTAATCCAGTAAATAAATCATCGCTGAAAAATAATTATTACACAGCATTAATAATAACTTTACTATTCGGTTTGAGGATACACATTTCTATAAGAGGCAATAAGCCACCAAAATGACTAAACACTTGATAATTATTGAAAATAAAGCAGATTGGGCGCCCTATTTTCCTAGCGTTCAGGTTATTACTGTTGATGAATATTTACAAAACCCGTCGCAAACCAGTAAAGCACGCGCGCAAGTCATTAATCTCTGTCACAGTTTAGATTATCTTAGCCCAGGTTATTACTGCTCAATGGTATCGGAAGCTCGCGGCCATAAAGTCATTCCTGGCTTGCGTACCATTAATGATCTATCACGCAAAAGTCTCTACGCTTACGACATCACCGATTTAGCACCGCAACTGGATAACTTAATCTCGGCGACTGAAAATAGTGATCAACGTCCTTTCGTTGCAAAAGTATTTTTTGGTCATTGTGATATCAAACCCTTACAAAAACTGGCGCGGCAAATTTATGAACAGTTTCCTTGTCCGATAGTTGAAATTGAATTTAGTCACAAAGAACACTGGCAAATTAGTAAAGTAAAAGCAGGTGCGATTAATAAACTTACTGATCTTGAACAAGATAGTTTTGCTGATGCACTCGATAACTTTGATCGCAAATTGTGGCGTAAACCCTCTAAGAAACGTAGTTTTCGATACGACATGGCTATTTTGCATAATCCTGAAGAAAAAATGCCGCCGAGTGATGCGACCGCTTTAAAACGATTTATTCAAAGTGGTCGACGAATTGGGATTGATGTTGAACTTATTACACCTAAAGACTACAACCGTTTAGCAGAATATGATGCCTTGTTTATTCGTGAAACGACGGCGACCAATAATCACACCTATAAATTTGCTCGTCGAGCGGAAAGCGAAGGTCTGGTTGTCATTGACGATCCGACGTCCATCATTCGTTGCACTAATAAAATCTACCTAATGGAATTATTAGCGGCTAATAAATTGCCGATGCCTGATTCCTACTTACTCTATCGTAATGATCATGCAGGAATGGATAGAATCTGTAATGAGGCAGGCTTCCCACTGGTAATGAAAATCCCTGATGGCGCCTTTTCTCGCGGCATTATCAAAGTCAATGATGCTGAAGAACTTCGTTTACATGCCGCTGAGTTTTTTCAACAATCAGCCATCGTGTTGTTACAAGAGTTTATGTATACCGATTATGACTGGCGGATTGGCGTGTTTAATAACAAAGTCATCTATGCCTGCCAATATTTTATGAGCAAAGGTCACTGGCAGATTTATAACCACAATACGGCTAAAGGCACGATGAGCGGTAAATCAGCCGCTGTGCCGATTAGTGAAGTGCCAGAAAAGGTGCTTAAAGTTGCACTAAAATCAGCCAAATTAGTGGGTGAAGGTTTATATGGTATTGATATCAAACAAAGCGGCGAAAGAGTCGTTTTAATTGAAATCAACGACAACCCAAGTATTGATAGTGGTGTGGAAGATGCTTATCTCGGCGTCGCTTTATACGACGATATTATGCGTGAGTTTTTACGACGACTTGAAGAACAAAAATCCAGTAGCCATTAATATATAACAGCTAATAACAAAAAAGCGGCGAGAATTTAATTATCGCCGCTTTTTTTATTACTCAGTCTTATCAGTTTAAAGCTTAGAAACTATAGCTTGCACCAACATGAAGCCCCCGCTCTTCGCCAACAAAGTAACGATCTGTCTTATTAAAAGCGTTTACATAGTTATAATCAGCACGTTCGGCATACTCGGTATTAAGCAGATTAGAAATCTCACCATATACGGCTAAACTATTGCTGACTTGATAACTTGTTCTGAGATTTAACAAATCATGACCGTCATAGCTATGCGTATTACCTGAATCGGTATAATAACGTCCAACATGGATCCACTCTAACTCAGCACGGCTTTTTGGCATGAAATTCCAACCAAAACGAATATTAGCAAGCTGTCTAGGTGCTGCACTTATATCATCACCATTCGAAATACTATCCGAACCTAAAGGATCGCTTCCTGCATGCTCAAAGTCATATTGATGACGCGCATAGGTGAAACTACCGCCTAAATCAAACTGCTCACCAATAGGTGAAAAAGCGCTTAATTCAATACCATAATGCTGTGTTTTTCCATCAGGCACATTATTATCTGCCGTGTCACGAAAGAAATAATGTCTTTTCTTCATATAAAACGTCGTTGCTTCATATTGGATACCATCACCTACTTTTCTGACGCCGACTTCAATACTATCAATTGTTTCAGAATCAGCAGTAAGTGATGTATTGGACTCTAGACGTGAACGATAAAGATCCGTCGTTTGTGGCGCACGATTACCACGCGCTAGATTAATAAATGCACTCGTATCTTCAGTCAAAAATTGGGTTAATCCAAGTTTAGGGCTGAAGTTACTAAAATTATCTGTGCTATCCGCAGGTCGAAATAAAGTCGAACTGCCAGGTGCTAAACCATTTGAAACGTTATTATCGTACTCATACCGCGTGTACTCATAACGAGCACCTGCCGTAATTCGTGTTTTATCTGCAACCTGCCATTCCGTATGAACATAAGGTGCAATTACTGTCGCGTCGACATCATAATCGTAGTGTGTGCCAGGAGGATATTTCCCAAATAAAGTTCTAGGGTCTGTCTGAATTTCAGATAACGAGCCTTGAGTATATTCAACGTCTGTTCCGAAAATGACTTTATGACCGCCTTCCAAATCTTTGTAATAAGCCGCTAACAAACCCGCGCTTCGATGATCATTTTTTTCAACAGGTGTTCCGGGCAAGAAGTGCATCAAAAAGTCCATTTCGGTATAACGCACATAAGGCGTCAAACTGAAATAAGATGAATCTGTTAATTCATGATCCCATCGTGTTGATAAACGTGCTGATTTAGCATTGCGATAAGCATCTGGATTTGCATTTATTTTAGATTTGCCTGTATTTTTATATGCTTCAAAACCTGGTGTATAACCCGCTGTTTCTTGATTTAAATTAGCCGCATTAAACACGGTTTTAAAGGTATCTTTTTCACCATAATAATCATGGCGGAAGGTCATTTTTTGTTGATCAAAACCTGAATCATCAACATAACCACCGTCATGCGTTCCATTAATGCTAAAACGATAAGCTTGATTACCAATCGTGTCGCTCACCGTGGCCTTGGTTTCATAAAGATCATGTGGCCCAGCCGAGACATCAATCGACCGTTCAAGATCTAATGAAGGAGCGCGAGAAAGTACATTGATCAAACCATGTACCGCATTTGAACCATACAGAGCACTACCTGGGCCACGTACAACCTCAATACCACCTGCTTGTTCTGTGTTAGCTTCAAACAAGCCGTTTACATTGGCAAAGCCCGCAGCCCGCATTGGCACGCCATCTTCCAAATACAAAAATGAACCCGCTCCTGCTCCACCACTCAAAACAGGAGAACGAATTGAGGTTAAATGCTCTTGACCATTTCCACGTTGAATCATGACGCCAGGAAGACGATTAATCACTTCGGAAATATGATCAGCGTGTACAAAATCAATGTCTTTTTCTGTGACTTTAGCCGTGTTACCTGCGAGATCGAGGAGTGACGTTTCCGAACGTGTGCCAGTGACAACTAAGCTATCTAAGGTGACATCACTGTCAGCAATAACGAGCGGACTAATACAGGAACTACTTAGCGCAACTAATAAAGTAACCTTTCTCAACGTGAACATAAAACGCTCTCCAACTTATAATAATTTTAGTCGAGCATTGTCGCATAACCTTAAGATTTAAGACTCAGAAAAATCCTTAAAAAGCCTTGTAATTCCCCCTCAATGCCCCCATGTGATGATTTAAATAAATTTAGGTGGCTAAAGTACATTTATGGAATACAAAGATTATTATCAAATTCTCGGTGTCGCACGTGATGTCTCTAAAGATGACCTCAAAAAAGCATATCGAAAGTTAGCACGTAAATATCATCCCGATGTCAGTAAAGAGGCTGATGCTGAAGCTAAATTTAAAGAATTAGGTGAAGCCTATGAAGTCTTAAAAGATCCAGAAAAACGGTCGCAATATGATCAGTTTGGTTCAAATTATAAAAATGGCCAATCTTTTACGCCACCACCAGGTTGGGGACAACAAGGTGGCCGCGGTGGATTTGATGGCAACAGCAACTTCAGTAGCTTTTTTGAAAACATGTTTGGCGGTGGCGGCATGGGCGGCGGCGGTAGAGATAATTTCTACGCCAAAGGTGAAGATGTAAACGCTAAAATTAACATTTCACTTGAAGATGCATTTCATGGCGCCCAAAAGAGCATTCGGCGGCCGAGTGGCTCAAATGAAACAGGCACACTTAATGTCAAAATTCCAGCAGGAATTACATCTGGTAAAAAAATTCGTTTATCAGGTCAAGGCCGTGCGGGCATGGGTAATATTGCCGGTGATTTGTTATTAGAAATCAATATTGCAGGACATGCTTATTACCGCTTAGATGGCAGTAATGTTTTACTTGATCTTCCGATTGCACCATGGGAGGCCGCATTAGGCGCTAAAGTCACCGTACCGACCTTGGCTGGTAAAATTAATCTTACTATTCCAGCGGGTGCCAAAAGTGGTCAAAAAATGCGCTTAAAAGGTCGTGGATTGCCCGGCAAAGAAGCAGGCGATCAAATTGTAAATTTACAAATTATGACACCAGCGGCTGATAATGATAAAGCGACAAAGTTCTACCAGCAAATGGCAGAAGAACTGAGCTTTAATCCTCGCGAAGAATTGGAACGAACATTGTAAGGAGTCTTTATGGCAAGAGTTAAATCTGCTCTCGTTTGGTTAGCAGCGCTTAGTTTACTGGCTCAAGTGGCCTTTGCGGGACTACCTTTTGCATGGTTTGGTGGCAATGGTGAAATGCCATCATTGGCACCAATGCTTGATCAATCAAAACCAGCGGTGGTGAATATCGCCACCAAAAGTCTGGTGCCTGTTCAAGATAATCCTTTACTCAACGATCCTTATTTTCGCCGCTTTTTTAATATTCCACCTCAACAACCACGCCAACGCACAGCCCAAAGTCTCGGTTCAGGTGTGATTTTTGATGCCCAAAAAGGCTTAGTATTAACCAACAATCACGTGATCAATAAAGCAGATCAAATCACTGTTTCATTAACCGATGGTCGCAGTTTTCAAGCAAAAGTAGTTGGAAGCGATCCGGCGACTGATGTAGCTTTAATTCAAATTCCAGCTGAACAACTCACCGCCTTACCTCTGGCTAATTCTGATAAATTGCGCGTGGGTGACTTTGTGGTCGCAATCGGTAATCCTTTTGGTTTAGGTCAAACCGTCACATCGGGCATTGTCAGTGCACTTAGTCGAAGTGGCTTAGGCATTGAAGGTTATGAAAATTTTATACAAACTGATGCCTCCATTAATCCTGGTAACTCTGGCGGTGCTTTAGTCAATCTACGTGGAGAATTAGTAGGTATAAATACCGCCATCTTTTCACCCAACCAAGAAGCGAGCAATATCGGCATCGGATTTGCCATTCCAAGTAATATGGTGAAACAAGTAACCGATCAACTGCTTAAATTTGGTGAAGTACGACGCGCTCATCTTGGTGTGCAAATGCAAGATCTCACGCCTCAGCTCGCTCAAGCATTTAATATTAAATCGGATCGTGGTGCGGTTGTGACAAATATTGCCGCCGATTCAGCCGCTGCTGAAGCAGGCTTAAAAATCGGTGATATCGTGACCGCCGTTGATGGCCATAAGTTAGTGAATGCTGATAGCTTTCGTAACTCGATCGGACTGCTACTAGTTGGGCAAACCATCAACATTGAAATATTACGTGATGGTAAAAGCAAAGTAGTAAAAGCAACCGTAAAAGAAATGCCAAAATCAGCTCAACACGGCGAAGTTCATCCAAAATTATCAGGTGCAACCTTCGGGGATATTGAACAAGGCTCGCCCTACTTTGACAAACTTAAAGGCGTTGTGATTTATTCAGTTAAACGCGGTAGTGCTGCTGATATTGCAGGTTTGCGGACGAACGATATTATTACGTCGGTTAATAAAAATCTCGTCGCTAGTTTAGAAGAATTTAAACCTTATGCTTATAGTGATGGTAAGCAATTACTTCTAAATATTACCCGCAATGGACAGGCTATGTTTTTGATATTGCGTTAAACGCCGTACTGCATTCTCAACTATAAATAAAAGGCTATCTGATTAATAAAGATCAAGTGGTCTTTTATTTAGCCTACAACTGGTAGATTTAATGAATTATCATCATTTCTTCTTTACTGGCCTCTGCCATCCCTTAACTGTTCGCTGTTCCGACTTGGTTAGAGTCAACGCATCAGCAGGTGCTGTTTTACGAATTGTTGAACCTGCGCCAATCGTCGCACCATTTTCAATCGTCACTGGCGCGACTAATTGTGTGTCAGAACCTACAAAGACACGATCGCCAATGATAGTTCGATGTTTATTGGCACCATCATAATTACAGGTAATGGTTCCAGCACCAATATTTACATCGGCGCCCATATCAGTGTCACCAATATAACTGAGGTGATTTACTTTAGAGCCTTTACCAATATTGGCATTTTTCGTTTCAACAAAGTTACCAATTTTTGCCTTATCAGCCAGTATTGTGCCCGGTCTTAATCGTGCAAATGGTCCAATATTGACATTAGCACCAATAACACTCGAATCAATCATACTGTTGGCTAAAATAATCGTGCCTTCGCCAATCGTTGCATCTTTAATAATGCAATTTGCACCGATTTTCACATTATTCGCTAATGTAACTTTACCTTCGAAAATAACATTCACATCGATGGTGATATCTGTTCCCGTTATAAGCTCGCCACGAATATCGATACGAGCAGGATCAGCAAGCGTTACGCCATTCACCATAAGATCATTGGCTTGTAATAGCTGATAATGACGCTCTAATGCTGCCAACTGTTGGCGTGTATTAACGCCGGCCACTTCCGTGTTATCAGCACAACAGAGAGTGTTAATCGAAATACCATCTGTAACTGCAAGTGAAACCATATCAGTCAAATAATACTCACCTTGTACATTGTTGTTAGTGAGTTTTGCTACCGATAGCGCTAACCATTTTGCTGGCAACACCATAATGCCGCTGTTCACTTCTTTAATTGCTAAAGTTTCAGTATCAGCGTCTTTTTGTTCAGTGATGCAGATAACTTCATCCGCATCATTTCGCACAATTCGGCCATAACCCGTTGGGTCAGCAAGTTCTGTCGTCAAAATTCTCAAACTATTAGCATCACCACAGTCAATTAATCGTTGCAACGTCGACACTTTAGTCAGTGGCACATCACCATAGAGCACAAGAACTTGATCAGCATCAGAAAATTGATCGATTGCTTGCATTACTGCATGACCCGTTCCTAGTTGTTCATTTTGCACCACTTCAACAACCTGCTTTGTCGCTAATAATGGTTGTAGCTGTTCTGCACCATTACCAGTGACTAAGCTCAAATTAATAGGATTTAATTTTTTTGCAGTATCAATAACGTGTTCAACAAGTGGTTTAGCCGCCAGTTTGTGCATGACTTTGGTAATGGCAGATTTCATTCTTGTGCCTTTCCCAGCAGCTAAGATGACGATACTTAATGACATATATATTTCCGTTAACGATATTTGAGCTAGCTATTCTAACAAATTTTAGACAAAAAAAAGGCTGTCATAAGACAGCCTTTTATTCAGCATGTGGTCTTTTAGTGACCTTTGCCTTTTCTCATACGTTCAATACTACGTAGTTGAGCCATTGCTTCTGCCAATTTAATTTGTGCTTCAGCATATTCCATCTTCGCACCACGCTCGTTTAATGAACGTTCTGCATCTGCTTTGGCTTCTAGTGCTGCGGCTTCATCAATATCATCAGCACGTAAAGCTGTATCTGCTAAGATGGTGACGATATTTGGTTGTACTTCAAGAATACCACCTGACACGTAGAACTGTTCTTGTTTTCCATTGAGCAATATGCGTACTTCACCCGGTTTTAAACGAGTCAACATAGGTGTATGACGTGGGTAAATACCCACTTCGCCCATGACTGCAGAAGCAAATACAGCTTCTACTAGACCTGAATAAATCGAGGTGTCTGCGCTTACGATATCAACGTGAATTGTCATTGCCATTGTCCAGCACCTCCTAAAAGGTTAAAGTTTTTTCGCTTTTTCAACAGCTTCTTCGATACCACCAACCATATAGAACGCTTGTTCCGGTAGTGAATCATAATCACCGTTTAAGATACCTTTAAAGCCTACAAGGGTATCTTTTAGTGAAACATATTTACCTGGGCTGCCCGTAAATACTTCAGCTACGAAGAAAGGTTGTGACAAGAAACGTTGAATCTTACGAGCACGAGATACAGTCAATTTATCTTCTTCAGATAATTCATCCATACCCAAGATCGCAATGATATCTTTCAATTCTTTGTAACGTTGTAATGTACCTTGAACGCCACGAGCAATATCATAATGCTCGTTACCAACAACTAGAGGATCTAGCTGACGGCTTGTTGAATCAAGTGGATCAATCGCTGGGTAAATACCTAATTCAGCAATTGAACGTGACAATACAACAGTCGCATCTAAGTGAGCGAAGGTTGTTGCTGGAGATGGATCAGTCAAGTCATCGGCAGGTACGTATACCGCTTGGATTGACGTAATAGAACCAATTTTAGTTGATGTAATACGTTCTTGTAATACACCCATTTCTTCGGCCAATGTTGGTTGGTAACCTACCGCTGATGGCATACGACCTAACAACGCAGATACTTCAGTACCGGCTAATGTATAACGGTAAATGTTATCAACGAAGAACAGTACGTCACGACCTTCATCACGGAAGTTTTCAGCCATTGTTAAACCAGTCAAAGCAACACGTAAACGGTTACCAGGTGGCTCATTCATTTGACCATAAACCAATGATACTTTATCGATTACGTTTGAATCAGTCATTTCATGATAGAAATCGTTACCTTCACGAGTACGCTCACCAACACCTGCGAATACAGAGAAACCATTGTGCTCTGTCGCGATGTTACGGATAAGCTCCATCATGTTTACCGTTTTACCTACACCAGCACCACCAAATAGACCTACTTTACCACCCTTAGCAAACGGGCAAACTAAGTCGATTACTTTGATACCTGATTCAAGTAATTCATTACTAGCAGCTAACTCATCGAAGCTAGGCGCTTTACGATGGATAGACATTCTAGTCTCTTCACCGATAGGACCTTTCTCATCGATTGGGTTACCCAATACGTCCATGATACGACCTAATGTTTTTTGGCCTACTGGTACTTGAATTGAATTGCCAGTGTTTGAAACAGCTGAGTCACGTTTAAGACCATCTGTTACACCCATAGCAATCGCACGAACAACACCATCACCTAATTGTTGCTGTACTTCAAGTGTTAAACCACTTTCATCAACTATCAAAGCATCGTAAATTTTTGGTAGGCTGTCACGTGGGAATTCCACGTCAACGACCGCACCGATTATTTGTACAATCTTTCCAGAGCTCATCTTGCTTCCTCTTTCAATACGTTTGGGCGGATAGGCCCATGTTATTTGCTTTATACCGCAGCGGCACCAGCAACAATCTCAGATATTTCTTGCGTAATAGACGCTTGGCGCGCTTTGTTATAAACAAGTTGCAAGTCATCAATAAGGTCACCCGCATTATCAGACGCGCTTTTCATCGCGACCATACGAGAAGCTTGTTCACAAGCAATGTTTTCAACAACACCTTGGTAAACCAAAGACTCGATGTATCTCACCAATAAGTGATCTAACACCTCTTTTGCATCAGGTTCGTAGATATAATCCCAGTGATGTGACATTTCAGCACTTGGTTTTTCAGGCGCTGCTGGTAGTAATTGCACAACCTTATTTTTTTGAGTCATCGTGTTAACGAACTCATTAAATACAAGGTATAAACTATCAATGTGGCCGCTTTCATAAGCATCAAGCATTACTTTTACGGCACCAATCAATTCATGTGGACGTGGTGCGTCACCTAACTGTACAACTTGTCCAGTTAGGTTGACAGGTAATCGACCAAAAAAGCTTGTCGCTTTTTTACCGATAGTACAAATATCTACTTCAAGACCCTGATCGATCTTTGTTTTGATGTCTTTTAGCGCTGTTTTAAATAAATTATTATTTAAACCACCACATAATCCACGATCTGAAGAAACGACAATGTAACCCACACGTTTAGTTTCTGCTCTATCTTGTAAATACACATGCTTGTATTCGGGATGGGCAAAGGCCAAATGTTGTATTACATTGTGAATCTTAGTCGCATAAGGACGTGTTGCCGCCATACGTTCTTGAGCCTTACGCATTTTACTCGCAGCAACCATCTCCATTGCACGCGTGATTTTTTGCGTGTTTTTGATGCTTGCTATCTGAGTCCGTATCTCTTTGCCGCTAGCCATGGCTTATGCTCCGATTACCAACTACCTGTAGTTTTGAAACTTTCAATCGCAGCCGTCATAGCACTTGCGATATCTTTATCAAACCCACCGGTTTCATTTATTTTAGCCATTAGATCAGCATGATTAGATTTCATGTGTGACAACAAAGCTGCTTCGAAAGAACCTACTTTCTCTACGGCCACATCATCAATAAAACCTTCGTTAGCTGCATACAATGACATCGACATTTCAGCAATTGATAAAGGCTTATACTGACCTTGTTTCATCAATTCTGTAACGCGTTGACCACGTTGAATTTGCTTACGTGTAGCTTCGTCTAAATCAGATGCAAATTGAGCAAATGCTGCTAATTCACGATATTGAGCTAAATCAAGACGTGTACTACCACCCAATTTCTTAATGATCTTAGTTTGAGCAGCACCACCAACACGCGATACAGACAAACCAGCATTAATCGCAGGACGAATACCCGAGTTGAACAAATCTGTTTCTAAGAAGATCTGACCATCAGTAATCGAAATTACGTTAGTTGGTACGAAAGCAGATACGTCACCAGCTTGTGTTTCAATGATTGGTAAAGCAGTTAATGAACCTGTTTTTCCTTTCACTGCACCGTTAGTGATTTTTTCTACATAGTCAGCGTTTACACGTGAAGCACGCTCTAATAAACGAGAATGAATATAGAAAACGTCACCAGGATAAGCTTCACGACCAGGTGGACGACGTAACAATAATGATACTTGGCGATAAGCCCAAGCTTGTTTTGTTAAATCATCATATACGATTAAGGCATCTTCACCTTTATCACGGTAGTATTCACCCATTGAACAGCCAGCATATGGTGCAATAAATTGCAATGCAGCTGAATCAGACGCTGCCGCAGCAACGATCGTTGTATACTCTAAAGCGCCGTGTTCTTCTAATTTACGAACCACGTTCGCAATTGAAGATGCTTTTTGTCCGATAGCAACGTAGATACATTTAACGCCTGTACCTTTTTGGTTGATAATCGCATCAATAGCAATGGCTGTTTTACCTGTTTGACGGTCACCGATGATTAACTCACGTTGGCCACGGCCAACTGGAATCATGGCATCAACAGATTTCAAACCTGTTTGTAATGGCTGATCAACCGATTGACGAGCAATAACGCCTGGCGCTACTTTCTCAATTGGCGCTGAACCTTCAGCTGCGATTTCACCTTTACCATCGATTGGGTTACCTAAAGAGTCAACAACACGACCCAATAAAGCTTCACCGACGGGTACTTCTAAAATACGGCCAGTACATTTAACACTATCACCTTCTGTGATGTGTTGGTAAGGACCTAAAATTACTGCACCGACAGAATCACGTTCTAAGTTTAAAGCCATACCAAATGTATTACCTGGGAACTCTAACATTTCCCCAGACATAACATCAGCCAAGCCATGAATACGAACGATACCATCAGTTACACCAACAACAGTACCTTCTGTGCGTGCTTCAGTTGCCCCATCAAAGCTTTCAATTCGCTTTTTGATTAGGTCACTGATTTCTGCTGAATTCAGTTGCATCTCTGTTTCCTCTTTAAACGGGCCGCTAGATTATAGCGTTGGCCAGTCTGTTCAATTTACCCAAGGCAGATCCATCAATGATCAGATCACCTGCACGAATAATCGCACCACCCAATAAGCTGTCATCGATCGTTGTGATCAATGTTACATCTCTTCCTATGCGTTTTTTCAACGCAGCAGCGATGTTGCTTTCTTGTTCTGATGTCAATGCTCTTGCTGATGTTACTTCGGCGGTCATTGTTTGCTCCGCTTTAGCACGTAATTCTTCAAAAATTACGGCTATGTAAGTCAACATTTGTAGTCGATTACTCTCAGCTAATAATGCTAAGAACTTACGAGCATCATCATTTATCAAATCGCCAGATATATCCGCTAATAGCGTCACGACCTGAACATCACTGACTGCTGGGCTAGTAATTATGGATTGCATTTTTGGATCTGCTACACATTGCGCTAATACCGCAAGTAAGTCAGACCAGCCCTTCAACTCATCTTTTTCTTTTGCAATTGCAAAAACTGCAACAGCATAGGGACGAGCGATGGTAATTGCTTCAGCCATCCTTTCTTCCTCTAGATCCGGCCAACCAATTCTTGTAACAAATCGGTATGTGCCTTGTCATCAATTTCACGGCTAAGAATTTTGGCAGCACCCGCGATAGCAACGCTACCTACTTGTGCTCGCAACTCATCTCTTGCACGATTAGCTTCTTGTTTAATTTCTGCTTGTGCAGAATTTAAAATTCGCTCACCTTCAATGCGTGCATTATCTTTAGATTCGTCAACAATTTCATTACCACGACGTTGCGCTTGGGTAATAATATCGTTCGCTTGTTCTTTAGCTTCGTGAATAACTTGTTGTGCGCGTTTTTCAGCTAACTCTTGCTCATGCTTTCCGCGTTCTGCAGCAGCTAAGCCATCCGCAATTTTCTTTTTGCGTTCATCAAGCGCTTGAATAATCGGTGGCCATACATATTTCATGCAAAAGCCAATAAAGATTAAAAAAGCAATTGCTTGGCCTATCAAGGTTGCATTGATATTCATGCCAATACCTCTTCTTTATCGCAATAATCTATAAATGTACAAATATGCTTAAACAACAGCGAATAGCACGTACATAGATAGACCAACAGCAATCATTGGAACCGCATCAACTAGACCAGCAACTAAGAAAAACTGTGTACGTAACATTGGCACTAACTCAGGTTGACGAGCAGCTGCTTCTAAAAAGCGACCACCTAATAAACCAACGCCAACTGCAGCACCTAAAGCACCAAGACCTGCCATTAAGGCACCCGCAATGTAAACTAAACCCATATCCATCATTTCTCTCCTAACAAATAGCAAATATTAAAAAAATAAACTTACAAAAAATAAACGTGAAACTTGTTCTAACTCAGTGACGCTGGTGAGCCATATCCATATATACAATCGTCAAGACCATAAAGATAAATGCTTGTAACGTAATAATAAGTATGTGGAAAATTGCCCAGCCGACTTGTAATAATGCCGCGACAGAACCTAAAACTAAACTTGCACTGTACATCGTGGCTATAAGTATAAATACCATTTCGCCAGCATACATATTCCCGAACAATCGCAATCCTAGTGAGAACGGCTTAGCTAATAATGTCACTGTTTCAAGAACAATATTAATAGGCAAGGCAAATTTTCCGAATGGCTCAAGTGACAGCTCAGCGAGGAAGCCCCCAGTGCCTTTGACCTTGAAGCTGTAATATAGCATTAAGGCAAATACAACCAACGCCATTCCTAATGGGGCATTAGGATCAGTTGTTGGTACAACTTTGAAATATACATGGTGGGGATCAACACCAAATGCTAATGAAGCGCCTTGCGCCACAAGGACGGGAATGAAGTCAACGGGAATTAGATCCATTAAATTCATTAAGAAAATCCAAACGAAGATTGTTAATCCTAAAGGTGCAACCAAATCGTTTTTACCACCACTGAATGACCCGCGAACCGTGTCATTAATAAACTCGATGATCATTTCTGCGAAATTTTGTGCCGGAGTAGGAACGCCTGACGAGATTGATTTAGCAACGCGTCTGAAAAACCACATCATTAATCCGCCGAGCACCAGCGACATGACCATGGTATCTACATTGATAGCCCAAAATCCCATTTGACTGGCTTCTTGAGCTGATTCTGCAAAGCCCAACTCGCCTGTTGAAGTCCAAACACCTGACGCTGATTCCACATGTTTCTCACCAAACGTGAGATTTTGTAGATGATGCTTGATATAACCTGATGTGGTAATTGATTCACTTGCCATTTTTGGTTTTAAGCCCGTTTATAATTTCCAAATAAAACAACCCCTTGCATTGCAATAAAGCCTGCCAACATCATCTCGTCTGATAAAAATATCAAAAACCCGATAGCAAACATTATGATGGTTACAAACCATCTTTCTACAATACAGCGATATGCTCTGCCCAAATTTTTACCCGCATCTGCTTTTGCATTTTTAGCAGCTGCAAATAGATGCCATCTTTGTAAGAAACTAATTATTATCCCTATCGCACTACCATAAAGGTAAGCAACAAACATACTTATATCTTGAATACAAAGAATTATTAAACTCGTTATTACTAGTACGACAAGCTGCATTTTTATCAAATGATTTATCGGTTCCGCTCTTACTAAACGTTCCATCATGACTCGCAGAGATTTCGCTGTCGATAAGCAAACCACGGCATTATATCGACCACTTACTTATTAGGTCAATCAAATTGTTGATTAATCTCTAGATTGGACATTACTTAAGCTTAATATTAAGCCCTTATCGCCGACATTGACTACAGATCAGGTACAACTCTTTGAAAATTTTGAATAGGCTAGTTGATCTTCATGTTTTCAATCTGATGACAAATGATGTAAGGAATTGATGCTCGCAACCCTATTTAATACGCTTAATAATTTTCTTTAGCTCAGCAACATCAGCATAATCAATAACTAACTTTCCTTTACCGCTAGCACTGTGTTTTACCGTAAATTTATCACCAAACTTTTCACTTATTAGACTCTCTAGTTGATTTAATTCTGCTAAATGTTCTGTTGATTTTTGTATGGCTTCTTTTTCCGGTTTTAATAACCGTCTAATTAATTGTTCTGTTTCGCGTACAGACAAGCCTTTTTCTACGATATGTCTTGCACTATCTGACTGGCTTTCACCTTCTAATGCCAATAAAGCGCGTGCATGACCCATCTCTAGATCGCAATTTTCAACCAATCGTTTTACATCGTCATTTAGATTTCGTAGGCGTAATAAGTTTGAAACTGCTGCTCGCGAACGCCCTACGGCTTCGGCCGCTTCTTGATGGGTCATCGTAAACTCTTCACGTAACCGATGTAGTGCGTTTGCTTCTTCCATCGGGTTTAAGTTTTCTCGTTGTATATTTTCAATTAATGCCATTGCAATCGCACTGCGATCTGACACATCTCGCACTAAAGCAGGAATCAAATCTAAACCCGCAATTTTAGATGCCCGCCAGCGCCGTTCACCGGCAATAATTTCATAACGTCCACCATTAACAGGACGGACAACGATAGGTTGAACCAAACCTTGTGCTCGTATCGAGTCTGCTAATTCATTTAATGATTCTTCTGACATATCAACACGAGGTTGGTATTTACCCGGCTGAACCATATCGAGAGGAAAATATTGCAGACTATCATCCAAACTTTCATCATCATGCTGGACATCAGACAGCAGAGCATCTAATCCGCGACCCAATCCTCGTTTTTTAATTGCCATCTAGGTATCCACTTTTTCAGGGGTGCTGGTGCTTTCACGTCGCATAAACTCACTTGCCATTGCCATATAAGCAATCGATCCTCGTGAGCTTCGATCATAGCTAATCACAGGAATACCGTGACTCGGTGCTTCTGCCAAACGAACGTTTCTAGGAATAATCGAGTGAAATACTTTTTTATTAAAGTGTGTAATAAGTTGCCGTGAAACTTGGCCAGCTAAATTATTTCGAGCATCAAACATGGTACGAATTAAACCAGTAACCTCTAATGCCGGATTAGCTCGCTGTTTTACACGTTCAATCGTTTTTAATAAGGACGATAAACCTTCCAAAGCATAATATTCACATTGAATGGGAATAATGACACCTTTCGATGCCACCAAGGCATTTAATGTCAGCATACTTAAAGAAGGAGGACAATCAATCAAAATGAAATCATATTTTTCACGCGTTGATTCCAAGGCTAAACGCAAACGATGTTCGCGCAACTTCACCTCTAATAATTGCACTTCGGCAGCAGTCAAATCGGAATTGGTGGGCATCACATCAAAGCTTAAATCATCAGGACGTATTATCGCATCAGCCGCTTTAGCTGTCGTCATAATGACATCGTAACTACTTTTATCTATCGCATCTTTATCGATACCACAGCCGGTAGAAGCATTACCTTGCGGATCGAGATCGATTAATAATACTTTTTTACCCGCATCGGCTAAGGCAGCCGCTAAATTAACGGTGGTGGTGGTTTTCCCTACCCCACCTTTTTGATTGGTAACCGCGTAAATATTTCCCATTCACTATGCCTTTAATTCTTAATCAAACGTACCAAATGTCTTTTGCCATCGCAATTGGGTACATCCAGTGATACGACATCTTGCAGGCTAAAGCCTTCAATATTCGCAGCCAATTCTTCTTCTGGATATACACCCTTCATCAGTACGAGACTGCCAGCATCATCGCAGTGTCTGCCAGCTAAATCAATAATGACATCAATCGTCGAGAAAGCACGTGCGGTTACGGTTGTAAATTTGGCTAATTCGGCCTGTTCAACGCGGCCATGTACAACAGTGATATTTGTTAAACCCAGCTCAGCTTTTACTTGTTGTAAAAAACGGGTTTTTTTTGAATTACTATCTAATAAAGTGACTGATATATTTGGGTTAGCAATTGCAACCGGAATACCAGGCAAGCCAGCGCCAGTTCCCACATCCAATAATGATGGTCCAGGCAAATAAGGCAAAACAGCCAAACTATCTAAGATATGACGGCTGATCATTTCTTGTGGATCACGTACCGAAGTCAGGTTATAAACCTTGTTCCACTTATCTAATAGTTGAACATACGTCAGCAATTGGCTTATTTGCAGCTCGGTCAGATCCAACTTTAAAGTGTCACAGCCTTGAAGTAATTGTTGCTTCAGTTGGGCTTCATTGTTCATCCATTTACAACCTTACTCTGTTCGCCACGCTTCAAATGGACTAATAATAATGACACTGCAGCCGGCGTTACACCTGAAATACGGGCCGCTTGACCAAGACTATTTGGCCGTGCATTGGCCAGTTTTTCACGTACTTCGTTTGATAAACCGCGTACCGTTCCATAATCAAGATCGTCGGGTAATGCAGTTGTTTCATTACGCTTCAATCGATCAATTTCAGTTTGCTGACGCGTGATATAACCAGCATATTTGGTATGAATCACTACTTGCTCAGAAACATCTTCATCTAATACCGTTTCTTCACCCATCAATAACAATAAGGCGGCATAATCTACTTCAGGACGACGTAATAATTCTAATGCCGAGTTCACCTTATTCAGAGGCTCACCTAAAACTTGTTCCGCTACACTCTGATCAACATTTTCTGGCGTAAATTTGTAAGCCGTTAACCGCTCCGTTTCGGTGGCGACTGCTTCTTGTTTAGCGGTAAATATCGCCCAGCGCTCATCATCAACCAGCCCTAATTCACGTCCTTTTGGTGTCAATCTAATATCGGCATTATCTTCACGTAATAATAAGCGATATTCTGCACGGCTGGTAAACATACGGTAAGGTTCGCGCGTACCTAAGGTAATTAAGTCATCAATCATCACGCCGATATACGCTTCATCACGACGCGGGAACCACGTATCCAAACCTCGTGCTTGCAAGCCAGCATTAATACCAGCAATCAAACCTTGAGCAGCGGCTTCTTCATAGCCTGTCGTACCATTGATTTGACCGGCAAAAAACAAACCTGCCATATGTTTAGTTTCTAACCACGGTTGTAAATCACGTGGATCAAAATAATCATATTCAATCGCATAACCTGGTCGCGTAATGTGGGCGTTTTCTAAACCTTTCATTGACCGAACAATTTGATATTGCACATCAAACGGTAAGCTCGTTGAAATACCATTTGGATAAACTTCACCACAATTCAAACCTTCTGGCTCTAAGAATATTTGGTGAGAAATCCTGTCAGCAAACCGTACCACTTTGTCTTCAATCGACGGGCAATAACGCGGACCAATGCCTTCGATTTCACCGCTGTACATTGGTGAACGATCCAAGTTATTACGAATAACATCATGCGTTGCTTCATTTGTATGCGTAATGTGACACGAAATCTGAGCCGGATGATCGCTGCGTTTACCTAAAAAAGAAAACACAGGGGTCGGTGTATCACCTGGTTGTTCAGCTAATTGTGAATAATCAATGCTATTAGTTGCAATTCGCGGTGGCGTACCTGTTTTTAAGCGATCGACTCTAAACGGTAAAGCGCGCAATCTTTGTGACAAGGTCATCGAAGCCGGATCACCTGCGCGGCCACCCTGATGGTTTTGCAAGCCAATATGAATCAAACCACCTAAAAATGTACCGACAGTTAACACGACTGATTTAGCGGAAAAACGTAAACCTACTTGGGTCACGACACCGACTACCCGATCATTTTCGACTACAAGATCATCAACGGTTTGTTGAAATAAATAAAGATTCGGCTGGTTTTCAAGGTAATTGCGCACAGCGGCTTTATATCGAATACGATCTGCTTGTGCTCGGGTTGCTCTTACAGCCGGCCCTTTGCTTGCATTCAAGATACGAAATTGAATCCCGCCCTGATCAGCGGCTTGCGCCATAATGCCGCCAAGTGCATCGATTTCTTTAACCAAATGACCTTTGCCAATTCCGCCGATAGCAGGATTACAGCTCATTTGACCTAATGTTTCGATATTCTGTGTCAGCAATAAGGTTTTCACGCCCTGACGCGCAGACGCCAATGCGGCCTCCGTACCAGCGTGACCGCCGCCGACAACAATCACATCATAATGATCTTGATAACTCATAACTCACCAAACACGTTTAAAATTAATGATCGGTCATTTTAACATGCGTGCAATAATTATGAGTCAAAATGATCAATACCATTTTCTTTACGCTAACTATAACTGACTGACATTACAAGAATTTAGACGGGGATAATCCATGTTATAGTCGCCGCCAATCTTATACTTGGAATACATTTACGATGGAAAAAAATACTGGCATTAAACGGATTTTGTACGCGACACTTTACTCTTGGCAGGGTTTTAAATCTGCCATTACGAATGAGTCTGCCTTCCAACAAGAATTTCTGGCGGTGATTTTACTCGGCGGCTTGAGCTTTTTTCTTGACGTAACAGCCTACGAACAACTAGCGATGATTATCAGCTTAGTTGTCATTTTGATTGTTGAAATATTAAATTCCGCAATCGAATGCGTCGTTGATCGCGTTGGAACAGAGCACCATGCGCTATCAGGACGCGCCAAAGATTATGGCTCTTTAGCCGTTTTATTATGCATCCTGATAGCGATCGCTGTTTGGGCTGTCGTCTTAATCTAACGTTTATTTACGATAAGCACGAAGCATTATAAACGCGCCAAGTAAAATCATTGGTAATGACAAAATTTGTCCCATTGTCAGCCAATCAAATGCAAAGTAACCATACTGTTGGTCAGGAATGCGAACCAATTCAACTAGCGATCTAAACACACCGTAACCCAACAGGAATAAGCCTGAGACGGCAGATACAGGTTTCGGTTTTGCAGAATAAAGCCATAAGATGATAAATAACACCAGACCTTCTAATCCAGCCTCATAAAGTTGTGACGGATGACGTGGTAACGGGCCGCCATTCGGAAATACCATTGCCCACGGTACATCACTGACTTTTCCCCATAACTCACCATTAATAAAATTACCGATTCGTCCAAAAAACAAACCGATTGGCACCATCGGTGCTATAAAGTCACTAATTGTAAAAAAAGATTTCCCTGTTTTTCTTGAAAAAAACCAAAATGCGGCTAATACACCTAATAAACCGCCATGAAATGACATTCCACCTTGCCAAATTTTGAGGATATTGAGTGGATGTTCCAAGGTGTTAGGTAAATCGTAAAAAATAACCGAACCTAAGCGACCACCAATAATGACTCCAATTGCACCATAAAATAATAGATCTTCAACCTGCTCAGCAGTCCAGCCATAGCGTTCAGCGCGTATGCGCCCTAACCACCATGCACCGACAAAACCGCATAAGTACATTAAACCATACCAATGAATATGTAGCGGGCCTAAGGACAAGGCAACGGGATCAATTATTGGGTATACCATTGTTATTTCACCTAGATAAATTAGCGGACTATGATAACAAGCCTTGTTTAAAAGCAATAATTTCATTATTTGCACCAAGAAAGAGCGCTCCGTTACTAAACCGCACTAAAATGTGCCTATAATGCTATGTCAACATACAAGCATCATTTATAACCAGTTGAATTACATCAAAATAAGCATGTTGGCACACAAACTGCAAAAGTTGTTGTAGTCTGAATACACAATGTTGTCAGAGAACAACAACATCGCATTCAAACGGTTTTATTACTTTAATTAAATAGTCACGAGGAATTGATAATGAATCTGAAAAAAATCTCAATGTTATGTTTAGCAGCAAGCACTGCATTTGCAGCATCTTCAGCAATGGCATGGGAAAGTGCAGATGGCGCTTGGTCTACATCTGCTAATGTTGCACTATCATCTGAATACGTATTCCGTGGTATTACACAAACGGATAGTGATCCTGCTATTTCTGGTGGTTTCGACTTAAACCACACAACTGGCGCTTATGCTGGTGCATGGGCATCAAATGTTGACTTTGGTGATGATGCTTCAATCGAAATCGACTACTACGCTGGTTTTGCAAGTGATATTGCTGATACAGGCTTTTCATACGATGTAGGTGCGATTTACTACGATTACCCAGGCGCATCAGACCTGAGTTTAGACTTCACAGAAGTATACGGTTCATTAAGCTATAGCTTCTTAACTGCAGGCGTTGCATACACTATCGATGCCGATGACAAAAATTATGAAGATAGCGTTTATTACTCATTGGATGCAGCTCATGACATCGGTATGTTTAGCTTAGCCGCTGGTGTAGGTTACTACGATTATGATTTTGGCGAAGATTACACAAACTACCATGTTGGTGTATCAACTGAGGTTGTTGGCCTAGGTGTAGATTTAACATACACAGATACTGACAACAACGGTGATGATCTTTTCGGCACAGCAGCTGACAGCACATTCATCTTCACTGTATCTAAATCAATGTAATTCTTTTTTGGTCGCCTAACTTCTTTGTTAGACGTTAGGCGACCATTTATATACAAGGAATATTTTATGAAACAAGTAGTAGCGATAATCAAGCCCTTTAAGCTTGATGATGTCCGCGAATCGTTGTCCGAAATTGGTATTCAAGGTTTAACTGTTTCTGAAGTTAAAGGCTTTGGTCGTCAAAAAGGACACACTGAGCTATATCGTGGCGCAGAATATGTGGTAGATTTTTTACCTAAACTCAAACTAGAAATTGCGATTGATGACGACTTAGTTGATCAAGTTATCGAAGCAATTACTAAGGGTGCTAACACTGGCAAAATTGGTGATGGCAAAATCTTTGTATATCCATTAGAGCAAGTGGTTCGGATTCGCACAGGCGAAACCGGTTCCGAAGCGCTATAGTTTTAGGAGCATCAAATGGAAAATGTAACAAATCAAATTTTCGAGCTCCAATATGCCTTAGACACCTTTTACTTCCTAGTAATGGGTGCATTGGTTATGTGGATGGCAGCAGGTTTCTCAATGTTAGAAGCAGGCTTGGTTCGAGCAAAAAATACCACCGAAATTTTAACGAAAAACGTATTATTATTTGCCATTGCGTGTACGGCTTATATGGTTATAGGTTATGACATCATGTACGGCGGCGGCATCTTCTTAGAAGGTATTGCAGGCGGTGACACGTTAACGGCAGATGCATTAGCGGCATCAGCAGAAGCCGGTTTTGATGGTGGTTCAGTATACTCCACAGCTTCAGATTTCTTCTTTCAAGTAGTATTCGTAGGTGCGGCAATGTCAATCGTATCTGGTGCGGTTGCTGAACGAATGAAGTTATGGGCATTTGCTGCGTTTGCAGTAGTGATGACAGCATTCATTTACCCGTTGGAAGGTTCTTGGACTTGGGGTGGCGGTGAAGTATTTGGCATGTATAGCTTAGGCGACATAGGTTTCCTAGATTTTGCTGGGTCAGGTATCGTTCACATGGCAGGTGCATCAGCAGCTTTAGCGGGTGTTATCTTACTAGGTGCTCGTAAAGGTAAATATGGTCCTAACGGCGAAATTCGCCCAATTCAAGGTGCTAACTTGCCAATGGCAACACTAGGTACCTTCATTCTATGGATGGGTTGGTTTGGCTTTAATGGTGGTTCGGTATTAAAACTAGGCGATGTGGCTAGCTCTAATGCCGTGGCGATGGTATTTCTAAATACCAATGCTGCAGCTGCAGGTGGTGTAATTGCAGCACTTATTGTTGCTAAGTTAATGTTCGGTAAAGCTGATTTAACCATGATATTGAATGGTGCATTAGCAGGCCTAGTCGCTATTACAGCCGGTCCAGATACACCGACACCATTAATAGCAACAATCATTGGTGCTGTGGGTGGTGCGTTGGTAGTATTCTCAATCGTCACCTTAGATAAAATGAAACTTGATGATCCAGTTGGTGCCATCTCGGTTCATGGTGTAGTTGGTTTATGGGGTCTATTCGCAGTACCGTTAACTAACCCAGATGCAACCTTTATCGCGCAATTGATTGGTGCGGCAACTATCTTTACTTGGGTATTTGTGACAAGTTTCGTAGTCTGGTTAGTCATCAAAATGGTGATGGGTATCCGAGTCACTGAAGAAGAAGAATACGAAGGTGTTGATTTAAGTGAGTGTGGTATGGAAGCATATCCAGAGTTCACTAATAATACGAAATAACTACATATTCTTAGTTAGTTTAAACTAAGGGCGACTCATAGTTTGAGTCGCCCTTTTTTATTGCAAGCTTGCAATATAACTGTCGACATATTATTTTACGCATCTCAATCTCATCAACAAATCACTAGAAAGGTAGCTTTTATGGATAATTCATCATCAACGACCACTGATTTTTTATCTATCCTAGTGAGATTACTTGGTCTTGTGATGCTACTGATTGGTTTATTTATTGGCATTAAGGTCATTTTTGAAGCTTGGCATTTATATAAAGAACCTCAAAATATCGAACGTTTTGCTGATGCCATTGAACAGGGATCGCATCTCGATGTCATGCTTGCCAAATTTACCCCGCAAACGAAAGCAGAAAACAGTGAAGCGAGCGTGCAACAAACCTTGCCCGATGCTCAAGCAAGCCCTGAATCATTGCGAGTTACTTATTTTTTAGCTTGGATCATCGCAATATTATTATTGATGGTTATCGGTGGACTCGCATCCAGTGCAATTAGGACGGGTGGACAGCTTGCTTTGTATGACTTGCAAGTTAAACGTTTTGCCAGACAATTAATCAATGAAGCACGTAAAACTAACGACCGTAATTAATTTACAAACTTCATTCTAGCTAGCGCTTTTGCAACATTAAACTCATTACCCCGACAATGACTAACAAAACACCGAGAGCGATAGTCAACGTAAACGGCTCGCCTAATAAATAAACCGCTAAACCAATAGTGAATATCGGTCCTAACATGCCGACAACGCCACTTTGAGCAGGACCGATCCGATGTATCGCTTCTGTCATCATAAAGCTAGGTATCACAGTACTGAAAATAACCAACAGACTGAGCCATAACCAAGCTGCATTGGTTATTGTTAGCTGAGTTATATCTATCGTCACTATGCCGTGTAATACACCAAAAATGCTCGATGCAATCATCGCAATGCTGGTAAATAATTTACTGCCTAACTGCTTGATAAATGTACGGCTAAGCAAAACATACAAAGCGAAACTTAACGCTGAACCTAATACTAAACTCACACCCTCAAACACACTATTTCCAGTTAGTTGTAATTCTTGTCCCATTACCACTAAAAGCCCAGAATACGTGACTATTAATGCAAAAATAAGGCGGCGAGTTAAGCCCTCGTTAAACAAAAAATAACCAATCATGGCCACCATAAATGGGTAAGTAAACAAGCTCAATCTTTCAAGCTGCGCACTGATGAGCTCAAGTCCCATTAAATCCAATAATGAAGCGAGATAATAGCCCAGAAAACCAAGCACTAAGATTGATCTCAACGTTGCAAAATCAAGCGTCGCGGGCTTTGTTTGGGAACGTAACAACCATAACAAAATCACCAGATATATTGGTAAAGCCAATACCATCCGCAACACTAATACCGCGTTTGCATCTAAACCTTGCTGATACAAGAATTTGATGAAAATAGATTTTAACGAAAACAGTAATGTACCAAATATCGCCAAAAAGAAGCCTATTAACAGGTTTTTATTGGGTAAAATCGCTGAACTAGTAGGGTCAGTTGTCATGAAGGTAACTTCACCTATGAAAGGGTGAGAGAAAGATGCTACATTGCCATTATTTAAACATCAGCCACTTAACGAAACAAGCCTACTCATTATTTATTGTTGTATTTGCAGAGACTCGACGTTCTAAACATCATAAAACAATAACATTGGAGGAAAAAGACGATTTAGATCGCCGTTTTATCATAGTTCAGCTATAAATCGCCTGCGCTATTTTTGGTGGTAAGGTTCACTCAATGTATGCACTGAATTAATGAGCCGTTCCATTTTTTCTGGTTCAATTGTTGGGTGAATACCATGACCTAAATTAAATACATGGCCTGTTTCGCCTTTACCAAAACTCGCTAAAACACTGGCTACTTCTTGTTCAACGCGATCAGCTGAAGCATAAAGTACACAAGGATCCATATTACCTTGCAAAGTGACCTTATCACCCACTCGTTGCCGTGCTTTGCCAAGATCAGTCGTCCAATCAAGACCGATTGCATCAACGCCTGTTTGGGCCATTAATTCTAACCATTGACCGCCCCCCTTAGTGAATAAGGTAACAGGTACGATTCGGCCTTCATTTTCACGGGTTAATCCCGCTACTATTTTTTGCATATAACTGAGCGAGAATTCTTGGTAATTTTCGGTGCTTAATGCGCCGCCCCAAGTATCAAACAACATAATAGCTTGCGCGCCAGCAGCGATCTGAGCATTTAAATAAGCAATCACAGAATCCGCTAGCACATTCAACAAGGCATGCATTTGTTTTGGTTCATCAAACATCATGCCTTTGACTTTAGCAAAATCTTTACTCGAACTGCCTTCCACCATGTAACACGCTAAGGTCCATGGGCTACCGCTAAAGCCGATCAGTGGTACTTTGCCATCGATTTCACGACGAGTAAGACGAATCGCATCCATCACATAGCCAAGATTATCTTCCATATCTGGCACGCCCAGCTTGGCGATATCGGCTGCTGATTTAATAACGTTGGTAAATTTAGGCCCTTCACCTGCAACAAAATGTAAACCAAGCCCCATTGCATCAGGAATCGTAAGAATGTCTGAAAAAATAATCGCCGCATCAAGATCAAAACGACGCAATGGTTGTAATGTCACTTCACAAGCGAGTTCTGGCGTAGAACATAATGTCATGAAGTCGCCCGCTTTCGCCCGCACTTCCCGATACTCTGGTAAATAACGACCCGCTTGACGCATCACCCATACCGGCGTTTTATCTACCGGTTGACGTTGTAATGCACGTAAATAGCGATCGTTTTGTAATGCTGACATGGTATTCCTTAAATAACTGTTTTGTTCTGAATCCGATATGCGGCCTAAAAATTAAACTTTCAGGTAATCAAGAATACCTTCACCCGCTTGGCGACCTTCCCAAACAGCGGTGACCACAAGATCAGAGCCACGTACCATATCACCACCAGCAAAGATTTTTTGGTTGCTCGTTTGGAAAGCACATTTGCCATTTTCAGGTGCAATAACACGACCACTTTCATCAATATCAACACCAAACTCAGCAAACCATGGCGCTGGACTTGGGCGGAAACCAAAGGCAATGACGATGGCATCGGCAGCAATAATTTCTTCACTACCCGGAACAGGTTGTGGGCTACGACGACCACGTTCATCCGGTTGACCTAACGCCGTAGTGATTACTTTGATACCTTCAACTTTACCATTACCAACGATTTCAATTGGTTGACGATTCCATAAAAATTCAACACCTTCTTCGCGTGAATTATTTACTTCACGACGTGAACCCGGCATGTTTTCTTCATCACGACGGTAAGCACACTGTACGCTCGTTGCCCCTTGACGAATTGCAGTACGATTACAATCCATCGCGGTATCACCACCACCTAATACAATGACTTTTTTACCAGCAAGATCAACATAGTTTTCTGGGTTTAAATTTAATAAATGTTTGTTGTTAGCCACTAAATACGGCAAGGCTTCATATACACCCGGCATATCTTCACCAGGAAAACCGCCCTTCATATACGTGTACGTGCCCATGCCAAGGAAAACGGCATCGTATTCATCAAGCAAAGTTTGAAATTGAATATCGTTACCAATTTCCGTATTCAATACAAATTCAACACCCATGCCTTCTAATATTTCACGGCGACGAGTAACGACCTCTTTTTCGAGTTTAAATTCTGGAATACCAAACGTTAACAAGCCACCAATTTCTGGGTGTTTATCATAAACGACTGGTGTCACGCCAGCACGAACCAAAATATCTGCACAGCCCAAACCAGCAGGGCCCGCACCAATAATAGCCACACGTTTACCTGTTGCTACAACGCCTGACATATCAGGACGCCAGCCTTGTGCAAATGCAGTATCAGTAATATATTTCTCAACCGAACCAATCGTTACCGCGCCAAAACCATCATTTAACGTACATGCACCTTCACATAAACGATCTTGTGGACATACTCGTCCACAGATCTCAGGCAAGGTATTGGTTTGATGTGCCAATTCGGCCGCTTGCTCTATATTGCCTTCACTGACGAGCTTCAACCAGTTCGGAATATAGTTGTGTACCGGACATTTCCATTCACAATATGGATTACCACATTCTAAACAGCGTTCTGATTGCTCGGCCGCTTGCGATTGTTCAAAGCCTTCGTATATTTCACCAAAGCCTTCAATGCGCTTTTTTGCTTCAAACTTCTTGGGGTCGTGACGACCTACTTCTAAAAATTGAAATGTATTTTTTGCCATAATATTTATTTGCCCATGCTTACAGGTGTTTTATGCTGCTTTGCTTGTTGAGGTTAACAAGGATGCCAATGCCGCTGCTTTCGGTTTAACCAACCAGAATTGTTGCAAGCGCTGCTCGAACATATCTAATAATTGGTTACCCCAGTCACTGCCTGTTTCACGGACGTGATCTTCAATCAAACCTTTCAAATGCAAGACATGTTCAGACAAGTCCGCATCATTCATTCGAATAACTTCAACGAGTTCAGGGTTGTAACGCGCTTTAAACGTATCTTCAATATCTAGCACATAAGCAAAACCACCGGTCATACCAGCACCGAAATTCAAACCTGATTCGCCTAATACTGCAACAACGCCGCCAGTCATGTATTCACAACCGTGATCGCCGATACCTTCAACGATGGCTGTTGCACCCGAGTTACGGACAGCAAAACGTTCGCCAGCCATACCTGCGGCATATAAATGACCGCCAGTTGCACCATATAGACAAGTATTTCCCATGATGCTGGCTTGCTGTGTTGCAAAGTTACTTTCTGCTGATGGGTAAATAGAAATCTTACCCGCCGCCATACCTTTACCAACATAATCGTTAGCATCACCTTCCAAACGCATTTCTAAGCCACCGGCATTCCATACACCAAAGCTTTGGCCTGCAGAACCTTTAAGTTGCATTCTAATTGGCTTATCACTCATGCCATAGTTTCCATGATGACGAGCAATTTCACCCGAAATACGTGCACCGATTGAGCGATTAATATTTCGAATATCATATTCAAAGAAGCCGCCTGTTTTATTGGCAATAGCATCTTGCATATCCACAATCATTTGTTCTGCTAGTTCACCTTTGTCATAAGGCGAATTTTTAGGTGCTAAACAATAATGAGGTTTATCGGCAGCAACACCCGCATCAGATAATAACGGTGTTAGGTCTAATCGATTTTGCTTATCCGTTGTACCCGGTAGAATTTCAAGCAAATCGGTACGACCAATCAACTCAGCCATACTGCTCACGCCTAGAATAGCTAACCATTCTTGTGTTTCACGTGCAACAAACTGGAAGTAGTTCATCACCATTTGTGGCAAACCAATAAAGTGCTTGCTACGTAAAGCATCATTTTGTGTTGCAACACCGGTCGCACAGTTATTTAAGTGACAAATTCGTAAGAATTTACAACCTAAAGCGACCATTGGACCGGTACCAAAACCAAAGCTTTCAGCACCTAAAATAGCTGCTTTAATAACATCTAGACCTGTTTTTAAACCGCCATCTGTTTGCAAACGTACTTTGTCACGTAGATCATTAGCACGTAAAGTTTGGTGCGCTTCAGTTAACCCTAACTCCCACGGACCACCTGCATATTTAACGGATGATAATGGGCTTGCCGCGGTACCACCGTCATAGCCAGAAATCGTAATTAAATCAGCATATGCTTTGGCAACACCGGCCGCGATCGTACCTACTCCTGCTTCAGAAACCAATTTCACTGAAATTAACGCAGCAGGATTAACTTGTTTCAAATCGAAAATAAGCTGTGCCAAATCTTCAATAGAATAAATGTCATGATGTGGTGGTGGTGAGATCAAGGTAACGCCAGGAACCGAGTGACGCAACGTCGCAATCATTTGATTCACTTTGCCACCTGGTAATTGACCACCTTCACCCGGTTTAGCACCTTGAGCGACTTTGATCTGTAAGACTTCAGCATTCACTAAATAATTGGGTGTGATACCAAAACGACCCGACGCAACTTGCTTAATTTTAGAAACACGTTCGGTACCGTAACGAGCAGGATCTTCACCACCCTCACCAGAATTAGAACGACCACCAAGACGGTTCATCGCTGTTGCCATCGCTTCATGCGCTTCTGGTGACAAAGCACCTAAAGACATACCTGCGCTATCAAACCGCGACAAAATGTTCGTAATCGGTTCAACTTGATCTAATTCAAGCGGTTTATCAGCCACTTTAAGTGCTAATAAATCACGTAATACCATCGCAGGACGTTGATTAACTAGGTCAGCATAAAGTTTATAATCCTCATATTGACCACCTTGCACCGCTTTTTGCAGTGTTGCGATAATATCTGGGTTATAAGCATGGTATTCACCGCCATGAACAAACTTTAATAAACCACCTTGTTCACGTTTTTTGCGTTTATTCCACGCACGATCAGCAACAGCTTGTTGCTCAGCTTGAATTTCTTCAAATCCTGTACCGCTAATTCGGCTTGTTGTTGCAGTAAAGCATTTAGCCACAACTGTTTCATTTAAACCGATGATTTCATATAACTGAGCACCACGATAACTAGCAATGGTTGAAATGCCCATTTTCGAAATAATCTTGAATATGCCTTTGTTAATACCTTTGCGGTAACGCTTGCACACTTCAGGGCGTGATAAGTCTTTAATCTCACCCGTAGTAATTAAATCATTCAATGTGGCGTAAGCTAAATATGGATAAACGGCCGTTGCACCGTTACCGATTAATACCGCAAAGTGATGTGAATCACGCGCTGTTGCCGTTTCAACAACAATATTGCCGTTACAACGTAAACCCGCTTTAATCAAACGCTGATGCACAGCACCAGTCGCTAATAAAGCGTGAATCGGTAATTGTTCAGGCGTTATGCCACGATCGCTCAAGACAACAATAACCGCACCATCACGTACCGCTTGTTCTGCTTGTTCAACCACCGCGTCAATTGCCGCTTCCAAACCAACGGGTGCAGAATAAGCCAATGAAATAGTAACGGCTTTATATTCACTATCAGTTTCGCCTAATGCAACTAACTGCTGAAAACGACTTTCCGATAATATCGGGGAATCCACCACCAAGCGTTGAGCATGATCGGCGCCTTCTTCAAATAAGTTACGTTCTTGACCGAAACAGGTTTCCAACGACATCACAATACTTTCGCGTAGAGGATCAATCGGTGGATTGGTAACCTGTGCGAATTGTTGACGGAAATAATCAAACAATGAACGTTCACGTTGTGACATCACAGCAAAAGGCGCGTCATCACCCATTGAGCCCATTGCTTCTTGCCCAGATTCACCTAAAACGCGAATAACTTGGTCGCGTTCTTCAAAGCTGATTTGGAACAATTTTTCGTAGGACGTAAGATCATTACCTTCCAATGTAGGCAAGGTCTCATCATCTGCTTTGTCTTCTAAACGCTGCAGATGTGTTTCAATCCATTCGCGATAAGGCTGGGCATTTTTCAGCATATTGTTGATATCTTCAGGTAATAAAAACTCACCTGTAGCAGTATCAACAGCCAACATTTGTCCTGGTTTTAGACGGCCTTTAGCAACCACATCTTCTGGTTTATAGTTATAAACACCGACTTCAGAAGCAATCGTAATATGACGATCTTTAGTGATGATATAACGTGCGGGACGAAGACCATTACGATCTAGACTACAAGCAGCATAACGACCATTGGTTAAGACGATACCCGCTGGGCCATCCCAAGGTTCCATGTGCATAGAGTTATAGTCATAAAAAGCTTTAAGATCTTTGTCCATCGTGTTGTCGTTCTGCCATGCAGCAGGCACCAACAAACGCATCGCACGGAACATGTTCACACCACCGGCCATCAATGCTTCAAGCATATTATCCATGCTAGATGAATCTGATCCTGTAGTTCCAACAAGCGGACGAATATCATCCATATTGTCAATTAATTTGGTCGCAAATTTCGCACCACGCGCCAAAGCCCAGTTACGGTTACCTTGCACGGTGTTAATTTCACCGTTGTGCGCCAAATAACGGAAAGGCTGTGCCAATTTCCATTGCGGCCATGTATTGGTAGAAAAACGTTGATGAAATACGCAAATTGCAGTTTCTAAGCGCTTATCTTGCAAGTCTTTATAAAATACTGGCAGATACGCAGGCATCACCAAACCTTTATATGACACCACTTGTGATGACAAGGTAGGTATATAAAACGCATCATCATTAGTCACTGATTTTTCAGCCAAACGGCGCGCAATATATAAATAACGCTCAAATGCGGCTACATCCATATCTGCACCGGCATTTACGAAGACCTGACGCATAATTGGCAATAATGCCAAGGCAGTTTCACCACATGCCGTTTCAGGATCGACGGGAACATCACGCCAGCCCAAGACTTCAAGCCCTTGGTCCGTCAGTCGTTGCGTAACGATTGCTTGATTGGTTTCAGCTTTTACAGCATCTTGCGATAGAAAAACCATACCGACGGCATAGTTATCTGTAAGCTTAAAACCAAGTTCTTCAGCAATCGCACGGAAAAAACCATCCGGCTTTTTCATTAATAAACCACAACCATCGCCCGTCTTACCGTCGGCACCAATGGCACCTCGATGTGTTAGATTACCTAACGCCTCAATCGCCGTTTCAACAAGCCAATGACTTGGCTTATCATCCATCTGAGCGATCAGACCGAAGCCGCAGTTATCTTTTTCAAATTCTGGCCGATAAAGGCCTTGTGTCAATTCTGTTGGCTGACTCACGTCTGTACCTTCAAATTACAGTTAACGCCTGTCTCCTCGCCACCCTATACAGATGAGGAGCACTGTCTCTAGAAATAAAAGACGGCAAATTGGATCAACTATTATAGCGATTGATCTAACACCATTCAATGACTAGACTGCTTTTGCACGCTAGATATCCCCTACAAACTTCCCTAATTTCAATAAAATAGCTAAAATGTCACGTTGGTTTAAAGAAATATAATGGAAAAATCATGGATAATCCAGTAATCGGCGTCGTCATGGGAAGCAATAGTGACTGGCCTGTGATGCAAAAAGCGGTTGAGCAACTTGAAGCCTTTGGTATCGCTTATGAAGCGAAAGTTGTTTCCGCCCATCGCACGCCTGATTTGCTTACAGAATATGCCCTTACCGCTAAAGATAGAGGCATTGCTTGCATTATTGCTGGTGCCGGTGGCGCAGCACATTTACCCGGCATGTTAGCGGCAAACACCATCATTCCAGTACTGGGTGTACCTGTGCCATCGCGCTATCTAAAAGGCCAAGATTCTCTATTATCTATTGTGCAAATGCCCAAAGGCATTCCTGTCGCAACTTTTGCTATTGGTGAAGCAGGCGCTGCCAATGCTGCATTATTTGCTATTGCACAATTAGCGACAACAAATAACGATCTTGCGGCTAAATTAGAACAATTCCGCAAAGATCAGCACCAAGCAGTGTTAAATATGACGCTTCCTCCGCAATAACGATCTACTTAATAATTAAAGACTCATCATTATGATATTACCTGGCGCAACTCTCGGCATGCTCGGCGGCGGTCAATTAGGCCGAATGTTTACTACGGCAGCACAAACCATGGGCTATAACGTCGTCGTATTAGATCCTGATGCGAACAGTCCGGCAGGCACCATCGCTGACCAACATATTTGTGCAAACTATACTGATGAAGCGGCACTGCAACAATTAGCTGAGTTATGTGATGCCGTGACCACCGAGTTTGAAAACATTCCAGCAGCGACCCTGTCTTTTTTAGAAGCTCAAACCATTGTTCATCCTTCATCAAAAGCACTCGCAACGACGCAGAATCGGATTATTGAAAAACAATTTATTGCCTCACTAGGTATTCCTGTCGCACCATTTTCTGCCATTCGCTCCTTAAATGATATCGCTGCAATTGCAGCTAATTTTCAGCTACCTGCAATCTTAAAAGTCGCTAACTTTGGTTACGATGGTAAAGGCCAAGTCGTCTGTGAAACCATTGAAGCCGTTCGCGAAGCCTTTCAAGCATTAGGCGAAGTCGAGTGTGTTTTAGAACAACGTATTAATCTAGAACGTGAAGTATCAACAGTATTAGCACGCGGTCAGTCTGGCGATATTACCAATTTCCCTGTCGCAGAGAATGTTCATATCAATGGCATTTTGCACGCTACAACCGTACCTAGTAGCGTCACCGAACATCTTGCACAAACAGCTATTGATATGGCAGATAAAATTGCTGAAGGTTTAGGCTATGTAGGCATTATGGCCGTAGAGTTTTTCATTTCTCAAGAAGGTGATGTGATTGCTAATGAAATAGCACCACGTCCACATAACTCGGGTCATTTCACACTTGATGCTTGCGAGACATCACAATTTGAGCAACAGGTACGCATGTTGTGTGGCTTGCCTTCTGGCAATTGTGAATTGAAATCGCCCGTTGTTATGATCAATATTCTGGGCGATGTATGGGGAAGTAGCGAGCCACACTGGGATGCATTGCTAGCACAACCTAATAATAAACTACATTTATACGGCAAAAAAGAAGCACGTACTGGTCGTAAAATGGGGCATTTTAATGTACTTGCTACAGACATTGAACAAGCGACCACTATCGCCAACCAGTCTTTTGAAGACTTAAAAGCAAATTAGATTAAAGCTTACTGAGAGAAATTTTCGTAAGACTTAGAACTTAATAACAAATGACGTTAAAAGGATGGTTAGATGGAAGACAATAATCCCACTCAAGTACAAATCACCGATATAAAAATGCCTTTTTGGTCTATGGTTATTTTTATGGTGAAAGCTTCTATCGCTTCGATACCTGCGTTTATCATTTTATCAATAATTGGTACGCTGGTATTTAGTCTTATTGGTGGCTTTATGGGCTTTGGACGGTTTTAACTTACATAATCGTCAATTGATTTTCTGAAATCATTATAGGGGGACGACGGCGTTAATTAAACCCGCCGTCCCGATGTTAATTTGATTTAAACATTAAAGCGGAAGTGCATAACATCACCATCTTTGATGATGTACTCTTTGCCTTCTAAACGCCATTTACCGGCATCTTTTGCGCCTTGTTCGCCTTTATATTGCACATAGTCTTGATAACCAATTACTTCTGCGCGAATAAAACCTTTTTCAAAGTCAGTATGAATAACGCCCGCACCTTGTGGCGCAGTCGCACCAACGCGAACAGTCCAAGCCCGTACTTCTTTTACGCCCGCCGTGAAATAAGTTTGTAATCCTAATAAAGCATAACCACTACGAATCACGCGGTTTAAACCCGGTTCTTCTTGGCCCAACTCTGCTAAAAATTCATTTTTCTCTTCAGCATCAAGTTCAGCAATTTCAGATTCAATCGCCGCACAAATACTAACAATTGGTGCGCCTTCTTTTTCTGCATAAGCGGTTAAAAGGTCAAGCAAAGGGTTATTTGCAAAGCCATCTTCCGCCACGTTAGCGATATACATCGTTGGTTTAATAGTAATAAGATGCACTTCATTCAATAAAGCGAGTTGCTCAGCATCTAGGCTCATTGATCTCACTAATTGACCTTCATTCAGTACTTCACGAATTTCCGTCAATAACTCAAGTCGTGCTTTAGCCGTTTTATCGCCACCTTTTGCATCACGTGTCGTTTTAGTAATCGCTTTTTCAACGCTTTCTAAATCAGCAAGGCACAATTCAGTATTGATCACTTCAACGTCATCAAGCGGCGAGACTTTGTTCGCTACGTGAATAACATTATCATCATTAAAACAACGCACAACGTGAGCAATAGCATCAGTTTCGCGAATATTAGCAAGAAACTTGTTACCTAAACCTTCACCTTTTGATGCGCCAGCAACTAAACCCGCAATATCAACAAATTCCATCGTTGTTGGTAATATCCGTTCTGGTTTCACAATGGCGGCTAATCCATCCATTCTCAAATCAGGCACTGGGACAATACCTACGTTAGGTTCAATAGTACAAAACGGATAGTTTTGTGCATCAATACCTGCTTCTGTCAGCGCATTAAATAAGGTTGATTTACCAACATTGGGTAGGCCTACGATGCCACATTTGAATCCCATGATATTTCCTATTGTGAGTGTAGCCAGTTCATGGCTTTATCTAAGTTGCCGGATACAATATCAGGCAGAACCCTTAACGAATCATCTATCGCCGAAACAATAAGTTGGCGATCAGGCTGTGACGGTTTACTTAATACATAATCAGCCACTTGGCGACTATCGCCGGGATGGTCTATACCTAAGCGACAACGTAAAAAGTCTCTACTGCCTGTTTGAGCAATAATGTCACGCAAACCATTATGACCACCATGACCACCGCCACGCTTTAAGCGTGCAACGCCGGTTGAGAGATCAAGCTCGTCATGAATAATCAGTGTATTAGTTAAGGGAATTTTATAAAAATTGGCTAATGCTGCTACGGATTGACCACTGCGATTCATAAACACCAGTGGTTTGAGCAGAAATAGTTTATGTTCTGAAAATGGGCACTGAGCCAGCTGACCATGAAATTTATTTTCAACGGCAAAGGTTGTCGATAAATCATGTGCCAGCTGGTCCAGCCACCAAAACCCAACATTATGTCGAGTGTGTTCATATTGAGGACCGGGATTGCCCAATCCAGCGATTAACCAATTAGCCACTCACCGCCCCTCAATTGATTACTACTGAAACGTATTACTCAGCGTCAGCTTCAGCTGCCGCATCTTCTTCATCTTCTTCAACATCTGCAGCAGGACCACGAGGTGCATGAATGCTTACAACCGCTTGGTCATAAGAAGAACGTTCACCTTCTTCTAACTCTTCATCTTGGCTATGAGATAAAGCCGTTAATGTAACGCCTTTAGGCAATACAAGTTCAGACAAGTGAATGGTTTCATCCATAGCTAGCTTAGATACATCAATGTCGATAGATTCAGGTAAATCTTTTGGTAAACATGATACTTCGACTTCCGTCATTAAGTGAGCGATTAAACCACCAGATTTAACACCAGGCGCAACATCTTCACCATTAAAATGCAAAGGAATGTTCATTGTTAATGCGTGATTTGCACTAACGCGCAAGAAATCAGCATGCATGATTTTTACATCACTTGCAGGGTGACGTTGCAAATCTTTCAAAACAACTTTTTGTTTTTTGCCATCTACATTTAATGTCAAAATGTGTGAATAGAATGCATCTTCAGCAAGGTGACGTAAAAACTTGTTGTGCTCGATAGTTACTGAAATCGGTGCTTCATCAGATCCATATACGATTGCTGGAACTTGACCCGCATGACGTAGACGGCGGCTCGCACCCTTCCCTAAGTCAGTACGTAGTTCAGCTTGAACTTCAAATAAATTTTTCATTGTTTTCTCCAAAATCATGAACAAACTTTGTTGTCCATTAAAAATGCCGCCTTTCGGCGGCGCTTTGCCTCCCCGCGACCAGGGTCAGCATATAAAGAACATAAACTTGTTCTTTGCAACCCACTAAAAAATTGAGTTTAGTGTGGTTAATCCATATACAAGGAACTAACTGATTCCTCGTTACTTATTCTATACATCGCTTCTGCTAGCATTTCAGCAATACATAACTGGCGAATAGTCTTACACTTACGCGCATTTTCTTGCAGTGGAATAGTATCAGTAACAATCAACTCATCCAGTACCGAAGCGTCAAGATTATCAATAGCCGCTCCAGATAATACGGCATGAGTACAATAAGCCACTACCCGTGTTGCACCTTGTTTTTTCAAAGCTTCAGCTGCCGCACATAATGTACCTGCAGTATCGACCATATCATCAATCAAGATACAAACCCGACCTTCAACCTCACCGATGATATTCATCACTTTGGCAACATTGGCTTTTGGACGACGTTTATCAATAATCGCTAATTCAACACCTAAATGCTTTGCTAGCGCTCGAGCACGCACTACACCACCAACATCAGGTGAAACAACCACTAAATCTTCATATTTATGCTTCCAAATATCACCTAGTAATACTGGCGAAGCGTAGACATTATCAACAGGACAATCGAAGAAACCTTGGATTTGATCGGCATGCAAATCAACAGTTAATACGCGATCCGCACCCACGCCTGTCAACATATTCGCCACGACTTTAGCGCTGATTGCCACCCGAGCAGAACGAGGTCTGCGATCTTGACGGGAGTAACCAAAATAAGGAATCACTAAGGTAATACGTTTTGCTGATGAACGACGAATAGCATCCGTCATCACCATCAATTCCATCAAATTATCATTAGTAGGACGGGATGTAGGTTGCACAATGAACACATCTTTGCCACGTACATGATCCAAAATTTCGACCATGATTTCACCATCACTAAATTTTTCAACCGTAGCTTTACCTAACGGTACATTTAAAAATTGAGCGATATTTTGTGCGAGACGGGGATGGGCGTTACCAGTAAAAACCATCATGCTGTGATCAGCGGTGCGTTCTTGTAACTTGAGGAGTCTATTTTTTGTCACAGTTTATAATGCCGAATGTTCTGTCAAATAAAGAATGGCTGGGGTACCAGGATTCGAACCTGGGAATGCAAGGATCAAAACCTTGTGCCTTACCGCTTGGCGATACCCCAACTGTAAAAAATCATTCTAACATTTGCAGCACATTATGACTTCATTTTTTTAAAGTCTTTTGTTAAATGTTTGTAAGTGGCGAGCGATTACAACCTTTTGCCACAAATCCTTGCCATGATTCTGGCAAGTCATCCATTATTTTTTGCGCTTGTTGCTGATTACTAACATCAACAAAAACACATGCTCCCGTCCCCGTCATTCTTGCTTTGCCGTACTGTGACAGCCAAGATAACGATTCAGAAACAGCGGGATAATGGTTTTTTACTACATCTTCACAAACATTTCTGCCTTCCCCTGAAAGGAAGCGCGATATTGTGATAGGTTCACAGTCTCTCGTCAACTGTGTTGTTGAAAATATTTCACTGGTCGATACGTGACATGCTGGAACAATGACGACATACCAAGGCTCAGGTGGTGAAATAGGCGTTAACTTTTCACCCACACCTTCAGCCCATGCGGCATTGCCATGAATAAAAACAGGTACATCCGCGCCTAATTTCAAGCCAATTGCGGCTAATTCATCGTTTGATAACTGACAGTTCCATAGCTGATTAAGGGCGACCAATGTTGTGGCAGCATTCGAGCTACCACCGCCCAAACCACCGCCCATTGGTAAACGTTTATCCAATGAAATATAAGCGCCTTGAGTGGTTCCAGTATGATGCTGTAATGCCTTTGCTGCGCGAACAATGAGATTGTTATCGTGCTCAACACCTTCTATTGGGGTTAATAATTCAATATTTGGCGTTACTGTCGGCTCAAAAGATAAAGTATCGCCATAGTCTAAAAACTGAAAAGCAGTTTGTAATTCATGGTAACCGTCACTTCGGCGGCCTGTAATATGCAAAAAAAGATTTAGTTTTGCGGGAGAAGTCCAGCTGGTCATTCGAGATGACGCCATCTAGTTACAATCAGTCGAAGGCTCAAATCTTGATTTTTTATGAAAATTTTAGACGGTACGGAATAGCCATCAAAAGGCATATATTTTAAAAAGCTAATATCCCAGCCTTGTTGAATAAGGTGCGTAATTTGTCCTTTATCATCTAAATCTAATTTATCAATATTAATAGGCGAGTAAGGAATACCTCGCACCCAATCACGTAATGCGCTCACCGGCAATTGTATGCCCAGCGCTTTTTGAATCAATATTTCTGGATCAGCCGCTGAAATTGTCTGACCATCTACCATCGTCAATATTGCTTTACTTGCATTACCTTCTAGCGTGATGCCACCTTGAGAAAAGGGTCCTTCAATCTTGATTTGATAAGCGCCGTGATTTTCTTGCCAGCGTAGTCCTGCATTCCAGCCTTCTTTACCTTGCGTAATCGCTGTCCGACCTTGTAACTGCCACTGATCAAGATCAACTAGGGCTTGATGTCGCAATTGCCACAATAACTCTGGATCACTGGCAGGTCGTTGTTGCCAAAGAGGTGCGCAAGCAGTCAATGACAATAAAAGAACGAGAATAAATGTCGATCTCATTAATGATCTCACTGGCCAAATCGGGACATCGTTTTACGAAGTAAGGTATTGTTAGGATCCTTTTTCAAACCATCATCCCAAGCTTTTTTAGCTTCTACTTTTTTACCGCGTTGCCATAAGATCTCACCTAAATGAGCCAAAAACTCAGCATCAGACTGAATAGCAACGGCCTGTTTGATGTATTTCTCAGCCAAATCTAAATGACCTAAACGATAATGTGCCCACGCTAAGCTATCCAAATAAAATGCATCATTCGGGCTGATTTCAACGGCCTTACTGATCAATGCCAAAGCTTCTTGATGACGATCTGTTCGATCCGTTAAGGTATAACCCAATGCATTTAAAGCCTGACTATTATTTGGCTCTTTTTTCAAAATTGCGCGTAAATCATCTTCCAGAATACTTAATCTATTCAATCGCTCAGCAACCATTGCACGGCCATAAAGCAACTCTGTTTGTCCCGGAAATTGCTGTAAAGCTTCTGTATATAAATCAAATGCGGCCTGATCTTGATTACGCTCTCTTAAAAAAGAAGCTTCGAATAAATAATATTGCAAGGCATTTTTAGGCTGTTCTGCACGCAGTAATTGTAAGTGCAGTCTGGCTTTATCCATCTGCCCGTCATCTGCTAACAAATTAATGTAGCTTGACTGAGCGGCCTCAAAACGCGGGCTATCGACAGGCACAGAATCAAACCAAACCATCGCGGCTTCATTGTTATGATTTATTTGTTCAGCTAATCCCATAAAATAAGCTGCTTGTTTGCCGTTATCGCCCATCGCGATCAATTGATTAAAATAGTGCTTAGCTTCTTGGCCATCTTGTCCTTGAATGGCAATCAAACCCAAGGCAAAGATAACTTCTTCATTTTCTGGCGCATCAGCATTCAACTGCAAAAATATCTCACGTGCTTCTTCTGTTTTATTGTTTTCACCCAATAATTTTGCATAAGCAAACTGCATATTTTCACTGGCATCATCGCTTGTCGCAGGCTTTTTCAGTAAAGCCATTGCCGATGTTCCCTTACCCATACGCTGTAATATTTCTGCTTTTAGGATTAGCGCATCGTCACGTTTAGCATCATTTTTAAGTACTTTATCGACATTAAGCAATGCAGTATCGTAGTTTTTATAAAATGCTTGCATCCGCGCATAAACAAAAATAACTTCAGGATCATTGTTTTGGAAGGCCTTTAGCTCTTCAATCACACTTAGAGCTTGTTCCTGCTGTGCCAATTCAATCAAATTATCAGAGACCCTGGCCAAATAAACACCTGATTGTTCTGGCGCCAGTGATAATGCGGTATTCACATCCTTAACAACCATTGCATAATCGCCTTTTAACAATAAAAAAGGCACTTGCATGATGTAGATATCAGCATCGTTTGGATCAACTTCAATCCAGCGCTCTAATGCACGATTGATCCGTGGTTGATTACGGGTAAAGTTGGCAATTTGCGTCGAGCGTGCAGCCACTGCGGGTGAATCAACGATATTTGCTGCATTGTTATATAATTCTGCCGCGATACCAATTTCACCTCTTTGGCCTGCTATTTCTGCGGTCAAAATGTCATAGACCAACTCTGCGCTTAACGGCAAATCGGGCTGCTTTTTAGGTTCTACTACTTCTGCGGAAGCAACCTCTTGCGGCGCAGGCTCTATTGATTGAGCGGGTGCGACAGCGCAGGCCACCAATAAGATAGATGAAGCAAAAACAACGCTTCGTTGAATAGAGAACACTGAACGAAGCCAATGTGATGGTAATAAATCCATAATAAAACAACCTGAACGATTGATTTTGGTAGAATGGCACATTGATTTAAACAATCTGCCCCCAAAATATAAATTAACGGTTGTAGAGTTTACCAGCATTTAACGACGATTTATCACCAAAAAAATATGCAATTTGTCACCTACGGTATTAACCACAACACAGCTCCTATAAGCATACGTGAAAATATTGCGTTTAATGCTGACGTGCTGCCTGCTGCGTTAGCCTCTCTGAAACAGCAGCCGTATGTGGTTGAGGCCGTCATATTGTCGACGTGTAACCGAACCGAAATTTATTGTTATATTGATGATGATTGCCAAATACTCATCAATGAATGGCTGCATGAATTTCATCAACAAACCGAAAATTCGTTGAATGAACACCTTTATTGCTATCAAGACAATGAGGCTATGCGACATTTATTACGCGTGGCCTGCGGCTTAGATTCAATGATGCTCGGCGAATCGCAAATTTTAGGACAAATCAAAACCGCTTATAGTGACGCGCTGAACGCTCAAACATTAGGCAAAATGTTAGGGCGATTATTTCAACATGCATTCACTGTCGCCAAACAAGTGCGTACAGACACTGCTATTGGCGATAGTCCGGTTTCAGTCGCGTTTGCCGCTGTTAGTCTGGCTAAACAAATTTTCAGTAATTTAGCGGATTCCACTGCATTATTAATTGGTGCCGGCGAAACAATAGAATTAGTCGCGCGACATTTGCACGATAATGGCGTTGGTCGCATTATTATTGCTAATAGAACGATTGAACGCGCACACGAATTAGCACGACAGCTTGATGGTTATGCGATTAGCTTGAGTGAAATGCCTAATCACTTAGCCGAAGCCGATATCGTCATTAGTTCAACTGCAAGTCAGTTACCAATTTTAGGTAAAGGAACGGTTGAACGCGCACTTAAACAACGAAAACGCCGGCCGATTTTTATGGTCGATATTGCCGTACCACGCGATATTGAGCCTGAAGTGGGCAACTTAGAAGATATCTATCTGTATTGTGTAGATGACTTGCATGGCATCATTAAAGAAAACCTGCAATCACGACGTGAAGCAGCAGTACAAGCAGAAGAAATTATAGACAATCAAGTAGAACATTTTATCGCATGGCTACGAACACAAGATGCTGTTCCTGTAATTAGAGCCATTCGTGAAAAAGCAGAAATAGAAAGTGAATACTTACTTGAAAAAGCAAAAAAACGATTAGAACAAGGCCTGCCCGTTGAAGCAATATTAGAAGATCTGGCCAGAACCCTAACCAATAAATTATTACATGAACCAAGTAGACAGCTACGCCAATCGGGCTTTGATACCGACAACCATTTAATTGAAGCAGCGCGTAGCCTCTTCAATCTTAAGGATTTACCGTGAAAGACTCCATAAAAAGTAAGCTAGAAAGCTTAATTGAACGCCAAGAAGAAATTAGCGGCTTATTATCCGATCCTCAAACGATGGCTGATCAAAATAAATTTCGCACATTATCACAAGAATATGCGCAATTAGAGCCGGTAGTGCGCAACTTCACTGCGTATAAAGTTGCTTTACAAGCGTTTATTGATGCTAAAACCATGATGCAAGAAGATGATGCTGAAATGCGTGAAATGGCTAAAGAAGAATTAGCAGAAGCAGAAGCAGATGAAGAAAGATTAGAACTCGTTTTACAAAAACTACTGTTACCCAAAGATCCTAATGATCAGCGCAACATCTTCTTAGAAGTTCGTGCCGGAACGGGCGGCGATGAAGCGGCCATCTTTTCAGGTGATTTATACCGCATGTATACACGCTATGCCGAATCACAGCGCTGGAATATCGAAGTCATTAACTCTCAAGAAGGCGAACATGGCGGCTATAAAGAAGTCATCATGCGAATAATTGGTGATGGCGCTTATTCACGACTCAAGTTTGAGTCTGGCGCGCATCGCGTGCAACGCGTTCCAGAAACTGAATCACAGGGCCGTATCCATACTTCTGCCTGCACCATCGCAGTGATGCCAGAAGCCGATGAAATTGATGAAATTGAAATCAATCCTGCTGATTTAAAAATTGATACTTTCCGCTCGCAAGGCGCCGGTGGACAACATGTTAATACTACCGATTCTGCTATTCGAATCACTCACATTCCTACTGGCACTATCGTCGAATGTCAGGAAGAACGGTCACAGCATAAAAACCGTGCGACGGCGATGTCTGTTCTTAAATCTCGTATCATGGCTGCAAAACATGAAAAACAAGATGCAGAACAAGCTGAAACACGTAAATCATTAGTGGGCAGTGGTGATCGTAGTGAGCGGATCCGCACCTATAACTATCCGCAAGGTCGTGTAACAGATCACCGCATCAATCTGACTTTATACAAGCTGGCCGAAGTTATGGATGGCGATCTCGATCAAGTCATTGAGCCGCTGATCAATGAATATCAAGCGGATCAGTTAGCCTCGTTAGCCGGTGAAAATGAGCTGTAATATCGACTTTTATATGTTGATTAGACTTTAAAATTAAGGAAACTTCGTGGCTGTAAACGAACAACTGTCTCAACAAGATTACGTAAAAAAATGTAAAAAAGCGGCTGAGCAAGGTCATGTTATCGCCCAAAATACCTTAGGTTTTCTGTATCTCAACGGCCAAGGTGTTGTTAAAGATTACACCCAAGCCGTTAAATGGTATCGCCGCGCCGCGGAACAAGCGTACGACGTGGCGCAGTTCAATCTAGCCGTTATGTATAAGCTCGGCAACGGTATTGAACAAAATCATACCGAGTCCCTAAAATGGATGACGGCGGCAGCTGAACAAGGCCATGCTGATGCACAAAGCAATCTGGGTAATATGTATTACCAAGGTTTAGCGGTGATGCAAGATTATGTTTTGGCCTATAAGTGGTGGCTATTGGCAGAACACAGTGGCGCTAAAGATCTTGAACATAATAAGAAAGAATTATTGAAAAAAATGCAGCCATCTCAAATCAAAGAGGCTGAACAATTAGCCCAGCAATGGCGGCAACAACATGGTCAATAAACCGATTTTATTTTTTCAACGGCATTATCTCTAACTCGCTAAACTGCATGTAATTGGCTCCTCAACCGATAGGCATAATATGAAAACACCCAATCGACTCCAGCCCTTAGTAGATGATGGTTTAGTAGATGAAGTTATTCGCCGCTTAATGAGCGGCAAAGAAGCGGATGTATATGTTGTTCGCTGTGGCAATGAGATCCGTTGCGCCAAAGTGTATAAAGAAGCCGCAAAGCGTAATTTCAAACAAGCCGTTCAATATCAAGAAGGCCGTAAAGTACGTAATAGTCGCCGTGCACGAGCGATGGAAAAAGGTTCTAAATTTGGCCGAAAGCAACAAGAAGAAACCTGGCAAAATGCCGAAGTCGATGCTTTGTATCTATTAGCTGGCGCGGGCGTTCGCGTGCCGCAACCTTATGATTGCTTGAATGGTGTGTTGATTATGGAGCTGATCACCGATGAATCTGGTGAAGTCGCACCACGATTAAATGATGTTTCAATGTCGGCTGAACAAGCGATAGAAGATCACGCCTTAGTGATGCGCGACGTAGTCAGAATGCTCTGTGCAGGTGTCGTTCATGGTGATTTATCTGAATTTAATGTGCTGGTAGATGAGTATGGTCCGGTGATTATTGATCTACCGCAAGCCGTTGATGCCGCAGCGAATAATAATGCTAAAATCATGTTGACCCGTGATGTGAATAATATGGCGCGTTACTACGGCCAATTTGCACCCGAACTTATTAAAACTCAATATGCTGAAGAAATTTGGGCTCTATACGAAGACGGCCAATTAACACCAGATACTGAATTGACAGGCCTTTATGCAGAAAATACAGAGGCCGCCGACATCGATGCTGTTATGTTAGAAATTCAATCGATCTTAGCTGAAGAAGATGCCAAACAAGCTCGCTTACGCGAAGCCGATGAATCATAAACCCGTTATTTGAAAAACGCGGTCTCGCACTGAGTGCAAATATAATCAAATGCTGCGGTAAATTGATGATACGTTGCTTGCTGACAGGTACTACATTCACAAAAATTGTCCGCTTCTGAACTATCGTTAATCACCGTATCAACCAAAACTTGGCGTGCGATAAAAAACTCGGCAATCGTTTGTTTCAGTATTGCGGTCACTCGAGTGTCACCATCTAATTGCGCTAAATCTTGATGCAACACTTCTATTTGAACCGACATTAGCTGGGCAAGTTTTGCGACATCTAATATGTTGAGTGCTTGCTGATTCTGCACAGCATTGATGATTGATGTGTTTTCCGGCTCAACTATTGTTACGCATTTCAACGTAATAATGGTGTGTAATTGCACAAACAAATCATCGAGTAAACCAGCTACCGACACCGATTCATCATCATCGACAGGCAAAATCGCTTGTAGTCTGCGTATTTCATTTTCTATCTGATCAATCTGCTGATCGAAATTCACATCAAATGTCTGATTTTGGTCCGGTTGATTAATAAAACTCATTGCTCTGGGTTCCTTAGTTTCTGCATTGCCATTTATCACTTAACGCCTTTTCAGAAGATGCCATTCGCGTTATCATGGAACCCTGCCAACCTAAATATTAAGGAAACATGATGAATATTAATGGAATAGCACAAATATCGACCCATATTTCAGCACAACGTACTGCAACCGAAATCAATGTCGCAGTACTGAAATTAGGCAATGACCAAATTAAAGCGGAAGGCCAAGCGGCATTATCGTTAATTCAATCCGTTCCACAAGCAACGGCAAGCGTCGGCAATAACATCAATATCGCCGTTTAATCACCTGCCAATCGCTTGAATTCAAACTCAATCAACTTAAGATGATTGATCACCCAAAATAGCTAACGCCACTGCTTGTGCGACTTTAATACCATCAATCGCCGCAGAGAAAATCCCACCAGCATAACCTGCACCTTCGCCCGCAGGGTATAAACCACGAGTATTAATACTTTGGAAATCTTTGCCGCGCTGGATGCAAATCGGCGCCGAAGTACGTGTTTCAACACCGGTCAAAATCGCATCCGCCATCGCGAAACCTCTGATTTTGTCATCAAACTTCGGGATTGCTTCACGAATCGCCGCAACCGCATAGGACGGTAATACTTGTGTTAAATCACCGAGCGCCACACCTGGTTTATAAGATGGCGCAACGGTGCCCAATTCTGTTGACGGTTTGTTTTTCAAAAAATCACCGACTAATTGCGCTGGTGCTCTAAAATCACCGCCACCCACTTCATAGGCCAATTTTTCTAAGTCACGCTGCAAATCAATACCGGCTAATGGATAGCCCGGAAAATCAACTTCTGGATCGATACCCACCACGATTGCTGCATTCGCATTTCGTTCATTACGTGAATATTGTGACATTCCGTTAGTAACTACTCCGCCCTCTTCCGAAGCGGCAGCAACCACAGTTCCACCAGGACACATGCAGAAGCTATAAACACTACGACCGTTTTTGCAATGATGTACTAATGAATAATCAGCAGCGCCTAAAATAGGATTACCCGCTTCTTCACCAAACCGTGCTTTATCAATCACTGATTGTGGATGTTCAATACGGAAACCAATCGAGAATGCTTTCGGCTCAATAAATACGCCATATTCCAATAACATTTCGAAGGTATCACGCGCACTATGCCCAATAGCTAAGATAATATGCTCGCCGGTTAAAACTTCACCATTACTCAAAGTTAAACCGGTAATTTTGCCGCTGTTATTCGGTGTATCACCATCAAGCTCACGTTGAATGCTTTCGACTTTGCTATCAAAACGAATTTCACCGCCAAGGCTGATGATTTCATTACGCATATTTTCGACCATTTTAACGAGCTTAAAGGTGCCGATATGCGGTTTACTGACCATTAAAATTTCTTCTGGTGCACCCGCTTTAACAAATTCGTTTAAAACTTTACGACCTAAAAACTGTTTATCTTTCACTTGGCTATACAGTTTTCCATCCGAAAACGTACCTGCACCGCCTTCGCCAAATTGAACATTCGATTCCGTATTTAACTTACCTTTCTGCCAAAGCTCCCACGTGTCTTGGGTGCGTTGCTTCACTGCTTGGCCACGTTCAACAACAATTGGCTTCAAACCCATTTGTGCTAAAACTAGAGCCGCTAAAATACCGCAAGGCCCAAAACCAATGATAATTGGACGATCTTGATTCTCTGCTGGGAAATCAGCGGGCGCTTGAGCAACAAATTTGTATGACGTATCTGGACTTTCTTTGACAAAAGATTGTTTAGCAAACTTGTCTAGCACGGCCTTTTCATTTTCATCAGATAATGTGACATCTAAATGATAAATCAGCAGGATATTGGACTTTTTACGGGCATCATAACTACGTTTAAAGATAGAAAAGCCGAGCAATTCATCATGTTTAATGCCAAGCGTATCGACAATCGCTGCAGGCAGCTCATCTTCTGTGTGATGTAACGGTAATTTGATTTCTGTGAGTCGTAACATGTGTGTGTCGCTTGCTTATAAGTGGAAAGAGTTTTAATGGCGGAATTTTACCATGGCTAGCCAGATGTCGTATTTATATAGCTATCAAGCTTAGCTGTTGACACTGCTTGAACACGATTTAGCGGAGCACCAACAAAATAGTAACCATTCAGCTCCACTATCGGAGCAATTGAATGGCTTATTCATGCTGAAAATACCTCTAAATGTCTTTCACTGTAAAACATAGTTTACTGTCGATTATCTAGGGCGTTTACGATAACCAAGCTTACTTAGTAAGCGCTTTTAATAATATCTTGGCAGCTTCACTTGATGATGCGGGGTTTTGACCTGTAATCAGTAACCCATCTTGAACAACATAAGATTCCCAATCATCACCTTTCGAGTAATTCCCTCCATTTTTGATCAGCTCATCCTCTACTAGAAATGGCACGATATTAGTTAGTCCAACAGCTTCTTCCTCTGTGTTCGTGAAACCCGTTACTTTCTTACCTTGCACGATTGAATTGCCATCTACATTCAAAACATGCCGTAAAACACCCGGAGCATGACATACCAACGCAACCGGTTTATTGTGTGCAAGCGTTGAACTAATGAGATTGATAGAGTTTTTATCTTCAGCCAAATCCCATAATGGGCCGTGCCCGCCTGGGTAGAACACGGCATCATAATCCGCTTGATCTACTGTATTTAATGCTATGGTATTGGACAAGGCGGTGTTTGCTTCTGAATCAGCTTCAAAACGGCGGGTTGCACCCGTTTGAAAGTCAGGTTCATTACTTTTAGGATCCAATGGCGGTCGACCACCAAGTGGAGAAGCAAGCACCAATTCTGCGCCTGCATCCTTAAACACATAATAAGGTGCCGCGAGTTCCTCCAGCCAAAATCCTGTCTTCTTTCCCGTGCTGCCAAGTTGATCGTGCGATGTTAATACGATTAGAACTTTCATATCTTTCTCCTAAAATTTATTGTTGGGAAAAGTAAATGATGTTTATTTGAATTGTAGAATATTTCGAGGATGTTATATATATCATCTTTTTTACAGCCAGTTGGTCATCGTAATGAAAAAAGCTTGATAAAACAATACGGTACTAATCATCTTGAACACTAAGAAGAATGAAGGCCCCGTCAATGGATGAAACGAGAGAAGGGTAAAAGCAGCATTCAACAAGGTTTTGTTCAAGAACAATTGAACAATCTGGCCGAACGACTTAGAAAACAACAGCCCTTAATTTTGGGCTGTAATAAACTGAACGCCTAATTTAAGAGCCAATCACCCCACCATCATTTTTAGTAATCATCACGGTGGTAGCTCTTGGACGTGTAACACCATCAGAAGCTGGATAGCTAATACCAGGATGTTGAATATTAACCCACATGGTCGTGTAATCTGGACTCCAAGTAATACCCGTTAATTCACAACCTCGTGGCCCGACGAGAAAACGCTTTACTTCTTTTGTTGTCGGATTTGCACATAGCACTTGATTTGTCCCCATATTGTGCATGGCAGCGTTATCATCATCATAATCCGTCAGAATCCATAAACGTCCGTCTTGATCAAACCCTAATCCATCAGGTGATGAAAAAATATCACCATTAATATTGCCGATTAGATTTTTAGGAATAGCTTGACCCTCTTTATCAACGGACCCTTTACGTTCACCTGCTAATAAAAAAATATCCCAGACAAATTGAGTGGCCGCTGGATCAGCATCATCTTCGACAATTTTAATAATCTGTCCATGTTCATTATCAGGTCTTGGGTTGGCAGCATTGAGCTCGAAGTCTAAACCGCGTTTTGTATTATTGGTCAGTGAGACATAAACATCTAGATTATGTGGGTTGATAGTGGCCCATTCTGGTCTATCCATAGGGGTTGCGCCTAATAAATCGGCTGCTGCTCGTGCATTAACCAAGACCTCCGCTTGACTTACAAAGCCATTCTCAGCGTTAAGTGCACCTTGACCATGAACTAACGGTAACCAAACGCCAGAGCGGTCATCATTAAATCTAGCAACATACAATGTACCGTCATCTAAATAGTCATTAGTATGCGGCGTTTTTCCTTTCTCAAATCGTTGTTTTGGCACAAATTTATAAACATATTCGCCCCTCGTATCATCACCAGAATAGAACGCCATTTGACCATTTTCGGCGACTGAAGGAGCGACACATTCTCGACAAAAACGACCGAAAGCCGTTCGTTTAACCGGCTTACTGGTTGGATCAAAAGGATCGATTTCAACAACCCAACCAAAACGGTTTGGCTCATTAACAAACCCTTGGTGAGGCAAGTCATTCTTAGGAGTAGCATCATAACGCTGGTCGGCAGTATTCCAGGCGTACTTGTTCGCCTTGTTATCTGTTGAGATGCCATAACGACGATGCGATATACGTTGATTCCAATCATCTTTATTCTGATTTACAAAGTAGTTATGCCAATTTTCTTCACAGGTTAAATAGGTACCCCAAGGTGTGAAACCATTAGAACAGTTATTAAGTGTACCCATGATTTCAACGCCTTCTGGATCAGCCATCGTTTTCATTAAATCATGTTGAGCCAACGGGCCACTAATTTTCATGGGTGTTAAGTTTGAGATACGGCGGTTATAGCTAGAAGGATAGACGCGTTGCCATTGATTATCTTTGTCTTTTTTAAGTTCAATGACACTGACACCGTGGGCGGCTTGTTCTTTTTTTACCTCCTCCAATGGTCGTTTACCATCGATATAAGCAAAGCCATTTTTATGCAAGGTTGGATTTACATATTCATGATTAACAACTAATAATCCACGGTTAACATCATCAGGAAATGCAAAAAAATGCATTCCGTCATTATTATCGCCCGCTTGTTTTAACTGTTCTTGCCATGTATTGCTCGCATCTTTTTTCCAATCAACGGCACCCGTTACTACTTTGTCACCCCATGAGAAGAAGGCTTGTGCTTTATACCCATCAGCCACTACAACGCTATCAAAGTCAGGACCCGTTTGCGGCTGGATATTGTTAAAACCAATAAAAGGAATATTGAGTGGCGTTTTATCTGCTGCAAAGACAAGTTTGCTGGTTAATCCTAAGCTAAAAAAACTAATTGCGGCGGCACTTAAGCTGCCTTTCAAAAGTTGACGGCGTGTTAAGTCTAATGACTCTAACCTTGGGTTATCAGAAGGATTAATTACACGATCATCTAATTCAGATACCGTTTGATGAAAATCAGCAGGGTTTTTGTACTCAATCATGGTTAGAAGTCTCTTTATTTAAGACGATATTCGAAGGTGTTTTTTACACGTTTAACGACAACAGCCTTGCCATCAATCATTCTGGGTTTATAACGGAAGTCTTTGGTTGCCTCTAACGATGGTCGCTTAAACAACGGGTGGCATTCACCCATAATCTCAGGCGATACAACACGGCCTTGCTCATTGACATCATATTGCACAGTACAATCACCCTCGAGATTTTTCCGCATTGCACCTTTAGGGTATTTGGGCGCCGTTTTATCTATCGGTAGATACTGTTCTATCTGTTGTGCATCTCCTGTATTTTCTGCTGCCATCGCCTTTACATTATTATTCACTTTGTGAGGGGCACTTGCCGATGTAGCAGGCTTGCTGACCTTTTTATTGTCTATTAGTGTCGGTTTAGTTTTTTGAGATTTAACCTGGTTTTCTATAGGCTTAGCCTGAACTTTGGGTTTCGGTTTTACTTTTGGTTTGATATTAGGCTTTACCTGTTTTTTTACCACGGGAATAGGCTTTACTTCAGGTTCGGCTTTTTTTACTCGTTCGAAAGCTAAATCTTGTTTCACAACGGGTGGCTTTATTTCAGGCTTTAGTACAATGGGTTCTGACACTATTGGTTCAGGCTCGTTCACCATTTCAACAGGTTTAACTACCGGTTTAGGCAAGGTATACATCTGAATATTGATGGTTTTAACAGCAGCAGGTGGGTGCTCACTTACAGACCAAGAGCCAAATAGCAGAAAGGCCACTGCTCCATGTAATAAAACCACTTTCAACAGTGCTATATTATTCATTTCATTAGGAATTATGGGCGAACTGATATAGCTTAGGTTCGCCATGCTATGACTAGACATCTGGCGATTCCGTTATCAAACCAACATCATTAATGCCCGCTTGTTGCAATGCTGCTATAGCTTTGATGACCGAGAGGTAATCTGTTGATTTATCACCACGAATAAAAAATAAAAGATCGGAATGTTGCTGTTTGATCCGTTCGATTTTGGCAACCATATCATCTAAGGTCACCGCCTGATCAGATCGCAATTTAATATCCACTTCAGAACCTACATTCCAATAATAATTGCCATCCGATACTACCGATAACGTAAGAATAGTTTTTTTAGTATCGGTCGGTAATGCTTTGGCAGCGACTTTGGGCAAGTCTAACTTCACACCCTGAACTAAAAGTGGAGCGGTTACCATGAAGATAACGAGCAATACCAACATTACATCAATATAAGGCACCACATTCATTTCAGCCTTAGGTGCATATTTGGGCGTAGGCCGTTTTAACATGTCGACCTCACGCAGCTTTTGATAATGGAGTGTGATGCATAATACGCTGCAAGCGAGTAATGAACTCATTACCGAAATGGTAATAACGAGTCCCAATACTGCCAGCACGTTTACTAAGTTGGTTATAAGCCACTACCGCAGGAATCGCTGCAAACAAGCCCATTGCAGTTGCAATAAGTGCTTCCGCAATACCCGGTGCAACCGTATTTAACGTGGCTTGTTCAACTTGAGAAAGGCCAATAAATGAATTCATAATGCCCCAAACCGTACCGAATAAACCGATATAAGGGCTTACCGAACCAATCGTAGCAAGATACGATAAGCCTTTTTCCAGTTCAACTTCTTGTTCACCGATATTAACCATCATTGCACGTTCGACATTATCAACAATGTCATCTTGATACAGTGTTCCAACGGTCTTAAACTTAGAGTATTCAATCATCCCCGTTTGATAAATGCCTTCAATAGCAGGTGAGAGCATGCCTGTATCATCGCTTAGTTGTAGGCTTCTGATATCTGCCGTTTGACGAAATTGTTGTTGAAATTGGTGATTCTTCTTTTCTAGTTTACCCAGCACATTTGAACGCCAAATTATTAAATACCAACTCAACATTGAGGCTGCTACTAAAATCAGCATCACCACTTTAACCAGCATGCTAGCATCGCTGACTAGCCCCCAAATGGTCATTTCATTTAATGTATTTTCCATAACGAATTCCTATTAATATCTATTTAATTTAAGTTGTGAAGCGATGCGTGACCAAGGAATATATTTGAAGTTTTGGTTTTGCTCTGGCATCCGGTTACGACCATCTTGAACCACCAACATACCTTGATTCCAGACCCCTCCTAAATTGACGGAAGTTACATCAAGGCCATCGGTTTCAGAAGCACCATCAATACCTGCAGCTGGATTAATACCCACTTGGAATGCACCACGATAGGTAAACGGGGGCAAGGCATCAGTGATGACATAACTGTTATTACCTTGGCTTGAAATCACAAGATAACGCTCTTTCGTTCCCTGATATAAACTAATACCTTCAATATCCGCTTTTAGATTTTTACCCACCGACATAACTTTCATCATCTTAGTTGAAGCGTCAGCCCGTGCATCTAATGTCCACACGGCAACATTTTCTTCACCGATAAATAAGCGATTATTCGCATCATCTGCAACACAGCCTTCCGGTTGTGTATCAACGTTAAATTCACGTACGAGATCTGCTGATATTTGGCCCTTGGTCACTTTCATGTGATATTGGATAAAACGACCATCTTTATCATTAACGATGGTGTAAATATCACCTCGAGTGTTTTTATACATACACAGGCCATAAATATCATCAAGTGTCGTGTCTATTTCGCCTAACTCAGAAACCTCGCCGGTGCTGGGCTCAATAGCAAAAGCCTGAAGTGTATTGTTGTCACGGTTACTGGCGACAGCTAAATCAATGGGGTGATGATTGAAGTTGAAACCCGTTCGAATATCGACATTATTGATCCTGCCCACTGGCAAGCTTTGCTTGAGTTTACCTACCATGTCATAGACTAATAAGCCTCCTTGTTTATTCGTTACCAATACACGACTTTGTTCGGGAAATTGTTGATTGACCCAAATGGCAGGGTCATCAGCTGCATCGCCCAAACTAGGGACTGCATCTGTTTCAACTTCAGGCATAACAGAAGGGATAATAGATATTGATTTTGTTGCTTTTTCAATCCAGGGCAAAGTATAAAAAACCAATCCGTCATCATGCTGAATGGCAATATCTAACTTATCTTTATTGATTAGCGTACTTACGTTCTTAGGTGAGTTTAATGCAGCCAGTGAATAAACCGATTTTAAAGACCATTGTTTAGCCTGCTCGGTGTAGACCTGAAGGTCTTTGGCTTGCTCATCAATGACTAATAAACCATTCGGTATCAACTGCATGCCCAGTGCACTGCTTTTTATCTTGCCAAATGGTTGAGCTAGCGCAACAGGGTTACGAACAAGATCGGCTTCAGCATGAGCATCATAAGCCCAGATACCGACTTTTTCTTCATTTACAAACAGTAATGAAGCTGCATCATCAACCTGACAAAACTCGCTATTAGGGGGTGTGCTTAAATTACGAATTAACTTTGCCTGCTTTAAGCTGTTAGCACTGTCTGCCACCAACCATTGCTGACCCTGCCCTTCTTCACCGATCAAAAACAAGAAGCCATTCTTAACCGAGTCTTGGTATAGGCAGACGCCCTCAATTTTAAAATTAGTCTTCGGAATTCGTTGCAGATTCGTCCACTCTTTTGTGCGCTTATTAAATACTGTGACTAAAGCTTGCTGGTTTTTAGTATCCACTGTGGCCAGTAATAAACCATTTTTAACGAGTCGATGATCGATACTGCCAAAATCACCTTTGATTAAACTCAGCTGTTTGCCATCCTTATTTTCGACGGCAATTCCTTTGTGTTTGTAGGCCGTAACACGATCAGCATCTGGCATGAAGTCGATATTTTCTAACAATTGTGAGGCTTCAATTTTGTGCTCAAGCTGTTGGCCAACACGCTGTAAATCGCTATCAGCCAACACAGTAGTCGCACTTATTGCTGCGAAACAACTCAATAGAATAGTCGAGGTTTTTTTTAAACGTTCATTCATCATTCTTTTCATAATAGTTCTTTATTTTTAATGGCTTTAGAAGTCAGTTAATGTAAATCCAATTTTCAACGCAGGACCATACTCTTCATACTGAGCGTTATATGAGTTCTTACCTGTATACACATAGTAGTGTTCATCAGTTAAGTTCTTGGCTTCAAAGGTAATTTGGGCATGCTTAGTGACAAAGTAACTAGCACTGAAATCAACAAAGACTTGCGAGTCAACATACAAGTCATGCTCTTTATCTTCTATTGCTGCCACTTCTTTTAAATAGTTTGATTTGTAATTAGTTGAAATACGCATACTGAGCTTGTCATTTTCCCAACCCAGCATCAGGTTTCCAACACGCTTAGATTGCCCAGGCAAGTCAATTTCACGTTGGTTATTTTTACCACTTATCTCAGCATCAGATTGACTGAAGGTCGCATTAGCACCAATAATGACGCCACTCCAAATGCCCGGTAACCAATCGAGCTTCTGATTGTAAGCAACCTCAATACCATAAACCTCTGCTTTATCACCATTCGCAAACGTTTTAGCTTCTTTAAAGTTTTCATAAGCACCAGGCGTCTCAGCGACATCGGTGTTATAAACAAAATCTGAGATGTCTTTATAGAATACAAAAGTAGATACAGCACCTGCTCGGCCCATATAATGCTCAATACCTAAGTCCAAATTACTTGATTTCATAGGGTCGAGATCGGGGTTACCAAATTCTGCTTTATCATCATCGATGTACACACCGGGTGTTAAAGCCTCAAATGTTGGTCTTACTACCGTGTTAGTCCAAGCGGCGCGAACTTGAGTGTTGTCATCGACATAATAACGGGCATGGAGACCAGGCAATAAATCACCATAACTGTTATTTTTAGTAGTGGAAGAGAACGTTTCGCTGTCTTTATCAAAGCTAGTGCCTTGCGCTTTAAAATCAGTGTGCTCATAACGCAAGCCGGTGATAATGGTCCAGCTATCTAAATCTAGCGTATTCATCACATAAGCAGCATCAATATCTTCATGCATTTCAAAATCATTAATGCGTGAATCTTCTTCATTGTATTCTTTAGTGAGATTACCCAGCTGCGATGTTAATTTCTGCGTGCTGATGGCTGGACCAAATTGATTCAAACTGTAATCTACACTGCCTGAAGTCACATCCGCTAAGGCTAAATTTCCCTCATAAGTCCATGCTTCGCCATCATTTGTTTTTTCGCGACGAGAGAGCTTGCTACCAAATTTAACTTGTGAAGCATAACCATTAACCTCAAAATCACGTGCTATATCAAATTTAATATTCTTTTCAGTATCTTCAGTATATTGGTTTTCCAATTCGACCTTATCTAAGGTGAAATTAGCGGGGTTATAGTAGCTACTACTAGCCGTTAAATGCGGTTGGCGATTATCGGTAAAACCAACATTATTAAATGAATCACCTTCAAACTTTGCTTTGGCAATATGATCAGGGGTGTCTTCACTAGATTGGCTATAACCAATTTGGCCATTAACAGTCCACAGCCCAATGGCTTTATCACCACCAAACACAAACGACTTAACTTCTTGGGTTTCTTTTCGATCTTTTAATTCACGCGTACCCTCTGCATCATTACCTATTTCACCGGCTGAAAGTGCATCATCAAATTTAATAGAAGCGGCTTGTCGTGTTTCAGTATCACTAAACTTACTATATAAGGTACGTAAGTAGAAATTGGTCTCGTTATCGTATTTATAGTCAAAGTTAAGACCAAAACCAAGGCGCTCACGTGTTATTTGGTAATCACGCTGATCAAATTCTTCTAATTTAGCGCCATCACTAAAATCCCAAGCCCCACCGGTTTCAACATTATCTGAACCAAAGTCACGCTCTTGCCAGCTCAATGCAGCAGCAATACCTAAGTTATTCGTCCCGTTACCTACACTAAAAATATCACTGACAGCACCTGAGCCTTTCGGGCTGGTTTTTTCGACATTGCTATCGTAGTTTCCCTCACCTGATAGCGTGTAAAACAAACCGTCATGATCAAAGGCAGATAAGCTTCTTACATTGATTGTCCCTCCTAGTGAATTAGCATCCATGTCAGGTGTCAGCGTTTTTACTACTGATAATGATTGAATCAATTCACTCGGTAATACATCTAACGCAACCGCGCGGGTACCACTTTCAGGAGAAGGGATGTTGGTGCCATTAATGGTGACATTATTTAATTCAGGGGCCAAACCACGTACGGAAACAAAGCGACCTTCACCTTGATCTTGTTCAACAGACACACCGGGTATGCGTTGCAATGCCTCAGCTGCATTATCATCAGGTAACTGGCCAATACCATCAGCATGAACCACACTTTCAATACTGTTTGAATTGCGCTGCTCTTTTAAGGCCTTATCAACTTGTGCTGCTTGGCCAAACACTTGAACCGTTTCTAAGTTCACTTCTTCGGCAAAAGTAACATTATTAGCACCGAAACTGCTGGCCATTGCTAACCCAAGTAAGGTTCGTTTAAACAAGCGCGGTTGCGTGTTATCTAGGTGAATATTCATTGCTTTGTATCCTGCAGTCATAAGTTAAGATGACGCACAGTCTAGTTTCACAAAATGACAAAGATGTGACAGAAAAACCCAAAAACATATTAAATCAATGACTTACATAGTTACCCTTGTAGGTAATGAGCTCATTTGACTCAATACAGACTTCCCATTTTGATATTAAAAACGCGATGGAGCACACAGTAATACTGGTGCAACAGTATCTTGAAGAGATCACAGTTCATAAACCGTTATGATTATTATCATTTTTCACACACTATTTATGAGCTAATTTGACTACTCACCTGTAATTAACTTGTCATACTTATCGCGTAACTTGCCAACCATATAAAGCATTTTCAGGTTAAAAGGTTCCGCAAGTTAATGAAAAACAGTCTATTTTTATACCGTTCTTACTGTTATGGATTGGTCGCCGCATTAATCATCGGCACCAGTATTTTTATCTACAATGGTAATACTAAAGCGACCAGTGAGATCAGTTGGCTGGATGTGTTTTCTGAAGGCGGCATGGTGTTACTAGCCACGTTTTGGTTGATTCTATTATTACGTAGCAGACCGGCTGGGCGGGTCACCCAATTATTAGCCCTAGGGTTATGCGGTATTGTTTTTTCATGGTCAATGGACTTTCTAGATGAGTTTTTACGTTTACCTTCAACTCTATTCTGGCGTCATTGGTTAGAAAGTCTGCCAATACCTGCATCATTATTATTTTTAAGTATTGGTATCTATCATTGGCATCAAGAAGAAATGGCCATCAGCGCACAAATGGTGAAGCGCGAACGCTATTTTAGGGAGCACCGCTTTTTTGACAAGTTAATTCCTGTAGGTAGTGCAGCGTATCTACGTGAACAGCTAAAGCTATCACTTAGCGAAGCTAAAAAAGAACAGCAAGCACTGGCACTTATTGCGATTGATATTAATGACTTTAGTGCAATTAACCGGATTCATGGCAGTGAAGAAGGTGATCATATCTTGCAATTACTATGTCAATTATTACTTATTAACCTGCGAGATGATGATTTGATCTGCCGCCTTGCCGGTGATCGTTTTGTGGTTATTTTAAGTAATACCGACGAACATGAAGCGAATGAAACGAGTCGCGATTTACAACGTGCCGTAGCCAACTTCACTTATCGTAATAAACAAACTAATCAACGGATAACGCTGTCTGCATCGGTTGCTGTCACGATGGCGCAGACAGATGATTCTGATTCCTTAATAAAACGTTTGAACCTTAATTTGGCCAATGTTAAACAACTTATACAACATGCTGTTTAATAATGGTTATTGAGCAAAAAATTCGATCTTATGATATCGATACCGCCTTTATACCCGCTCACTACCAGCCAGCTATCCTAATTCATCAGGCTTTATCACGTGATATCGATAGCCGCCAATTATTACGTGGCACACGTATTCGCCTAGACGATATTGAATCATCTGATACCTTAATTAGCCCCGATCAATACTTGACACTTATTGCCAATAGTCGAAAATTATTAGCCGCTGATGACACAAGCTTTATGTATGCTCAGCAGCTATTGCCAGGGGCTTTTGGCTTTTGTAGCCAAGCATTACAACAGGCTTCTAATTTTCGCCAAGCAATGGACATTGTCTGCGAGTTTCATGCGATTTTATCGCCCCTACAAACACCACGCGTTTATGAAACTGACGAACACTTTTGTATTTATTGGCAAGATAGCTGTAGCACTAGAGAACATGTCTTTTTAATAGAAGTTGCTATGACAGCCATTATCTCAATGGTGTCATGGTTAGCCCGTGAAAAAGTAAATTGGCAATGTGATTTTACCCACCTAGAACCTGATTATATCGAACAGTATTGGGTTAATATCGGACACGATTTAAGCTTCAACCAACAAATGAACTGCATGCGCTTGTCTAAATCTTGGGTCGACAAACCATGGCCCAATCCGGCTCCACTGAGTATTCAAGCGAGCCTAAGAGAGAGTCGAAAGCAATTGGCCCAACTGAAAAGCCATCAAAGTTTTCTAGACCAAATCTATAACTATATCTTTACGAATATTTCCAAACCTCTCAATCTAGATAAAGTGTCGATGGCCTTTGATATTAGTCCCGCATCGATGAAACGTAAGCTAAAAAAACACGACACCACATTCCAAGAACAAATTGATTTAGCGAGAAAAAACACTGCCATTTATTTGTATAGCGTTAAACATTTCAATAATCAGCAAATTGCTGAATATTTGTGTTTTAACGATATGAATAATTTTAGACGTGCATTCAAACGCTGGACAGGGATATCACCTTATATCTTGTTTGCTCAATAAATAAACGACATCAGTTTTGAGATCGGGATAATCTTGACCATATCTTCTAGCACCACTCATCATTATTTAACTATGCAGCAACCGCTAAACAAACAGGCCAGCGCTGTAGCCTGAAGACCATGCCCATTGGAAATTATAGCCGCCTAAGTGCCCTGTTACATCCAACACTTCGCCGATAAAATAGAGTCCTGCTTGCTGTTTAGCTTCCATTGTTTTGGAGCTAATGCCATCAGTATCAACCCCACCTAGCGTGACTTCCGCTGTTCTATAACCTTCGGTCGCCGACGGTTTTAAAATCCAACTATTAAGATGTTCGCCAATGGTTGTTAACTGTTTATCACTAAATTCAGCTAAAGCTAAATTTGCAGCATTAGGCCACCACAAAGCTTGTAACTCACTCACCAAGGTCTTCGATAATTTATAACTTAAGATGGTTTTTAACTGACTTTTACCATGTTGCTGTTTTGCTTCTAGTAGCCATTTTGTTGCATCAAAATGAGGCAATAAATCGATCGTTATCTCATCACCGGGCGACCAGTAATTAGATATCTGCAAGATAACAGGGCCACTGATCCCACGATGAGTAAATAATATATTTTCCGTGAATGATCGGCCATTGCAGCTCACAACGACCTCTAAAGCCAATCCAGCTAAACGTTCGCAAACCGGCTTCATCGCATCACTAAACATGAAAGGCACTAACCCCGCTTGTCGTTCCGTCAGTGCCAAAGAAAATTGCTTTGCAATGTCATAACCCACGCCACTACCACCTAGAGAAGGAATAGACAATGCGCCGGTGGCAACCACAACCGACTCGCTTTCAACTGTAAATTTACTGTCCGCTTGTGAAATATTTAGGCGATAACGGTTACGTTTATTATTAGTGGAAGATTGATTTGAGTCGACTGAGTCATTAGCCACTAATGATGTGATAGCATTAAAGTCACAACCCGTTTTAATCTCAACACCCGCAGCTTCGCATTCCGCCAGCAACATCGCCAAAATTTCTTTTGCCGAATTTTTACAGAATAACTGACTATGCGACCGTTCTTCATACTCAATATCATAACGCTCAACCATAGCGATAAAATCCCACTGGCTATAACGTGTTAGTGCCGCCTTACAAAAATGTGGGTTCTTTGAAATGAAATTGTCGGCTTCAACAAAATGATTGGTGAAATTACAACGACCACCACCTGACATTAAGATCTTCTTACCCACTTTATTGGCTTTTTCTAACACCAATACGCTTCGCCCACGCTGGGCAGCCGTAAACGCGCAGAATAAACCTGATGCACCAGCACCTAAAATAATGACATCGTAATTTTTTGAAGAGGGTTTCACTGCGACTTTATCCGAAAATTATTAATATCATCACTCCACATGCTTAACCAGCAGTGCCTTATAAATGGCAACTTCTAAAGCCCAGATACACGAAACCCCGCACTGGGCGGGGTTTTAGGTGTTCGCTAAATGGTAACGATAGTATAACTGGTGGCTATACCTAGATTCGAACTAGGGACCCCATCATTATGAGTGATGTGCTCTAACCAGCTGAGCTATATAGCCATACCAAGCGAAGCATTTTACGATGTCATAAATAAAACATCAAGAAATTACTTTAAATATTTATAACCAATCAGATAATAAGACACCAACACCGATACTATTCGAGTAAGCATCGTAATCAATAAGGCTTTCACCATACCCATTAAACCACTGAACATAGCCCTTTACATTCTTTGATAAAGGGAAGCTATAGTTTAACTGGAATGCACCATGATTATCATTGTCACTTAGGTTGTTTCTAATCATAAAATCTAAGTTTTTATTACCCATTTTATATAGGCCACTAAACTCAAAATTACCTAAATAATCATCGATATCTGGATTATTATCATCTTTAGTGCTTTCAGGGATCCGCCACCATGGTTTCGCAGAGAAGAACCAATTACCTTTTTCAAAGATAAAATCAGCATACACTCTATTCCAGCTTCGAGATAACGTGCCTGCTTGACCATTTGATTGATGAACTAAACCTGTACGAATAACTGAGTTATGAAAGCCAAACAGCGTCATATCATTTCTAAACGATAACCACATTTCAGGCTCGTGATCCGACTCTCTAAAGGGTGAAGAGCCTGCTTTATTAAACTGTTGCCAGAACGATCGATTGGTATAAGCAGCAAAAAGGTCACCATAACCATAAATCAAACCACGAGCAAGTGGAACTTTAAGACTCAATTGAAACTTAGTTTCCCATGGCTGAAAATTTACATTTCTATCAGGGAATGCTTCTTTAAACGGTTGCTCATTTGCCGATGCCAAATTATTACTAATAATGATGTAGTTAGGCTTGTGCGGAAGAAGTGAGAACGGACTGTTGTGCTCTGACTCAAATGTTAATCGACGCGCTAAGGCTGACTCTACGGTCACTGCACCTTCATCCACAGCAGGAGTAACCGCTACTTCGCCATCCTTCTTTTCAGTGTCATCTTCAATACGTATCACTGTTGATGTATCACACAACGCTTTTAGCTCACCTATCGTGACGGAGTCTGATGCCGTCGCCATCTGATTTTGGAGACACTGGTCAATATTTGCTGCGTCAACAAATTGCATGAAGAAAAATCCCCAGCAACCGGCCAACATACTCATCGTAAATTTCATTTTAATTTAATCCAAAAAATCAGTTAGTTACTCATATTCTCAGTATTATTCATTATTTTAGACGAACATTAAACCGTAATAATAAAGCAATCAATAGAAATGCCGCTTGCCCTAATACGAAGTATAACCATTCGGCATTTAATAGCGGCACCGCGACACTTGCGACCATCGCACAAATCGACATTTGAATGAAACTTTGCATCGCTGATGCTGCACCACGATTATCAGGAAAACAGTCTAAAGCCAAAATTGTTACGGCTGGCATAATGATCGCCATACCCAGTGAATACAGCACCAATGGCGGAATAACCGTCATGATTTTTGCATCAAAAAACCAAACCAACATCATATTACTAATAACCGCTGTCAGCATTATGGCAAGCCCCAAGGTAATTGTTCTTAACGTGGGCCAGTAATGTGCCAAACGACTACTGATATAAGAACCCAACATCATGCCGCCAACCATAGGTATAAATTGCAGACTAAAATCATGACGATCAAGCCCTAAAAAGTCGTAAATAACGGTTGGTGCGCCAGCGATGTAGAGAAATAAGCCTGCAAAGGCAAATGAGACCGAAAATACTAATGCTAAAAATCGACCATGCACTAACATTTGAGCATACGTTTTAATCACTGCAAGCGGGTGTGCTGATTGTCGCCGCGATCGACTCAGCGTTTCATCCACAAACAGGACCAATACAATTAATAAACCGCCCAAACTAGTCAAAAACCAGAAGATACTATGCCAGCCCCACTCATCATATAACCAAGCACCTACCAGCGGCGCAATAGCGGGTGCAATGGCAAACATCAACATGACATGAGACATTGCCTTATGTGCATTTTGTGCAGAATAGGCATCACGGATCATCGCTCGACCTGCGACTAAACCACCACTCGCAGCTAAACCTTGCAAAATGCGTAGTAGCAGAAAACTATCGATATCTTTAGCTAAAGCACAACCTACCGATGCCAAAACATAAATGATGGAACTACCTAAAATAACAAGTCGACGACCAATACGATCTGATAAAGGCCCCCAAAATAAAGTTGAAATAGCAAACGCCGCCAAATAAGCACCTAGACTTTGTGAAAGCGTCGCTCGCCCGACACCAAATTCGGCTTCAATACCAGGAAATGCAGGCAAGTAAGCATCAATGCTAAAAGGTGCCAGCATCGATAATAAGGCCACTATAATGGTGATATGTGGACTAACAGTTTTATTATTGATAGTGAAGTTCCATAAAGATGAAGTAAAAACGGTCGATAATTAAGGGCCGATCATAAACTGAGAGAATGACAATTTGAAGTGACATCACATTTTATCGAGAGCTCAGCAATTTGAACTTACTTGCTGGAAAAAAACAATTTTATTTTTGTTACACTTTTAGCTCGCCAAAATAGCAAGTAAGCTGTATTTCATAAGTAAAATAATCTATTTTTTATGACGGAAAATATAAACATCCGTCTCTCCAAAATGAGTTTTACTTACTCATTAAAATGGACATGAAAGTCCCAACCTGAAGGATAAGTCTACGGTGTTACAGATCTCAGCCAATGTTTCATTACCCGATGATGAGATAGAACTCACCGCCATCCGCGCTCAAGGTGCTGGCGGGCAAAATGTAAATAAAGTGTCATCGGCGATTCATCTACGGTTTGATATTACTGCCTCGTCATTGCCTGATTTTTATAAAGAACGTTTGTTAGCATTACGCGATCAACGGATCAGTAAAGAAGGCATCATTGTCGTCAAAGCCCAGCGATTTCGTACCCAAGAAAAAAACCGACAAGAAGCGCTCGAACGTTTAAAAGAAATGATCAAATCAGCCGTTATTGTGCAAAAAATACGACGTGCAACCAAAGCTACAAAAGGTTCACAAAAAAGACGAATGGATCGTAAAACTCAGCGTGGCAAAACCAAAGCCTTACGCGGCAAAGTATCTGACTAAGTTAAAATAAACATCGATCAATCATCCTTAAACGAGAACCAACTATTATGAAAATATGGGTAGATGCCGATGCCTGTCCCGGTGTCATTAAAGATATTTTATTTCGCGCGGCTGAGCGAACCAACGTTCAAATGACGCTGGTTGCTAACCACAGCATGCGTATTCCGCCATCCAGTTATATTAATTTTCTGCATGTCACACAAGGATTTGATGTCGCTGATAATGAAATTGTACAGCGACTTTCCGCTGGTGACTTAGTAATAACGGGTGATATTCCACTGGCATCTGAAGTCATCGATAAAGGGGCACATGCGCTTAATCCGCGTGGCGAGTTATATACCACCGATAATATTAAAGCACGGCTCAGCATGAGAGATTTAATGGAAACATTACGGGATAACGGCATCAATACTGGTGGGCCCGCGCCATTAAGCCAAAGTGATCGCCAAGCCTTTGCTAATCAATTAGATAGTTTTCTTACTAAACATCACTCGCGCTAAGCCAATCAAGTATTCAGTTCATTTAACGTTCTAAAGCTAAACCATCTCTATTTCTAGGTAATTTTGTCGACAATAAAGCCGCAGCAGCGATCAATAAAGAAGACGTGATTAAACAGCCAATTAAACTATATTGTTGATAAATCAAACCTGATAAAACCGTACCGACTAATCGTCCACCCGCATTCGCCATATAATAAAACCCGACATTCATCGCGACCTTATCATGGTCGGACCATTCAACGATAAGATAAGAATGCACAGCTGAATTCAGTGCAAATACAACCGCAAACAAACTTAAACCAATAATGATGACACTAGCTGGATCAAATTCTTGATAGAGTGCGAAAGCCATCCCTGCCGGTAAGAACAATAATAAAACAGCTAAATGCTGTGTTGTTTTACCATCAGGAGAATGCCCTTGTTTTTTGTTTTTGAGCAATCTAGGTGCTGCCGCTTGTAATAGACCATAGCCAATAATCCACAAAGCAAAAAAACTACCAACTTGTGCAAAATCCCAGTTCAAGGTTGAGGTTAAATAAACCGGTAGACCAACCACAAACCAAACATCGCGTGAACCAAACAAAAAGAACCGAGCAGCGGATAACCAATTAATCGCCGGATCATTAGCAAAGACCTGTGTAAATTTGGCTTTAGTTTTTGTCTTACCAAGATCATCGGGCAATAAAAACCACGTCAGTAATAAAACAGCAAATAATCCAGCAGCTAAGACATATAAAGCGCCTTTAAAGCCATACGCTGATAATAATAAACCGCCCAAGAAAAACCCAACGCCTTTTAAGGTATTTTTGGAGCCCGTTAAAATCGCAATCCATTTGAATAATCGATTTGAGCCCTTATTGTCGGTTGCTGTTGGCACAAATAATTTAACGCTGGCTTTGGCACTCATTTTATTGAGATCTTTGGCAATGCCTGACAAAGCTTGAGCGGCCATGACATAGACAATCGTCAAATATTCTGTCGGCACAGTCAGCATTAATAATGCAAAGACTTGTAATAACATCCCGACATGCATCGTCGTATTCAGGCCAAATCGTGCGCCTAACCAGCCTCCGACCAAATTAGTGATAATGCCAAAAAACTCATAAAACAAAAACAAACTGGCAATGGCTAGTGGCGTGTAACCAAGCTGATGAAAATACAACACCACCAGCATCCTAATCGCACCATCAGTCAGAGTAAAAGCCCAATAACTACCGGTTATTACGGCATAATTTCGTATATTATTGGCAGTCGTATTCATTATTAGATTGTCCGAGCAATCATATGAGCAATATCAATCATACGGTTCACATAGCCCCATTCATTGTCATACCACGCTAATATTTTCACTTGCGTACCATTAATTACCATCGTCGATGGCGCATCAATAATTGCTGAGCGGGGATCATTCGTATAATCAGCTGACACTAAAGGCCGCCTTTCATAGCCTAAAACAGGCTTCAATGAATTTTCTGCAGCCGCTTTAAATAAGCCATTCACTTCTTCGGCACTGGTTTCTGTGTTGGACTCAAACACGAAATCGGTCAGAGAACCATTTAATAAAGGGACACGCACAGCTAAACCATTCAACTTGCCAGCTAACTCAGGGAAGATCTTGGTAATCGCCTTGGCCGATCCCGTTGTTGTTGGAATCAATGATTGACCACAAGCACGTGCACGGCGTAAATCTTTATGGCCTTTATCAACAATCGTTTGTGTATTGGTGATGTTGTGAATCGTGGTCATCGAACCATGTTTAATACCTAATGATTCATGCATAACCTTAACTATTGGCGCTAGACAATTTGTCGTGCACGATGCCGCCGTCACAATATGATGCTGTGCAGGATCGTATTTATCGTGATTAACACCATAAACAATATTAAGAGCGGGATCAGGACAAGGTTCTGATACCAGTACTTTTTTAATTCCTTGATCTAAATAGGTTTGCAGTTGCTCTGGTGTCTTGAACTTTCCTGTGCATTCCAAAACCAAATCAATATCATAATCTGCCCAATTAACCTCTTCAGGCGAACTGCAATGACTAAAACTAACGTGCTGATTATCAATCTGTATCTGATTCTCTGTACTGGATATTGTTTTATCTTGCCCCCAACGGCCATGCACTGAATCAAATTGCAGTAAATGAGCATGACAAGCGGCATCGCCTTTTATCTCATTAATATGTACAAACTCGAGCTCATCACTCTCCCAACCCGCTTGCAAAGCCAGCTTGCCCATCCGTCCAAAACCATTAATTCCTACCCGTATTGCCATTGTGAACTCCCGTTTTTAACAACATGTTTGATTAGGACGATCTGACATAGTCTGCAAAGACTGGCGATCATCCTGAAATGGCGAGGTATTAGAAATACCCACAATGGTAGTTTGAATAACCTGCGTTGCCCATTCCGGCAATGCATCACTCACTCGGTAGTAAACCCATAAACCTTGGCGACGGGACAATAACAGCCCCGCTGCTTTGAGTTGGGCAAGGTGGCGTGAAATAACAGGCTGCGCTAAGGCGAGCGCATGTGTCAGCTCACATACGCACAACTCGCCTTCTTGTTGGAGCAAGACTAAAGCCCGTAATCGCATCGGATGCGATAAGGCGGAATAAAAATCATCGGCTTGTAAATCCATAACATGACACCTCAAACAAAACATACTGAAAACTATATATATGGTTTTGTAGATATGCAAGTGTTAATGTATAAAAAGAACAATGATTCATAACAGATCGAATAAACCTCAACCAGGCAACCGTTTATTTCCGCTGTATAAACGCAAAAAAGTCGTGTCAGCAAGCTTGCTGACACGACTTTTTATATTCGGAACTGATTTAAGTAAAAAGTAGACGCGCTTAAAAACTACCCCAGCTATCTTTTTTCTGGAAGCGTAAGCGAGGTAAGATTAGACCTAGTAACAAACCGCCAAACAACACTGCCGAACCGATCAAAAACCAACTTTTTGCATCATTATCTTTCAAAGCACTATTTTCGATGACCAGCAGTTGTGTGTCATGATCAACTTGTTGCAATTTTTCTTTTAATTGACGGTTTTCATTATCTAAACCCACTGCATTTGATGCCGTTTTACGAAGATCATCTAACTCAGTGCTTAAGCGCTGCGCCGTTTCTCTCAACGCCATGTTTTCGCCGTCAGCATCTGTGTTTTTAGAGCTTAAATTCTCAAGTTCTTCTTTATATTTTGTAACTTCTAACTGCAAATTAGCTACTTTTTGTTCACTAGCAGCAATGCGATCACGTGCACTGGGTGTATTTGATAAATAACGTGATAACACCCAACCTTCAACACCTTGTTCAGTTCGAACTTTAGAATAGCCTGTAGGATCGGTTTCGAGCACTTCCAACTTCGCACCACTTGTTAGCATTTTACGAATGCCAAATTTGACACCTTGACCGCTACGCATGGTGATTTCAAGCTCATCAGACACATAGCGACTTGCCCCAGCCATGCTAAGTAAAGGAGTGAGTAAGGGAATGACGAGGAGCATGCTTAGAAGCATTTTTTTCACGATAAACCTGCTATATCATAGAGTTAAAAAATATATTTTATCAGATGATCCCACAGCGCAGGTCATTACATCACAATAAATTATTCGCTTTATTGCCAGTGCACAGCACAATTTTGCGTATTTACGTCTGTTTTTGAAGCATTTTTTCACTAAAGACCCGGCATAAAAAAGAATCCTAACCAGCTCGATTTAACCCTGCTTATGAACAAGCAATATTGAACCCCACTTGAACTTTACGCATCAAAAGACTTCATCATCCGTTTCATCACTTTGTAATATTAACTTGCTATCTTTCCATCAGTTAATAGCAAAGGTAATAAAACAATGGACAAAATGAGAATACTATTTTTGTGTACCGGTAATGCCTGCCGCTCACAAATGGCCGAAGGATGGACCAAGAAACTTGCCGGAAATCATGTCGAAGTCATATCCGCAGGCATTGAAGCCCACGGTCAAAATGATCACGCCATTATTACGATGGCAGAAATAGGCATTGATATCTCGGAACAAGAATCCATTCGCGTCAATGGTGAAATGCTGGAATGGGCTGATTTATTGGTCACACTTTGTGACAACGCTGAAGAACAATGTCCAGTACTTAATCCTCTCACCATAAAGCTACATTTACCGATGCCTGATCCTGCCAAAAAGAAAGGTTCAGATGCCGAGATCCAAGCTGAATTTCGTGAAGCACGAGAAAAAGTTAAACAACGTGTCACCTATGTGCTTGAACACCTGAACTAGACACTAATAATTAGCCCATATTTTGGTCGCTTCCAGTAGTGTTGACGCGCTGCTGTCATTCACTTTATTCACCAATGTCAACTGTCTATGATCTTCATCTTGCTCGGCCTCAATAGTAATATCCGTCACTTTCAATTGAACTAGACTATTCCCACTCACTTTTTTAGCCATCGACTTGGCTAATGTCGCATGTTCAGACAAATCAGCCTCATTGTTTATCGTGTCAAAATCGAGCAGCCTTACCGCACCAATCGACAAACACAATAATGGAAAAAATACGCTATTTCCATGACGATCTTGTGCTGTGATCCCCTGCTCTTTTAAATGTTTATGTGAGTATAAATCTGTCTGGTGCTCAGTAAATGTCGTTAAAATATCATGACAACGTCTTTGCCAATCTTCACTTTCAAATAAAATAATAAAATCATCGCCGCCTACATGGCCCACAAAATCCAGCTGAGGATTAATATGCGCCGTTAAGATATTCGCCGTTGTATTAATTACTTTATCGCCTTTTCCATAGCCATAAATATCGTTATAAGGCTTAAAGTTATCCAAATCAAAATAACAAATCACCGCATCTCGACCTTGAGTTATCACCTCGGTGGTTTGTTCGCTAATCGGCACATTACCTGGCAAACCACTTAAAGGATTGGCATGACGCGCCGTGGTAATTTGTAAATCGGTAATTTGTCGGAGCAAATCCATCAAACTACCGACACCTCTATACCGATCACTTTCCGTAATGATGAACATACCGTGCTGTAATGTCGTGTCTTGACTGGTAATACGCTGGCTTAAATTTTTAAGCGGTAAAGCAACATCGGCGATGGTCGGGTTGGCATCCATAAAGAGATGAATCGGCTTCCTACCATGCAGTTCACGCCCATAACGGCTTGCATATAAATTCATAATTTCATCACGCCACACTATGCCAACCACGGAGTTATCAACATTAATAACGGGTAATGCAATCAGATCGGCCACATGTTGAAAACGCTCACCAACAGCCGTTACATCATCGTGCGCCATCACAGGTGCCATCGGCGTTAATAAGCTTGAAACTAAAGTATTGGCACGTGGCGCGCCCGCTCTAAACATCGAAACCGATTTCCTCTTTGCAAATAAAGCCTCGTCAATACTTCGTTCGGGTTGAAAAGCAGGTCGGCCAAAATAATAACCTTGTACAAACTCAATATTCATTTCATCAACGGTACGATATTCCTCTCGTACCTCAATGCCTTCACCGACGATACGGCAATTAATGCCCTTAGCAATATCCACCATCGATTGAACAAACTGACGTTTATGACGATCTTGATGAATATTTTGCATAAAATGACGATCAAGTTTGACAAAATCAGGCTTAATTTCTGACCAAGTACGCAAGCCAGAATAGCCCGCCCCCAAATCATCAATCGCAATCGAAAAGCCCATGTCACGATAATGTTCGGTAGCACTTCGCATCAACTCATAGTCATCAATGGGATATTGCTCGGTCAATTCGATCACTACTTTGTCAGCCGATAAACCTGATTTTTTGACAAAGTCGAGCGTTAAACCATGTTGATAATCCTGCTGTAATAACACTTCAGGAATCGTATTAATAAAGAGCTTTGCATCCAACTGAAATTTGCCAAATTGCTTAATCGACACTTCCCGGCACAATAAATCTAACTCTGCAAGACGACCATGACGACTTGCTGCATCAAATAAATTAATTGGTGAATGTAATGGTCCATCAGAAGGCCCACGAATCAGCGCCTCATAACCATATATTTTATTTTCTTTAATTGAAACAATTGGTTGAAACATAGGCGTCAGCGTAGCATTGCGCAATATATCATCCAGCAATTGATATTGTGCATATTCATCTTTAGTCATCTTTAATCCAATGTTCAATTATTAAGTTAAAAAAAAACCTCACCCAAATAATCAGGTGAGGCCTTTTAGGTTACGAGAGTAACTGTAACTTTTTCGGTTTAGGCAACGGCTTACCAGTACGCTTGTGCACGGAATTTAAGTGCTGATGGTTCGTAATTTACATTCGTACCATTTACTTGCAAATCTGTGACGTTGTCATAGTTCAGCATCAAACGTGTGTTTTGTGTTGGGTAGTAATTTACACCCAAAGTCCATTTATCAGCTTCATCACTGTTTCCGCTATCATCAATTTCAAGCGTTTCGAAACGAGCCGCAAGCTGCCATGCACCTGCAGGCGATTTAGGTGTAATGCCTGATGTGTAACCATTTTTCCACTTTAAAGATTCGCCTGTTAAGAAGTAACCTGCTTCGATAGCGTAACCCTTAATATCAACATCTGAACCCGTTTCTCTCTCAGCGGTGTAATCGTTGTACTCTGCGATAGCATGGAATGAACCAAATACACCCAAAGCGTCTAATGTATAAGCATTAGAACCATCAGTTGCAAATGTTCCTGTATCTAAATGACGAGTCGCATCTTTGTGACTGACTAAGCGCTGTCTGAAACGGAAATCATCACCGCCACCTTTAGTTAATAAGCCTGCACCCAATTGGACTAAGTGGGTTTTATCTTGCATGAAAGGCACGAATGTAGCGCGGGCAGCAAATGTGCTTCCGTTACTATCAGTAGAACCTGATTCAATTTCACCATTTGTTAAACTTGTCGCTAATGACCATTTGTAATCAGCTGCAGCAAGTGAAGCAACAACACCGCTCTCACGAGCAGGAGATACTGAGCTATCAGCAAACAACGGACGATCCATGAATGTCATGTACTTAGAGCTGATCTTTGTATTTAAGCCATAAGCTACGTGTGATTGACCCAATTTAACGTCATATCCCAAGTCATTAAATTTGTTGCCGTAGCTGATGTAAGCATCTTTAATTGATGTGTCGCCAGTAGCGAAATCACCTTCAAATTTGTAACCCCAATCGTAGATTGAACCTTCAAAACCTAAACGTGCACGACGTAATTCTGTACCTTGAAAATCTTCGGCACCAGAGTCATCTTCATCGGTATCAATCGCATCCCACATTACACGACCGATTGGTTGAAATGACCAATTACCATCTTGGCTTTCAATTTTAATCTTGCCATCTGTAGTAATTTTAGGCATTTCTGATTTTGCAGTTTTTAAATCATTTTTAACTGCTTCCACTTCTTCTGCATCTGCTTTAGATGCATTGGTTAGCAATTCATAGTTTTCAGAAGTAATCGTACCTTGATCTTTTAGAACTTTAAGCAAGTCCATCATGGCATCGTTGTTTGCTTGTGCTGGTAAAACTGCTGAGCCAAATAATGCACCAGCAATTAAGAGTGAAGATGTTTTTAATTTCAAGGGGATATCCTCTTGGTAGTTTATGAAAAAATTGTCCGGAGCCCTGTCCGAGTTCGCTTACCTTAACGATTAAATATTTCAAAAATATGACGACGGTGAAATTATTTGCTTTTGCGAGACAAAGTTTATTTATTGTTGTTTTACTGCAACACAAACATCTAACGTGACCGCACCTTGAAAAGCAGTGTCTTTGGCACAATCTACCTTTAAGTAAAGAATCAATACGCAGAGCAGATTCACTGAATAGTTAATGAGTCATGCTCTTTAAGCGTTATCAGTAACGCTTTGTCATCCTGAAAGGAAAAAAGAATGTTTCGCTCTTTATTTTTACTATTTCTACTCGTGCCAATGATTGAGATTTATTTCTTAATTAAAGTTGGCTCGGTAATCGGTGCTGGCTGGACGATATTTGCCGTTATTGGCACGGCAGTATTGGGAGCAGGTTTATTGCGCATACAAGGTTTAAGTACCTTTCAGCGTGCACAGGCAACGATGGCTAATGGCGAAGTGCCAGCGGTGGCGATGTTAGAAGGTGTGGCGTTAGCATTAAGTGGCTTTCTATTATTAATGCCTGGCTTTTTTACTGATACCATCGGATTTCTATTGTTGATACCAATGCTTCGTCAATCACTGATCAAACGCGCCATGAAAAACAATCCATTTTTCTATCGCAGCCAAACAATGCGCCCCCATCAGACTTACAATCAATCGACCATTATTGAAGGTGAGATTGTTGATGATGACTCGGATAAATACATCAAATAATTTCATCTCTCACCCCTTGAAGTTTATTTTTACAACCCCATCTTTGTGGTTCGTATTTTATTGTTAGATATTTTTGAGGTTATATAGATGAATATTCGTCCCCTTCATGATCGGGTAGTTGTACGTCGCACAGAAGAAGAAACAATGAGCGCGGGTGGTATCGTGCTTCCTGGTAGCGCAGCTGAAAAACCAGCACAAGGTATTATCGTTGCAGCGGGTAACGGCAAAATCACAGATTCTGGTGATGTTCGTACAATGGACGTTAAAGTTGGCGATAAAATCTTGTTCGGCAAATACGCTGGAACAGAAATCAAAGTCGACGGTGAAGAATTATTAGTCATGCGTGAAGATGACATCGTTGCGGTAATCGAAGCTTAAGCAACTAAAAACATCGTTATTCCTTCTGAAAATTAATAGGATTCCATGCTAAAAACGAATCATTTTTAGCATGTTGGACAGCCCATTAAGTCAGCAAGGAATAACACCAAAGATAACTTAGATTAAACCCAATACCGGTTAATTTAAGACTTTCAAAATATTAAAGAGGAATAAACATGGCTGCTAAAGAAGTCAAATTTGGAGCGGATGCTCGCCAATTGATGATCAATGGTGTGAACATTTTAGCTGACGCGGTTAAAGTCACATTAGGTCCTAAAGGCCGTAACGTTATTTTAGATAAAAGCTACGGCGCACCAACTATCACTAAAGATGGTGTTTCAGTTGCTAAAGAAATCGAATTAGAAAACAAATTCGAAAACATGGGCGCACAAATGGTCAAAGAAGTTGCATCAAACACATCTGATGCTGCTGGTGACGGTACGACGACCGCTACTGTTTTAGCACAAGCTATCTTACGTGAAGGCATGAAAGCGGTTGCTGCGGGTATGAACCCAATGGATCTAAAACGCGGTATCGATAAAGCAGTGACGGCTGCTGTTGCCGAACTAAAACGCATGTCATCACCTTGTAATGATGATAAAGCGATTGCTCAAGTAGGTACTATTTCTGCAAACTCTGATTCTTCAGTCGGCGGTATTATTGCTGAAGCAATGCAAAAAGTAGGTAAAGAAGGCGTTATCACTGTAGAAGACGGTTCTGGTTTCGAAAACGAATTAGACGTTGTTGAAGGTATGCAGTTTGATCGTGGTTACTTATCGCCTTATTTCGTAAGCGACCAACAAACAATGACGGCTGAATTAGAAAGCCCATACATTTTGTTATTCGACAAAAAAATCTCAAACATCCGTGAATTACTTCCAGTATTAGAAGGCGTTGCAAAAGCAAGCCGTCCTTTATTGATCGTATGTGAAGATGTTGAAGGCGAAGCGTTAGCCACTTTAGTTGTGAACAGCATGCGCGGTATCGTTAAAGTATGTGCAGTTAAAGCACCTGGCTTTGGTGATCGTCGTAAAGCAATGTTAGAAGATATCGCGGTATTAACAGGTGGTACGGTTATTTCTGAAGAAGTGGGTTTAAGTCTTGAGAAAGTAACATTAGAAGATTTAGGTCAAGCTAAAAAAATCTCTGTCACAAAAGAAAACACGACTATTATTGATGGTGCTGGTAAAGCTACAGACATCACAGCTCGTGTTGAACAAGTTCGTTCACAAATCGAAAGCTCAAGCTCAGACTACGACAAAGAAAAATTACAAGAACGCGTTGCTAAATTAGCAGGCGGCGTTGCAGTAATCAAAGTTGGCGCAGCCACTGAAATGGAAATGAAAGAGAAAAAAGCACGTGTTGAAGATGCGTTGCATGCGACTCGCGCAGCGGTTGAAGAAGGCGTTGTTGCTGGTGGTGGTGTTGCACTTGTTCGCGCTGAAAGCAGCTTGGGCGAATTAAAAGGCGATAACAATGACCAAAATGTAGGTATCACATTGTTACGCCGTGCAATGGAAGAACCTTTACGTCAAATCGTAACTAATGCGGGCGACGAAGCATCTGTTGTACTAAACAATGTAGCTGCGGGTACAGGTAACTACGGTTACAACGCAGCAACAGGTGAATATGGTGACATGATCGCCATGGGTATTCTTGACCCAACTAAAGTAACACGTACCGCATTGCAAAATGCCGGTTCAGTTGCTGGTTTAATGTTAACAACTGAAGCAATGATTTCAGAAGCACCACAATCAGGTTCAGCAGCAGCACCAGATATGGGCGGCATGGGTGGAATGGGCGGCATGATGTAAGCAAACGCTTACTTATAGTCCATTTAAATCAATGCGTTACAAAATATCGTAGGTATTGATGTAGGAAGGTTTAACAACGAACTTTTCTACCACTTTACGACAAACTAGAAACCCTCAATCATTTATTTGATTGGGGGTTTTCTTTTTTGGGTTAACAAAATCCTTAAACGTATTTTGACTAATATCTTATTAATTACTCTTAACTCAGATTATTCGCTAAAATCGGATGATATAAATTACATTACAAATTAAAACCAGAGACTACTGCGTTGATAAGAAAAGCATCCGAATTACTTGAACTATTTATTCAAGCAGAAACTAACGTATTAGCTGACATTAAAATGCCTCATATGCCTACATTAGGTAGCGCATATGAAGAAGTGACAAAACAAGGTATAAATAAAGATTTTGCCATTCCAAAAAACTTACACTTAAATGTAGTTTCAGGTTTTATATCAATTAATGGCGAAATGCTTACGCAGCAAATTGATTGTATGCTTATTCATGGAGAAGGTGAGCAATATGGATTAACGGAACAATATATTTGTGATATCGAAATGGTTCTGTGTATCTTTGAAGTAAAAAAAACGCTAAGAAAACAAGATTATAGTGATGCTATAGATCATCTTGCTGTTATTCGAAGGAAGTTTGCTGATTATTTTGAACACAAACTAACTATTGAAGGCTATAAGCCTGATATTACTCAATCAAGAAAGCATTTTTCTCAAATAACAGGAAAAATTGCTCCCGAAGATTATTCAGGAATCCATCAATTGTCCCAAAGTGATAGCATCCTTTTTTACTGCCTTGTTCAGGAATCTCTAGCTCCTGTAAGTATTATCCATGGCTATGATGGATACAAAACGGAGAACGGATTGCGAACAGCATTTATTGACATTTTGGAAGAAAAAAAAACAGAAAATGACCAAGGATATGGAATTCCTTGTATTCCATCTTTAGTTACTTCCAACCAGTATTGTCTTGTAAAGGGAAATGGCTTTCCATTCTTAACTATAAAAGATGAAAATGAGTGGGTAGCAGTTTCTTCAACACGCCACAACTCGGCAAAACTAATTCTTGAATTAATCTGGTCAAAAATATCTTTTCACTTTGATATAAAAATGCCATGGAATGACGGGCTTCACATGGATAACTGTGAGCCTCTCTTAATAGCAAAAGCGATACAAATTGATGATAAGGCTGGCTGGATGTTCAATACGATCGAGTATAGAGAAAAGTATCTTCAACGCAATGATGATTGCGTTTGGGAGCCAGCTTGTTTAAGCAAGGTGGAAATATCAGCTATAAATCTCATGGCATCTAACGGAGGATACCTCCATTTAGTAGATAAAAAATTGAATGATTATTTCAAAAATAAATATAACTCTACAATTTCTGATGTTAGTTTTAATTTGTTACAGACTAGATTTTTTATGGCGGAAGGAGAATACCTTCGACCAATTAATTCATACACCCTAATTGCAACTTTAGAAGACGGTAATGGTTATGTTTTTACTGAAAGAGATAGATTCGAACTTTGGTGCCATAAAAATGGCGCTTCACCACAATATATGAGTCTAATATTTATAGAATAAAGCATAAAAAAATTTACAATTTTACATTTCGCTCAATGTACTAAAGAGTGTTAATACTGTTCATAACAGCGTAAACACTAATAAAATCAGAGATAACTCATGGATGTAACAAAAAATAAGCTAGATGGCGCGGTCGCTGAAAATATCATTTCAGCTCAGCAAGCGGTTGCTCTTTATCAATACTTAACGATTCAGTCACAAGATAGCCCGAAATTTACCTTTACCCACGTGCTTTATTACTTGGGCGGGCTGATCGCTATTGGCGCGATGACCTTATTCATGACATTGGGATGGGAATCATTCGGCGGCGCGGGCATCGTATCAATCTCGGTGCTCTATGCTGCCGTTGGTTTAAAAATCACCAATGCACTTTCTGCTAAAAATTTAGCTATTCCAGCGGGCATTTGTGCCACTTTTGTCGTGTGTTTAACACCATTAGCAATTTATGGTCTTCAGCAATGGCTTGGCGTGTGGCCTGATGATAGTGTGTATCGAGATTATCACCGATATATTCAATGGCATTGGCTATATATGGAGCTTGGCACGTTAGCCGTTGGCGTTATGGTTGCGTGGAAGTATAAATATCCTTTCTTAATCATGCCGATTGCGGTCACGCTTTGGTATATGACAATGGATATTTCAGCGATGCTTTCTGGTGGTGATATTACGTGGGAGTTACGAGCATTAATCTCTATGTACTCGGGTTTGCTAATGATAGGTTTGGCTTTTTGGGTTGATATTAGGTCTCATCAAACAGCGGATTATGCCTTCTGGCTTTATATATTTGGCGTTATTGCATTCTGGGGTGGCTTATCGTCACAAAATTCAGATGATCAATTATCGAAATTTATCTATTTCTGCATCAATCTTTTAATGATCGGTGCCGGCGTATTATTGGTTCGTAAAGTATTTGTTATTTTTGGCGCGCTGGGCAGTTGCGGTTATCTTGGTTATTTGGCATTTGATGTTTTCCAAGACAGTTGGCTATTTCCGATTGTCTTGACAGCAATTGGGCTTGGTATTGTTTTCCTTGGCATTCTTTGGCAAAAACATGAGAAAACCATCACTCAAAAGTCACGTTCATGGCTTCCCGCTCCACTTAGAGAGTTGTTGGAAGCAAGGTCGTAAACTTACTCTAATTGCCTATTTGTCAGCCAGGTCCTCACTTTTTGCGTAAAAATAGCGAAGTTTGAGAAACTCAGCTTGAATACGTGCGTGATTAAACGGCGGTTTAAAGGTGGCATAAACACGTCCTTTAGGATCAACCACAAACAGGTGGTGTTCTTGTTCGATTTGATAACTGCCATCGTCATAATCCGTTTGAAGGAACAAGGCAATAAAGCTTCTAGCGAGCTCTTCAATGATGCTGGCCGATCCGGTTGCGACGTTAAAATCAAGCTGCTGTCCCTGTAAAAAAGCAGCTAATTGTTCAGCCGTTTCATGCTCGGTATCTAGCCCAATCACTAAAAACTGAAAGTCAGCATTCGCAAAGGAAGATTTAAGCTTATTCATTTCTTCTAATGCTGGCTGACACGCGGGCACACAATGACCATGTGAAAAATAGACAAAACTCCATTTTCCCTCAAACCAATGATGAGTAAATGCCGATTTATTAGGCGTATTCAGTGAAAATTCCGGCAGTTGTCGAGCAGGCGATGCAATGTAGCTTTGCATATCTGTAGGAATATCTCGATGCTCTTCATTCATTAGCGGTAGGCGGTACATCCATAATACTAATAAAAATCCGACAATCATGAGATAAGAAATCAAAAAACACTTAGAATTAAGCCCTTTACACCGTTTGGCCATCGTTCACTCTTCTCAATATTTGATGTGAAAAGGTCAAATCCTACCATTAATCTGGATTTATGAATGAGCGAAAAACTATTTAAGTCAACGGCTATCGTCAGCATTATGACTTTTGTATCGCGGATCCTCGGCTTTGTACGAGACATTGTTATCGCTAGATTATTTGGCGCAGGTTTAGGCGCTGACGTATTTTTTGTCGCGTTTAAAATCCCCAACTTCTTACGACGTTTATTTGCCGAAGGCGCCTTTTCACAGGCCTTTATTCCTGTGCTGGCAGAATATCGAAATAAAGGTGATCGCGACCTGAAAGAATTAATCGCCAGCACCAGCGGCACATTGGCTGGCATCTTATTTATCATTACCGCCATTGGTATTTTTGCCGCGCCAATATTAATCACGATCTTCGCGCCGGGCTTTGTAGAGAATCCAGAAAAAGTAACGTTAGCTAGCGACTTACTACAAATTACCTTTCCTTATTTATTTTTTATATCGCTGACGGCTTTAGCTGGATCTATTTTAAATAGTTTTGGCAAATTTGCCGTACCAGCACTTACGCCAGTATTTCTCAATTTATCGATGATTGGTTGTGCTTTATGGTTGTCGCCACAACTCGAACAACCGATCACCGCGTTAGCGTGGGGCGTTTTTATTGGTGGACTGGTTCAGTTACTTTTCCAGATTCCGTTTTTATTAAATATAAAACATCTGCCAAAACCGCGCTGGGGCTGGAAAGATAGCGGCGTACAAAAAATATTAAAGCTGATGATCCCTGCCATGTTTGGCGTATCGGTTGCTCAGATAAACTTATTGCTTGATACCGTATTGGCTTCATTTTTAGCGACAGGCAGTATTTCTTGGCTATATTATTCCGATCGTTTGGTTGAATTTCCTCTGGGCGTGTTTGGCATAGCCTTATCAACCGTGATTTTGCCTAGCTTGTCGAAAAAACATGCGTCTGCTTCTAAAGCGGAGTTCTCATTCACAATAGATTGGGCATTACGTTGGGTGTTTCTTATTGGTACGCCAGCCGCTGTGGGCCTTATTTGGCTTGCCGAACCTTTACTCCTTACCTTATTCCAATATGGCGAGTTTACAGCCTTAGACGCGCATCAAGCATCGCTCAGCCTGATGGCTTATGGACTAGGTTTATTGCCATTTATTTTCATTAAGGTATTAGCGCCTGGTTATTATGCTCGGCAAGATACTAAAACTCCCGTTAAAATCGGCATTATCGCGATGGTGACCAATATGGTGCTCAATGTCATCTTGATGATGCAATTTGCTCACGTTGGCCTTGCCTTAGCGACCTCGATAGCGGCAGTATTAAACGCAGCCTTATTATTTATCGGTTTACGTAAATTAGGCGTGTATATTCCCGTTGCAGGTTGGGGACGGTTTATTATCAAACTATTGGTTGCCAATGCCAGTTTGCTTACTTTATTGATGCTGTTAACACCTATCACGAGTGAATGGTTAAACTGGCATGCTGAACAGCGTTTTGCCGTATTATTTGGCTTAATTATCAGCGCTGGCGTTATTTATTTTGCAGTACTGGCTATTGTCGGTATCAAAATTAAAACGCTATTAAATCCTAATCAAGCGATAGACTAGACCTATAAATATCAGGCATAAAAAATGCGTTCCTAAGAACGCATTTTTTACCGCTTAAATCTTGTAACTTTTTGTAAACTAGCAGCTATTCCGATTCTACTTTTTCACTAAAGTCACATTCTTTTTGTGGACACACTTTTTCTGTACCACGACTTTTGGTGGTTTTGATCGTCAAAATAGGCCATTTACATTTAGGGCATTCTTCTTTTAACGGTTCATTCCACAAAGCGTAATCACAATCAGGATAATCCGAACAAGAATAGAAGATTTTACCGCGACGCGATTTGCGAGTAAGAATCTCGCCTTTATTACATTGCGGACATGTCACACCTGTATTAGTAGGTTGTTCTAATGATTCAATATGCTTACATTTTGGATAACTACTACAACCAATGAATTTGCCATATTTACCTGTTCTGACCCATAAATCAGACTCACATTTAGGGCATTTACGATCGGCAACCACTTCTGGCTCACTCGCTGTTTCTTCACCGTTAATATTACGTGTGTAATCACATTCAGGGTAAGCAGTACAGCCAATAAAACGACCACTACGGCCTAAACGGCTAGATAGTTTTTTACCACATTTTGGACAATCTTCATCCAATAATTCTTGGGTAACATCACTACGCTGCACTTCTTTATCTTTGGTTTCGACTTGTTCTTTGAACGGGCCCCAGAAATTACGTAATAAGGGCACCCATTCTTGTTCGCCGCGAGCAACGGCATCAAGCTCATCTTCTAGTTTTGCAGTGAAATCATAGTCGACATATTTAGTGAAATGTTCTGCCAGAAATTTACCGACAACACGGCCAACATCGGTTGGATGGAAACGTTTTTTCTCAAGCTCAACGTATTCACGCTGCAACAAGGTTGAAATGATGCTGGCATAGGTTGAAGGACGACCAATATCATGCTCTTCTAAAGCCCGAACTAAACTCGCCTCACTAAAGCGCGGGGGTGGCTCAGTAAAATGTTGTTCAGGTCTAATCGCAAGTAATTCAACGATATCGCCCACTTCCATTACAGGCAAAATACGCTCATCTTTATCTGCTTTACCCGCATCATCTTGACCTTCAAGATACACACTCATAAACCCAGGATTCACCACTGTTGAACCATTTGCACGGAAGTTATTACCCGCACCACAAGCCAAATCAACCGCGACCGTATTCATTGTGGCATGCACCATTTGACAAGCAACCGTACGCTGCCAGATCAAGGTATAAAGTTTTAACTGATCGCTAGACAAATATTTAGTCAGTGATTCAGGTGTACGTAAAACCGATGTTGGACGCACCGCTTCATGCGCTTCTTGAGCATTTTTAGATTTAGTTTTATATTCTTGTGGCTTAGCTGGCACCGCTTTAGCGCCATACTTTTCAGCAATATAGCTACGTAACTCTTCAACCGCTTCACCGGCTAAACTCACAGAGTCAGTACGCATATAGGTGATTAAACCCACCGCGCCATCGCCCGTATCAGTACCTTCGTATAATTGCTGCGCTACACTCATTGTGCGTTGTGCGCCAAAACCTAATTTACGCGATGCTTCTTGTTGCAATGTTGATGTCGTAAATGGCGCGGCAGGATTACGTTTGCGTTGTTTTTTATCAACTTTCGTAACCAGCAATTTACCTTGAGCAGCCTTGTTAAGCGTGGCAACGACTTCAGCTGATTGCTCACCATTATTGACGGTAAATTGTGATAATTTTTCATCTTTATAATGGGTTAATTTGCCATCAAAATTTTGTTTTTCAAATGCCGCATCCGCTTCAATTGACCAGTATTCTTGTGGAATAAAGGCCTCGATTTCTAATTCACGTTCAACGATCATTCTTAGCGCAGGACTTTGCACTCGACCAGCGGATAAACCACGGCGAACTTTTTTCCATAATAATGGCGACAAGGTAAAGCCAACCAGATAATCAAGTGCTCGACGTGCTTGCTGGGCATTGACCATGTCCATCGATAATCCACGAGGATTGGCAACAGCATCATTGACCGCTTGCTTGGTAATTTCATGGAATACCACGCGATGAGTTTCTTTATCTTTCAACACGCCGCGTTTTTTTAATAACTCTAATAAATGCCATGATATTGCCTCTCCCTCGCGATCCGGATCGGTTGCGAGATATAAGACATCGGCCTTCTTCATTGCTTTGGCAATGGCATCGAGATGTTTACTGTTACGATCAATAATTTGATACTTCATCGCAAAATCATTGGCAGTATCAACCGCCCCTTCTTTAGGTAATAAATCACGAACGTGACCATAAGATGCGAGCACCTCAACATCTTTACCTAGATATTTTTGGATCGTTTTTGCCTTCGCTGGCGATTCAACAATAACTAATTTTTTTCCCATATTTAACAGTACCAAAATGAACAATATCGAACCATGTAAGCTTATCTACACGGAGAGTATTTATGATAGTTATCACTATCTTTTTAGTGAACGACTGCCTCCAAATCTTCAAAAACCAAGTCTTCCATCCAAGCATAAGCTGCTTCACGGCCAGGCTGATAAAACAATACCATCAACACGACCCATTTCATTTGGTCTAAATCAATTTCATCAGTATCTAATGCCATGACACGCTCGATGACGACTTCTCGTGTTTCAGCATCTAACACGCCTACCTGCTCTAAAAACAATAAGTATCCTCGGCACTGTAAATCAAGTCGAAGTAGTTCTTGTTCGCTATAAAATCGCATCGCGGATGGAGGTTTAGACTCATCTTCATCAGAATCTGAACTCGATGAATCTTCTTCAATCACCGTCATGCTTTCTAGCCAGTCAAAAGCTTTATGAATTTCGAGATTTTGAAAGCCAACACCTTCAAGCTCCGTCTCTAAAGCATCCTTATCAGGTTTATTTGAATCATCCGTGTCGATGTAGTTTTCAAACAGATACAACAATACATCAAATACATCTTCTTTCATTTAATTCCTCTGGGGATCTCTATATAAAGGAGGGTTAATGTCCAATGCGGACATAGCGTCCACCAGGCAATGATTCAACCTGACCTTGTAGCTCTAATAATAACAGCATGGAGGAAACAACATCAGCCGTCAATCTGCAGCGTTCTATCAATAGATCGATTTGTATCGGGTCATAACCTAGGTGATTAAGTAAAAGCTGATAATCATCATCTAACTTTAACGCTGGTTCGACATCATCAATATTATGCTTTTCTTCGCCGTGCACACCGGCTAATGAACCGAGCTCTTCTAAAACATCTTGCGCCGTTTCGACAAGTTTTGCGCCATCACGAATGAGTTGATGACAGCCTCTCGCTAAGGGGTTATGAATAGAGCCCGGAATAGCAAACACTTCCCGACCTTGTTCTAATGCCATTCTCGCGGTAATCAATGAACCACTTTGCAAAGCCGCCTCAACCACTAATGTGCCTAATGATAGACCACTAATAATTCGATTGCGTCGCGGAAAATTCTCCGCTCGAGGTGCGGTGCCTAAAGCAAACTCTGAAACAATAGCACCTGTTGATACGATATCGTGTGCCAGGTCTCGATGTTTTGCTGGATAAACGCGATCTAATCCAGTGCCAATAACAGCAATGGTTTTACCTTGTCCTGCCAAGGCGCCTTGATGTGCTGCCGCATCTATTCCCATTGCCAAACCACTGGTAATCGTCAAACCAACCTGAGCCATGTAACGAGCAAATTCGTAAGCAGTATCTCGTCCTGATGCAGAAGGATTACGGCTGCCCACCATTGCAATCTGCCACTGCGATAATAAGTCTACATCGCCCTGAACAAACAACAGACTAGGCGGATCAGCAATTTGTTTCAGTAATTCTGGATACCGAGGATCATGTAGCGTAATAATATGGCGATCCGGCTCAGCAAACCACGCTAAGTCTTGCTCGACCTGATTCCAATCAGGATCAATTAAAGCACTACGTGTTCGAGCAGAAATATTTTCTGCGGTATTAGGCTTATTAAATACAGCCTCAGGATCCGAAAACTGCGTGAGTAAACGAGCAAACGTTATAGGTCCAACACCCGGTGTGCGGTGTAGCGCCAACCAACAAGCTAAAGACCGCTGTTCATTAGAAAACCTATTCAGCTTAAGTACCCTCGATTAAACCGCTGCGATAAAAAGCATATTAGTTACTAGTCATCGTCAACGAAATCACGTTTTATTCTACTTCACGTACCTTATCATTCAGATGAATAGCGTTGTTCGCTTTCATAACAATGGCATAGCTGACTTTTTCAAATACTTTAAATACCATCGCTACGCCAGCAGATTCATCCGGCAAGGTCACCGTGTCATCTTTATCAGCAGTAACCGCATCTTTAACCGTTCCACCTGCCCGCATGACCTTTAATACATGTCCGACTTCTATCGATTCTCTGGTACCAAGATTCAACACCACGATTTGATATTGACCGACTTGCGACACGCCATCAAAAACCGAAATAATACGTCCATTCACTGGGTTTTCTGGTGAATGAGGGAAGAAATTCATTTCATTCTCGCCATCATCAACAGGCAACAATCTATCGCCCGCTAACACTTCACGATTGGTGTTACGCAACATGACAGTAGCAGTCTCACCAGGCGTTTCTAAAGTCGCATCAGCCGTATAAATAGCTTCATAACCTAACACTTCTCCGGTTTCAGGGTCGTTGTATACCTTGCCACCACGAAACACGCTGAACTGATCAATATCATCGCCTTTAATGCCTCGAACATAGGCTTTATCGCCAGCACCTAGAATCAAACGTTCATCAGCACTTGCCAGAATATAAGGTGCACTATTTAAGGTATCTTCACCCACCACCAACGGTTTTGATAAAAATGCTGCTATCGCAGAACGAGGAATCGTTGAAATCGCTTGCTCTAGTTTAATTTCTCTCGCTTCTGGCGATAATTTATAAGCGGTCAAACCTCGGGTTAAGCTCAACACTGGTCGGCCATTTATATAACTTAATGAAATAACATCACCAGGATAAATTAAATGTGGATTCTTAATTTGTGGATTAACCTGCCAAATTTCTGGCCACTGCCAAGGTCTTTGTAAGAATTTACCGGAAATATCCCACAAGGTATCGCCTTTAACAACTTGATATGTTTGTGGATGGCTGTCGTTCAATATTACATCTTTGGCAAACAATGGCAGGCTGAACAATACAAACAAAACACTTAAATAGGCGTAGCGAATCATCAAAATATCCTCATGGATAACTAAATTATTGTCCTAAATTTCTGACAGACGCAGACAATATCAGAATCATAGTGTGTTATAAGCGTGAAAAGGAATCAAGCTTCATGGCTAAATTGACCGTAATAGCTAGCTTATTCAGCTTATTGCTATAATATGCCATAAATAAATGATTAATTACCTCGCTTTGAGGTTGTTTGAGGAGAAAACCATGAAAAATCTCGTTTTACCAATAATCGCTATCACCGCATTGCTTAGTGCTAACACAGTATTTGCAGCAGGCGATCCTGTAGCAGGGAAACAAAAAGCAGCACTCTGTGCAACTTGCCATGGTGCAAATGGTATCGCTATTGCGCCAATGTATCCAAATCTTGCAGGTCAAAATGAAGCTTACTTAATTTCAGCTTTACAAGCCTACCGTAGTAAAGAACGTAATGGTGGCATGGCGGCCATTATGCAAATGCAAGCCGCTAATTTATCAGATGCAGATATTGACGATCTTGCCGCTTATTTTTCTAGCTTAAAATAATGTAATTTGATAAAAATACAGGGTGTAATCAGTATGCATTACGCCCTGTTATTTATTCACTTTTTTTAATTAAAGTCCTCTACCAACATAAAATCAATTAGAAATCTCATCGTGAAAGATTTCTCTTCCCCCCTCAGTCAGTTACAATAAGTCCCGTTTTAGGATAAGTATTTTTTCGTCACGCTGATGAAACACAACTCTACCAAAGAGTCTCGTAATAGTTATCCGATGAAGATGGCCCATTTCGGTCAATTATTTAATCTTTTAGGTTTATTTATGGCGCTACTTGAAATCCTTCACTTTCCTGATCCACGGTTACGCAAAAAAGCGACTGAGATCACTAAAGTAACCCCTGAAATACGTAAGCTGGCAGAAGATATGCTAGAAACAATGTATGACGCACCCGGAGTTGGCTTAGCCGCCAACCAAGTTAATGTGCAAAAACGTCTTATTGTGATCGACGTATCAGAAGACAAATCTGGCGCCTTAGTTTTCATTAATCCAGAAATTATTGATAAACAAGGTGAACGTGAGCACGAAGAAGGTTGTCTATCCGTACCAGAAGCTTATGAATTAGTGACGCGGGCAGATACTGTGCGGGTAAAAGCGCTCGATGTTGAGGGTGTCGCATTTGAATTAGATGCCGATGAATTATTAGCGACCTGTATCCAGCATGAAATTGATCATTTAGATGGCAAATTATTTGTTGATTACATTAGTAATTTAAAACGACAACGCATTAAAAAACGCTTAGAAAAACAATTCAAACAACAACGCTAGGATAACAATGCGCATCATTTTTGCTGGAACCCCTGACTTTGCAGCAGAAACACTCAAAGCCTTATTGACGACAAATCATGAAATTTGTGCCGTTTATACTCAACCAGATCGGCCTTCAGGTCGTGGTCGAAAATTAACCGCTAGTCCAGTAAAACAACTTGCTGTTGAACATAATATCGCTGTCGAGCAACCGCTGAATTTCAAACAAGATGATGCAAAACAGATATTGGCCGATTATCAAGCGGATCTGATGATCGTCGTGGCATACGGTTTATTGTTACCACAGACAGTGCTTGATACTCCGCGTCTTGGCTGCATCAATATTCATGCCTCTTTATTACCTCGCTGGCGTGGCGCAGCGCCGATTCAACGAGCGATTCTTGCGGGCGATACTGAAACCGGCGTCTGCATTATGCAAATGGAAGCGGGATTAGATACTGGGCCAGTTTTATCGCGAGCAAGTTGCCCTATTAAAGCGGAAGATACCGCGGAAACATTGCATGATCGACTTGCGATTTTAGGCGCTGAAACATTATTACAATCATTACCAAATCTCGTTGAATTGCAAAGCAAGGCACAAATCCAAGATGATGGTTCCACTTGCTATGCCGCCAAATTATTAAAGCAAGAAGCAGACATTGATTGGCAGCTGCCAGCAAGCCAAATTGTTCGTCAAGTTCAGGCTTTTAATCCTTGGCCTGTGGCGCAAACGAGTTGGCAAGATCAGGTGTTTAGAGTTTGGGCAGCAGTGCTGGTTGATGAAAAAGCCACAGCACCAGCAGGCGATATTATTATGGTAAACAAAGACAGCATTGATGTTGCAGCTGGAGATGGCATTGTGCGTTTAAAGCAGATTCAAATGCCAGGAAAACGCGCCATGCCCGTCGCCGATTTTTTGAATGCCAATCTGATAAAAGCGGGTGAACATCTTGGCTAAACCTCAAAAACATACCGCGCGAGCCAGTGCCGCTCGTGTTATTGCCGAAGTTATCCACAAAAAACATTCGCTAAATGGGGTATTAACCGCGGCGTTAGCTTCACTACCTGATAATGAACGTAGTTTATGCCAACAGCTTTGTTACGGCGTTATCCGTTGGCAACCACAATTAGCAGCGATTAGCCAAAGCTTACTCACCAAGCCATTACGTGCAAAAGACGGCGATATTGCTGCGCTCTTGCTCTGTGGAATTTATCAACTACGAGATATGCGTGTTCCTTCACATGCCGCAATCTCAGAAACAGTCAATGCATGTAAAACCCTCGGCAAACCATGGGCGACCGGATTATTAAATGCTTCGCTGCGAAACTATCAACGTCAACAAGAAGACATTGAAGCTAAAATTCAGCAACAAGAATCAGCAAAATTTGCCCATCCTGACTGGCTTATTGAGCGGTTTAAACAAGATTGGCCTACACAATGGCCAGCCATTTTAGAAGCCAATAATTTACAACCACCGATGATGTTGCGCGTAAATACCCAACATGGATCTCGTGAAGATTATTTAGCTAGACTGGCTGAAGCAGATATTGATGCTAGCGCGCTTGATGACTGCATTGATGGCATTCTATTGGTCTCATCTTGTGATGTATTTCAATTACCTGGATTTGCCGAGGGTCAGGCATCTGTGCAAGATGGCGCAGCGCAATTAGTCGCTAAAACACTCAACTTAAAACCTAATTTACGGGTTCTTGATGCCTGCGCAGCACCGGGCGGCAAAACGTGTCATATTTTGGAACAATTTCCAGATAATCATATGGTTGCACTCGATATTGATCCGCGTCGCTTATTACAAATTAAACAAAATACTGATCGCCTCAATCTAAATGCTGAACTCATCGCAGCTGATGCCGCTGATGTCGAGAACTGGTGGGACGGCCAACTGTTTGACCGTATTTTAATTGATGCGCCCTGCTCGGGAACCGGCGTAATAAGACGTCATCCCGATATTAAATTACTTCGCAGACCGGATGATATTGCAAGCCTTGCCGAGCAACAGCAGCAATTACTCAATAAGTTATGGCCATTGCTCAAGCCTGATGGCGTATTAGTTTATACGACCTGCTCTGCACTCAAACAAGAAAATGAAGACCAAGTTGCGGCATTTTTGAAGGATCATCCCGAAGCGCAAGAAAATATCATTTCACCCGCTCCAGCAGAACGCCGCTCTGTCGGTTATCAGCGTTTGCCTGGCGATAATATATTAGATGGTTTTTATTATGCCAGCCTCAGTCACCGCTAAAATTTCTGGCTTACTCGTGCTTGTGCTAATGCTGAGCTTTATGAGCTCGACTCAAGCAATCACATTTGAAGTCTCTGCCGCCAACATCACAAAAATCGGTAATGGTCATGTGCTTGATGCAAGCATCCGTTATCCCCTTACGCCACGCGTGATTGAAGCCTTAGACAATGGCATACCCATCGTTTTTTTCCAAGAATTCAAACTCGTTGATGTGACGCCACTATTAGCTGGATATTGGGAATGGGAAGATACGCTGTGGGACACCAAAATCAGTTATGAATTACGTTATCACGCACTCGCGCAACAATATGTTTTACAAGATACCGCTACTGGCAAGGAACGTTTTTTCCCTTCTCTCGAAGGCACACTTCATGCCTTAGGTACTATTCAAAATCTGACTTTACCTCCTAAACATATGACTGATAATAAGCAGCTAGTATTCGAACTTCGTAGCGGTATTGATTTATACCAGTTACCCACACCGATGCGACCCGGTGCTATTGTTTCGAGTAAATGGCACCTCACTAGCCCTTGGACACCCGCGCAATGGCATTAGGTTTTATTAAACGACTTAGCTCAGGCTCCGCGCCTTATGTCACGCTAGGGATTTTATTACTTCCTCTGGCTTATTTACTCAGCGCTGCAACCCAAGACAGCTCTAGGTTTAATGATTTATTTTTAGTCATTTTCGGGCTCGGTATTGCCACGCTACTTTTGTTAATGGCGATCTTAGGTCGCAGCTTGTTTCGGCTTTATCGTGATTTCAAAAGCAACCAAGCAGGCTCGAGACTTACGGTTCGCCTCGTTAGTTTATTTGTCTTACTCATTCTTGTTTCGACCACGATTGTATATAGTTTTTCTATGCACTTTTTACATCGAGGCATTAATAGTTGGTTTGATATCAAAGTTGAACAAGCACTCAACGATTCTTTAGAATTAAGCCGTACTGCTTTTGGCATTCGTATGCGTACATTATTAAGACAAACACGAATGATGGCAGGCTTATTAAACGAGCTGCCAGCACAAGATGTGAATCACAACTTACATGAACTCTCAAAGCTCAGCGGCGCGATTGAACTCAGTCTTTGGACGATGGATGGTCAGCTGATCACTTCGAGTATGGAAAGCACCGTTATCTTTATTCCAAGTCGACCTAGTGAAACCATTTTTCATCAGTTAGAGACGCAAGACTCTTATATCTCGTTAGATCCTGACCAAGATAACCTACAGCTTAGAGCCGCCGTTTTGCTCCCACCTAAACAAGGCATTCTGCAAGAGCGCTTTTTACAAGTTATCTTTCCGGTGAATGATCGCCTTAGTGATCTTGGTAAAACCGTTCAAGATGCGTATACCGATTACAAAGAACTTAGCTATCTTCGAAAACCTTTAATTAGTGTGTTTACACTGACATTGAGTCTGATTGTTTTACTCACATTACTGGCTTCAATGTGGTTTGCGATTTGGATTTCTCGTCGTATCGTTGAGCCTTTGCAAGCACTTGCTGCCGGCACTCAATCTGTCGCATCGGGTAATTACGATACCCAACTCAACGTATCGGGACATGATGAAATCGGTTTCTTAGTCCGTTCATTTAACCAAATGACACAGCGCCTAACTCACGCGCGTAATGCTACAGAACACAGTCATCATTTATTGGAACAACAAACTAACTATCTGACGACAGTATTAGGCAGTTTATCTAGTGGTGTAATTACCATTGATAATAAATTGTTTTTACGCACAGCCAATATAGCGAGCAGCAAAATATTGCACCTTAATTTACAGCAGCGATTAGAAAGTACACTTGATAGACTTTCTGTTCAAACACCACATTTAGTCGGCTTCACCCAACTGATTGAACAAAAAATCGCCTTAGGTGAAAGCTGGCAACAACAGATTGAACTACAGAAGAAAAAATCGTTGCAGACCTTGATGTGTCGAGGCACGCAACTGCCTAATGATACCGGATGGGTTATTATTTTTGACGATGTCACCACCTTACTACAAGCGCAACGTAATGCCGCTTGGGGTGAAGTCGCAAGACGATTAGCACATGAAATTAAAAACCCACTGACGCCGATTCAACTGTCTGCAGAGCGTCTACAGCATAAATATTTACCAATGTTGCCCGCCGATCAATCGAGCACGCTAACGAAGCTGACCAACACCATTGTGCAGCAAGTTGAAGCGATGAAAAACATGGTCAATGATTTTTCTGATTATGCGCGAAACCCAGGTTTACAATTACAATTACAACCAATAGGCAAACTTATCAGCGAAGTGCTGACGTTGTATCAAAGCAATAGCAGTCACCAATTCATCCTATTAAAAAGCCAGCAAGAAATATCGATAAATATTGATAGTGTTCGCTTTCGACAGATCCTGCATAATTTGCTGAAAAATGCGATTGAAGCCAGTGAAGATGCCCATTTAGCGGTTGATATCATCATCAGTTACCACACAGTGATTCAGGATCAGACCCAATGGCTTGAAATTAGTATTCGTGATCACGGGCCAGGCATTCCTGTCAGTATGGAAAACAAACTGTTTGAACCTTATGCCAGCAATAAAACAAAAGGCACCGGACTCGGTCTCGCCATCGTTCAAAAAATTGTTGAAGAACATGGTGGCCATGTTTGGGCTGAAAATCTCCTGCCAACAGGAGCGAGTATAATAATACGATTACCTCTGGAGGGAACTACGCCGTGAGTCAAGACAAACCGTTAATTTTGGTTGTTGATGATGAGCCTGATATTCGGGAACTTGTTAAAGATATTCTTGAAGATGAAGATTACCGTGTTGTCATTGCCGGCGATGGTACCGAGGCACGCACTGCTTTTACATCACTCTCGCCAAGTCTCATCTTGCTTGATATTTGGATGCCTGACGTGGATGGTATTAGTCTGCTCAAAGAATTCAAACAACAAGATCCCAACATCACGATTGTGATGATGTCTGGGCATGGCACGATTGAAACGGCAGTAGAAGCAACACGTTTAGGCGCTTATGATTTTATTGAAAAACCGCTTTCAATGGCCAAGCTACTTCGCAGTATCGAGCTTGCGTTTGAAAGCAGTCAGAAAAAAGCCTCGATACGACAACATCATGCACAAGCACCGGTCGGAAAAAGCACCCAAATAACCTTGTTACGCGAGCAATCACAACGTGTTGCCCAACATGATATGCCGATATTATTACTGGGTGAAGGCGGCACAGGTAAACACTGTTATGCCCATTATTTACATAGTTTAGGTAAGTTTTCTTCGGGTAAATTTATTGAAATAACGCCAGCGAGTTTTCCATCTGACAGCCTAAAACTAACATCATTAGCACAAAATAATTGTCTATTTATTAATGACTTATCTTTATTGTCGACCAATGCTCAAGCACTGCTTTCTCATTTATTAAATACCAACAAGCTAGTGAACTGTCAGTTAATTTGTGCGACTCAATATTCACTAGACATGGCGGTTAATAACGGCACATTTTCTGAAGGACTGTTATACCAACTGAACAGTATTACACTCGCTATTCCACCGCTACGCGAGCATATTGAAGACATTCCTGAACTGGTTCATTACTTTGTTGATGAACAAACCACCGCATCTGAAATGGCCTATCGTCACTTCACCGTCGCAGCGCAAAACCGCTTACGCAATCACCCTTGGCAAGGTAACGTGCTTGAGCTAAAAAATGTTATTCAGCGTTTGCTCGTACTCGGCGAGGCGGATGATATTGATGTCGCTGAAGTCGATCAAACCTTGCGTGAAACGTCTGAACAACAAACTCAGTTCGGCGAACTAGATAGCATTAATTATGATTTGCCCTTGCGTGAGGCACGGGAACAATTTGAACGTATTTATTTACTGCAAAAATTACAAGAAACAGAAGGTAATGTAGGTAAAGCCGCCAAGCTAGCGGGTATGGAACGAACGCATTTATATCGCAAACTTCGTTCTTTAGATATTGATAGTAAACAAGTTTAAGGTTGCAACATGAAAATTCTGATTCTCGGAGCCGGACAAGTTGGCGCTTCAGTAGCGGCATCACTAGTGAGAGAAAACGATGATATTACCGTCGTTGACTCGAACAGTGATTTATTACTCAAGCTGCAAGATCACTACGATATTCGTACGATACAAGGTCATGCATCGCACCCAGACGTATTAGCCCAAGCAGGCGCGGCCGATGCCGATCTAATTTTAGCCGTCACCAACAGTGATGAGACTAATATGATCGCCTGTCAGATTTGCCATAGTCTCTATAAAACGCCAACTAAAATCGCTCGCATTCGCAGTACAGAATATTTATCCAAGCCTGAGTTATTCGGCAATGATGCTATCGCGATAGATATGCTGATAAGCCCCGAGCAAATCGTCACCGATTATATTGAAAGACTGATTAGTCACCCCAATGCCTTACAAGTGCTTGATTTTGCCGGTGGTAAAATCCAACTTGTTGCAATGAAAGCCTTTCACGGCGGTCCTCTAGTCGGTAAACCAATATCAAATTTACGCGTTCGTATTCCGAAAATACCAACGCGCGTTGCCGCCGTATTTAGAAATGGTTATCCGATCATTCCTAAAGGAAAAACCGTTATTGAAGCCGATGATGAAGTCTTCTTTATTGCCGCCAAAAATGATATTCATGCTGTAATGAATGAACTTCGCAGAATGGATAAACCTTATAAACGCATTATGCTTGCCGGCGGCGGTCATATTGGTGAGCGTTTGGCAAAAGCGCTCGAACATGATTATCAAGTCAAAATTATTGAAGCTAATCCTAAGCGCGCCGAACACCTTTCTGAAGAGCTAACCAACTGCATCGTGTTATTGGGCGATGTAGCCAATGAAGAATTGTTGCAAGAAGAAGATATCGATAAAGTCGATTTATTCTGCGCGCTGACCAATGATGATGAAGCGAATATTCTCTCCGCAATGCTGGCTAAACGCTTAGGTGCACGCAAAGTATTATCGTTAATTAATCGCGCTGCTTACGTTGATTTAATAGAAAGTAGCACCATTGATATTGCTCTATCGCCCCAACAAGCCACCATAGGTAGTCTTTTAGCGCATATTCGTCGAGGTGACATTGTCGCTGTTCACTCGCTACGCCGTGGTGCTGCAGAAGCAATGGAAGTCATTGCACATGGCGATAAAAACTCATCGCTGGTTGTCGGTCGTCGTATTGATGAAATCAATCTACCGCCAGGCACCACTATTGGCGCCATTGTTCGTGGTGAAGAAGTGATCATTACTCACCATGACAGTGTCATCGAAGCAGAAGATCACGTTATTTTATTTCTAATTCATAAACGTTACGTCAAAGAAGTTGAGCGTTTATTCCAAGTAGGGTTTACGTTTTTTTAATGCTTATGGAACAATCATTACAACACCATTTTCTTATCGCCATGCCGACATTAATAGATTCCTTTTTCTATCGTTCGGTTATCTATATTTGCGAACATAATGAAGATGGCGCGATGGGATTAATCATTAATCATCCCACACAAATTATGCTCGATGAGCTGTTTTCACATTTAGAAATCGACAATGTCTCATCAGCGACTAAAACCACATCGGTATTATTTGGTGGTCCAGTACAGAAAGAACAGGGGATGATTATTCATGATAGCCCTCATCAATGGGTGAGCACCAAAGCACTTAATGATGAATTATATTTGACCACTTCGACCGATATTTTAGACGTGGTTAGTACACCTTCTGGCCCCGATAATTTTATTATCACGCTTGGTTATGCAGGTTGGGAAACGGGCCAACTAGAACAAGAAATTGCTGACAATAGCTGGCTCACTGTACCTGCGAATAAAGACATCTTATTTAAGACGCCTGCCGATCAACGCTGGCTAGCAGCAGGTAAATTACTTGGTGTTGATATGAACTTGATGACACCATCGATGGGACATGCATGACCACGCCGCGTACCCTTCTCGGCTTTGATTTTGGACTCAAAAATATTGGTGTTGCTGTCGGTCAAGAGCTTACCGGTAGCGCAAGTGGTATTGCCGTTATTAAAGCGCGTGATGGCATTCCCGACTGGAATGATATTAAAAAAGTCATCGAACAATGGCAGCCGCAATTATTAATCGTTGGCCTGCCGCTTAATATGGATGGTACAGAGCAGGAAATGACTGCTGCTTGTCGAAAATTTGGTAATAGACTGAATGGCCGCTTTCAACTCCCTGTTGAATGGCAAGACGAACGTTTAAGCACCTATGAGGCATTGGAACAACTAGGAATTCGTGACAAAATGCAATCCAAGCGGCGAGGTGATGTTGATCGCATCTCAGCTCAACTTATTCTTCAATCATGGTTGAATCAACAATGACAATTCCAGCAACGAATACCGATATCCAGACCTTGCTAACGGGAATGGCGGATGAAATACACGACACGTTAAATGGCAAAGATCCCTTAATCATTGGCATTCATACGGGTGGTGTTTGGGTCGCCCAACAACTTGTCGAAATATTAGGTGCAGATTTTTTTGATGCGCCACTTGGCACATTAAATATTGCTTATTATCGGGATGACTTCACCCGTATTGGCATGCATCCACAAGTGACGCCTTCCGATCTGCCTTTTGCCGTTGATGATCGTCATTTATTGTTAGTGGATGATGTTTTATACAGTGGGCGAACAATTCGTGCGGCACTGAATGAGATTTTTGATTATGGCCGACCAGCGAGTGTGACGTTTGCGGTATTGATTGAACGAAATGGTCGTGAATTACCGATACAAGCGGATATTATTGGTCAATCACTCACCATGACGGAAAACGAACATATAAAACTACACAATAACAATGGTTTAACGTTGACACTGTCGGCAACAAAACCAGGGGAAGATGATGTCGCATAACCAACTAACAGAAAGTGGGCGACTACATCATTTTCTGAGTATTGAAGGGTTAAAACGACCTTTGTTGACAGAAATAATGGATCGCGCCGAACAGTTTTCAAGCATTTCTCATCAACAAGTAAAAAAAGTACCACTATTACGTGGTAAAACCATTGTTAATCTGTTTTTTGAAAACAGCACTCGCACTCGCACTACTTTTGAACTCGCAGCAAAACGCTTATCAGCCGATGTGATGAGCCTCAATATCAATACCTCGTCCGCTTCAAAAGGCGAAAGCCTACGTGACACGCTGCACAACCTTGAAGCAATGCACTGCGACATGTTTGTGGTACGCCACAACCAAAGCGGCGCTGCCGAATTTATCGCACAACATGTCGCGCCTCACGTTAGCGTTATTAATGCTGGCGATGGCTGTCATGCACATCCTACGCAAGCGATGCTGGATATGTTCACCATTCGCCGTCATAAACAGCATTTCCCTAATCTACGAGTAGCGATCATTGGCGATATATTACATTCCCGTGTTGCACGCTCACAAATTCAAGCCCTCGCGACATTAGGCGTTGGCGAAATCCGAGTTATTGCACCTAAAACATTATTGCCCACCGACACTAAAACGCTTGGCGTACATGTTTATCATGATATGGAAGCCGGATTAAAAGACGTCGACGTAGTCATCACTCTCAGATTACAGCTAGAAAGAATGCAGGGGGCCCTGTTACCGAGTGCTCGCGAATACTTTCAATGCTACGGATTAACGGAACGAAAACTAAGCTTCGCTAAACCCGATGCTATCGTGATGCATCCGGGCCCAATTAATCGAGGTGTTGAAATTGCATCCGCCGTCGCAGATGGCCCACAATCCGTAATTTTAGAACAAGTGACACACGGTATTGCAGTAAGAATGGCGATTATGTCGATGGCACTGGGTTCACAAGCAGAACTGCATGAGGCGACAGCATGAATCTACACATAAAAAATGGTCGCGTCATTGATCCAGCAAACCAACTTGATGCCCAACACGATATTTTTATTCGTGATGGCAAAATTATCTCTATAAGCACGTATCTTGATGGTTTCATTGCCGATCAAACTATTGACGCCTCAGGCTTGATTGTTTGCCCGGGTTTAGTTGATTTAAATGCCCGTCTTCGAGAACCTGGGCAAGAACATACCGCTACGATAGAAAGTGAAACCTGTGCTGCCGTTGCAGGCGGTATCACATCATTATGCATTCCACCTGATACCGATCCGGTTATTGATACGCCAGCGGTTGTAGAGCTCATTGAAGATCGTGCTAAAAAATCAGGTCGTGCAATGGTTTATACCATCGGCGCGTTGACCCAAAAATTGCAAGGTGAACTACTCACCGAAATGGCAGCATTAAAAAAGGCTGGCTGCATTGGTGTTAGCAATGGCCTTTCACCGATTAAAAACAGTCTCATTCTTCGTCGAGCAATGGAGTATGCCGCGACATTAGATCTGACTTTATTTATTAATGCCGTCGATCCTTGGCTACAAGGTAACGGCTGTGTACATGAAGGGGCGATTAGTGCCAGACTCGGCCTCACCGGCATTCCAGAAACAGCTGAAACGGTAGCCGTAGCACGTGATCTGTTATTGATAGAACTAACTGGAGTACGCGCTCACTTTCACAATATCTCCTGCGGAAAAACTGTTCAGTTAATTAAAGATGCACAAAATAAAGGCTTAGCGGTTACTGCTGATGTCAGTGCTCATCACCTGCATCTTAGTGAACATGATATTGGTAACTACGACACGCTGAGTCATGTGATGCCACCATTACGCAGTATTCGCGATCGTGAACAATTACAACAAGGCTTACGTGAGGGCATTATTTGTGCGATCAGCTCCCATCATCAACCTCTAGATAATGATGCAAAACTAGGCCCTTTTGCAGAAACAATGCCCGGAATATCCGGACTAGAAACATTATTAGCCTTAACAATGAAACTGGTCGATGATGAGGAGATTACACTTAATCATGCGATTGCTAGTTTGACCTCTCATCCTGCTGACATTCTTGGTATTAAGGCAGGCCAACTGAAAGTAGGTGTACAAGCAGATATTTGTATTTTTAATCCGAATATTTACGATGAATGCCAGCCCTCGACCTTTGTAAGCGCAGGTAAAAATAGTCCTTTTTCTGGCTGGTTATTCAATAATAAAGTAAGTCATACTATATTTAATGGCAAACTGGTCTTTGAGCAGGATAAAATTGATCGGATTACGGTCTAATTGCCAAAATGATCTCAAATTTATAATTATAAGGATTGATAATATGAATACTAAAAAATTAGCTGCATTAATCATCATGTCGAGTTCACTCACAATCAGTGGCTGTGCAAGCAGCTTGCAAGGTGATACTTATTCACGCGATGATGCTCGCCAAGTACAAAACGTACAATACGGCACCGTCGACTCGCTTCGCATGGTAGTGATTGAAGGTACTAAAACGCCTATTGGTGCAGCAGCAGGTGCCGTTGTTGGTGGTGTTGCAGGTAGCAGCGTCGGCGGTGGCAAAGGCTCAATCATTGCGGGTGTGCTTGGTGCGGTAGCGGGTGGTTTAGTCGGAAGCGCAGCTGAAGAAGGCATTACAAAAGAACAAGGTGTTGAATTGGTTATTCGTAAAAGTGATGGCCAAACGATTTCGGTTGTTCAACAATACGAGCCTAACAATCCATTCCAAGTGGGTGATCGAGTACGTTTAATGTCGCTTAATGGTGAAGTTCGAGTCACTCGATAAGCTTTCGAGTAAATCGTATGATCGTAATAAACAGACTGTTAGCATTTCCAATGGCGTTATTTTTTCTCATAACCCTCTCGGCCTGCTCACCAGAAGTCGGTAGCGATCAATGGTGTGCAGATATGAAAGCTACACCATCGGGCGACTGGAGCATGAATCAAGCGGCAGATTTTGCCAAACACTGTATGTTGAAATAAAGCCGATGTCTAATACCAAACTATATGCATTTGATTTCGATGGTGTTATCTGTGATAGCGCCATCGAAACAGGAATAACTGGCTGGAAAGTTGCCTGCCAACTATGGCCAGATATGCCGACAGAAACACCGCTCGGTATACTTGAAAAATTCCGGCAAGTTAGACCCGTGATGGAAACGGGCTATGAAGCGATTTTGATCATGCGTAAGCTTTTTGAAGGTATTACTCCCCAGCTTTTATTAGAGCAATTTAAAACGCAGATTAAAACGATTATTAGGCGAGATGAACTTAGTATTGCGGGCCTAAAACGTCGCTTTGGTGAGCAGCGTGATAAATGGATAGAGGCGCATCTTGATGAATGGATCATGATGAATCCTTTGTTTGAGGGCGTAGCAGAAAAGCTCCGCCAAATTGATCATGCTTTTACTTATATCATCACTACCAAACAAGAACGCTTTGTAAGCAAAATACTCAAAGCGAATAACATTATATTTCCTGCCGAACGTATCTATGGTTTAGATCGCGACCTAAGCAAACAACAAGTTCTTGCTGATTTGTCAAAACGTCACCGTAATCAACAAATTATGTTTGTAGAAGATAGACTGCCGACACTACTCGATGTGATTAATGATGATCGTTTATCAGAGGTGCAATTATATTTTGCTGATTGGGGTTACAACACCGACCAAGATAAAAAATCAGCAAAACAACACGCTACAATAACAACAATTAACCTTGCTGAAATGCTTGTTTTATAAGATATAAATAATGTAATCCAATGTTAATGCAGATCGTTTGAACAAGACGAATCAGCGAGCATTAACATTCGTTTATCTGCCGTTGTGATTGCAAGCCCTTTGAGTAAACAGACCATGCCTTACGTTCGCTTATTATTTCTAGCAGCTGCCCTAATAATGATGACGGCTTGTACAGAACAATCAGCACCAGCCGAAAAGGTCGCTAAGCCTCATCTTGTTGAAATAATTACCGCCAAAAGCCAAAACTTGAATCTTCAACGTGAACGTAACGGCACACTGACAGCATTACGCGAAATTCAAATTTATAATCAAGAAGAAGGTCAAATTACCGCTTTGCCTTTTTATGAAAATGACCAAGTCAAAAAAGGCGATATTGTTGCCAAACTCGATGACCGTTTACTCAAAGCCCAGTTAGAACGCACCCAAGCATTACGACGCAAAGCCGAAGAAGATCTAAAACGTTTTAAAAACTTGGGAGATCGAGGTTTAACCCCCAAGACTGAAATCACCCGCGTAGAAACTGAACTTGCAGTTGCCAAAGCCGATGAACATGCCCTATTAACACGTTTAGATTACACAGTGATCCGCGCACCGATATCAGGCATCGTTAGCCAACGACTCAGCGAACAAGGCAATATTGCAGAGCGTTATACGCATTTATTAACACTATCCGATCAAAGTTCGCTAATAACTGAAGTCGCGGTATCAGAATTGCTCATTAATAAATTGCATGTTGGTGACAAACCCGAACTTTCAATTGATGCTTTAGGTGATCTCGATCCGCCTTTACACGGCACGATTACCCGTATTTACCCTAATCTTGATCCCTTTACACGCACCGGAACCGTTGAGATTACTCTCAATCCTGTTCCTGCAGGTACCAGACCCGGTCAATTAGTGCGTGTTACGTTAAAAACTCAACAAGCCAAACGTTTATTGATTCCTTTCACATCACTTCGACGCTCTACCAAGGGTGATTATGTCTTCACTATCGATAATGATAAAAAAGCCCAAATTACGCCAGTCGTCACCGGTTTAAACGTGAATGATCAAGTTGAAATTCTTAGCGGCCTACAAGAAGGTGCGGCTGTCGTTGTACGTGGTTATACCAATCTGCATGCAGGTAAAACCGTGACTATTGTGAATATACCAACGCTCGTACAGAAAACGCCCAATGAATAAAAGCAGTATCGCTGCATGGTCGATTCGCCATCCAATAGGCGTCAGCATGCTTGCCTTAACGGTTGTCATCATCGGCTTTTTTAGCCTCACGCGTCTAGCCATCGATCTATTGCCACAAATTATCTACCCCGAGGTTCGGGTTCGTATTATTGATAATGGCGTGCCAGCATCCGTATTAGAAGATAGCGTAACGCGACAACTTGAAGAGCAATTGGCAATCACCGAAGATTTGATTGGTATTCAATCTCATACTGAACGTGGCATAGCGACCGTGGATCTGTCATTTGATTATGGCAAAGATATTGATATTGCACTGCGCGATGCCAGTACAAGGCTTGATAGAGCAAAACGGTTTTTACCCGATACGATTGATCCACCGACTATTTATAAGCTCGATCCCTCGCAAATTCCTGTTATGGAGTTTGTCATTAGCTCGGAATTACGAGGTGAAACCGAGCTGCGAAGCTGGGTGGATGATGTATTTAGTAAATGGTTTATCAATGTATCCGGTGTTGCGTCAGCGGAAGTCGGTGGCGGCCTGATTCGTGAGATTCAAGTTATCCCCGATCAACAGCGCTTGGCAGGTATCGGTTTAAGTTATAAAGACATTATTGACGCGCTGCAAACGTCAAATAAAGATGAGGCAATGGGTCGATTGCAAATGCCGGCCCATGAAATAACAGGACGCATTACGGGTCGCTTAAAAGACATTAATGATATTAAAAACCTCGCTATTGCTCATAATGCAGGCAATACCGTTTATTTAAGTGATGTAGCTCAAATCGTCGACACCCATGTTGAAGAACGTATAAAAGTACGCGCTGATGGTGTCAGTGGCGTCAAACTGTCGATACAAAAACAACCTACCGCCAATACAACAGCTGTAGTTGAGGCCGTGAAAGAACGACTGGATTGGCTTAAAGCACAAAAAATTCTACCTGATGATGTCACACTCACAACGGTCAGTGATCAATCAATCTATATAGTGCAATCGCTTAAAAATGCTAGCTGGTCAGCGATAACAGGCGCATTTTTAGCGATGGCAGTGGTGTATCTTTTTCTTGGTAATTTACGCCGCACGCTGATTATTGGCAGCGCGATACCTATTGCCATCATGTTTACCTTTGTATTAATGGCGCTAGGTGGACTAACACTCAATATCATGACACTGGGTGGTTTGGCACTCGGTGTCGGCATGTTGGTCGATAATACGATTGTAATGTTAGAAAACATTTATCGACATCAAAGAGAGAATACCGATTCCTTCGTTGCAAGTACTGAGGGCGCTAACGAAGTGACTAGTGCGATCATCGCTTCTACATCAACCAATTTATCTGCCGTTTTGCCCTTTTTGTTTATTGGTGGCCTGACAGGGCTATTGTTTAGCGAATTAATATTTACCATCTCAGCGGCTATTTTTGCTTCGATGATCATTGCTGTGACCATCGTGCCGGCTTATGCCGCCAAAGTAACAAACATTAAAACCAATCGAGTGAGGCATGTTATCGATAGTGGCGTTGATCGATTGCAGCGAGCTTATGCAAGCAGTATTGGTGCTTTATTACGATTTCGTTGGTTGGTTATTTTGAGCTTTATTATTGGCTTAGGATTCAGTATTCCTGTTTTCCTAAGTGGTAAACACATTGTGTTGCCCAATTTAGATAACGGCAATATCACCGTTAAAATAACGGGCGATACCGGTGTTTCATTAGCGGAAATGGATCAAAAAACTAAGCTGATTGAAGCTCTATTTGCCAAACAAGCAGAAACAGAAACGGTTTATAGCTTGGTCGGTGGCTCAGTATATGGACGTTCACAGCGAGAAACGCCAAGTGAAGCCAGTATTACTGTGCAATTAAAACCGCTGTCAGTGCGCCAAATCAGCAGTGGTGACTGGATTAACCGGATGGATAAACTGATTGCAGAACAACAATTAGCAGGTTTTGATGTTCGGATGACGCAACGAGGTATACGCGGTATTCGCACTAATAAAGGCGATGAAGATATTAGCTTACGACTACAAGGCGCTAACGAGATTGAACTTAAAAAACTCGCCGACGACATTGCTGAAAAAATGCGCCTGATTCCCGGCATTACTAACGTTGCCCATTCAGCGGAAGATGAACAGTTTGAACTAGCGATGACGATTGACCGCGAACGTGCGGCGAGCTTAGGCGTGAACTTACAAGACATCAAACAGGCGACTCAAATCGCATTACAAGGTGTTGTGGTCAGTGATTATCTTGACGATGATAAAAGCTATGACATCCGACTTAAGCTGGCTGAAAATGAGATAAAAAGTCCGCAGGATATGGAGTCAATTTTATTATTTCCTGCCAAAGACAATACGGGTCCGATTTACCTTGGCACGGTTGCTAATATTGAGTTACTCAAATCACCCATAAGTATTTTGCGTGATAATCAAATGCGTATTGTTGAACTAACCGCCTCATTGAGTGATGGCAATACACTTGGCGAAGCATTAAATTCACTTTCTGAACTACGGGCGAATATTACATTACCTAAGGGTTACACCCTTTATGATGGTGGTTCGCAAAAAGCCCTGCAAGATCAACAGCGATTAACGGAAGTATTATTGTTGCTTGCCCTGTTTTTAGTGTTCGTGGTGATGGCCGTTCAATATGAATCATTACTCAATCCATTGATCATTATTCTCAGTGTGCCATTTTCAGCAATAGGTATCGCCTTAGCGATCGATACATTAGCACTTCCATTATCAATGCCTGTTTGGCTGGGCATGATCATGTTGGTCGGTATCGTGGTCAATAATGCGATTTTGCTGGTTGAATATATAGAAATCGAGCGAGATACAGGCAAAGATATCAGCGCATCTATCGTCGCAGCGGCTCGTTTACGACTTCGCCCAATTTTAATGACAACACTCAGTACCGTTGTCGGCATGATACCGTTGGCATTGGGCTGGGGAGAAGGCGCCGAAATGTTACAACCCTTAGCTGTTACTGTTGTTTGGGGCTTAACATTTTCAATGTTGGTCAGTTTATTAATGGTGCCTGTTATGTACCATTTATTGCATTCGTTTAAGACGCGTAATAAGCAAAAAACACTTATCGCTGGTTAATTAACGAGCCTTTACCCTTTACTTAGACGGTTCAGTCAATGCTCTGCCGTTATAATGATTATAAAAAGCTATCGCTTTATTTTCTGCATCTCGTCCAAAGATAAACATCGAAATATGCCCCCATAACGGATGTAAATATAGCTCCGCTGGCACACCTGCTTTACGCAAAGCATTGTAGTAATTAATCGACTGTTCTTTTTCGACTAATTGATCGCGTTTGCCATGATATAAAAATACCGGCGGATCTTCTGGCGAAACATGAGTAATCGGCGAAGATTCACGGTAAAGCTGAGGATTTTCGTCTCGCTTAGCTCCTAAAAAAGGCACAATAATCGGGCTATTATTGTAAACACTCAGATCAGCTGGCGTACCTTCAGCAACAACCGAGTGAATTTTTGGCAGCGGTGGCGATAAATTAAGTGTTTGTGCTTCGCCCGGTGTCACGCCAGCCACTAATGTCACCAAATGGGCGCCTGATGAGAAACCCCAAGCATTTAGCTTGTTTAAATCAAACTGATATTTTGCCGCATTATTTTGTATCCAGCGCAGCGCCATTTGTAGATCTTGAACGGGTGCGGGATAAAGAAACTGAGGCACTAAACGATATTCAACATTCAAAACCGCGTAGCCATGTTCTGCCAATTTTCCTGATATAAAATTCATATCCGTGCGATCACGGTTTGACCATCCGCCACCATGTACCATCAAAACGACAGGCCAAGCCTTTACTTTGGATGGTAGTTTTCGTGGTAAATAAAGATCTGATGCTAGCGCTTTTGGCCAATCTTCCGGTGTGTAGATTATGTTTTCTATAACATCATAATGAGGGTCTTTGATCTCGTCATAGTTATATGACATACCAGGGGAATCGATATAGTTTTGTTGATAACTGGCACAAGACGAAAGTGCCGTTATCAACACTAACAAAGACAATATCAGGGATATCTTTTTATACATGGCATGACCTAATGATTTAAAAACAGCTCAAGAAGTATAACGTGAGTGATCGTAAGACAGCTTATGTAGATTTTAATTTTCTTTGGATGTGTGTTTGGTGAAGCAGATCGCAGAATCTTCGATAGTGAAAGCTTATCGTTCATATGATGCGAAAATGCGTAGCATGTGGCACGCGATTCAATACATTATAGATACAAGGATTTTAATTTGGAGTTTGTTTCGGGCGTTAAATTTGAGGAACTTATTGGAAAGCAAATGGCGGAGCGGACGGGACTCGAACCCGCGACCTCCGGCGTGACAGGCCAGCATTCTAACCAGCTGAACTACCGCTCCACACTACTTGCTTAAACGTTTCCAGCCCAATCAAGAAGCGGGAATAATACAGTAATTAATCTGAAGATGTTAGTGTTAATTTAGTCAATGTTTCAATAATATTAACAGTTGGTTAAAACATGTTGATTTAACTAATATTTATATGAAAAAACGGTCTTATTGTTCGTTAATATTCAGCGGTTTTGATGAAGAAAATTCAGAAGCTTGCGTCTCAGGTTTTGCTAGCAAGTCATCCATCAAGCCTTATAATAGGCTCATGGTAACAACAATCATCGCCGAACTAATTTAATAATCACTCATCTAAAGCAGGTAAACTGCATCTATTTTAACCCCCATCTCATCTATTCATTAGGAGTAACCATTTGACGCTATTTAAACGCTTCTTTGCACTGTTATTGATGCTCTCTCTCGTTGCTTGTGCAGGTTTATCGCCAAATTATGAAAAACCTCAAGTCAATGTTACCTCTTTTACGCTGGCACCTGATTCAGCCGGACTCGCACCTCGCTTTAATATCGGCTTACAAGTCATTAATCCAAACCGTAGCGCATTGCCATTACATGGCATGAGTTATTCAGTTGAAGTTGAAGGCAATCGAATTTTAAGCGGCGCCGAGCCTAATTTGCCACGTATTGAAGCTTACAGTACAGCCGATATCGTGATCCAAGCGAGCCCCGATCTTTTTGGCAGCGCGCGACTGCTTAATCAACTGTTATCAGGTCAACGTGATGAGTTGAATTACTTATTCAAAGCACGGCTTGATGTTGGCGCCTTAATGCCTTATATCAATATTGAAGAAAAAGGCCGTTTTGGTCTAACTAATACGAATTAATAATGACTAAACCTATGGGCCCACCCAGCTTTAATAAACTCACGATCGCGGTAATAATGGTCGCCTTGTTAGCTGTAACGACGTTTATTTTTAACGGTCTGTTAGATGATATTAATAACCCCAACAAAATACTTTCTGTCAGCGTTAATGAGTTTGGCAACAAAGAAGTTTCTCTAGAGAGAAATCGTTATGGTCATTATGTTGCCAGTGGAAAAATCAACGATCAGTCTGTCGAATTCCTATTAGATACTGGCGCGACATTGGTCGCCATACCCGAACACATAGCGAGCCAATTAAATTTAAAAAAAGGTCGATCCTTTCAAACTCAAACCGCTAATGGCATCAGCCAATCTTATACAACCACCATTGATAAATTGACCTTAGGTGATATTGTGATGACAAACGTGCCAGCAAGCATCAGCTCTGGTATGACGTTTAATCAAATTCTATTAGGCATGTCTTTCTTAAAACACTTACAACTTACGCAACAAGGCTCCGAGCTCAAAATTAGTGTGCCAGATCAAATCCATTAAGATGATTATCTAGTTATCAGTTAGCAACGTCATTCCATTGCTATAATGACGCGTTCGATAATTATCACTTGTCGCGGTTTAGAAAAAATCACTAAAGCACAATGATAGTCGTCAATTTTTTAGCTTACAAACAAGCTGATGCTTAGCCCCGTATTTATTATCCTAAGCACGCCGCACCTGTATTGATCATATAAATATGGTACAAAAACGACTTTTCCATATTAATTATTTGTAATAAGATGGCAAGTCTTTATTCATTAAACGTATATATAGATAGACTGGAAAGTTATATGGAACTGAAATTTAACGACATCACAAAGTCCTTTGGTGATCTAAAGGTCATTGAGCATTTCAGCACAACGATCAAAAGCGGTGAAATTGTTGCTTTAGTCGGTCCATCTGGCTGTGGAAAATCTACCTTATTACACATGTTAGCGGGTTTACAAAAACCCTCTACCGGTACCCTAACTGCTGATGGTAAAAGTCTAGAAAAACCATCACCTGAACGTACTTTAGTGTTTCAAGAACATGCACTTTATCCTTGGTTGACGCTAGCTGGAAACGTGGCTTTGGCACTTGAGTTTCAAAATGTACCCAAAAAAGAAGCCTTCATCGAAGCACAAACTTGGTTGGATAAAGTAAAGCTGTCTGGTTTTGAGGACTATTATCCTCATCAAGTATCGGGTGGCATGCGTCAACGTTGTGCATTAGCACGTGCTTTTATTGCTCGACCAAAAGTATTATTGCTTGATGAGCCATTCGGTGCATTAGATGCACTGACACGAATGACGTTGCAATGCGTACTTAAGAACTTGATAACAGAAGAACGCCCTACCGTCGTACTTGTTACCCACGATGTAGACGAAGCCTTGTATTTAGCAGATCGCGTCATGGTATTTAGCAACCGACCTGCTACTGTACTTAGTGAAATTGAACTTGATCATTTGCCTAAGACCCATGATTTATCAGCGTATGTTGATATTCGACGTGATGTGCTGAATACCTTGGGAATTGACACTGACACCACACCGGTTCGCACCGGAGAAATAGGAGAACTATTATGATTCGCTGGTTATTAACTGCCGTTCTGGCACTTGGATTGACAGCTCCCGCTTATGCCGATGAAGAGCTAAAAGTAGGTTATGTTCGGGTGATGGATGATGCCCAAGCTATGTTGGCTTATGAAACAGGGCTTTATAAAAAATACGGATTAGATACCAAACTGATTGAATTTAGTTCTGGCACTGATCTGATTAAAGGCATTGTCGGTGGTCAGCTTGATATTGGTGTTTTAGGGTTTTCCAATGCCTTTACTTGGGTATCTCGCGGCGCTGATTTAAAAATTGTCAGCGGTGCTCAGCAAGGTTATCACTCCTTAGTTGTCCGTAATGACTCAGGCATTAACCAGGTTGAAGATCTAAAAGGTCATAGCCTAGCGTCACAAAAACAAGGCAGTACCGCCGATATCGTACTGAAAGGTGTCGTATTAGCAAATGCAGGCTTACAACCCGATGATCTGAACATTATGGGTGTTGCACCTGCTGTCGCGGTGCAATCTTTGGTGGGTGGTCGAGTTGATGCTGCATTCTTGTTTGAACCTTACGATCGTATTGCCCAACTTGTAGCACCAGTTAAGCAAATCTATCAAATTGGTGAAGTGTGGCCTTTCCCATGCATGGTAGTAATCACTTCAGGTGAAACATTGAAAAAGCGTAAAGATGTCATTTGGGCAGCGCTTGATGCACAACGTGATGCGACAGAAATGTTAGAAAATGATCCTGATAAAGCGGCCACTTACATCACCGATTATTTCATCAAAGATCCTGTTGTTAAATCGTTGAATCAAGGTGATGTGCCAGCGAAAGAGGTCATTTCTCAAGCGATTCAAACCAACGTATTTAATGCTAAGTTAACGGATGATGACATCAATAGAATGAAAGAATTAGCGGTCATTATGACAAAACAAGGCATTCTTCCTAAAGATAAACCTTTTGATGTTGATGCATTGTTAGATCTATCTTGGCAAAAGGCTCGTGGACTCTAAATATGGCTAACAAGCAAGCAACTGGCGTCGCTAGTAAAAGCGCTTATCTCATTGCTATAGTCGTTATTCTGTTCTTCTGGCAGGTAGCCGCGTGGTCTCTGCCCGACTTTTTAATGCCAGATGTTCACACGTCGATTATTCGTTTATGGCAAGAACTAAACAGTGCCAGCTTCTACGAAGGACTTGGCAACAGCATGACAAGGCTCGGTATTGGTTATAGCGCGGCATTGTTTTTTGGGATAGTTTTAGGACTTGTCGGCGGCACATTAAGTGTTGTGCGTGGTCCGCTTAAGGCCGCTATTATTATTTTGCAATCTATCCCTTCAATTGCTTGGGTTCCACTGTTTTTAATTTTGATGGGCTTTGGTAACTTGCCCATTATTGTTGTAGTGGCGATTGGTGCATTTTTCCCTGCTGCACTCAGTGTAATGAATGCAACTGAGAATGTTGAACGTGTCCATATTTCTGCCGCGCGGGTAATGGGTGCATCAAGGTTTCAAATGCTAAAACGCGTTTATTTTCCTGCTGTCACCCCTGAGCTTATTACCGGTGCACAACTTGCGTTTGGTAATGCTTGGCGCGCACTGATCTCTGCCGAAATGATTGTTGGTTTTAGTGCGGGTCTGGGTAAATCTCTCGCTTATTCTGGCGAAATTGCAGATATGACCGGTGTAATGACCAATATTTTAGTCATTGCTATCTTGGCAGCGGTGATTGACCAAGTGGTTCTTGAGCGGATCAAACACCGATTGCTACGTTATCAATATCTTTAAATAACGACGTATATTTAAGCTTAAACATCAGATAAAAAGTCGCATAGAAACAAACGATGTCGACTGATCAAAGGAAATCGTTTCCAGCGATCAGTTGACATCGCTTTTATTAAATCACGTCATTTCTCTTCAACAGATTATTTTTTCTGGTCTATTGATCATCCAGCATCATCGCCTTTTCATCATTCGTAAGCTAAATGTCTATTCATCTGGGGCTAGATTTGCACTACATAATGGGTACAATGATGCTCGTTAATGATTCCATCCAACACGCTTCAGAAAGTGTTATCGAATAATCTATTTCACACTCCCAGTTTTCTTCACCTCGCTCACATATCAGCTGTTAAGCGACTTGCAGATTAAGTATTAAATTACATAAAAATTGGACAAATATAATAGTTAAAGGAAACAAGAATGACCTATGTGAATGAAACGATAAGTGCATTACGCAAAAGCAGTCCAGCTCAAACCGAGTTCTATCAAGCGGTAGAAGAAGTGCTTGAATCACTGCATCCGGTGCTAGAAAACGATGACAAATATCGTCGTCACAGCATTGTTGAACGTATTGTTGAACCCGAACGTCAAATCATCTTTCGCGTTCCGTGGATGGACGATCAGGGCAACATTCACGTTAACAAAGGTTATCGAATCGAATTTAACTCTGCACTTGGTCCTTATAAAGGCGGTTTACGTTTTCATCCCAGCATTAATGCAGGCATTATTAAATTTCTTGGCTTTGAACAGATCTTTAAAAATGCATTGACAGGCTTGTCTATTGGCGGCGGTAAAGGCGGAGCAAACTTCGATCCTAAAGGTCGGTCAGATGCTGAAATCATGCGTTTTTGCCAGTCATTCATGAATGAACTATATCGTCATATTGGCCCAACTACCGACGTACCCGCTGGTGATATTGGTGTGGGTGCCCGTGAAATTGGTTATTTATTTGGTCAATATAAACGGCTTACTGGTCGTTATGAAGGCGTGCTCACCGGTAAAAGTCTGTTATGGGGCGGCTCATTAGTGCGTAAAGAAGCCACGGGATACGGTTGTGTCTACTTTGCACAACAAATGCTGGCAGATGAAAATCTTGAACTCGCTGGCCGCGATTGTCTTGTTTCTGGTAGTGGCAACGTGGCGACGTATGTCATTGAAAAACTTTATCAATGTGGTGCTCGTCCGATTACCTGCTCTGATTCTACGGGCACGATTCATGATCCTGAAGGTATCAATTTAGAAACGCTTAAGCAGCTTAAAGAAGTACAAAAAACCAGTCTTAACGCTTATTTAATTCACCATCCGGGAGCACGTTTTATTGCTATTGCCGACTATCCAGAAGATGGTCATGCAGTGTGGCATATAACGGGCAGTTTAGCTTTCCCGTGTGCCACGCAGAATGAGCTAACTCGCTCCGATGCTGAAACATTGATCAATAATGGCTGTATTGCAATTAGTGAAGGTGCAAATATGCCAAGCACACCTGAAGCGGTCGATCTCATTCTTGATGCAAAACTGCTTTACGGGCCAGGAAAAGCAGCTAATGCCGGCGGTGTAGCAACCAGCCAACTTGAAATGGCGCAGAATGCAAGCATGCAACGTTGGAGCTTTGAACAAGTCGATACACAACTTAAATCCATCATGTCGAATATCTACAGCAACGCACGTGACACGGCGATTAAATACGATGCACCGGGTAATTTAGTCGTTGGCGCCAATATTGCCGGATTCATTCGAGTTGCCGATGCCATGATTGAACAAGGTATCGTGTAACGATGCTATTTTAATGAGAGGTCAGTACTGCATAATGTTGTGAGTGAAGTGCTGACCTCGTTATTTTATAAAATTTTATGATTAAATTCGTAAGGATTAGGTAACGATATGACATTAATTGAAATCTTAAAACAACGAAAATCAGTCCGCGCTTATTTAGATCAAGCTGTTGAAAAAGAAAAGATTAACGCGATTCTTGATGCCGCTCGGCATGCACCTTCAGGAGTTAATACCCAACCTTGGCAAGTCGCCGTGGTGACAGGAAAAGCAAAACAAGCCTTACAAACTAAAATAGAAACTGCGTTTCGTGCAGGTAATAAAGGCAAAGCAGATTATCAATACTACCCAACACAATGGATAGAACCTTATAAATCACGACGAAAAGACTGCGGTTTGTTGATGTATAAAACCCTGAAAATTGAACGTGGTGATACCGAACGCCAACAAGATCAATGGGCAGCCAACTATCGCGCTTTTGATGCACCAGTAATGTTACTTTTTTTCATCGATGAACACATGCAAACCGGCTCGTATATGGATTACGGCATGTTTTTGCAATCCGTCATGTTAGCGGCGGTTGATCAAGGTTTAGCGACCTGCCCACAAGCTTCTATTGCTGATTATCCTGAAATTATAAAAGCAGAATTAGGCTATACCGATAATAGAATTTTATTATGCGGCATGGCGTTGGGTTATGAAGATAAAAATGCTGATGTGAATAGTTATCGTACAGGTAGAGAAGACGTGGAATCGTTTACTGATTTTTTTGATTAAGTTAGCTTTTAGACTCTCACTTAGTTATTCAACTTACAACAACTTGTATGCTCAAGGAAGATAATGATCCAGCCTAATATTGAAGATATTTATCTCAATAATATGAGAGATATTAAAAGACGACTTAAATACTCTGAGATACAGGTATATGAATTTAACAACACACAAGAATATCTTTTTTTAGAAAATGCAATATTGCATACAAGGAAAGCCCTAGAATGTATTGCCTATGCCTCCATTGCACCAAATAAGGAAGAATATTCCAAGTTTCGCTCAATGGCTAAAACACCTGCAGATTTTAGAAAGGATTATCATGGTGCAAAAATACTAAAACAGCTTGGAATAATAAATAAAGACTTTTATCCACTTCCACTTATGGAGCCAAAACCTGTCGGCATTCGCCAGTGGCATTTCGACCGTCTAAAAGATGGTTACTTAACTAAGAAACAATATGTAAATCTATACGACAGACTTGGTAAGTTTCTGCACTCAGATAATCCTTGGGATAACGACAAAGGTTATATTAACTTAGCGAAAGATATGCCTGAAAGTATTAATAAAATAATGGCACTACTACAGGTTCATGCCACGTTTGTACAAGAAAAGGAACGTAGACTGTCATATGTTATTGATATGGGGTCAGAAGAAAAGGATGTTTCCATACTTACAGCATTAGCTGATGGAGCATTTATAGTGAACATCTAGCAACCTCGTACTACCTATTTCCAATTTCCCCGCTTAGCTTGCTGTAGTTTTTCATAACCCGCGAGTAATGCAGTATGCCGTTCGAAACCTTGCAAACTCAAACCTGGGCAATGTAGGTTGTGGAACACTTTTTCACCCTCAACAATCGCGATGCCATCGATCACATTATCTTGACCATACATCAATGCTAAGCCCTGTTCATATTCAGCATAATCACGATCTTCATGTTGTTTAATTTCTAATAGGGCTTTTAAACAACGGTAATGACGAGTCGTGGCTTCGCTGGCTTGATCGAGTGCTAAACACCAGTCAATCCAATCCATTGCTTGTTCGTCTTGCAATGCCAAACACAGCATCGCTTTAATTTCGCCTAAACGAATTTCAGACCATAAAGTATTAGGATCTGGTGCTAAACCGATAAAGGGTGCAACGGGAGTTTGGTCGTTATAACCACCGTCTTCTAAGCGTTCAAAAACATCTTGCCATTGTTCGGCATCGCCGTCTTTTAGGGTTAAAAAGTCTTCACGGAATAACGCACCTTCGTTATTGTTTTCCCAGACCAATTCATCAACGGGATAAATATCAGACATGCCCGGCACTAAAATTCGGCAGGCATAAACATCTAAATGTTCGTAATCGGCAATATAAATATCAAAGCCCATTTCATGAATTTTATTACTTAAATAGGTAAATTCATCGGCCGTTTTGCTGTCATGTTCCCAATCATTAAATTCAAAATTAGGCGTGCTACGGAAAAAATCGTTTGAAATATAACCACTCGAATCAATAAAATGCATTTCTAAATTAGCCGGTGATGCAACTTCATCTTGATCGAATGTGGGTGGATGAAACACATCCAACTGATCTAAGCTGCGACCTTGTAATAACTCAGTCACTGTTCGCTCTAAAGCGACTTCAAAACTTGGGTGAGCGCCGAATGAAGCAAACACCGAACCATCTTTAGGGTTAATCAATGTCACACTCATCACCGGATATTCACCGCCTAAAGAGGCGTCGGCTACTTTCAGTGAATAACCATGAGATTCTAATTCTTCAATCGCTTGTTTAATCAAAGGGTAACGGTTAATCACTTCCGCAGGCACTTCGGGCAAACAAATCCCTTCGGCAATAATGCGATTTTTTACATAACGCTCAAAGACTTCTGATAAACCCTGCACGCGTGCTTCGTTTTTAGTGTTACCGGCTGACATGCCGTTGCTGACAAAAACATTACCAATGACATTAATCGGAATATAAACCGATTGCCCATCGCGTAAACGTAAATACGGTGCCGCACAAATACCGCGTTCGCCGACACCAGAATTGGTATCAACCAACATTGCAGGCGTTAATTCACCTGTTGGATCAAAGTGTTCCCATAAAGATGCATCCATCAATCCTGCAGGCATTTCATCGCCCGTCGAATCGAACCATTTTTCATTCGGATAGTGCACGAAGTCATTACTGCTGTGCTGTACGCCTAAGTAAAAATCAGCAAAGAAGTAATTACAACTTAAACGTTCGAAATATTCACCTAAAGCACTGGCTAAACAGGCCTTTTTTGTACTGCCTTTGCCATTGGTAAACATGATAGGACAGCTTTTATCACGAATATGAACGGAATAAACATTGCTGACAGGATTAAGCCATGACGCCTCTTCAATATCAAAACCAAAGGATTTCAGTTTAGCTTGCATGGTCGCAATGCTTGTTTCTAAGTCGCTATCTTTACCTTTGATAAATGTTTTTTCAGTCATGATTATTTCTTTTATGGTTGCTGAATAAAAATGGCCTCAATTAAGAGGCCATTATTTAATAATTATTATTGTTTTTTAGGCTTTACTTCACCAATCGCGCCATCAGAACGTGCTTTTAAATAGGCATATATTTGATCGCGATTTTCCATAACCTGCGGATTTGCATTCCATGAAGGCATGCTACCAATTCTGCCAGATTTACCATTTTCAACCGTATCGTAAAACTGTTCTTTTGAAATCACATTTAAACTATCCGCCAAGTTTGGTCCCACCATGCCTTGACCGTAAGTACCGTGACAACGAGCACACCAGTTACGGTATTGTTTAAAACCATTGTAACTATGCTCATCTAATTTATTACCATCAACAACACTATAAAGACCTTCAGTTGCTGGTGCTTTCGCTACCTCAGCTGCTTTTGTTTCTTCTTGTGTTGCCGCCTCGACTTCAGTGGCAGGTGTTTCTTCTTGTGTTGCCGCGACTTCAGGGACTGCTGTTTCTTCTTGTGTTGCATCTACCTCTTCAGTAGCCGCCATTTGTTCTTGTATTGTTGGATCGGCTTCAGTCGCAACGTCTTCTTCTTGGGCAGTTTCATCATTCATTGTTACAGCAGGCGCTTGTTCTTGCTCTTCAGCTTCATCCTCGTCTTCACTATCAACATCTTCATCTTGTTGTTTAACTAAGATAACCGCTTCAGTCTTAGTGTTATAACCGTGATTACTACCTTTTAACATCGGTAGAAATAGCATAATAATAAGGAGTGAAGCACATACAGCGCTGATTCCAATTATCATTTTAGCTTTATTCATATTTATCTCCATTTTTGATAACAATACTGACGACAAATAATAACACTTAGCTTATAAAACTGCATAAACTACAATGTTATTAAGCCTCATTTATGCCGCAATACTCTTACCGTATGAGATAATACCGCGCAAAGAAATTACAGCCTGCTTTTCAACTATTGGAGTAAGCTCAATCACCAAAGGTTTATTAATGAACATTGAACAAACATTGTTTGCACGCAGCGATTCAAAATGTGAATTATGCAATGCGGAATCTAATCTCTCCGTATATGAAGTTCCCCCTGTTACAGAAGCTAACGCTGATCAATCGATACTTGTTTGTGAAACCTGCCTTGATCAAATTGAAAACCCAGAAAATATAAATACCAATCATTGGCGCTGCTTAAATGACAGTATGTGGTCAGCGGTTCCAGCCGTTCAAGTTATGGCATGGCGCCAACTAAAACGCTTAAATACTGAAGTTTGGGCGCAAGATCTGCTCGATATTCTATATTTAGATGAAGAAACACAAATATGGGCGGCGGCTAACGAAATATCGGAAACCAATACAGAAAGTAGCTCGGTTGATAGTAATGGCGCCGTATTAAATGCCGGTGATAGTGTGACCTTGATTAAAGATCTTGATGTTAAAGGTGCTGGATTCACTGCAAAACGCGGCACATTAGTAAAAGGTATTTCATTAACGGATAACCCTGAACACATCGAAGGCCGCGTTAATGGCACACGTATTGTGTTGCTAACCAAGTTCTTAAAAAAGGCTTAAAACCTAATATTAAAGATGTTATTTGTCGCAAAATAGCGGCAAAAGCATCATAACGTGGTTAATTTAACCATAAACCACACCACGTTCTATCCTGATAAATTGATCAAATAGAACATCATTAAAAATGTTGATAAATAATTCAACAATTAAGAGATATACAATCTATGAGCTTTGCCTCACTGGGCTTATCAGCCCACATTCTTAAAGCAGTAGCCGAAAAAGGCTACGAAACACCATCACCGATCCAGTTACAAGCGATACCCGCCGTACTTGAAGGTAAAGATGTAATGGCCGCCGCCCAAACCGGCACCGGAAAAACAGCAGGCTTTACCCTGCCAATTTTGGAGTTATTATCAAAAGGCGAACAAGCAAAAGCGAATCAAGTGCGTTGCCTAATTTTAACGCCAACTCGCGAATTAGCGGCTCAAGTTGGTGATAATGTTGCAATGTACGGTAAAAACTTACCTTTACGTTCTGCGATCGTCTTTGGTGGGGTTAAAATTAATCCACAAATGATGAAACTGCGTAAAGGGGTGGATATTCTGATTGCAACACCAGGTCGTTTACTCGATTTATACCAACAAAATGCGGTGCGATTTAACCAGCTAGAAATTTTGGTTTTAGATGAAGCTGATCGCATGTTAGATATGGGGTTTATTAACGATATTCGCAAAATTTTGGCTGTTTTACCTAAAAATCGTCAAAACTTGATGTTTTCTGCTACTTTTTCAGCGCCAATCCGTGAACTTGCAAAAGGCTTAGTGAATAACCCTGTTGAGATTTCGGTTAGCCCAGCCAATACAACCGTAAAATCAGTTGAACAGTTCATTCACCCTGTTGATAAAACTAAAAAAATGGCTTTATTAACCCATTTGATTACAGAAAATAATTGGCACCAAGTGCTGGTGTTTTCTCGTACCAAACACGGCGCGAACAAGATAACTAAAATACTGGATGCCAGCGGTTTAAAATCAGCGGCTATTCACGGTAATAAAAGTCAAAATGCACGTACAAAAGCATTAGCTGATTTTAAATCAGGGAAAATTCAAGTGTTGGTTGCCACCGATATAGCCGCTCGCGGTATTGATATCGACCAATTACCTCATGTTGTGAACTTTGATTTACCCGATGTACCTGAAGATTATGTACATCGTATTGGTCGTACTGGTCGTGCCAGTGCAACAGGCCAAGCTGTATCGTTAGTGAGTGCAGATGAAATAAAACAATTATCTGATATTGAACGTGTCATTGGTGAACTGCTTGAACGTAAAATAATTGAAGGTTTTGAACCGGTCAATAAACTCTATGAAACACGTTTAAATACTCGCCCAGCTAAAGACAAAAAACCTAAAAGACCTCATGTTGGTCACCGTGATGGCCAACGTTCTGGTGAAAATGCTCAGGGCCATAAAGCCGGCGCTGGCAGATCTCGCCGCGGCTAGTTTACACGCCTGATAATGAAAATTATTAGCGTGCTATTCAAGGCACGCTAATAATTTTATCGCTATACAAAAGATCGTTTTAATCACCGTTCATTTCATATTAACTGGCAAGCTAACGACTATTAAATTCATTTTAGTCGTCGTAACCTCCGCCATATCGATAACAAATATTAAGCCGATAATCACTTAACCCGCTTGATATTCCCCCCATTCAATTTAGCTTTAGCCCTCGCCTTAGCTGGCTTTTTACATTAACTATCTAATGTATTATTAGAGTCCAAATTCGCTTCTATCCCACTGTCATAATCTTCTTGAGCACTCATTACCTTTTCAATATGGGTTTCCGACCATACGCGAATAGATCGCAATAATACGACTAATGTATTGCCAAGAGGTGTCAGCGAATATTCAACCTTTGGCGGCACAGTGGCATAGATCTTTCGAGCCACCAAACCATCACGTTCCAGCCCCCGTAGCGTTTGTGTCAGCATTTTTTGCGATACACCATCAATTTCACGCCGTAAAACACTGAATCGCTTAGTGCCACTTTCCAATGAACTTACAACCAGCACCGTCCATTTATCGGCAATTCTATTAAGTACCTGTCGTGTAGGGCATAAAGAGTTGTATGCATTCCAAGCCAAAGGCTGTGGCGTTTCTTGTTGTTGATATTTTTCCATGGTTTCCTTTAGGAACCTATATAACATAAAGGTGCCTTCTTACATAAAGTTACCTTAGTTTATATCATGTTCTCACTGATTACGAATCAACAACAAACCGCAATCAGATTTATAACTAGGAGAACAGATGAATTTTTTACGCAAAGCCAGTACAGCACTACTTTTTGCATTTTCACTTACCACTGGAGGTCAGGCCATGGCTCAAGATACCGTACAATTTAATAAACAATTATTAGCAGATTTTGGTGCAGAAATATTTGGTGACAAAGATTTCTCAAACCTTAATAACTACATGAACGAAGATTATATTCAGCACAATCCGCTTGTTGGACAAGGTTCTATAGGATTCCAAAATTTCTTCGCTGATTGGTTTAACGCTGTTCCAGACTGGAACTATACCGTCAACAACCTGGTGGCAGAAGGTGATACTGTTTGGGTATATGGAACCTACTCAGGTACACAAAAAGGAGATTGGTTAGGTATTCCTGCTACAAATAAAAGTTACAGTATTACTGCTGTAGATATTTTCCGTATTGAAGATGGCAAACTCGCTGAACATTGGGATGTGATTGATGTATACGGACTATTCAAACAATTAGGCGTTATACCATAGCCAATGTTATTGCTTAATAAATCGAGACCAGCTGCTCTAGTGCAGCTGGTCATTCGTTAATAAACGAACTTCGCTAGGATTAAGTCTTTTTATGATAAGAAATAATTCGCTCAACTTCATTTTTAGACCCTAAAACAACCGGAACGCGCTGGTGCACACTTTCAGGTTGTATATCCATGATTCTTTCATAGCCTGTTGAGCTAATACCACCCGCCTGTTCAACAATAAAGCTCATTGGATTCGCTTCATATAACAAACGTAACTTTCCACCTTGTGTCGTCGGTTTATTATCTAATGGATACATAAAAATACCGCCGCGAGTCAACACCCGATAAACCTCGGCCACCATTGAAGCTACCCAGCGCATATTGAAGTTCTTTTCGCGGACACCATCTTCGCCTTGAAGACACTCATCAATATAACGTTGTACTGGTGCTTCCCAGAAGCGTTGGTTCGACATATTAATCGCGAATTCAGCAGTATCTTTAGGAATCATCATATCGGGATGAGTCAGAATAAATTCACCAACATCACGATCCAGTGTAAACCCATTCACGCCTTGCCCTGTCGTCAAAATCATCATCGTTGTGGGGCCATACACACAAAAACCAGCACAGACTTGCTTTGTACCTTGTTGCATAAAGTGTTCAACGGTAGGTTCAGCGATGTCTTCTGGGCAACGTAATATAGAAAAAATAGTGCCTACAGATAAGTTGATATCAATATTTGATGATCCATCTAAGGGATCAAAGGCAATCAAATATTGACCTTTAGGTTTATTGGCGGGAATTTGAATGATATTTTCGATTTCTTCTGACGCCATTGCAGCTAAATGGCCGGTCCAATTAAGGTGATCAACCATCACATCATTAGTAATGATATCTAGCTTTTTTTGTTTTTCACCTTGGATATTTTCAGAACCGGCAACGCCATCAATACCAATAATGCCGCTGCGATTAACGAGGTGGGATATTTTTTTACAAGCGCTGACAATGTCATTTAAAAGCCCTGACATTTCACCTGTGGAATTTTGATGAAGACGTTGTTGTTCAATAATAAACTGCGTTATTGATTTGCCGATATCAGACATGGTGTACCTCTTTGGTAAAAACTTACCGCCGAGGTACAAAGAGCACAGAGAATGTTATAAAAATCGTTTATGCACTTCTCTTTTAATATGCTCGATGCCTCAGTCGTGTGTGACGATTAAATCTTAATTAAAATCTCACCCATACCAATGCCACCTAAATCGCCGGTATAACGTTGTACGCGTGAGAAAGCCGCCGTTTTTGCAAACTGACTATCTAGTTTAGTAAAAGATTTAAACAATAATGCTAAAAAGGCCAATGTATGTGGACCATTATCATTAAAATTAGCAGGAATACCTTTTGTGGGTGCTTGGGTTAATAACACAGTGCCACGTTTCATCCCATAACCGAGATGCGTACCCACATCACCTAATACCGCGATCGTGCCCGAAATCATTCTAGCGGCACAATAATCACCCGCATTACCTTCAATTAAGATAGTGCCGCGACGCATATGATCGCCAGTGCGGGCACCAGTATTACCAGTAACAATAACAGTTCCGCCTGTCATACCATTTTTATAACCTGGGCGAGCGCCACCTAGAAAATCACCAACGTTCCCATTGACTTTTATTTGTCCTGATTTCATTTCGCAGGCAGTGTAAATACCGGTATTGCCCGTCACTTCAATCTGACCACCTTCTAAGAATAACCCTAGATAAGCGCCTACATTACCTGCAATAGATATTTTGCCAGAAGTCATATTACGACCAACAAAATCAAGTTTATCCGTGCTATTAGCAAACTTAATATCAGCCGTATCATCACCACTCATATCAAACAAACTATCTACTCGAGCGGTGCTATTTCCAGTGACTAACTCAATCGCAGCAATATCAGCAAGCGATTTATCGGTAAGTAACTCAGGGGTAAGCGGCGAACAATCAACACGTTGTACAGGGGATGTTTTCAAAGTAAATATTAAAGTACTCATGCCATAATCTCCTGTAAATGGAAGTGGAATGGTCCTAATTTCCCGCCATAATTACCAGCGCTAATTCGACGAATACCATTTGCAGCACCTAAATCACACACCGCTTGAATACCAACACGCATCGCTTTATCAATATCTTCTTTAGTTAATCCATCAATAACGATTTCCATGACCGATTCAACTTCCGGTGATAATTCACTTTTGGTTTGGCCTTTAAGCGTTGGGCAAAAAGCATCATTAGTTGAAGCATTTAATGCTTTAAATTTTGATCCTACTTTTGAACCCGATCTTACGACACCACCCGGAAATGGCATGATAACGTTCGGAATTTTTCTCATTTCTTCGATGGCTGCTTCACAAGCTGCTAATGCTTGAGCTTGTGATTCGGCTAATACTAAGAAATTACCACCTCCAACTGAATCCTGCACACCCGTTTTTTCTTGTGTTAAAAACTCACCATCCATAACCGGAATACGCCAATAACGTTTACCATCAATCATTTTTGAAATTTGGAAACCATCACCGAAATAACGTAAATTTTGACCTAGCGCTATTTCTTTTTCAGGATTATCTAAACCAGAAAACAACGCAGATGTAGGAGATGTTAGTACGCACTGTCCTGCTCTAGTCTCTACTTGTTTAGCTAAGCCTTTTCCGCCCATTGCAAAAATAAGTATTGATACCCCGGGACGTCCATCAGGTGTTTCACTTTCATCAAGTACTTTTTCAATCGCCGCTTCACAGCCACAAGCAATAACTGAAGTAGCAAAACCAGTGAATGCTTGTGCTGAAATCATTGCCCATTTTGCATTCATTGCAGTGATGATTAACCGCGTACCTTTCATCGGGAAGGCTTCAGCAAAAGTTTCATCAATTGTTACGCCATTGATAATCATATCGGGCCTCCTTTATGTAGCGGCTGCACAGTCAAACTACCTCGACCATCATCAACAATTTCATCATTACTTATTTTAAAGTTGCCCATTTTTTGAGTATGGTAACGATCAAAGTAGGGTTTTAATGATTTTTCAATGCTAATGTCGTATTCCGGTTTAACCACATGGGTTGTTCCCCAAGTAACTTCAATCAAATTGCCGTCTTTCACTACCATCGTGCCATCTTTAAATACATAATCGGGTGTACTAAACATTTTTTCGCGATCAGCATCATCGGTATAAACAGTAATATCTGCCGCACCACCAATACCTAAATGACCACGATCAGCTAGACCAACTAATTTAGCCGCACCTGCACGTGTCATGATGGCAATTTCATATAAAGAATATTCACGCTCAAGTGATGCCAAGTGGCTCGCTTTTTGAGCTTCTGGATGCAATGTCGACAAAATATCGTTACGGAATGTTTTATCCATTAATAATCTAATCAGATGTGGATAACTGGTAAATGGTGCACCATTTGGATGATCTGTTGTTAAAAATACTTGCCAAGGATCATCAACCATTAAGAAGGTTTCAAGACCAATCATCCATTGCAAAGCATTTACATAACTTTGATCTTTATATTTGAATGGCACGACACCACAACCCGCTTCACATTCGATATCCATGCACACCCATTTATTAGGATGAGAATGAGGATGTGCCGCAAATTGTCGCATGCTGTCGCCTGATGCTGTGACGGTTTGACCAAAGAGAATTTGACCCACATCAACGGTGACATTTTTATGTTTATTAATCGCTTCTGCAATTTGAGCAGAACCAGAAGAAAACTTAAAGTCACCCTCTGTACCATAACTATGAAATTGAATATGCGTCATATGCATCGGCAAACCTTCGATACCTTGAATAGTATCTAAAGTCGTATCCATATTACCCGGTACACCTAAGTTACAACCATGTACATGTAACGGATGCGGTACACCTAACTCATTCACTGCACGTGCTAAACGTAATAATATTTCACGTGGCGTTACACCATAAAACTGGTTTTTTTCATCTAAATCAAGTTTACGTTGGTTGAATTTAAAAGCATTAATACCGCCTGGATTAACGACTTTTAAACCAACCGCTTGGCTGTGAGTCATTGTCCAAGCAACGTAATTATTAATTGATTCTTGATCTTTATTCGCCGCCATCATGCGAAGTAGGAAATCATCACTACCCAACATCACATAACCGCCTTTATCAATAATCGGCGTGTCATGCATTTCCATATGTGCTTGACGAGCATTACTAGGCAAAATCGCAGGTTCAAACCCAGCTGTATAACCCATTTCAGCGTAACGATAACCCGCAGTTAATGTGCTTGGTGCAGCATGACCACAACCACTACGCATTAACTCGGTACGAGCAATCACATCTGCTGCGTGATCTTCTGGCAACATGGTACGTGCAATATTAACTTTACCGCCGCCAATATGAGTGTGCATATCAATCGCACCCGCCATAACGACTTTGCCACGAACATCGATTTCTTCATCAATTCTAATGCCATCTGGACGTTTTACAATACGACCATCTAGAATATAAATATCACGGACTTCATTTTCTACGCCGTGTGCTGGATCATAAATCCGGCCACCAGTTAGTTTTTTTAACATATTCTTGTTAGCCCCTTATAACGCTTGTTCAACGGCGGTTAGTACATCAAATGTACTAGGCAAACCACTGTCGCGTAATTTTCTTAATGGTACAGCTATCGATCCATCACTTCTAAATGTACGTCCAGCATGATCAATACCCGGTGTACCGATAGGAATAAAAACTTCGGGTTCTTGATCAAAGGTCATTCCTGAACGGCCTAAAACAATTGTTTTAGCATTTGATTTTGGTGGCGTACGACCAATATTAAAGCTAGAAATCCATAATAAAACATCAACTTCATCTGCTGCTAACATTCGATTTGTATCACATAAATAAGGATCGTAATCAGGATATCCACGATTAAAATTGGTTCGCATCGGATAACCTGATTGCCAAGTAGATACATAACTAGCCGTTACGCTGCCTTCTTTACCACTTAAAGGCAAACCATTCGAACGTGTTGTTGCGTTTAATTCTTTAATCATTTCGCACAATGTTTGCACTGTGGCTTCAGCATGTTCAAAATTCAAACTCGCCGCTGACCAAGTTAACACTGAATATTTAGCTTGTTTAAGTTGTTCAGCTAAAGTTGCTAAAACACTGATATCAATACCACCAACTTGTTTGGCTTGAATATTTTTACCCTTAACTAAAGCGCGTAATATCGACAATACTTCAGGTAAATCAGCATCATCACAAGTGATAACTTGTGCTTTTTTGCCTTGTGGCGAAGTAGATGCATCACCTGATGGTGCTTTACCAAGATAAACCACTTCACGTGATGCAATATCTTGATCAAACATACTTTCTTTATTCCACACCATGCGCTCATAAAATCGCGGATAGTCTTGTTCTATATCACTACCAACAACCACTAATACATCAACGCGGTTTCTAACTTCAGTTAAGGTTGTCACCATCCAACCTGTATCTTGCAATACTAGTGTATTTCTAAAACCCGCTGTTGAATCCATGCTATCAACCGTCGCACGACTTTTATCAGCCAAAGCCATGGCTGAACGCACACCATTTAAGTCTGTCGCCATACCAGAAATAACAGGTTGTTTACTTGTTCTAAATAAATCAGCAATATGTTTCACAGCTTGTTCTAAAGAAGCATCTTTGCCATTTATTCTCGGTGAGGTATCGGTAATTGGTGTTTCAAATCCTTTTTTTGTCACCGCATCACCGTTTTCAACCACGGTGATTGTATTGCCATCTACTTTAATAGTGAGATCATCAGATGCAATACCACAAAATGGGCTAGACACTTCTAACCACATTTCTGAATCAGTCATTTCAGTCATAGTTGTATCCTTAGTCGTACTTGATATATTTAAAGCGTGGATCAGAAGGCGTTCCTTCAAAAGGACTTCCATCTTCTGTGGCTGGTTGCCATTGCACAACGTGTTCGATCATTTTGGCTAGTTCGAAATCTTTATCAGTGATCCCTTTAGCACTATGTGTGGTTAATTTAACAATAACAAATGCATACGATGCAGAAATATCTGGATGATGCCAAGCGGCTTCTGCTAAATGACCGACTGTATTCACTACCATTAAGGTGCCTTTCCAGCCACTGGTTTTATATTTACGACGGATCCAGCCATTTTCAAAATACCAATTAGGCAGTTCTGCAGTTAATTTTTCGGCAATTTCTGTTTCAGAATATGCCTTTTCATTCGTATCAGTCATGACAAATCACCTTGAATCTTTTAAAAATATGAGGATACCGGAATTCTTTTTAACTAACCATTTTTAGCACGCATTAATAAAGAATCGATACTATTTTGTTTTAATTGTTTTTGTAGTGCATCCGCTTTTTCTCGGCCGATAACGGGGCCTATTTGAACCCGATGCCATGTATCTTTATTATCAATAGTCACCGTTTGTACTCGAGACTCAACCCCTAAGAAAGCAAGTTTTGCTTTATAGGCATCAGCATCTGATGATTTACGAAAAGAACCTACCTGTAATAAATAACTAATTTTATCTACTTGAGGAGCAGGACTAACCGTGCTGGTTGCTGGTGTTTGAGCCGTTGTCGTTGATGCGACTGTTTTTGGCGTAGTTGGCAGTGTCACAACTGGTGCATCTGGTTTTTTAGGTGTATCAACCACCACTTCCATTTCAGGCAATAAGGTATAAAACTCAAAAGTTGGTTCTACGCCATTTTTATTTTTAGCGACCACTTTCTTTTCAGCTACTTTTTTCTCTGGTTTTACTGTTGTTGGTTCATCTTTTATATGCAATAAAAACATTATAAAACCGCCCACAACAAAACTAAGCAGCATTGGCCCCCACGGCAACGCTTTTTTAGGTGCCGAATTTCGTGAATTTCGTTTTTGTGCCACTTACATTGTCTCCGGTGTTGAGACACCCATAACAGTTAAGCCATTCGATATAACTTGTTTAACGGCAGAAACTAAGGTTAATCGTGCTTGGCTTAATTCAATATCATCAACAATAAAGTGATGTGCATTGTAATAAGTGTGGAAATCACGTGCTAAATCCATTAAATAATGGGCCAAAATATGTGGCGTATGATTCAATGCTGATGATTCAATAATTTCAGGATAACGAGATAAAGCAGTCAATAATGCTTGTTCATGTTCTTCAGTTAAACGATTTAAGTGCAGTTCGCCTTGTTTTTGATCCCATACCAAACCACGTTCAGTTAATTGTCTAAACACACTACAAACACGCGCATAAGCATACTGCACATAATAAACGGGATTATCAGTACTTTGTGTTTTAGCCAGTTCTAAATCAAAATCCATATGTTGATCTGCACCACGTAAAACATAAAAGAAACGTGCCGCATCTTTACCCACTTCTTCCCTTAATTCACGTAAGGTTACAAAATCACCACTACGGGTCGACATTGCAATTTTTTCAGCACCACGATACAACACAGCAAATTGAACCAATAATACTTTCAAACGTTCAGCATCTTGATTCATCGCCACTAATGATGCTTTTACACGTGGAATATAACCATGATGATCTGAACCCCAAATATCAATCACCGTATCAAAACCACGATTAAATTTATTTAAATGATAAGCAATATCTGAAGCAAAATACGTTGTTTGACCATTATCACGAACTACAACACGATCTTTTTCATCACCATAATCGGTTGATCTAAACCACCATGCGCCGTCTTTTTCGTACAAGACTTTAGAATTTTTTAAGGTTTCAATCGCTTGTTCAACAACGCCAGATTCCATCAATGAACGTTCTGAAAACCATTCATCATAATCTGTTCCAAAATCAGCTAAATCAGCACGAATATCAGATAAAATTGAATTTAAACCTAGATCAAATAATTGACGATAACCTGTTTCACCTAATAATGCTTTTGCCTTATTGGTTAAACCATCAATATGTAATTCTTTATCACCACCTTGAGGTTCATCAGCTGGTATATCGGCAAATATTTCAACTGCTGGATGACGAAATTGTTCACCCACTTGTGCTTTTAACGTTGCTGCAATTTCTAAAACATAATCACCTTTGTAAGCATTACTTGGAAAGGTAAATTGTTCACCGCAAGCCGTTAAATAACGTAACCAAACACTGGTTGCCAAAATATCCATTTGTCGACCAGCATCGTTGACATAATATTCACGGTGGACATTAAATCCGGCTGCCATTAATAGACTACTGACGACAGAGCCATAAGCAGCACCGCGACCATGACCAACATGAAGTGGGCCAGTAGGATTAGCGGATACAAATTCAACTTGCACACGTTTACCAACACCAATTTGGCTACGACCAAATTGTTCACCAGCAGTTAACACATCTTTTATGATTTGTTGAGTAGATTCAGCGGATAAAAAGAAATTGATAAAACCCGGACCAGCAATTTCAATATTAGTAATAAAATCAACACCTTTGATAGATTCAACTAATAATATCGCAATTTGACGAGGATTCATTTTGCTTGGTTTAGCCAACATCATGGCGATATTGCAAGCAAAGTCACCGTGTAATTTATCTTTTGTGCGTTCAATTTGTATTGCAGGTAATTCAATTTCAGGAAGCTTGCCTTGTTGAATTAGGTCCGTTAATGCTGTTTGAATAATTTTTATAAGCTGGGCTTTCAATGTCTTAAAACCTGAGATTAATTTAGTCGAAGTATTTTAACTGATCATGGCGTGAGGATCACCGTTAGAAAATGGCTAAAGCTTTATTTTTAGTTATTTCAGCTCAAATGATCGGTTTTATTTTTATTTTATTAATACTTTGTTTTAAGTTTTTGCGGGATTTTCAATTTAAATAATAATAAATAATGTTTTTAAAAGATTTTTATGTTGATGTTTATTCTCTGTGGATATGTGGATAAGTCATTAAATCTATTAAAAATCAAACTCATTTTTAAAATTGAACGGTGAATAACATAGATTACTAAAACAGGATTTCTTGTGGATAACTACGTTACTTATCCACAGCTAAAGTTATCCACAGCTTTTGATCAATTCTATAAAGTCTTTATACAGCAGTTATATTTAAAATTTAATGGCATGGAGAGTAGAAAATTATCAACAGGCAATATTATTTAGCTGATTAATAAATAGTTTTATAAATTGAATAGGAAATTATATTTTGAAGGCTAATATAAAAATTTAGCGGGATATTAATCTCTTTAAGCCAAAATTTGGCGGGTTTAATTTATTCGCTAACTTTGAAAGAGAGCTCAAGGTAAATTTTAGAGTAAATCAAGCGGATCTATATCAATCGACCATCTTACTTTTCGAGTTAATTTTAATGATGAGATCGATGGCATAAAGTGATCGAGCAATTGATGTAAGGGTTTACGTTGTTGAGATAATAATAATAATTGTGCTCGATAACGACCGGCTCTTTTTTCCATAATTGCTGGCACAGGTCCCATAATAATCACATCTTGTTGTGACGCTTGATGGAAAAGTCCTGAAACTTCACTCAAAAATTGCATCGCTAAAGGTTCATCTTGAGCTTCTGCTCGAATAACACACAATGATCCGGTTGGTGGCATCGCCATCATTTTGCGTTCAGCTAATATTTTTTGTGCAGTAAAAGCGTAACCGTGTTTAATCAGATCTTGCCAAAATTCATGTTGTGGCTGGCTGGTTTGAATAAACACTTCGCCTTTTTTATCGCCTCGTCCCGCACGCCCGGTTACTTGAATGATGAGTTGAGCTAACGATTCTGTTGCTCGAAAATCAGCACTAAATAAACCTTGATCAGCATCTAAAACCCCCACCAAGGTAACATCATGAAAATCATGCCCTTTAGCTAACATTTGTGTGCCGACTAATATTTTGGCGCCGCCTTGTCTTATATCGTCCACAATTTCAGCGAAGGCATTCACTTTTTGCGTGCTATCACGATCAATGCGTAATACCGGAGTTTCAGGAAAATAAGCTTGCAAGGTGTGCTCGATTTGTTCAGTACCCGCACCATAAGTTTTTAAATCACCTGCCTTACAGGTTGGACACTGTTCAACTAAACGTTGAATTAAACCGCAATGATGACAGCACAAGATATTACGGCGTTGATGCACTATCATTCTGGCATCACAATGTGAACACGTCGCTTGCCAACCACAATCATGACACATTAAAACCGGTGCAAAACCACGCCGATTAATAAATAGTAAAACTTGATTATCAGCGGCTAATTGCGTTTTTATCGCATGATATAACACAGTAGAAATACCACTATTGGCCATCGGACCACGGCTATCGATGAGTTTTATTTTAGGAATATTAGCGCCGGTAGCTCGCTGATTTAAAGTTAATACTTGATATCGCTGCTGTTCAACGTTGTATAAGCTTTCGAGTGACGGTGTAGCACTGCCCATAACAATTGGAACATTAGCGCGTTGAGCACGAATTAATGCAACATTGCGTGCATGATAACGTAAACCATCTTGTTGTTTGTAGGATGCATCATGTTCTTCATCAATGATAATTAATCCCAAATTAGGCAAAGGTGTAAACACAGCTGAGCGTGTGCCAATCACAATATCTGCCAAACCAGCTTTAGCTAAGAGCCAAGATTGTGTGCGTTCGCCATCTGAAATAGCCGAGTTTAAAACAACAATACGGGCATTTAAACGTCGTTTAAATCTATCAACAAATTGTGTGGTTAAACCGATTTCAGGAATTAAAATTAATATCTGCTTGCCTGCATTGACCATATTTTCAGCAAGCTGCATATAGACTTCAGTTTTTCCACTTCCGGTTACACCTTGTAATAAAAAGGGACTAAAAAGTGATTTTTTCTTCCAAACTGAATCAACAGCCAATTGTTGTTCTTGATTCAGTTGGCAATGTTGAACAGCATCATGTGAAATTAAAGGCTGTTTAATATTTTGCACCGAACGAATTATTTTTTTATCTTCCAAGCCTAGTAACGATGTTCGGCATTGGCCTATGTGTTGATAAATTACTTTTTGACTGATGCCTTCAGGATGATCTTTTAACAAAGTGAATAATTGTTGCTGCTTTTTACCTAATTTAAACTCATTTTTATCACCTGATAATTGCCAATAAGTTTCAGTTTCTAATTCTGCTGATCCTCCCAATCTTATTTTTTTAGGTAACACCGTTTGAAAACAGTCACCAATTGGATGGTGATAATAATCACTTAACCACTGTGTCAGTGATAACAAGTCAGCTTCAAAAATAGGCTGTTGATCAATTGCTTCAATAATCGTTTTTAATTTACTGGTTTTATTTTCTTCATGGGTCTGTTGAATATTAACAATGATGCCAATTAATTCTCTATTACCAAAAGGTACTTTGACACGCATACCTGTTTGCCAGGTTATTTCTGAGTTATTAGATAAATAATCAAAAGATAATCTTAAGGGACATGGCAGAGCAATTTGTAGAATTGTTAATTTCATTAATAGTAATTAAGTTATTTAAAAGACTTTGATGTTGATGTTTTATGCTTGTGGATATGTGAGTAAGTTATTTTTTAATTGTTAGATCAAACCGTTATTGTACATTTTTACTGTGTATAACTTCTTTGTTGGATTATTTTAACTTGTGGATAAGTGTCATAGTTATCCACAGGAAAAGTTATCCACAGATTATGATCACTTTTATATCATGTTTATACATAACTTATATTTGGATTTTTATAGTAAATTTTCAAGTTAATTATTTTTGTCAGTATGAATTATAGACAGCGGACTCAATAATGAAGGACTAGTGTTATTCTGTATAAAATGAAATTTATACCATTCTAAAGTGATCTAAATAAATGAAATTAGCGATTATTGTAGCGACAGATGAGCAAGGATTAATTGGTAAAGATAATGATTTACCGTGGAAGTTATCCGCTGATTTGCAATATTTTCGACGCGTTACCATGGGGAAACCATTGATTATGGGCAGAAATACCCATGAATCAATTGGTCGCGCATTGCCAGGTAGAAAAAATATTATTGTGACTAAAAATCAGTCGTATCAAGCAGAAGGTTGTACGGTGGTGAACTCGATTGATGCAGCATTACTTGCTTGTGAAAATGTTGATGAAGTGATGGTGATGGGCGGCGCATCTTTGTATCAACAATTATTGCCGACAGCCGATAAACTCTATTTAACTCACGTTCATGCATCACTTGAAGGTGATACGTATTTTCCTGATTGGAATGAAAATGAATGGTCTGAAATAATCCGAGAAGATCATTTGGCAGACGAAAAAAATGAGTTTGATTACAGTTTTGTGGTTTATGACAAGATAAAAAACTAAGTCGCTGAAAAGTTATTAATAGAAAAACCTAGCCGAGATTGTCTTATTACGACAATCTCGGACGATGATTTTTATATTTAATTATTGGGAGATAAAATACGAAGTGCAGCTTGGGTATGTTCTGCCGCTTCATGACCTAAATCAGTTAAATAACCACCATCTTCACTATCAACTAAGCCTTTATCGTGTAGACGTTTAATGGCTGAAACAAGACCTTCGCGCGCAGTTTCATGAACCTTAATACCTTCTTGCGTGCTATCTAAGTTATAACGAAGTAATAATTCAATTTCATCCACTAATGCTTGTTTAATGCTCATCTTTTTTTCCTGTTTATGAGGGGGATATTCAATCCTACGCCAATTTTTAAAAATTACTATTGGATATTTATGACCGTGTACTTAGAAATGGTTATTTAAATCACCTTTGAAAAATGTTGCTGTGTTTTTTGTTGCAAATAGCCATCAAATGCCATGCAGATATTTCTAATTAATAAGTGACCTGCAGGTAATACTTCTATTTTAGATTGGTTATAACGCAATAGACCATCTGCTTCAAACTCATCTAGTTGGGGTAAAACATCTTTAAAATAGTCAAAAAAATGAATGTCTAATTCTTTTTCGGTGGCGATAATATCGAGTGAAAAATGACAAATAAGTCGATTAATAACGCTTCTGCGAATTTTATCATCTTGATTTAAAGTAATACCTCTAAATACCGGCAAATTATTGTTATTTAAACTTATTTTATAATCTTCTAGTGTGCGTTGATTTTGTGAATATGCATCACCTACTCGACCAATTGATGTTACACCAAGACCAATAATGTCGCATTCCGCATGCGTAGAATAACCTTGAAAATTTCGATATAGCTTATTTTCACGCTGGGCGATGGCGAGTTCATCATCCGGTTTAGCAAAATGATCCATGCCAATATAAACGTAACCTGCAGCGGTGAGTTGTTTAATCGTACTATCTAAAATTTCCAATTTAACTTCAGGTTTTGGCATGTAGTTATGTTTCATTTGACGTTGAACCTTAAACCGTTCTGGCATATGAGCATAGTTAAAAACAGATAAACGTTCTGGGCTAACGGCAATTATTTTATCCAGTGTTTCCGCAAAACTATTAGGTGTTTGATGAGGTAAACCATAAATAAGATCGATACTAATTGAGCGAAAATCATTAGCGCGTGCCGCATCAATAACGGCAAACGTTTCTTGCTCAGTTTGAATACGGTTGATGGCTTTTTGTACGATTGGATTAAAATCTTGAACACCTAAACTAATACGATTAAAGCCAATTTCACGTAGCAAACTGATTGTTTTGGCATCCGCTTCTCGTGGATCAATTTCAATCGAATATTCGCCCGCTTTATCATCTGCCAAGTTAAAGTTTTGGCGAATGACGCTCATTAAATCTCGCATTTGTTGATGACTAAGAAACGTTGGAGTACCACCGCCCCAATGTAATTGTTCAACGATACGGTTATCATCAAATAACGCAGCTTGTAAGACAATTTCTTTATGTAAATTAGCTAGATAAGGGGCGGCATGTTGCCTATTTTTCGTGATTATTTTATTGCATGCACAATAAAAACAAACCGTATCGCAAAAAGGCAGATGAACATAAAGTGATAATGGACCACCACGCTGATTAGATAAGTCGATATGTTGTAAATAACTATCGGCAGTAAAATTTTCATTAAATTCAACGGCGGTTGGATATGACGTGTAACGTGGGCCCGCTTTGTCATAGCGTTTTATTAAATCAAGATCAAAAATAACCGTCTGTTTCAAAGTGGTTTACCGTGTAATTATTGAGTAAAAACTAAGTATAACCAGCGATTAATTGAATGATCTAGTTATCAGACCATTTGTTGATATAGATCAAATAGTCGTCCTAATTTAATTAATTTACGTATTAAAAAAGGGTTAATAAATGACTTGTTTTTGAATTTAATCTAAATATTATCAGTATATAAGTACCTGTCTAAGGTATCATTATCGGTTTTATAGACTCATTTTTGGCAGGTTTTATGAAGGTTTTGGTTATTGGTGGTGGTGGACGTGAACATGCATTAGCGTGGAAATTGATTCAATCGCCGCGCTGCTCACACGTTTTTGTTGCACCGGGTAATCCTGGAACTCAAAATGAACCAAATGTTGATAATGTTGCGATTGCTGTTGATGATATTGCTGGCTTAGTCTCTTTTGCTAAAGAAAACGCGATTGAATTAACCATTGTTGGTCCTGAAGTGCCATTAGTCATGGGCGTTGTTGATGCGTTCACTGAAGCGGGTTTACGTTGTTTTGGACCATCAAAAGAAGCCGCACAGTTAGAAGCATCAAAAAGCTTCACAAAAGACTTTTTGGCACGTCATAAAATTCCAACGGCTGCCTATCAAGTTTTTACTGAAATCGATGCCGCCACTGATTATATTAATCAACAAGGTGCACCGATTGTCATAAAAGCGGATGGTTTAGCCGCCGGTAAAGGCGTTATTGTTGCGTTAACTGAACAACAAGCGATCGATGCTGTGCAAGATATGTTGTCAGGCAATGCTTTTGGTGATGCGGGTCATCGCGTTGTTATAGAAGAATTTATGACTGGTGAAGAAGCGAGTTTCATCGTAATGGTGGATGGTGAACATATTTTGCCTCTAGCCACTTCACAAGATCATAAAGCACGCGATAATGGTGACCAAGGCCCGAATACCGGCGGCATGGGCGCCTATTCACCTGCACCTGTTGTAACACCTGAAGTTTATGATCGTATTATGAAAGAAGTTATTGAACCTACGGTTAAAGGTATGGCGGCTGATGGCAGACCTTATACTGGTTTCTTGTATGCTGGCGTGATGATTGATCAGCATGGCGCGCCACGTGTTGTTGAATATAACTGTCGTTTTGGTGATCCTGAAACACAACCTATTTTAATGCGTTTGCAATCTGATTTAATTCCACTGTGTGAAGCGGCAATTGATGGCAAATTAAATACGGTAGAAGCACAGTGGGATCCACGTGCTGCGGTGGGTGTTGTGTTGGCCGCGGGTGGTTATCCTGATGCTTATAAAAAAGGCGATGTGATTAATGGGCTTGAGCTGGCGGATAGTGATGATGCAAAAGTATTTCACGCAGGTACGGCATTAATTAATGGTAAAGTTGTGACGTCGGGTGGTCGCGTTTTATGTGCCACAGCGCTGGGAAAAACCGTTGCTGAAGCACAAGGCAAAGCGTATAAAACTATTTCAAATATTAATTGGCAAGACATGTTTTACCGTACAGATATTGCCTACCGCGCTGTATCAAGAGAACAACAAAAATAGTTGTTTTTTGCAGTATAAATATATTTATTTTAGCGTGTTACCGTGGCAGTCAGTATGTTTATACGAGTGATTAAATATGTGAACATCAATGATATTATGACGATGCAAAAATCACTTATAAAAACCCAGCTGTAAGGAGAAGACTGAATGTCTGTATCCCATCCGATTATTGCTGTCACCGGTTCTTCTGGTGCTGGTACGTCGACCGTTAAACATGCATTTGAAGATATTTTTCGTCGAGGCCGTATCAAACCTGTGGTAGTTGAGGGCGATAGTTTTCATCGGTTCAACCGCGATGAAATGAATGCAGCTGTTGAACACGCTGAAGCAAAAGGTAGCGCTTTAACCCATTTTAGCCCCGAAGCAAATCGATTAGATCGTTTGGAAAGCTTATTCCAAACTTATTCTGAAACGGGTGCGGGGGAAACACGTCACTACGTTCACGATGAAGAAGAAGCGCTTAAATATGGCGAAGCATCGGGTACTTTTACACCGTGGCAAGAAATCGACAATGATAGCGATCTGTTATTTTACGAAGGTCTGCATGGTGCGATTGTGACCGATGAAGTGAATATTCCTAAGTTTGTTGATTTATTAATTGGCGTTGTTCCTGTTATCAATTTGGAATGGATCCAAAAAGTGAAACGCGATTGTACTAATCGAGGATATTCACAAGAAGCGGTGGTGGATATTATTCTTAAACGAATGCCTGACTATATTCATCACATTACCCCCCAATTTTCACGTACACATATTAACTTTCAACGTGTGCCGTTAATTGATACATCCAATCCTTTTATGATGCGTGAGATTCCGACATCAGATGAAAGTTTGGTGGTTATTCGCTTTAAAGATCCTAAACAAGCTAACTTTCCATATTATTTGAGTATGTTAAAAGACTCTTTCATGTCTAGGCCTAATAATATGGTAGTGCCTGCGGTCAAAATGGGCTTAGCTATCGAGGTCATTATGACGCCATTTATCGAAGAAATGATGATCAAAAAGCGTCAACGCGGTTAAGTTATCACCTTAAATTAATCTGATTAAAAGTACCGTACTAAAAAATAAGTAGATCGACATTTTTAGGATATAGCAATAATCAATGGCAACGTTAAATATTAAAAAAGCAGTGCTTACTCTCAATGAAGGCGGTGTTATAGCTTATCCAACAGAAGCAGTATTTGGATTAGGTTGTGATCCTTGGAATGAGGTTGCGGTCCATAAAATTCTGAATATTAAACATCGACCATGGCAAAAAGGCTTAATTTTAATTGCTGCTGACTTTAATCAATTACAAGCTTTTATCCAACCTGTTTCGCCAGACATATTAGCCCAATTGGAAACAACATGGCCGGGTCCAACAACCTGGTTATTGCCCGTTAGTTCAGCAGTTCCGACTTCTTTACATGGCGAGCACAATACAATTGCGGTTCGAGTAACAGCTCATAAACAAACGGCTGAGCTATGCCGTGCCTTTGGTGGTGCCATTGTGTCAACAAGCGCTAACTCAGCGGGTAAAAAACCTGCTCGAACAAGTCATCACGTACGTTGGCACTTAGCGGATGTTGATTATATTTTATCTGGACAGTGTTCAGGTTCAAATCAACCGTCTTCAATAAGAAATGCCCAAACAGGAGAAATAATTCGATGAGTCAACCCGATATCGAGGCAGTACGGGCTTATTTTATGGGCTTACAAGATCGAATTTGTCATGAATTAGAAGACGCCGATGGCCGAGCCAAGTTTGTAGAAGATAATTGGCAACGTGAAGGCACTGGTGGCGGTGGCGGTCGAACACGCGTGTTAACCGATGGCGGAATATTTGAACAAGGTGGCGTTAATTTTTCTCAAGTTAGCGGTGATAGTTTGCCTGCATCTGCCACAGCGAGTCGGCCTGAATTGGCTGGTCGTCGTTTTGAAGCATTAGGCGTGTCTTTAGTGATTCATCCTCATAATCCTTACATTCCGACATCACATGCCAATGTACGATTTTTTATTGCTGAAAAAGAAGGCGAAGCACCGATTTGGTGGTTTGGCGGTGGTTATGATTTAACGCCCTATTATGGATTTGAAGAAGATGTTATTAGTTGGCACCAAACGGCAAAATCAGCCTGCGAGCGGTTTGGCGAAGAGGTTTATCCGCGTTATAAACAATGGTGCGATGACTATTTTTGGTTAAAACACCGTAATGAACCGCGTGGTGTTGGTGGTTTGTTTTTTGATGATTTGAATGAAGGTGATTTTGCAGATTGTTTTAATTTCATGAAAAGCGTCGGCGATAGTTATACACAGGCTTATTTACCCATCGTAAATCGTCGTAAGAATATTGAATTTGGTGAGCGTGAGCGTGATTTTCAACTCTATCGTCGTGGTCGTTATGTCGAATTTAACTTAGTTTATGATCGAGGCACGTTATTTGGACTGCAATCGGGTGGACGAACAGAATCAATCTTAATGTCATTGCCGCCGCTCGTTAAATGGCGTTATAACTGGCAACCTGAAGCTGGTAGCCCAGAAGCTGAATTGTATGATGTTTATCTAAAGCCACGAGATTGGTTGGCAAAATCATAATAAAATATTGTTTTTACTAGTATATTTTTTCGTAATGGATAATCAAAAAAAGACCCTCACTTGAGGGTCTTTTTTATGCGTGTTTAGCTGAAAACACTCTTAGAAACGACGACCGATACCAATACCATAAACAAATGGGTCAATATCAGCAGAAATTTTTGCACTTCCGACAGCGGTGTTAGAAAATTTAGCTTGTGTATCCATTTGAATATATTTGACGTCCATATTCACAAACCAATCATCATTAATCGCAATATCTACACCAGCTTGTGCAGCAAGGCCCCAAGAGCTTTCTAGTTTCACTTTAGCGCCTGAGCTTGGCAAAACATCGCCCACTACTTTTTCATCAAAGAAATAGGTGTAGTTCACACCCGCGCCGATGTACGGACGAATGTTTGAATCAGGAGCAAAGTGATACTGCAATGTTAATGTCGGCGGCAAGATTTTTGCGTCAATAACATCCGTTAAACTAGCCCAGTTTTTTTTGCCTGTAACAGTGTGATCTGAATAACCTAAAATAAGTTCAACCCCCCAGTTTCGATCAACCATATATGTGATATCTAATTCGGGGACCGTGTCTGAATCAACTTTGACGCCTTTTGTGCCTTGATCAACACCGTTGATGGAAAGCGTACCGCTATTATCATTAGGATTTACATTGATAATACGACCGCGAACCAACCAGTCCCCTGCTTCATAAGCCGCAGCAGGTGTGGCGATAGCAGAAAGACTAGTGACCGCTAATAGTGTGATGGCTAATTTTGTTGCTTTCATTTTCTATTTCTCCCGAAAAAGATTAAAACCGTTTTTGAATGACTTGATATTGATCATACGGGCTCGGTGATTAATCACATTGATCAGGATCAATAAAAAGGTTAAAAACTTTTTTAATTGTAGAAAATGATATTTTTATCTTAAGGTTTTAATTTTATTGGTTGTTAGAGACATAAGGTTTTGATTTTTTCTATATCTCGTAAGCTAATTTCTTTGCCATTAGTTGTGATCAATCCTTCTTCTTGAAGACGTGAAAAAACGCGACTAACCGTTTCAACTGCTAAACCAAGGTGATTAGCTATATCGCCTCGAGACATCATTATCTGGAACTCGCTAGCTGAAAATCCTCGATCACTAAATCGTTTAGAAAGTGACAATAAAAATGTAGCCAGTTTTTCATCAGCCGTTTTTTTACCTAGCAACAGCATTAAGCTTTTATCGCCTGATAATTCTTTACTTAAGCGGCTTAATAACTGGATTTGCAGCTGCGGCATTTCTTTGCCAAGCTCTTGTAATGCATCAAAAGGTACTTCACAAACGCTGCTAGTCTCTAAGGCTTTGGCATTGGATTGATAAGAGGCTTGATAAAGTGCATCCAAACCAATAAATTCGCCAGGAAAGTAAAAGCTGGTGACTTGGTCGCGGCCATTACTTGTCGAAATGGTTGTTTTAAAGGAGCCAGATCGAACAACATAGATCGATTTAAAAGACTGCTCTGTTGTAAATAATGTTTCGCCCCGCTTATAGCTTTGTCTACGCTTGATAATTTTATCTAACTGCGCAAGGTCCTTGTGATGCAAACCTAAAGGTAAACACAAGCGATAGAGTGAACACTCTTGGCAAGCGAGACTGTAATCATGCTCAAGCTTAGCCATGTCTTTGAATAGCGGAGCAATGTTGGTAATTTGTACCATGACAAATCCTATGTATTAGATATTAATGATGATACCGCTTCAAACCAGTCACTTAAACAGTTATTATTCCTTACTTAATTTTGTAGATCAGGAAAAAGCATAATGTCTCGTATTGCAACGATTGCACGTAACACGCTGGAAACACAAGTTGAGGTGACTTTAAATCTTGATGGCAGTGGCCAATTTTCTGCAGAAACGGGCGTTCCTTTCCTTGATCATATGGTGGAGCAAATTGCTCGTCATGGTTTATTTGATTTAAACATCAAAGCGAATGGTGATTTGCAAATTGATGCTCATCATACAGTAGAAGATATTGGTATAACGATTGGTCAAGCGTTGAAGAAAGCATTAGGCGATAAAAAAGGCGTTGTTCGTTATGGGCATGCTTATGTACCGCTAGATGAAGCCTTATCACGTGTCGTTTTAGATTTATCTGGTCGTCCAGGTTTCGAGTATGACGTTACCTTTAATCGGGATAAAATTGGTGAGTTTGACGTTGATTTGTTTTATGAGTTTTTCCAAGGTTTGGTCAATCACGCCGGTGTAACCTTGCATATTGATTGCTTAAAAGGCCGTAATGCTCATCATATTGCTGAAACGATCTTCAAGGCTTTCGGTCGGGCTTTACGTATGGCTGTTACCTTAGATCAACGTGCATTAGGGCAATTACCATCAACCAAAGGCGCGTTATAATTGGTCGATATCTTGTTTTCCCTTTATTACTTAAAATAAATTTTTTCGCACACTTTTATCAGGTTATTTATGCGTCGCGTAGCAGTAATTGATTATGGCATGGGCAATTTACGCTCAGTCTCGAAAGCACTTGAAGCAGTAGCGGGTGACGTGACGGTGGAAGTGACCTCTGATCCAGCCCGAATTTTATCTGCTAATCACGTTGTTCTCCCTGGTGTTGGAGCGATGCGTGATTGTGTTTCCGAACTAAAACGCTTGCAGTTGGATGACGTAATTAAAAAAGTCATCAATAACGGCACGCCAATTTTAGGTATTTGTCTTGGTATGCAAGCAATGCTAAGCGATAGCGAAGAAAATGGCGGCACAAAAGGTTTAAATATTATTGCAGGCAGTGTGCGTCATTTTGATATTAAAGCGAGCGCAAATGGCGAACATTTAAAAGTGCCGCATATGGGGTGGAACCAAGTACATCAAGCATCGGCTCATCCCTTATGGCATAACATTGAGCAGGATAGTCGTTTTTATTTTGTGCATAGTTATTTTGTTGCACCAGAAAGCGATGATGTCACGGCGGCAACGACTGCTTATCCTGTTGATTTTACTTCGGCTATTCACAAAGATAATGTATTTGCTGTGCAATTCCATCCAGAAAAAAGCCAACATGCTGGGCTGCAATTGCTTGAAAACTTTTTAAACTGGGACGGTAAGTCCTAAAAACTTAAATAATAATGATGAATTTGGAGAAATCTTTATGTTGTTAATCCCTGCCATTGATCTAAAAGAAGGTCACTGTGTTCGCTTGCGTCAGGGACGCATGGAAGATAATACGGTTTTTTCGGAAGATCCCCTCGCCGTTGCTCGTCGATGGGTTGAAGCTGGAGCAAAACGATTACATCTTGTGGATCTTGATGGCGCATTTGCAGGTAAACCGGTTAACGCAGCCGTCATTCACCAAATTTGTAAGACATTTCCAAACCTTGATGTACAAATTGGTGGTGGGATTCGTGATGAGGAAACGATTCAAACTTATCTTGATGCTGGCGTAAAATACGTGATTATCGGGACTAAAGCCGTCAATGTTCCACATTTTGTTGGTGATGTTTGTGCAGAGTTTCCGGGTCACATCATTGTTGGACTTGATGCAAAAGACGGCAAGGTCGCTATCGATGGTTGGTCAAAACTATCACACCACGATGTGACGGATATTGCTAAACGCTTCGAGCAAGATGGTGTTGAAGCGATTATTTACACCGATATTAGTCGTGATGGCATGATGCAAGGTGTAAATCTTGAATCAACACGCGATCTAGCTCGCGCTATTAATATTCCTGTTATTGCTTCTGGCGGTGTTACCGATTATAACGATATCAAGGCCTTATGCCATTACGAAAGCGAAGGTGTAATGGGTGCGATTGTTGGTCGTGCGATTTACGAAGGTACGATTGATTTGGCTGAAGGCCAAGCCTTAGCTGATCGTCTAAATCCACCTATTCAGCTATAACTTAGGATTATATTATGGGTTTAGCTAAACGTATCATTCCTTGTCTTGATGTTGATAATGGACGTGTTGTAAAAGGCGTGCAATTTGTCGATATTCGTGATGCTGGCGATCCGGTTGAAGTAGCAAAACGCTATGACGAGCAAGGCGCCGATGAAATTACGTTTTTAGATATTACTGCCACACATCATAATCGCGGCACAATGGTTGAAGTGGTTGAGCAAGTAGCCAGTCAAGTCTTTATTCCTTTGACTGTTGGTGGTGGAATTCGCACGGTCGATGATATTCGCCGTATGCTTAACGCTGGAGCTGATAAGGTTGGCATTAACTCTGCGGCAGTAACGAATCCTGAATTTGTACGTGAAGCAGCACAACGATTCGGCTCGCAATGTATTGTGGTTGCCATTGATGCTAAGCGTGTGTCAAAAGATGGCGAGCCAGCGAAATGGGAGATCTTTACCCATGGTGGTCGTACTGCAACGGGAATAGATGCTATCGAATGGGCTAAAAAGATGGTTGATTTTGGTGCCGGTGAAATATTACTAACCAGTATGGATCGAGATGGCACAAAGTCGGGCTTTGATTTGGAATTAACGCGCGCAGTGAGTGATGCTGTTGCAGTTCCTGTTATAGCTTCTGGTGGCGTAGGTAAATTACAAGACTTAACAGATGGCGTAAAACTGGGTCGTGCTGATGCTGTTCTTGCGGCAAGTATATTTCACTTTGGTGAACATACTGTGCAGGAGGCCAAACAACAAATGGCAAGCCAAGGCTTAGAGGTCAGACTGTAATGAGTTGGCTTGATCAAGTTAAATGGAATGATGCAGGATTAGTGCCCGTTATCACGCAAGAGTTTGCAACTAAGCAAGTGCTTACTTTAGCTTGGATGAATAAAGAATCATTACAGCTAACGGTAGATACGGGTCATGCAGTTTACTGGTCTCGCTCACGCCAAAAAATTTGGCATAAAGGTGAGCAATCAGGCAATCAACAACAGGTAAAATCTATTCGTTTAGATTGTGATGCTGACGCTGTTTTATTAGAAGTAGTGCAACTGGGCGGCATTGCCTGCCATACTGGTCGTCATCATTGTTTTTATCAAAAACTTGTCGATGGTGAGTGGCAAGCGATTGAAACTGTTTTAAAAGACCCAAAAGAGATATACAAATGAGCGACATATTAAAAAAGCTAGCGGATGTATTGGAATCAAGAAAAAATGCAGCACCTGAGAGCTCTTATGTTGCCAGTTTATATCATGCTGGCACCGATAAAATATTGAAAAAACTGGGTGAAGAAGCAACTGAAACGGTTATTGCTGGCAAAGGCGGTGATCGTGAAGAAATCATTTATGAAACAGCGGATTTATGGTTTCACAGTTTAGTTTTATTGGCTCATAATAATATTGATCATCAAGATGTTTTGAATGAGCTTGATCGTCGGTTTGGTTTGTCTGGTATTGCAGAAAAAGCTAGCCGAGATAAATCTGGGGATAAATAATGACAGACTGCATTTTTTGTAAAATTATTGCTGGCGATATTCCCTCAACGAAAGTCTATGAGGATGATCAGATTTTTGTATTTAAAGATATAAATCCAAAAGCAGCCGTTCATTTATTGGTTATTCCTAAAGTTCATCTTGATAGCTTGGAAAGCTTGAAGCCAGAACATCAAGCGCTGATTGGGCATATGATGTTGAAATTACCTGAACTGGCTAAATCGCAAGGATTGAATAACGGTTTTCGTACCATTATTAATACTGGTCCCGATGGCGGACAAGAAGTCCCACACTTACATATTCATATACTAGGTGGAAAAGGTTTAGCTAAATTTAACTAATCCTTAGAAGCTTGTCGTCAATTCGGTAACCTTTGGCTAGTAATGGTGTCAGATGCAATGACATACAATACTTATATATACAGACAATTAGTTTCAGCTTAAATTATTAGGAGAAAGTTATGGGATTTGGCGGCATTAGCATTTGGCAATTATTGATAGTTTTAGCCATTATCATCTTATTATTTGGTACTAAAAAATTACGTTCACTTGGCGGCGATTTAGGTAGTGCTATTAAAAGCTTCAAGCAATCAGTCGGTGAAGGTGAAGAAGAATCTAAAAACAAAGAAGAAAATATACTTAAACAGCCCGGTGAAAGTACGCAGGCTCATGAGTCGCACAAAGATAAACATTCGAGCTAATAACAGTGTTTGATATTGGCTTTTGGGAATTAATGCTTATTGCACTTGTTGCATTGATTGTTGTTGGCCCTGAGCGGTTACCAAAACTCGTTCGCGTTACCGGCTTATGGATCGGGAGAGCTAATGCCTCTGTACAGTCAATTCGTAATGAAATCTCACGTGAATTGCGTGCCGAAGAGCTTAAACAGGCACTCAATAAAACGATGGATACTTCTGATATTAATAAAATAATGGATGTTGGATCAAAGCCTGAACCAGAAGTTGAGACTGATTCTGACACAGTAACATCAGCTAAAAAGGATGAAAATGGAAACGGATAATCAACAAACATTGATATCCCATCTTGTTGAACTTCGAGACCGTTTGCTTCGCGGCGTTATTGCAGTATTAATCTTCGCTGCTTGTTTATTGCCCTTTTCCAACGATTTATATCATTTTTTAGCTGAGCCATTATTAAGTCAGTTGCCCGCCTCAAGCAGTATGATCGCAACTGAAGTCGCATCACCGTTCTTAACACCCTTCAAGTTGACATTAAGCCTTGCGATATTATTGGCAATTCCGGTATTGCTTTATCAATTGTGGGCATTTATTGCACCAGGGCTTTATGACAATGAACGCAAGATTGTCTTTCCGCTCTTATTTGCCAGCACAGCTTTGTTTCTATTGGGAATAGTGTTTGCTTACTATGTGGTTTTCCCATTGGTTTTTGGCTTTTTAACTCAAGCAGCACCTGAAGGTGTGGCGATAATGACCGATATCAGCAGTTATTTAGACTTTGTTTTAAAGCTGTTTTTTGCTTTTGGCTTGGCATTTGAAGTGCCGATTGCCACTTTATTATTGATATGGTCGGGTGCTTCAACCGTAGCGAGCTTAAAAGAGAAAAGACCTTATATTATTGTCGGCGCGTTTGTTATCGGCATGTTATTAACACCACCCGATATTATTTCTCAAACCTTACTCGCGGTGCCCATTTGGTTCTTATTCGAACTAGGTTTATTTTGTGCTCGTTGGTTGCCTAAAAAACGAGATGAAACCTCCTCAACACCTTAGTTTTAAAGCTGGCTTCTTCAGCTAGCTAGGCTTAATGGTTTTTTCCATTATTTTGTATAACGTAGTCTTGTTCCATGCTCTAAAGATAATAATATTTCATCAGCTCGTAGCGTTGATGGAAAATAAGTCCCTGAAATCTTGGCACCGTGCAGACTTGCACCTTCTAAACTTGCACAAGTAGAAAAGTCTACGCCGCGTAAGTCTGCTTGACGAAAATAGCTATTAGAAAAATCCAGGCCCGTCGTATTAATGGTTTGTAAGTTAATATGCCGAAAATCACAGCCTACCAACTCAACCTTTTCACCTGCAGCTACACGCTGATTGAATTCTGCCACTTTGCCTTCGCGTAATAAGCGATATAAAGGGTTATCTGAAATTATTGGTGCAGCCATCAGTGAATCTACTCCTTATGCTGTGATATCTATCGTACCGCCCGGATTGTCCGGATTAAATCCTGATTCCTGAGTCTCTTGGGCCTCATTAACGACATCAGTATTGTCAATTGTTGTTGCTGCACGTTCACTTGCTGTGACGGTGTTTTGGGTTTCGCTGTTGCTTTGGGTAGGAACGACGCGTCCTTGTAACAAGCTTTCTTGATTCAATGGATTGGTTATTGTAGGTTGTCCGCTTAATGGTGAAATACCTGGAATTTCCATCTTGTACTCCTTTTGATCCGGCTTGAAAAGAATTCTATTCTGATAAAAGTGATCTTTCATAGTTTAGTTATTAAGATAATAATGTCTATGTAGATACTGTGAGAATTCATCAATTTTTATTCTATCAGCATACTCCAAAAAATTGAAAAGAGACAATACATTGTTTGATATAGAAAATATCGATTTTAAAAGCTAAATTAATGAAGCCCCTGTCGGCTCCTTACCAGAATCCGACAGGGATACACACTAATCAATTAAAAAGAATGATGCACACTTAATTCAAAACTTCGTTCAGGCCCATAGAGCCACTGTGTTTCTTCATAATAAGAGGTCGTGAAGTAATATTTATCAAACAAGTTAGCAGCACGTATCGTGACCCTTGTATCGGCTGTTGCGCTCCAATGTAGCGATAAATCTGACACGGTATATGAAGGTAGTTTTAAACTGTTGGCATTATCAGCATAACGCTTACCAACATAACGAGTTGTTGAGCTGGCCGTCCAATTAGGTAAAAAATTCCAACTAAAGTTTGCATTGGCAACGCGTTCAGGCACGTCAGTAGGTACATTACCTTCACGAGAAATAGCGCTACCACCGACATTATCTGTGAACGAATCATACTGTGCATCTAAAACGGCAAGGTTACCATCGAAGTACCAATCTTTGGCTATCGGCAAAGCTAGTGTTGCTTCAATCCCTCTTGATGATTGCTGACCAACTTGAACCCGTAGGCTAGGATTAATAGGACTTCTTGTTAGTAGATCCTTTTTCTCAATATCAAAAACGGCAACCGTCCATTCAGCTGACTCATTCCAAAAGGTCTTTTTAAGCCCCACTTCATACTGCGTTCCTTTAGACAGATCAAGATCTGGATTAGATATTGAAATCATACTGCCAACAGGGTCTGCTGCTTCTGTGTACTGTCCATATATAGAAAAGCTAGGTGTAAATTTAAAGACAGACCCTAAACGCCAACCGATGTTATTAAAAGTGGTGTCTAATGTTTGTTGATTTGTTGTTAAGTCTTTACGCGTTACTTTTGCGTGATCATAACGAATACCCGCAACCACTGAAAGCTGATCAGATAGTGATAATTGGTCTTCCATAAATAAAGAATATTGTTCAGCTTTATTACGGTATTTAGGTATAAATAAAGGCGAGTTGCTATAAATGTAATTGCCTGATTGTGGGTGATAAAGATCAACAGAAGAAGATGCGCCAGTATAACCATTATTGGTATGTTGAAAAGTGGTTGTACTGATATCAAATCCAACAGATGTTTTATTTTTTAATCCAAAAATGACATTCGCATTGCTGAGCGAGCTTGTATTGCCAAACGTACTTTGATCATGTGATATTTGTGTTTGTCCGTCGCGATCAATCAAGCCGCTTACCGAGTTATATAAATACTGCTCGGTGTTTCTCCAGTCACGTTTAGATTCTATGTTATAAAACTTAGATGTGGCGTTGGTATTTTCTGAAGCCTGCCAATTAAAGGCAAGCTCAGCCCACTGATCATCAAACTGGATTTTGCTATCTTCTACATTATAGTTATTACCACGTAAGGCTTTTATTTGCTGGCCGTTTACGAGCGGAGTACCAAAGTAGCGAACAGGTTCTTGTTTGCCTTTTGCATAGCTCAACTTCATGTCCAAATTATCGGTGAGATCAAATAAAAGCGCACCAGTGAATGTAATGTTTTCAGAGTCGCCATTATCAATCCAGCCGTTAGACTTGTCAGCGCTTAAGTCTGCACGATAGGCGATGCGATCATTAATTGCACCACCACTACCCAGCCCGATGCGTCTTGTATCATCGGTGCCAACGGTTAATTTAACTTCATTTTTGATGTCGCCTCGACTTGGCTTTTTAGGGATGACATTAACAACACCACCAATTCCTCCATCACCATAAATTACAGAAGAAGGTCCATGTAAGACCTCGACTCTATCAACAGACCAAGTATCGAAAGGAAAAGACAACACAGCACCACCATATTGACGTGTACCATCATACAATCGGATGACAGAGTTAACCCCAGTAAAGCCCCTGCTTGATAGATCTTGGCCGCCATTCCCGTTGTGACCGATGCCCGTCATACCTGTCGAGCGTGAAATTACATCCACAAGTTTTGTATCACCCCTCTGCTCGATGGCTTCTCGAGTGATCACGTCGATACTCGCTGGTGTCTCTAAAGGTGTTAAACCTAAATAAGAACCTGTTGAAGCGGCTTTATTTAACTGCGTTATAGTTTCTCCTTGCACCACAAGGCTTGGCAATGTTTTGGTATCGTCTGCATATGCAATGATCTGGTACGTAGAAAGTAAAATAACAAAGCTTAATGCTCGTGATGGTGCTTTGAATGAGGATGTTGAATCGTAGCGTTTTTTTAACATCGAAATTCCATTACTAGGGTGAAGAGTGTTTTAAGCGATGAAGTTTACGCATGGAAAAGCAATAATAGATGTGTCATTTAACCTAACATTGCTGAATATCACGCAAAAATAGGCAATTATTAGGTTCTAAGCGATACATTTTTAATTCTTTCCTTCTTATCTTTCTCATAAATATAAGGAGAAAAAATGTGTTTATATTGCTTAAATATCCTCATGTCCAAAGTTATTTAAACAAAAGCTTCTAAAACTTATCTAGGTTAGGTATAATTTCTCGCTTGATGCCTGGGTGGTGAAATTGGTAGACACAAGGGACTTAAAATCCCTCGGCTTCGCGGCCGTGCCGGTTCGATTCCGGCCCTAGGTACCAACAAATTCAGGCACTTACGTAAGTAAGTGCCTTTTTTGTTTAAGCGGCCTGTACCGTATTTGTACCGTGAGGTCCTTCTCCAATACTCACATTTTCCACATATTGCTCCAAATGCGTTAAATCAAAATGCGCGTACTTTTCCACCATCGCTAACGTTTTCCATCCGCCCAGATCTTTTAGAACATAAATAGATGTACCATTTTGCACATGCCAACTTGCCCACGTATGTCGTAAATCATGCCAACGGAAATTTTCGATCCCTGCTTGCACTAATGCCTTACGCCAATCACGATTGTTAGGGCTCATTACGGGCTTACCATTACGAATAAACACATACTTTGTATCGTTACCTCTTGCTTGCATTAATACTCTCAGTGCATCTTTATTCAGTGGCACAGTGATCTGTTCACCTGATTTTGATTTATCTGCGGGAATAAAAATCTTCCGTTGAGAAAAATCAACCTCTGTCCACTCCAATAGTTTGACGTTACTTTGTCTTAACCCTGTTGAAACCGACAATTGAACCATTGAGTTTAAGTAATCAGGAAGAAAGGTGAGTAAATGCCAATATTCTTCAGGTTTAAGCCATCTCACCCGTTTCTTATCCTCATCGTATCGTTGAATATAAGGTGCTTTAATTAGCCATTCCTCATTAACTGCTAATTTAAGCGTTGCACTAACTACAGCGATATATCTATTGGCAGTGGCTCCCGTGGTTTTTTCATAGATTAAGCCAATGACTTCTTTAACGAAGTCTTTGGTGATATCGGTTAATAGCATACCGCCAAAATAGGGCTGAAACCAACGCAGTTTCTGAAGGTTATGGCCATAATTGGTCTTACCTTCTGTTGTTTTCACCCATCCATAAGCTGCTTCATCCCACGTTTTCGATGACATAATACCTAGCCGAGATTCCTCCCAGCCTTGTTGACGCAATTTATCGTGATATTCTTGTGCTTCACGCTTTATGGTTGTCTTAGCAGAACGCTTAATTCGCTTTCCGCCCGGTGTGGTGAAGTCGATCCACCACGTCTTACCGCGTTTGAAGAGTGACATAATTTTCCTCCGGTTGTAGTTTCACTCAACAACGCTCGCCGAGGTTGAGAATAAAGGGACCGGAGCCAACTAGCAAGGTCCTCTTGGATAAATACCCAACGTTTACCGGGCTTGGCAGCGGGTAACCTACCGTCTTGTGCTAAGCGCCGGACGGTCTCGATATTCATTTTGAGAAATTCAGCTGCCTCTTCGAGATTCAGCGTAATACACATGATGAATCTCTCCACAGTTGCTGCAAACAACATGAGGGAGATAGTGGCGGATAGTGCGGAGGGATTGGAACGTAGATCAACGTAAATACACATCTAATTGGTGGCGGCCAGATAAGACTGGGAACAGAATAATCAGCATCGTGAATTTGATTATGTGCCGAATGTTGTAAATATGCTCGAAGCGCAGATAAGAGACTACTTTCATAGCCTAATCTTCCAACGGCAGCGATACTTTGTACTGTAATGATTAATGAATACATGATTTGTCCTTTATTTTTATTTTTATTATTATTGATGACAATTCGAACTGTCTGGGCGCACAATATGCAGTCACACAATAAATGTCAATTAAATCATGATGTTACTTGACAAGATAAAAATAATGTTGTAATATGTATTTTCTATAAATGGTCTTCAATCCATTGCAAATACTAACTTCTTGACCTTTTCTCTCGTTTTATTGATATTAAAAGAAATTGCCTCGCCTTATGTGATTCGTTCTCATGTTGCGCAAAAGAGCTCATCTCATTTATATGTCATTGAGATCCTTATGCTTGTTATCAAGATAAGCGTTAGATCCCAGCCACACTAAAGATCTTATCCGGTCCTTCTTCAATCGAAGCTATTTTCCCATGCTGTGATTGATACCAACGACTTCGTTTAGCTTCACGTGTGAAGACGTATTGACGTTCATTGGCATCAATGCCTGAATCTGCTGCAAACACCACACCGAACTGAGCCCCAGCAATAGCCATGAGCATAATTAACTGTTCAGTCTTGTCATCATCCTCAAATTCATTTGTTTGCTCAGCAATTAGAAATGCCGTCCCATCGTTGTTATAAATAATTAAATCTGCCTGTTTTACGCGACAAGCCACGGTGATAGTCGCATTCAATTCAATACGTTTATCAGGATAGTGATGAGCAAGCTCAGCAGCACGTCCCCTTAAAGCTAATGCAAATAAGCCTGACGAAGCCAAATTTTGTCCGACAGAGTGTTCACCCAAATCTAGTTGACCACTTGTTAACCCCAATGCTTGTTCAACTTTACGTGCTAAATCAGCATTAAAGCTTATTGATGTCGTTAAGGAAAAGGCTTGTGACAAGTAGCTGTAGCTCATTTTTAAATCAGATGCTAATTGTTTTAGTTGACCATGCTTAAGAATGGACTGAATGGCATGTTTACGATGTTGTGAGCTCATTTGGGTATTTCAGCTATAAAATAATACTAACACCTTAACTTTTATTAACAATGATGTAAATGGTCAATATTGACAATAATGTGTGATTGTGTTACAGTTCGCCCATGACTTAAGACGTAGAAACGTAACACTGCACTGAGGTAAGCAGAAAATAGAATACGAACGCGTCGTTAGTAGTAATGATAATAATGTGATTACTACTATTACTAAGCAGCATGCTGCTAGTAAAAATAACAGGAAGGAGCAAGTCATGGATCCGAAGAAAAAACGCGGTAAAAATATCACTCAGGCCATGTTTGACGCGTGTATTGAAGAGATGGTCTCAAATCAGATAGCACCAACTGTCACTGACATCACATTACAGATAGGCGGTTCATACACCACTATTGCAAAATACTTAGACACATGGCGCCAAACACAGTCCACCCAATCTGGTACTGTTCTTAGCGTGCCACTGTTTGTTCAAGACGCTTCTGAGAAGATCGGGCTCACATGGTGGGCATTGGTTGAACAGGATGTTGCGGAGCGAATAGATAAAGCCAATCAAGATGCACAAGCCCGTATTGATGTCTCGAATCATGAACGTAATGAGTTTTTGGCTTCGACCGACCACTACAAGCAACTATGTGAAGACGCAGAGCATGAATGTGAACGTCTTAATCAAGCACATCAAAATGACATCATCACACATCATTTAGAGCTGTCTGCGGTAAAAACAGAGCTTGCTGTTGTGGCACAGCAATTGTCATATCAAGATAAAACTATAGCGCAACACGAAGCCACCATTCAAAAATTAACTAATGAAATCACTCATGCATCTGAAGCATTAAAAGACCATGTCGTACGCTACGATGACTTAATGAGCCGAAGTCAACATGACATTGCCGACATCAAAGCAGAGCATCAGGCACAGTTTTCTCTACTCAAAAAAGCCACTGAAGACAGCACGTTATCGTCTCAAAAAGTCGAAGATGGCTTACGTGCATTGCTGGCTGAAAAAGAAAGGTAACTACGAAAATCTAATGATGTGTAACTGCGCAAGATAAAGCTATGGAAAAAGCTTTGAAATCAGGGTTAACAAGCGCAACATTAGTTTCAGGCCATCAGAATCGAGGCAAAGGGCTTATCTATTGAGCCCTTCGCCTGCTGATAAATAATACCGTAGTTTATGGATTCTACATTTGAAAAAATAAGTCGTTAATTTTGTTATTCGAGCTAGAAGTGACATGCTTAATGTACGTTTTTATGATATTTAACCGTCCATTTCGTGCCAGTAACGGTCATTCGCTTAACGCCAAGTGAAGGGGCGAAGTGCGCAGCACTTTACACCCGCTCAACATGAATGCCCTTTTGTTCACAGTGCGATACTACTTTATGAGCGATCTCTGGAGAGACTAAATGCCCGAGCGTTATTTTAGTTATAGGGGATTCGAGCGTGAAGTTTACGTTTGGATTTTTACCCAAAAAGCGAATTTCTTGCTCCTGTACCCACTCCAGTGTTTTTGTGCATAAAATACTCTTGAAGATAGTGCTAGAGTCACCTATCTGCGACTCTATAAATATGTCTACGTGAATGGTAAGGCCTGAGTTTACTAGACACTTTTCTGATTCTGAAAATACAGTCGTTCATACTCATTAGGTGATATTCGTCCATTACTGGTATGACGACGTTTTGGATTGTAAAACATTTCGATGTAATGAAACATCGCTTGTTTAG
>DRHW01000006.1 GCA_011053005.1 Methylophaga sp.
ATCCAGGGGTATTGATGTACAACGGCTTCCCTATTTTTTTGATATGACGAGCCAATCCATTTACTTCTCGCTTCAGAAGCAACGTTCTTAATTGGTTCATTTGAAATTGGGGGTATTGACGCAGAAAGACAGGCAGCTTCTGCCAATCGTCTAAATTTTTGTTTTGGTGCTTATAATTGTGTTTCATTTTATTACCTCATAGTTAGTTCGTTGTTGCTATGAGGTATTGTTATTCAAAACTCTCTCGGTTTGACTAGGGGGCAAACCGATTAGTTATTATCAATTTTCCAATTCCAATAATTTCTGAATCATAATTTTGGGGAAATTAGGGTAATCTTTGTATTCTAATCCTATGGATCTATAAATCTTTTCACTATCAGCTCGCCGATTCCAAATATCACTAACCCCACCATGCTTCATTTTTTCAGTATCCCAACGATTAATATCTTTAGTCGTTAATTGCACTGCGGTGTCAAGTATGCCGGCATTCTTAGCAAGATAATAAGCAATTATTTGACAATATGTATCCTCTCTCAATGTCGATTTCCTTTTTTTATTTTTCAAAAAAAGCGCTTCTGCGACAGGATTTTTATTATTACTATTTTTTTTTCTTGCTAGCGCTGCATCTATCAAAATTTCAGCAGCGAACTCAACCCAGTGTAAAGGTGGCATTTGTCCTTTCTTGGTTTCTGAATAAAGTAATTCAAAAAAGAATAATGTCGTATCAATATCAGAAGCTTCATCAAGCCTCTGACGAATATCACCAACATTTTTTCCAAAAACAAAATTTAAATTTTGAGGCTGGTTTGATATGTAATCTTTCATTTCATCAGCTATTTCCTCAAATAAAGGAAAAGTATCTGGATTTTCAGTTAACATCTGTTTCAATTCCACAACTAGCTCATCCATATTTATTTTTTTATTCATCTCATATAATCTCCTTAATCTCCCAACATTAGAACTCAACCTTACCCTATCCAATATAAGCTCGTTCGTTTTCCCACCCTTCTATATCCGATAATTTCCACCTCGTAGAACCATTAAGTTTTACAGGTTTTGGTAGCTGTTGACACTGTGTCCATCGCCAAATTGTTGCCTTACTCACCTCAAATCGTTTTGCTACGCTATCGACTGAGAGATATCTAGAATTAGTCATGTTTTTAGCCTTATCAGAGTTGATATAAGCAGTATTACATGCAATATGGAAACGATTAATAGCTTTGGGTAACTTTTTACTAAAAATTTAATTGCGTTATTTTCCATATAAAACCAAGTAGTCTTATGTTAGAAATAAAGACCGGAATTTTTAATACATCGTCTAATATTTTAATTAAAAAAGGTCCAACAATGTTTAGCAAAACCTAGACATTGAATGACATTAAGAGTTGCAATCAATAACTCTTCACTAATCTGCAGAATGATGATTTATTAATATTCATGTGCGAGTGTATATAGTTTTAACTTAGTTTATTGGAGCATACACATCGTTATTTAAAGTCTCCGAATCATCAAAGTATGGTGTGGAACTCATCATCCATGGGTTGATAATTTCATGAGTACGGCGACACTCTTGTGACCACTTAAATACTCTTAGAGAAAACCTAAGGTCTTGTCATGCTTATCCAAGGCTTCAAGGATACCCATCACCAAAGATTACGAAATACTCACATCACGTAACGCCCAGTCGTTTCTCCATATTAAATATGAACGTTACAAAAAGAGTCATAGCTTATTTAGCTCTGCTATAAGTGACTCTAAAGTATGTAAAGCTCTACCACACGTACAATAAAGCCTTGGTTCAAAAGTCGTAAGTTGCTCCAACAAATTTTTTAGTTTTTTTAAAGATTCACCTTTAGGTGGGAGAAAAACAAGCTCAGTGATCCAGTCGCCAGAATATTTTAGCCAATCGTCAATATCTTCATGAGCTGCTGCAGCGTATAAACCAATGCCTAACAAAGACACTTGTGAATTTTCGTCTAAATAATCTCTATAGCGTCGCGAAAGAATGACCAATTCTGCTGCAAGTTCAGTATTTCTTGAAATCGCTGAAACAATCGCTATTCCTTGTAAAATTGATATAATTTCATCTTGATTTTTTGTTTGATAAAGCTTGTGCTTTGCTTCTTTTAAAATGTTGATAAGATGTTTGGTATGATCTATTTCTAATCTCCAAATCTGTGCAATATTGAGCAGAGGAGTAATACCTCTTATATTAAGTTGAGCAGTATATAGCTCTTTCTCGAATTCTTTGGATATATCCAAGGGAAGTTTAGATGGGGAGATGTTCCCCTCTAAGGGACCTGATAGCATGAAATTGATCCCAAGACTCAACTGAGGAGATGGTGATAAGCTATTTGAATCAAACAAAATATCTCCAAGCCTAGTTTGGTTCAGCTGTTTCTCAGATTGTAATGCGGAGAGATAAATTCTACCAACTAACTCCATCTTAAGCTGTTTTGGTGTTTGATAATCTGGGAGCCAACGGGGTTCTAATCTTAGATCAATTAAGTTTTGACAGTAAAAAGTCATACTACGTTGTTCTATCACGTTTGGAATAAATTTATTATCATGAACATTTGCTCTGATAGTTGCTCTTTGAATAAGAGCTGCCTGAGTAAAGGCTGCTAAACGCCTATAGAACGTTGGTTTATTTTGAAATATTTGTAGAAGAGAAAGCTCACTGTCTACAAGAATTATTAAGGCATTCAACAAATCCCATTGTTGTTCATTATGATTTGCAGGTTTGTCGACTATCTTAAGTAATAACTTTTCTATTGAAGCCTCTAGGTTAGGATAATTAGTCAGAAGCGATATACCCAATTCAATCAGACCTGCTTGAGAAATAAGGTCACCTTGTGTCAATAAGTTTTCGAATACCTTAATAAGTATAGTTTCATCAAATTCAACCTCACTAAGTAATTGAATGATAGCTGAGTGCGATGACATCAATAGCGCCGACTCAATACCTACATAAGTATCATTTTGTAATAGTGTTTTAAAATGGATTTTTAGTTCAGACTTAGCATATTCAAGGATATTAGTACTATCTTTATGGATGCCTATTAACCGTGCATAGTATTTGATATTTTGAGGCACCATTGTCTTTAGAGCACTCGCCCCTATCTCTAGCTCTCGAATTAATTGTTCAGTATTGGAGAAGGGGGTATTATTTAAATCATCATGTAAATCATTTATATCATCATCAGAAAGTAAAATTGTTTCTAACTTTTGGCTCCAATAATTTATATCTTCAGATGGTAATTGTCTCTTTGTGCATTCGTGTTCAAAGATAGATAATCGTTCATCGATATCAGTTATAAAAGGCCAGAAATCATCAAGGAGAAAGGTTTCTGACCCTTTAGTAAGGCTTACGATGTAACTAAATTCTGAATAACTGTCTAGCGTTAAAGTCCAAACATATTGATTGGTATCATTTATTTTTACTGCCATACCACCGCTTGAAGCACTTTCTCTAGCCGAAGCATATAGGTTAGAACGTTTAAATGATGTGTTTAGATTTTGAATAGAAAGGTTCGAATCCAAATTAAAGCCATATATATTACGAAAAGAAGCGTTGGATATAAGTTCATTCTTAATTGAAGGGGGATATAAGTTTAGGCAGGTTCCTATCATATATAAACGTTCTTCTTTTGTAGGCTTCATTCGTCAAAGACTCCTTCAAAATATTCATCATTACTTAGCTTTTCGATTTCATTTTGTGCCATTGAAACGATCCACTCATAAGAGTTTGGATCATTTTCTTTTAAAGGTTTGATCAGTCTATCTTCAAGCCATTCCCAATAATGCTTTTTTACCTCTGGAGTTAGATTTTCCGGTGCTAACAATAATGTGCTTATAGTTAATCCTGCACCAAATTTAGCCATGTGAAACCCAGTATTACCTATAAAACAATGTGCCCACCCTCTGTAATCAATTAACTGTAGTAGCCATTCAGATCTGGCAATAGATATTTCACTATCCGAACTTTGTAGCCATTGTGTTTTTATGTTGTCACTTAACAGTTTTAATAACTGTGCTAACCAAGCATGATCTCGGGGTAATTGAACTAAATGACTCATTTTTAACTGTAGTATATTTTCTCTAATTGCTCTTAATTCTGCTGTTTCACGAAGTACCCCCTTATCAATTAGCCCCTTATTAAGGTGATAGTTAAGCTCCTCTGACGTTAATGGTATAAATATATAACCAGCTTGTCGAAGCTTAGTTATATACATGATCCATTGCTCATAATTAAGTATCCCTCGATATTTAAATGTTTCTAATAAGTCTAATGTGGTATTTATGGGAATTCTTTTTGCTTCAAAATCTATGTACGAATGGCTGTTTATGCAACGGTCATCAATAATAGCTGCTTGAGCATCTTGAACAGTTGAAATAATCTCTAAATAAATGTGTTTGAGAGCATCTTCTGAGCTCTCGTTTAAAATAGAGGACGGGGCTATTTTGACAGAACCAGATTTAATTCCTTCACATAGGATCGCCCTAATGCTTTCAATAATCTCACCGGCTTTGTTGCTTTCAGTTTCAAAATTTTGCAATGCATTTTGTTCTTCTGCATATTCGGGAGAGATAAATACTACGAAATTTGATGCAATCTTGTCCAAGATATCTATTTGTAGAAAGTATGTAACGGCTAGACTATCTAAATAAATAATTGCGTTATCTTCTATTTCGACCAAGTCAGGCCACTGCCCTTCATTTTTCGATAGGTATTTGAATGCCTCATCTCTTTCGGCTTCAGTGCACCCACCAAACGAATGTAATTTATTTACTATTGATGAGCAGCTACACAATTGGTTTGAATAAGATGATAGGTCGGCATTTTCATTCATTAATGAATCGATTTTGTGTACAGGATATGGTCTAACGACTAGTCTTTGAGGCTTGTTCGTTTCAGACTCTACTTTTGCTTCTTGTAGGAATTGAGCTAACTCGTCCCCTATTTCTAATGCAAGTTCGATATCCGAGATGAACTCTTTGGGAAGTATTTTGATTTTTTTACCTGCAATTAGGCGCCAAATATTTTTAGCCTTTTCTATTCTAGATGGCTGATGAAATCCTACTTTTTGTTTTTCAGTAAATAACCACCCTAAAGTCGAGTGGGGAAGTTCTATTACATTGAAACAGTCTATCGTCTGCTTTAATAATCCAAGATAGCCTAGCGTCAGGAGTGAAGTTCTATCTAAACTGATAATTTCATGTGATATTGATTTTGAGGACCTAGTATTACTGAATGCTGGAATGAGCGTTTTACTTATAAGTTCTCCAGAATTTATATTTAGCAGTGCTGGATATAAATAAAAGTCAGTCAGTGACTTATTTAATTGATTGGCAATCATAGATACTGGAGCACTACCATCATTTAAGGCTTGCCATACTTTTCTATCTCGTTCACGCCATTTTGGAATCAGCTCGTAGAGGTCTTGCAAATTCATTTGATGAACTGGACCACTTTCATCAGACAGATTATTAGCATCCTTTAGCCATTGAGCAGTACTTGGTTCATCCTCCCAGCCCATAGTGTTAGCCGTCAAATATGCTGACATCAGGACTTCCGCAGAGTTGTCATCTTTTCCCGCGGCAGCGATAATGAACTCTTTTGCCCTTCTACTTTGAACTACTTTTGCTAGCTGCCCTGCAGTTAACAGCTCATTCGCTGATCGTTGTTCGCGTTTTATCCATTCATTTTCAATAATTGGCTGTAATGACTCCCAGTCACCACTGGTAATTGCAATATTTATCTGTAAATCTTTGAAATAGGGCTGCCCTTCTTGAGTAGTTAATTTTTTAAGTTCTGTTTGACTCTCAGCTAACCTACCTTCTCGGTAAAGCGTCCAAGCCCAATGGACTTGAAGAACATCTGATTGTGATAGAAATTCTTGATTTTGTCTTAAAAAACTACCAATTTCTTTAAAGTTTCCGAGCTTACTCCATGTGCGAACTAATGTATTAGCATCTTCAACTGCTTTTGTTTTTTCAAATAATTCTAGTGAATATTGAAGTGACTTCGGGTGGGATAGCTTATTCTTTATGTGGTCAACTAATATTCTTAGATCATCGATATGGCCTGTTTTTTCGTATTGTGATTCCAATGACGATGTTGAGTCATAATCTTGAACCATACACGATGCAATTACCATTTTTAGGCGCTGACGTAGTGATTGATTCAATGTACTCTCATCAAGCCTTTCAAAAAGAACTGTCGCTTGCTCCGTTTCACCGGCTTGGGCTAAAACCTCAATTTCAATACAGTATAGGTAATCTGAATCAATAACTAATTCAATTTGTTGACGGTATTTAGCTATATATTTGTATGCGCGTTTGGGGTCTTTCATACAAAAGATGAATTCAAACCTCGCCATTGCTGCAACGAGATCCTTACCTTCAGTTAAAGCAGTTAGCCGCTCAATCTCTTTTTCAATAATATTCAGATCAACATTGATTCCAACATTGAATGCTAGTGGAAATCGACGCAAGAGGAGGTCGATATTGCCTGAGATACTTTTCTCAAGTTCTTGTTTAGCCTTTTCAGCTTGAAGCTTATCTTCTAATTGCAGCCATAATCGATACTCTTCGGCAGTGTTGGCAATATCTTCACATCCTAGATCTCTAGCAATAATGCTACATTGAATAAATAACCTTATTGCTGTATTCCGATGCTCTAGAGCATTAACATCGGAAGCTAATGAAAACTGTTCAGTTTTATTCGGAATAGAATAGATTAGGCTATCCCTAGACTCCTCTGGTACTACTTGGATTAAATGCGCCATAGCAATAAGGTTTAATAACGCCGGATAGTCTTCATAGTCAGACTCTTCGACGCTGGAAATATTTTCAATTAATAGATCCCATTCTTTAAGAGCAAATAAAGTATTAATGAATGTAGTTTTTCCTCCAGAATCAAATTGAGATAATTGGATGTTTGACTTTTGTTTCCAGTCTTTGGCTTTTTGGGGGCCTTGATGAAAATTTATCAGCATATAAGCCGCTGAATATTTTAATTCATTTGGTATTTTTATTAGCTCTGTAACAATGTCAAACACACTTTCAGATGTAGCATTAATAAATGCTTTTGCGATGACAATTTCTTCTGTAGAACCAAGTTGCTTAGCTTCATTGAGATAAGCTTCTGCTTTGCCACGATTATCTCCAATACTCAAAAAACGCGCACACCAAGATAATGCTAGGCATCTTATTTGTGGAGTGCCGTTTTTTAGGTTGCCCACAGAAACCCTGCGAGCTAAGTCTTTTGCTCTTTCTTCAGTTTGAAATCCCCTGAGAAAGCGTGACTTTCTTATAATTGTAAGTTCTTTTTTAATATCAGTATCAATCAACTCGCTTCCACTAAAACTTTCAAAAGAAGGCATCAAGGATAATCGCTCATTTATTTTCTCAACGACCATATTAGCTGTTTCTGTCGGCTGTGAAGATAGTGTGCTTAGAATGCGGTATTCCCCTTTTTCTATCGTCTCTATTGAAAGATCAAGCTTTTGTTCAATTACTGTATCTCGGTGAGATGTTATTAACTCCTTTTGAATAAAATTTTTAATGAAAATATAAGTCGCAGAATTCTGATTTTCAGGTTTACAAATATTGTAATGGTCCGCATCAATGGGGACAGCTGTGCAGGTTAAGCCTGGATCAGCACTTTCAGCAGACACTATTAATTCTTTGTATCGCCATATAATTTTAGATAATCTAGTTTCATATAAAACAAGGTGCTCGATTCTATGTACACCGGCCCATTTTCGGTACCAATTATTTAGTTCTCTAAGGTTCGGGCTGTTAAGTATTAGACTATAAGTAGCCTGACTGGGTCTTGTGAAGAATCGTAAAATATTTGCTACAGCTCCTAAAGTGGAGCCAGCATGAGGCGTCGCTAAAAAGGCAACTCGGCGTGTTCGTTTAATAAACTCGGCAGCTGTTATATTCGTTTTTGCTTCAGATTCTGCATGTCTCAATATTTGTTTGATAACAAGACCACCTAGACTATGGCCTATAAAAACTAACTCGCCTTGCTGAAGTTCAGACTTAGTGAGAAGTAAATTGAGTAAGTTAACTCCTCGATCTGTCAGGTGCATTGCTTCACCACCAAGCCAACGACTTATATCTGCAGGATAATCAATAGTCCAAATTGAAATGTGATTTGATTTGTCATTTAACCAAAGTGGCCAGAATTCCGGAGTAGTGGATAATGACAGCCAAGTTTCAGCTGAGTCACCACCAAGGCCATGAACAAAAATGACATGTTGTTTGACGTTATCATTTGATTTCGTCATCAATTTAATTGTAGACAAATCATTCTCGCTTCTATTATCAGTTAAACAATTATCCTACTTTAAAAATCTTACCCTTGAAATTAGAAAGCAAAAGTATCCACACTATATAATATTAAGTATTACCTTTCTCAGTTGGGATTTTTAATTACCAAAGCTACCACCCATGATTCAAAATACTTAGTAGAGATTTTATTTAGTTACACCCCTACAAAAATCAGCCCAAACCTGCATCATTCCTGCGCGTTCATTTATAAGCTCATCACGTGCATAAGCCGCTCTGGTGGTGTCTGAACTAACATGAGCTAAAGCTAATTCTGAATACTCATCAGGGTATTGAGCGCCACGACGGGCCCAATCTTTGAAGGTGCTACGAAATCCATGAGTCGTAACCGTTCTATTATCCATTGCTAAATCGATATAACCTTGTACTTTGTGATCTATCTTACTTTGGTGCATCCTTTTAATCGTAGCATTTAATGTCGCATCGGATAATTCTGTATTTTTATCAGAAGTAAAAACTAGATGTGATGAACTGTTACTCTTTTGTTTTTTTAATAAACTAACTGCTTGCTCTGACAAAGGGACGGTATGAGGACGATCAGCTTTCATACGTTCAGCACTCAGCTTCCAGACCTTCTCTGTTAAATCAATCTCACTCCATAATGCACCACGTACATCACCTGTTCTCGCGGCAGTTAATATTGCAAACTCTAATGCACGCGCCCCGCTACCTTGTCTAGTCCTTAAGTCCGCCATAAAGTCCTTCATTTGATCAATATGAAGTGCTGGATGGTGTTTATTTGCCTTACCTTGTCGTTTTTTTAGCTTTTGAGGTGCGGGCAGTAATGGTTCTAAACAACCTTTCCATGCAGCAGGATTTGTCGATGAGCGAACGCCTGATGCAAGCGCATGATCAAATACTGCAGCAATTCTCTGTCTAACTCGTGTTGCAGTCTCGGTCTTTGTCTTCCATATAGGCGTTAATACTGCTAGCACATCGGTAACTGTAATATCATCAATCGCCATATTACCTATAAATGGAAAGGCATAAGTTTCAAGTGTAGTTATCCATTGAGCAGCGTGTTTACGGTTTTTAAATTCTTGTGTTTTCACAATATGAGCTTGTTTGGCAATATCAGTAAAGTTGATTTGTCGGTTTTGCTCTTGGATTAATACTTGTCTAAGTTGCCTACGTTCAGCTATTGGATCAGTTCCTTGCCTAATCATATCCTTTAGTTCCCGAGCTTTATCACGAGCTTCGGATAGCCCAACATCTGGGAAGCCGCCAAGACCAATATCCCGACGTACGGCACCAACCATCGTTCTGAGGATCCATGAGCGTGCATCTGGATTATTAACTTGTAAATGAAGCCCCGCTACACCACCAACAGAGTAGAACCCTTTTTGGTTTAATCTTCTTATTTGTACCGCAGACAGTTCTTTTGCTTTTTTCGGCATTTAATACCCAACATAAAACCCAACATAAAAAATATGGTTAAATAATATTACATGTGACAAGATAAGACAAGATTTCAAATTAATTCAATAAGTTAAATGTCTTATCTAATATTATACCGTCTCACTAAATGTTATTTTTTCGGACTGACTCTCCGCTATATTTAAGCCCTATGTATCTGATACATGGGGTTTTTTTTATGTCTATAGGTTTTATATTTAAGCTTAGTTCACCATTAATATTTTATGATATTCAGCCTTCATACTTTATAATTCAATTCAAAAATCATTCTGAATACATTAACTTTCAATATAGTAGAAATGATTCGCAAGCAGTCAGTTCGCATTCCTACGAATACATTTCCGTAAACATTCAAATAAATAATCCCCTCCTTGGCTCTATCGTAATTATTGTAATTTGTTCGAGTAGCATCGATGATTTAATATCAAGTACATAATATGTAATTAGAGATATTCGATGGCACTACAAATTAGTCCGACTGTCACCACATTTCTGAAAAGTAACCCAGAAAAGAAGTTTACAGCTCGCGAGATTGCTGACTGGATTAGGCTGCATCATGCACAAGCATGTGAACAAAAACTGAGTCAGTCTAAGAATAAACGGCTTGAAGAAGTCGCTAATGAACAAGATCGCATCGCTGTCTTAATACAAATCTTAGTGGCTGAAATTGGAGCTCAACGACCGAATATCCAAAAGAAAACACCACAAATCAAGATCACCGATAGTCGTCCAAGAAAATACTATTACACCGATAAAACAGATGATGCTGAAGTTGAAGCGATAGAGAACAAACAAGTCAATTCTGACTCATTACCTTTGGAGCATGACCTCTACCCTATGTTGGTTGAGTATCTTAAGGCTGAGCATAGTTTATATGCCAAAAGAATTGACGAAAAGCGTTCTACCAACAATCGGGGCACTAAAGGTAATGAATGGCTGTATCCCGATCTGGTTGCTCTTGAAGACTTAGCATCTGAATGGTCCGCTGATGTTGCTAATTGTGCTGCAAACTATGGTGCTAAAAAAGCAAAACTTTGGAGCTTTGAAGTCAAACGATTAATCAATACATCAAATGTCCGTAGTGCTTTCTTCCAAGCGGTCAGTAATTCAAGCTGGGCAAACTTTGGCTACTTGGTTGCAGCTGAACTGGGCGATAACGCAAAGAAAGAATTGAGAATGCTGGCTAGTCTGCACGGCATTGGTTTTATATTACTTGATACAGACACCCCATCTGAAAGCCAAATAATGATACCCGCACGCGAAAAAACAGATCTAGATTGGGACTCTATCAATCGCCTTGCCCAAGCCAATAAAGACTTTACTGTTTATATCGAAGATCTTAAGGATTTCTGTTTGACGGGTAAGGCTAAGGTTAGTGATTGGGATTAAGGTTATTTAATAATAATGATGATTTATCTGCCACCATCTTTTTGTTGAATTGATAACACGGTCTTAGGATTCGGAAAATATATACCACCACACATTAGATCGTTTTCCTATGACCTGTAGGCTTCCAAGATGGGGCAATCACATTCGGCATAACACTTTTATTCAGTAATCTACTGGGCGCTAATGTAAATTCGCCATAACGTTGATTGATTTCATCCATCGCATGATTAAGCTGCTGGCGTTTGTCACTTAAGTGATTATCTATAAACAAATCGCCTTGCTGCTCATGATGGGGATTGAGCGCAGTGACTTGAATTTGCCATGCGCCTTGGCCTTGCCAATGTGTCATCACGAACTGTCGACATTGGGTAAAGATAACGTGGCCATCATTAGTGGCTTGTTTAAGTTTTATTTTGCTCTTTAGCCAACCTTGTTCTGTTTTAAGGCCAATAAAAAACGAGCTTGCTTTAAAAGCATGCTTTCTAAGCCGGCTACCTACTTTTTCACTCATGTGTTGAAAATAGGTCAGAATTGTCGATAAGTCACGGGTTTGTGGCGGCATCACTTTACCGTGACCAATCGTTTTTGGATCTTTAACCGTTGTTATAATAAGTTCAGGATCTTTACCTTGAGCCATCAGCCAAAGCCGTCGACCTAAATTACCAAACCTTTTAGCCGGAATACTGATAGGAATTTTCTTCATATCTCCGCAGTTAATCACGCCATATTGAGCAAAAAATGCAGCCGTACCTTTGTTGATGCCACTTAACGCTGTCACATGTAAGGGTGCCAATACAGCTTCGGATCGCCACGGTTCAATAATGGTAAGCCCATCAGGTTTCTTAAGCTTAGCTGCATATTTCGCCGTGGTTTTATCACCACTTACGCCGATGGAACAGGTCAAACCCGATGCTTTACTGACCGTATCTTTCACTAATTGGCCTATTTCGAGGGGTGTACCTAATAGACTTTGACAATGCGTAACATCTAAAAACGCCTCATCGACTGAATACACTTCTAAATCAGGGGTAATACTCTCAAGCGCCGCCATAATAGTGGTCGATATTCCAGCATAACGATTAGGACGTGATGCGGCTTGAATAAGGTCTGGACAAAGCAATCTTGCTTCTTTGAGTCGCATACCTGTTTTAATACCAAAAGCACGTGCTTCATAACTAGAGGTAATTATGGTTGTACCTTGATGACCATTGGTCACTGCTACCGGACGATTTTGCAAAAGGGGATTATCTAGCTGCTCTATTTGGGCAAAGAAGCAATTCATATCAACTAATATGATCACTTTAGGCCATGTCTGCTGTAATGTCATTGACTAGAAATACGCAGAGACATTACGCTTCGTGATCGCAGTGTTAAGCCGTAAACAAACAGTTAATACAAATGAAGGATTATCAGCTTGAATAATTAATTTATGGATGCCATGTTGATTTTGCGTCGTCATTATTTCTCCTTAATGCTCAACGAGAACATATTAAGAAGAAAATATAGAGAAGATCACTAGCCAGGTCAATCGTTTTTTATTCAGGGTTCTTTCAGCACTGACTTAATAACCCCGTCGTTAATTTCGTTGTTAAGCTATAGTTACTGAACATCTAAGTAATAGAAAGAAAAAATCGGTGACAGAACCTCAATTTTATAGCCACACATCAACTGGAAGTAAGAAAGCTATTTTTACATTCATTACAACCTTCATTGTCTGTTTGTTTTTGCTTAATAATACTGCACGTGTATTTACAGGAACGATTTTCGTTTTTGCTGGATTATTTATCGCTTCAGTTGCTATTGCAATGCCTTTTTATTTTTTAAAAAAAAAGCACATCAAGATCTATTCCCTTCTCTCAATAATTGAATTTTTGGTAACGTTTTTTCTGACCGTTATATTCTTTTTATATTTCTTTGCTAATCCGTATAAGCTTACGACTATCCCCAGCCAGACTGAATCTGATAGCACTTATGCTGTAAAATGTGATGAGCCGATTCCCGAGTTTACTTTAGGTATGAATTTTATGCCTAATAAGACGAAAGCTGATGCAACTTGCTCTTGTATTTGGAAAAATCTATCATCAGCGGACAAAAATTTATCTGCATCAATTGCCAGAAATAATCAGCACGATGCCTCTGAGGGACAGTTAAGCCAGTTTCTTTTTAGGCTCGACGTAGTAATGGAAACCTGCAAGACAGAACTCATGTAACGACCAACACTTTTTACACTTTAATTTTATGGTCATTCTGTAAAATATTGCTGAGCAAATAAATACCTCTATCGCGGTATTCCATACAATCAACCACGCTACGACCCCACATAACCAACGCGCTCCAACATGGAAATAAGACATTGATTTTAAATATCATTTTATATATTAAAGTCTGTGATTATAAAAGTTAGCCATTCAATATTATTTAACTTTTAGCTTGTGCTAATCAATTTAATAGCCACCAGCTGAAGCATTACAAAATAGGCTATTTGGCTTTTAATGAAATATTCGTAGAGACAAGTAGTACTAGTAATTATGTCAATAACCTTGAAACGCCGACACTGTAAAATAGCATTATTCGCTATATAATTTATACTACTAAAAATTAAACGCATTACACCCAAATACATTTACCCCAATTGAACGTACACCCTCCTATTAACACAGAGAAAAATACAATTTATGGATATTATACAAGCGATAATTTTAGGCATTATTGAGGGTATTACAGAATTTTTACCTATCTCATCAACTGGGCATTTAATTGTTGCTAGTCATTGGTTAGCCATTGACCAGACTGATGCCAATAAAGCGTTTGAAGTGATTATCCAGTTTTCAGCGATCTTAGCCGTTATCGCTAACTATAAAGATAAGTTTACATTCAAGCATCATCAGCTTTGGTTAAAAGTCAGCTTAGCCTTTATTCCTATTGGTGTTGTTGGTCTATTATTTCATAAACAAATTAAAGAATTTTTTACCGTACCTGTCGTAGGAACTATGTTTATTGTTGGTGGTATCGTGTTTTTAATCCTCGAATATTTTCATAAAGAACATCATGTAAAAATTGATGAAGTGGAATCAATCACTTACAAACAAGCTCTTTGGGTAGGGATTGCACAAGTTTTTGCATTAATTCCCGGTACGAGTCGTGCTGGTGCTTCAATCGTCGGTGGCCTATTAGTAGGCTTAAATCGCAAAGCCAGTGCAGAATTTTCGTTTCTATTAGCGTTACCCGTATTAGCCGCCGCTGCTGGTTTTGATATGTTGAAAAATTATAAAGAACTACTTGATGGCAATCTGCTGGTTTTAGCTGTTGGTTTTGTAACGTCATTTCTCGTTTCGTATCTTACGATTAAATTATTTATTCGTTTTTTAGATAAGTTTACATTTGTTGGTTTTGGCATATACCGTATTTTATTCGGTGTTATTTTATTGTGGATTTTGTAAAGGATTAAGAATGTCTAGTCCTATTCGACATCACGTTTCTATTAGTAATGTAACCATATAAGTGACTGTAATATGCTAGGTCTTGAGTGGATTTTGTTATTTGTATTGTTAGGTTGTATTGTCGGTTTTATGGCAGGACTATTAGGTATTGGCGGCGGCGGGATCATGGTGCCAATACTGACTTCAATCTTTTTGGCACAAGGGCTCCCCGTTGAAAATGTCGTTCACTTGGCGTTAGGTACATCGATCGCATCAATAATCGTCACTTCAATATCAAGCTTACGCGCTCACAATGCTAAAGGCAGTGTTATTTGGAGCGTAGTTAAAGCGATGTCACCGGGGATCATTGTCGGCACATTTCTAGCTACGTTGCTTGTCTCGCACATTAACTCTTTTTACCTTGCCTTATTCTTTTCAATATTCATGGCTTATGTTGCCATTCAAATGTTTTTGAATAAAAAACCAAAACCTACTCGCACAATTGATAATAAAACGGGATTAATACTTGCTGGCAGTGGCATTGGCGCAATATCAGCATTGGTATCGATTGGTGGAGGCTCATTAACCGTGCCCTATTTACTCAGACAAAATGTCGATATTAAAAAAGCTATCGGTACTTCGGCAGCAATCGGCTTACCCATCTCAGTTGCTGGCACGTTAGGTTATGTTATTAATGGCTGGGATAGCTACTCAGCCGGAAGCTATACTTATGGTTATGTGTATTTACCGGCGGTATTACTTATTTCCGTAGCAAGTTTTTTTACCGCACCCTACGGCGTGAAATTAGCACACAAGCTTAATATTGCTACATTAAAAAAAGTGTTTTCTTTATTACTTATTATTTTAAGTATCAAAATGCTTGTTTCAGTGATGTAGTAACTATTTACTCAATTATCAGCTGAAAATACGGGATGAATCTAAACAATTAATGCAGTTTCACTTTTTCGATAGCAGTGATTTTAGCTAGAACTTGTTTTGATCTTAACGTATCTATTCCTTCTTTTTTAGTCAGAAACAATAACTCCGTTCCAATCTTACGAATAGCTTTTTGAATCATCATCACGAATTCAGGGCTTTGTTGCTGAGTAATAAATCCAATCAATTTTTCATGCAGTACTTGGTATTGTGATAATGCCAATTCTGATTGTTTATTTTTAAAATAAAGCTCGGCTAAATTTTGATAACTCACCACTAAAGAAGCAATTACATCAGAAAACCTTGAAGTGTCTAACTGCATATTGCTCGCAAAATCACACGCAATTTTGTAATAGTTTTCCGCCGAGTAAAACCTTCCCGTATTAAACGATTGATTACCCTCAATGATCATTCTTTTCCATGCATCCATCAGTGACGACCCCTATTAAAAATAGTTAAATATCTGTTTTGTTTTAATTTCATACAAAGACTGCCTAGATAATTGATAACGATTTGTTTGGAGAGCATTCTGCATGAACTAATCATTAAATGCAAATAATTCTCATTTAGATTTGTTGGCAATTACCCGACTAAACGATTCAACCTGACTACAACCGGCGCTAATCAAATAATATATTTCTTTATATTACCTGAAATTTTCAAAAAAATTAGACACTTACGACATAATCTTCACTACGTAAACGCCCCAAATTTACACCACTTTAACCCTTGACTCGTCACACCCTTAAATCTTAATAACAATTATTTGCATTTACCTCCAACTCTTAGTAACCTTTTATTAAAATAAATTTAGCTTGCTATAGAAAATAACCGATGTCGAATAACATAATTGAACAGCCAACCGATTCAACCACGCAGGCATGTGTTTGGGTCGCTCGTTTGTGGGCAGATGATGTCTCAGTAGATGATCATACTGCCTGTAATAATTGGCGACGGGCATCGAAAGAGAATGAACAAGCTTGGCAACGAGTATTAAAGTTACAAGAACAATTCACTGCAGTGCCCGATCCTAAAGCTGTCAGTGAATTGTTAGGTCAAAACAAAAATGTTTCTCGCCGTCAGTTTTTGTCAATTGCTGTTGTTGGATTGGGTCTCGGTGCCTTGACGACCAAAATGTTCACCTTAAACACGCGCTCTCCGGTTGATTATGCAACCACTAAGAAAGGTGAAATAAAGAACATCACATTGGCAGATGGCACAAAGCTATCGATGAATACCTCCACCAGAGTTGATATCAATATAGATCAGTACAATCGACAACTTATGTTGCATGAAGGCGAAATTTATATTGAAACAACTCACCACTCCACTCCGTTCACAGTGGTATCTAAAGATGGTGTGTTGCAGCCTCTCGGAACGAGATTTACAGTCAGACTAAAGGGTGATCAAACCAAACTTAGCGTATTTGAAGGTCGCGTTCAAATTAAACCTAATCACTCTGATGAAACAAGGATTATTGAATCAGGTTTAGGGGCTGACTTCACACAAGATAGCGTTATAAATGACTATGCTGCAGACATATCAAGTATGGCGTGGACAGAACATAAAATAGCTGTTGCCGACATGCCATTGACTGAATTTATTGATGAATTATCACGGTATCGTTCAGGCAGGCTGAAGGCTAATCAGAAACTCGCTTCATTGACAATAACGGGTGTATTTTCTCTGAACAACACAGATCATATTCTTCAGCAATTAACCGAAATTCTACCAGTTAAACTGCAATCCTTCACACCCTACTGGGTCAATATCGATCCAGCCTGACTAAGATTAAATATGTGGTTTTAAAAAACGTAGCTGATGGAGTTTATATTTTCACAGCACAAATAGAAATAATTATCATTTAGATTTACGGGTTTCATATTTTCGTTCGGTATATCAATACATAACGAAAATAATCTAAGGAACCTGCATGTCATCTCGACCTTTTTTACCTATTACTGTCAGCTCATTCACTCTGGCAATTTTATATATACTACTAATTGTCGGGCTGCCGACCGTCGCTAACGCCGAAGACGCATTAGAGTTTAACATTCCTGCAAGTAGCTTAGATCAGGCCTTAAAACGCTACGGCCTAGAAGCAAAGATTCAGCTTTATGTAGATTCTTCGCTGACAAAAGGCAAAATGAGTTCAGGTCTACAAGGTCGCTTTACAGCATCACAAGGGTTTGAATCATTATTGAAAGGTTCTAATCTTAAAGTTATACAACAGCCCAACGGCGCCTATCAAATAACCAGTAAAACATCGCCCATTGCTCATGTCGACGTAACAGATTCAGACTCAATCTATATAGATACCATTGATATTATTGCCAAGGAATATGTAGGTACACGAGATGAATCTGGCTATAACGATGTATTTGATAAAAACATCTCCAGTGTTTATGTCGGTAAGCAAGAATTAGAACGGTTTAAAGGCTCTGCACCTGCTGACATGTTGAGTGGAATGCTCAATGTGTATAGCGCCGATGCGCGTAATAGTGGCGGTATTGATGCCAATATTCGCGGTATTCAAGGTCCAGGTCGCGTGCCATTGACCATTGATGGTACCGAGCAAGCGATTACTATTTGGCGTGGTTATAACGGTGCCAATAATCGTAGCTATATCGATCCCAACCTTATTGGTAATATCAAAGCGATTAAAGGCCCTAATCTAGAACGCGACGTTCATAGTGGTATTGGTGGAGCGGTTGTTGCCAGTACCTTAGATATTGATGACATATTAAAACCCGGAGAGACAGCGGGTGGCGAATTAAAACTTGAAGGCAGCAATAACGCTGTAACCGCTAATGTTCCAAGTCTATCTACAGGTAAATCCTACCTCGATATTCCAGGATATGTTGCTCAGGGTGATATTAAAGATCCGACTCTTCTCATTGAGCCACATAGTGGTGGCCAAGATTACTTAAACGATTATGCCTATCGACTTGCCGTAGGAACACGTCAAGACTTTTTCGATGTGATGGGTGCTTATGCCTACCGTAAAAAAGGCAATCATTTTTCTGGTACACACGGAAAAGGTTTTTATTCTCGTGGTTCAGATGATATCCAAGACAATGTTATTCCCGATTTAGCCAATATCTATAAACCGGGAGATGAACTACCCAATACATCCAGTGAAATGCAATCATGGTTAGCCAAAGTAAAATTAAAAATCAGCGATTATGAAAGCATATCTTTTGGCTATAGAGATAGTACCTCGCTTTACGGCGAAATTTTCCCTTCACGTATCTCATGGGAAAGTGCAGTCAATGACGGAGTGCCTCAGTGGCCTTTGAGCAACGTCGATAGTAAAGCGTATAACGTGGAATATAAACTTAATCCAGAGACCAATCGCTGGGTTGATTTTTATGCCAATGTCTGGAAAACCAATACTGTTAGTGATACCTACACCGCTGGCGGCTACCCAAATGAACCTGTTGTTCGTAATGATCCTACTAATACTCTTTTGCATAATACTGCAGTCAGGAACGCACAAGAAGATCGCAAAGGTGTGACCTTAAGTAACGCCTTTACAATTATGGACAATCTTGATCTTACCTTAGGCGGCCGTTATCAAAAAGAAAAACTCAGTACGGATGATGAGTTTGGTTCACCATCTCTCGGCAGTACTTTCAGTTTATTACCAAAAGCAGGCCGCCGAGAAGAAAAATACTTTAACTTTAATTTTGCATGGAAACCCACACATTTTCTTAGTATCGATGCCGGTATGCGTTATTCCTCATTCTGGACCTTTGATGATTTCCGCCAAAGTCGTCTAGATGCGGGTGATACCAATTATAGTAACTACCTGTCTGAAATAGGCAGAACAGTATCTATCGCTTATGACAAAATTATTACTCAAGCAGAGATTGATGTAGAAATTCAATCCAATGAAAATCAAAGAGATTTCCTTGAAATGATCGGGGTGCCTGCTGCTGAAATTGATCGAGTGATTGCGGATGCTAATCAACAATCACAGGCCAAAGTAGGCACTACAACGCCGGATGGAATGGAAGCTGTTTGGGAAGCAGACAGCGAAGGCAAATACCATCGAGCTGATAATCCTTGTTTAACCACAGATATAGAATTCACTAGCTGTGCACGCACTGGCGAAAGACTTTACAGTGATCTAAAAACCTTGAAAAAAGTCAAACGTCTTAAAGGCGATGGCTGGGCCCCCGTATTATCTGTTGCCTTAGATATTAATGATGATAGCAAGGTGTATGCGCGCCATAGTCAGGCTTATCGCTTCCCTAGTTTGTTTGAAAATACCATCAGTTTTTCAGCATCATTGCCAGATCCTAATTATGAGCTCAAACCAGAACATATTTATAACTATGAAATTGGTTATGTGCATGACTTAGCAGGATTAGTAGATGCCGAATATGCTGATGTAAAGCTCAACTATTTCTATAACCGTACTGAAAATGTGATCGACCGTTCACCATCATTGGTATTCAGTAATCTTGATAAGCAAACGATAAAAGGCATTGAACTCCAAGGACGCTATGACACCGGGCGTTTTTTCACCGATCTTAGCCTTGCTTATAACTTTGAAAATGAAGTATGTGATGAAAACTCAGCCGTTTTACTTGATGAATATTCAACTAGTAATTGCGTAAAAGATGGCTTTGTCGGTGGCTATCTCGTCAGTATGGCAATGCCTGAATACACAGCAAATATGACGGTTGGAAGTCGCTTTTTCAATCGCAAGCTAGAACTAGGTAGCCGAGTAACTTACTACTCTAAACACCAAGATAACTTTGATACTAACTATCGTGACTCTTCAACGATCAGTTATTTCGCCAATACCCCGCTGTCTTGGGACACCATTTTGTTATATGACGCATATGCCAGCTATCAGGTTAATAACGATTTAACCGTCGAACTCACTGGTACCAACCTTTCCAACGAATATTACATTGATCCAATGACCCGATCGGCTATTCCAGCACCCGGACGGACTTTAAAACTCAGCTTAACGGCTAAATTCTAACTAAAAGGAGGTGATTTCTGAAAATAACAACCGTTTTATTCAATGAATAACTATTTTTAATTAAAAGGAAATAACAATGAACATGATCAAAAAAATCTCAATTATTACTATGGCATTAGCCTTAACAAGTGTAGTTCATGCGACTGAATCTGGTCAAAGCTATACAGGTACTATAACGGTTGGCGGCACAACGAACACCACTGTTGATCATCCTGGCACCCTTGGTGCTCCTGGTGTAGGCGTTAATGCATTTTACAGTGGCACGATGATTAGTTTCTCAAGCCTAAAAAGCATGGGTAGTGTCGATGCTAATACTATTTATGGCATCACTACAGCGATGATGCCACCAAGTCATGCTGCATTTGGTAACTTTGATTTTGCCCAAGTATCAGGGCAAGAAGTCTATTTTGGTGAGTGGTCACAAAATGGAACAACCAATGATCCTACTCGCGTTGTTTATTATTCGGGCGATGATACTGGCACAACGATGCCTACAACAGGCACGGCAGCATACACTGTAAAAGGCATGAATAACTATAATGGTTCTAATCTGCTAACAGGTACATTAAATGCTAACTTTGGAACAGGTAGCTTGTCAGGAGCAATGAGCAGAACAGGTTTAAGTGTGGCTATTAATGCAACGATTAATAGTGCCGATGCCAGTTTCTCTGGAACTGCTAATGCATTTGATGGAACCCCTGTGTCAGGTACAAGTGAAGGTCATTTCTATGGTGCTGATGCAGCCGCCTTGGCTGGGATAGCTAAGTTCAGTAATCGTGATTACGACACTTCATTTGGTGGTACGAAATAATCATTATTGTTTTATAAATGAAATCAGGTCAGGTGCTTTCGAGCACCTGACTTTTCCATTTGTCAGAGCCAAAACATGTTACTTATCCCCTCTATTTTCATCATTTCCATTCGCCAATTAATACTTTATGCGAGTTTTTTATGTCTTTATCTAATCTGCTTCAACAGTTGGGCAGACGATACGGATACATCTTTACGGTTAAACCAAAGTATTGAACTAAGAGCAGAGCAACAAGAACAAAATATTCTCAAAGATGAAGACTATCTTCATGGTGAACGCCCTACTCTGACAGTTAATGGACAACGCTACGCTGTGCAGCATAATAAAGACGATGTCGGTCGTGCTTTATATCTTTCTATACAACAAAAAGAATGGTCTGCAGTTGATTATTTTCTAAAAGAATATCTATATTTTCCTGATGCAGACCCATTATTACTGGCTTATGCACGTGGCGCATTGGCACGAATGCATGAGGATTTAGACACCGCGCAACAACAGTATCGTGAGCTACTCGCATTAAAACCTGATTTTCTGCCAGGTCAGTTGGAACTGGCACGCGTATTATTTGAAAACCGTGAAGATGGTGAATCAGAAACGTTTTTTAAAAAAATAGCCTTAACCTTAACGCCTGCTAATGCTCAGCAACAAGGTTTGAGTCAGACCGTCGATAGTTTTTTAAACGCTTTGGAAAATAGACAGTCATGGCAAGGTTCATTCTCAATTGGGCCTACTTGGGTTGATAACCTGAATCAATCTTCAGAAACTTACACCTGTTTACAACGTTACAATGATTTTTGTTTGTATGAACGTAAAACACCTGAGGCTATAAAAGCACAGGGTATTGATTATGAAGCAACCTTGAATAAACGATTTGCTATATCAGGTCATCACGGCATATTTTTTCGTTCATTACTTTATGGTCAAAACTATAAAGACCAATCCATTTATAACGAAAGCCAGTTAAATAGCCAGATTGGTTATAGCTATCATGATCGTCGAAATCAATATTCATTAGCACCTTCTTTTGAATTTTCGCGTTATGGCAATACTTCTATGTATGGTGCTTGGGGCACGCACGGGGAATGGCTACATTATTTGTCTGACAAGGCCATATTTAAACTAGAAGCTGATTACAAAAAACAAGAATACTTAAACGAAAATATCGCCGATCTTTATGATGGTAATATTTGGTCAACTTATGCCACCGCTTGGTATGCCTTACCTAATGACTGGACGATATTTGGTGGACTCGATTGGACCCATAAACAGGCAAAAATAGACACTAATGCATATCAACAAATAGGTATTAGAGCAGGCGTTTCTAAAATATTTAATAAGCATATTAATGCCGTGTTATTCGCCTCTATACGCGAACAAGAATATGGTGTCTATAATGCTTTATTGGGTGAACTACGTGACGATGTTGAACAAAATTACACGCTGATCGTGCGATTTCCAAGTCTTAGTATCTATGGTCTTGAGCCAAGCCTGACGTTGAAACATCGTAAAGTTCACAGCAATATCGACTGGCTTTATTCTCATGAACGTAATGCAGCTAGTTTACGATTAGAAAAACGGTTTTGATATGAATAGGATTAAATATAAGAATCATGTTATGGGCCGATTGTATCTACCAGCATTCACTTTAATATTGATAATGTTTAGTCTGCAATCGAATGCTAACTCAGCAAATTGGCAGCAGCTTCAATCTCAAGCGATGCAATCTTATCAAGATGGTGATTATCTACGGGCTGAAAATGCGATTGAACAAGCCATGATTATTGCCGATAAGGCTGATAATGGCGGTGCTTACAAGGCAAGTAGCCTAAATATGTTGGCTTATATTTATGCTTCTCAAGGTAAAACTGAGCAAGCTTTAGAAGCTATAAATAAGGCAGTAACACTCGGTAAACAGGTACTTGGCGCTCGAGATGAGCAGTTTAATGCATTATTATTCAATCAAGGTCAGTTATACCAACAAGCAAATAGACCAGAACAAGCACTCGCTTCTTATCAACATGCTATTGATAATTACCTCGCATTGAACAGTGAGGGCGAAGGAAAATTATGGCAAGCGGTGTTATTACAAGCACAAATATTGATGGATCAACAGCAGTTTTCGCAAGCTGAAACATTAATAAACAATGCACTGACAGGTTTTATTAATATTGCAGGATTCAACAAGTCACCCTCATCATTCGATCATGATGTTGAGTTACGCATATTATTCGCTAAGCTTAAATTAACTCAACATCAGATTCAGCAAGCCATTGTGCCTCTTGAGCTGGCTCTTCAATCAATCAATAACAGTGTTAAACAAAATAAGCCAAATAATGATCGTGAGCTATTGGTATTGGAATTACTGGCAAATGCATATGAAGATAATGCTCAGCAAGATAAGTCTATTTCATTACGAAAACAGGCATTGCAACTTCGTCAGCAACAAGGAAAACCTAGCCTGAACAGCGTAATGCACCTTAATGAACTGGCATTACAACACCAAGATAAACAAGAATATCAGCAAGCAGAAAAAAAATACCAAGAAGCGTTTACGCTACTTCTTAAGTTGAACAAAGCTGAGTCGATTGAGCAGGCTTTAATCTTGGGAAATTTTGCGAGCCTCAAACTCGCTCAAAGAGATGATGATGAAGCCTTGTCATTGTTTGAACAAAGTCTAACCTTGCATCAAAAATTGAATCTACGTCCTATTGAAGCTGCCAACATCGCCTCTTACGCTGCGAGTTTGTATTTCAAACGACACCAATATTCACAAGCAGAACCTTTGTTTTTGAAGGCATTGCACTGGTTAGATAGCTCATCATCCGTTAATGACGATCAGCGTCTTGTCGTATTAGAAAATCTGGTTGTACTTTATCAATCTTGGAGTAAATCTAGCAAAGCAGGGCCCTATGCTCAACGTGCCAGAGCGATAAAAGACAAATAAATGAAATTAATCTTACGGATAACGCTTTTTCATACGGTATATAGAGTAAGTATTTTATAACTCTAAGAGGTAAATTTATGACCAAACAAGCTGAACCAGAAGCATTATCGGTTTATCTAAAATCGGGGACTCATGCAATACATGAACAATTAGATAATCATGTCATGCAACTAAACCCTTTTGCAGATGTAACTCATTACCAAGGGTTTCTGCGTATGCAACTTCGTTTGCATACGGCTGGCGAACCGGCTTATCAAGATGCAGTTCTTCAGGCACTGATACCTGATCTTGCATCACACAGTCGTTTAAGTGCTGTGTTGAAAGATTGTGAGGATATGGGGGTTCCACTTTCTATTCAACAGCAAGATCAACAACTAGCCCATTCAATCAAAATTACTGAGCCTTATGCTGGAATCGGTTGGTTATATACCATTGAAGGTTCAAGCTTAGGCGCGGCGATGATATTGAAACATGTGAAAAACTCACTGGATTTATCAGAAACATTTGGCGCTCATCATATGGCGGCCCATGCTGATGGTCGAGCCACATATTGGCGTGAATTCAAAGCAATGCTTGATGCTTTAGAACTCAATGACTTCCAAAGAATTCATGCTCTAAATGGTGCTATACAGGCTTTCAACTTTGTTACAAATACCGTTAATGAAATTATGGACACCAATAAAAAAGAAGTTTCTAGATAATGATAAGAACGTTGTTTTGGCGAATAATCGCATTATTTTTTGTGGTCGTCGCTTTTATTGGTGTTATTGTTCCCGGCTTGCCAACAACGGAGTTTTTGTTGTTGGCAGTGTGGGCATCAGCTAATGGCTGGCCTAGACTACATAATTGGTTATTAAAACATCCACGTTTTGGCCCATTAATAGAACAATGGCAAACGCACCGTATTATTCCTCGTCGTGCAAAGTGGATAGCTTTCATCAGCATGTTCATTAGCACAGTGTTTCTAGTTTCCAGTGCTGCACCGCTATTAGTAAAATGCACGGCACCATTGATTATGGCTATCGTACTAATTTGGTTAATACGTCGACCTGAAACACCACAAACGCCATTGATGTAAAAGTTGTGGCAGAGAAATCTAGCTATTTCATGGTTTTAATGACGCTGTCATACAGGCTTGTAATGCCCTAGCGATATATTTTTCAACCGAGGATACAGATACACCCAAACGTTCAGCAATCTCTTTATAACTGAGATTATCGAGCTGCCTTAATAACAAAGCTTTGCGAACATTATCAGGTAAACGATGTAGTAAAGCATCAAGTTCGGTGAGTGCTTCGATCATCAACGTATGGATTTCAGCAGAAGGATAATGGGCTTCTGGGATATTTTGCAGATATTCTAAATAAGATTTCTCGATCTGATTACGACGGTATTTGTCGATTAATAGCCCTTTAGCAATATGCGTTAGGAAACGTTTTGAGTCCTCTTTTTTAGGAAGCTTGTCACTGGCCAAAATGCGAAGATAGGAGTCATGGATCAGATCCATTGTATCGTCAGGGCACCCGATACGCCGCTGAATAAACACCGACAGCCAATTACGGTGCTCAAGGTAAAGCTGCTTAACCTGCTCCGTATGTGTCTGCCTTAAAATTGTCATTCAAGCCTCTTAATCACCCTTATTAAACACTAATGAGAATCATTATCATTTAATGAGAAGCTTTATGCAAGTCCTATCTCAGATGCTTTTAAATTTGACGGCTATAACACTATTAATATTCTTTTTTTGCTATTTTACGGCACGTAAATAATAGCCTTGCGAAGAATAACTTTTTATCAATCTTAAATATTGAGTTAGTCTGTAATTAAACCAGCAAACCTCTTGCTATTTTTTGCTAATACAATCCGTGACACAAGACTAAAATCATCCCCCTCTTAATATTTATTTAATTTTGAGTTTTATATGCGATTTTATTTATTGTTACCCTTAGCCATCGCCTTTCTACCGATGACTGCTATGCAGCAGATAACTGTGAAGTATCAGTTACAGACTGAAAATATGTTTAGAGATCAAGCTTGCAATCTAGTTAATCAGTTTAGGTAATATCTATGGGACAGAGGCAAAAAAAAACAGCTACCGAATTAACGATAACTGTTTGTTTCTACACTAAGTGTATGGTGCGCCCGGCACGATTCGAACGTGCGACCGCCTGGTTCGTAGAAAGAGAACCTTAATTTAAGCTATTGATTTTAATATAAATAAAAATGTGGTGTTCGTTGCGTATATCACTACAAATCATAACTCATCATAACTGATTCACTTAAATTTAACGAAGTACAATTTGTCTACTATTAAGCTCACATAACCAGATATTCTCTAATTACTTTTACGACGGAATAATCGAACCCCCGTTCACACCTTATTTTTAAAGGCTTACAGAACCGCGGTGGTATTTCTGAGGCATTTCGCCCTCCCTTCCAATTCGATTCCCAGTTTCTCAATCGGATCCAGACCCGAGCAGAGTAGCTAAAAGAGCTAAAATCAATAGCCTAATCATAACAAAATTAATGAGGTTATCGATTAATGTTATCTACGATCACTTCGACCTGGGTAAAGCTATTATATTTCGATGCTGACGGGTGGAAACTATTGGGCGTTGATTAACAGAATACTAAATCAATGAATGTCTATACCAGTACTGATAACCTTCACAAAGAAACATCTGTAACATAACCTATAGCTATGGGGAAGCCTCCAAAGAGGAAAGATATTTATTCAAATTATTTACACAAATCACACGTAGTTTATCAGCTAAACCAAAAACTACTGAAGGAAACAAAATCAGGTAAATAGATTCAAAAAATCAAGTCACCACTAATATGCATTATATTCTTGCCTATTTTGGTAATATCCTTCGTTTTGGATCCAGCACGAATCCTTCAGGTAGAGGTTTAAATGGATCACCTTTTTCAGCCCATCTCTTCGCTCTGCTCTGAAATGCCCTTAACTTTTCAATATCTAAAGTTACAGCAACGCAATAATCATTATCCCCACCTTTTAATCTAGCTAAGTCTCGCTGAAATGACTCTTTAGCTGGTGACCTAACACGACTGTCTCCGTACTCACGATTATTAACTAATATCGTATAAGCATGAATATCAAGTGCGGCTGATTCTACTAATGCAGAGAAAGTATCAAGGTCCTTATTCCATGCAAGTAGCATCAATGCATCGACTTTTCCTTGGTATTTCATTCGAGATTTTGCATTTTGCAGTTCCGAACAAATCATTACGCCAAAATAAAAGTTATTGTGTCGATATACAGGTTTAAAAGGCTTCGGATAACCTGCTAACTTTGGATTTTGCCAAGATTTTCCATACTTCGAAATTAGCTCCTTATCTTCACCAACAGCTGGCTCCCATTTGGGTTGCCAAATTCGAACCGCTGATGGAAATCCCAAACGATTGTCAGTTAAAACCAAACATGCCTCGCTTAAAACTTTATTATCAGGAAAGTGTCGATAATCAGTACCAGCTATCAAGCTAATACCAAGCTTAACTAACCTATTTGCAATACTATCGACCCAATCTAAAGGCACAGAAAGTTCGGGGAAAATGATATAATTAGGTTTTGGATTTAATTTTATTGCTTGATTAACAACTGATGAAATGCGTCTATATCTTTCTAAACTAGTTGCTCTTTTCCCAGCAGCCATAAGAGCCCAATCTTGATCATCGGTTTTAATATTGGTCAATACCACTACAACTTTATTATTACTCTTAGTCCCAATTTTGAGTTTGTACTTAAATTTATTATTTTTATCTTCATTATCTTGTTCTGCGGCTAAAAGTGTAGGCTTAATCCAAACGCCTCTAACAGCCCTCACATATTTAGCCCAAAGTTTAACTGGATTATTTTTCGGATCTTCTGCTTCACTTTTAGTTTTGAATAACCCTACACATTCAGGAACGAGCTCTGCAATTTCTGATGGATGATAAGGACGAGTGGGAAAGATAAAAGGTAGAATATTTTCACCTGTCTTATCCGCACCTTTAAGCTTGCTCAAACGTTTTTGCCTACTTTTATTAACAAAGTCTTTCAAAGCATCAGTATCTAAGAGTTCTGTTCTTGAAAATGCATTCATGATCTTCCTGTCATCTTTTCTATTCAATGACTTTATTAATAATTCTGATGCTGCTTCTGTATTTAAAATTCGTTTATATGCTTCTTTAGCCAAATCTGCTCGGGCAACTGATATAGCCTTTTTATAAAACTGCTCTACTGTAAGAATAGCGAATAGGCTTTCACCTGAACGGTCTAATTCATCAAAAACGTAATCAATGAATAGTTCTGCAAGCCTTCTTTTTCGAACATTACCAAATAGTTGTTTTGGGTTGTAATGTTTTATCGTAGCATCGATAAAGCACCATGTTAACGTTGCTCTAAGATATTTCCATAAAGCATCACCAGAATATGTCTGCTGTCCGTTGATATATATCTGCTGACCCGGCTTGATTTCATCTGCCAACTCATGAAGTGAGTCGAATGCTTTCAGTACAATTTTCTCTGCTTCGCCCCACTCGTCGAGGCTTATCGCAAATCCTAATAATCTAGGTAAATAGTTGTAATGTTGAAAAAGCCTATCAGGTCTCAGAATGTGGTCATGGGCAAATTGATAAAACTCACTTCGTTGTGTTTTCCATTCATTGGGTGGCAAATCTCTTGCGAGTGATTCGACGTGACGCAACTGTAATGCCCAGCCAAGACGCTTTATTGTCAGCCCGTCAGCTCTTCTTAAATTATCTGCTTGCTCACTGACATCTCCAGAAGCAGAAAGTACCTTTGCTGCCGTAGAGTCGTCAAGGTTATCAGGAGATGGCATCAAGCGATGTTCACTGGAGAGTTCATAAATTTCCTTCTCAATACTATCGAGGAGATCTTTACCGCCTTGTCCTTGCAATATAAATAGCTTTTGTTTTTCTGCTTGCAGTCTTATCTGAGTTTGTTTTTGAAACATTTCGCCCTGTTGTATTCGCCAAACACTCTCTTTTTCATCTGATTCTTTCTTATCTTTGAAAAAATGTTGTTTTCCAATACGCTGTTGAATAAACTCCATCAAATCTTCTGTGTTAGTAATAGTTCCTGGGTCTCGAAGAACCAAAAACATATCATCTACATAACGTCCATAGTGAATAGGTGTTAGCTTCTCCTTGATAAGCTTGTCCCAGCGGTGAAGAATTACATTCGATATAACTCGAGATACCGTTAAACCTATTACTAATCCACTAGGTACATGAGAATTAGAAATATTTACCTTTTTGGCAAACTTACCCGACTCATCAGACCAATGCTTGAGAAATTGAGCGAGTACTTTTGTAAATTTCTTTTCCTGCGGACTCAGCTTCTTTTCACCTATCAAAGCTAACTCTTCATAAAGTGCTTTTGATGATATCGCTAGAGGGTCTATATAGTGATAATAAGCTTTCAAATCTAAGGAAGCGGCAATGACGTCATGTTTAGAATCTAACTCGTTACGGATAGCCTTCAAGCCATCACTGCGCCACTTTTGATAAGGTTGAAAATAAGGAAGAAATGAACCGACTGCAGTAATATGAAAAGGTCGATCATTATCTGGATTAATCTCCTCGTCATTCCTGACACGTTTTAACCTAGCACCATAGCAACTGTCATCAAGCTGAGCATCAAACTTGTGCCCAACCATATTTATCCAAAGTGCAGAAATAATGTGCGCATCAACTGGAAAGTCACCGATAATTCTAAACTCAGGCACCAATTGATTATTTTTAGTTAAGCATTCAAATGCACGGGCCGGATCAGAAAAATGGATATGTCCATTCGATGCATCAGCCTTTGATTTCAAACCAAGTTTTTTAGGTGTCAACCTAAAATCACCCAGCAAACGTTCATTTAATGCAAATCCTTTGTCCTGTTTGAGTTCTTCCAAAAGAACATCTAAGTTATCTAGTAGTTTTTCTTCATATTCTGCAAACTTTATCGCTGTTGGAAATGTATTCTCAAAAAAACAATCTGCTTTAGCTTTGCGATAAGCGACAATAAGGTCTTCTCTTGTCAACTGGTCCCATCCATTGAACGCTGCTTTGTAAGTCATACTGATCCCTTTTCTTTTTGCTTATTTTTTGTTTGATTGATAAGTTTAGTTTTTCTGCTTTGATATTTACTAGTAATGATTCGGCAAAATTGTCTCCACGGATCAAGTTATCATCGGCGGCACGCCTGACTGCATTGTGTTCATCACGGAATGCTTTGGTGAGATTATTCACTCGTACTAATAATTGTTGGACTTTTTCAGTACTTTTTGCGAGTTTAACGAAAATAGGCTCACACTCAGCTAAAAAAGAAAAATTACTCTTTGCAGTCTCTATGTTGTTCATTAACATCATTTGCCCACCCATTTAGATAGCTTAGTAATTCTATGAAGGTAGCATTATCACCAAGTAGAGTATAAAACATGCTCGAAAGAGGGTAAGGACCCCATACATCGACTGATAGCCTCTCAAATACCTCTACCGTAGCTTGCGTCTGTTTGCTTAGTCTGGTTTTATCCCATTCATTGTTATGTTTCCAGTAATTAGCGCATGCATTGGTAATTTCAGCGTAAGATTTTCCGGTTGAATGAAAAGGACCTTTTTTAAAAGCTACAAATTTGTTTTCACCTTTATGCATTGACACTAAAAACGTTTGGCATATAGCAAACCCAATACCATAAAACTCTTCATATTGTTCTATTAGTCCAAATGTGTCTGGATCAGGATGCTTAGAAATTTCAATTCTATAATTGGCTAACACAAGATCAATTGGCTCAAGGATATTTAATATAGATACCCGATTGTAATGAGTTTTCATCATACTCCTAACGAGCAAGTTGAGGGGCTATAGCGAACAAACTTGAACTGCTTGTTAAGTTTTGTCTGCATTTGCAACGAAATGATCATATTATTTACGAGCCTCTTCCTCCGTTCCTAATGCAACATCAATAACCACTTGAAGGCTCCATAAAGGAGCAGGAGTAACCAGTTCTAAATCTAGGTCTTTGGGATAAGCTTCAGGATCTATTGCCATTTCAAAAGCCATCGAAAATATCGAAGCTGTGATGATATTTGTTTTAAGCGTCTCGGGATGAAGAGCTCTCTCCCACGATGCTTTAACTTTTTCGTCCATACTCAATCTCGACAAAAAAACTTAACGATCTAATTAAAGGGCGTGAGTTACAAGCATCCCAACGGGAGTCACGCTTTTTTTGTGGCTGGAGTGAATTTGACCTTTTTTAGGTTAAGCATCAATGTCTTCTCCTGTTTCCTTCAAATGCACCGCCTGTTTTCGCATATTCCAAGGCATCCTTCTTCCCAAAAGACCTATCGAATAACATCGGCTTACAGTCAGCACAAATATTCACCACTCCATGAGAACTCTCAGTGTAATGCCATACAGGAGATTTCTCCTTGTGGCACAAATTACACTCGGTTTTTCTTTCAATCCGTGTCCCTCTTTTGCTGATGAGCATTAATTTATTTTTCTTCTTGCGGCCCTTTTTCTGTGTGTTAGGTGTTTTGCCCTTCGTCGTTTTAGTACTAGGTCTAATGTTATCCAATACTTTATTCTTACTTTCGGATTGGCACCCAAATTTCTTGTGTTCCAAGTAATAGCTTTTCAATACTTTGGATTCGCACTCAGGGCAAATGATTGTTAGTTCCTTGGCCATTTTTAACCTAACTTGTTTTTAAAGGGAATAGTGATTCCATCTATTTACTTCTCATGATAGTACTTAGGCCTAAGCCCAACAAAATGATATGGAGTGACCATATGACTCGAATTACACCATGCTTTATTTGTCATTATTGAGAATCCCAGAAGCGATTAAACTCTCTGTATGGGGAAAAAGTGAAAAACTAAATCGGTCTAATATTGGGATAGCCGCAACGATACCTATTAATTTAGTCAAACGACGTACACCTTCAGGCAGCACCGTTGACTTTATTTGATTGTAATCTTTACCCATGATTCGCTTTTATAACCTCCATATTTCAACAGCAGTCGCAGCAAACAGTTTGCACCGTTCCTGAACAGCACCAAAATCAAAGTGTTTAGCACTGTACTCATGGCACAAATTCTTTGTTAATTGAATATTAGAGTTTTTATATTCATTCATTTTGGCTGAGAAAGGATTATTAGAGGCAACGATGTTTAATCCACCAGCTATCAGAGTGAAGTTACCGATTTTATTCACATAGTTACGATGCAGAGCCGTTCCTTGAGGGCATAAATATGACTCCCAGTCTCCGAATTCTTTCTTAGATTTTTTGGTATCGATTGTCTGAGGAATGATATGTTCTAAATGAACATCGCTACCAGATTGCAGAATGTATTCGCCCTGGTCGCCAATAAGATGATACTCAAGCTTTTCTAAAATATATTTTGCTCGATTTATCTCTCTTTTAAAGTTGGCTGACTCAAACTTATCTTGGAACTCTGCATCTGTAGGCAAATCTTTACGCAATTGATTTTTTATCTCTTCAACGATATTGTCATTGCTAAGCGGTATTAACTTCGCGAAAATATTATCTAACTCACTCGTCCGATATTCGCAGATATGTCGGCGTAACATGAACGTCTCGATAACTTTAAGAATATCAATATAAGTGGCTAAATTAAGCCCTTGCCTTTGAAATAGGTCTAGCAAGAAAATGTAAGAAGGAAATGATTTTATACGCTGTAAATTGTAAACATGTTGATTGATCTTTTTTTCGCTGAACTCTCGATTAAGTATATTACGGTAGGTCAATGAAGCATTTCTCAATGCAGTTGAAAACTCGATAATTGAGATTTTACCATCCACCTCCAACGGCACCACTACATCGTCAATTACAGCATCATCTAAATCATCATCAATCAACTCATCTTCTATTTCTTCAGCGTATTCAACTGGTTGAGCAAGTTCACTATACAGCTCATATTCTGATAAGTTTTCAGCTTCTTTAACCCGATGAAAATAGTATTTTTTAAACTCATCAATAATATAAGTATCAGTTACTTTATAGGTTCGAATACCAGACATAAATTGTCGGAAAAATTTATCACTGTCGATCCTATCCAAGTTGATGATAAGATTTTTCCAATTTTCACGAACAGTAGCGATCGTATCTTCACTAATCGTTGATGCATGGCCAAGCAGAAAGTTTTTGATGATATCGGTACTATCAAGTTTTAGGCCACGGTTATTGATCGTTTCAAACAACCTGAAAGCATCCTTAGCTTCACCCACATCAAGTCTGATCAGTAGCACGTTATTAATGAATTTAAAATAAAGTTCATTAAGTGCATCATCCGTAAGCTGAGCAACCCACTCTTTTAATTTGTTGTAGGCCATCACTAGGTTTTTATTTTTAACATCATCAAGATTCTGCTGAGAAAGTACTGATGAATAATCAGTATTATCTAAATCGCCCAGCAATATCTTATTCATCGGTTTTCTATCAATACCTTTGCAAACTAGATAATTACCAATTTCACTCGCCACTTCCTCATTACCTAATTCTAGAAAACGGTTTTGCATGACTTTCAGGAATATCGACAAACTAGTGATTCGTTGCTGACCATCAACAATCTCTAGGGGATTAAGCCCGGCCGTGTGACTAAACGTGAGGCAAACTAAGCTACCCAGAAGATGAGTATCGTTAGTTTTTAAATGATGGATATCATCAAACAATTCACCTAACTGTTTCTCTTGCCATGAATATCTTCGTTGATAGGCTGGAATAACAAACTGCTCATTTGTACTACTAAATAGCTGACTGAGTGTTAACGTGGTTGGTGTTATTTTCATGGTTCATCCTATGTTCATGAATTGCTCAATGCCCTGTTAAAAGCATCATATTAAATTGTACATTGCTACTAACTTGTAATACTTACCATCTAAAACACACCATAACTACTCATCCCTGCCCCTTGATAATTAGAGTAAATATGTTGGTACACCAACAGACTTTTAATATCCAACTCTTCATCAGGGTATGGCACTTGTGGTAACCACTGCAGACTATCATTAATCATCGTTCTAACTTGGGCGCTGATTTGTGTGCTTTCACGCCAACCCTGTACTTTCAGCTTTTGAGTGTCTCATTATCAATTGAAACAGCACCAAAGTTTAAGTCTTTTTTGAGTGTCTCATTATCAATTGAAACAGCACCAAAGTTTAAGTCTTTGTCGTCCATCAATATTATTCTTACTGATTATTTATAAAAACAATCACATCAGAAGATTGATGATGAACTTCCAATCTGCCATTCTGACTGAGGTCACTTGCTTGAAAGTGAAGTTCAAATGGGAACCACACTGGCGCGTCACTTATCGTCGTTAAGCTTCGACTAGATTGGCTCTCAGAATACAAACTTGCTTCGACAAGCCAAGCTTTAACTGATGACGAATCAACCTTAATAGGTTTTTGCGTTTGATAGAGACCTTGCTTAGGGTTAGCCAAAAGATCAAGGTTAATCAATGTCCTCACAACAAATTGCATACTTCTTTTAATAGTAGATGTATCACCAAAGTTTTCAACTACTCTTTGTTCCAACTGTGCATATAAGAATGCATCGTTTAACTTCGTCAATCGACCTATTTGACCTACAACTAAGTAAAAAAATGGGTATTTAGCCAGCATCATTCCCCAGTGGAATACTAAATTTAACTCACTATGTTCCATAATAAGTTTTGCAGCATCATCTTGAAATGCTTTCGGAATATGCGCTGGCAGTTTATTCCAAATCCCAAAAAGCAAATTACGTGTTTTATCTTTAGCAACTTGACTTGTAAATACTGGTGCAAGCATCAAATCAATCTGGCTTTTTAATTCGTCACCTTCAATGTCCTTAGCAACCCACGATGCAGTTTGCGTTAGCCATTCAGTTTCAAGATGTCGATTAAATCCTATTGATACTTTCACTTTTCTTGTTTTCCTATTTCCTGAAAATCACTAAATCATTGCCTTGCTGATGCAATTCAAACCACGATTGTTCAATTTCATTAGCTTGTACATTAAAGTCAAATGGAAACCAAATAGCATCATCTATAATATCGGGTAAAGATCGACTCATTACCTCTTCACTAATTAATAAAGAATAAAGAAGCCAGTTTTTAAGGTCTGAATTTACCACTAATTTTCGATCTGCAACCTGATAACTTCTAGATGAACTCCGTATCACCACCCCAAACTCTACAAGTGTTTTTAATACAGATCGTAAGTGCCGTTTAACCGTCTCAGTATCCCCGTATAATTCAACCATTCGTTTTTGAACTTGGGCATAAGTAAAAGAACAATTTAATTTCGTTGTTCTACCAATAAATCTAGCTACCTCAGCAAAGAATTTTTTCTTTGCAATTAGCAAACCCCAATGGATAGCTAAGGGAATATCACTACTACCTCTCACTTTATCACAGGCAAACTTTTGAAAGCGTGATGGAATATTTCCAGGTATATCAATCCAAATTGAAGTTAATTGATTCCTTGTCTTTCCAAGATTAATCTTGCATGTAATCCAGGGCGTCAGCATCGTATTAATCTTTGTGACTATTTCTTTTTTATCTAAATTATCTGTACACCACAAAGCAGTTTGGTCCAACCAGTCTTTTTCTACGTGTCGACTAAAACTAACTTTTTTCAACATTATGTTTATTTTTTCTCTTAATGATTGCTAACGGTACAATAACTTCGTGTAAGCCTATTCCACCGTGTCCGACGATCTTTTGTCCAGCCTTAACGAATGCGTGACAACCTCGACTTACCAGAGGGTAAAAACCATTTGGTAACCCATATTTTTTGCTGGGCCAGTTTATCACCTTGCCATTTAAATTATCTGAAGATAGTGTGCTTTTTGCTGCCTCAGCACTCTTATACATTCTAACTCGCTCGCCCTTGGTTTCAGCCTTTACTCCTTCATTGAGTCGACCAGCCCCAACAGCCTCCTGATTACCGTGATCAGCAGTAATGATAATTTCATAACCTTCATCTAATAAGATATTAATTTTGTCCGTAAATTGCCACTGTTCAAGCCAGTCATCGACAACAGAGTTCAAACCAGACATCCCAGCCTTCATACCGTGCATTTGCTCATCAATGAAATTTATAACTAACCCTGCAACCATCACATTCCGTGATCCAATCAAGTCTTTAAAATCAGTATAATTTATTTTGTCTTCAACTTTCTTTGCATAAAGAACTTGCTCACGATTAAGTCCTTGGTCATCCCAATAATTTGTCCATAGTGCCTTTTCTTTAGCTGTAGTCAACAATGAATCTGCAAAATAGTATGGCTTCTTCCCTGAAAATAAAGCCTGCCGAGAAATAGATGTAATAGTGGGTACCCAAGCAAAACAATAGCGTTCATCCACAGCAATATTAGCACAAGTATTTAATTTATCTCGTAATAGTGCCCACTGTTGAAAGCCCATTCCATCCATCACCAATAAACAAACTTTTTTCCCTAATTGAACTTTTTGATTGAGCCAGCTAGGAATCTTATGGAGCATATTCGGATATTGGACGGATGGAATCGATATTAACTCACCATATTTATCTAATAACCAAGCCTCAAAGCTTTCATCTGTCTGTCGGTTTAAATCAACAAGATTTTCAATTTCTAAAGCTAACAATTGTTGCCTAATTTGATATGAAATTGCATTAAGGTTTCCCAACCCACGTGCTAGTTCTCCCCAAAAATCAGCATTCACAGTCTTTATATCTATTTTTGAAAGTGATTTTTTAACGGTGTCATATAAATGTTGATAACGCTTCAGCTTTGTTTGATCGTTATCCGTTTGAATGCCAATCCAAGCCCAATGTTCAGGAGCAATCCCTACGAACTTAATTGGTTTTAACAAGCCATCTGCAAATAAGTTGTCTACAAAAACTTTTATGTCCTGATCATCAAATGGCACAATAAGCTGATGATTTGGATAAGCCGTTTCCTTAAGCTCATTACTAATAAGTAAGCTATCTAAATACATTCCCCATTGCTGTTGTAAAAACTCAAAGAACTGCGGCTTGTATGGAATAAGTTGGTCAAATTTCCACCCCGAAAATACAGTATTTAAATTCAGTAAACGAATTAAATGCTTTTCTATTTCTTCAGGCATCTCATTCATTAAATAATGCTTCCGAATCAGCATTCTCACCACATCAACATCTGTTTGAATTATTTCTGGTGCAATTTTATAAATATGTCTCAACACAAAGTCCAAACTTGCCACTTTTGTCAACTTTCCAGGTCGATAACTTTGAACTCGCATACTGATAAGTTGGTAATTCTCGGGGGGGATAATTCTTAATACATCTGCATCTATATCCTCAATAACTTCACTTATATGAAAATCGACAATTTTCGATTTACGTAACAACTCATACGGGATATTTATCTCATTAATATCAGAGTATCGAAACAGAAAAGCACCACCACTTTCCTTTTCTAACCACTCTTCATAAATAAGGTGCAAAGCAATTGGATCTACATCATCAAAGATTATTGCTTTAGATTGCTTGATAGCGTTGGAGATGTGTGGCTCATAACAAATGCGATCAGGATCATTGATGACAAAGCATAACGACTCATTCAACGCTAACTTATTAAGTAACCTATCTTGCCATTGCATTAGCTAGTCTCTTATCTCACAAGCTAGATGAAGGTTTAACTCAGGATAAACAGCTTTTTTATCAGCCATTTTTTTCGTCCAGTTATTATATTCATCATCTAACTGTCTCAACCGATAATTTTTCACTTCTGGTAAACCGATTCTATTAATCGCCCGTCTACGAGCTAAAAATGAATACTCACCTTTTTCTCTTTGCTGTTCTAAATCAGTTAAATGCTGTGCCAGCATATTTTCAAATACAAACTTACCTTGCTGCTTTGCATTATTTAGAAGTTGTAGATAAATATCGTTTTTATTGATTAATTTATCTGCAGCAATATTTCCTAACTGGATGCTTTCAGAACAAATAGCATCCCAAATTCGATTTGATGCTGGTGAAGAATACTGACCATCTAAAGCAATATAAATAGGTAGGTATTTTAATTGTCTTTCATCTTGTCCTGCAAAACGTATGCTCCACAATGACCAAAAACCTTTTACACCACTAGGCAATGAGGGAACACTGATGATGGGGATATTTTGTACTTCACTCCACAGAGGCAAGCTTGCGCACAACCCTCTTATTTTAGGGTTCTCAAGGGTAATATGCTTCAGGTTAAGATCATCTTGAGCTTCTTTGCCCACAAAGGTAATATTATTCCAAATAGCCCCATCTTCCCATTTAAGGTTCAATCCTCTCCCCTCAAGTAAAGTAAAGCTTGTTTTTTGTCCCATTTCTTGTCGCCAAGCTAAATACTGCTTCACCATATTGGCAATCCAGTGGGGTAATGGATGGTTTGTTATTTTTTGATAATCATAAGCTTTCAGCTCAACATTATCCGAAAATAAATTATCCTGTGAATGTTTATCTCTAGCAGCTTCTTGAACCGTTTGTAAGGCTTTTTCAAGCTCTTGGTCCATTACCGCTGGATTAGTTAATGATTCCATAAATAACTTATCAAATAAATGATTGGCTTCGGCAGAATCTAATACATCACTGCTCTTATCAACACCAAATTCATCTAAGATAATTTGAAGTTTAGCTTCTAACACCTCACGGACACGATGTTCAACTGTATCTTCCAGTACAAAGTTTATTGCCCTAACAATATGAGGCTGACCAATACGATCAACGCGGCCTATTCTCTGTTCCATCCTCATCGGATTCCAAGGCATATCGTAATTAACAATAATATGACAAAACTGTAAATTTATGCCTTCGCCGCCTGCATCAGTAGAAATCAAGATTCGAGCATCACCTGCAAACTCAGTTTGTACTTTTTGACGCTCATTCACATCCATCGAACCATTTAAGCAAACAATACTAATACCACGGTCTGTAAAAAACTTACTTAGCATTTGCTGAGTAGGAACAAACTCTGTAAATACCAACATTTTTAAATTCGGAGACTGCTCCTCCTGCTGTAACTTATATAGCCAGTCAATCAAGGCTTCGGCTTTTGCATCACTTTCCTTAGCAACACATCTTTCGGCTAATTGTAGTAAATGTTCGACTTCCCCTTTCTCATTATCGAGCGCTTGTTTACCTTCACTAATTAATTTATCAAGCTGGGATTGTCCATCTAACTCAGCCCACTCTTCAGCAGATATCATTGGAAGATCTTCTTCGATAACTATATTATTAAGAGCATCTAACCTTCGAGCTAATGTCTTAGCAATAGCAGCACTACTAGAGCTCACCAACCGTTGCATCAATATCATTAAAAAACCAATTCCATTCTGCTTTTTTGCTTTAGCCTGGTTGTAACCTTCTTTTATATACTCAGTTACTTCATCATATAACTGCCTTTGCAAGGCATGTTTCTTTTGCCAAGCGACGGGAATCAATGCTGTTTTTCTGGGCTGGAATAATGACTTTCCTTCGCCATCAATAGAGATACGCTTTTCGGTTCGAATGACATAAGGGTTAACGCGGTCTTTCGTAATACTTCCAAGGTCAGGAAAGGCTTCTTTATCAATCAAAGCCATTAAGCGATGAAAGGCATCACTTTTACCTTGATGCGGCGTGGCTGATAGTAGTAAGAGATAAGGTGCCGATTCTGCTAAACCTTGCCCTAGCTTATACCTAGCAACAAGCTCTGTACTCCCACCTAGTCGATGTGCTTCATCAACAATAATAAGGTCCCAGCCAGATGCTAATAGATCATCAAAACGATGTTTGTTGTATTCGTGTACCTGTTTTAATGACCAACCTTGTCGCATTTCAATCGGTTTAATACTATCAACAGGACACACAATCTGATCGTGTCTAAGCCAAATATTATCGTGCTCATCTACAGCTTTCTGCTCACCAGGAAGTAATAAGTGAAAACTTTCATTGAAATGAATCTTCATCTCACTTACCCACTGACTCACCAAGCCTTTCGGGGTACAAATTAAAATACGCTTTGCCATCCCCCGCAATTTTAGCTCACGTAAAATCAGTCCTGCTTCAATAGTTTTTCCCAAGCCCACTTCATCAGCAAGCAAATAGCGAACTTGCTTTCGAGACATCGCCTTACTAAGAGCCTTTAATTGATGGGGTAAAGGGATCACATTGGATTCAATCGGGGCTAACAATATATCTTCTTTTTGAGCATTCGCAATTTTTGCAGCAATGCTAATGTAAGAAATGAAATGCACATCAGTCGATGAGGCTTCATTTGGTGAGGTTAAATCATCACTCGATACCTTCACCAGAACATCTTGCTGTTGTAACCATATACGATAAAAACTTTGCCCCCAAAGAACGGCATTCTCAATTACCTTCACATTTTGTTGATATGACTTACTCCATGCCCAATCACCGACATTAAACATCCATATTAACTCCTTAAATTAGTCCCAATCATCATCTTGACTGGATGTTAATGTCTGAGCGTTATCATAAAACATCAATAGCTTTTCATCTTCTTGTAATACGTCAGAAGGGATTTTAGAAGCAACATCTAAAATTGTTTGATAGTCTTGCACTTGCCAGCAAGCGTTAAAGCCTGCACGCAAAGCCTCAGCTCTTGGTTGCTTAACTTTTTTCTTCTCTTCTTTATACGTTTCAAACTCTCTCATCAGAGAGCGTAATCGAAGTCTTTCTAGATCATCAGCTTTATTATGGTCTGGCACATACCAACGCTCTTTTGCTTTATTTTTTAGGCTTGGATTATCTTTCTCAAGCCCCCGTAGATCTTTGAAATTTGTTGATAAGTATGTATGAATTTGAGATGGCACATCATCCTCAGCATCATATTTGATGAAATTTTGTTCTAACAATATAGCAAGCTCAAGTTGTAATTCATTTTTCTTCCAACCTGAAAGTTCATTCAGAAATAAAGGGTGAATTTCTGAATATGTTTTAGGTTTAATCTTTAGTTCTTGTCGTAACCATTCAATTGCAGAAGCTTCATCATCAACAAAAATAGATAGTTGCTTAATAGCCATAGAAGTCGCTCGGTTCCTATCGTATTCAGCAACTTGTTCAGATAGAAAGTACATGCCATCTCGCATCGAAAACCGTTGAGCTAGTCCTTTTTGAAATTCTTGGCTCGATAATGGAATAGGAAAACCTCTTCGAATAAAAAAGGAAACAACCTGGTCAAATAGAATTCTAGGGTCACGCTCAGGTACAAAAAGTAGGTCTCCGCGGTTTTTTTTTGCAACCGGGAGGTACTGAAGATGAGTTTGTATAAAGTCCCAAACTCCCTCCTCTGTTTCAGCCTCACTTTCGAACCGTTTATCAAAGCTCCCATCAGGCTTATATGCTGAAATAACAAGGTCTTGTTTCACTGCTGTAGTAGTAGTAACAGCTTTGAAACTACCTTGTTTTTTATCTAAGGCAGAAACATTTCCAACAATAAAACCAGCTTCCGATAAAGCTGTTTGAAGACTATTCCAAATAGCCGATTTGGTATTAGAAAACTCAACGGTCATCCATCGACCAGGTTTTAAAATTCGATATGCCTCTTTAAAACAATCAGTCATTAGTGCACGATATTCATCACTACCTTTTCCCTGAGTCTTATTTTCTATCGCTTCATGTTTGTTATTTGTCCAGACCCCCAGCCAAGCCTCCCATAAACTATTTAATTCCGAATAGTTTAAGTTAGCTCCAAATGGTGGATCTATAAATAGATAATCTAGGCTATTTGAAGGTAAATTAGTCTCCCCCATACTTGAAGTGGAGCAAACTTTCTCTCCAGTGAAAGTAACTCTAGCTAGAGTTTTCTTCTCCCTATTCTTCCAAGTTTCAAATGGCTGAACTTCCACAGAATAAGAAGGTATATAAAGAGTGCCAGATAGTGGTGTTCCAACCCATCCGCCGCCGCCGTGGAAAAAATATGACACTAAAAGTCTTGTGCGCTTAGACTGTCTAATGATTAAAGAATCAAATTGATACTGTAATTCATTTGATAAATAAGATTGCTTAATATACTTTCTAAAGGATGCTAGGGCATAAAGATTTCTTTTTGTATAAAAGTGGTGAATGTGAGTTGCACCGTGTGAATTTGCAGGTTGAGCAGTATTCGAGCCTTCAGGTAACTTATCCGAAGGGTAATCATCAGTAATTACTAAATCATTGATCTTATTTATTAACTCTTGATCAAATATGTCAGGAACCTTTCTGTATCTTTCTTTCTCACCCTTAAGGGTATAAACAATTAAGACTGCTTCTTGTTTAGCTTGCTTAATTAACTTGCCGAGAGCGTGATCATATGTAGCTTGCCATACGGTTTGAAGTGTTTTCTTTGTTAACTCAACATTGCAGTGCGGGCAAGGAAAGTTCTCCTTAACTTTACCTTTATCAAAATCAATTGATGCATTCCAAAAAACAAGCTCTTCCCCACAATGAGAACAGACAAATACATCAGACCAAATAACACAATTGATTATTCCCCTAGTTTCTCCATCAGAATGAATGGTTTCATACATCCATTCACACTCCTTCTCAACTTCAGATAAAATACGGGCAGCTTCTAAAGAAAATGCACGCTCATCAATTCGAGAATTATAATGATAGGAAATAAATGAAGCTACAGGAGATAGATCATTTAAGACAGCCCTTCGAGCGCCTATTTTTGAAAATGGTACCCATTTAACGGCTCCATCTATCTGCTCTTCCTTTTTATTAATAATTCCGTTCTCTGTGACTTGATAGCCTAACGACACGACAACGCTTTCATCGCCACACATTTGAGCTGCTACCCCCGTCATTCCAGTACCACATACCCCATCAAACACTATGTCTCCAGGATTAGTGTAATGCAATATATACCTCATTATCGCCTTGTGTGGTACCTTTGTATGATATGAATGCGCATTATAAATAGGATCATTTTTTCCTTCTTGAACATCAGCTGCAAAAGGTTCTCGATGGTATACTTCATCAGAATCGCCCTTTTTTTCTTCCCACAATTTTATAAAATCCTGAAACCAAGGATTTGGACAAGCCGTATAATATGGCGGATCTGAAAGTTCTAAGATAGCGTCCTCATTTCCTAGAGGAAACCCATCAATCTTTCTAAATTCAGGATCATTTAATTTTTCGCGTAACAACTCTGTGAAATGCTTTTTTCTAGCATCATCATTTTCAAATATTTGCCCTAAACATTCCACTGGGCTATTTTTGTTAGTTTTCACATCATCACTATTTAACAAGGTTCCTTGCTTCATATCTCATTTCCTAAATTAATCTTTCCGTTTTTCAATTACAGTTATTCAATAATAATGCGAATTTTTTCACTATCTTTACCCTTGCAATGCTCTTGAATCAAGATTTCAAATCGTTTTCGTATTTCTTCCACACTTTGTGGTGTACCTTTACCTAGTCTTGAAACCAGTTCATCTATTGAGATGTTAACCTGTTCAAGTCCTGACAAGACCTTATTCACTTCCTCAATAAATTCACGGCTTAACGGTTCAGGCAATTTACCTGAGGAGATGAAGCTATTAACATTCTCTTTTTGCGAAGCTTTAAGCAAATCTAGCTGGATAAATGGGTCAGCTAAATTATTTTTTAGATTTAAGGTCCATTCTTTTAGCATCGAATCTAACTGGTCATCTAAATAATATAGCCTATCTTTAGCTTGTCCAGCCCAAGTATTAGCTCTAGGGTTAAATGCTACTGGCTGAGGATTCACTTCTAGCATTTTAGGTTCAATAGATTCTGCAACTTGCAAACCAGCCCAACTCTCACGCCATTTTTTTAAATGCTCTGCTGGTAATAAAGTTATACCCGCCAGAGTTTCCAAACTTATTAACCTACTATCAGAAATTAGTTTTGCCTTTACTTGATCTTCAACTAACGTTAACCGTGCTCGTTGATATTGCTCTACAAACCGTTGAATATATGCTTTCTTTAATTCACCTAATTGTTTAAGCATTTTTTCTTTGAAGTTTGCATCTAAACGGGTATTTCTTTCAAGTAAACCTGCACGGAGAGACTGTTGAATATTTTTTGCTTGTTCTTGCCAGTCATCATCTTCAGCCAGTATCAATTGTGCGTTTTTTAAATAATCAACCATTGGTGTTAAGTCACCAACAACTTCTTTTAACTGCTTATATTCACGCCAGGCTTCTAAGTTTAAAGTTTGAGCCTCAATCTCTGCTACTGTAACTTTAAGGTTCTTTAATTTTCCAGGAGTATTAAAGCGCTGCTGTTCTTCTAAGAATATTTTTGTTTCTGTTAACTTGTTATTCAGCGTTTGAGCTTCTGCCTCTTCAAGTACATGTTGCCCCCAAAGAGGTAAGCGATCTTTTAGGTTTTGTTGGTCACGTAAAATGACTCGAATGTAGTCGTCTATTTTTTCACCCATTGTTCGAACTACACCATCATCACCATTCTGGATTGATATCGCTAATCCTTCATTCATATCCAGCATCTCAAGCAATGCTTTAATAGCGGAGGTATTAAAATCTTTGGGTGCTTGTATATGCTTAAAATCTTTTAAAGTATCAAAACTAACCGTTTTAAATAAAGTTGTATCGCTAGCTGATATATTGTGTCCCACAACGGAAAGTTCTAACTCTCCAGAATGAACCAGGCTAGCCAAAATAACTAATAACCACTCAGGTTCTAGGCGATAGCTATCTGGCTTGAAATACAGTCGTGCATTTACTCGCTCAAGTAACTCGCTGTTGTTAACAACTTGACCGTGTCCTTTAGCTTGCAAAATGTCTAAAACAGTTATTGCATAGCGTGATTTTGTTGCCCTAAGCTTGTCTCCTTCCAATAATCCTAACGCATCCATTACGGCTGTAGCTCGTTTTGTTGCCGCTCCACCAGCAAGATAACTTAGAACATCTTGAGCTGCTCCTTGCATACTATCCCCAGTAATCCACTGACTAAATGCAGGATAATCGGGGGCTATTGCTTCGAAATAGCCAGAAAATATATAACTTGCCACTGCTTCAAAGATATCTTTTACATTTCCGTGTTCACTATCTGCAATACCAGTTATAGCCCTGACCGATGAGCCTTTCAACCAATTCATAATTGGCTTCGCTTGACCTTTATACTGAACTTC
>DRHW01000007.1 GCA_011053005.1 Methylophaga sp.
ACAAGCAGAAAATACGCGTTGGCACAAAGAACATTTAACATGGATACAAGAAGCTGATGAGTGGCAACATGAGACGCGGCGCTTGCTTGCCTTGCTCTATTTGCTTGAGCGTGCCTTGCCAGAACATTCTTCTCTGTTAAATAATCATGCCATGTTGATAGCAAAGAATGAGCATCAGCTACAAAGTTATCAATGCGATATCGGGGAGCACACAGACCTTATATCTCAAGCGAAACAGAATGAGTTTCATCAAAGACTATCTGAGCTTCATGAACAAACGAAACAAGAACATTTGAAATTGAAACAGACCTATTCGAAAGAAATGGACAGCTTCAAGTCATTAGTGTTGAAATTGTTAAAAGAATGTCAGTGAGCGGTTAAGCTCCCCAATGACGGACACGCCCCGTATCTACATGAATAAAATTAGATTCAGGATAAAAGCCTACTCCACCCGCTTTTAAATTAAGCGCAATATCTCGCAAATCAGACAAGTTATATTCTGGTAAACGAATATCAATCGCTTTGCCTTGCATGTGCAAACTTTTCTTTGCCACACCCGTCGTATTTTTATTTAATGTCGCATTTGTTTTTGGCGAGCGGTAACCTGATATCACATGGAATGCTTGTTTAACTCCAGTTTTATGATGAATAAGGTTTAATAGTTCGATCAGATCAGTGTCGATTTTATGGACATCGCCAGTACGGAAATCACGTAAAATCTGATCAATCGCCTTTAACTCAGTGGTTTGATACTGACCCTCGGCCCAATAAGTGGCATTAATGCTTTCACCCGTATGTAAATTAAATAATGATAACTTCCGCTCAGGTTGTTTTAATAACTTAGCAAATGCATTAGGCATCACAAGTCCAGCCGCGACACCCAGACCTATTTGTAGCAAACGCCGTCTGGAAAATCTGTGATGATCTAAAACGTGTTGATCTGATTTAAATTTCATATCCCAACCATATCGCTACTGCATTAAAAACCATTAATTTTAATAACGTTATTGTTGTTTATTTCGTAGTGGCACTCGAACAAAGCTTGTCTGGTGACATTTTGGACAAGGTGGAATTCGGCCTGTTCGGTTGAAATGAACTAAACCATCACAACTTTTACAAGCAAGCGTACCAATGCTTGTTATTTCACCGGTGTGATATTCTTCAGCGCGTTTTGCCTGCTCAGCCAACTGCGCAAGTTCTAAGCGTGTTTTATCTGCCACTTTAGCAAACACTTCTAATAAACGATCTTCTACTAGCTCTAAATCAAAGCTTAACCATGCTGACAATTCTTCGCCTGTTTGCTCCAGATAGTCAGCGGCATCGTGCAAATCACGGCGAACATAATAAGATAACTTTTCCGCCTCATCATGTGTAATTTCTTTTAATTCAACAGCTTGCTCTTTCGCTTTATCTATATTGTTCTGCAAAGTAGGTAGCGCTTGCTGCTCGGCCGTATCAAGAAATTGGTGAACACGTGCCATCATCTTGTCATAAGCTGCGATGAGTTTTTGATCTAAATTCTGTTCTTTCATGGTAACGCCCCTTTCTACCCGCCGATGTTTAAGGTAACTTAGCACACAATTTTGAATTGGAGAAAGCTATGTTATTGCCTCGACGTTTATTTTTATTGGGTTTCCTTTTGTCATTATCAATGGCCGCTGTTGCTGGCTACTTCCAACTAGTTGATAACCTTGAACCTTGCCCTTTATGCATATTACAACGTGTATTTACGATGCTGGTCGGTTTGGTACTACTGATAGCAGTCATACATAACCCCAAGGCGATTGGCGTGCGTATTTATGGCTTATTAGGCGGTGTTTTAGCTTTACTTGGCGCTAGCATTTCTGCACGTCATCTCTGGTTACAAAGTCTACCTGAAGATCAAGTGCCAAGTTGTGGTCCAGGCCTGAATTTTATGCTTGATAATTTCCCCCTAGGCGACACCATTAATATGGTGTTAAGAGGTTCAGGTGAATGTGCTGAAGTATTGTGGACATTTATGGGTGTAAGCATTCCTGGATGGACATTGCTTGCGTTTATCGTATTAGCAACGTTATCGCTTATTCCGTTATTTCGTCGTTAACGCTTATCATTAAATAATCTGCGATGCGACGTTATCAACTATTGCTCTATAAGCAAATAGTGATATCGTCGCCCACTTGCTCATTCTAGTCGAAAAGATAAGTCAATTAGCCTATGCAGATAAAAATAAGATCCTTTATCGCACAAGAATTTCAGTAAAGATTATCAATAAGTCGGCAAGATTTCTCATCAAGACTATTCAACAATGTGAGGAATGGGGGGAATACAATTGCAGGAAAAGAGCTCAAAGAAAAAACTTAATTTAGAAGACTGATTTCTGATGTGATTGTCTTCGAGCTTTGATTTAGCGAGAGGTGGCTTATTAATTAAAATGAGCCAAATGTAAATCTTTCTTTAACTAATACTTATTATCGAGCGCGGTAAGTAATACGACCTTTGCTTAAATCATAAGGTGTAAGTTGTACTGTTACTTTATCGCCCGTTAAGATACGGATGTAGTTTTTACGCATTTTTCCAGAAATATGCGCTGTTACAACATGACCATTTTCTAGTTCTACTCGAAAAGTAGTGTTTGGCATGGTGTCGATTACAGTGCCTTCAAATTCAATATGTTCTTCTTTTGACATAAAATTCTAATGTTCACTCAAAAATTAAACGACTATTTTGCAGGAAAACTACTGATTATTCAAAGTTTTTCATCATTTAAGGCTTGCCATTTCTGGTTTTTGTAGCCTTCTAAGCCTGAAAAATTTTGTTTATATTTCATCTTTTGACAATCACTAATCCAATAACCCAAGTAAACACAAGGTAAACCGTGTGTTTGGGCAATATTAATTTGTTGCAGAATCGCATAGGTACCTAGACTGTGAGATTTCATCTCAGGATCAAAGAATGTATACAATGCGGATAATCCATGCTGAACAAAATCCGTCACTGCGACAGCGACCAGCCTTTCCCCATCTCTAATTTCAATAAAAACCGTGTCAGACCAGCTTGATGTTAAGAAATTAATATAAGCATCTACCGTCGGATGATCCATTCCACCACCAATATGCCTTGCCGCTAAATAACGGCAATATAACTCATAATGTTCCGTATTAAATGATGCAGAATGATGACTAATAGTCAGATGCTGATTTCGTTTTAAACAACGACGCTGGCTACGATTTAAGGTGAATTGGGCCGTGTTGATCCGTACCGGAACACAAGCTTGGCAATTAAGGCAATGAGGACGATAAGCTAAATCGCCACTTCGTCTAAAACCATATTGAATAAGATGACTATAAAATCGATTCGTCATCGGTTTATTGGGATCGGGGTAAATATTGCTCGCCTCCCGCCCCTCCAAATAAGAACAAGGGTGAGGAGAATCTTGATAAAGAATTAAAGATTCACTCATAAAATAGCCGGAAGATCTGGATCAAGTTGCCACAATCCAGACTTATTTAGCGATAAACCCTCATCACACAGCTTATCCAGGTGTTCAATAAAATGACTGCGTGATATTTCTTGTGCACCTAAACTGGCTAAATGTTCTGAATAAATCTGGCAGTCAATCAATGGAAATTTCCAACGCTGTAATTGTTGACACAATGCGACTAAAGCTAGCTTTGAACTATCTGTCACTCGACTAAACATTGATTCACCAAAAAATGCCTGACCGATTGCAATGCCATATAAACCACCGACTAATTGCCCATCTAACCAACATTCAACACTGTGAGCATGACCTTGCTCATGTAATTCATTATAAGCAGCAATCATATCAGGATGGATCCAAGTACTGTTATCAGGATCTAAACCTTGTTGTCGAGGCTGTGAGCATGCTGTAATGACCTGATTAAATGCTTGATCAAAGCTGATTGTCATCGCTGTTGTTCGAATTGTCTTTTTTAAGCTTTTAGATAACTTGAGTTGGTCAGTCCATAATATAAGTCGAGGATCTGGGCTCCACCATAAAATAGGATTCTGTTTATTAAACCAAGGAAAAATACCTTGTCGGTAGGCATTTAGCAGTCTCGTCGGTGACAAGTCACCACCAGCAGCCAATAAACCATCATCAAATGCTTGGTCAACAGGTGGAAATAGATCGTTATCGTGCGAACCTAACCAAGTAATAGCCATTTAGTCGATAAGTTGCGTGTTGAGTTCTTTTGCCCAGTGAATGGCATCTAAATAGGATCTGGCAACGATTTCGATCGGTAATGGCGAGGCATCTAGCGCACGCCAGTCACCTTTTTCATAGTTCAATACATCACGCAATACTTGACCAGCTGGTCCTGATTTATTCAGCAAAGCAGTGCTTAATTCTGTTGATAACGGTAACTGAGTTAATATTGTAGCTAAAGACTTATCTAACAAGGCATCAAGAGTCGAAAATAAGCCGGTAGCAAAACTTAACTCAGCAGACGCTTTATAATATTTTGCTAATAATTCACACATCCTGGCTCTAGTCATCGCGACAACACGTAATTCATTCGGCTTATTATCAATAGTCGATAAGCTCAATAAACTGGCCCATGTTTTTACTTTTTTATGACCCAACATAACAATCGCTTGCTTAACGCTGCTGACTTCACGTGGTAAACCAAAAAAAGCAGAGTTGATTAATCGCAAAAGTTTATAACTCAAACTGAGATCTTTATTAATCGTCGTAGCAATTTCTTCAGCATCAACATCCGGCTCTTGTAATTTAACTAATAAGGTCATTAAAGTTTGAGTTGAAAGTGATACTTTTTGATTATCGTTGGCTAATGGGACGGTATAAAATTGGCCTTGTAATAAATCTAAGTTATATGTTTTACAAAATGAATAGTCAGCTTGATCATCTACATTGGTTGCACACAATATTTTATGATGTTGGCGCCAATAGGGTAAATGCTCAGTCAAAGCCTGCGAGTCCACCTTCTTTAGATCTATTAATAATGTATTTGCACGGTGATCATCGTTGGTCTTTGCAGCATGTTGGGCAAACAAAAGTTGTTTTTTATGCTCAGCCGAGTGACCATCATCATTGAGATCCAAAATCAATGAAAAGTCATTATCTTCACTGTTATATAAAGCCTCACGCCAAGATTCTGGTATCGATAATAGCGCTTCTTGCTGCTCACTTATTGAGGGCAAAATATTAGGTAATTGGCTAACAAAATCGGGGACCGGTGAATCATCATTCAATGGCTCCCCCTGTTTATTTAAAAAATTAAGATGGTAACTTTTAACATTAAGTTTATCGGTTACAAATTGTGGTTGACGATGAATCAAGCCAGAAAATGTTTTTAATAATTCAAATGGGAACTGTTGTTCAGCCATAATAACTTCCTACCTATTTCCTATTTATCATCAGATCGATTCCCGACCTGAAAAAGCATGAGATAGCGTTCCACTGTCGACAAATTCTAACTCTCCACCGAGGGGGATACCATGCGCCAATCGTGTGACATGAATTTTTCTAGCTCGAGCCAGCTGACCAATATAGTGAGCGGTTGCTTCGCCTTCAACGGTAGGATTCGTTGCAAGGATTACCTCTTGAATACTCTCTTGTTCAAATAATTCAATAAGCTTTGGAATACCTAAAGCTTCTGGACCAATGCCATCTAAGGGAGATAAATGACCCGACAATACAAAATATTGTCCTTGATAATGTGTTGCTTGATCTATGGCGAGCACATCACTGGGCATTTCAACAATACAAAGTTGATCTTGACGGCGCTGAGGATCACTACAACGGCTACACAATTCTGTTTCGCTTAAAATCCTACATTGCTGACAATGATGCACTTTTTCTAATGCTTGACTAATTGCTTGCGTTAACCGCAGTCCGCCAGCACGATTACGCTCAAGTATATGAAAAGCCATACGTTGGGCAGACTTAGGCCCGACGCCCGGCAAACATCGTAGTGCCTCAACTAACTGCTCAATACTGGGTCCTAAACTCGCCATTAGATATTAATAACGATAATTAAAACGGTAGTTTCATGCCAGCTGGCATCATGCCTGCCATACGATCTTGGCTCGTTTTTTCAACCTGACGAACCGCGTCATTGACTGCTGCTGCGATGAGATCTTCTAACATTTCTTTATCATCTTGAAATAACGCATCTTCGATACTAACGCGTTTAACATCATGTTTGCCGGTCATAGTTATTTTAACCATACCACCGCCTGCTTGGCCTGTTACTTCCATCACTGCCAACTCTTGCTGCGCTTTTTCCATATTCGCTTGCATTTGTTGCGCTTGTTTCATCAAATTACCCATTCCGCCTTTCATCGTCATTCCTCTTTTTAATCTAACGGTTTAATTGTACTTTCAATCACTCTGCCATTGAAAGCTTGTTTCAGCTCATCAACCGCAGGATCGTTATGAATTGCATCGACTGCGTTTTGCTGACTAACTTGAGTTTGGTGTGCCCGCTCTGCAGCTAAAGTTGGCGTGGCTATGACAGAATCTTGTTGTGCTTCTTGCTGAAAAACAAGTTTGATTGTTTGGCCTACATATTTACTTAGTGCTGTCGCTAATCGGTCTTGTGTTTTTTCACTACTTAAATGTGCTAATTCCGGCGCAATGGCCAAGGTGCATTTATTATCTTCAAACATAATAAAGGCACTATTATCAGCTAATTGGCGAGCAAAGGCCGCTAACTTCAAACTACCGATAACACTAAGCCAGTTACTTTTATTCAGCGTTTTATCGGTTGCTGGGTTAACTACGATTGTTGGTTCAGTCATAGGTACTGGGTTAGTTGGTGAACTTGCAGGTTCAGCAATCTGCGCAGTAGGTGTAGGACGTTCAGGCACAGCTTGTGTATAACTCGCAGCAGGTGCTACTACTTCGGGTTTAGTTATAACAATACTAGGGTTAACTGCTGGGCTGGCATTTGGCTTTTGCACCGGTATATTCGCAGGTGTATTAACAGATGTTGTTTCAGACTTTTTTGGCTGAAAACTCAACATTCTAAGCAGCGTCATCTCAAAGCCACTTTTAGGATCAGCCGCCAACGGTAAATCACGTTTGCCGTGTAAAGCAATTTGATACAACAACTGCACGGTTTCAGGGCTAATTTGTGTACTAATTGACTTTAATAACGCGTGTTCATCATCAGCAGATTGTTCGAGATCAGGCACCAATTGCATAGTTGCTAAACGTTGCAACAATGCTAATAAAGCATTCAGTACGCTGGTAAAATCTCGGCCCTGCGCAGATAATTCTTGTGCTTGTATTAATAAAGCTTTGCCATCTTGATTAATAAGCGCCGTTACAATATCAAATAACTGATGCTGATTTATCGAGCCCAACATTTGATGTACTTGTTCATCCGTCACATCACCTGCGCCAAATGAAATAGCTTGATCGAGCAAACTTAAAGCATCACGCATACTGCCATCAGCAGAGCGTGCTAATGCTGTTAGTGCATCAGATTCAAACGTAATCGTTTCTTGATGAAGAATATGAGCAAGATGACCTGAAATTTGATCGACTTCCAAACGACGTAAATTAAACTGCAGACAACGCGACAAAATAGTAACGGGGAGTTTTTGCGGATCAGTAGTCGCGAATAAAAACTTAACGTGAGGTGGCGGTTCTTCTAATGTTTTAAGCAACGCATTAAAACTACTCGTCGATAGCATATGTACTTCATCTATCAAATAGACTTTATAACGTCCGCGGCTCGGCGCGTATTGCACGTTATCTAACAGTTCACGAGTATCATCGACTTTAGTTCGCGAGGCGGCATCGACTTCAATCAAGTCGACAAATCGACCGGCATCAACCTCTTGGCAACTTTGGCATTCACCGCAAGGAGTAGAACTGACACCTTGCTCACAATTCAGTGATTTGGCTAATATACGTGCGAGGGTTGTTTTACCTACACCGCGGGTGCCGGCAAATAAAAAGGCATGATGTAAACGATCTTGATCCAGACCATTAATGAGGGCGCGAAGGACATGTTGCTGGCCGACGACTTCAGAAAACATTTTAGGCCGCCATTTTCGGGCGAGAACCAAGTAACTCATATGATGGTTTGATACCTAGTGTCTAATTGCTGCAATCTTGATTCAGCATTTTCAGCCATGTTAATCAAGTTCCAGCAAAGCATATTGGGCGATGACTCACACCAGCCAAATCTCGGCGCTCGAGTCCGAAGGCTCCGCTGCTCCCTTCCGGGTCTGACGGGCTGACCAACATATCGTCGCGAGGCGACCAGTGCAAATCACCATTGAACGGATGATCTTAAGGGTTTTTTAGTATTTTGGCTATTTAAATTTATGAAACCAAAGCCAACATCAATCAATAAAAAGTTAAGGTCGTGTAATTGATACCGTCAATTGAGCTTTAAAAATAATACTTAAATTATGCGTTGCCAATCTCTAATCTTAATAAAGAGAGGTAGCCGTTAAAACAAAAACGAAAACCAACACCTTGTGATGGTTTTCGTTCATTTTTGCTTATCAAATCAGTTCTTTAATATTGAGATAATGTCACAGTTTGATAAGACTGAATACGTTTGTTTTGTCTTACTTAAAGCTTAAACAACTAACGTTTAGCAATAATCCATACAGCATGAATAATGCCGGGAATGTAGCCTAATAAGGTTAGAAGAATATTTAACCAAAAAGCACCACCTAAACCTACTTGTAAAAATACACCTAGTGGCGGTATTAAAATTGCTATTAAAATTCGAATTAAATCCATAAATTCCTCTCTGTAATGTAAGTGGCGCTTAATAAAGCGTTAAAGTTAAACCAGTGAAATAAGAAATGTGACCAGTAGATAAATGGTAGTAATACATCCCAAAACAATCAGTGCAGCTATGAGGATAAATAACGCCGTGGTAACGACTGAATATTCCTTCGTTTTTTCAGGGTTATGATGATAGCTATCTAGGAGCTTGGAGTTCATTGCATTAGCTTTCCAGACAAAATCAAAAAGGTCACCAAAGATAGGGATGGCGCCGACCAGTGTATCAATCATAATATTGATCATCATTCTGAATAATACTATTTTAGGTACGTTCTGCTTATATGCTTTAAAAATAATCACACTAGAAAGCCCGCTACTAACTAAGTCACCAATGCCTGGAATAAGACCTAATACGCCATCTAATCCAATCTTATATCCACCAGGTAAAGTAATACTTTCGTCCAATAACCAGCTCAGCCAGCTCTGTTTTTTTAAATTATTTTCAGATGGCTCTGCCATTAAATATCCTTAAAAACAGGTTGATTTGTTTAATACATTTATTATTTTTCAAACTATATTTATTGTTACTCGTTTTTTCTAAGACCTAAACTATCTTACATATAACGTTATAAAAATTGTTCTGCGGCTTTTACTATCATCGCAAACAGACCAGAAGGCACTTTGTTATTGCCTGAAGAATTACCCATAGCAGCTCCGGCTAAAAAAGCGGTGCTGATACTTTTTATCGGGTTATCTTTCACTGGTTGCATATAATCAATCGATGCGACGTTTGCTCGCAGTGCTAATTTAGCCAGTGCTACACTTTGTTGTACAGACGCATCGCGCTCCATAACACACCTCCCGCGATCGATAAACAGACTAATGATGTCGCAAAGAAAGCTACAGGCATCGTGAACCATGTTGCGAAAATATAATGTACGGCAGTTAATGCTAAGGCTATAGCTGTAGCAAGAAGGACGACACCAACCAGCATCAACATAATGACACCAGTGGTCTCAACCATTTTACGTTTGAGTAATCGCCCTTCTGCTTCTGCTAACTCGCAAAAACTAATAAATGTTTCTGCAATAAACTTCATTATTCATCTTTTTTGAAAGATTTCGAAACAAGGTAACCAACACCAAATGCGATTAATAAGCTAGCAAACGGATTTTCTTTGACTTTACCGCCCACTTTGTCGATGCCTTCGCTACCGACTTCTTGTGCATGATGTAGATGTTCGATCGCTTTTTCTCTTGCATGGTCATAATTTTCTTTGATATTTTGCTTCACATTTTGAGTCTCTTGATCACCTTTTTGTTTTAGCGCTTTTGTCAAAGAGACTACTTGATCTTTTAATTCAGCAAATTCTTTACGTAATTCAACATCTGTTGCAACATCTGTTATAGCTTTTTCAACAGTTTCTTTTGTAGTGGTAGACATGATGATTCCTTTTTTTGATTAAAAAAATTTATAATTTATATGGTTATGCAATGATATTATTCAGGTCCAAATAACGCATAGAGAACAAGACCCAAGACTGGTAATAATAAAATGAGTACTATCCAAATTACTTTACTGGCAGTTGATGCAGCACTTTGAGCCACTTTCACAATTGCCCAAACATCTAAAATTAATATAATTAGACCGATTAAGCCGCTTACCTCAATACCCATGATTATGTCCCTTTCTTTGCGATATAACTCGCTTTCGTTTTGCAATGTTTGCTACGGAATCTATAGTATCAACAGCATTTGACAAAAGCGTTAAGAGAAATCCGGTAGTGATGTAGGACAAAACCTTCAATATCGATTATTTACTCGGTATAACCTTATATATACCTTTATATATACCTTTCAATTTCATATCATATTAAGATAAGTCCTACAGACTTAAGCCATTTGATTTGGTTTAATTGATTGCACCAAACTACAAAACGTAGGAAAAACTTAGGTAAACGCATGACTAAAATTATTATTGTTGATGACCATCTCATTGTAAGACGTGGTTTTAAAGAAATGCTCAATGAAGAAATGAGCTTCAATGTAGTGCATGAGGCTTCGTCAGGAGAGGAGCTTATTGACTACTTAAAAAATAATTCATGTGATGTTGTTTTATTGGACATTTCGTTACCAGGTAAAAATGGCGTTGATGTACTTCGCCATATTCGTGAACGTTATGACCATATCAAAGTGCTGGTACTAAGTGGTTATCCTGAAGAGCGCTATGCATTACCAATGATTAAAAATGGTGCAAACGGTTATATTTGTAAAGATTGTGAACAAGAAGAACTGATCAAGGCGATTCGTTTAGTGGCTGCTGGTAGACGTTATTTATCAAGTAAAACATCCGAACTGCTTGCTAATGAAGTCTTTAGTAAAAACGATACTGAGCCACACCAGTCACTTTCTGAGCGAGAGTTACAAGTATTTATAAGATTAAGTGAAGGTGCGAGCGTTTCAGACATTGCAGACGTACTTAATCTGAGCGTAAAGACAATTAGCACCTATCGAGCACGCCTAAAAGAGAAAATGGAGTTAGGCAGTAATGCAGAGATGGCTGCTTATGCTATTAGACATGGACTAATCGGAGGCCAAGCGGACTTTTAAAATGATACATAAACCACTTACTGTTTTACTGGTAGAAGACTCACCCATTATTCGTCAGGTTGTACTTGAAAGTTTAACAAGTACTGACAATATTGAAGTTGTTGGCTTTGTTGATAGTCAAATAAAAGCAATAGAACAACTTGAACGATATAAACCTAATTTAGTGATTATCGATCTGGAATTGCTTCAAGGTAACGGTTTAGGTGTATTAAAAGAACTAGAACAAGCTCCAGAAAAATTTGGTTCACCTAAAAAAGTCGTGTTCACTAATCACACATCTCCAGTATTGAAACGTAAATGCCAAGCTTTAGATATTGAAGGTTTTTTCGATAAATCTTATCAACTAGATGACTTGCTTGATTATGTCGAGTCTCTTTCTGCCACGGCTTAATCGTTCTCAAAATCAATAGGCAAAACCGCTTTGACCGTCGTACCTTGTGCAACGGGTGAAGATACTGTCGCAATACCTCCAAACATTGCTGCGCGCGCACGCATACCCGTTATGCCGTGTGTTCCTTTCTTTAGAAGCGCTTTATCAAAGCCATTACCATCATCCGTAATATAAAGCTCAATCGCATTATCTTTCATTAACAGTCGAATCGTCACATTACGCGCATTGGCATATTTACGAATATTGGTCAGTGATTCCTGACAAATTCGATACAGTGCTAACTCTAGATCACTCGAAATTGCTGGTAAATTTGTGCTTAATTCTAGGTGATATTGAGGTGGATGATCTTCTAGAAGATCTTCTGTCATCGCAGTAATAGCCTCTACTAAACCAAGCTCACGTAGTAGTGGAGGAACTAAACTATTGGTTATTGCCCGTTTAACATGAATACTATTATCAATATTTTCTAATAATCGATCTAACCTTACTTTCATCGGATCATCTTCCGCTGGTTTTAAGGTACGCTTTATCCATGAGGTATCCATTCTTGCGGCAGTTAATGACGCGCCTAATTCATCATGCAGTTCTCGCGCTATGCGCTTTCTTTCATTTTCGCTACTCGTAGTCACTGATGATGCAAGAGCTATGACCTCCTCAGTACGCTTATTGATAATTTTTTCTAAATTATTATTTCTCTCGAAAATCTCTCGCGTGTATTTTTTTGCTGATTGTTGCTGTTGCCGGGTTTGTCTGAAACTAATAAATAACAAAGCAAATGAAATAATCGCCAAACCAAACATAGCCCAACGTAACGTACTTAATGCATCAATGTTTGTTTGATTGGCTTGTCTAATCGAATATCGGATTCGTTCACGCATCGCTAGAATTTTTTCTTGTGCGGCCTTAATCTCCGTTTGTACGGTTCGGTAGCTTTTTGCTCTTATATCACGGTCGTCTTGATCAGGGATCTCACTCAAATAGATGATGATTGAAGCTAGATCCTCTTTCAGTGACTGTACTTCCTCTTTATTTACATAACTTGAACCTCCTGACTCCAAACCATCCATCGCTTTTTTAATTTCGTCGATACTTTTATCAAACGGAATCGTAAAATAATTGTCTTTGGTCAATAATATCTTCTGAGTCTGGGTTTCAAGGTTGAGTAAATTGAGTGACAATTTATCCGTGTAATCAAGATAGCTATAACCTAATCGATCATTCTCATTCACCATTTCAGCTTGCTGCATATATCGTGTAAAAAAAGCGAGTAAAATCACTAATAACAAGGTAATCAAGCTAAAAATAAAATTCATTTTATTTTCAACTTTTTGATCCAAAGATTCTGAAATATTTAACGACATAATGCGACCTAACTAAATTTTAAAGATGAAATGCAGGATAAAGACTACACCAAGTCATGGCAAAAACCGACATCATATTTGAGATAACTGTCCTATGATAGATTCATGGGTGAGAGTGTTCAACCACTTATAACCTTGCATTAGGCTTGTAACAAAAAGTTCAAAGAGATTAATAAAATTTATATTGATGAAAGCTAGTTTTATAAGGACTATAACGCTACCGAATATGCTGCGAGGCATAGGCAACGTGGTAAAAACGTCAACAAGTAACAACGGATAATGTGTAACAAAAGATATCATAATCACATTGTCCCACTATTTTTAAATAAACAAGGAGCACACTATGATTAGTTGGGCTGTAACATTTTTAATTATCGCCATTATCGCAGGTGTATTGGGCTTATCCGGTATTGCCGGAACAGCAACACACATTGCTTGGATTTTATTTGTAGTTGGTTTGGTACTTGCATTAGTGTTCATGGTGACAGGTCGTAAACCACCAATCTGATTACACTTAAATTTAAACTCCGGTCAGGAGTATGTACTTAAACTAAAAAAGCGATACATGAGTGTCGCTTTTTTAGTTTAATCGCTCACGAATTTTTCACTTGCTGAAGACTGATTCCAAATCATCTAAATGCAAGACAAAGACTACAGCCACATCCGCATTTTGCCGACATAAATTTGAAACCTATTGTTCATAATAGTGACATGGGTATTAGAACTGAGATGCCTTAACTATATGACCAAGTCTAATTGGAGAATGATATGAAAATTAAATATTTAACAACATTGTTTGCTGTGTTAATGATTAGCGCAATCAGCGGCTGTAATACTATGCAAGGTGCAGGTGAAGACATTGAAGCTGGTGGTGAAAAAATTCAAGACGCAGCTCAATAATCACATCATTATCGAATTTAATTAAGGAGTAAAATATGATTAATTGGGCCGTTACATTTTTAATTATTGCCATCGTAGCTGGATTGCTTGGATTTTCCGGAATTGCAGGAACAGCAACTAATATTGCATGGATCTTGTTTGTTGTCGGATTAATATTAGCTATTCTATTTATGGTGACAGGTCGCAAGCCTAAGATCTGATAAATACTATTTATTCATCTGAATGCAGTGGTGAGCGCCAAGATTTTATCCACATCATTTAACTTCAGATGAAGACGCTTATCAAATCCGACCGTTCACAATAGTGGGCGGTCGGATTTTGCTATAAGCGTGGTGTCCACGGCGCGATTCGAACGCGCGACCTTCCCCTTAGGAGGGGGATGCTCTATCCAGCTGAGCTACGTAGACAATCAGCGGACATTATAACAGGATGAAAATTCAGTTTTAGAACGGATTTTAATTTTTATTAAATTCAACGAATATGAAGTAATTACCGATTCCAGCACTAAAGCAAAGAATAATAACAATCAATTTAACCTTTAACTCCTCTCAGATTAAATAAGTCGTTATTATTACTATGAATGAGCCGTTCAATAATTAGAGCAATAACTTAAATCATACCAATAAAAAAGCCGTAACGAATGCCATCGCTACGGCTTTTTTATTGCTCAGTTTAGTACCTAAACAGCTGTATTTTTAGCTTTACGACGTAATCCCATAAATCCTACTAATGCAGGCGCAAATAATAATGCGGCGGCTGGAATAGGCACTGCAGACACATCAACAGATGACAATTGTACGGCCGCACCGCCCGAACCAAATGGAGATAATGTAGTAAAGCCTGAAATCGTATAAGAACCCGCACCTAATAGAACCGAAAGTGAAGAGAATTGAAGGCTTGCTAAAGCCGCATCAAAATTCCCACCCAAGTTCGGAGCTCCCAGTATGGCTGTTGATGTATTCCAAGTAGTGATGCCATTAGTAAATGAAAACTCATCCCCCGACTCATAAGCATCCGTAACGGTAAACAATGCTTGTTCGGTCAGCGTAAAACTAAATGTGTCTTCCCATGAAGTGCCAGCGTCATCAAAGTAAAAATCCTGCCAGCCGCCATCGACAGTTAAATTGATGTTAGCTGCATTCACGTTTGCAATTGATAATAGGCTCAAAAGAGCAATTGATAATTTTTTCATAACATTTCCTTATTATAAAATTATAGAAAATGCAGCTCAGCCATCTTGAGTAGCGTACAAAAGATCTGAAGCTTTCCGTACCTGGCTCACGCCAAGGTTGGCATAGAATTGAGTATTAGAGAGATTGAAAACTCAATCTCAGATAAGCATAAAATAAATTATCTGTATTATCTACTGTACTTTAGTACTAGCGTTATTTAATCGTGGCTCACTCTTTTCTATAACAAGTAAAAAAGCAAATCAGCATCAGTAATTTCTCAATGCGACCCCATAAGCTCACTTTAAAATGCTGGCAATACCCTTATTAGATTACGCAGTTGTCCATTAACGCTCTACTCTCCATCTTAAAATCTTAAATTTAACAATAATTTTAAATCTATCAACAAAGTAATAGCCCTTAAACAGCCTAATTGCTTATCAAATTACACCTTTTATCGTATTAACCACACAAATTGTAAAAATATATTTAACCAGCTATTGCACATGATAATAAGAATGATTATCATTAGCGTATAATTTAAAATCAACACATGCACCGTTTGGCATTAAACAGCTAAATATTTGCATGAAAGGAATGAACCATGAGCAATAAAACAGAAAACGAATGGCTGCCACTCGCCCAACATGAACAATGGCTTGTTGAATATCGACCCGATTCTCGCATCGTTCGTGTGCATTTAGGTGAGAACGTTATGTATTTAGAACGCGAAGCATATCAACTGTTATGGGGCATGGTCACCGAGGGATTAGATGAATTGGAACGTGTGGAGGATGACTCTGCTCGTTTAGTAGGACTAAAGCACCCAGTAAAGCCACAGGTTGCTTGGCCGCAAACTCGGCATTAAACACAAAATTTAAAAGGAGAACAGAATGTCAATCCAGATTGATGCACGCCTAAAAATAATGCGCGCACTTGGTATAGATTTACCCGGCTTATCCCGTAAAAGTATCGAAAGCCGCCCAAATCCACCTGGCCAACATGGCCCAAACAGCACTCGACGCAGAAAGTCTGAATACGGCCTTGCATTGATCGAAAAACAAAAATTACGCTTTAACTATGGTGTGAGTGAGCGTCAATTACGCACAATGATGGTTGAGGCACGCCGTAAAGCGGGGCCATCAGGCGACCTTTTATTACAAATGCTCGAATGCAGATTAGACAATGTCGTATTTCGTGCTGGCTGGGCGCCAACGATTCCTGCTGCACGTCAATTAGTCAGTCATTGCCACATTTTATTAAATGGTAAACGTGCCAATATTGCCTCTATCCGTTTACGAGCTGGTGATGAAGTCACGTTACGTGAAAAGTCTCGTAACATCACTATGATTCGTCACACTATCGAAGCCCCCTCTTTGGATCGCCCTGAATGGTTGACTTACGATCCAACAACATTCACAGCAAAGGTAACGAGATTACCTGAAGCAGATGAAGTCCCCTTCCCAGTAGAAGTACATTTAGTGGTAGAGCATTACGCAAAAAGTATGTAATTAGACAGAAAAAGGCGATGAACAACCGACATCTATTGTTGATTGTTCATCGCCTTTTTCTTTATCCGCCAATTAAAAACGCATTGAACGATCACCAATACTCTTGGCAAAAAAGCCGTAATAAACTGATCACTACGGCTTAATAATAAATTTTAAATCATGTTTAGGCTTTTAGTTAATTAGCCATATTCCATACAGCAGATTGTGTCAGCCATTTTCCTTCTGCATTCTGCTTAATAGTCGTGGTTAACACGCCGCCAAACGTAATGGCTTCTTTTTGCTCGTTGACGCCATCTGCTTGCCATTTAGCAATCTGCACAAGTTGCTCACCATGACCATATGCATTTACGGTTTCTATTGAATGATTATGAACGCCATTGTCGATAAAACTTTTAAATAAAGTAACAATTTGCTGTTGTCCAGTCAGTATTTCGCCATTGCCTGGAGACAAGGTTGCATCTTCGCTATAAAGCTTAGCTAGTCCAGCACTGTCGCCGGCATTAAATGTTTTATTCCAAGCCGCATTAACAGATGCGAATATGTTTGTAGCATCGTTTTCATTAGCGACTGCACTACCTACACTGCCGCCAATAATGTAACTGCAAAAAGTAAGTGTTGATAATAATTTTTTCATGGTTAATCTCCTAGTTTAAATTTCGGTGGCAATTTATTAGCTGCCTAACTATTTAGTTAAAACTATTTAAATACATCACGGTTATTTTGTAATTTTATGAGCATTGATGTTAAGACATCGCCTTCTTCTGGCGATAAAATACTCATCAATCGATCAACCCTCCGATAATATTCGGGCATGACTTCATCAAGTTTACTTTGTCCTAAGGCCGTCAATTTAATGTGAAATTTACGTCTATCCTCAACGTTCGTTACTCTGATGACTAAACCTTCTTTATCTAGACCATCAATAAGTCCGGTCATTGTAGCTCTTGATACGCCGGCTTTTTCCGCCAGCGAAGACGGTGTAGAAGTTAAATCTTGTTCACGCATTAATAATATTAAGACCCACCATCGACCTTGCAATAAACCGTACTGTCCTAAAAAATTGTCTAATACATCTGAAAGATCGGAACCGACACGTAATAAAGTGAGAAAATGCATCACACCATCAATGTTTGCTTCAGGATATCTTTCTGCAAACTTAGTAAGGATCTTTGAGTCAGGCAAATCTTTTAATTTCAACATGCTGAGATTATAGTTAGCCGACTAACTACTTGTCAAGTTCAGGGTGATTTATTACATTATGGTCCTTCCAAAACTCGTTGCATTTACTGAGACAACTAAAGAACATTCCACAACTAGCTTTAGTTGCATGCTCATAGTCCTACTCGTTCAATCGATATGACTCAAAAATACATCATCGCCTACCGTCAATAAGCCAGATTTTAAAATAGCACCATACGTACCCAGATTTTGTTCTCCTTCTTTCACAATTGTTCGAAGAATGTCGGTGTTCTTTTCAATATGTTGTTGCCGTTTGGTTACGACGCCACATCTCGGCGTTGTATCATTACAGTTAATCATTGAATCGCCGATGAGTAGATTATTTCCTAACCATTCCTGTTCAATTAAACCTGTTAAATGAGGCAAGGTTTCGATAACGACATTAGGCCGAAAACGCTCAATAGCCCAGTCAGCATTAGGATTAAGGGATTTCATATGTGCAAGCGTTGAAGTCGTTATAAAATGAAATGGCGCAACGAGAAAAAAAGTTCCAGGTATAGAAACATAGTCTTGTGATGACTGCGGTAGATTATCAAGATCAGGTAGCGGCTCACCCTCTTGTCGTTCAAATGTTGCTTTTAACTCATCTAACCAAGTGTGACTGTCTTTCTTATGTCGTCGATAAAAATCTATTTCTTCAATCCCACGTAGTACTTCTAGTGTCGATTGATGACCTGTTAATTCAGATAATAATTGATGTATAGCCAGATCATCACTGCCCATCACTTTACCATCCGAAAACGTAATATCGACATCGTCGCCTGTTGCTGATTGTTGTTCATCGCGAAATTTGGCAATGCAAGTGAGTAACTCCGGTCGAAACTTACAGCTTTGAATTTCTTGTCGTAACACATCTCGCAACGCCCAAAGACGATCGCCAGCTAAGCCACGTTCATTAATTCGACACTGTTGCAGCGCTTCGCCAGCCATTCCTTTTACCGGATAACGCCAAATTTCTTTTACCGTTCCTACTTTAATCATACTGTTGCTCATTTAAAATGATAATCAATAAGCCTAGCTTAGTGAGATACGTCGCTTAGATATATACGAAACATTGCGTATATTTATCAACATTACGTGGCTTAATCACCCAATATTATGGTTATTAATATATTAGCTTAGCTATTTATAGTTGTGTTTATGGCTACTCAGCGAGATGATACTTTTCCTCACTAATCAACAAATAGAAACACCTGTTTATCTCAGCCAAATGATAGATAATATCATTCAAAACCTGATATTTAATAAATCACAAGGTATACGAATAAAGGGCAACATAAGTGATAAATCACATAATAATTCAAGGAGTATGCGGTTAGTGATGAAAAACGTTACCGAACTATTTCACATGTTTTGTGGCATTCGCCACACTCTCAGCCAATTAATTATAGCGACATTCATCTTTTCGCTATCTGCAAACAGTTTTAGTGCAGAAGATGCAACTGTTGCCGTTAATCCTCCGCTTCCGCCAGCAACCATCGCGTTGTCAGAGATCCCTTCACAGTCCGCTTCAGAACGCACGATGCTAGATCAAGCACAAGCAGTGCTGGCAGAATCAACACAATTTAGCAAAATACAGCAGGGTCTTATTGCAGAAAATGAGAATATAATCAATGCATTACCCTCTCTCAACACCTCTCTAGCTGCCGCCTCTTCACGCGATGCAATTTATGAAATTAAACGAAAATGGCTAGAATTTGACCGGAAAATGACCAGTGCAGAAGTAACACTGCATGCTCGAACTGAAGTTATTGCCCAGCAAATAAACCGCCTTAAGACAAGCCTTGATTTGTGGAATAGAACGATATCCCAAGCCCATATAGACAAGGCTCCGGAAGATCTCGTCAAGCTCGCACGAATCACTGCAAGCGATATAGGAACGACTTACACTGCGCTTCAAAAAGTGCAAAATCAAATTTTAGAGTTGCAGGGTAAAATAGGTCGCTCGCATCGAGGTGTACAAGAGGCTTTAGATATTATCAAAGCAGAAGAAGCTGATTTGATAAAGAACTTAGGACATCGCGAACGACCCTTTTTATGGGATGAAAAAGTAAATGGAACCGGCGCCATTCTGTATGTGTTTTTCACTCAAATAGGTCATGCTCTTTATAACTGGTGGTCCAACCTTTTTACGATTGTCAGCAATGAATCATGGATGCTCGCACTTCAATTTTTTATATTAATTGCGGCATCGGCCATACTTTACCGAGTACGTACATCTGCACGTTCTATACTCGCAGCAAATCCATCGATAGTCGTAGGTAACTCAGTTTTTGATACGCCCATTGCTCTCGCTATGTTGCTGGCGCTGATGTTGACGCCATGGTTCTATGTCTCCACCTCCTCCGTTTTAGCTGAGGCAGCAGGTTTATTACTTATCTTCCCTGTTTTATGGATTGTACTGCCTTTATTAAATAGGCCTATTCGACCTGTGCTGTATTTTCTTGCACTTTTTTACGTTATCGATTGGTTTCGCGATTTAGTTGAAGCAGATCCCTTTATCGCACGTATTATTTTCATTGTTGAAATGCTTGCCGCCATCGGCCTCATAATTTGGCTAAATCGGGTAAAAGCACTACATGGCAGTAATAGTCACTGGCAAAAACCGATTCGACTTTGGCTCAATCTAGCACTCATTTTGCTAGCCATTGCAGCGGTTGATGCTCTGATTGGTTACGTTCGCCTTTCTGTGTTGATTGGTCATGGGGTTCTCAATAGTGCCTATTTAGCCGTATTACTTGCAGCCCTTATTCGTGCTGTAGATAGCAGTATTGCACTGTCGCTTCGAAGTCATTTCATCCAAAATATAAACCTTATACGCCGTAGAACAGATACTATTCGTTATAACATTCGTCGCTTACTTAGCATGGTTATTATCATAATATGGATTGTTGTAACGTTAGAATTATTCGCCCTTTTGGATTATGTTATTGCCTTTGGTAAAACTGTATTATTTTCGGAATTAAATGCTGGCACCGTTGCACTGTCGCTTTCTGATGTGCTCGCCTTTGTTTTAACTATTTTAACGGCTCTTTATTTATCACGATTGATTACCACCGTGCTGGATGAAGATGTGTATCAACGCGTCAGACTTGGTCGCGGTGTCTCTTTTGCCATTTCAGCGGTTATACGATATGGCATCATTCTTTTCGGCTTCTTATTAGCGGTCAGTGCCCTCGGTATTGGCATGGATAGAATTACCATTCTATTAGGTGCTTTAGGTGTCGGTATTGGGTTTGGTTTACAGACGATTGTTAACAACTTTGTCTCAGGGATGATTCTTATCTTTGAGCGTCCGATACATATCGGCGATTCAATAGAAGTCGGTAGCGTAAAAGGCACTATTACTCGTATCGGTATCCGTGCAAGTACCATTCGTAGCTTTGATGGTGCAGATATTACGGTGCCAAATGGGACATTGTTGGCCGATTCAGTAACCAATTGGACAATGTCAGATCGTATACGTCGTATTGAACTTCCGGTAGGTGTTGCTTATGGCACAGATACGGATATGGTTATTGAAGCGCTGTACGGATCACTCGTAGAGCAAAAAGGTATTCTGAGTGATCCGAAACCACAAATAATATTTAATGGCTTCGGTGACAACAGCTTAGATTTTGCACTTCGCGCTTGGGTTGCTGATAATGATGAGTTCATCGTCATTAAAAGCAATATCGCTTTAGCGATGAATCGAGCGCTGAAAGCATACAACATTGAAATCCCATTCCCTCAACGTGACCTGCATTTACGTTCAATATCGCCGGATTTAAAACTCAATACCTAGCGCTCAATAATTATCACTAAGCGGTTAAACTTAACGCTATAAAAAACAATAAAGCCGTAGTGAACTTAATCACTACGGCTTTACTCTTTAAAGCAGCTTAAGATTCGAACAATTGTTTTTTGCGACGTCACCCCTCGACACTTAAACCATGCAGGTGAAAATAAGAATACTGTAGCTAAATGAACAGCGCTGACTACTAATTTAGTATTAAAATCATAAAAAAACTTCACGAAATTTATTTTTAAATTAAAAACAACACGTTAACAAAAAATTAAATCATTTTAAAATAATACAAACAACGTTAGACAAACCGACCTTTGACAAGTCTTCTAGTACCAATATTGCTATCAATAATGGCTATTATTTGGCGACTATACTTGCCTTTAATCAGACGATATATCTGATAACTTTTAAATTAAACATCGCGATTATTAGGCATGATAAGATTAAGAACTATTCCTTAATTAGGTAATAGCGATTACCGATTTAAATTTCAGCTGATTAAATATGGCTTATTGCAGATAAGGACAATAAGTGAACAACGCCATATTTAAAGAGGTATATTTTTTGACTATCGAAAATATCAAACACAATACAATTGATGATCATGAATATTCCGACGGATTCAATATCATAAAGCATAAAAGTCACGTACTTATACTTGATGATCAATCCACCGGCAGGGCAATACTTGAAAAAATAATCATGCAAGTCTCTGATAATATTGTTGTATCAAACTTTGGCGAGCCACTTAAAGCACTCGAATGGCTTAAAACGAATGATGTTGATTTGATTATTACTGATTACAGAATGCCCGAAATGAATGGGTTGGCGTTTATTCAAGCAGTTCGTGACCAAGAACGTACTAGCAACATTCCTATTATGATGATTACCGTCGTCAGTGATAAAGAAGTACGTTATGAAGCATTGGAGGCTGGTGCCACGGCTTTTTTAACCAGACCGATTGATCAGGTTGAATGTCGAACAAGTTGCAGAAATTTACTCCAGCTACATCGACAACATCTTATTATCCAAGACAGGGCTAACTGGCTTGCTCGCCAAGTTGACATTGCCACACAACAAATCATTCAACGAGAACGCGAGGCTATTATTCATCTTGCTAAAGCAGGAGAATATCGTGATGAAGGTACAGGCAACCATGTACTTCGGATGGCTAAATATTCTCGGATCATTGCAGAACAATTAGGCATCTTTACAAAAGAAGAATGCGAAGATCTCGAATACGCGGCGCCGATGCATGACATTGGCAAAATCGGCGTCCCCGATAAGGTGTTGCTCAAGCCGGGTAAACTGGATCCCGATGAATGGGAAATCATGAAAAAACATAGTGAAATGGGGCATTCTATCTTATCAAGTAGCAAATCTAAGTACATGAAAATGGGGGCCATTATCGCAATGAATCACCATGAGCGATTTGATGGGAAAGGCTATCCAAATGGACTGAAGGGAACAGATATTCCTCTTGTTGCTCGCATTGTCGCTGTCGCTGATGTGTTTGATGCATTAGTTACATCTCGACCATATAAGTCAGCATGGTCAACAGAAGACGCCTTAATTTATATTCAACAACAATCAGGTACGCATATGGATCCACAGTGCGTCGCCGCCTTTTTTGCCCGACTAGATGACATCAAAAAAATTCAATCAGACTACTCCGATGAACCAGAATAATGATGAGCATAAAGCTTGACCGTTTCGATGGATAATAAAGGCTTTTTAGGCTGGCGTTCTTTGCAAGAACGGATTGCTCGCACAGGTGACACTGAACCAGAACAAGCGATTAAAATAAGGCTATCAATTGCTATTTTATTAGTCCTTTATTTTTGTTTTCCTTGGCAACAAGACAGCACCTTTCTCACAACGGTTTCTTCTAACGCAAGCCTGATAACACTCAGTTTCTTTTGCGGTGCCTTGCTGATTGCAATATCAATCATTATAAATCCAGTTAAGTCTGCCCTTCGGCGTATTTCAGGCATTTTTCTTGATTTAACATCATTGTCGATCTTGATGTATTTTGCGGGAGAAGAAAGTGTATTTATGTACGCACTTTATCTATGGGTTATTTTAGGTAATGGTTTTCGATTTGGTATTAATTATCTCTATATTTCGCTATTCGTTAGCTTGATTGGGTTTGGGATTGTCATCATAGATGGAGAATATTGGCAAAATCTCCATCATCAACCTTTTGGATTGAGCTTGATTATATTAATGGTGGTTGTCCCAATTTATGCCGCTTTTCTTATTAATAAACTACATGCTGCGATCGCCGCAGCAAAATTTGCCAATGAAGCAAAAAGTCGTTTTTTAGCTAATATGTCACATGAATTAAGAACACCTTTAAACGGTGTTATTGGTATTGCAGATTTAATTCGTGAAACAGATTTAAACAGGCAGCAACGTGAATTTGTAAATATTATGCATAGTTCTGCAAATACCTTATTAGGACTTATCGAAAACGTACTCGATATATCTAAAATTGAAGCAGGTAAAATTATCATCGCACAAGATGAGTTTGACTTACATCAACTCGTTAATGTGATCATGCAAATGCAAATATCGATGGGTAAAGCGAAAAATATCGTTGTTAGTAACCATATTGATGCCAGTACGCCCTTTTCACTACAAGGCGATCCACAACACCTGCGTCAAGTACTTGTTAACTTAATGGGAAATGCCATCAAGTTCACTCATGAAGGCTCGGTTAAACTATTCATTCGACCTGTCGATAATAATCCTGAAAAACCTAGAATACGTTTTGAAATTCAAGATACAGGTATTGGAATACCTGAATCTGCATTACCGACCATTTTTAATCACTTTACCCAAGTTGAATCAAGCACTAACAGGCCCATTGGTGGCACAGGATTAGGGACAACGATATCTAAAGAGCTGATTGAACTGATGGGAGGAGAAATTGGCGTAGAAACACAAGCAGAAAAAGGGAGTACTTTCTGGTTTGAATTGCCCTTTAACCTAATTCCAAACGAGTATTTAAAATTGTCTGATAAACATATATTGCTACTGACCAGTGATGAAATCACATCAACGATCACCCCAGATCTGGATAGATGGGGTGTGAATTATGATCATGTTCCGTCTTCAGCACGTGCATTAGCCTTATTAATGCAAGCTGTAACAGATAATGATCAATATAAAATAATGCTGGTCGACCAATCATGTATTTTTAATATAGATCCAGTGCAATATGCTCAAATGATCAAAGCAGAACCTAGTCTCAGTCAGTTATCTTTAGTATTAATAAACTCAACAGAACAGCCAAAATACAATACAGAAATACGTGAATACTACATATCGGCTATTCATGATTTAAAAGAAACACGGTTATTATTTAACGCGATTCATGCCGCTCAAAGTGTCAGTACAGATGATGACAAAGTGGTCACATTAGCCGAATATTTTGCTAAACAATATAATGCTAAACCGCTTAATATCCTCATCGCAGATGATAATCTTGTTAATCAACAAGTATTAGAAGGCGTGTTAAAACATGCCGGACACCACATACTTATTGCAGACTCAGGTGAACAAGCACTCGATATATTGGCAGAAAATATCGATACTATTGATATGCTTATTTTAGATATGAATATGCCAGAATTATCAGGATTCGAAGTCCTGCAAGCCCTTCAGTATCTGGACACAGCAGTGACTATTCCGGTAATCATACTCACTGCTGATGCCACACCTGAAACAAAGGAAAAAGCACTGGGTGCTGGTGCTAATGCCTTTTTGACAAAGCCAATCAATGCCAAAGCATTACTTGAACAAGTGGCTAAATTAGCGCGAATCAATAGCGATCGCCAACACTCAACAATCAACATGCATCAATCCACAAAAATTAATGATACAGCCGCCTTAATCGATGAAATGGTCATTAGTGAACTGGCCTTATTGGGCGGCGACAATTTTATCGAACAACTCATCAATGGCTTCAAAAAAGACGGCCAAAAACACCTTTCATTGCTCAAAAAAGCTGCAGAAGATGACTTTTTGAGTTACCGCGAAAGCTTACATGCTTTAAAAGGTTCGGCCACAGAATTGGGAGCATCAAAGCTAGTCTCTTTATGTCGAGAAGGAGAAAACATTAAACCCTACGAAATGACAACAGCTCGCAGCTCGCTTCTCTACAAGCAACTTGAAACAACCTTCAATGAAACAATCTTAGCCTTCGAAGCAACAATAACAAATGAGCAGCAGCATATAAAATAGCGAGCATGCCCAATCTCGTATTTTAATTCGCCAATTTAGCGTTTTGTCTAGTCACGAGTCGTGACATCATACGTAAATCTTTATCTGTCAGTTTAAGCGCAGCATCGACCCATACATTGGTGATATCGAGCAGTTCTTGATATTGAATAGTATTGCAAATATCTTTCACTTTCTGCATTGCTTTATAGCTATTGGCTGTTCGTTCGACCGCCCGAATATGCTTATACAATGCTAATTCAGCTTCACCTTTTTCTGCCAAAATATCGACTACGCCCATCTCAAATAATTCTTCTGCAAGATATAACTTTCCTGAAAAAATCATTTTTTCTGCCATGGCAGCTCCCACCTTACGTGACAGTAATGAAAAAGCTCCCATGCCAGGAAAGAGATTAAACAATACTTCCGGTAAGCCCATTTTAACACCACGTTCAGCAATCAAAAGATTGCTGGATAATGCTGCTTCAAAACCACCGCCTAAAGCATCGCCTTTCACAATTGAGACAGTGACAGCTTCAACATCTAGATGCGTCATATTGGCGTATAGTACATCGATACAAGCCGTTGCATATTTCAGTAAGACATCACGATCACCTTGCATAATTTTCTCAGAAAACAAGTCTAAATCGCCCCCTAAATTAAAGGTATCCTCTACATTTGAGGCCAAAACAATAAAATCATACTTTGCATTATTGCTCTTTTTCATTTCAGCTTTAACATCCTCAAAGTAGGAGGAAATTTCGTGCAATAATGTCGGAGTGAAACAAGGTCTCGGTGCCGCATCCATTAAAAACCAACCGATTTTATATTTAGCATCATAGTGCGTTTTTAGTTGCGAATAAGGTACCACTTCATCATATGTTTTCTTTAGTTGAACAACAGCATTCATAGATCTATCCTTCTGTAATGTAATTGATCGTTATCATTAATCTAAGTATTAAAATGACTTTTTTTTGACACCGGATATAACTTACAATACGAGTTAGCATTAAATATGCCCGTTTTAGAATTTACGATAAAAAGATTAATATCAATTACTTAGAAATAATCTTCACGTTGATATTTAACACTGATCTACAGACTGATTTTGAACTCTGCACATAAGCAATATCTACTAAAAATATAAGGATTAAAAATGGCAGCAGGTAGCCTTTTAACATTACTAGACGACATTGCAACCATGCTTGATGATGTCGCCTTAATGACCAAAGTAGCCGCAAAAAAAACGGCAAGTGTGTTGGGAGATGATCTGGCATTAAATGCTGAACAAGTTTCAGGCGTGAAAGCCGCACGTGAGTTGCCTGTAGTATGGGCCGTAGCCAAAGGCTCATTCAAAAACAAACTCGTTTTGGTACCTGTAGCACTGATTATTAGCGCCTTAATCCCTTGGCTTATCATGCCTTTATTGATGATCGGCGGCGCTTATTTATGCTTGGAAGGATTTGAAAAATTAGTCCATAAATTTTTTAATCATCATGCTGAAGAACAAGCTGAAAAACAAAAGATAGCTAAGGCAGTAATGGATCCCAATATAGATCTAGTCGCATTGGAAAAGCAAAAAATAAAAGGTGCGATTCGTACCGATTTTGTGTTGTCTGCCGAGATCATTGTTATTACGTTAGGTACCGTCAAAGATGCTGCATTTTCATCACAAGTTATGGTTGTTTCTGCTATCGCAATCGTTGTCACTATTGGTGTTTATGGATTAGTCGCAGGCATTGTTAAGTTAGATGATGGCGGTTTAGCATTAATAAAATCGACATCTAAAAGTAGCTGGGGAAATTTTAAACGCTGGTTTGGTCATGGTCTTTTATGGTTTGCTCCAGTGCTGATGAAAACACTGACTATTGTTGGTACCGCTGCCATGTTCTTGGTTGGTGGAAGCATTGTACTGCACGGTATTCCGTATGCTCATCCTATTTTGCATCATGTTGATGAGGTAGTATTAGCCGTTCCGATGATTGGCAATGCTTTATCCGCCATCACGCCGTTATTTATAAACGCTTTCGCAGGCATTATTATAGGTGCGATTGTGCTGGCGATAATCAGTATTCCTAATCCATTTAACAGCAAAAAGGCATAAATGGACTATGACCCCACTGAACATAGTGCTCAATATTCGGTGGGGTTATCCTTAAATTAGCCGTTTTTAATCTCGTTCAATTAATTCAACTTTGTAACCATCAGGATCTTCAACAAATGCAATGATCTCCGTACCATGCATCATCGGTCCTGCTTCACGCACTACTTTGCCGCCTAAACGTTTAATTTTGTCACAGGCTGCTTTTGCGTCTGCAACACCAATCGCAATATGACCGTAGGCATTACCTAAATCATAATGATCGGTATCCCAGTTATAAGTCAGCTCAAGCACAGTGTTTGAGGTTTCATCACCATAACCAATAAACACCAAGGTAAATTGACCATCTGGATATTCACTTCTACGTAATACTTTCATCCCTAGCACTTCAGTATAAAATTGAATCGATTGTTCTAAATTTCCAACACGCAACATGGTATGTAGCATTCTCATTTTGTTTATCCTCAACGTTATTTATTTAGTGAACACAACTTAAATCAATCTTAATCAATACCTAACGAAGCCCAAATCTCATCAATTCGATCAACAACCGCGGGATCACGCTCGATAGGTATTCCCCATTCACGATCCGTTTCGCCCGGCATTTTATTGGTGGCATCCATACCCATTTTTGAACCCAAGCCCGATACAGGTGATGCAAAATCCAGATAATCAATGGGTGTATTTTCGATTAACGTTGTATCACGAGCGGGATCCATACGTGTCGTAATCGCCCAAATAACATCGTTCCAGTCACGTACATTGACATCATCATCGACCACAATGACAAATTTGGTGTACATAAACTGTCGTAAAAATGACCAAATGCCCATCATCACGCGTTTGGCATGACCAGGATATTGTTTTTTCATGCTGACGACTGCCATACGATATGAACAGCCTTCAGGCGGTAGATAAAAGTCTACTATTTCGGGAAATTGTTTTTGTAAAATAGGCACAAATACTTCATTCAACGCCACACCTAAAATCGCAGGCTCATCTGGTGGTCGCCCAGTGTAAGTACTATGATAAATCGGATTCTTACGCTGAGTGATTCGTTCAACGGTAAACACAGGGAAACTATCTACCTCATTGTAATAACCGGTGTGATCACCGTATGGTCCTTCATCCGCCATATCATCCGGATAAATAAAACCTTCTAATATAATCTCGGCAGTAGCTGGTACTTGCAATTCATTGCCGATACATTTCACTAATTCTGTTTTTGAACCACGCAATAAACCAGCAAAAGCATATTCAGACAAGGTATCAGGGATCGGCGTTACTGCTGCCAAAATAGTGGCGGGATCACACCCCAATACCACGCTAATCGGAAACGGTTCGCCCGGATGTGCTGCTTGCCATTCTTTAAAATCTAATGCGCCACCACGATGTGATAACCAACGCATAATTACTCGATTTTTACCGATAACTTGTTGGCGATAAATTCCCATATTTTGTCGAGGTTTATGGGGTCCTTTAGTCACCACCAAACCCCACGTAATAAGTGGCGCTGCATCTTCAGGCCAACAAAGTTGAATCGGATATTGGCTTAAATCAACCGCATCACCTTCAATTACTTCTTGCTGACAGGCCGCATAGGTCACAACTTTCGGCGCCATATTCAATACCTGCTTGAAGATGGGCAGTTTATCCCACGCATCTTTCATGCCTTTCGGTGGTTCAGGTTCTTTCAAAAAAGCTAATAATTGCCCCACTTCTCGCAAGGCTTCAACTGATTCTTCGCCCATACCTAGAGCAACACGTTGTGGCGTGCCAAATAAATTGGCCAATACGGGGATTTCACTGCCTTTGGGATTTTCGAATAATAAGGCTGGACCGCCAGCACGTAATACCCGATCGCAGATTTCCGTCATTTCTAAAACAGGATCAACTTCTACGCTAATACGTTTTAATTCGCCGCGTTGTTCTAGGTGAACAATAAAATCCCTAAGATCGGTATATTTCATGGTTTCTCTATATGAATGTGATCAATATTTCTATTTCGATTGCATGGCTAGCCGTAGTTCGTCGACGTTCAGGCTTAACTCGACAAGCCTAAACGACAGACAGTATTGGCTTACGCGGCGATGCCTGAGTGACGTAATAAGGCATCAATCGCCGGCTCACGACCACGGAATTCAATAAACAACGCCATCGGTTCGCGTGATCCGCCCTGTTCTAAAATAGATTGTAAAAATTCAAGTCCAGTAGCACGATCAAAAATACCGTTTTCTTCAAACTTCGAAAAGGCATCTGCCGACAATACTTCAGCCCATTTATAGCTGTAATAACCCGCCGCATAACCACCCGCAAAGATATGAGAAAAACTATGGGCAAAACGGTTAAATTTTGGCGGCTTAACCACGGCAACTTGGTCACGCACTTCGTGTAATATTTTATCGACTTGCTGCGATTGTTCAGGATTAAATTCCAGATGAAGACGGAAATCGAATAATGAAAACTCAAGCTGACGCACCATAATCATTGCTGATTGGAAGTTACGCGCCGCAATCATTTTGTCGAATAAATCTTGCGGCAATACTTCGCCCGTTTCAAAATGACCTGAGATTAAATCTAAGGCTTCACGTTCCCATGCCCAGTTTTCCATAAACTGACTAGGTAATTCCACCGCATCCCACGCCACGCCATTAATACCTGATACACCTGCATGGTGAATTTTAGTCAACATATGGTGCAAACCATGACCAAATTCATGGAATAACGTAGTCACTTCATCATGGCTAAATAAAGCCGGCTTATCGCCTAAAGGCTCAGAAAAATTACAGGTTAAAAAGGCAACAGGTGTTTGAATACCCGCTTCTGTTTGGCGACGAACATGACATTCATCCATCCAAGCTCCGCCACGTTTGTGATTACGAGCATACAAATCGAGATAAAACTGACCGCGTAATTCGCCCTTCTCATCAAAAATATCAAAAAAACGCACATCTTTATGCCACACATCAATATCGTGACGTTCTTTAATATCTAAACCGTAAAGCCGATTAACAACGGCAAATAAACCTGATACCACTTTATTTTCAGGGAAATACGGTTTCAGTTCTTCTTGTGAAATTGAATAACGTTGTTGGCGTAATTTTTCAGCGTAATACGTTACATCCCATGATTCTAAATCGCTAATATCGGGATTTTGTTCATGAGCATAGGCTTTTAATTCAGCGAATTCTTGTTCAGCAATTGGTTTCGAACGTGCGGCAAGATCGTTTAAAAAGTCTAATACTTGCTGTGGTGACTGCGCCATTTTAGTCGCTAATGATCGTTCTGCATGATTATCAAACCCAATTAACTGTGCCAGTTCATGACGTAGTTTAAGGATATCAGCCATGATGTCGGTATTATCCCATTGGCCTGCGTATGGACCTTGATCCGATGCTTTAGTCGCAAAGGCGGTGTACATTTCTTCACGAAAATCCCGATCATCGGCATAAGACATCACTGGCATATATGAAGGAAAATCTAAGGTAAATAACCAGCCATCTAGATTATCGCGTTGAGCAAACTGAGCGGCCATATCTTTGGTTGATTCAGGTAAACCTGATAATAAAGCTTCATCTGTAATATGTTTTTTCCATGCATGCGTGGCATCCATCAAGTTTTCTTCAAACTTAGCCGTCAATTCGGTCAGTTGCTGTGAAATTTGTTTGAATTTATCGCGATCTGTTTGTGACAATTCGACACCTGACAAACGAAAATCACGTAAGGCATTATCAATCACCTTCTTTTGTGCAATATCTAAATCGTCATATGCAACACTATTCGCCAAAGCGTTATACGCTTTATATAAATCTTCGTTTTGACCCAATTCTGTACCAAACTGACTTAGTTTAGGTAAACACGCATTGTAAGCAACGCGTAATTCATCTGAATTCATCACTGAATTAAGGTGACTGACCGGCGACCATACTTTATCAATTGTGGCATCCAACGCTTCCATTGGCAGTACCAATGATTGCCATGTAGGTTGTTGTTGATTTTTCAGCAAGTCTTCGACAGTTTGTTTTGCCTGTTCCAATACTTGATTTAGTGCAGGTTCAACATGTTCAGGCTTGATTGCTGAGAAAGCGGGTAACACATTATTTTCTAATAAAGGATTAGTCATGATCTTTCACATAGTGATTAATAAGTAAGTTGATTATACGTCAAGCAAGGTTAGGACGTTTATTCGTCATCATTCTGACATAAATTGTTCATCGTTTGGTCATCATAGTTGGTTAACGTACAGCCACTATCCTAAGTCAAAGAGTGCGCGATGCAAACATCATTCAACTTGGAAGAAACGATTAAAGTACGTAGTGTCTGGATCTCAGACATACATTTAGGTTTTCGGGGCTGTAGTGCCGATTATTTACTCGATTTCCTCCACCATGTGGAATGCGATTATTTATATTTAGTGGGCGATATTATTGATATTTGGGAGATGAATAAACGAGTATTTTGGCCGCAAGCCCACAATAATGTTATTCGCACCATTCTCGGCAAAGCGAAACATAACACCAAAGTTATCTATGTTCCCGGCAATCATGACGAAATATTACGCGACTTCGATGGTGCTATTTTCGGTAATGTTGAAATAAAAAATGAAACTATTCATACCACAGCGGATGGGAAAAAATTACTGATTATTCATGGTGATGAATTTGATGGCGTCGTGAAATGCTCACCTCTTATTGCCAAAATAGGTAGTCGTTTATACGACTATTTATTACGCGCTAATCGCTGGGTCAACTTGATACGTCGAAAGCTTGGTTTTCCTTATTGGTCACTGGCTGCTTTTCTAAAACATAAAGTAAAAAATGCCGTTCAATACATCAGTAATTTCGAAGAAGCCGTGGCTCATGAAGCCGCCAGACAAAAGGTCGATGGTGTGGTTTGTGGTCATATTCATCGCGCCGAAATAACTCGTTTACATGATATAGATTATTTCAACTGTGGTGATTGGGTGGAAAGCTGTACCGCGTTAATTGAACGACCCGATGGTTCGATGGAAATATTGAAATGGACCGATTTAGTCAATAATACTAATGAACTTGCCAAGGTGGCCTAAATGAAAATAGTTATTGTGACTGACGCATGGCAACCACAAGTAAATGGGGTTGTACAAACACTTAAACAAACTTATGCCCAGCTCATAAAAATGGGGCACGATGTGTTTTTGATCACACCTGACGGTCATTGCACTATTCCATGTCCGACTTATCCTTCTATTCGTCTTGCTTTATTTCCTGGTCGGAAAGTTGCGCGAGATTTAAAGAACATCAATGCAGATGCAGTCCATATAGCGACCGAAGGTCCTTTGGGCGTAGCGGCACGTCGTTGGTGTATCAAACATAATGTACAATTTACCACCTCATATCACACGCAATTTCCAGAGTATCTGCGCCTTAGATTACCGATTCCATTAAGCTGGACTTATGCTTGGTTTCGACGTTTTCATAATAAAGCGGTTCATACTTTAGTACCGACTCAATCACAACAACAACGTTTACAATCACACGGTTTCAATAATGTTCATGTCTGGGGACGCGGTGTTGATACCTCAATATTTAAGCCAGACAATCCGCAGCCGATCAACCTGCCCAAACCTATTATGCTCAATATGGGCCGCGTCGCTATCGAAAAGAATATTGATGCTTTTTTGTCGCTTGATTTGCTAGGAAGTAAAGTGGTGGTTGGTGACGGGCCAGATCTTGAGATGCTAAGAAAAAAATATCCCAAAGTGCTATTTACAGGTGCTAAATTTGGTGAGGAGCTTGCCTCTTGGGTGGCAGCCGCTGATGTTTTTGTCTTTCCAAGTAAAACCGATACATTTGGTTTGGTGTTACTAGAAGCCCTTGCCTGCGGCGTTCCTGTTGCTGCTTATCCAGTAACAGGGCCGAAAGATATCATTGAACAAGGTCGAACAGGCTATTTGGATGATGATCTTAAAACAGCCATCACCAATGCTTCGCATTTAAATCATTTCTCAAATCAAGACGATTGTATTCAATTTGCTCAACAACATAGCTGGCAAGCTTGCACACAGGTGTTTTCAGACTTAATGCATAACAATCGTATGAATAAAACAGTACCGTCAGATACGATTATTAATCATCAGTTTTGGTGTTTATAAATCCTCAAACCTGCTCTCGATGTGGTAACAAAACAACGATAAAAATAGTTATGAGGATAAAATACCACTCTTGCTTGCTCCTAAACGCTGTCCATGCGATTATTCTCCTCCATAATCATCTCAAAAATCAGGACAACCGACGTGTCTAAAATAACATTATTACTTAGAGCCAGCACTTTAACTAGTGTCATGCTATTAACAGCTTGTGCAACAACGAGCAGAGAAGACGGCGTAAATGACCCTTTAGAAGGTTATAACCGCGCAATGCACTCATTTAATAGCTCACTTGATCGCAATGTTATTAGACCGGTCGCGAAAGGTTACGATACGGTTGTACCTACTGGCATTAGCCAAGGTGTCAGCAATTTTTTCAGTAATTTGAACGATATTACGGTGATCATAAACGATTTACTTCAGTTCAAATTTGGTCAAGCTTTGGATGACACAGGACGTTTTGCACTTAATACAACGGTTGGTTTTGCCGGAATATTGGATGTCGCAACAATGGCTGGACACAATAAAAATAATGAAGATTTTGGCCAAACACTTGGGGCTTGGGGTTTTGATACCGGTCCTTATCTCGTTTTACCATTTTTTGGCCCACGTAACTTCCGCGACTCATTTGGTTTAGTGGGTGATATGTATACTGATCCTGTTAATCATCTTGATGATGCGGGTGCGCGCAACGGCTTAATAGCGCTACGTGTTATTGATGCTCGCGCAAACAATTTAAACATTAAAAATGTGCTTGATGAAGCCTCTATCGATGAATATAGCTATGTGCGAAATGCCTATCTTCAACATCGTGAAAACCTTGTTTACGATGGTAAACCACCGGAAGATGATTTTGATCTTTTTGCCGACTAGGCCATCTCTGATGAGGACAATATGTTGCTAGCAACATATAATACTAAGCCGAGCACTAGCTCGGCTTTTTTAATTACGCTACTTGGCTATTAACTATTTATGATTACTGCTCTTTTTATTCTCGCCATTATTGTTGGTTTCGCCATTCTAATATGGGGTGCTGATCGCTTTGTTGATGGCGCCGCAAGTATTGCAACCAATTTTGGTATTTCACCTTTAATTGTCGGCTTAACCATTGTGGGTTTTGGTACGTCAGCTCCTGAAATGCTGGTATCAGCCTTAGCCTCATTTGATGGTGCGCCTGCAATGGGAATAGGTAATGCCATTGGCTCAAATATTACCAATATAGGTTTAGTATTAGGCATCACAATTTTAGTTACACCACTGACCGTCAATTCAGCCAGTGTAAAACGTGACTTTCCAATACTGGCATTCGTTATGGCTGTCGCGTTATATCTCGTTTGGGATTTAGAACTTAGCCACGTAGACGGCATTATTTTATTTTCAGGCTTCATTTTTCTATTGTTCTCTATGGCATATTTTGCAATAAAGAGTACAGATAAAGATCCTCTTGCCGAGGAATTTGAACAAGAATTTACCGAACACAAAATGTCGACACCAAAAGCACTATTGAGTTTTATCATTGGCTTAATCGCATTATTAGTCGGTTCAAAAGCATTAGTATGGGGAGCGACGGGTATTGCTCACTTATTAGGTGTCAGTGATCTTATTATTGGTCTGACTATCGTGGCAATTGGTACCAGCCTGCCAGAGTTAGCGGCATCAATCATTTCCGCACTCAAAAATGAACATGACATTGCTGTCGGTAACGTCTTAGGCTCTAATATGTTTAATTTATTAGCCGTATTAGCAATGCCTGGATTAATTGCACCATCGGCACTCGATCCTATGATTTTATTACGTGATTTCCCGGTGATGATTGCCTTTACTATTGCCTTATTCCTGTTTGCTTATTTTGGCAAAAATGGTCGTATCGGTCGCGTTGCAGGTAGCTTAATGTTAGTCGGCTATATCGGCTACAACGCCCTGCTTGCCGTTCAAAGTAGCCAAGGCATTTAACAAGATTATGACAACAATCATGCAAACTGAATCTGAGAAACTAAAAACACTCGGGCTTGCCGTCATTAATACCGAAATGGAAGCGATTGCTGACTTACGTAGTCGGATTGATGATGCCTTTGTGCAAGCTTGCCAATATTTACTGCAATGCAAAGGCCGTATTGTTGTTATTGGCATGGGCAAATCAGGTCATATTGGTGGCAAAATTGCAGCAACCCTTGCCAGCACCGGCAGCCCTGCATTTTTTGTTCATCCAGGTGAAGCAAGTCATGGCGACTTAGGCATGATTACAGATACTGATGTCGTCATTGCATTATCTAATTCAGGTGAAACCAGCGAAATATTAACTATTTTGCCATTGATTAAACGACTCGGCGTACCACTAATCGCTTTAACCGGTAAACCTAGCTCGACCTTAGCAAGCTGTGCCGACAGTCATATTGATGTCAGTGTGACTAAAGAAGCCTGTCCTCTTGGCTTGGCTCCGACATCGAGCACTACGGCGGCACTTGTTATGGGCGATGCTTTAGCAATTTCATTACTCGAAGCCAAAGGATTTACTGCTGAAGATTTTGCCTTATCGCATCCGGGCGGTAATCTGGGTCGTCGATTACTATTACGTGTTAGTGACATTATGCATACAGGTGAAACCATACCCAAGGTTGCAAATACAGCGCTGATCAGCGATGCCTTAGTTGAAATGACCAATAAAGGTCTAGGTATGACAGCGGTGACCGATAGTGATGGCCGTGTTGTAGGGATTTTTACCGATGGTGATTTACGTCGTGTCATTGCCCAGCGTGTTGATGTTCACACCACCAAACTGGCTGAATTTATGACGACTCACTGCAAAACAGGTCGTTCTGATATGCTAGCAGCTGAAATATTGTCGCTAATGCAACGTCATAAAATTAACGCTTTACTCATTACAGATAGCGATCAACAGCTTATTGGTGCCATCAATATGCATGATCTGCTACGCGCTGGTGTCGTTTAAATGATCAATTATGTTCATAACATCGACAACATATCCCTATCCATCTGAATAGATTAAGGACTAATATGCAAGATATTCTGACTCGCACTAAAGATATTAAACTGGTTATTTTTGATGTTGATGGTGTACTCACCGATGGCAGTATCATTATTGGTGATGATGGTGAAGAATATAAAGCATTCCACTCGCGTGATGGTCATGGCATGAGACTTTTACAATATACCGGTGTTGATATCGCTATCATTACAGGTCGTACTTCAAAAGTGGTCGAACATCGTATGAGCAGTTTGGGTATCAATCATGTTTATCAAGGGCAAAAAGTTAAGTTGCCTGCCTTTGAAGATCTGATTAAACGTTTAAAACTTAAGCCTGAACAATGTGCTTATGTCGGCGATGATTGGGTTGATTTAGCGATTATGAATCGTGTTGGACTCGCGATTGCAGTGCAAGATGCTGATCCACTTGTCAAAAAACATGCACATTGGATAACACCATCTAACGGTGGCAAAGGTGCTGCTCGCGAAGTATGTGAACTTATTATGGAAGGACAGGGTACCCTGCAAGATCAAATTGAACGCCACTTCTAATCTTTCTTTTATTACAAGACTCATCTTGTCTTTATTGGCAATCGTCTCCCTTTGGCTATTTTTCGATAATGATGACAAATCCAATACTGATCAATCGAATGGCGTAGCGCGGACAAGTGATTATGCGATGACAAACTTCACCATGACCGTGATGGATAAACTTGGCAAACCTTCACGCCTTATTACTGGCGAAACAATGTCACATTATCCTGCCAACGATAGCACTGAGATCATTAAACCTGCCGCTCAAATTATCGAACAAGGTAAAGATACCTGGCTAATGACTGCTGACAAGGCCTATACCGAAGGAAAAGGTGACGATATTTTACTTACCGGCAATGTTATCATCACCCAAAAAGACAATAATAATATTGAGTTAAGCACTGAAAAGCTCAATTTAGATACCGTACGCGATAATGCTTACACCGATCTCGCTGTTAGTATGAAATCTCCTCACGGCACGACAAATTCGGTTGGACTTCATGCCAGCCTCCAAGAAAAAACTATTAACCTGCACTCCAGAGTGAGAGGACATTACGATGCGCCACCTACAAACTAAACTGCTCATTACACTACTTGCTTGTTTACCATCATTAACGTGGGCGCTAGACAGTGATCGTGAACAACCTATTGATATAGAAGCAGATCATGCGGAACTCGATGATGCCAGCGGTATTACTCAATACAAAGGTAGAGCCATTTTAACCCAAGGTACATTACGTATTGAGGGCGACATCATCACCTTTTATTACGATGATAAAAAGCAGCTCTCTAAGGCCGTTGCCCAAGGTAATTTAGCCACCTACAAACAAGTTCAAAAGCCAGGTGAAGCGCCCGTTCGTGCCCGTGCTTTACAAATGGAATATCACGCTAAAGCACAAAAAATATACTTACTAGGACAAGGTCATGTATGGCAAAACGGTGATGAATTTAGTGGCAATAAAATCGAATATGATATAAACAAAAATGTCGTTAATGCTAACTCTGCTCCAGTCGAAGTTGCTGGGGAAAAACAACAAAGTGGCCGTGTGCACATCATTATTCAGCCGCCAAGTAGTAAAAAGAAAGCAGCAGCACCTAAGGTAGTACCTAAGACTGAAGCAACGCCGCCGCCAGCTATTCTCGATGAAGATGCGGATAAACATCCTACTGCTTTAACGACTACGACACTGAATGTTCGTACAGGTCCTAGTGTTCAATATAATAAGATCGGCAGCTTTATTCCTAATAGCGAAGTCATTATTCTGACTGAACAAAAAGACTGGTTACAAGTCAGAGGCGAAATTGCCGGTCAAGTAGTAATTGGATGGGTGAATCGCCGTTATATTGAAGTCAAACCATAAGTTTAGGAAGAGCATGAGCACATTATCCGCCCAGCAATTATCCAAACAATTTGGTACTCGCCAAGTCGTTAAAAATATTTCTCTAGAAGTAAAAAGTGGAGAAATTGTCGGTTTATTAGGACCTAACGGTGCAGGTAAAACGACAAGTTTTTATATGATTGTTGGCTTAATTCCTGTTGATAGCGGCACGATATTCCTTGATCAACAAGAGCTGACTCGAGACCCAATCCATCAACGCGCTCAACTCGGTATCGGCTATTTGCCGCAAGAAGCTTCTGTGTTTCGCAAACTATCGGTGGAAGATAATATCTATGCCATTATCGAAACCCGAAAAGAGCTCAATGACGCCGCTAAAAAAGAATTATTAGAACGTCTTTTATCTGACTTTCACATCGATCATATCCGGAAATCTTTAGGTATGGCGTTATCGGGCGGAGAACGACGCAGAGTTGAAATAGCACGAACGCTCGCAATGGAGCCAAAATTCATCCTATTAGATGAGCCTTTTGCTGGTGTTGATCCCATTTCAGTGCTGGATATTCAAGGCATTATCAAAGCGTTGGCAGAACGCGGCATTGGTATTTTAATTACCGATCATAATGTGCGTGAAACGCTTAATGTTTGTGAACGTGCTTATATTTTTAATGAAGGTGAAGTGATCGCCAAAGGTACGCCAGAAGATATCCTCAAAGATAAACGTGTTTTGAGTGTGTATCTGGGTCGAGATTTTAGACTTTAAACGACTGGTTTATTTACTCCTTGAGCTACTTTTAGTAACTATATAGACAATAAACCCAATGACTGCCTTGTTTAAAAATAAGACAATCACTGGGTTATTTATTCAAAATAGTTTAACGATGCTTAAACTAAAAGCTATAAAGCGAGTAGGATGAAAATAATTATTTTTCATCACCCGTTACCGCATCTCTTTCAGGAAAGAATAATCGAGGTTCAACCCTTGTATCATTCAAACTAACGCCGAGATGTAAATGTGGCCCGGTCACTCTGCCCGTCATGCCTACTGTACCAATGATTTCGCCTTGTTTGATAATTTGCCCTGCTTTAACGTCGATTGTATTCATATGGCAAAACATGGTCACTAAACCCTGACCATGATCAATAAACACAGTATTACCATTAAAGAAATAGTCGCCAGTATTACGAACAACACCATTTGCTGGCGCATGAATTTCAGTGCCTGTTGGTGCGGCAATATCCATTCCACTATGCGGATTACGCGGCTGACCATTAAACACGCGACGGCGACCAAATAAACCACTGACGCGACCTTCAATTGGCCATACAAAATTAAGCGCAACATCACCTTCAGTCCAATGTTCTAATGCGCCATTAATCGCTGCCTTTTCACCGTTGATACGTTTCATATCATAGTTATTTGGGTTTACTTTGCCATCATCCTTAATTTCAATATATTGCGTTGGGTAAGCTTTATCTGCGATAACAAAACTGATCTTTGACGTTTTTCCTGCTGACTTGACAGTCAGTGTTTGTGAACCTATTTTGGCAGACAAAGGAACGCCGACCACGGCAAGCCATTGTTCATCTTGTTTTAAAACCATCACTTGTCGTTTGTTATATTGCACAAAAGGTTTGGCAGCAGCTCCGTCAGCAACGGGTACAATCACCACACCGCCAGGCACCGCAGATTGTTGCGGTAAGGTCATCGCCGAAATTGACATCGTCATTAACATACTGAATGCTAAGCAAATAAATTTAATCATTTTTTACCTCTTTAATTTCACACACTAACTGCCCCTTTCCTAAGCGGACATTTATATTCTGATTAGCTTTGACATCATCAGCTCGATGTAACACCCGTCCAGAGTCCACTAATGTAGTAATACTATAACCTCGCTCCAAGGTTTTCAAAGGGCTGACTGCGGCAAGCGTCGACATTTGTTGGCTTAAATTTGCTTTATATTGAGTAAAACGTTGCTGCATTGTCATTGCGAGCTGTTGCTGCAACTGCTTTAGTATCGTTTGCTGATAATGAATCACCGGCAATGGTACTTTTAACTGCAAGCGCTGTTTTAAATCTTTGTGTTGAGCTTGTTCCGCTTTTAATTTTTGCTCGATACTCTGCTGCAATCGGCCTGCTAAAGTCGCAACTTTATAATGTTGTACTGCGATTTTTTGTTGTGGATGCTTTAGTCTGATTGACCAATAATCCAATCGCTGACGCTTACTATTAAGAATGTGCAAACAATTACGTTTTAGTTGCTGCTGTAACTGTTTCAGTTTTTGCATTTGCTGATTAATCGTAACGTGCGGCTGTGGCAAACGTTGTTGCAAATAATTGAGATGTCGGCGTTCGTTTTGTATGCGATGCGCCATTAACAAGTGCAATCGTCGACTATGACTTTGGATTTTTGCTAACCACGCAACAGCATCTGGCACGGCAATTTCAGCAGCGGCAGAAGGTGTTGGCGCTCTCACATCAGCCACAAAATCGGCAATAGTGAAATCAACTTCATGGCCAACAGCACTGATCACAGGTATCGCACACGCAAATATCGCACGCGCTACTTTTTCGTCGTTAAAACTCCACAAATCTTCTAAAGAACCGCCACCACGACTCACAATCAATACATCACATTCTTGCCGTGTATTGGCTAAATTAATTGCATTTGCAATCTGTTTAGCTGAATCGCCGCCTTGAACAGCGACCGGATAAAGAATGACATGAGCAGCAGGAAAACGACGATTTAACACGGTCAAAATATCGTGCACCGCAGCACCATCCGGTGATGAAATAATGCCAATTTTTTCAGGTAATGATGGCAACGATTTTTTATGCGCCTGATCAAATAAACCTTCTTCGCCTAGGCGATGTTTTAAGGCTTCATAAGCATGTTGCAATGCCCCACTGCCCGCCTCTTGCATATGTTCAACGACCAGTTGAAACTCGCCTCGTCCTTCATACAAGGTGACCCTAACACGCAATAACACCTGCATGCCGTTCTTAGGCGTAAATCGGACATTACGACTGCGTGTTTTAAACATTGCACACCGCACCTGCGCGGCTTCATCTTTTAAGGTGAAATAAACATGTCCCGAACCCGGCATGGCTAAATTTGAGATTTCACCTTCTACCCAGATCAGTTGGAATGAGCCTTCCAAGGCAACACGGGCTTCGCGAACTAGCCGCGAGACCGGATAAATCTCTTTCACAGGACGCGTTGCTAATGTATTACTGCTATCGGATGAAACAAGTGATGCCATAAACCCTAAATATCCTGATATAATTACGCGATTATATTACAGTAATTTCAGGAACCTGCCCCATGAGAATTGCTCAAGAAGCCCTTACTTTTGACGACGTTTTACTCCTTCCAGCTTATTCAAACGTGATGCCACGTGATGTTAATCTGACCACTAAATTGACTCGCAATATCAACATCAACATCCCGCTTTTATCAGCGGCGATGGATACGGTGACGGAAAGTCGCTTAGCGATTGCGATAGCAAAAGAAGGTGGTTTAGGCATATTGCACAAAAATATGACTATTGAAGAGCAAGCCAACGAAGTGCGTAAAGTCAAAAAATTTGAAAGTGGCGTAGTGCGCGATCCTATTACTATCAGCTCAAATGCATCGATTGGTGAAGTTGTTGAATTAACCCGTGCTAACAATATTTCTGGTGTGCCCGTTGTTGATGGTGACAACCTAGTGGGTATAGTGACGAGTCGTGACTTACGTTTTGAAACGCATTTTGAAAATCCCGTTTCTTCAGTTATGACACCAAAAGAAAAATTAGTGACGGTTAAAGAAAATACTGACCGTAAAGAAATTTTGAATCTACTTCATACACATCGTATTGAAAAAATACTGGTCGTCGATGATAACTTCCATCTTCAAGGCATGATCACTGTTAAAGATATTCAAAAATCAACGGATAACCCACTTGCTTCAAAAGATGATCAACAACGCTTACGAGTAGGCGCTGCAACCGGTATTGGCGAAGAAAGTAAGGCACGCGTTAAAGCATTAGTTGAAGCTGGCGTCGATGTGATTGTGGTTGATACCGCTCACGGTCACTCACAGGGTGTATTAGATCAAGTGCGTTGGGTTAAAGATACTTATCCAGAAGTTCAAGTTATTGGCGGTAATATTGCGACAGGTGCAGCGGCTTTAGCCTTAGTTGAAGCGGGTGCCGATGCCGTTAAAGTCGGTATCGGTCCAGGTTCAATCTGTACAACGCGTATTGTTGCTGGTGTTGGTGCGCCACAAATCACTGCAATCAGTAATGTTGCAAAAGCACTTGAAGGTACTGGCGTTCCATTAATTGCAGATGGTGGTATTCGTTATTCAGGCGATGTTGCAAAAGCATTGGTAGCTGGCGCGCATACGATTATGTTGGGCGGCATGTTTGCAGGTACCGAAGAAGCGCCAGGGGAAGTTGAATTATTCCAAGGTCGTTCATACAAATCTTACCGCGGCATGGGTTCAATGGGCGCGATGCAGCAAAAACAAGGTTCGAGCGATCGTTATTTCCAAGAATCAACAGAAGCTGACAAGTTAGTGCCTGAAGGCATCGAAGGTCGAGTGCCTTACAAAGGTTCATTATCGGCAGTCATCAACCAATTATTGGGAGGTGTGCGTTCGAGCATGGGTTATACCGGTTCAGCGAATATAGAAGAAATGCGTACTAAACCTGAGTTTGTTCGTGTGACTTCTGCAGGTATGAATGAAAGTCATGTTCATGATGTGACGATTACCAAAGAAGCCCCAAACTACCACGTTAGCTAAAGAAAATTTTTATCATTTAAAAACCAGAGTTGTGATCACGCGGCTCTGGTTTTTGTCCTTAATAAACCGTATTTTCAGAGAATCTTATGAGCCACAATATCCATGACCACCGAATTCTTATTCTTGATTTTGGATCACAATATACGCAGCTAATTGCTCGTCGTATCCGCGAGGCGGGGGTTTATTGTGAATTAAGAAATCCTGAAATTACCGAAGTAGAAATTAAAGAGTTTAATCCGAAAGGGATTATTCTTTCTGGCGGTCCAGATTCTACAATTGGCGATGAAGCACCTGCTGCACCACCATTTGTATTTGAACTTAATATTCCCGTTCTCGGCATTTGCTACGGTATGCAAACGATGGCGATGCAGTTGGGTGGTCAAGTTGAATCATCACAACATCGAGAATTTGGTTATGCACAAGTTCGTGCTCGCGGCCACTCTGCTTTATTTCGTGACATTGAAGACCATGTCACCGAAGAAGGTTATGGACTACTCGACGTTTGGATGAGTCACGGGGATAAAGTAACCGCCTTACCAAAAGGTTTTAATGTTATTGCCAGCACTGATAGCGCACCTTTTGCAGGCATGGCAGATGAGACTCGCAAGTTTTATGGTGTTCAGTTCCACCCAGAAGTCACGCATACACTGCAAGGTCAACGTATGGTTGAACGCTTCTTAACTGAAATTTGCGGCTGCGATACCTTATGGACATCAGCTCATATTATCGAAGATAGTATAAAAACCATTCGTGAACAAGTCGGCACTGATCATGTATTACTGGGTTTATCCGGTGGTGTTGATTCTTCTGTAGTCGCAGCCCTTTTACACAAAGCGATTGGCGAACAACTGACTTGCGTGTTTGTTGATAACGGCCTGCTTCGCCAAGATGAAGGCGATCAAGTAATGGCCATGTTTGCCAAAAACATGGGTATAAAAGTGATTCGTGTTGATGCTGAAAAGCGCTTTCTCGACGCACTGGCCGGTGAAAATGAGCCAGAAGCAAAACGTAAAATTATCGGCCGTGTATTTGTTGAAGTATTTGAAGAAGAATCAAATAAAATCGACAATGTGAAATGGTTAGCTCAAGGCACCATTTACCCAGATGTAATCGAATCTGCCGCCGCTAAAACCGGTAAAGCACATGTTATCAAATCACACCATAATGTCGGTGGCTTGCCAAAACATATGACATTGAAATTACTAGAACCTTTACGTGAATTATTCAAAGATGAAGTACGTAAATTGGGTGTTGAACTCGGTCTTCCTAAAGATATGGTTTATCGCCACCCTTTCCCTGGTCCGGGTTTAGGTGTACGCATCTTAGGTGAAGTCAAAAAAGAATATGCTGAACTGTTGCGTAAAGCTGACAAAATATTCATTGACGAACTGTATAAGCACGATTTATACGATAAAACCAGTCAAGCCTTTGTGGTGTTTTTACCGGTTAAATCGGTCGGTGTAATGGGCGATGGCCGTCGTTATGATTATGTTGTGTCGTTACGTGCAGTAGAAACTATCGACTTTATGACCGCACGTTGGGCACACCTACCTTATGAATTTCTGGGACTAGTCTCTAATCGTATTATTAACGAAGTCGAAGGTATTTCACGCGTGACCTATGATATTTCTGGCAAACCACCTGCAACGATTGAGTGGGAATAAGTCTAACGTTATCGTATAAAAGGACAGGAATTTATGGCTAGACGTCATTTCACATTACAAAGTTTTTTATTACGATTGGCGTTTGCAGTTGCACTAGTTTACGCCAGCTATAATCCCAGTGGTTATAGTTTTTTCGATTGGGCAAAAGAAGCGTTATTGGGTGATAAATTAGCCATCACTCCACCTTTTGCGATGGCGACAGTAATCTTATTAATTGGCTGGTCGGTTTATATTCGGGCTACATTACTCGCATTAGGTGCATTAGGCTTATTTTTGGCCTTTGCCTTCTTTGCGATTATCGTCTGGTGGTTTATAGATTTGGGCGTACTCGGTATTGATAATGTATCAGCCATTACCTATGCCTCTTTATTCGTTTTAGCGGCTATACTCGCCACAGGTATGTCTTGGTCACATCTTCGTCGGAGAATGTCAGGACAAACAGATGTTGATGATATTGCAGATTAAATAAAAAATAAATTAGACTCGAAAACGCTCATCCATAAATTTTATTTGCTGACCTATCATGGTGGACAACGTAATGAACGAAACTGAATCAACAATGCACTGCATTACGCTTTGTTTAGCCAACGCATTTGATTTCAAAAAGCTCAGTGAAAGATTATTGGCGAGTAGACGAGCTAGTTTATTAAAAGATGTACTGCTCATTGATCATGATAATGCCTATTCGATGGTGTTTCCCTATGGCGTTGTCGTTCATTGGAATGTTTCACTCGATGATCGTCGAAAGCTACAAACTGAATTATTTGAATTTGCCACAGACATCCACCAAGTCATTGAGGAAGATAATTTCAGATATAGAGTAAATGCGGAGCAACATCGAATAAAATTCGATTGCATCGAAATGTCATCAGATGCTGAAAATAAGAATTTAGTCGCTGTATCTCATGCCATGGCACAATCCATCAAGCTTTCATCATTTGAAAATCATGCGCAAGATACGATTGAAACAACCAAGCATTTACCAAAATCATTAGCAAAAACGGGCAAAATTAATTTATCGAAAAAGGCATTAGCCAAAATTCGTGGTCAGTTATTTCTCACCAATAGTGACATTATTCTTAAATTTGATTTACTCGACATCCCGGAGTTTTTCTGGGAATACCCCGAATATCAAACCTTATATACCCAAATGACAAATTATTTAGAGTTGAGTCAACGTACTAATATTTTGTCCAAAAAGTTGGAAACCATTCACATATTGCTTGAAATGTTGGCTGATGAACAAAAGCATCATCATTCCTCAACATTAGAATGGATTATTATTATTTTAATTGGGGTCGAAATAGCGATCATTTTAATTGACAAACTAACTGCACTGTAGTTTTCAATCACACTTTAAATTCATATACAGGACTCATCTAAGATGGCCACAAGTAAGAAATACAATTTTAAAATTAAACAAGATGGCGCAACTTGGTCGACCAAAATTACCCGTCGTGTGTCTTCACAAAGAACCGTTATCTCCAAAAAACAAGATGGCTTTGCTTCTGAAGCTGAAGCTCAAGCTTGGGGTGAAAAAGAAATTGCCTTATTTTTAGAGAATTTGAGTGCACGTAATAAACGTCGGTCAAAACCACGCACAGAAAACTAATGAGCAAGGTTTAATAAGATAAAAATTGAGCTACTTGCCGATAGCCCAGTAATACCGCAGGATTAAAACGGTCATTACGTTGTTAAAATCAATATCGCACATCCATTTTTTTAAACTCTGAGGAAAATTACATGGCAAATGAAGGTTATCATGAACCCATCGAAGAATTATCTGTTGAAACGCGAGATATGCACAGAGCGATTACTTCGTTGATGGAAGAACTCGAAGCAGTCGATTGGTACAACCAACGTGTTGATGCTTGCAAAGATGATGAATTAAGAGCTATTTTGATTCATAACCGCGATGAAGAAAAAGAACATGCGGCAATGGTTTTGGAATGGATCCGTCGTAAAGATCCACGCTTCGATAAAGAATTAAAAGATTATTTGTTTACCAGCACACCGATTAAAGATTAAGTATAAAAAGTATAAAAAAAGGGCGAAGTTATAATAACTTCGCCCTTTTTATTTAACGATGATTAATTAAACATCGTAATTGGTGGCTGAAATATCACCACCTCGTCCAGTCCAATTCGTATGAAAAAACTCACCGCGAGGTTTATCTAAACGCTCATAGGTATGTGCACCAAAATAATCGCGTTGTGCTTGTAATAGATTCGCCGGCAAACGTTCGCTGCGGTAACCATCATAAAATGATAACGCACTACTAAATGTCGGTGCTGGAACGCCCAATGAAATCGCCGTACCCACTGCTTTACGCCAACCCGGTAACGCCTCAGTAATCGCATCAATAAAGAATTGGTCTAATAATAAGTTTTGTAAATCCGGTTGATGGGTAAATGCATCACGAATATTCGCTAAGAACTGGCTACGAATAATACAACCACCACGCCACATTAACGCGATTCCGCCGTAATTAAGATCCCAACCATAGGTTACAGATGCTTCACGCATCAACATGTAACCTTGGGCATAAGAAATGATTTTTGAGGCATATAGAGCATCACGAATCGCATTGACCATTTCCGCTTTATCGCCTTCGAACTCACCCGCTAATTTAGGCAATACCTTCGAAGCAATAACTCGCTCAGCTTTGCGTGCAGACAAGCAACGAGCAAACACAGCTTCACCAATCAATGTTAAAGGAATACCTAAATCCAAAGCATTCATACCCGTCCATTTACCGGTACCTTTTTGTCCTGCCGTATCAAGAATGTGATCAATCAGTAAACTGCCATCATCTTCTTTCACCGCTAAAATATCGCGGGTGATTTCAATCAAATACGAATCTAATACGCCGTGATTCCATTCAGCAAATACTGCCTGAATTTCATCACCTGACATACCAATACCTTCACGCATTAATTGGTAGGCTTCACAAATAAGTTGCATATCGCCATATTCAATACCGTTATGCACCATTTTGACATAGTGGCCGGCACCATCATTACCCACCCAATCACAACAAGGTTCACCATCAACCTGAGCTGCGATCGCTTGAAAAATAGGCTTAACTGAAGACCAAGCAGCTTGGTTACCACCTGGCATAATTGAAGGTCCAAAACGTGCCCCTTGTTCACCACCTGATACGCCAGTACCAATAAATAAAATACCTTTTGTACGCAATTCGGTAGTACGTCGATCACTATCGTTATACAAGGAATTGCCACCATCAATAATCACATCGCCATGTTCAAGATAAGGCACTAATTGTTCGATAAAAGCATCAACCGCAGGCCCTGCTTTAACCATCAACATAATGCGTCGTGGAGCTTTTAGTGATTCAACAAAACTTTTTAAATCGTAGCAACCGATAATGGTCGTACCTTTAGCTGGACCTTCTAAAAAATCATCTACTTTACTGGTAGTACGGTTATACACAGCAACGGTAAAACCATGGTCATTCATGTTCAATACCAGATTTTGACCCATAACGGCTAATCCGACTAAACCAATATCTGCTTGTGCCACTACTTCAACTTTACTCATTTATTTATCACCTTAATATATTCGTTTTCAGCTTCGCGTGTCGAGCCGACAATTAGCCGACATTGACCTGTAGCAATATTGCACTCTACAGCACCTGAAACTTCGATTAGTTCGTCTTTTTTTGCTTGTCCAACGTAGGTATGAGTGAATGACAATACTTCAGGTGTCAATTCATCATCAATGAGATAAACAGCAGGGAAATCAAAGGCACGCACATCATTTAATACCTTTGTCGTGATGGTTCGCATTCCTTGCTTTTGATACTGCTGATCGTCATATAAAATCTCATCCCTTAGACAGACCATACCTATATCGAATTTAGTTCCATCAATAGACGCCTTGTTATGTTTGCGATATTCATGCCAAGAAAACTCTTCAAAACTTAACTCTCCTGCTCGACGCTGAAAGTTATCTTTCATCAGCGTCAGATCTAGATCATCAATTTGTCCTGAGTCTAATGCCAGCTTTAATGCTTGGCGTGTTTTTTGAAATGCTTGTCGTCCATATGCGACCAGATCAATATCGGATGCTGGACCTTGTTGATTGATTAGCATCGAACCCGTTAGTCCCAAAAAGTCACAATCTGCACCATACTGCACCAATATAGGGATGAGCAATTGAAGCTTTGACTCGATGTCATCGTTGGGTTGACGATTTAAGACCTGTTTTAGTCTTATTTCTGGTCGGTGATGCTGAACAATGTCCTTGATCGCAACGGCATGAAACAAGGCATCAAATTGGGTGGATGAGTATAAGTATTGAGGATAGGCGTGTTTTAATAATTCATTTGCTTGCGTAGTACCTATTTTTGCCCAACCATCATCGTTTTTCACATATCGCAAAAAACAACCGACTTTACCTTCATGTGATTGATAACTCACAACGGCAAAAATTAAGCCTTCTTTAGTTTCGATAAAATCTTTTGGAAAGTAAGGAAAATCAGTTTGTCTCATAGGTAATTGTTGGGCTCTTATTTAAATTAAAATTATCTAGATTCGCTGCTTGTTATCTCTAAATGTGGTTTATTTTTAATATTTATTGAACAGTAAATAGCTAAAACAATCGCGTTCGTCGCAGACACATCCATATCGCAGCTAAAGATATGCTAATCAATAATACGCCCAGAAAATCCAACAACCATCTGCCCATTGGGCCTAATATTTCACCAGTATGTATATCTAATAAAACACGTTCAGCGGTTATACCTTCACCATGAAAATATTTAACTAACGACCTTGTTACTGAGTCTGGCATAGAGGCAGGTAGACTCCAACCAATACCTTGTAATGAAATTTCTTCCCATTTATCGAGCATAAAATCACTGCGCCACATACCATCTTGGGTTTGAATAACAGGATCGCCATGGAATAAACCTATATTTTGAATCCTTGGCGGCACACCTGCGGCAGCGCCCATTCGTTCAATAAATTCACCGTCAGCGTTCAGTAAAATCAACGCATCATCGGTTGCCAACACGATAACCTCATCAAGCACCACACCACCTAATAATGGTCTTTGAGCTGTAGTTACTGGTTTTGCATTAACGAATATTTCTGGTCCAAACTGAGATACTGCAAATGGGTCTAATAGATAAACCGCATCAGGATTCACCTCACTCACACCATAATGCTTTAACAGCCACGGCGATGTCAGATAGTACTTATCCAACTTTAAATCAATAACATGATTAAGCAAAAGGCCTGTCATCGCATATAACATCACAAACAAAGCAATCGCAGCAGCCATGCTACGGTATAGTCTTCCCATCCGGCGGTTCATATCATCACTCTATTTGATCTATAACAAAGCTAAATATAATGCCATTGTTAACCTTCATGTCATAGCCCTCGCCACACGTTTACTGATCAAATTGCATCAATATAACGCTCACTGATTTGATTGCTAAACGTTGATATTAATAGTCATCTGATTAAGTGCGCATTATTGAATATTTCTCTACTCGTAAAGTAATGTTGTTTATTTCACTGATTTTGTCGCTAGATGCTCAATAATAATTAAAACTCACGATCATTGAGATGTATCAATTGCCTCCATAAACACACGAGATTATCATTTACTTTCATAGACTTAGAGATAGTATCTTTAAACTAATTTTTTCAAATAATTATTGCACTCACAAATAGGAATCGTTATCATTTGCAACACTATTTATACATGAGAGTCTCTAATGGATCAAAACTTAATTAATGCCGCTAGTCCATCAGCGAATACGTCAGACTTAAACACTGCTAATGCTGCCACAGGAAATCTACAAGCAGATCCTTCTTTATTAGCTAACTCGCTACCGCAAGATACATTGGCAAGCCCGCTAATCCAAGACCGAATTGCTGATTTTCTTAATATTGGTGGTCCGGTTGTTTGGATATTATTGCTAATGTCACTCGTGGCCGTCAGCATTATGTTGATCAAACTTTGGCAATTTTCAAAGCTAAAACCTGAACGCCGTACTGCACTCGATAAAAGCCTTACCTTGTGGCACAAAGGCGAGAAAAGCTCAGCTAAAGTCATGCTCAACTCTAAATACAGTGTTGAAAAAGTGACCCTCGTCGCAATGAATGGACTGATGGATAGCACGGTAGATAAAACACTCTTGAAAGAAGAGTTAAATAGAATTGCGGCACTTAAACTTGAGCAATTACGCAGCTACCTTCGTCCGCTTGAAGTAATTGCAACGCTCAGTCCATTATTAGGTTTATTAGGTACGGTTATCGGGATGATTATGGCGTTTCAACAAATGGCTGCTGCTGGCAATCAAGTTGACCCATCGGTATTGTCTGGCGGTATTTGGCAGGCGTTATTAACAACGGCAGTCGGTCTTACTGTTGCGATCCCAGTTGTTGCAGTACATACATGGCTTGAACGAAAAGTAGAACGTGTAGGCAGCTTGATGAACGATGTTGTCACCCAATTATTTACAAGCCCAGTCTCAGCGGAAAAACCAGCAGTAAATAGTAAAGGTTTAAACCATGCTGCTTGAGATAGCACCTCGTAAACGTCGAAATTTAATAAGCTTAACGCCACTCATTGATGTGGTGTTTATTTTGTTATTATTTTTTATGTTATCAAGCAGTTTTATCCGCTGGCACCAAATTAACTTACAATCAGCTAGCGAAAGCCAAAGCCAAACGCCCGATCTTCGTATTTTAAAAATTGAATCGAATGAAGGTCAACTTAGTTTTAATGGCACACGTTTATTTATGAATGATGATGCTGGCATACAAAAATTCGTCGCTGAAAACAAACAAGCCACATTTGTTATCACCGTTATTGAAGGCATAAAAATTCAAGTGATGGTCGATTTGTTGGATCAATTAAAACAAGCTGGTGCTACCAAGGTTTCTCTCGCAGGTTTAGCAGAATGATTTTAAATAATGCGACGGTGAAACGTCCCAAAAATGATGATGACAGTCTGATCCCATTAATCAATATTGTCTTTTTAATGCTGATCTTTTTCATCGTTGCTGGACAAATTCAACCCTCAGATGGCGCGAAGGTTGAACCGGCTAATTCAATCAGTGAAGCCGAACTGGCTCCAGAACGCTTAAAAATAGTGATTACCGAAGATGATCAATTATTTATTGATGGCGCTCAAGTGCCTCAAGAAGCGTTTGCTCGTCATTTATCAGACTATTTAGAAACACTGTCTTCGGAACAAAAAGAAAATGCAGCTGTGGTCATAAAAGCAGATGGCAACCTGAGTGTTGATCATATGCAAGGCTATGTAAAAACGATAAAAACATCGGGGATCGCTCATATCTCATTGATGACACAACCCTCCGAGTAAGCGGCATTATGATTAAAAAACAACACTGGCTTATTGCCTTGCTTATTGCATGTGTATTGCATGCTGCAGCCTTTATTTCCTTTGCATCAACGGATCAAATAGACCAAGCTGAAGATACTGGAAAATCAGGCGTCGAAATTGATTTGGGTATGTTAGGTGATCTGGGTACCGCTACGGCCGATCCTATTGTAGAAGAAGTCGTTGCAGAAAAAGAACCTGAACCTGAGAAAGAAATTGAACCGCCTGAAGTCGTTGAACCGACACCTGTAGAACCAGAGCCTGAACCGATTCCCGAGCCTGTAAAACTGGATCCTAAGCCTGTTGTTCAAAAAAATGATGTGAAGATCAAAAAACAGGTCAAAGCACCGAAGGTAGAAAAGAAGATCATACCTAAGGAAAAACCTACTCCAATTAAACCTGTTGAACACAAAGTAGCCGTTGCAGCGACAAAAACAGCTCAAAAAGCGACTTCATCAACCAATACAACGCGCGAGAAAAAGGCATCAACAGGCACCCAAAACACCCTTTCATCTGGTGCACAAAAAAGTGCTGAACGTTCATATTTTGCAGAACTATCTGCTAAGTTAGCTCGTCACAAACGTTACCCAAATCGTTCAAGAAGACTACATGAAGAAGGTATTGTAGTGCTATTTATTGCCATAAATAGAGATGGGACGGTAACAAACTCTTACATCAGCAAGAGTTCGGGCTTTCCTAAGTTAGATGAGGCTGTACTTAGCATGTTGCGAAAAGCATCGCCGTTACCCGCTTTTCCGGATGATATGAAACAAGCAAACTTATCTATTAATATTCCTATCGATTTCAAACTAAACGATAGACGATAAAAGTGTAAATATATGGCTGAATCGCTAGCTTACTAGCGATTCAAACTCATTGTCTTAGCTATTGGTATCGCCGATTAACTCTTTCCTTCTACGATTGCTTCAGGTTATTTCAAAGGTTCAAACAAGGCCTGAATATCATGTTCCGTTAAAGTGTCAGCCTGTTTTGCACTACCAAATAATGCATCTGCCAGTGCCTTCTTCTTCTGTTGTAATGCATTGATTTTTTCTTCAACTGTGCCTGCGACAATCATTTTATAAACAAACACTTTACTCTTCTGACCAATACGATGTGCCCGATCCGTTGCTTGTGCTTCCACCGCAGGATTCCACCAAGGATCATAATGAATAACGGTATCTGCCGCCGTCAAATTTAAACCAGTTCCACCGGCTTTTAAACTGATTAAAAATAATGGTACTTCGTTATTTTGAAAACGATTAATCGGCGTTGTTCGGTCTTTGGTTTGACCGGTCAGTTTTACATAATCAATATGCCGCTTAACCAGCTCATCTTCAATCAAACGTAACATGCTGGTAAATTGTGAAAACAACAAAATCCGTCGTCCTTCAAGAATCATTTCAGGCAAAATTTCCATTAACTGTTCAAGTTTGGCTGAATTTTTGACTTTTTTAGCGGCATCGAACTTCAATAATCGTGGGTCACAACAAACTTGGCGTAACTTAAGCAATGCATCCAAAATAATGATCTGGCTGCGTGCAATGCCTTTTTTATCTATTTCCTGACGAACTTTTTCATTCATCGTCACCCGAATAGTCTCGTATAATTGGCGTTGTTGGCCCGACAATTCTACTGAACTAATAATTTCTGTTTTTTCTGGTAATTCTTTGGCCACCAGCGATTTTTCACGGCGTAACATAAAAGGCGCTATGCGCTTATTAAGCTGCTGTTGTCGTGCATCATCGGCCAATAATTCAATCGGTTTACGGAATAAATTACGGAACTGTTTCTCATCACCCAATAAACCGGGCATTAAAAAATGAAACTGCGACCAAAGCTCACCCAGATGATTTTCCATCGGCGTGCCAGTCAAACATAGACGATGATTAGATGTCAGTTCACGCGCAGTCACCGCTACTTTTGAGCGAGGGTTTTTAATATGTTGCGCTTCATCAAGAATCACTAAGTGCCAATGTTGAGCACATAAAACCTCTTTGTCTCTGGGCAATAGGGGATAAGTCGTCAACACTAGATCGTAATTAGCCAAATCATCGAAATTCTGTTTTCGATCATCACCTTGAGAGACCAGCACCTTAAGTGATGGTGCAAACTGTTTCACTTCATTCGCCCAGTTGACCATTAACGAAGTCGTTGCCACCACCAAACAAGGATCGAGCATCCGACCCGCTTCTTTTTCTTTTAAAATATGGGCGATAGTTTGCACGGTTTTACCCAAGCCCATTTCATCAGCCAAAATGCCTGATAATTTATATTCTCGTAAAAATTGTAACCAATCTAAACCTTGCTGTTGATAAGGTCGTAATGAGGCTTTTAAGGTTTTGGGCACAGTAACCGGACTAATTTCTTTAAACCCTGCTAGTTTTTCTGCAAATAAAAGGGGCGCATTTGAGCCAGCCCATTGCATATTCGTTTCGCCCAACGTATTCAACTGATTCGCTTGATAGCGCGATAATCTCAGCTTACCTTCGAGATCTAAGGCATTAGGGTCGTATAGCTCAACCAAAGTTTCAATAATATGGCGGACTTTGCCCAGCTCGACGCGAATGACTCGACCATCATCTAAGGTCATAAAAAACGGTTCATCATCATGCTGTTCTAAAAATGTATCTAATGTTTTGGCGCGAGTTTGTTGTTGAATAAAGTTGACTAGCACTGGCAATAAACTAATCATTTCCTCTTCGATTTTTACACCTAACTCAAGATTAAACCAATCACCACCGTTGTTATCTTGTAAATCGGCATACCACGCATCAACATTAACGACATCAAAGCGAAACGATGGATCAATGGTTACCTTCCAGCCTTCAGCACGCAATGTCGGCACATCTTTATCAGAAAAATCTAACCAGCCGTGTTCATAATCAACATGATACAAACGCATAAACTCGCTGGGTTGTTCCATAATATCTTCAAGCTCTAAGCCCATTTTATAAATAGAATCTATCCAAGCTTGTTCTAATTTAAAATCACGCGTTATCTGCTCAATATGGCCATCTACTTGCCGTTTCAGTACCTTATCAGTGTTGTGCGGCGATACGTCGATACCATCATATTCAAAATGAAGATCGGCATAATCTTCATAATCAGCAGACATCATAAAGGGCAATGAAATATCTTCTTTTACCGAATACACGCGCAAACAAGGTTGGGGTTTTATCTTCTCTTTTACTTTGCGTATTTCAATCGTCGGCACGGCAATATTACTCTTAGGGAAAATCTGTTTGAGCGCTTTTTTAACCTGTTTGCATTGCTCGGCAGGTATCGCAGGCGCAGTGGCTAAAGCATAACTTGCATCAACCGATAATGCTGTCTGCAAAGTGCCGATAAGGTTCTTTTTATCATCAAAATACATCAAAGATTCAAGCGGTATCAAAATGAGTTCAGGGTGACTTAACGCTCTCACTTCAACAAGCTCATCTAGTAATAACCAATCTAACTCAGCAATAAGCGTCTCACCCATTTGCAATGGCTGATTATTTAATGCCTGCCAATGACTGCGTTCGGTAGCAATAATCTTTTGCAAAACATACTCAGCGGATGAACCCAATAAACGATAATCGGCAGTATGTTGACTATCGGTTATCGCGTCAATCAATCGTAATAAATCCATATCAGACTGGCTGAGGTACGATGTTTTCACTACGGAATCAATGGCAAGCTTGCTGCCTTTACTCCACAAGCCACTTTTTAATCGCTGTGTTTTAATAGCGCTGACATTGAGATGTCGTCCATGCTGAAGATCTGTTTTGATATCAAAAACAAAATGTAATTCATCTTTATATTGTTTTTGATGAGACTTGTCCGCTTTAAGTTGGCTTAAGCCTCGCAACCAATTATCTAAAGGAAAGTCTCCTTGTGGTGCAACATTTTTGGGTGAAATCGATATATGTTGCTTTTCCATATGATCAATAATCACTGCGACAACATGTTTGCAGTTATAGGTGATTGGACAACCACATGTGCCGCTGATATAGCGCGCTTCTTCTTTATAGGTGACGACACAGTGATATTTATTCAGCCCACTGCCTTGCACGGTCGCGTTTATTTTATGATTTTTGTCATGAACTTCTGAAGATAACACCCTGCCATTTTTGGCATACTCAATGCCTCTAGCGACGTAATTAAAATCAAAGATTCTCGTTAAATCTTCAAGCGAAAGATTGATAATCATGATCTGTACCTAGCCGAAAAAATAACTAGCTACGCGAACTATGTTTTTTTTGCTTACGTGCGGCTTTTTTAGCCGCTTTTTCTTCTCGAATAATAAGCATTTCAATCAATTCTTTTTCTATCATTTCCGGTGTTTCTAAACTAATAAGGCCGATCGTGGCATCACGAAATTCAGTCAATAAAATTTTCGCTGCACGATCCAAATCAACCATTCCGCCAGCACGTAAACAACCTCGTTTCATGCCTATCAGGTTTAGTAATGACATTTCATCAATCGGTAAATCGTCCAATTGATAACGTTCTTTTAATAATTCGGGGTACTGTATTCGAAAATAATCAGCGGCATACATTGCAATATCATCATTACTCACCGCTGTTTCTTTTATGGCACCAGTAATCGCTAAACGATAACCACCATGTCTGTTTTCTAACTTAGGCCACAACACTCCTGGCGTATCTAATAATACGATGCCATGATCTAACTTAATGCGTTGCTGCATTTTCGTCACAGCAGGTTCATTGCCTGTTTTAGCAATCATTCTTCCTGCTAAGGTATTAATGAGCGTCGATTTGCCCACATTAGGAATACCCATAATCATCGCTTGCAATCTATTGGCACTGCTTGCACTATCTTGTTTCGGTACCATTTTGTGACATAAATCAAGTAAATCACGCATTTTCTCAGGCTGTTCGGTTGTTAAAGCAATCGTTTTAACATTCTCTTCCTGTTCAAAATAATCTTGCCATTGTTTCGTTAAAACAGGATCGGCGAGATCACTTTTACTCAACACTTTAATACAGGGTTTATCGCCGCGGATCTCAGCTAACATAGGGTTTTGACTACTGAATGGAATACGTGCGTCAATCACTTCAATAATTAGATCTACCTGCGGTATGATCTGGCGCATTTCTTTACTAGCCTTGTGCATATGACCAGGGTACCAATTAATATCTGCCACTTATTTCACCAATTCAATATGTGTTTTTTCAATCAAGATCAGGCGTTTTTTGTATAGCTTGCCTAAGGCTTTTTTATAACTCGACTTACTGGCACCAAACTCTTTTGCAATTAACTCAGGTGCGCTTTTTTCAGTCATCGTTGAGCGACCGCCTTGTTTTTTAAGAAAAACCAGAATCTGTTCAGACAAGGTATCAAGCGCTTCGCGATTAGCTAACTGTAAATACAAATCGAGCTTTTTATCTTCTCGAACTTGTTTGATATAGCCTTTAAGTGTCTGCCCATTTTGTAACGGCGTATACACATCGCTATTAAAAATAAGTCCGGTCACCACGTCATTAACAATCGCTTTGTAACCTAAATCGGTTCGACCATAAATCATCAAATCGACTTGTTGTTGCTCTTTAAAATACAGAGAGTTATCAGGCAAAAATTTATCAATTTGAGTGCTCGCCGCAATCCGTTGTGAGGCGTCATCAATATAAAGATAAACAACATAAGATTTGTCCACTTCTAGCGGTTTTTGTTGTTCGCCAAACGGCACTAATAAGTCTTTTGGTAGACCCCAATCTAAAAATGCGCCCACTTGATTAACCGCTGCCACCTTAAGATAAGCACACTCCCCAACCATTGCTTTCGGTATATCGGTCGTCGCAATCATTAAATCATCGGAATCAAGATAAAGAAAAACATCAATCTCATCTCCAACGACACAGCCTTGAGGCACATAGCGACTTGGCAACAAAATTTCGCGAAAATTTTCCCCGTCAAGATACACACCAAAGTCGACGAACTTAACGACGCGTAATGTATTTCTTTTGCCAATTTCTACCATGGGTCTGTACTCATTTGATTTGATATTAAGCGGTAATTTTAACTCAATCAGCCATTGCAAGTCGGACTACATTTTAGCGTATCACTCACAATCATCATATTTCAGCCAATATCAAATAAATCTATCTCAATATTTAATAGAATTGTAAACTAACACATTTATAGTTCAGCTAAGATACTCACGTATAATGCCGCGCTATCCATCATATAAACAGAGTATTAGCTATGCCAAAAGCCAGTGATTTAAAACGTGGAATGGTTGTCGATATTAACGATGAACCGTATTCAGTAAAAGACATTGAAGTACGTAACCCGTCATCTCGCGGTGCATCTACCTTATATAAAATACGTTTTAATCATCTTAAAACCAAACAAAAACGCGATGAAAGCTTAAAAGGTGATGACTTTTTAAAAGAAGTCGATTGTGAACGCAAACTCGTACAATTCTCATATCAAGATGGCGATAGCTACACCTTTATGAGTTTGGATGATTATGAACAATTCACTATTAATACCAGCGATATTGAAGACGAAACCGACTACTTAGTAGAAGGTTTAGAAGGCATTGTTGCGATTTTATTAGATGGACTAATGATTGCCATTGAATTACCTGCTGCGGTGGCAATGACCATTGTCGATACAGCGCCAGGTATTAAAGGTGCTTCAGCTTCAGCGCGAACTAAACCTGCACAATTAGTAACAGGATTAGAAGTCCAAGTGCCTGAATATATCGAACCCGGCGAAGTGATTAAAATCAATACGGTGAGCGGTAAGTTTATGTCACGCGCATAATAATGCCGACTAAAATTAAACATATTTTACTGATCATTCTTGGTTGGTTTTTTATTGTTTTGGGGGTCATTGGTGCTTTGTTACCCATTTTACCAACGACCCCATTTCTGATTTTAGCCTTAGCGTGTTTTGCCGAAAGCTCGCCGCGCTTTCACCGCATGTTGTTAAATAACAAATGGTTTGGACCACATCTCAGACAATGGGAAAACAATAAAACCATTCGCCGAGGTATCAAACGCAAAGTTATGTTGATGATTGTCATCAGCTTTGGTGTATCAATAGCTATACTCAGCGACAGAATGGGTTTGCAACTAATGTTAGTGTGCTTTTGCATAGTTTCGTTATTCATTGTCTCCCGCCTGAAAGAATCACAAGAATAAGCCATTACGCTGCCTTTAAATATTAAACATGCCGTAAGAATAAGCGTCCTTGGAATTTATCCGAGGTTTAGTTTAGGTATAATCCATGTTTCTTAACTAAAAAAGACTAGGACTAAAATGAACATTGATGAATTTATTGTAAAACTGACCGAGCATCCAGAACTTGTCGAGTTTAGTGAAACAATGGCTGTAATTGACGAAAATTATGATTTTATACCAGTAAAATTTACAAATAATCACACCGTCAATGAAGCAAATGAAAATAATGGTTCATGTAAGATTTTTGCATTTGGGCTGCTTCACAGCTTGTCAAAACAACAAACATTAGCCTGCTTTGGTAGTTATTACCGTGATGATGTACTTGCTCATCCAGAAGCCGATGACCACCAAAACATTCGTAATTTCATCGAAGCTGGCTGGGATGGCATTCATTTTAGCAATGCAGCTTTAGTACCTAATTAAATTATAGTTTGGGAGGTCGGTCGCTGCCGACCTCGCCATTTTATCTAAAACCTTAATATTAAAGCTTTAAACTACAATAAAACGCGTTCAATCCCACCATTTTTCACGGCTTCGATAAACTTAGGCTGCCAATTTTCACCTAAAACATGATTGGCGACTTCAACCACAATATAGTCAGTCTCGATACCTGTATCTTCAGCATAACGTGATAAACCTTGCACACAAGCAGGACAAGATGTCAGCATTTTCACATTACCTTTCACCGCTTTTTCTTCACCAGATAATAATTGAATGCCTTTGGTGATTTCTTCTTCTTTACGGAAACGTACTTGCGTCGCAATATCAGGTCTCGCAGTCGCAAATGAACCTGCTTCACCACAGCAACGATCATTCAAGGTGACTTCTTGACCTAATAATGTTGCAGCAACATTCGTTGATTGATACGTTTTCATCGGCGTATGACACGGCTCATGATAGAGATATTGCACGCCATCTACACCTTCCATTTTGACGCCTTTTTCCATTAGATATTCGTGAATATCCAACAAGCGGCAACCTGGGAAAATCTTTTCAAATTGATATTTAAGTAATTGATCCATGCACGTTCCGCACGACACAATGACCGTTTTAATATCCATGTAATTCAAGGTATTCGCCAAGCGATGAAATAACACCTGATTTTCAGTGGTAATTGCCGTGGCTTTAGTGGTATCCCCACTTGATGCTTGCGGATAACCACAACATAAATAACCCGGTGGTAATACTGTTTCAGCACCGACTTCATATAACATCGCTAGTGTTGCTAAACCCACTTGACTGAACAATCGCTCTGAACCACAGCCAGGGAAGTAAAATACCGCATCAGAATCATCATTCACTTTGGTCACATCACGAATGACCGGAATCATCTTATTATCTTCCACACCCAACATTGCACGGGTTGTCTTTGATGGTAAACCAGCAGGCATTGGCTTCTTCATAAAGTGAACAACTTGCTCACGAATAGGCGTTTTACCGGTTGTTGGCATCGGTCGTTTTTTCTTACTGCCTAATAAGCCTAGTTTTTTGCCTAAAGCATGGGCAAAACGTTGGCTCTTCGCACCCCATTGGATAAGGCTTTTATGTAATATTTTAACCGTCAGTGGATCTTTGGCATTCAAATAGGCCATTGCTGACCAAGTACCGACATTAAAATGACGTTTTCCCTGATTTTTTAGAACCGCACGCAGCTTGACCGTCACATCACCAAAATCAATATTAACTGGACATGGGTTCAAACAACGATGACAAACCGTACAATGATCCGCCACATCATTCATTTCTTCAAAATGACGTACAGAAATACCACGACGCGTCTGCTCCTCGTACAAAAAGGCTTCCATAATAAGCCCAGTTGCTAAAATTTTATCTCGAGGTGAGTAAAATAAATTAGCGCGAGGAACATGCGTTGTACATTCAGGTTTACATTTACCACAACGTAAACAATCTTTAATATCGTTATTAATCTCATTGAGTTCGCTAGCTTCAAGAATTAATGCTTCTTGCTGCAACAATCTTAATGACGGCGTGTAAGCTTTCTCTAAGCCAGATCCAGCTAATAATTTACCGGCATTAAAATGGCCATTAGGATCAACACGTTGTTTGTATGTAGCAAAAGCATCGATGGTAGCTTGATCCAAATATTGCATTTTGGTTAAACCGATACCATGCTCGCCTGATATAACACCGCCTAATTTTCCAGCTAAAGCCATCACATCATCCACGATGAGTTCAGCTTCATGCATCATGTCGTAATCGTTTGAGTTCACCGGAATGTTGGTATGAACATTACCATCACCAGCATGCATATGGGTTGCGGCAAATAAGCGACTAGAACGATGTTCGGTATGGATTTCATCTAATTTTGCACGCAAAGCAGCTAATGATTCGCCTTGGAACAATTCTTTCAGCGGTTTTTCAACTTGTTCCCGATAAGAAATCCGCACATCGCGTCGTTGCAATACATTAAATAATGTATCGTTTTCAATCAGATTTGCCTGCGCTTGTTCATTTAGCAGTGCCGTTTTTTCTGTGGCACGCGTATCCATGCTTTCTAAGATATCTTCCCATCGACCACGTACTTGATCTAAATGTTTGCAAGCCGCTTCAATCTTACTTTGCATAATCGCGTCGTTTTCAGCGCTTTCTTCTAAATCTTTTTTATGTTTTTTCAGCTCTTTTGGCTGACTTGATAAATATAGACAAGCGGCTTCAGCCATCTTTAGTTTATTACGAGTCGATTGCACGATATTTATGCGCTCAATACCATCGTTATATTCAGACAAACGATCAAGCGGAATAACCACATCTTCATTTATCTTAAACGCATTAGTATGTTTGGCAATCGCCGCTGTTCGAGATCTGTCCGCCCAAAAACGTTTACGCGCTTCCGGACTCACTGCGATAAAACCTTCACCATCACGCGCATTCGCTAAATGAACGATGTGCGAGCAAATAGCCGCTACTTCATCTTCATCATCACCTGCGACATCAATCATCAATACCATTTTTGGCAATACTGAACGTGGTGCTTTAGTCGTATAACCGACGGCGCGCACATAACGTTCATCGAGATGTTCCATCCCCGCCAATAATACATTTGGATTGTTATCAATTAGATCTTTCGTCTCAACAATCGCAGGCACAGCTTTACTTAAATCATTACCAAAAAACTCAAGACAAACAGTACGAGTAAAGTCTGACATTCGATGTAAAACAAACACCGCAGAAGTAATTAAACCGTCACACCCTTCTTTTTGAATGCCTGGCAAACCGCCCAAGAATTTATTCGTTACATCTTTACCCAGTCCAGATTTACGTAACTGATCGGCAGGAATAGCTAAATATTCAGGTTCGCCAATGGTAGTTGTGCCATCGGCTTGATATTGAGTAACGCGAAATCTTGCTGTTTCAACATCATGGATCTTGCCAAGATTGTGAGCAAGCCGTTCGACTTCCATCCATTTTGCATCTGGCGTCACCATGCGCCATGAAACGAGATTATCTAATGCCGTTCCCCACATCACGGCTTTTTTACCGCCGGCATTCATCGCGACGTTACCACCAATAGTGGATGCGTCTTGTGATGTTGGATCAACCGCAAAAACTAATCCATTACGTTCAGCGAGATCAGAAACTCGACGCGTAACCACGCCAGCTTCAGCACGTACGGTTGCTACTTCACCTTCGCGATCAGGCAGAGTGCGGAGAATAACCTTACCTAATCCTTCTAATTTTTCAGTATTAACTACAATACTGTCGGCAGTTAGCGGAATTGCACCACCGGTATAACCTGTACCACCGCCACGAGGAATAACCGTTAAACCTAACTCAATTGAAGCAGCAACAACCGCCGCCATCTCTTCTTCGCTATCAGGGGTTGCAACGGCTAATGGATATTCCACACGCCAATCAGTGGCATCCGTTACGTGAGATACGCGAGATAAACCATCAAATTTAATATTGTGTTTTTTGGTCGCTTTCGACAATCGGCGAATAACATCTCGACGACGTTTATTGATACTGAGCAAGTCACGTTCAAATTCAGCAACGGCTTCTCGCGTTTTGGCCTCCAGTTCTAACGCTAACGGATTATTATTTTCTAATGCGCGCTCACGAACTTGATCTAAACGATGTTGTAATGCGTGAGAAAGTGAATCCCAGCGTTTACGATTTTCAACCAAATCATCTTGAATAAAAGGATTACGTGAAATAACCCACATATCGCCCAATACTTCAAATAACATTTTGGCACTGCGACCCGTTTTACGCTGATCTCGCAATGCTTGTAAAATATCCCAAGCGTCCGCACCTAAAAAACGAATGACAATTTCACGGTCAGTAAAAGAAGTATAGTTGTAAGGTATTTCGCGAATTCGACTTGACATGATTTCTCGGAAAAAAATATTGATGAATTTATCCTTATAAATATTACCATGAACCTTTAATAAAATATGCCCAGTAAACACGAGCTTTTCATATAAGGGAATGACAGGCTATATTTATTCAACGTATATGGCGAACACCAGTAAGCAGTTGTTTTTAAGCAACTTAATACATAAGGAACTAGTGCAGAATAAGCATTTAAAACGCTACTACATTTGATTACAAATTAAGTTATGGAGCGCTAAGATTCAATAACGGTCGCTAGACTTTTTCGTCAAATTGCGGTCGTGATTAGCTTCATCAACGCCGTAGATAGCCTTAAAAGGGTCTTGCTCATTAGTAAACAAGCAGCATTGGTTCTTAGAATACCTGTTATGATATGCACCGAATATTAAAACGCTTGTAGCGCTTCAATCTAACTTCAACTGTAATAACAATGAAAAGCTAGCGCAACATGACCCGCAATTATGGCTTTGAGTAATGGAATTAACTTACTCTTAGATGAGATGAATATCGATGTCAGCCGCCCATCTATTGCTTGTTCTAAGGCGTTATTTTTATCTATATTATTTATGTCGTGAAGGCAGTTGACAGTCTTAACTTGATTGCGTAACATGCTTCCTCTTTATTTAGACCCCGCCTGCGTAATATTTTTCAGGAGCAAACTGCGGAATGAAAACCACTTTAAAAACCACCACGTTAAGTGCAAAACCAGCTGAAGTTCGTCGTGACTGGTTCGTAATTGATGCCAATGGCAAAACTCTAGGCCGTATGGCTACGGAAATCGCGCGTCGCTTACGTGGCAAACATAAAACCATTTATACGCCTCATGTTGATACTGGTGATTATATCGTCGTTATTAATGCTGAAAAATTACGTGTAACGGGTAATAAATTGAAAGATAAGATGTACTATCATCACACTGGCTACATCGGTGGTATTAAATCTATCTCTCTTGAAAAGCAACTTGATAAAGCGCCAGATCGTGTTATCAAATCAGCTGTAAAAGGCATGTTGCCAAAGAATCCATTGGGACGCACCATGTTTAGTAAACTAAAAGTTTATGCTGGTGAAGAACATCCTCATACCGCTCAACAGCCTAAAGTGCTGGAAATTTAATCGGACATATTATGGCAGATTCATACTACGCTACAGGTCGTCGCAAAAGCTCAACAGCTCGTGTTTTCTTAAAAGCAGGCAGCGGCAAACTAACTATTAATACTCGTTCATTGGAAGATTACTTCGGTCGCGAAACTTCTCGCATGGTCGTACGTCAACCTCTTGTTCTTGTTGATATGCTAAGCACTTTTGACTTAAACATCACGGTTCGTGGTGGTGGTAATAATGGTCAAGCTGGTGCAATTCGTCACGGTATCAGCCGCGCATTGGTTGAGTACAATAGCGAATTAAAATCAGAATTACGCAAAGCAGGATTCATCACTCGTGATGCTCGTGCAGTTGAACGTAAGAAAATTGGTTTACATAAAGCGCGTAAACGCCCACAATTCTCTAAACGTTAATATTTCTGCACACTCATTAAGAGTTTGGCTTAACTTCAATATTTTAGCTAAACTCTTAATCAGATAATTGTGTAGAACAAAAAACCGATATCAAAATTGATATCGGTTTTTTTATGTCCGTAACAAATACCTTAATTTAATTAAATAGCTTTTTTAGTTGAATTATTTACTTATTCACGTTTACGACTTACTTCATCGTCATATTTTTTAAACTAATCATGAAAAGTACAAACAATAGCCAAATTATTCTGATCATCAGCTCGTTTTAATTAAAACTTAAAAATAATACTTTCTATAATGACGAACTATGGTTATAATTTGTCGCTTGAATATTGCCGGGGTGGCGGAACTGGTAGACGCGCCGGATTCAAAATCCGGTTACGAAAGTAGTGTCGGTTCGATTCCGACCCTCGGTACCATTCAAACTAGTTTACCTCTCGTCCTCGTTAAAACCTCACTAAATCAAAATACTTATATCGGATCTCAGTATTGAGAATCTAATCATTTTTTTAGTGTGCCCGTTGTTTATCTCATCCCACTATCTAATGACTACATTTTAGATTTAGTTGCACTATAGATAAACAACCCGACAACATTTTGATTGACTCATCACATTAGCTCAATATTAACGACAAATTTTCTTAGCAAAAATCATAAGTCATTTATTGATAAGCCATATTTCTATTGAAGATAACCTGAACTTATTCGTGCAAAGTTGTTCAGATGAAGCGATAATCCGACTTGAACTTTTTCATGGAGTTATATTTGAAGCTCACCAGTCTTCTACTCATACTCATCAGTCTACTTATTGCTTGCGATGAGGCACAACCTCATCTAGAACAAATTCGTGAACGTGGTGAGCTGCGAGTCCTCTCTCGTTATGGCCCAACGACTTACTTTGTAAAAGGTAACGAATTAGCTGGCTTTGAATACGATTTAGCACAGCTATTTGCTCAATACCTGAATGTGAAATTAAAGATCATCGTACCCGATAATCTAGGTGATCTTTTAACTTTGATCGAGCAAGGCAAAGCAGATATGGCGGCAGCAGGATTAGCAATAACGCCTGCACGACAAGCTAAGCTAGAGTTTGGTCCGGTTTACCAAGAAGTTACCCAGCAGTTAGTCTACCGTAATGGTAATAGAATCCCTCAAAACATCACCGATCTTGCTAATGGACAATTAGAGGTAGTGGCAGATAGTAGTCATGTTGAACAATTAAATATCTATAAAGAAGATATTCCTGAATTGCTATGGAATGAAAATAAGGAACTTGATAGTAGTGGTCTATTGGAATTAGTAGAGCTTGAAATGATTGACTACACTATCGCTGATTCCAATGAAATCGCAGCAAATCTAACCTTATTCCCAGAACTGCGCGTTGCCTTTGATCTTTCTGAGCCACAATCTTTAGCATGGGCAATGCCATTATCAGAAGATGGTTCGCTATCAGCAGAAATGATTACTTTTTTTGATCAAATCGTAGAATCCGGCGCTCTCGATCGCTTAATAGAAAAATATTATGGCCATATTCGTCGTTTTGACTATATTGATACTCGAACATTTTATCGACGCATACAAACTCGACTTCCACAATACGAACAGTTGTTCAAAGGCGCTGCTGAACAATTTGGCTTTGATTGGCGTTTACTCGCAGCCATTTCATACCAAGAATCACACTGGGACCCAGAAGCCGTCTCTAGCACTGGCGTAAAAGGTTTGATGATGCTGACACTATCAACTGCTGAAGAGATGAATATTGACAATCGCGAGGATCCAGCTCAGAGCATTTATGCAGGTGCTGGATATTTAGCGGCTATGGCAGCACGATTGCCCGAAAGAATTAATGAACCTGATAAAACCTGGATTGCTTTAGCTGCTTATACGCTTGGTTTAGGTCATGTTGAAGACGCACGTATGCTAACTGAAAATAATAATAAAAATCCAGACCTATGGCCTGATGTAAAAGAAACTCTCCCTCTATTAGCTAAGAAAAAATGGTACAGCCAAGTTCGGTATGGTTATGCACGTGGAAGCCAGCCTGTTCGTTATATCGAAAACGTACGACGTTATTATGATATTTTATTACAAGGTAATACTGATGGTGTTGAAACATTGCCATCGCAAAATATTAATAATGCCATACCACAACAAACACCAGCAGCACTTTAAAGCAGTCAAGGATGGTTAAACTTATGACCGATGATACAACATCTCAACAGCTAGAAGAGTGGAAGAAAAAATATTATGCATCTATCACCTCACTAGAACAGCAACAAAATTATGATGCTTTATTACAGCGGAGCTTAGGTCGTTTAGCACTCGCTGCACAAGGTTTAGACCCCGTATTAGATAAGCAATTAAAATCACTACGTGATGTGTTGCGAGGCAAAAAAGATCAGCAAGAAATACAGCAGATCCTTCATAAAATGGAACTCGCCATCTCACAAATGGAAGCCACTTCAGGCAAAGATACAAGTCAAACAAGCGGCGAAATTGTCTCTGGGCTATTACAATCATTGAAGCTTACTAAACCATTTAAAGCTGAAACGAAAACATTATCAAAAAAATTAAACACTGCAACAAATCAGACTCTGCCTGATTTAATTCCAGAAGTAAGGGAATTACTTCGTCGTGTTTTAAATCAAACACCAGAAAAATCATCAGGCTTTAGCTTCAATATTTTTGGGAAAAATAAACCATCTAGTGAAAAAATTGATGATCCTTATCATGATGGAAAACAACAGCCACTATTAGAAAAAGATATTTTTCAAACACAGGCAAGTACTACGCCCGCTCATCAGGTGCTGATGGGATTACTCGAGCGTCTTTCTCTACCCAATGATCTTAGTAAACAAGCGACTAAAATTCGCCATCAAATAGAAACAGGCATTAATGATGCTGAGTTACCTACTATCATTGGTGCGATCGCTGATATTGTTAGCACGTTGGGTTCTCAAGTTATTATTGAGAAACAAGATTATGAACAATTTCTTAAATCACTTACCTCGCGCTTAAATGAGTTAGATCAGTATATTCGAGCAACGAGTAACGATGATCTTATTGCCTTTGAACATCGCAAAGCGATCGGCCAAGCTGTTGAAGATGAGGTTATTGATATCCGTAAAGAAGTGGAAGGTGCTGATGATCTTGATATCCTTAAAGCCTCTGTTAGTGACCATTTGGACTTCTTAAATCAACATTTTGAAAATTATCGTCAATCTGATCATGATCGTTTTACGCAATCGCAACAACAAATAAAAGAGCTTAATTCTCGCCTACAATCAATGGAGCAAGAAAGCGTGTCATTACGTGAGTCAGCTGAAAAATCGCGTGATTTAGCCCTTAAAGATGCTTTAACAGGTATATGGAACCGACAAGCACTTAATGAATATTTGGATAAAGAGTTTGTTCGCTGGCAGCGTTATCAAAAACCGCTCAGCTTAGTCGTGTGGGATATTGATTTATTCAAACAGGTTAATGATGAATATGGTCATGCAGCTGGCGATAAAGTACTAAAGACCATTGCTCGTATTTTTATGCAAGCAACACGTGATGCAGACTTCATTGCACGCTTTGGTGGTGAGGAATTTGTCGGAGTTTTTCCTGAAACACGCTTAGAAGACGCGCTCATTTTAGCCAATAAAATTCGGGAAAAGGTAGCCAGTTCTAACTTTCATTATGAAAATAAACCGGTTCGAATAACAGCCTCAGCGGGATTAGCCACATTCAGACCGAATGATACCATTGAAGATGTATTTAAACGGGCGGATGCCGCACTTTATCGAGCAAAAAAATCAGGTCGAAACTGCTGTCTCGCCGATTAGTATGACAATGGGGTTAGTATAAAACGAACCCCATTCATCATTTCTCAGTGTTATTTGCTTGATTCTTTTTGGATCAAATAATCGACCACTTTAAGTACTTCAGGCATTCCACCAGCCATCGGTGCATCTACAATATATTTACCATTAACGATCATCGATGGGACGCCAGTAATTCCTGATGTCTGGCTCATTAATAATGCTTTTTTCACTTTAGCTTTCACTGAAAATGAATTCATTGCTTTTTCAAACGTATCGCGATCAATACCTTGTTCTGCAACAAAATCTAATAATTGAGATTCAGTTTCCAAACGACGTTTATCTACATGAATCGCATTAAAAATAACTAAATGTAACTTATCTAAATTGCCCGTTGCTTCAGCAGCATAAAATACTCTCGCTAATTCTAACCAACTATCACGAAATATTGCTGGTACACGGCTAAAAGCAACATTTTTAGGTAATGTTTTTTTCCATTCTTCAACAAGAGGATCAAGATGGAAACAATGTGGGCAACTGTAAGAAAATAACTCGACAACCTCTACGACCTTATCATCATTCGTCGCAAGACGTTGCGCCGTTGGCTTGTAATGCACGCCTTCAACATAAGCAACAGGCGTCGCCATACTTGCCAAAGGCAATAAGCTTGCACCTAATATAAGCATCGCTTTAATCATTCTTTTCATTTGTCCTAATCCTTCAATTATAAAAATAAACTTACAAGGTGCCGTATGAATGCAACCCTGACAAAAACATATTAACGCCTAAAAAGGCAAATATTGTTACAAATAAACCTATTACAGCCCACCAAGCCATTGGTACGCCATGCCAGCCTTTCGTCATACGCATATGCAACCAAGCAGCATAATTTAACCAAACAATTAAAGCCCACGTTTCTTTAGGATCCCAAGACCAATAACCACCCCACGCCTCAGCAGCCCATAAAGCACCTAATATCGTCGCTAAGGTAAAAAAGGCAAAACCCAAAGCAATGGCTTTATACATTAAATCGTCCATCACCGATTTATCTGGTAATGCCGTCGCCAATATACCTTGTGGATTTACGGTTTCACGCCATGATTTTAATAAATATGCCACACCGATCATCGCCGCCATAGCAAAAGCGCCATACCCTACAAAATTGGCAGGCACATGAATCTTCATCCAATAACTTTGTAACGCGGGTACTAACGGCTGAATTTCGTGAGCCTGGCGCTCAAACGTGTACCAAAGCTGGAAAGCAACTGCAGAGCTGATGATTAATAATACAAAGCCACCTAGAGCACGGGTTTGATAACGGCGTTCATAAAACAAATAAAGTATTGAAGTCACAATCGCAAACAAGATAAAGACTTCATACAAATTACTGACCGGAATATGGCCAACATCTGCGCCAATTAAGTATGACTCTCTCCAGCGCACCATCAAACCAATCAGACCCATTGCACTAGCTGACCAAGTCAATGCAGTTCCTACTTTTTGGGTAAATTCAGAACGTAAAAATAGGCCTGCAAAATACGTTACTGTCGCCATCACGAACAAGGCACTCATCCACATAAATGCTGATTGGCTGGCTAACATATAATTCAAAAAGAAGTCACTATTTGCAATCGCAAGATCATTGCCATATCGCTGAATGGCAAACAAACTAATTGCCCCTACCACGATAATATACCAACGGATCCCCATCCAATTTTGACCGATTAATGCCATGCCAAATGCAGTCAGTACCACAATACCTACTTCATAATAATCAAAGACATCGTAATACATTGTCAATAAGATGATAGCAGCCAAGACCATTGCACCACGCCATAACCACTGTATAAGTGGACTGCTCGTTTCAGTTAACATTATCCCTGCAAGTTTATTCATTCAATAACTCTTCATTTATATATATCTAATACACAGTTTAAGAACCCTAGCGAGAGCTAGAGTTCCCAGAGGTTTGTTTTAATTCATTGCTGATTTGTTCAAAATAACCATCAAACTCTCGAGGGTTACGATTACTCATTCCCGCCAGCAAAATATCTGTTTGTTGACCATTTGCTTTAATCAAAGCCCAAAAACGTCGTTGCGGTAAATAAAATAATAAAAATACCCCAAGAATAAGCATCGCACAGCCAAAATAAACGACGGGCTTACCAGGCGAATGAGCGATTTGTAACCCACTCGCTTGTATATGTTCAAAATCGGTTAACATGAAATAGACAGGTGAACCATAACGAGGCAAGCTACCAATTGCATCTACCGCATCTTGTAAAAAGGTTAATTGTGTTTCTGTAGGTGCTTGTTGGTCAGGCAAATTCAACCCATCGACATAAATACGGGCCAATATTTCTCGCAACATGCTCAAATATGCTGTCCCCAAAGTAGAACGTTCAGCTTCGGGTAATGACGTTTCAATAAATGTGGTTACATTAGCAAAACCACCCGCCATAAACATATCAACTAATTTGATCAATGTATCCTGCAAACTTTTTGCTAACTTATCATCACTATTCGACACTGACTTAAGCGTTGTCAGTGTCATTTGATGCGCCATTTTTTCGACTACTTTTTTATCATGTAAGCGTTGTACAAAATGACTAAACCCTTCCAATCCACCTTGCTCATCAATCGGTAAATACAAATAGCCAAATTCATCTGCAGGGCTTGAACGTACACCACTTAAATAAAAATCGCGACCATTACGTGGTACCGGCAACATATAGTTTTGATATTCGAGCGCTTCGCCAGTACTTGAACGAATTTTAAATTCCACACTCGGGCCAAAATTACGCACTTTACTTGGCTCTTCTTCTGTAGGATCTGGATTAATATTAAAAAGACGGAATGTCGTTATTTCAAGCTGCGAAGAATTACTTCCCCACTCCATTTTTTTCCGTTCAAACACTTTTGTATCGAAACTAATAGGGTCACTACCCGCCTGACTGCCCAACGGCCATGCTTCAAGCGATAATTCTGAACCACCATCACTAAAACTTGCTTGGTAAATCGCATAACCTTTGTAAATTAAAGGATGATTAACAGCAATGGTTTTTGTTAACGGTTCAGCTAAATCATCATCGTAAACGACTAAATCCGATTCAAATGACTTCGGTTGTCCAGTCGCATAATGTTCAATGCGAAACTCTTTTACTTCTATTTTAAAGGGTAAATTTTGCACCAAATAACCATCGCGCATGGCTAAAAATGCCACACTTGCAGACTGGCCTTCTGGGATATTCACGCTGCCACGAAATGCCTGAGATCCCACCGGAAGTTTACTCGCTGCAGGGATCTGGCTTAATGGTAGATCTTTAGTTTCTATTTTTATTTTTCCTTGCCACTCAGCAAATTTTAATGGCAAATTACTATCCATTAAGCCACCAAGACAAATCACCACGATCGCAAGATGTGTCAGCAAATAACCAAGTCGATTCATTCCGCCACGCATGGCAGATACTAAAACTTCATCCGTTTTAGGGGTTTGCCGCACTCTAAATCCCAGTTTAGAAAAACGATTTTCTAATGTTGTCACCGTTTCATCTGCTGGTGAATCAACTAACCATGTTGCATTATGTCGCATCAATTTTAATGATTTACGTTGTACGTGGGTACGCAAATTCCACATATCTCGCAACATTGTAGGTCCATTCCTAAAGACACAGACAGAGGTAGATGTCACTAATAACACTAGGATAGAAAGAAACCAGATTGAACTGTACACATCGTACAATCCTGCGGATTCAAATAGGTCAAACCAAAATGGGCCAAACTTAATAAGATAATCGCTATAAGGTTGATTTTGTTGCAACACGGTGCCAATTATTGAAGCGATGGCAAGAGCAAGTAGCAGCGTAATCGCTAGATCCATGGAACCTAAAAAAAGAAACAGGCGTTGGCCGAATCCTTTTTGAGATACAGGTGAGGGTTTGGTTTCAGACATATTATTATGGAACCCGAGGTATTTGTTTGTTTATATACGACTAAATTAAATATAGAAAAGCCGCATAACTCTCATTATGCGGCTTTTCTTTAAATTAAATCACAAGGTTGTAAGGCTCAACGTAAACCTGAAACATAGGCCGCAACGGCTTTCATTTCTTCAGGTTTCATTTTCGATGCGATATCACGCATCATGCTATTTGGGTCATTGCTACGCGTACCTTCAGCAAATGATTTTAACTGTGCTTCAACATAAGCGGCATGCTGACTCGATAATGAAGGCCATTTGGCAGCTGGAATACCAGCACCAGTTGGACCGTGACAAGCCATACATGCAGGTAAGCCCGATTCTTTATTGCCAGCACGGAATATTTTTTCACCCGCAGCGACTAACTCTTCTGAAACCGCGCCAGGCGTAATTTTTTTACTCGCATAATAGGCCGCTAAATCGGCCATATCTTCATCACTTAACGCGGCAGCCATCGGCGCCATAATGGCATTATCACGCTCACCACTTTTAAATTCAGTAAGCTGTTTAATAATATAAGGTTCACCTTGACCGGCTAATTTTGGAAACATGTCCGATGGGCTATTACCATCAGCACCATGACAAGCTGCGCATACAGCGGCCTTGGCTTTACCTGCTTTCGCATTTCCAGCTGCTGTCACAGAAGTAGACATGACTAATGTCGCGCCTATTACCGCCGTCAGTAACATTTTCTTCATCATCATTCCTAAAATTCCACTTTCATTAAACAAAACTATTGGTATGCTACCTCTATTAAGCTAATTTTGCACCTATGAGTTCACCACTATGTCACAGTTTTATCGTCAAGCGCATTACACTATCAGCGCTACTCAATTATCTGAATTACCGCCAGATATTGGACTCGAAGTAGCTTTTGCGGGCCGCTCAAATGCTGGTAAGTCGAGCGCAATTAACACCATTACTGATCACAAGGCACTAGCTCGAATCAGTAAAACGCCTGGTCGTACGCAAATGATCAACTTCTTTGCGTTAGATGACACCCATACATTGGTTGATTTACCGGGTTACGGCTATGCGAAAGTACCTGAACAAATCAAGATCCGCTGGCAACAAACGCTGGGGCAATATCTCGACACTCGTCAATCTCTTCAAGGCTTGATGATCATGATGGATATTCGTCATCCGCTCAAACAATTCGATATTCAAATGGTGCGCTGGGCCAATCAAAAGAATTTAGATGTACATATTTTGCTGACCAAATCAGATAAATTCAAACACGGTGCGGCAATGGCAAGCTTACATGGCGTATTGGCCGAATTAAAAAAATTAGAACTCAACGCAACGGCGCAACTATTCTCATCACTCAAAAAGACAGGTCGAGATGAAGCTATTGCCAAATTAGATAGTTGGTTTTTAGTCAATCAAACACCCGCTGAGCTTGAATCCGCTAGCGAATAATTTAAAGGAATACAAATGACGAAGCCCACCGATAGCCGCCGCCAGTTTTTACAAAAGGTTGCTTTAGGTGGTGCTTTCGCTGGCACATTCAGTTTGCCAGTATGGGCTGCTGATAAATCCAACTTAGCCTATGATTTACCTAAATGGATGACCAAGCCCGGCAAAGGTTTTAGTAATTATGGCCAACCTTCGCCGCATGAAAAGGAAGTTATTCGCTGGATTTCAGCAAACCCTGATGCACAAGGCAACGGCGTATCCTGGACCCCATTACATGATTTACAAGGCACCATCACACCTAATGGTCTGCATTATGAACGTCATCATAATGGTGTGCCGCAAATTGATCCCACTCAACATTTATTACTTATTGATGGCTTAGTTGATAAACCGTTGAGTTTTGATGTCGCAAGTCTTCTGCGTTATCCAATGATTTCACGCACCTGCTTTATCGAATGTGGCGGTAATAGTAATAGCGGCTGGCGCTCGAATCCGATTCAATCAAAAGCGGGATATGCTCACGGTTTAGTATCCAATGCAGAATGGACGGGGATCCCACTGAAACTATTATTACAAGAAGTGGGTATCAAAGCAGAGGCGAAATGGGTCATTGCTGAAGCCGCTGATGCTGCGGCGCTCAACATCAGTATTCCATTAGAAAAATTACTTGATGATGCGATACTTGCCCTTTATCAAAATGGTGAGCGATTACGTCCTGAAAACGGCTATCCAATGCGTTTAGTATTGCCCGGATGGGAAGGCATTTTAAATGTTAAATGGTTGCGACAGTTACGACTCACTAACGAACCAGCAATGACGCGTGATGAAACCTCACAATATACAGAATTAATGCCAGATGGCACGGCACGTCAATTCACTTTTATTATGGAAGCTAAATCACTGATCACTTCACCATCACTCGGCATGATGCTGCCCGATAATCCAGGTACTTACCAAATCAGTGGGCTTGCATGGTCTGGTCGTGGCAAAATTGCACGTGTCGAAATATCTGCCGATGGTGGTGAAACATGGGCCGATGCTGAACTACATAGTCCGATATTGGATCGTGCATTTACTCGCTTTAGTTTACCTTGGCATTGGCAAGGTGATTATTCCGTTTTACAAAGTCGTGCCACCGATGAAACAGGTTATGTACAACCAACACGTGATGCCCTTGTTCAGCAACGAGGCCAGCATGGCTTTTTTCATTACAACGCAATTGTAAGCTGGGAAATTACCGAACAAGGAGATATTAACCATGTCTACGGGATTTAAACTTTTCACTGCGTTGTTGCTGATCACAGCGTTCTCGCACAGTTACGCAGATGCCGAATACCAAGCCTTAGGCAAACACGCAGAACAACTCAGCTCACAAGTCCAATGGCATTTAACCATTACACCAGATGGAAAAGGATTACCAATAGGTCATGGCACTGCTGAACAAGGTAGAAAGATCTTTGCTCTAAAATGTGCTGGCTGTCACGGTCCTGCTGGCATTGGTGGTAGTGCAGAACCTTTAAAAGGTGAAGTGGGTTCTCTTACCAGCGAATATCCAGAAAAAACAGTGAACAGTTATTGGCCTTATGCCACCACATTATTTGATTATATTCGTCGTGCCATGCCTATTAATGACCCCTTCTCACTTTCTGCGAATGAAGTCTACGCCCTCTGTGCCTATCTATTAAGTGAAGATGATATACTCGGAAAAGACCAAGAACTCAACGAAGAGAATCTGCCTCAGGTCTCGATGCCGAATCGTGATGGCTTTATTGCCATTTACCCTGACAAATACTAATTATTTCAATATTTAAGGATCTTTTATGAGCGAACGCCACTCTTGTATAGCCACACTAAGTCCCGATGTGTTTGATATACCATTATTAGGTATGGATAAAAAGTCCGTTATTCAGGACTTTAAAAACTATCACGGTAATCACTATGCTCAAGATAGGGGTTGTGCATCTGGTCATTATTTATATTCTTCATTAGCGATGACCATAAGAAACCGCCTGTTCGAGCGGATGAATCACACTAGACGTACTTATACTGAAGCTAAATCCAAACAAGCCTATTATCTATCTATGGAATTCCTGATGGGGCGCACAATGGGCAATGCTGCATTAAATCTAGGCTTAGACGACGTTGCAGCCCAGGCAATGCATGATCTGGGTTTAAATTTTGAAGAACTAGCTGAGCTCGAACACGATGCAGGTTTAGGTAATGGCGGCTTAGGTCGTCTGGCAGCTTGCTTTATCGATAGCTGTGCCACCCTGCAATTACCCGTTACAGGTTATGGTATTCGTTATGAATACGGTATGTTTCAACAAAAAATTGTAGATGGAAATCAAGTAGAGATGCCTGATCATTGGTTACGTGACGGTAACCCTTGGGAGTTAGAACGTCCTGAATATACTCGAAGCGTTAAATTTGGTGGACATACTGAATTTATAAAAAATAATGATGGTCAGATGCAAGTGCATTGGGTTGATTCCAACGATGTTTTAGCGGTGCCTTATGATTTACCAATACCTGGTTATCAAAACGATACCGTCAACAGATTACGCTTATGGAAATCGGCCGCCACCGATGAGTTTAACTTAGAAGATTTCAACTCCGGTTCTTATACAGAGGCTGTTGCCTCTAAAAATGCAGCTGAAAATATCAGCATGGTGCTTTACCCCAATGACTCAAGTGAAAATGGTAAAGAGCTGCGTTTACGCCAACAATATTTTCTTGCTTCGGCGAGTTTACAAGACATTCTTCATTACTGGATCACCACACAAAGTGACAACTTTGATGATTTTGCTGAAAAAAACTGCTTTCAACTCAATGATACCCACCCAACGGTTGCTGTCGCGGAATTAATGCGTTTGCTAATTGATGAACATGGCTTAAGTTGGGACAAAGCATGGCATATCACCACTAACACAATGGCTTACACCAATCACACCTTATTACCAGAAGCCCTAGAACGCTGGTCGGTTAATATGTTTGGTCGCTTATTACCTCGTGTACTAGAAATTGTTTATGAAATTAATGCACGCTTTTTAAGTGAAGTCGCCAACCACTGGCCGGGCGACAAACAACGTCTTGCTCGTATGTCGATTATCGAAGAAGGCCCACAACAACATATACGTATGGCACATTTAGCGATTGTAGGTAGTTACTCTGTTAATGGTGTGGCAGCCTTACATTCGGAATTATTACAAAGAGATTTATTTAACGATTTTTACCAACTATGGCCAAATAAATTCAACAACAAAACGAATGGCGTCACCCAACGTCGTTGGATGGCATGGTGTAATCCAGAATTACGTCAATTGCTTAACGACACCATCGGCGATAAATGGATTACCCAATTAAGTGAACTTGAAAAGTTAGTTCCCTATGCCACTAAACCTAAATTTCAACAACAATGGCATCAGGCAAAATTAGACAATAAAAAACGTCTTGCCGACTTAGTTAAAAAAAGCTGTGGCGTGACCTTTAATACTGAAGCCATGTTTGATATTCAAGTAAAACGTCTTCATGAATACAAACGTCAACTGCTCAATGTATTACATGTTATTCATCTTTATGACCGCATTAAACGTGGCGACACCGAAGGCATGACGAAACGCTGTGTATTATTTGGCGGTAAAGCCGCACCAGGTTATGCCATGGCGAAAGACATCATCAAACTGATTAATAATGTAGCGAAAGTTATCAATAATGATCCAGAAGTCGGTGATTGGCTAAAAGTAGTATTTTTACCAAACTACCAAGTTTCAGCCATGGAAGTTATCTGCCCAGCAGCTGATTTATCAGAACAAATATCAACGGCCGGTAAAGAAGCGTCAGGTACTGGTAACATGAAATTCATGATGAATGGCGCCATTACAATGGGTACGCTCGATGGAGCCAATATTGAAATTCTTGAAGAAGTCGGTGATAAAAACTTCTTCTTGTTTGGTTTAACAGAAGAAGAAGTAGTGGCCGCACGTGTCGGTTATAACCCACGCGCCATTATCGCACAAGATCCTGATCTAAAACGCGTGGTAGATTTACTTGAAGGCGGTCACTTTAATCAATTAGAACCTAATCGTTTTGGCAACATCATTAATGCCTTTACTGATCATAATGACCCATGGATGACAATTGCTGATTTCCGTAGCTATGTCGATGCACAACATCAAGCTGGTCTTGCGTATCAAGACACTCCAAGATGGACAGAAATGAGTATTCTTAACTGTGCTCACAGTGGAAAATTCTCAACTGATCGCACAATGGAGGAATACAATGATGACATCTGGAAATTAACAAAAATCGCCCCAAAACTTAAATAAGCTAAGCAATTGAGCCTCTTTGATTATCACTCAACCAAAGAGGCTCATTTTTTATGTTTTACCGGACTATATTACTTACGTTCTAGCAGTCACAAATTAAAGTCAGTATAATTGCCGATTGGTCTAAACCTCGTTCAGCACCAAAATAGTCAAAAATGCGCCTATAGCTCAGCTGGATAGAGTACCAGTTTCCGAAACTGGGGGCCGCAGGTTCAAGTCCTGCTAGGCGCACCATTCTTACTTATTTTGACTCCCAGTCAAATTAGTCACAAAACATTCAATTTCACTCTGTGTCCAGATTGTGCCCATCAAATTTTAGAGTTATTCAAAATTGAGTAAATCTGATTGCTAGCCTAAAATTACTCATATGACAAAAACTTATTCATTAAGTACTAACTTCTAAATAAACAATACACGTATTTTATCTTTAGTTTCCAAATACCACTAATCACTGATTTTTTGTATAACAAAATTATCTTTTGTGATTTTGTAATTAGTGAGGTCAGCTATCCCTGCCAACCAGATTTAAGCAATTAGGAATAATAGATTTATGTTCTCCAAGGATGATCGGGTAAATCACATACACCAATAGTTTCAGCACCAGCACGAGCGACCAAATCATCATTTTCAACTGTGCTACCACTAACACCAATCGCGCCTGACATAAAACCTTCATCATTGACGATGGGTACGCCGCCAGGAAAAGTTATCAGGCCATCATTAGAATGTTCGATGCTATACAAAGGTTGACCAGGTTGTGATAACTGTCCAATTTCGCCACTCGGCATACCAAAAAATAAGGCTGTTCGTGCTTTTTTGATCGCTATATCGATACTACCAACCCATGCATCATCCATACGATAAAAGGCTTTCAAGGCACCGCCTGAGTCAACAACTGCAATACACATCCGAGTTTCAGTTGATGCAGCTTTTGCTAAAGCACCATCAATCGCTTTTTTAGCTTCTTCAGAAGTAACGTGCATATCCATCTCCTTAAATAATTTAAAAGTTTTATTGGTTTTAGAAAAACATTTTTACTTTAGTACATTGATGTGTTCATTTTATTCCATAAATTTGAGATATTCAGAACTTAGCTCATATAAACACCACTATTGAACTAATGATTTTATTTAAATGATCAGAGGCCATCAGTGTCTTCATACAATTCAGTAATTTTCTCAATATCATTACTGATATCTTTATACTCTACAATTTGGGAAATCCAAGACTCGACGACAATTAAACTGGTTGCACTACAAGCCTGTAACCCGTATGAATAGGGTCGTAATCCACTCGTGTGTGTGAAGTTTAAATCATATAAAAACGGGTTTGAAATACCCTTGTTATTAATTGTCCGATAGCTCGCATCGATATCTATGCCAGATAATTTCAAGTTAGATTTATTGTCATTTTTTATTATTAAATTTGGATCACATTTTTCTGATGAGTTGTACGCGATGTTAGGCTCCTCAAATCGTGCTGTTGCACAACGTACCAGCCCCTTTTTGACTAAAGATTGAAACGGATAATCTTCTAATTCCAACCTTTTATGACCACCACAATTGATAAATAATCGGTATTCCATTTCCTCAATGTCACCGGTCTCCGATTCAATAGCTATTCTGGTTCTATTATTATCAAAAGCATCATCTTTAAAACTGACCATTCCACTTTTTAGTTCAATCGCACCAGCATCATAAAGCGCTAATAATATTTTTGCAGATTGCAGTGGTAATGCAGCGATGACGTTCATTAAAAACGACATTATCTCTTTATGAAAAAAGGCATGATCTTCAGCAGCTAGCAGCTCAGCGTGATAATTTAAGCTGTACATTAAATCATCTAAGGTTTCCATCCAGTTGATAGGAATTTTATTGTAGACAGAATTTTTAGCAGTAATCATTTCCTTCTTCATGCCTTCGAATGAATTCACGTACTCATGCTTTTCAGACATAAACTCAACTAAGTCTTTGAAACTAAAATTATCTTGTTGAAGTTTTACTACAACATCATTCATCTTGTCTTTGTTAAACGCAGCTATCAGTGCAGCTCTGCATAAATTATCAAAGTAGTCCTCGATACGCAGAAAACCATTATCATCAATTAATTCTAATAGTTGATTACGATTGAAATGACGATAAATTTCTCGAATGGGTTCTTGTTGTTCATATTGAAGATGTGGCAACCAACCTCTCGAAGAGTGCAAAACGATCTTAAAATGGGGGGCGTTTTTATCTTTGATAAAGATTAATTGATTATCAACCGTTACAAATTGACCATGCCGATGTGATAATGAGGTAACGACATCAAAAGCACTCAACGAAGCGCCTAACGTGCCTACTGAAAAATTATAAAGTTCGCCTTCTTTTGGAAGTATTTTATGGATTGGCCAAGGCGATGCATAGTAACCAGCTTTAGGGTTATCCTCACCTTTCCATTCATGACCATTTGCAATGACAACAGTCGAAAATGCATAAGTATTATGTTTTGAATCAGTGATAATGAGCTCATTTTCATTGCTTTGTGAAATATCTAAAACTTCACTTATATGTAGTTCCTCAATTTCAATTCCAGCTGATTTAAGGGCTATTAATAATTGCTTAAATTGGTCATGAAAATACTGGCCCAAAGAGATACGGCTATAGACTTCAGCATCATCAATTGGCTTATTGCTAATATTAAGTTTTCGTAACGTTTCACTATTTTGTTGACGAAGCCAATTTCCGAATGTTTCTTGGAGCAGAGGGATTTCTTCTGAAGAGATATTGGCAAGATTATAGATATCCGTCGTATTTGGATGATATGGCATACCCATTCCTAAGAGCATTTCTTTCTCAAAAATGGTTATTTTTTTCAGTTCATTTTTCAATACGTCGATATGTGTCCATATATATCGAAGAAGATAAATTGCAGTTGGACCACTGCCTACAATAGCAAGGTTTGATAAATTGCTTTTGATCATACGTTTTAGCCGCATCCTTCAAAGTTATTAATCTTGTTTATCCTAATGATAATAATACATATTAATTAGTGAGCAACGCCGTGTATATTATTAAATTCGAATTAATTCTTAAGTTTAATTAATTCATATTTATTACTATCTAATGCCTTAAGTAGTAATTTATAGGTATCGTAATCGAATGCAAAAATATCTTTATGACTAAGCGCCTCAGTATAATCCAACTCGTTATATACCGTTTCAATATGACACCATTGGTCAATGATATGAATAGCGGTTTTACCAGATGATAGACTTGTTTCTTTGACGCCTAACTTACCTTCATAAGGCCATGCTTTCAGCTTATGTGCTGATAAAGCTTGCTTAAGTCTGAGATAATGTATTTCTCTTGGCTCAATTCCTTCACAAGCCCCTTTACACTTCTTTAACTGAAATGCAAAACATCGTCCTTTACCTGACTCTAGCCCTAGTAGCTTAAGACATAAATTATGCTGATCAGCAATGTCTCTTAGCGTCTCAAGCGCTTGTCTTTTCGATCTATATGTTCCATAAAGATCTCCCAGCAAGCTCGGCTCTATTTCTGAGGCATTAATCAATTTAATTTGAGGCTGATTTTCTGGATCCTGCATTACTTGCCATGTATAAAGCTGACGCTGACGTCTGAGCCTTCGGTTATAAATAGGTTGTTTTTCTTTTACCATTCTTGATTCTAGTAATAAAGCACCTAATTCACCCGGCGTTTCGATCCATTCAATTCGTTTGATCTGTTGAGATATATTCATCTCTTTTGATGAGGCATGGTCGCCACTAAAGTGAGACATTACCCTATCTCGTAATTTGACACTTTTTCCGATATAAATGGGGAAATCATTATCTCCAAAGAAAATATAAACCCCTGGCACTTGTGGAATTTCGTCCATTAAATGACTATCTATATGAGTCGGCAGACTAGCTTGCTTTGAAAGATCTTTAGCAGCCTCAATGAGTCTTTCAAGTCCTAGCTCATTTTGAGCAGAACCAACAAAACCAATCATTAGCTCAACATCATTCATCGCTCGATGACGCATGTCGGTTGTTAATTGATGGCGATGCATAATGGCATCTAAGCTGTGGCCTTTATGTTGAGGGTAAAGTTTTCGGGAAAGCTTTACTGTGCATAAAAGGCGCTGCCTCAATGTTTGTCCTAATCGTTTATATTCACTTTTTAAAAAGCCATGATCAAATCTAACATTATGGGCAGCCATCACAGCCCCATCTAGAAATACTAATAGTTGATTGGCAACGTCTGAAAATGTAGGTGCGCTTTCCACCATTTCATCTGTAATACCCGTTAATTTCTGAATAAAAGCTGGAATAGACCTTTCTGGATTGACCAAAGTTTGCCAGCGAGCGGTTTCGATTCCATTTTCAAACCTGACTAATGCAATCTCAGTGATTCGATCTCTTAATGGCGTAGCACCAGTGGTCTCTAAATCTAAATAAACAATAATGGGTAACATAAATTTATCAATCAATATGAAGATTTTACTAAATAGATTTACTTAAAATATTAAACAAAAAGGCCACTAAATATTAGTGGCCTAAAGTAAATTACAATTAAAACCTATAGTTTACTGTGTACATGCACTCCGTTGTTGGTATTCCAATCATGTGCCAATTTGTCACGATCCAAATCAGATTTAGACTTTACACCAATAACAATCCCACCATTTTTTAGACCCGTTTCATATTCTTTTAACGTGTCTTCTGGAATAGCCCAGCCAATTAATGCACCGACAAGTCCCGCACTAACACCGCCAGCACCAGCACCAGCAATTCCGGCAGCTAATGGTCCAGCAACAACTAAACCTAAACCAGGTAACACTAGTACAGTACCCGCAGCGGCAACGGCTGCTGCAATAGCACCAACTGTAGCACCCACTGCGCCCCCAATTGCGGCACCTTCGGCAGATTTATTACTCACTTCAGTTTCTAACGTTGTGTGCTCACCATAATGACGCTCACGTGTTTCTTTGCTCATAATGACATCAATATCATTTGAACCATAACCTGTGTCTAAAGCATATTGATATGCTCTTTCCGCACTTTCTTTGTCATTAAATAAACCAGTAACTGTAGACATGTTGTTCTCCACTCATTTTTATTATGCAGGAATTTCCTGTGAGTTAAATATACAAAATCTACGATATGTTAATAATGGTTAATGTCTCAATGGGATGTAGGATTATTCTTAATTATAAGAGATTTTATGATTGGGGCTTGTTTGGCGTTATTTTCACTTCTTGATTAAATTCAACAATTAACAAAGTGCATTTCAAACGAGTCTTAATTGGATGTTGGATGCTTATCAAAAACCTGTATCTAAGAATCTTAAGCTCTTTAATGTTAAGCTTTGTATATAAACTCCAAAATCAATCCCAAAAAATATTTCTATTGTTTAAGTGTTCATTAATTAGATTTTTATTAGCTCGAAATCTAAGAAGAAATCTGTCGAATATTGATTAAATTCCTATACTGGTAAGGCCTTACCACTTAGCCTAATTTTTGAACAGAGTTAGCTAATCTCTTTTCATGTCCAAATGGTGTGGTATAAAAACGCTGTTCAATCCCATAAAGCAGAAGTTTCAACTCTTCATCATTTGATATTTCGAACTTGTTATTTTGCTGTTCAAACCTAAGCTTCTTCTCGCAGTAACCGTCGATATAACTAAGCATCTTGGTTTTATCAACAACTGACATGGCCGCAAGAGTTGCCATAGCAAGACCAATACGTTTTCGATTTGGTTTTGACACGTTATTAACATCATAATCTTTTCCTAACTTGATAAATGATTCATCCAAAAAGAGCTTAACCTCTGCACTAGTTGCTTCTTTGTAAAGCTCATCTATTCCTTTAAAAATACTAGAAATAGTCGCTAGGTTTCTAAATATAAGGGTGTCTGTCACTTTAAAATAAACCGCATCAGGTAGAGCGTTTACCACTAGTCTGTTTTGATTTTTTTCAAGCTTTACTGTTTCGCCAAAAATAAGGGTTTTGCGCTTTATAAAGAGGCTGGGAGTGATTTTCTGAAAATAAAAATTATCGTCCTGAACAGAAAATATATAAGCAATTTTGGAAAACTGTTCTTTGTTCAGATCATCAAAGTCTTTCGAATCGAAATTCTGTTTTAGTAAATCAATGCAAAAGTTTTTTTTACTAAACTGTTCAATCTTAAACCAAGCATCTTCATCCAAGTTATGATCAGGGTCATAAGGCACACAAGAATTCAGATCAACTGCTACAACATCAAAAAGAGCTTGATCAGAAACCAACTTGAAATATGGTTTTTTTCGTAATCCTTTAATTTTAGCTAGTATTTGGTCCATCACTATCCTCGCTCTATAAAAGTGTAATTGTTAATGCGATGCGCCACAGAGATTTGAATATCGTCTGGCTTTTTGTATCGTTGACGGCTGATTAGGAAAATTGCCGTGCCGTTCTTGGTGGTGATGTTATAAAACTCATAACCAAACAATAAAAACAGCGGATTGAAGTATAGTGCCTGTGACAGGAAGGTAAACACAAACAAAACTGCATAAATAAACCACAACGTTTCCCAGTTACCAATACTCAATGCTACAAAAAAGTAGCCCAAGTAACTGGGTAAAAAACTGTTATTGGCATGTTCAATACTTGTTACATCTCCGGCTTTGAACTCGTCTTTACCCAAGTATTTACTCAGCCAAATACTCAAACCTGTCGATAAAATTGGAATCAGCAAGTAAAGCAAATAAGACACTGCGTTCGGGAGTGTTGCAGTCCAATCTAAGCATGCAAAATCACTGAAAAAATGACTCAGTGTGTATCCTTTCTGTACCAGAAAGATAATCACCAGCAGGGATGTGGCATTGAAAGTCAGAAGCACTCGGAATGCAGCGTTGATCATTTTACTGTTACCTGTCCGTTCATTAGCATAGGGAGAAGCCAGTCTCGAAGAGCTGTTAGCTGTCGATTTTCAAGGCTCCGCTCAAATATCATTTTGTTGTAATTCGTAACGATCTCATCATACTTTTTGAGCAAATCCGATGAGGGATAAGTGTGAATCGATTATTGATATGGGCTATGAAGCACCAATGGACACGCCCCTTAATTACGGCCCATGATGGCCACGATAAGAAGTGTGAACTCAAATCCATAAGGAGCATATCCATGAATAAGACTAATACTATCGGGGTTGATCTAGCAAAGAATATTTTTCATTTACATATCCAAGACGAAAAAGGACATTTTATCAAGAAGCTTAAACTTGACCCCATTGGTTACTTTCTTTTACCTATCATCCGATACTCTCAATCAAACGATAACTCGTGCTTCGTCCACCACTTGCATTTTGAATAAAGATACCTCTAGACACTAAATCCTGTATATCACGAAGAGCCGTATCAGTTGAACATTTAGCTAGCTTGGCATATTTTGAGGTATTGATATATCCCTCAAAATCGTCTTCCAACATACGATTGATGATATGGCGCTGACGTTCATTAACAGGATTCTGATTAATTCTTTCCCATAATTTCGCTTTAAATAGTACGCTGCCTAATGTTTCTTCTGCATTTATAAGTGCATGACCTATACACTGTATAAACCACATTAGCCATTGTGTTATGTCAAGATCGCCCCTCTGCTGCTTTTCAAGCTGCTCGTAGTACTGCGATTTTTCAGATTCAATTTGTTTGGAAAGACTATAAAACCGCTCAGGAATACCATCTGCTCTGGTCAAAATCATATCAGCGATTGCACGTGCAATTCGACCATTACCATCTTCAAACGGGTGGAGTGTTATAAACCAAAGATGAGCTATACCAGCCTTTAAAACAGGATCAATGTCTTTATTAGCTTCACACCATTCAAAGAAGATAGCCATTTCTTGTTCAAGATTATCTGGACATGGCGCGTTAAAATGGATCTTTTCACGATCTATTGGACCAGATACGACTTGCATAGGGTCATTTTCAAGTAATCTCCAACTCGCTACAGTAATACGATGCATCCCACTTCTTCCTGTGGGAAAGAGTGCTGCATGCCAATCAAACAATCGTTCTTTAGTTAAGGGTTTTGAGAAATTCTGGGTGGCATCAAGCATCATTTCAACTATTCCATCCACATCTCGACTGGCTGGAATTAGTCCCGCAATGTCCATGCCTAACCGTCGAGCAATAGAAGAGCTAACCTGATTAGGATCTAAATCATGCCCTTCAATCGCGGATGATTTCAAAACGTCATTTGTTAACGTACGAAGGCTAGCCTCTCTTCTCAAGTCAAAGCCAAGCCCTTCCATTCGTCCCAGCAACAGCCCTTGCCGATAACGTATATCTGTAAGCTTAGTCGCTAATTTATCTGTATTCCAATGAAAGCTAGGCCAATTGCTATTTTCGTATATCCACATATTAATCACCGCATAATAAGCAGTGATAGTATTCCACATTTACCGCAAATACAATTGTATTAAACGCATAATATGCGGTAATTAAGTGATATATTCACTGCACATCATCTTAGGTCGTTAGTTAATATTGATTGTTACAGCTAAAAACAAGAACAATCGATACGAAGATCAACTGGAGAATCAGATTGGCTGCCACCTTGATTCCTGCACAGGTGATTGCACTAGCGAATACATGAGGCCCCGTCCGCTGTGCGGTGCGCCATAGATCAAAACTTATCCTATCTTCACTTTTTAAGCCAACCAGCGACAATAATGAATTAATCAAACACAATAATTAAAAAATAAGATTTGATGACTGTCCTGCCCACCCCTAATACACAAAAATAAGCCCTTTGACTAAGTGCTTGGTTTTATTATTTAAATTCTAGACATTTCATTACATCTGAAATATAATGTGATCGACTTCACATTTTTTATAAAATAGTTTTCACTGGAGTTAGTGAGGACGGATTGGTCCTCGCTCTTCTATTTTAATTAAAAAAGGATTAAATGATGAATAAATTCAGATTATTATGTTTGACAGGTCTATTAGCATTAGCTTCTGCTAATGCATCAGCTGCAACTGTAAACGTTAACTTCGATATTAAAGATGCATTAGGTGCGTCATTTGGCTCTGGTAGCTTTTCTGGCGACACTGGTGCAGATAATGTATTAGATATGTCTGAGCTTACCTCATTCAATACTACTGCTTATTATGGCTTCGCATCTTACGTTTTAGCAGACCTTAACCAGTTTAGTGATTTCACTTTACCATCGGTTTGGTCACACAACATTTCATGGGGTGGCTTCTTATTAGGTGGTAACAATGCCTACTTTACAACTGATAGCCTAGCTTTAGATGATGCGTTTTTTGATGTAAACATCACAAGCGTTTCAACTGCTCCTGTTTCAGCAGTTCCAATTCCTGCTGCTGCGCTTTTGTTTGCACCCGCTTTATTAGGTTTTATGGGTTTACGTCGTCGTAAACTTGCTGCTTAAACAGCTTTAAAGCATGCAGTGCATTAGCACTGCCAGCAATTAATGTAGTTAGCTATACTGAAAGCCACCTGAAATGAGGTGGCTTTTTTATTTCCATATTCTTCATCTTAATGATGAGCTAACAATATTCTTGAATCGTTTATGCTGACCTCATAGTCCTACCGTAAATTAGCATACAGGGATCTATAATAAGCACTGACCGCCGGAATCATCGTTACAAAAAACGAAGCCAGTAATATCCAGCCCACATCGATCATCAAATGACTATTTAATAACTGTTGATTCATAAATAAGCCGTATTCGCTGGTTATATAACCACTAAACAGCCACATACTTAGCCATAATGCCAACAAAGCTAATATTATTCCGGCGATTACCAATAACATAGCTTCGAGTTGAATCAGTAATAAGATAACCAACGGACTAGCACCAACGACTCTTAAAATAGCCATTTCATGTTGCCGCTCTTTCATCGAGACCAACAACATATTACTCATGCCCAATAAGGCGCCAGCGAGTACCAAGACTGAAATTAATAATAAAATCTGTTCAACACTGCCCAACATTTGCCACAGTTCAACCAACGTTGCGCCGGGCAAAATAGCCATTAAAGGTTCTGCTGAAAAGTTGTTCACCTGCTGCTGAACGGCAAACGTCGCTAATTTTGACTTAAGCCCAACCATAAAAGCGGTGATGGTTTCTGGCACAAGTGAATCAGCAGATATCGCTTTATTGCTTGTTTTAAAATTCGGTAATTTGACACCGTGTTGCCAATCAATATGAATCGCTTCAATTGCCTGCAAACTCACATAAACCGTTTTATCTGATGGTGTTCCGGTTGGTTTGAGCACGCCACTTATGGTGAAGGGTTTGTCTTTATGTTGGCTGAAACTCGTTTTAGCAACACCATGTGACAAAATAATCTTATCGCCGATCTTATAACCTAGTTGCTTAGCGACATCCGCCCCAATAACGGCATCATAAAGATCATTAAAGGCATGTCCTTGAGCAAAAGTAAGCGTTTGTTGCTCGCCATATTTAAAAAAAGTGAATAAGTCTGCCGTTGTGCCTAATACTCGATAACCACGATGCGAATCACCTAAAGCGATAGGAATCGTCCATGCAACATTCGGGTTTTTAGCCAGTTGCTGATAACTCTGCCAAGAAATATTGTTGGTGGCATGACCAATATGAAACACCGAATATAACAACAAATTTAATTGGCCAGTACGCGCTCCAACAATTAAATCGACACCAGAAACCGTTTTACTGAAACTATCTTTAGCTTGATAACGAATCGTTTCCACACTAAATAATACAAAAATGCTGACTGCAATCATCATCACAGTCAGTAAAACGCTCACTTTGCGTTGTAATAAACTTTTGATAGCCAACTTAATCAACATAGCTAACTCCCGCCAGATTCAACTCAGACATACTTATTTTATGTGAAAAAAAGGGCAGTAGCGTTTCATCATGGCTCACAAAAATTAACGTTGTTTCATTTTCATTAGCCAGCTGCATCAACATCGTCATAAAGCCTGACTTTGCTTCACTATCCAATGCTGAAGTAGGCTCATCTATAATTAATAAACGAGGGTTATTAATGAGTGCACGCGCTATCGCGACGCGTTGCTGCTGGCCAACACTCAAAGTATCTGCACGACGATTCATCAGTTGAGGCTCTAAACTTAAACCTGCCAATAAACTATGACATCGTTGTCTGACCACCTCATTCGTAGTGCCTGCAAAATGAGCCGCTAATTGAATATTTTCTAGCACACTGAGATACGGTACTAAATTAAATTGCTGAAACACCATGCCAATGTTATTAGCTCTAAATGCATCTCGTTGCCGAGCATTTAAGGCTAATAATGATTGCCCAAACAGATGAATATTACCTTCATTCGCCGTTAAAATGCCTGCTAGTAGATTGAGCAACGTTGATTTACCTGAACCCGAACGGCCATGAACAAAAACATGCTCGCCAGAGCCAACCTGCCAATTTTCAATATGCAAAATGGGCGCTTTGGATTTAGGATAGCGATAAACGACATGACTAAGTGCAACCGCAGATTTGTTTAAAGGTTTATTCACCGAACTAGACATGGTTTGATCCGTATAGTTGAACGTCACTGACACAACAATGATACACTATATCATCAACTTGTATTTGGATGTAACGCATGATGAAAAAACTATTTGTTAGCCTTTTTTTAGCCGTATCATTTGCAATGCCCGCCACCGCTATCTCAGCCGATAAAGAAAGCCAATATCAAACTATCGAGTGGGTCGATTTGCTACCTGAGGAGGATCTTAACGCCTTAATGGAACCACCGGAATCTCTTGATGATATTGAAGATGGTTCAGAAGAAGATCAACTCAGTAGTCAACTAACTCAAGCCTTAGAATTAGCTGGCGATAGCCGTTACCAGCAAGCACTGGTTTCAACGATTATTCGCCCCGAATATAATGATCGTAAAGTACGCATGCCAGGTTTTATCGTGCCGATCACCTTAGATAAAGACCAAAATGTGACTGAATTCTTCTTGGTACCTTATTTTGGCGCCTGCATACATGTGCCGCCACCACCGCCCAATCAAATCATTTTTTCAAAACTTAAAACGGGTATCAAAATAGAGAATATCTACGAAGCTTATTGGGTGGAAGGCACGTTAAGTACCACATTAACCGAAAATGAAATGGCAACCTCCGCCTATGCTTTCACTGTCGACAAAGTAGTGCCGTATGAAGAACCATTAAGTCTAGAGTAATTATCCCTGACGACAGTCATTACACACACCATGTAATTCAAGCTCAGGGCTATTAAGATAGAAGTTAGCGTTTTCAACACTATTTTGTAAGGCATCAATAATGTCTTTTTTGACGCCGACTTCTCGCACATGATGACACTGATCACAGATCAAAAACTGAGGCACTTCATGGACATGATTACACGCGATATGCGAGCAAGCAACGTATTTATTAGTTGAAGAAAGTTTATGAACCAAGCTTTCTTTCATTAAAAATTCAAGCATCCGATAAACGGACATAACCGGAATTGTTTCTTTAAAAGCTTCTTTGTAATAATCAGCAATTTCATAAGCCGATTGCGGCATATCGGCACTGAGTAATGCTATCAGTATATTTTTACGTTTTACGGTCAGCCGTCCACCCGACTCAACACAGCTATGTTCTGCTTGGTGAATAATATTGTTGAGTTCAGTTTCGTTTAACGACATTTTAATGAACCTTTAATAGATGACTATGATGGTTTAGTGTTGCCCCTCCCTGTTTGCCATCAACAATCCATTGGGAGTCGATCCTTTCAAAACCAGAAAAAGTATCAAACAATTTTATATTTATCGTTTTCAGTTGTGAAGGCTGCTGACATTGAAATTGATATTCCGCAGTAATTTCAGCATGTATGACTTGATTTGATGAACCCTCTTCATGATTGTCTAATTGTAATGTTTTCTTAAACGGGTTGGTAATATTGCTTGATAATAATTCACATTCACCACCGGTGAATTGAACTATTTTGGCCATATCATTAAGATTATCGAGCATCAATCTAAGGTGTTGCAGCTCATCTTCACTCGATGGGGCATGTTCAAAGCCCAGCATATTGATGGCGGGTGACTGCAATGATATTTGTACTATTTCACCATCCATTATCCAGTTCAAAACACCGACACCATGCACATGTGCGCCATGTTGATGCGAGTGATCATGCTCCGCATCTGCCAGAGAAACCGAAGGTATAACAAGCCATAAACTACAGGTAATCAAAATAAATGTCAGTAATCGATGGCTTATTATGTTCATTTTTAATCTCCAAAATCCAAGGTTAATAGTAGCCGTTTATCTCCCGTCGCTATTTCTGGCGAACGATGCACTATCGCACGTGTTTCGTTACCTAACCAACCTGCGCCTTTGAGTAAGCCTACGTCACCCGCATTGAATTGTTGAATATGACTTAAATGCGAATATATTCCAGATACTTTATCCGGCACGCCGCCAGCGCCGTGGCCTAGTTTACTACGATCAACACTGTATTCAGGCAACCATTGCGTACCGCTTCCTGCATACGTACTCACCAAACGACAAGGCAAATTATCGGTATGAAAACGAGGACACATATTTCTATCCAAAATACTAAGACGGATACCAATTCTTTTTAGATCAAACAAATCAGCAAACATCGTCGCCAATACATTGATATCTCCTGCTAACGCGCTAAGACCATCGTGTGCAGGCAATGCATTTAATATCACCGAAATGACATCATTACTTTCAGCAATAATCCGTAATTCACGATTGCTAGCGGTTGCTAACAACCAATCAACATAATCAGTCACTGACTTGGATAATTGACGTTGCCAAATACATAAATTGACAGATTCTTGATATATTTCAGCCAGAATAGCCGGATCATTAGCGCTGCAAACAGTGTCAAACTCATCATTATTTATTTTTAAAGATGATGCGTTCATGATTCAGCCCAATGAGGAAATGGATCTGCAAAGGTTTGCCATAATGCTTTGCCTGCCAGCAATGTTTCATCATTTAATAAACAGGCATCTAAATCAGCGATCATTTTATCTTTATCTAAATTCTGACCGATAAAAACAAGTTCTTGTCGCATATCACCAAATGGTTCCTGCCATGATTCCATAATGCTATCGCGATATTCAGCATCTTCAGGCCAATCACTTTCTGGTATCGCTTTCCAAAACATACCTGCAAAACCATGATGTGCGATGCCGCCCGCTTGATTCCATTGGCCAGCAAATTCTGGGCGCGTTGCTAACCAGAAATATCCCTTCGAACGAATAAGTTTGCCTTGTTCCAATGGCTTATGCAGAAACTCATAAAATAGTGAAGGATAAAAGGGCCGGCGAGCGCTATAAACAAAACTACTAATGCCATATTCTTGTGTTTCTGGAATATGTTCACCGCGCATTTCTTTTAACCAACCTGGTGCTTGCTGAGCACGTTCAAAGCTAAAGCGCTGTGTGCCTAATACTTTATCTAAGTCTATTTCGCCCTTTTCAATGGGGATAATATCCGCTTCGGTATTAAGCGTTCTGAGTATGCTGATTAATTGTTTTAAATCATCAAAACTTACTAAATCAGTTTTACTGATTAAGATCACATCACTGAATTCAACTTGCTCAACGAGTAGATCAGTCACACTGCGATGGTCATCTTCCCCCAAACTCTCGCCAGCCTCGTGCAGCGATTTTGCTTGCTCGTAATCATTTAAAAAATTAGCAGCGTCAACCACCGTCACCATCGTATCTAGCGTAGCAATATCCGATAAACTTTGCCCTGACTCATCTTCAAACGTAAATGTTTCAGCAATAGGTAAAGGTTCAGAAATACCCGTCGATTCAATCACCAAATAATCAAATCTATTTTCTTGAGCTAACTTGGTGACTTCTTCTAATAAATCTTCACGTAATGTGCAGCAAATACAGCCGTTACTCATCTCAACTAATTTTTCATCAGCATAATTAAGTTGAACTTCATTTTGAATATGTTGAGCATCAATATTCACTTCACTCATGTCATTAACGATTACCGCAACCCGTCTGCCTTCGCGGTTATTCAAAATATGATTAAGCACCGTTGTTTTTCCTGCTCCTAAATAACCAGATAAAACAGTGACAGGTAATTTTTCAATGTTATTTTTTTGCATAGCTCACTTCTTTGTTTTGATGACTTTCGTTAAAGGCCTTTATTGGATGCTCCTCTTCTGCTCGGCTCAATAAACATTCGCCCTTAGGATGAATCAACATACGAGATACAACCGATTTATCTGCATTGTTATTATGTTGCAAGCGCATATTCCATAGATGAAACAACACTAAAAAACTACCGCCAATAATGGTCAGTATGGTGTCTTGTTCACCGCCAATAACAAGCGCTGCAATCAAAAAACCGATTCCCAATAATCCACTTAATGTCGGGCTAAAAATGCCGGATTGTTTATAGGCATTAGGCACTGTTAGTAGAATCAATAAGCCTATCGGAACAATTAAAATGTAATGAACTAACTCTGTCGTTAAGATTGTCGCCAAAATTCCTGACACACCTAAAGCTAAGATAAAGGGCGTAGCCAGACAATGAACTAAGCACAAACTAGAGAAAATTATTCCTAAACGATCTTTCATGAAAACACCTCAATACAAATTATGATATATCATATCATTTAAATAGAATTAAACAATCATTACTTTCTTTCTCTTTTTAATTTAGGCAACATCTTAGTCCACTGCATCGTTAATATATCGCTGGATGAGACAAGACCTAATTGAGTTAATTCATACTAACTGCATAATAAATAACAAAAAAACCATCGTGAATAATGGCTTTTAAAGATGTTATAGTCGTCTTAAAAATGAGTCTTATGAACAATCAACATTAAGTCAGTTAATAAAAAATTGATATGTTAGTACTAACAAAAGATATCAGCTTTAATTCGACCTAATGAAAACTGTTACTGGTGTCCCCCACTTTTTACCAACACATGTTCTATCACCTATATTAATATTCAGCTATTCAGGCACATATACCATACGTCCATCTGGCAGGCGGTAAGTAATACCTGCTTTAATTCCCTCCCCTTCACCAATTTCGCCATTACTCTCATATCGCGTTAGTTCATCACCTTCTTTAATGGTGATTCTCATATCCTTTTTCCCTGGATTTTCGACCACAATCACATCTTCTGAAGTAAATGGGTTGAGTGGATTTTGCACAATAATAATCAGCAAAATCACCGTAATCACTAAAAACAAGTCTATTAAATTAACCACTGATAAAATTGGGTCATCATCCTCTTCAGTTATAAATCGGCCTTTCATGTTTGAGCATCCCACGATTTTTCAACTTGACGTAACTCTGTAAACAGCCAACGACGACGAATATTAAGAATGATAAAGCTAATACTGGCTGCTATAAGTGCCAGTGTGACACCAGCAAATGCCACCACCATATTCTCACCAACAGCCGCCGTATTATTTTCAGACAAAGCGAGTAAGGCTGGTCCCATCGGAATTAAGGTTGCAACCAGTCCCAATAACGGTGTCACACGTGATGTCATACGCAGCAACTCTAACTTCTGCATAATCCACAATTCCAGATCATCAGTGCTTATATCTACCTGACGGGCATAATGTGTCAACTCTGTTATAACCTGACCTCGACGTTGAAAGAGCACTTCTAACAACATAGAACCAAGACTGTAAAGTGAATAGGCTAATGCCATAATAATAAGTAGTAATGCAGGTACAAGAAATATATTGGCTAACTGATAGAGTAGCCCGTCTAAATTAGCGATCATAAGCGTTTGAATTCCACTGTTGAAATTGATAAAAGCGATGTATTGCCCCAGCCATAAGTAAAGTAAATAACAGTACAACTATCCATGGAAGGGGACTGTCTTGTTGCTGTTCTGGCTTAGCTTGAGCTTGCAAAACTTGTCCAGAAACTTGTTCAGATTGAGCATTATTGGCTTGTGCATCTGCAGGTGCGATATTGAGACCAAATCCCGCTAGTTGTTGCTCGATATATTCAACGGTCTTATCTGCTCCTTTATCAGCCCCTAATTCATTGACTAATGCTTGCCAGCGTTCCACCAGTTGTTCTCGCGTTTCCTCGCTCGCTTGCCAATAACCTTTGCGAATGGCTTCGATCATGCGTTCAATGAGTTGAGCCTGTGCAGTGGGATTCTGTTCAGCAAACCATTCATTGAGCCCAAGATCACGTTGATCCATCACATAAGTTTCATGCAATGCTTGCCATTGATCAGGACGAATCATATTGGCATCCATTACCTGCCAACCAAACACGTTATTAACGATTTTCAGCATCTCAACCGTACCGGCATAGCCTTCTTGTTGCATCGCTTTAATCCATTGAGGATTTTGATAACGTGTTCGTAACTCATTACTGATCAACGTACTAGCGGAGATGATTTTTGCCTGTTTCTGACGACTATCACTGACATAGAGACTAGGATTTTGACCATCAATCTGTTTGATAACCGCTGATAATCCACCCAAATATTCAAATGGATGATCGGTTGATAGCATGCCATGAAGATTAGATGAACGAGATAGGACGACAGCATCAGTACCCTGCAACTGTGATTGCAATAGGTTTAATTGCTGAACCGGCGTTCCCCAATCCTCAGTAGTGTAGATATGTGACTGACTCTGAATAAACGTATCTGCCAGAATACGGTCATCATCCCAACGGGTCGAATCCATTGCTACGCTGGTCACACCACTGCCATAATTACCGGGAGGGTTACTGAATAAACGTGCTTTGGCATAACGGCTTGCCTCTTTCAGCGACAATCCCTGTTTTTCCAATTGCTGCGTAATCAACTGACTATTTTTAGCAATGATATTGGTCGTCCCATCTCCCTCAGCTAACTGTTCAATCACGCTGGCCAATTTGATCATGAGACCATCAAACTGATCGCGATAAACACTAGTTATCTGTAACACGACATCAACCCTTGCTTGAGAAAGCTCAGCATCAGGAATAATCGTCAATCCAGTCACTCTGCCAGCGGCATCCCATTCAGGCTTCACACCTAATGCTCGCAAAACCTGACTTTCGACTAGACCATAGGTACGTATTGCTTCTGAAGACCATAAAGTAAAAGCCAACTTGTCTGGTAAGTGACCATCATGCTGTTTCTGATAATCATCAATCAGTGACTGATAAAGCGTTTCTGACGCATCATAAGCGGCTTTAGATGGAATTTTTTCTGGATCAAACGCATATAAATTGGTGCCACTTGTTGTATCAGGTTGACGAACGGGATCGCCGCCCAATCCCGGCATAATAAACCCGCCTTGCAAGCCATGTAATAACGCTTCCATCTCACCATCTTTAGCCAATTTTTGTTCGTTGATGATTGCCTCTTCGACCATCTCATGTAACGAGCTATCTTTGATGGTATCGGTTGATTTTTCACCACGTATAAAAGACGCTAAAAAAGTAAACGGTTTTTGCTGAAATAAAGTATCAAATGGTTCAGCAAAAAGCTCTTTACTATCTACACCTAAGGCCTCATAAAACGGTTCACCCAATTGTTGCATCACAGTTGCAATACGAAAGTTTTGTTCGGCCGCTTGGCCAAATGTATGTAAACCTATAGGTGTTGTCGCTTGTGCCAAATAATGAATATGATCGTGAAGCTTCGGCAAGAAATCGTTGAAATTCTGCTTCACCTGCGCTTCCGTCAAATCCAACTCCGTATGCAAGTTAAACTCAATGGCTTTTTTGATAATTTGTGCCTGTGTTTCATCACGCACACCACTTTCTTCAAGTTGCAGATATTGATGCATTAGATCATGGATTTCTAACAATTCATCATATAAACCTGAAGGTGAATAAGGCGGTGTTTGATGACTAATAATTGTGGCTCGACCACGACGCTTCGCCTGTAGTGACTCACCAATATTATCTTGGATATAAGGATAAAATACCGGCACGTTACCTATCGCTAGATTCGGATAATCATAAGCCCAAAGCCCTCGATCTTTACCGGGTGTCCATTCCTGCGTACCGTGAGTGCCAAGATGGATTAAGGCGTCAGCAGTAAATTGTTCACGCAGATAAAGATACGCAGCTAAATAAAGATGTCCGGGAACCTGTTTCAAATCATGAGTGCTTTCGCCCAGTTTATCGGCACGAGGTGGTTGTGGCATCCATAATAAATGACCATTCTCGATTGCAGGAATAACAAATTGTGGCTGATTATCAATTTCACGTATCGCCCAATTACTTTCAGGTTCACCCCATGTGGTTAATAATTTTTGCTGAATGTCTTCAGGCAGGGTCTTCAACC
>DRHW01000008.1 GCA_011053005.1 Methylophaga sp.
AGTAAGGACAAAATAACGATGTTTACACAGCTAAAAACCAGCGCCAACGAGATAATAAATAGTGTACTTAGAAAGCCAGATAGCGGGTAAATTTTAAGTACTTCTTGAAAAAAGGTGACGTTGCCGAAGACGGTAAAAAAAATCGCAGTCAGAACAATAAGAGTTAATGGATTAATTTTTTTCATATTTTTAGATAAAAACCTGCTTAGATTTAAGTGGAATGTTTAAAATGCTAGTTTATTAGCATCTTTAGAGCGCTCTGCTTTTATTTCGCCTATTAATCCCACAATCAAAATAACACCAAAAAAGGCAGATGCACTAATGGTTCCTAGACCCACTCCTCCGTGCTCTGGCGACTTAGTGAGTAGATCACCAAATGTGGCACCAAAGGGCCGTGTCAAAACGAAAGCAAACCAGAACAATAATAGACTAGATACTTTAGTATAAAAATAAAGAATAGAGCAGGCTATAAGCAATCCAGCAATGATCAAAGCACTATTCAAAAAACCAATTTCTAGGCTATCAGCTAGAAAGTCTCCCGCGGCAGTGCCCAAGGTATTAGCCACTAAAAAAGCCAGCCAATAATATAATTCTGCTGGTAAGGTTTTAATATATTCAACATTGATTGATTTCTCATGTTGGTACCACACCGCTAACACCACCAACAATAAACTAAATAACGCTATCGAACCAAAGGCATAACCCAGCCCTAAACTTCTATCAATAAAATCAGAAATTGCTGTTCCTAATATCGCTGTCGCAGTAAAAACTAGCCAGTACATGAGTGGGTCATATCTTTTCATAGATAATTTTATAATCAAAAATATCAGGAATATGCCCATAAATAAGGCAATAGTGAGCCCATATCCAAGGTTAAACGTCATTGAAAACATATCTGCCCCAGTTTCACCTAATGTGGTTGAGGCAATTTTAATTATCCAGTAGAGCAGAATTATTTGCGGTACTCTGTTTAAGGACGAGGTTTCGCTCGTTTTTATATTCTCAATTAACATACAACTAAAACACCTGTTATCGACTCATTATTACTATCTTTTCATTTAGCAGGACTAAACATTCAATCAATATTAAAGGTAGAAACTTAAGAAAAACTTACCTAGGTGATATTCAAGCTATTTCTTACATTTAAAAACGTTGATATTAGACCTATTAAAGCTTGGATAATTGTAATTAAGCACCTAAACCAAGCCATTTACAGTTCATCTAGTTTAAATTTTTACTGAAGTGGCAATGTCGGTTTAAGTTTGGCGTTATGATCTGACTTTTGCAGTGGATCACTATAGAATTGTTGTTCTATTTAATAAGAGTAAACAGATGAAAACTGCATTGAGAAAACGACTATCACTGATTTTAAATCATTTTGAATCAGGCAATGATTTCTACGTCTATAAGCCCTCTCACCGTAAAATTCTTTTAGTGATGGGTGGCTTATTTTTAATGCTTTCGATTGTTTCGCTGATTACCACTGTAATAGCTGCACAATGGGCTGGGGTCCTGCCTATTAGTATCTTTTTTATAGGTGGTTTTATTTGCATGACTGTTGGATTTTTAGGTAGCGATCATGCCGTCGCTAAAATGTGGGGAAGTAAATAAGACTTAATTATCAGCATAATTAAGAGACAAAATTACAAGCCTGATTACCGTTAAGCGTACGCTATTCCGTTCTTGCCTGAGGCCTTTACTTTATACATTGCTGCATCGGCTTTTCTAGTCAATTCAATTATATTATTGCCATGCTCAGGATAAATGGCGATACCAATACTTGCGCTTATTTTGCAAAGATTGGTGCCAATAGGCATCTCTTTTGATAAGGATTCAATGATCTTATTAGCAATCACTGAAATATCACGCCTATTCGTCGCTTTATCCAATAAGATGACAAACTCATCACCACCAATTCTTGATACGCTGTCAGTCGTTCTAAGGTTACCTTCAATTTTTCTTGCCACCTGATTTAATAACTCATCACCAGCTTGATGCCCATAAGCATCATTGATCAGTTTAAAACCATCCAAATCAATGAATAATAATGCGATATTACTTTTACTTTGTTTAGCTAACGCTATGATATTACCAGCCATAATTTGAAATGAAGCTCGGTTAGGCAGCCCTGTAAGTATGTCTTTATGAGCTAAGTCATATAATGCCAGCTCTGAACGCTTACGCTCAGAAATATCACGAATATCGGCCATCAACTCTAATGATTTTCCATTTAGGCTTTCAGATAACGTCATAATCATTTCGGCCTGAATAATGGTGCCATCTTTTGCTATCAGCTCAACATCACAGCGTTCTTGCTCAAGTCTTCGATTCTTTCTGGCATAGGATAAATGAGCTAATAATGAATTTTCTGTTCGAAAAGAAAATAAATGAACGGCTGGTTTACCTAAATAAAATTGAGCATTGTTCTGCAACAACACCTCAACTGAAGCACTAATAAACCTTACATTTCCATCAAAAACATCGATACCCAGCAAAATATCGGCACTGTTTTCAGTCAGTTTGCTGTAATAGCGTTCACGTCGAATCAGCCTCAGCGTCGAAAGAGTAAAAGCGACCAAAATCATAATAACGACGATAGTTTGCACCGCTCTTAATAAATATGTTTTTTGTTTTGCTTTTATCTCTAGTTGATTAGTGAGGTCATTCACCAGTGCTAACAAGCGAAGGTTAGCCTCTGATGAACTTATAATTAAGTCATCAATTTCATCAGGATAAACATCATTATTAATAATTCTATTTAAGTTGTAACAAATAGGATCCCATAAACTACTGGTCCGCTCTAAAATTGATTTTACTGTTTTGCCTGATTGCTTATCGATGTAAATAGTAAGACCTGAGGCACTCGTTGCTTCTCCTCCTTTTAAAAAAGCCTTTAGCGTTTGATCAAACAAATGTACCGACTCTTGTAACTCTAGTTTATGTTCTAAATAAGGTTCTTGGCGTCTTAACTTAAAATCTATCAATACAAGATCTTTCATAATTTTCTGAGACAACATCCGTTGCCTACCAGCAGTATTAATATGTTCTGATGCGACTTCTAACTGAGCAGAAATGAGAAAATTCATCACTAATAATGACAAATCTAAGATCAAAACGACTCCTAAAGGCAGAATAATGAGCTTATATTTTTTTATAACTTTTAACATGAAATAACCCCATAAACATCCTCGTGTTCGACTGTTCAAACAGTCATTGAACAGTATGTTCGTCAAATCAGTTTTTAGCTTAAACTCTTGTCTTTAGAATCATTGTCATTAAATAAATTACTCATCTTGCCAATCAAGATCACAGCACACGACATAGACTTGCAGATCAATCTCAATTGCGAGCGATACCGTAATACATAAATTTGCACCAGCTATTGATAAATAAGGACGGCTTATTTGAATGGTATATGGATTTTGAATGGCCAGAAAATGATAATGTTTATGTGACCAATTGGCATTATCTGCAGCAATAAGAGGCACAAATCGCTTATCCAATCGATCGTTATAAGCCCTAGAATGAATACTTTGGCCTATTTGATAGCCTGTTTCACTCAAAATAAAGCAACGAACAACGCGATCGTTTTGAAAAATGATGCGTGCAAAATCGTCGAGCTGACTCAATACCCTAAATTGGGCAACCGCTTTTCTAAATAAAGATTGAAACTCAGTCGAATAATGCCTCACGTCATGACTCGCTTTATTTCGAACTTGTTGCTGTGCACTGATAAGCTCTTGAATCACATCTCTAAAACATTGAGGCGTAATTGTCGCATTCGGTCTTGCAAGATAAAAACCTTGCAACATATCGGCATTCACCTCAACCGCTGTCTGTGCTTCAAGTGGTGTTTCTATTCCTTCGATAATGACAAGACTGCCCGCTTCATGAATCAGTGACACCATGCCAGATAAAATACGTTTCACCTTCAAATTAATCGCGGCACGTTGTATGAGGCTACGATCAATCTTCACAATATCCGGCTCTAACTCCCAAATTCTGTCAAAATTCGAATGACCTGCACCAAAATCATCTATCGCGATCAAACAGCCCATTGCTCTAAAGTGATGTATTAAATCTTTTAAATAAGCTTGATCATCAATTTCACTTTCTAAAATTTCAATGACAACACGATGTGGTTCAATACCTGAAATTGAAAACACTTTATCCATAAAGCCGGGTGTCGGCTTTTCATTTGCTAAACACAACGAGTCTAGATTAATGAAGATCCATTCGTTATCGAGTGGTTGTCTTGAAAAATTACGAATATGTAAAAGTCGGCAAATTCTATCTAACGCTAGATGCTCGCTACTTGTTTCAGGTAGGGTAAAAATATCAACTGGAGCACATTCAACACCTTCGGCTGTACGTCCACGAACCAGACCTTCGTATCCTACTGCACGTTGGTGGGGAATACTGATAATTGGCTGAAATACTGACGACAAAGTGTATCCTTTATAATCAGCGACAATGCCTTTATCATCAGTAGAGGTATTATTTGAAATCAATTAATTTTCTTCAATTGTAAAAAATTATAAAAATTGAGTAGCTTATTTATAGAAAAATTATCTACATTTTCTATATCTAGCATTTATCACGCCACCTGTTACCCACCAACAAAAAACTATAAATAACAGAGTGTTAGACTGGCTCCTCCTGTTATTTTTGCACTAAATACACTTTATACTGCACCCTTATGGTGCGCACGGTGTATTTTAAGATCATTTAAGACTCCATTTAACTAAAACAGTCTATTTACACAAAGTCTTTACGAACTAAATCGGTGCGACTGAAATAACTTTCTATTTTGTTTAAAAGTCATACGCATGCTAAAACAGATTATGTAAGCTAAGATAGTGAGGATTAAGTCCTAGACTATTCAACACGAAATATCATCACACGTAAATGCCTCATTCTGAAACCATATTGCTAAAAAAGGAACCCTAGAATTGGATAAAGTCTCAGTCTTATTATTACTGGTTATGCACTTAGGCCCAGCAAGCTACGCCGTTTATCACATCTTACTTTACAAACGTGATACCCGTTCAGCCTTAGGTTGGATCATGGCGTGCATCTTTATTCCATTCGGTGGGCCTGTCACTTATTTTTTGTTTGGTATCAATCGTGTACGTACTCGTGCACGTAGTTTAAAGCGTCGATTATTTAAAATTAGATTTGAAGTAGGTCGAGCAAAACCTATTCCTCAAGGCCTTTATGAAAAAGGCATTCGTGCAATCGGTTATCACATTACGGGAACAGAACTGTCGTTAGATAATTCCATTACTATTTTTCACAATGGTGATAATGCTTACCCGGCTATGCTCGAAGCTATTAAACAGTCAACAGACCGTGTTTACCTGACGACTTATATTTTAAAATCAGACAAAATAGGCAAGACATTCATTGATGCGCTTGCTGACGCTGTAGTGCGTGGTGTAGAGGTTAAAGTACTTGTTGATGGTATCGGCGAATTATATTCATGGACTAAACCTTCAAAATTACTCATGGATAAAAAGGTGTCTGTCGCTAAGTTTATGCCACCGAGTTTGTTCCCGCCGAATATTTATATCAATATGCGTAATCATAGAAAACTATTGATTGTTGATAATGATATTGCTTTTGCAGGTGGCATGAATATTAGCGATGACAACATGTCATTAACGAATAAACCACGTCAGATCACGGATACTCATTTTTCATTTCAGGGTGATTTTGTTAATGATTTGAGTAAGGTTTTTTATGAAGATTGGTTAATGGCAACGGGCGAACAATTAGCGAGTGATATTGCCCCAAAGTCTACACATAAAGGTGATACGCCATGCCGTGTTATTCCTGATGGACCGGGTGAAGAAATGGACTTTTTAGCACTGGCGATTCAAGCCGTTATTGCGACTGCAACAGACAGTATTGAAATAATGACGCCCTACTTTATACCCAGTAGAGAACTCATTTCTTCACTACAATCTGCAGCACTAAGAGGCGTAAACATTCGTATAGTATTACCTGCAAAAAACAACCTGTTTTATATGCATTGGGCAAACCGAAATATATTGAGTGAGCTTTTACAATTAAAGATCGAAATTTATTATCAAGCTCCACCGTTTTGTCATTCCAAACTATTATGCATTGATGATGAATATTGTATGGTCGGTTCAGCAAATTTAGATCCACGAAGTTTACGACTTAATTACGAAGTGGGAATTGAAGTTTTTTCTAAGGAAATAAACAGACTCATTAGAGCACATTTTGATGATGCTATTTCAAAAAGCACACGATTAGACCGGATGAAATTAGAAAACAGATCGATACCCATTAGACTTAGAGATGCAGTGGTGAGTTTGTTATCACCTTATTTATAAGAAATTAAAAGCTTGATATTGAGCGCTTTATTTACACCATGGGCAAGCCAAAGGCTCACCTACAAAAATGCCTTCTCCAGGTTGTTGTACTGATTTCCAATAGGCTTCAATTAGGCTTTGACCACTTAAATAGTTAGGAATTAAAATCTGAGCATCTGGAAATTTTTCTGTGAAATTACACGGTTCGATAACGGCTCCATAGCTAGCTGTTGCACCCGCCTCTAACCAACGATAAATACTCATTTGACGGGTATTATCAATACCTGCACCACCAGAAGATGTGAGGTGATCAGCAATCGCTCCGGGTAAATAATGATTAGTATCAATCGCAGGTACTTTTGGATAACCGGTCATGTAAAACAGAATGTCTTGTTTATCCTTAATGACCGTATCGTTGAGATCAGCACGATCATCAACATAATGCAGCGTAAGGCCTTTTTTCTTTGGCCATAATTCAGCAATATTTTTAAAATCAGGCCAACGTGTACTGCGTTCATTATCCCGTGTTCTGACAAGATATCCATCGCCCGACGGTTGGCTATTATCTGCAGCGACACCACGATCAATTAATTGTTTAGCATCTTCAAATGTCCGCCCGCTCAGCATCATGCTCAACCGTAAATCATCTCGCTGCCAAAGCATTTCAGGAGAGGCATTAAAATACGGGCTAAGCGCAGTCGGGTGGCAACCTTTACTTAACTTAGGGGTATGACTGCAATATTTCTCGTCAAATCCTAAGGTAAATGCACTGGTTATCGACATACATTCGACCCTGTAAGGAACATTCCACGCTAATAATAGTACTTTGATGTTCTTTGTAAGATGTTTTGAAACCTGTTTCTCGAGGCTAGCAAATTTTTGACGATTGATAACTTTTGACTTATCAATAATATCGACCGCCATAACTTGAGATGCCGGCACATGACGCTTTTTTGCATAATATTCAGCGATTTTTTTAGACAATGCATCGGTCTTTTTATACAAAACTAATACATTCTCCCCCGTCAATGTTGAAGATGCAGCTTGCGTAATACCTGATATCAACAGTGACGAAACAAGCAAAATTATTACACTAGGCTTTAGCAATTGGAGCATGGTATGAATCTCACTGGTAAAGATTTAATGACTATTTTGTCAGCTTTTAATTGTCTAATAAATGATGATCAACACAGATTCTTGTACAATACATATTTTGATTTAAACAAGCTGTTCAACGCTAATTTTTTGAGAGTCTATCATGAACGTACAAAGCCATTTTGCTGATTTAGACACACCTACTGGTGTGATGCGTACCTACATTCACCGCCCTGTTGGCGATGGTCATTACCCGACTATTTTATTTTATTCTGAAATTTTTCAACAAACGGGTCCTATTGAACGTGCCGCAAAATTAATGGCTAGTCATGGTTATGCTGTGATGGTGCCTGAAGTATTTCATGAATTAAACCCTATTGGTACCGTGTTAGGCTATGACGATGCAGGTCGTGAAAAAGGCAATGCAGATAAAGAAGCAAAAGATGTACAGGGTTATGATTCTGATAATGTCGCATTAATTAAATTTGCAGCCCAACAAGATTGGTGCAATGGACAATTCGGTGCCATGGGTTACTGCATAGGTGGTCACTTAGCTTTTCGTGCAGCCTTACAACCTGAAGTTAAAGCAACCGCATGCTTTTATGCTACTGATTTACATATTCAAGTTATTCCAAATGCTCCGGGCCAACATAGTATGGAACGCTTAGATGATATTAAAGGCGAGTTGCTAATGATTTGGGGCAAGCAAGATAATCATGTGCCCTCAGCGGGTTTAGCGAAAATTCATAAAGCCCTAGGCGAAACTAATATTAGCCATACATGGCATGAATTTAATGCCGGACATGCCTTTATGCGTGATGAAGGTGATGGTGGTCGTTATGATGCTCAAACGGCACAATTAGGTTATCAATTAGCACTGAATTTATTTAGTAGAAAATTACGATAAATAAATAGCAAGGTATCAGAGATAATAAAATCTGGTTTTACTATCTCTGATACCTTTATCGATACGTTAAATCAATATCGCCGAGAAACATGACCTACTTATATTTAGCTATCGCTATTCTTGCAGAAGTCACCGCAACAAGCGCATTAAAAGCATCGGAAGAGTTTACCAAACTGATGCCTAGTATTGTCGTCATCGTAGGCTATGCCATTGCTTTTTATTTTATGACTCTTGTTCTTCGTGTGATGCCTGTCGGTGTGACTTATGCAATATGGTCTGGGTTAGGAATTGTTCTTGTGACTATTGCAGGTATCGTACTTTACGATCAAATGCCTGATCTACCCGCAGTGTTAGGTATGGTATTAATTGTTGCGGGTGTCGTTGTAATGCATGTTTTTTCAAAAACAATTTAAGCAAACGGATAAAAAGATCCTTAACGCTTTGACCAGGGCAATTGCATTATATTGTTCTGGTAAAACTTGTTAATGACGAATTAGCTCATTGAGCATTTGTTTTTCATCTTCCGTCAACATTTTGTTTTGGAAGTATTGTCGCTGTACCTGATGATGAAAACCAGTATGTAGATGTGCCTTTAACCGTGTTCTACGTTCGACTTTTCGACGTGTTACATCTCGACGATCTTGACCGCGTCGATCCTCTTTCGGCCAAAATAAATACGTCGCTTGAACCGTTTGTACCCACTTCTCACTGCCAAAGGAATAATTAATAGTTCGACGCGACTGATGGCGGCGTTCGTCTCTTCGTCTATTCTTATTTCTTGCTGTCTTAACTCTGCTAGGCCCTACAAGATTAATCTCATGCATAATGTTCGCCCTATATATAACGAGGTGTTACATATATTGACTGTTTGTTTTGGTACTAAGTTCATAATGTCAAAGATGAGAATACTTGAATTTGGCAGCGGGTTACTTGCAGTTAGCCATGGTTAATAAATTTAATGTTATGAAAATAATTCTGTTCTATTTCTACCGGCAGCTTTTGCTTTATACATGGCCTGATCAGCCATTTTAATGAGCGTGTGAGTATCTTTCAGATACTCATTGAAAATAGCAATTCCGAAACTGCAGGTAAATTTAATCGTTTGCTCACCATCTTTTACTTCAATCTTACTAATATCAGTCCGTATACGTTCAACAATACTCATGATGTGAATGGTGGATTGAGCAGGTAAAATAAGCGCAAATTCTTCACCGCCAATGCGAGCCAATATATCAGTTGAGCGACGAGTACTAATTAAGTAATTAGCAATTGATTTTATCACTTCATCTCCACAAGGATGGCCATATTCATCGTTAATCTTTTTAAAGTTGTCAATATCAAACATGATTAAAGCAAAGGCATTTTTGTAACGTAATGAACGTTCAAATTCATCTTGCAAGGCATTTTCAAAATATCGTCTATTAAAGAGTTCGGTCAGTACATCTTTATTCGATAAAAGTTCTAACTTTTTATTAAGATCTTCTAGTTCGCTTGTTCTCAACTTAACTTCACATTGAATTCGGGAGGTAAGCGCTGTAATTGTCAACATTAACATTGAAAATAAACTCGCTAAACCAAGACCCGTTAACATAGCGATGGTCGTCTCATCACTTGCTGACTGTGCAATGAAGGCATCTGTAGGAGTAAAAATTAGCTTCATCATTCTGCCTGAAAGATTAATATCCACTACATGTTTAAAAGGCGCGTAATCCCCAACCTTATTATTAAAGTAATACCTGCCAGATTCAGTGTCTTGCCATTGCAGATTAAAATTAGCGGTTTCAGCTGGACCTACGATGGTCGCTACAAAATCTTCAACTTTAACGACAACACTAACAAAACCTGATAGGTCACCTTGACTCGGATTAAGTGATTTAGTCCCTAGAATATTTTCATAAACAGGCTTATAGACAATAAAAGCATGTTTAAATCCACTGCTTCTTATAATTTCAACCGGACCTCTTGCTTGGCTTTCACCAGAGATTGCCGCCTTTTTCATTATGGCTCTCACTGCAGCGGAGCCACTAGGATCAAAGCCTTTTGCTAGGTCATTATCACTATCCGGCTCAAGATAAGTAATCGGATAATAAACCTCACGCTTCGTAGCAGGAACAAGCACGCCTCCTGCTTTAGCTTCAGTTATAACAAAGCCTTTTCCATAGTCGCTTTCTTGATCTTTTTCATATTCTAGGCGTTGGTCAGCATTGATTTTAGGCAACCATTCAATCACTTGAATATATTCAGTTTGTATCGAAAGTCCTTCAACAAATTGTTTAAACTCGCTTCTCGTTACATACTCTGATGAAACAAGCAACTGAACAACACTCGCCTGTAATATTTCTTTTTCTTTTAACGATGCCTGAAACAATGTCGACGTTTGATTAGTGAGAATTTGGAACCTTTCCTCTAAGCGATTATTTTCATAGAATCGAATATTGGCACATAAGATAAAAGTAATCGCTAATGACATTATGAAAATAAAAGCTAAAATTTTCTGCCGTCCAGCCCATAAAGGATCACTGCGTTCGACTAGACTTAAAACAAAGGGAACAATCAGTATTAGCCCCGCAGTATGGCCAATCCATATTTTTATCCACACCGACGTAAAGATGCCATGTTCTACTGAATCTAACCATTGAGCATTCATTACGCTGAAAGAAGCATTCACTAATGCAATTAAAGGAATTACTTTTAAAAACAAAAATAAGTCATCGCTATGACTAAGATTATTGTTGCCGCTGAGCCACTTTCTATAAATTTTAAAATCTAGATACAGTTGTATAACAACTAAAAAAACGGGCACGATAAAGTAAGGTGACAACTCGCCATTGTTCAGCACAAACACACGGTAAATCGTTAACAAGAAAGCGCCTAGCGCAATTCCAAGCAATGGTTTTTGATGTGGCATTGCTAACATTACAGCTAAAGCAAACCCACTATTTAAAGATAATAATTGAGTGATGCCTGTGAGCGATGAAACCTGAGCACTTAATAAAGCTAAAAGAAAATACACTAACGCGATACCAATAATTGATTTTAATGGCCAGTCGACGTTGATACTATTTATAGTGTGCCTCATTAGCAGTTAACCAATTTTCATAGACATTTATGTGCTTCTATTTTCAAACTTCATAATATTGCTAGCGATAGACCCGCAAGCTCCACTATCTTAGCTTACACTACAAACAATAAGATTCCGATAACAGCTTAACGGTAATTAACTGCCTAATAGCTATATAACCCTACTATTGATAAGTATTATCAGTCAAATAAATTCAATATTTGTTAATCTAGTGGATGATTTCTGTCATTGGGCTATGAGTCAATATGAGACTGTCGTGATGCTAGGCAATTAATCTTTATCGCTGAACATCAGGTATAAAGACAAACATGTCTATCTATTGAACGACGAATAAATGCACTCGTTTTGATGACATGAGTTTAATGGCAGCTATTTTATTTAGAATTCATTAACCATGAGCATGGCTTAGTTGAACAATAACAATACAAACATTAAAACTATTAAGGGACAGTTTTAAAACGCCATAGCGTTTAAAACTGCCCCCCATTAGAATAATTTCAAGATAAGCCAAACTAATCAGGCTTTTTAAAACACTTTACTTTATGCCTTTTTAGCGTTTTTATTCCATAACACAACGGCAATAATAATGAGCACAAGTTGTAGCAATAAACCTTGTAAGTTTGGATAAATACCCAATAAGTCAATACGAACAAAATTAACCGGTGTAGAAATAATGAATCCAGCCTCTTGAAGTGCCGCTACACCTTTACCAGCAAAAACAATCGCAAGTAAGAACATAAGTCCGCCCGACACAGCAAAAAACTGTCTTAATGGTAGGCGAACGCTATAGCGCATAATCAATAAACTAATAATCGCAAGTACTGCGACAGCGGCAAGAAACCCACCCATAGCCATGCTATGACCATCTTCACCAGTTTGCACCCATAATGCTTGATAGAACAAAATTGTTTCAAATGCTTCACGGTAAACGGCGATGAACGATAATCCCGTCAATGTCCATAATGTGCCTGAAGACATGGCTTTGTGCATATTATCATCGATAAATTTTTTCCATTTAGTCGCGCTACTTTTATCGTGCATCCAAAAACCGACATACAATAAGATAACGGTAGCAACTATTGCAGCTACACCTTCCGTTAGTTCTCGTGAACCGCCTGAAATATCAATGATTGAAACAGAAGCCCACCACGTAAATAGTCCTAGGACAACAGCACCAATCCAACCAAAATGGATATAACGCCGCGCATCTTTACGGTCAGTACGCGTGAGAAATGCAAGTAAGGCAGCAACAACTAATAAAGCCTCTAAACCTTCACGCAGCAAAATAAAGAAGGCGCTGGCAAATGTTGCCCCTGCTGACAAACTCTTGGTTCCCAATAAGTCGCTTGCAGCATCGAGCTTACCGTTAATAAGTTCAACTTCTTTGATAATATTTTCAACGGGCTCACCTGAACGAATTTTATTACGAAGTCCAGTCATTGTTGTTTCAATTTCCAGTCTCAAATTACTATCAAGTGTATTAATATTTTGTTCAGTCAATTCAAAGCCATCAAGATAGGCTTCTACAGCATATTGATAGGCTTGTTTAGGATCATTGTCTTGATAACTAGTAATAACATCCGCTAATTTTTTCTTAGCAAACTCAAGTTTATTAGCATCTTTTTTATAGAATAATTCAGGATGAGTACGTAACGCAGCCATTACTGAACCGCCCTTTTCACCATATAATTCTTCAGCTTGATGAGGTGTCATCGTCGTTAACTTCTCAACACTCGCTAATGGATGATAATTGACAGCAAAATTCTTCTTATTGGTATCAATTGCTAAACCACCAACATAAAATGCTAAAGACCAACGTTCTTCATCACTTAATTCGGTATAAGCCATCATGCCAGTGCCTTCAACACCTTGTGTCATCGTGTTGTACAAACCGTACAAAGTACGTTGTTGGTAACGATCTTTATCAGTAAAGTCGACTGGTGGTGGCTCCATACCGACCGCTGCAGGACCGTCACCTGCGCCATTAGCCCCATGACATGACGCACAGTTGTTGGCATACAACATCGCACCACGTTTTAAATCTGGTTGTACTTTTGGAATGACAGTGATCTGGTAAGTATTAATCACTTGATGGCGCATATCAGCAATAATTTGTCTGATTTTAACCACTGAATCTTTATTATGAATCGACTGTGCTAATTCATCGCCTTGCTTGATGAGTCCTTCTTTGACTTCATTCTCAGGTAATGACGCCAGTTGCAAAGTAATACCAGCGGTAAAATCTTGCATCTCTGCGTATTCTGATTCACTAACAATTTGTCCGTTTTCTACCGCACCCTCGTAATCCACAGCGACATAGTCTATTAACTGTAATAACTGTTGTGGATCAGCATTTACAGGTTGAGCGAGTAGTAGAAAAGCAGCTACAAATAAGGAATTAATAATTTTCATTGAGTATATCAGCACTAATTTTAAAGTATAAAATGAATGGAAATAATAATAGTTACTATTTGCATTGTAAAGGAATGATGTATCTCATTAGTCTTGAACGATTCTTTTGAGTACATTTATCCTGCATTATTCTTTACATCTAGATCATTGAATACTTAACATTGATTACGCATCTCGTTTTTGTTCGCGTGCTTTTAATCGTGCATACGCATCTGCTTCATGCTGAATATCGCTAATCAATCCTCGATGATAAGCAACGGAAATGGCAGCTTCATTATGAAATCGTTCGCCTTGTTTAAACAGCAAGTCGAGTAATGTTCGGGCAGGCATATCAAGATAACGCGATAACTCCTGACCTTCTTTTGATAATTTTTCTAACATCTCAGGATGCGCTGTTTTTATACTGAGTACGGCCAGATTATCCATAATAACCAGCTCTTTAACTGCTTCTTCGCTGAGACCGTTGTGCTGAACAAACCTCAAACTCGTCAGCCCAGTAAGTTGATGAAAAATATTTTGGGCACTATTTAAATCTGCTTGCCGACCAGCTAAGGATACTCTTAACGCTTTTAACCGAAGTCGCGCCAGTACAACGATGCTTTTTTCAGTTGTTATAGTCATAAAGCCTCGATTTGTATAAAAAGTATTAAGAACGATATGGATATTTTCTAAATCAACTTACCGTGATATTGAACGGCTTAACAATAAATACCCTCGTTAATCTACACCATAATCAATCAAAAAATATACGTCGTAGAGATGATTTTTTGTATTTGATGATTATCCATAACGACTAAATAATTAAGTTAGTATCCACATAATCAAATGTTGTGCTAACGTTGATAGCAAGTATTCAATTTAAGGATAAGATGATGATTACGTGGTTAGAAGGTAAAATTATTGAGAAAAAACAATGGTGTGCTGATTTATATTCCCTAAAAATAAAAACAGAATCTCTGAACTTTGTCGCCGGGCAATTCGTCAATATCGGCCTCGATTATAACGATGCCAAAATCCAAAAACCCTATTCGCTCGTAAACTCCCCTAATGATGAGTTTTTGGAGATACATCTCAATACGGTCAAAGATGGTACATTCAGCCCATTATTAACGGGGCTTGCCGTAGGTGACACTATTTATGTATCTGATAAACCTAATGGCTTATTAACATTGAAAGAAGTCCCCGAAAAAGCTACAGATTTATGGTTATTTGCAACAGGCACTGGCATCGGGCCTTTTATATCAATATTAAATACTGATGAGCCATGGTCGCGCTTTGAAAGAATCATGCTGTGTTATTCAGCTAAAACAGCTGAAGAAATGGCCTATCGTGAAGACTTTAAAATATTACAAAAACGCTATCCTGATAAATTTCATTTTGTGCCTTTTATTACCCGACAAGTCTCTACCGATGCCATTCATTCACGTATCACGACATTTTTAAGATCTGGCGCATTAGAATGTCATATTGGCACCGCGTTAACACCCGAAGACAGTCATGTCATGTTATGCGGTAATTCAGCGATGATCACAGAAGTCAGCGAGTTATTACAAGAAAAAGGCTTACAACTTCACAGTCGTCGTGAAGCCGGTCAAATCTCGACAGAAAAGTATTTCTAAGAATGATTAATTTATGGGTAAATTGAAGCTCGACTCATGTGAAGTTGCTTTCCTTGATGCTAATTCTCAGGTGTGAAATTTGACGAGCTCGATATTGTTGCTTTTAGCCATTTTTCCACTGATCACAGAGTCGATTTTTCTGCTTTAGTTAAAGACACTGCCCGCTCAGCATAACAATGTCTTACCCAAGAATAAGGTCTTAATGATAATGAGCATACGTCAATAACCTGTCAAAATAAAAAATTAATAACAGATTAAATACAATACCTTACACGTTAAATATAAATTTTCTTTGAAGTCGATAAACAAGAGGAAATGCTATCATTCGGCTTGAGTGTTAGCACTATCTTGCTATAAATAAGACTTACGATGCGTCAAAGTAGGCATATTTTGTCTCACTTCTTTTAAGTAATTTAAATCAATGGTAGTCGACACAATTTCGGGTCGCTCAGAGGCACAACACACAATATTTCCCCAAGGATCAATGATCACACTGCTGCCATATGAAATTCGGCCATCATAATGTTGACCCCATTGATTTGGCGCCACGATATATACTTGATTCTCGATCGCTCGCGCCACTAATAATGGCAACCAATGATGTTTGCCGGTGTAAAGAAAAAAGGCTGCGGGCACAAAGATAATTTCAGCGCCTTGTGTTGTTAAATGTCGATATAACTCAGGAAAGCGTAAGTCATAACAAATACTCAAACCAATTCGACCAACCTCATGGTCAAACACCAGTAATTCATCACCGGCTTTAATGCCATCGGATTCCATGTAGCCAAGGCTTGGCGCATCAAATAAATGTATTTTTCGATAGACGGCATCAATGTCACCCTGACGATTTATAAATATTGAGGTGTTATATAAACGTGTCGGATCATCGGCTATTTTTTCGTAAATACTACCCATCAAAATCGACATATTGTAACGTTCAGCATAACCCTGAAAAGTTTCAACAAGAGCACCATCCAGTGCTTCGGCTATTCGATGCTTCTTTTGATTATCAGGTCCGATATATAAAAATGTTTCGGGAAACGCGAGTAAATCAATACCTTTATCGGCCGCCAATTGAATTTGGCTATGGGCATATTTTAAGTTATCAGTAAGCTGGTCTGACGTGCACATTTGAACAACACCAATATGATTTTTCATATAATTTCCACTCTTTATAAAATATTTTGATCGTGAATAGTTAAATTAGTCAATCACTCTGTTTCATGTATTTTCTTATCTAAACTAATGCGAATAAAACGTAGCATAACAATTTACGATCGCCATTGTTGCGGTAAAAATGCGTTAAAATACTCACTAAATGCTTCGACTTTTGGTGTTAGCTGATGACGGTCAGCAACACATAGATAAAACTCTAAAGGCTCCACTTCAGCTTGCGTTAGCGACCTATTATTTACGAATATCTCTTTCAGTTGGCCTGTTTCAATCAGTGGCCTTGCAACAAAAGCTGCTAATCGTGTAATACCAGCCCCTGCAACGGCCATCGCCGCTAAGGTATCAATATCATCGCTAATCATTGTTGCACGCACATCAGCATCAAACCTTATCCCATCACGAATAAAACCCCAGTTTAAAATTCGTCCATCCACCGGAAATCGAAAGACTAAACAATCGTGGTCACGCAGATGCTCAGGCTGGCTAGGCATGCCTGCTCGCTCCAAATAATCTGGTGAAGCACAAAAGATGGATGGTACTTTAGCGATACGCCTAGCTACTAATCCTGGTTGCAAAGCAGGTTTGATTCGAATGCTAATATCCACCGATTCTTTTATATGATCAACATTACGGTCGGTGACGATGAGTTCAGTCGTTATACTTGGATAACACCTTTTAAACTCTGGCAATGAACGTGCAACAACATGCCGAGCAAATGCCCCTGTAGATGCGATACAGAGTCTGCCTCGCGGTTCATTATTAACCTCACTCACCGCTTGATTGGCTAATTCCAAATCATTAATTAAGCCTTGTACCCGTTCAAAATAAATTTGGCCACTGTCGGTCAGCGCCAAACTTCGAGTTGTTCTGGTCAACAGCCGCGTACCTAATTGTTTTTCTAAACGCGTTATATTTTGACTGGCTGCTGCCGGAGTAATGCCTAAACGACGAGCGCCAGCGGCAATACTTCCAGCTTGCACAGCTTTAACAAAGCTATCAATTCCTCGAACACCATCCATAAGCTAAAACCTTTAATATTTAAAAGTATCGTTAGTTTAACTTACGAGTCTATGTATGTTTAGTCATCTACCGGATATAAAGCGACTCTTTTATAGTGCTCGCCTTAAACAACAACCTACTTTTAAGGAAATAATAATGAAAAATATTAAACATAATGAGTCTAAGCACAAACCAATACGTATCAAATTACACAGCAAATTTACACCTATCGCTTTTGCACTTTATATGGCGGCTATTATGGCATTTCTCATGACGTTATTAATTACGGCAGCGAATAACGGCATTTCAATAAGCTATATGGAGGAAGTCTGGCACGCTTATCAAATTGCGATGCCTTGTGCTTTTCTTTGTATTTTAGTGGTTAGGCCTATCGTGGTAAGACTTGTGAAATGGTCAGTACATGCTATCTAAATCAATAATAACAAAGCATGAACGGGACACAGTGTTAGAAAATATCTGACAAGGCTAAATCAAGCTGATTGTGGGTTTTCTCAGCTTTAGCATGATCAAAGCCACTTAAGCTTAGCCCTACTAATCTAACTGGTTTCTGCCCTACTTCCGTTCGTGTTAATAATAAGGGGATGAGGTGTTGCAGGCTTTCTCTGTCAAGACACTGATCAGCCGTGTGGGCTCGTGTTACCTGCTGAAAATTAGCATATTTTATTTTTACAGTGAGTGTGCGAGCCTGCATACTCTGTTTTGCCATGCTGCTTAATACTTGTTCTGCTAATTCGTTTAATGTGTTAACTATGCCTTCGAGTAATATTATATCTTGAGAAAACGTTGTTTCTTTACCCAGTGATTTTCGTTCGCGTTGGCTACAAACGGGGCGTTCATCTATCGCTCTTGCAATATTAAAATAGTACTGACCTGATTTGCCGAAATTATTAACTAATTCAATTAATGACTTTTGTCGTAAATCGTTGCCAGTATGAATGCCTATTTTTTTCATTTTAGCTTCAGTGGCAGGGCCAACACCATGAAACTTACCAATGGCTAAATCAGCAATAAATGTCTTGCCTTGATCAGGCTTAATCACATACAGACCATTAGGTTTGTCCATATCCGAGGCGATTTTGGCTAAAAACTTATTAAACGAAATACCTGCTGAAGCAGTGAGGCCTGTTTCAGTTAAGATGTCACGTTTAATAGCTTGACCAATTAATGTCGCTGAGCCAGAAAAATCTTCGGTATACGTTACATCTAAATACGCTTCGTCGAGTGATAAGGGTTCAACTTCGGAAGCATAACGCCAGAAAATAGCTCTAATTTGGTTTGATACCTCACGATAGGCTTCAAAACGAGGCGGAACGAAAATAGCATCAGGGCAAAGTCTATAAGCACGTGAACTAGGCATCGCAGAATGGATGCCAAATTTTCTAGCTTCATAACTACAGGCCGCTACCACACCTCTACTCTCAGGTTTTCCACCCACGATCAAAGGCTTGCCCTTATAACTTGGTTGATCGCGCTGCTCGACTGATGCAAAAAAAGCATCCATATCAACATGAATAATTTTTCGTTGTCTTATCATTATGCTGTTGAGTTAGCCTTTTTAACTTTAATACTGAGTTTTCACATCAAAAAATCTTGTTCATATTCTTATAACTAAACTACTTAAGCCGATTTATCTCTACCTTGAGCGTGTTTAACGCAAGTCGAAAACGTATGCTCATAAACCACATCGGGTAAATTATTTAAGGGTTCTAGATAAACTATTTTACCGATTGCAAGTAAGTCATATCGGCCTTGCGTATCTTTATAAATCTTCTTAATTTTTTGTTCAAATTGGGGCCATTCATCACCTTCAACTTGACGAATCGTTTGAATTTCGCGAGCGGTTCCAGCCTGATAAGCACAGCTTGTAATTGTTGAATGTTCAATCTCTTCATCAGCTATTGCAGTACTGGAAACTAAAATAGAAAGAAATAATATTAAATGTTTCATTATCTTGTCCTCATTAATATAAAGTATTTATGAGCTAGATTTAAGTGTAAATCAATTTCAATCCGCTGAATATAAAGCGTTCAACTTCACAATCACAGTTTCACTATTTTCTTAGGCTCAGCAATCATAAATAGATCTTCGCTTACATTATCTACAGAGATAATATTCAGCGTAACATCTTCATATAACCAATAATAAAATCCGCCTTCATTGACCCCATATCGCCAATCATAATGACATTGCAACCAGCTATTATCTAGCGAACCTATTAACCTAGCTTCACTTTCAGAATCAGCTTGTGCAAGATAATTAAGCGTCATATCAGTAAGGTTAATTTGAAACCGATCGAATTGTATAACGTTGTCATTAATCTGCGAATATTGAACTCGATTGCCTAATAAATCATCGCCGTGTTGATCGACCAGACATTGGTTATCAAACACATACCTAGCAGGCGGAGATAATACTGGATACTGACTCGGTATTTTAGCGCGATCTTCAACATGCTTTGGTGTACGCTGGCTTTTATCCCATTGTTTAATAATAATTTGTACGACTAAAATGCTCATATTGATGGTGTCTGCGTAAAGAGTTGTCTTTTCATATACTAGCATTAGTCAAATTAAATTTATCTGCTTAAGCCATTTATTTACTAATAAATAGCACACCAGATTGTTATTTATACTGCATTTTTAAGGCGCCATTCGTTACACTATACCTTTACTATATACGAGCAATCTGATGACTACATTATTACCGCATGTTGAAGTTGAAACTCAGTCAAATCCCGACGCATCGATTATCTGGTTACATGGTTTAGGTGCTGATGGCCATGATTTTGAACCAATTGTTGCTCAACTCGGTTTGCCTGAAAAAGCAGCGATTCGCTTTATTTTTCCTCATGCGCCTTCTCTACCTGTGACTATCAATAACGGAATGGTGATGCCTGCATGGTATGACATTTTAGAAATGAGTATTGAACGCAAGGTAGATCAAGTGCAGTTAAAAAAATCTGTTGATGCCGTTATTGATTTCATTAATGATCAAATAGAACGAGGTATCAGCAGTGAACGTATTATTATCGTTGGCTTTTCTCAAGGTGGCGCGGTTGCATTCGAAACCGCATTAGCTTTTCCTCAAAAACTTGCTGGTCTACTCGCTTTATCAACCTATTTTGCAACCAAAGATACTATTAGTTATCACCCGGCTAATCAGCATCTGTCTATTGCCGTTCATCATGGTGAATATGATCCCATTGTGCCATTTCGCTTAGCAACCGATAGTTCTGAGTTACTCGTTGCAAAAGGTTATCCGGTGGAATTAAAAAGTTATCCCATGGAGCACTCTGTATGTCGTCAACAAATAGCTGATATTCAACAGTGGATTCTCAAAGTGCTTAATATCTAGTAATTCAAGCTACGAGAACTACGTTCAAATATTAGGATAATCTTCAATGGGCAAGCAATATTCTGAAATTTCAGAAAAATTACAACAGTTTATAAAAGACCAAAAAATATATTTTGTGGGCACCGCAACAGCCGATAGCAGAGTAAATGTTTCTCCCAAGGGAATGGATTCGTTGAAAGTACTCAATCAAAATAGAATTATTTGGCTTAATGTCACCGGCAGTGGCAATGAAACCTCAGCACATATTCAACAAAATAATCGAATGACCATTATGTTTACCGCTTTTTCAGGCAGTCCAATGGTTTTACGACTCTATGGAAAAGCTAAGGTTATTCATATTAATGATCCCGAATGGCAGACTTTATTTCCGTTATTTGAGCCGATTGCTGGTGCACGCCAAATTTTTGATCTTACTGTTGAACTTGTACAAACATCATGTGGCATGTCTGTACCATTCTTTGATTACGTTGAGCAAAGACTGCAACTAAAAGACTGGGCTACCAAAAAAGGTGATTCAGGTTTAAAAGAATACTGGCAAGCTAAAAATCAACAAAGCATTGATGGAATAGCAACGCATATCGTGGATAAAAATCTATAATTAATCCGCCTTATCTCGCCTCTTTACTCGATAAAGTTATGCTAGCTTACTCACAATTCTTGTGGAAAAGGCTGTGGATAAGTCACGTGTAACGTTGTAAGTGATTCTTCTTTAGACATCTTTGACTATTGGTTAATATTTAACCAATAGTGTTCAGCCTTAATGCAAAAAACTCAATACGCTCGTCGCTCGTATAACTTAGTAGAGATAGACTAAGCTCGTAGATCGTTGTTAGCGCCACTATTCGCTTTGGCTTGAGATTTTATTAAATACATCGCTTCGTCAGCACGTTGAATGAGTAAGTCTATATCAAAGCCATTTAGTGGATAGATTGCATGACCAATACTTGCACCTACAATGACCGTTTTATCCTCAGCTATCGTAATCGACTCTTCAATTAGAGCATTTAATTTGTAAATAATATTGGCAATATTTGAATCATGATTTTTAAGCTTGATGAAGAATAAGATTTCATCACCGCCCCAACGAATAACAACATCATCAGTACGAACATGTTTCATAAATCTTTCAGCCAGCGTCGTCAAAACCTGATCACCCGCTTTATGTCCATATTGATCATTAATGGGTTTAAAATTATCAAGATCAACCATCAATAAACCATATTCGAGAGCTAGCTTGTCAGAAATTTGCAATAAGCTTTGTATTTTTTCTTTACCTGCACGGCGATTATATAACCCCGTTAAAGGATCTAATTCGGCTTGTATCTTAAAGCTATGTTCACGACTTCGTCGTTCAGATACATCTTGAATAACTATCTCTACCATTGGCATACCTGATTCATCGATAACCTTGGAGATCATGCAATGTAACCAGTCAATTTTATTATTATCAGATAGATTTAGATCAACTGAAACAGCCTCATCTCCAGATAAAGCTTGAGCCGCAGCTTTTTGCAGTATCAACGAATCAACCCCGATTACGGAGAACAATGATTCATTGTGATCGGCACTTAGACGTTGCATTCGTTTCTGTCCGACCATGTTTTCAAATGCAGGGTTATGTACTTTGAGATAACCGTGCTCATCAATTAAGGCAATTCCACCGCTGGTTTGTTCAAAAATACCTCGAAAACGACGTTCGAGTTCTTCTACTTCTTGACGTAAATAGCGTTCCTTATCAAGTGCTAATTCGACAGAATTCAATAAACTATTAATATCGGCCGTTAATAAGCCAATTTCATCATGAGTATGCTTAGCGGCGTACTTTATTCGTTGGTCACTTCCTATCTTAATAGCATGTAACTTCTGAGCTAAACTCTTAATAACATCAATTAGTTGATATTTAAGTAAGAACATAATGACTAACAACAAAACAAGAGAATGAACAGATATCAATATAACGTGTTCGATAGCCGTATTTTTTGCGTAAACCTCAATCAATTGATAGTTAACATTGACCACTAATTCACCAATACGCTCTGTTTTAACAAACGGTGAGATAAGTGGAAAACGCATCAAATCCTTATCTAGTGCATCACTCATATCACCGC
>DRHW01000009.1 GCA_011053005.1 Methylophaga sp.
GTCAGCAGAATCAGCAGAATAGATAAATTTACTAAGCATTCCTAATTAATGGCTTAAGACCTATACCTTATGGTTAGTTAACATGCTGGTAATTATTCGACTATGGGGTGTAAGTTAAATATTACATCATCGTTAAAATAGCATCATATCTAATGATGCATAAATATTTGACATTAATGAGTTGCTGGAGCAATATAACTGCATCAAAGTTAATGAGGCAATATTTTGATCTTATCAGATATAGCAAGGATATCAGTGGGGCACTCATTTCGAGGCAAGCTTCCTGAGCGTAAAGGTTCGACTACTTATGCCGTACAGTTAAAAGATGTCTCGCAAGCAGGCGTGAACTGGCAGAGTTGTATCGAAACTGAAATTACGGGTAAAGCGGCACCTAAATTTCTTGAACCTAATGATATTTTATTTATTGCTCGAGGTAATAATAATTTTGCAGTTCTTGTGGATGAAGTCGCTACACAACAAAAAACCGTTGCATCTCCTCACTTTTATCTTATTAAGGTAGATACAAAGAAAGTTGAACCCGAGTTTCTCACATGGATACTCAATCAACAGCATAGTCAGCGTTATTTTCAGCGTGAATCTGAAGGCTCTCTAGCTAAAAGTATTCGTCGCAACGTACTAGAAAAGACAGTTATCGTGCTACCTAGCATAGAAAAACAACAACAAATTGTTCGACTCGTTACAACGATTAGTAAAGAACAAGATACACTCCAAAAACTTATAGATAATGGTAATCAAGCAATGACAGCCATTGCCAACCAATTATTTAATGAATACTCGAAAGGATAAACCGTGAACGAAATTGTTAATCAGGACAACATCAACAAAACACTTTGGTCAGCATGTGACACCTTTAGAGGCACTATTAGTGCTGATACGTATAAAGATTTCATTCTTACTATGCTATTCCTCAAGTACATCTCTGATGTATGGCAAGACCATTATGAGGGTTATCAAGCAGAATATGGTGATGAACCTGAGTTGATTACTGAGATGATGAAAAACGAGCGTTTTGTTTTGCCACCATCTGCAAGCTTTTATACCTTGTATGAGCATCGCCATGAACCCGGAAATGGTGAACGTATCGACCAAGCCTTACATGCCATTGAAGAAGCTAATGGCACTAAACTACGTGATTCAAGCAAAAGCGTATTCCAAGATATTTCATTCAACACCGATAAACTAGGTGAAGAAAAACAAAAAAATACCATTCTTCGACATCTTCTAGAAGACTTTGCTAAAGAAGAAATGAACCTACGTCCATCACGAGTCGGCTCATTAGATGTAATAGGTAATGGCTATGAATATTTAATTAAAAACTTCGCAGCCAGTGGTGGTCAAAAAGCCGGTGAGTTTTATACACCACCAGAAGTATCAGATCTTATTGCTGAACTGCTTGAGCCCAAAGCCGGCGATACTATTTGTGATCCAGCCTGTGGTTCTGCATCGTTACTGATGAAGTGTGGTCGAAATATTCGTAACAGCACTGGCCAAAAAAACTACGCCCTTTATGGACAAGAAGCGATTGGTTCAACATGGTCACTCGCAAAAATGAACATGTTCCTACATGGTGAGGATAACCATAAGATTGAATGGGGCGACACCATACGCAACCCTAAGTTATTAGATGAAAATGGTAATTTAATGTTATTCGACATTGTGACTGCTAACCCGCCATTTAGTTTAGATAAATGGGGTCATGATGAGGCTGACAATGATAAATTCGGTCGTTTTCGTCGCGGTGTACCGCCAAAGACTAAAGGTGACTATGCATTTATCTTACACATGATTGAAACGCTCAACCCCAAAACAGGTCGTATGGGTGTTGTGGTGCCGCATGGTGTGTTATTCCGTGGGTCTAGCGAAGGTAAAATCCGTACCAAACTGATCGAGGAAAACTTACTCGATACCGTAATCGGTCTGCCTGAAAAACTATTTTATGGCACAGGTATTCCAGCAGCGATATTGCTTTTCAAAAAAGAAAAGTCAGATGAAAAAGTATTATTCATTGATGCAAGTCGTGAATTTAAAGCGGGTAAAAACCAAAACCTACTAACACAAGACAATATCAATAAAATTGTTGAAACCTATAAAAACAGAACAGCAATTGATAAATACAGTTACCTAGCAAGCCTCGATGAAATTAAAGACAATGATTACAACCTTAATATTCCCCGTTATGTTGATACCTTTGAAGAAGAGGAAGAAATCGATTTAATGGCAGTGCGAGCAGAGCGTGAACAGCTGAAAACTCAACTTGAACAGTTAGAAGCTGAAATGGCTCAGTATTTGGAGGAGTTAGGTTATGGTGCCTAGTGGATGGAAAATCACCTCATTAGGAAATATATGCGACGGTCAGCTACAAACCGGTCCATTCGGTAGTCAGCTTCATGCACATGAATACACTGATTCAGGCACTGCCGTCATAATGCCTAAAGACCTTATAAACAATCGTGCTGATATAAACTCAGCCGCTAAAATCCCTGCTGAAAGAGCACAAACATTATCCAAACATACACTAAAAGATGGTGACTTACTTTTTAGTCGCAGAGGTGATGTCGCACGATTCGCTCTGATTGATGATAAATCGAAAGGTTCATTATGTGGGACAGGTTGTCTTAAAGCTACACCATCTGAAAAACATTCTTCGAAATTCTTAGCTTATTTTTTACAAAAAGACGCTGTAAGAAAATGGCTTGAACAGAATGCTGTCGGTCAAACTATGCCGAATATGAACACTTCAATTCTTATGGAACTACCTCTCATGGTTGCTTCATCATACGTGGAAGAAGAAAAAATCGCCCAAATCCTATCCACATGGGATAAAGCCATCACCACCACCGAACAACTTCTCGCCAACAGCCAGCATCAGAAAAAAGCCCTGATGCAGCAACTGCTCACCGGCAAAAAACGCTTTGCAGGATTTAATGAGAAATGGGAATCGACACACCTTCATAATATTGCAACCATAATAATGGGCTCATCGCCAAAATCAACTGCATATAATGATGACAACAATGGCCTCCCATTACTTCAAGGTAATGCTGATATCAGCAATAGAAAGTCAGCTCCCAGGTCATTTACATCTGAAATAACTAAAGAATGTCAAATAGGTGATATTTTACTGAGTGTACGAGCTCCTGTTGGTAATATTGCTAGTTCGCTACATAATGCCTGTATTGGAAGAGGCGTAGCTGCAATAAGGGCTAATGAATGGTCAGTACAGCCTTATATTTATCAATGGTTGTTATGGTTTGAATCTCGTTGGAAAAGCCTATCACAAGGAAGCACATTCGAATCAGTAAATAGTTCAGATATAAAATCTTTACGCCTGAGTATTCCCTGTATAAAAGAGCAACAAAAAATTGCATCCGTCCTAAGCAGTGCCGATCAAGAAATAGAAATTCTGCAACAAAAGTTGGATTACCTAAAACAAGAGAAAAAAGCCTTGATGCAGCAGTTGTTGACAGGTAAGCGTAGAGTCCAAATTAACGATAAGGAGGTCGCATGATGGATAGAACCATAACGTTGACAGTTAAAGATAATGTTGGAACAGAGTTCAAGTTAGAAACATTAAAGCAGCTAGAGCAGTTTGCTGTGAATGAACATGCTTTCTGGCAATCAAAAACAGAAAGTTTATCTGGTTACACAGGTAATGTAGGCCACTACCTCAATGCTGCAAATTATTTTCAACAAATAATTACTCATATCACGAATTTTAAAAGTAGCTTAAAAACATGGGATGACGCCACATTACAAGGCCAAATAGATCAACATATTAGCAATAATGTGATTAGAAATTTAACACCCCACTGGCTTTGGTCTGGGCATCCATTTGTTGATGAGTGGTTAAATGTCGCAGACAAATACGGTAATAATGCGGCAAACGCTTTCATTGAGGCATTTATTAGTAACCGGCAATTCAGTAACCTAAATAATATAGAGTATCTGAAAGGTGCTGTACTAGCTTATGAGTTTGAGCTTCAAGATGAATCAACTTTAACTAAGCGTAGAAATAGTGAGCGAGCGTCTATTTCGAAAGTACGAAGTGACCTGATTGATGCCAAAGATACTTTGTTTAACGATGTTCATGAGTTTCAAACTGATTTTCATGAGTGGGATGAAAACACACGAGCCCAAGCACAACGGTTATATGAGGCACACGCAAAGTTAGGTGAGCGTCGAGCAAACAGACATACCAGAAGTTTTGACCATCAAATGGATGAGTGGCATCAAAATATTGAAAACCTAGAACATACTTATAAAGAAAAACTTCGTCTTGAGAAACCAGCTGAATATTGGCGAACTAAAGCCCGTAGCTATTTTAAACAAGGTGCTTTTTGGTCATCTTTACTTGGCCTGGCGTTAGGTGGCGGTATTTATGGGTTTGGACAATTTTTCTCTCAATGGTTGCAAGCACAACAATTACAGGTCGAATTGGACTCACTTCAAGGCATTGTATTGTTCGTGACAACATTGTCTATATATGCTTTTACAATTAAAACAGTATCTCGATTAGCATTTAGTTCTTTTCACCTTCAACGGGATGCTGAGGAGCGTGAGCAACTGACTCATGTATATCTTGCATTAACGCATGAAAAGGATGAGTTAGATACTGAGGCTAGAAATATCGTACTTCAAGCGCTATTTAGTCGAGCAGACACTGGGTTATTAAGTGGGGATTCAGGTCCTACTATGCCTGGATTGCACGAAATTGTTAGAGCAACAACTTCAAGATAAATTGTTAAGGAGATTAGCATGACTAAACGTGACACACATAGGGTAATGCCACATAAAGATGGTGGTTGGCAGGTAAAACGGGATGGAGCTCTAAAAGCAAGTCATCATACGTCTACTAAAAAAGAGGCTGAACTGTTGGCAAGACCAATAAGCCGTAATCAGGAAACTGAACTTCAAATACATGGCAAAGATATGAAAATACAGCGTTCTGATAGTCATGGTAATGATCCTTTTCCGCCTAAAGATAAAAAATAAAATTTGTTAGATTAATGAAATTTCAAACACTATTTTCTGCCAGCAATGCCTTATCTAAATGGTTAAAGCTCGATTTTCCGCGATTACCAGTGGGTGAAGGCCAGCGTGTAGGTGTTGTGCCATTGCTAACAAATAGCGAGATGATTTCATGGCAATGTCATGTAATGTTTACTGATAGTTGGCGTGAGCGGGCAACGGTAATTGCGGTTGAGGCTCATAGTCGATTTACTCTGCTAATACCGTTTGATGTTGTGCCCAGTCAGGACAAACTTGAGCAAGTGATTTGTGAGCAATGGGCAAACGAGCTAGTAGGCTTGGCGATTAAACATGGTGAACTTGATCGAGATGCTATACCGCGAGTTTTTACTCAGTTTTATGAACGGGTAAAAGAGGTTACCTGGGTAAGAAATATGGATATGAGTGTTCAAGGCCATGTCAGTGATGCTGAGCAGTGGGTTAGAGATACATTAGCAGGCAGAGGGTTGGATGCACTAGATGATGAGTTGGCACAAGATATTGCTTGGCATATTAATTCACTCCAGAAGCGGGCTAAAGATAAACTGGGCAATAAACGCACTTTATACCCCGTTCCATTATTTGTTGAGGATGGTTTATTCCACTTTGCATCCCCGCTAAGTCGTCATCATGATTTCAATAATCCTTACGAAATTCAAACTGGAAAAACGGATAATGTGATTTCATTTATGGGGTATTTGGCGGAGAAAAATAATAATGAAAAGTAGCATCGCTAAATTTGACAGTCTTTTTGTCAAAGCTCAGAATAGTCATAACACAATCGTCACGCTTAGTACCCTTATGGGCAACGCGCAACCTTGGTGGCTTTTTAATTTTCTTAGTCTGTTAATCTTCCTTTTAATAGTAAAACGATTAAATAGTTTTACATTATCACCAAAATGTAATTATAATTACTACACAACTCTCCCCTTGCAGGGTTATTTAGTTAACTGCTGTTTGGGGCGAAAAGACCGCCTAAATGGCGGTTTTTTCATTTCTGGCATAGGGAAAGCCGTATGAAAACAATCTGTTATGTCGATGGCTATAACCTGTTTTATGGTTGTTTGAAACATAGCGATGATAAATGGCTTGATCTCTATAAGCTATTATTTGAACACATCATTCATCAACAAAATCCTGAAAGTGAACTTGCTGAAATTAAGTTCTTTACTGCAGATATTAAAGCCAAAGTTGCCTCTCACGGCGATGCTGCCCAGCAGGCACAGCAAGCTTATCATCGAGCTCTAAAACAGTTATATCCCACAAAAATTTCCATTATCAATGGCTACTATAGCTTGGAAAAAGCAAGACTGTTGGCCTATAAGCAACCGCCTGATAAGTCTGATAGGGTTGAAGTTTGGAAGCTGGAAGAGAAACAAACAGATGTGAATATTGCGCTAGAGGCCTATCGTGATGCTATTAAAGGTAACGTGGAACAACTCGTATTTGTTTCAAATGATACTGATTTGGCACCAGCCTTGAAAGCAATACGCGAAGACGTGCAAGATAAGGTGCAAATGGGCATCATTATTCCTATCCGAAAACCTCGTGAGGGTAAATCTCATCGTCCTGGTAACCAACAATTGAATAATTATGCTGATTGGGAACGAAATTATATTACTGATGAAGAACTGGCTAGTTCTCATCTACCTGACAAGATCCCAACTAATAAAAAGACAATTATCAAACCGGAGTATTGGTAATGACTCAATATATTCCTAAGTTTCAGGAAGAATACAGTGCCAAGCTGCCTGCATTAGCTTTACTGACCAATCTAGGTTGGTCGTTTATATCTCCACAACAGGTACTCTCTGAACGTGGCGGTAGAAACAGTGAGGTGATTTTGGCTGATGTGTTACGGGCTGAGCTCTCAAAAAGACGTTTTACCTTCGCTGGTAAAGAATACCCATTGTCTACACATGCTATTGAAAATATTGTTGCTGAACTTTCTGGACCTGCTCTGAATGAGGGACTGGGGATAGCCAATGAACGAATATACAACCATCTACTGTATGGCATTTCTGTCACTGAATTTGTTAATGGTAAAAAGGCAAACCCAACGATTTCGTTAATTGATTGGCATGATGTTAGTAATAACAGTTTTGTATTTACTGAAGAATTTACCGTGTTACGTACTAATGGGATTGATACTCGACGCCCCGACATAGTGTGCTTTGTGAACGGCTTGCCCTTAGTTATTATTGAGGCGAAACGCCCCGATGGGCATAGTAATAAAGGTCCAACAATTGATGAGGGTATATCTCAGAGCTTACGCAATCAACGTAATGACGAAATTCCTCAGCTATTTGCTTATAGTCAGCTTTTATTGTCGATAAATGGTACTGATGCACGTTATGGCACTCAAGGAACACCCACAAAGTTTTGGGCTGCATGGCGGGAAGAAGATATTCCTGAAGTGAAAATGTTAGCCATTAAAAATAAACGACTGACTGAAAAACAAAAAAACCAATTGTTTGATTATCGTGCACCTGCAGATCGTACTTGGTATAACACACTGATTAATGGTGGTGATTTAGCACTAACGGGGCAAGATAAATTGCTTATTAGTCTCTTATCGCCTGAGCGCTTACTAGAAATGATTCGTTATTTCACGTTATTTGATAGTAAAGCGGGGAAAATTGTTGCACGTTATCAGCAGGCATTTGGTATTAAACGACTGATTGAACGTATCAATATTAAAAACAATAAAGGTGGCCGTGAAGGTGGGGTTATCTGGCATACCACAGGATCGGGTAAGTCGTTCACCATGGTCTTCCTTTCTAAAGCCTTAATTCTGCACGATACACTTAAACAATGCCGTATTGTGGTTGTAACTGATCGTGTTGACTTAGAAAGCCAGCTTAGTCGTACATTTCAATCTGGTGGAGAGCTTGCCAGTAAAAAAGATAAAGCGGCAGCAATGGCGACTTCGGGCCGACGATTGGCAAGCCAAATTGGTCTGGGTCATGAGCGTATTATCTTTTCACTGATTCAAAAGTTTAATACCGCAACCAAAATACCTGAATGTCATAACGACAGTGCCGATATGATTGTATTGATTGATGAAGGACATCGCAGTCAAGGTGGCGAAAATCACATTCGAATGCGTCAAATGTTACCCAATGCTGCTTTTGTGGCCTTTACCGGTACACCATTACTTAAAGACGATAAAACAGAGAATAAGTTTGGCAAAATTGTTCATGCTTACACGATGCAACGTGCGGTTGAAGATGGTGCGGTTACCCCTTTACTGTATGAAGAACGTATACCTGATCTTGATGTTAATGAACGTGCTATTGATAGTTGGTTTGAGCGAATTACAGAAGGCTTAACAGATGAGCAAAAAACGGATTTAAAACGCAAGTTTGCGAAGCGTGGTCAGGTATATCACTCAGACGATCGAATTCGATTGATTGCATACGATATTGCTTACCATTTTGATAAAAATATCGATGAAGGTCTTAAAGGGCAATTAGCCTGTGACAGTAAAGCTTCAGCAATTAAATATAAAAAATACTTAGATGAAGTTGGCTTATTCGAAAGTGCTGTGGTGATGAGTTCGCCTGATACTCGAGAAGGCAACACTTCAGTTGATGAAGAGGATACGCCTGAAGTCACTAAATGGTGGAAAGAGCATGTTGGTACGCAAGACGAACAAGCCTATACCAAACACCTAATTGAACGCTTTGAAAATGATAACAAACTCAAAGTACTTATTGTAGTCGATAAGCTGCTAACAGGATTTGATGAGCCTAGAAATGCGGTGTTATATATCGACAAACCACTGAAAGAACATAATCTGATCCAAGCCATCGCCAGGGTTAACCGACTACATCCACAAAAACAATTTGGTTTGCTTATTGATTATCGAGGCATTTTATCTGAACTCGATACAACTATAGCAAAGTATCAGGACTTAGCTGCACGTACTCAAGGTGGCTATGATGTCAATGATATCGCTGGTCTTTATCATCAAATGAGTACTGAATATAGACGCCTTCCTCAGCTTTATAAAACACTGTGGGCTATATTTAGTAGTGTTAAAAATAAAAATGATATTGAACAGTTACGCCAAGTATTAGTACCTCGCACAGAAATGAGAGACGATGAGTTAGTCGATATTAATCAAAAAGTACGTGATGACTTTTATGATGCATTAACGGCATTTACATCATGCTTAAAGGTAGCCCTGCAATCTGCTACATTCTATGAAGATAAAAGTTTTTCAGACGAAGATAGACGCCACTACAAAGAAACGGTTAAACAGTTTTCAAGTCTTCGCCAATTAGTTAAGCGTGATGCAGGTGAAACCATTGATTATGATGAGTATGCTGAGCAAGTTCGTAAATTAATGGATAAACATGTGGTCGGCGTTGAAGTACGAGATCCTGAAGGTGTATATGAAGTGGGTAAAATGGGCCAGCAAAAGCCTGAGACGTGGAGTGATGATAAAACTCGAAATGAAACCGATATCATAAGAACGCGGGTGACTCGCACTATAGAACAGAAATTACGAGACGATCCTTATGCTCAAGAAGCTTTCTCCAAATTACTGTTACAGGCTATAGAAGAAGCAGAAGCGTTATTTGAACATCCAATGAAACAATTTATGCTGTTTCATGAATTTGAGCAACAGGTTGAAGAACGTCAATTAGAGGATATACCTAATAAATTTGACGGTAATCATCATGCTCAAGGTTACTTTGGCGTGTTTAAGAAAGTATTACCTGATGTATTAGCCGTGACTGATATGCAAGTGCAAGATAAATGGGTGAAATTAGCTTTTGATATCGATGAATTAGTTGAGAAAGCAGTCGCTGAATATTCTATTAATCCACAAAATATTGAAGCTGAAATACGTAAAAAACTATTACCCATGATGTTTACTGAAATTAAAGCGATTGGTTACGGTATGGATCAGGCTAAAGCCATCGTGGAATATGTCGTGCAAATAACGCGAGTGGGATTTTCTGGGGGCCAATAAGGTGAATGTGAAAATTCAGCATCAGCCAATAGAGATTACTCACAATAAAAATACTTACCAATTTCGATATGGTGATGAGTTAATCGTTTTTGAACGTATTAATCGAAATAGTGCTACCAGACGGATATTAATCAAAGTCCATGCAGATTGTCGAGTCATTGTACAAGCAGCGAATGATGCAAGTGATGACGATGTGCTGCAAGCAGTTAAAAAGCGTAGTCGTTGGATTTATAAAAAACTAAACGCATTTAAAGAACAGCTTAGGCATGTGATACCACGGCAATATGTAAGTGGAGAAAGCCATTTTTATCTAGGTCGACGTTATATGCTTAAAGTGATGGTTGATCCAAATAGTAAACCTCAGGTAAAACTATTACGTGGCAGGTTTGAAGTGACGCTGAGAAAGAGCGATCCAATCAAAGTGAAAGAGCTACTTAACTCTTGGTATAGAGTCAGAGCTAAAGCTGTTTTTCAACGCCAATTAATGGCAATAATGGATAAAACATTGTGGGTGAAAGAAGTACCACCAATTCGTGTTTTTGCCATGGAAACACAATGGGGTAGCTGCTCGCCAAATGGACGATTGACACTTAATCCTAAGTTGGTAAAGGCTAATAGAGAATGCATAGATTACGTTATTCTGCATGAGCTTTGTCACTTAGTTGAGCATAATCATAGTGAGCGATTTTATAAATTAATTAATCAAGTTATGCCTGATTGGCAAAAAGTAAAATTACATTTAGATCAGAAGTATTCTATTTTTAGCTGATCTAGTACTTCTTAAGCAGATCAGATAACAAACTTATTTATAATGAAATGGCAGTTTTACAGTTTTAGCACTGTTATTACTGCTGACTGGTTAAACACGCTTGAAATCTAGGTCTATCAGGGCTAACGCTAAATATGGCTTTGTGGATTTATTTTTTATGGACAAAATATTAATTCAGATAGCTCCTTTTCTTAGATTTAATACAGGTATTAAAAAATGCTGAAACACTTCATGTTTGCACAATCTAAAGACGTGACATACATCTCGTTTAGCAACGCCAGATCTGGCGTTGCCCTCAGCACACATGACTTTGTGAGGGGTATATAAATCATATTATTTTGAAAGCTGTAACGAAAATGTGTACTGGTCGAGTTATTTTTGATGTGACTTTAAGCTTGTTTGACTACTTCTAGATTCTAGCTTTATGACTGGCCTAGTCAACGCTTTTCTTAGGTTGCATAAATAAGTACACAAGCTGATTAACGCCGAGCTTGATAGGTACAAATATTGGTAACATATTCCACCAATGGATATTCACTTGTTTAAGGCTAGATGGCCGTTCAAGCAGGTTAAACCGCAATAAGATACGCCTTACATACATTGGGGCAATAATATTCCGGTAATGGTCTTATCATTTTCACTGTTCTTTGATTCACTAGTCTCACTGTCTGGTTGATGTCAGTCATAATCAACTTCATTGCTGATGCAATCTTTATTCGTCGACGTCCATTGGTTGAACCTGTTTCAGCTGCAATATATAAAATATCCAACAGACATCAAAAGAATATTTACATGATTAATCTTGCTTAATCTCTTAAATATCAACGATGACCCACTAAGATACCTGAACTAATATCAATATTTGTAAAAATATTCAAAAAAGCGGGCGCTTAAAACGACCTAAAGCCCGTTCCTTATAAGGCCGGAAATTCTTACGGTTTTATAAGGAGACGCTATGACAAAAATACCATCATTTATAGAATTAAAATCAATCCTATCAACCCTCACTGAAAAAGAAGCCCGTGTGATTATTGCTCGCTTTGGTCTAAAAGATAGAAAGGCACAAACTCTAGAACTGGTCGGCAAATCATTTGGTGTAACACGAGAACGAATTAGTCAAATTGAAGCAAAAGCACTTCCTAAATTATGGACTAAAGCACTGCATTTAAAAGCCAAGCCAGAAGATTACTTGGACTAAAAAATAATGTCTCACCCCATCTTTAATTCAAGGAAAAATGCCAATGCTTAGATTAAGTACAGATATTAAAAAATGCTCAAACTGTTCATGCTTACTCGACAATAGAGAAATGGAGCGGGGAAGTCTTATCTTAACGAGATGGACGGATGGAAAAACAAACCACAGTCTCGCCAATATATCAGGCGATATCCGCCATGATTTTCTGGTGAAGTGCCCACAGTGTTTATATTTGGTTTGGTTTAATCAACTACAGCCCATCGAATCTATCAATAGTTTCACAAGTGTTCAAGACCCGTTAAAGCACTCAACAGCATTTAGTATCCCTAAGTTTGATGATTATATTGATGAACTTAAATCTGGACGAATTAATGTTGAAAACGAGCAGGCATTGCGAAAAGTTGCATGGTGGGCAGGGAATGATGCAAGACGCGACCGTGAAGTGAACATCCGGATGTTAGGTGATGAAATAGAAAACCTACACACATTAGCAGCAATGATTGACGTTTCGATAGTACACGATAGGCTCACAAAAGTAGAAATCAAACGCGAGCTAGGACTTTTTGATGAGGCTGAACATTTAATTTCAGAGTCTTTTCAATATAAACACTTAGAGAGGAACAAGCTTTTTATTCAAACATTAATACAAAAGCAAGATCATCATGTTCAAGCTTATCCTTTCATAAAATTTGAATGATTGGGCCCGTCGCGTCCAAATAGATGATATTCAATAGTGCGAATACACATTGCATTTAAACGATTAATGGTGAGGAATTATGAATAATATATTTGATGACCACTTTGAAGCTAAACGACTAGAGCGACTCAGAATACAATGCTTATCTAATGTAAATATATCTGGAGAAATAATTTTTGCAGCTATGGATGATAATCTTCCATATATAAATCAATCGGCATGGATGTTTCAAAATAATGATAACCAAATATTAAGTGACAGTGGCTATAAATATTACATGTTATCTATGCTCGATATTTTTGCAGAATATCGTTCCCAGTTTGAAGGCTTAGAGTGTCGAGGAGGGGTAGTAAGCTTAAAAAATAGTGCTAGTGTCATTGTTTGGATGCCACAGATTGAGGTACTTGCCTTAATCAAATAGTAAGTGTCACTTTAGCCGATGTATTAGATAAACATAGTTCATTAATTAATCGGGAATCATACTTAGAGATTAATAGTATTTTAGGTATGAATTAATAGGGTAATCTGTGGAGACCGGAGACAAATGAGCAAAGAAAAACTAACTGAAATTGCAGGGGAATATCTTGCAGATATATTGGAACAATCAGGCACCATACTATACAGCAGTCAAGAAACGTTAAAGCTTGGAAATGTATATCTGCTTGGTTTAAATCCGGTTGGAGTAGGTAGTGATCCGCTTATTAAAAGCATAGATACAATGCTTACTTAAGAAGATAATTCTTATCTTGACGAGAGTTGGAAGAACGGCACTGGCGTATGGGAAAATGGAGAAGCACCATTTCAAAAACGTGTGTGCTTTCTTCATGAAAGCTTGGGACTTAACCCTCCTGAAGTATGTTCAAGCAACCTTATATTTGTTCGTAGCGTAACGGCGAATTATATTAGCTTTGATCTTGCAAAAACATGCTGGCCCTTTCATGAAGCTGTTTTACATATTGTGCAGCCAAAATTAATTCTGGCTATCGGTAACTCAAGTACTTCCGCATATAAATGCTTGCATAAATTGATGGGGGGAGCTGAAGAGTATATTTCCTCAGGTCATGGTCATTGGCATGTTAAAGGCTTTAGTATATAAGTCGTTTTATGTTGCAGGAATGCCTCATGTAACCCATTATTCACATCAGGGTAAAGCCCAAGTGCTTGAGTGGATCTTGAGTAAACTACAAAAAAAGTGGGAAGTCATGATTGAAAATATTTTAAGTTGTAACCTTGTAGGCCAAGTGATAAATGGTTTAATTCCTTTTGGCTCAGAAAATAAAGATGAGTTTAAATATCAGTACAGGTCTTCTCTTGAAGCCACAAGAGGAGTCACTGGCGTCGTTTATGTTTTTAGATCTGAAAATTTAATTCCACGACTAAAAGGACACAGTAATATTTTATATATTGGTGAAACAAAATATGATGTTTGGAACAGATATAATGTTGAAATTGATGCCAATAACTACTGGCATGTATATGAATATATAGTGCAAGGTTACGGTAAAATATATATTGATGTTTATCAATCAAATAATCATAAACTTACAGAGCATAGATTTCTTAATCAATATTTTCAAAAGCACAAAGAGCTACCTCCAATCAATAGAAGAGGATGATATCAATATTAATTTTAATCAGTTCGGAGTTAATCTGAGAATTTCATTTTGACCAAAAAAGTAGCTAGAAAGAGTAAAGTCTGAGTCGTCATACTACACTTAAAGTTTTATTGATCGTAAACCGTTCTTGGCTGAAATGAATTTAGCTCTAACCTGAACTGTTTGTCGCCTATTCTAATAATATAGAACTTCCAGCTCACATCTGAGTGGCCTCATTCAAATCTTTGTCATAGCAAAATAGTAAAGGGGCTTAAAGCCCCTTTGACTTACGCAACATATTCGACGTGCTCAATATCTGCATCATAGTAAAGATCCTTTGCAAGCCATTTATGCCCGAAAAACTGCTTGACTTCCTCGATTGTTTCACAAATTTTGCTATAGAAATAATCATGATCGTTTGCCCATTGGGTTCTACTTACTTTATGACAAATGAATTTACCAGCTAGCGTTTTATAGAGATCTAATTCTGTCCAACGACCAGTTTGTCCACTATAAAAATCCCCCATGGCATGATTAGGTGAGCTGGCTGCACTTCCAATCAGTTCGCCTGTAAATCTAATGCTAGGAGCGTTATTAATTTCAAGTGTATATGTTTGCATGTCTGTGTCCTCGTATACGTCAATGTCAGTTACCTCTTCAATTTGAAGTACACTGTAATCTATGCTGCTGAAATCAGAATCTAAGTAGTGAGCTAATTCGTTTACATCCAATGCCTCACCATCTTCGTCGATAACGGAAACACCTTCTACGGTCCAAATATCATCTTGCCCTTCAGTACCTACCGACAGTGAATCAGCATCGTATTCGTCGTAGTTAAAACTTTCAGTGTAAGTGATTTTGATTCCATTTAGGATTGAGGTTTGGGTAGCCAAACCAAAAACATGTTGAATATCTATCAGTTCAACATAGTCGCTTTCTGCATCATATTGTTCTGTTTTGTGAATTACATGATCAATTACGTCATAATCTTGTTCGCGATTCCAATCTTCGCGTTTCACTAAGATTATAAATTCATCAATAGAGATAGTTTTCATTATTAAGTCTTTTTGTCCCAGAATCCGAAGGGTACGGTCGTGAATACCTTCCACCTTTTTATTATGTGTGACGATTTGTTGGTTGTTAACACCCTAGAACAGTTTTATTTAAATTAAATTTGTAATGTTTAAAATTTTAATTATCTAAAATGTATCTAACCAGTTGATTTATATATATCTATTTAATGGAATACATTTGAAACACATGGTGAACTACATTAAGACTATATTTAAAACTGGAAAGACACTTGCGTAAGTGCGTATAAATCGGGTGTATGAAGATAATTCCCTCTATTAATTAGACGAAGAAGGATCTTGATCTCGAAAACTTGAATAAAATAATCATAAAATAAGCGATTACACCGAGAATGTTATAAGTCATCTTGGAAAAAACTGTGATGATTAGATGACCAACTAGTTATAGTTTCGATGCAGTGGGTAATTAAAGTGCTTTTCTAATAACTGCTGAATATCATCGATCAGCTGATCGCCCGCAGGATCGTCAACAAAATTAGGATCAATCTTGTTGTTGATTGTGCGAGCGATCTCTATAAGCGCACCGTCGATATTTTCCATGTATATTACTTTGTTCATCACTTATCTCCATTTGTACAAATATTTTCCAATAGCTTTTAATTCAAAAGTCTTCATTTGACCAAGTCATTTTGATTGATAGCTTTTTCTATTGAGGCTTGATGGTTCAAGGTCCAAAAATAATAATATAATCATGACTTCTTATGTCTTATAAGACAACAATCATTGGTTTTAAACCTTTATATGAAACAACACCATATTGATTCCCTGGATAACCAGCTGGGTGATTCATCACTAAGGTTCTACCAATACGCTGCGATTTTGCATGATGGATATGCCCATAAAACCACGCGTTAGGACCTAGCTGTTCTATCAGTTCATCTAGGTTGTTAGCGTAAGCCGCCGAGAGTAAGTCATATTCATAACCTGCAGGCATACACAAAGCTGAGGGTGCATGGTGTGTGACCACGATTGTTTTACCATCAAAAGGTTGTTCTAGCTCAGTCTTAATATAACTAATACTGTGCTTAAACCATTGCATCATGTCATTTGGGGTCACTTTACGATTGTCATGAGCATATAATGCTATTTGCTCAAAATCATTCATATTCCATAGAACTTGTTGCAATACCCTCGCTTTTTTATGAGCACCAAGCAGGTTAAAATCAGTCCACATAGTCGCGCCTATGAACCGACATCCTTTGATGACAACTGACTCACAATCTAGGACATGCACATTAGTACTGTGAGTTATTTCCCTAATTTGTTCTAGAGCAGAAACTTCTTCACTGGCATCATAAAACTCGTGATTTCCCAACACGTAGATGACAGGCACATTGAACAGTTCAGACTGCCTGACTGCCCAATGTGCACCGAATCCTTGCGTGTCTATGTCTCCGGCTAATACGATGACATCAATTTTTTGATCTCCAATATGAAGATCTGGCAGGTTATTGCTTCTGCGTAGATATTCATTATGAATATCGCTGATAAGCGCCACTCTGAGTCGTTCAGTCTTCTGATTATCTACATCTGATTCCATTTCTAACACCTTATTTAATAATTCCTTTACGTACTAATGTTTCTTTAATAACGGATAAATTGACTGGTGTGAAATTCCAACATTCCACTCCCATGTTTAAATATCGTGGGTCATCAAGCTCGATATCGTGCAAATGACCGTGTAAGTTATAGGTAAACCGATAATCAAGCTGGCTGGTATGAATAGGAATATGAGTCATAATCCCACGATCGTTTTTACTCATCGTCAGCTCTTTGCTTGCTAAAATTTCATCAAAATATTCGGCATAACTTGCCAAACCACCATCATAATGATCGTGATTACCGGCGATGAGCGTCATCTTGCCGTTCAATCGACGTAATAGGTGCATATTTGATTTTCCGAATACGGCGTCACCTAAGTGATAAACACGATCATTGACGCCAACCACCGCATTATGTCGCTCAATCAGCACTTCATTCATCTCGTCAATATTGGCAAAGTCACGTAGTGGCTTATCATTATCACGTTTAAATTTGAGCACATTACTGTGTCCATAGTGTGTATCTGCTGTAAAAAATACTTCCATTGTTTCTCTTCCTTTATTCTGTATTTACTTTGATTATGTTCATAGTTCAATCACCCAGTTAGATTGATAATCAGATAAAAAGTGATCCCCGTTCATACCTTCACTCGGATAACCCATCTGATTGCTAACGACTCTGCACTTGCCTAACATCTCGTCGATATTGGAATGTGAATGGCCATATATCCATAAATCAGCTTGTTCCACTAACTCATCTAGGTTAGATAAAAATGCTGATGATATAGCACTGTATTCATACCGTTTATGTTGAGTAAGGATGCTTGGTCCATGATGTGTGATAACCACTGTTTTTTCTGTAAATGGCTCAGCTAATTTCATCTGTAACCATGCTCTGGACTCTTTATGAATTGCCAACGCATCTGCAGGGCTGAATGCCCGATAGGTATTTCTAATGACTCTATGATCATTGAGTGCATTACCGATATATGCCATCGTGAATTGTTGGTGCTCGTGACCTGAACCTTTGTAATCTGTCCACATCGTGCAGCCCAAGAAACGAACACCATCAATGACCACTTCATTGTTTTCAAGAAAATGGACGAGGGCACAGCTATCAGCCACAGCCCTAAATTTATCGAGTACCTCAGAATAGTCATGGTTATAAAACTCATGATTCCCAGCAATAAATAAAACAGGCTTGTTTTGTCTTTGTGCTTCACTGATTGCAAACTCAATGGCTTTAATTCCTACATGGATATCGCCTGCAAGCACAATCACATGTGCATCCGTAGTGGGTAACTGATAATCTTTTCTCATTTCGAGATGTAAGTCTGAACAAAATTGTATTTTCATAATTCTTATTCCATGTTAAGTTGGTTTTTAATGTAATAGCAGGCGCTAAACAAATTATTAGCACCTTCTATTGCTTATAAAAAACCTATCCGTTTATCATTAGCTTCATCTTCAACCATCACAATGTCATCAGCCATAATCTGCAATTGCTCGTCTAATTTATGACGATGTTTAAAAACTGCTTCACTGGCTGCTGAAGTTAATATACGTTTCATTTCACGTGGGCTAGCCACGCTTAGCTTGTTCAAAATATCCATGCTTAAAGTCTGACTAAACCGTTTACCCCAGTCATTTTCAGCCAATAAATCTTTATAAACTGACTGAGCGATAGCAGGCATTTGTTCGCGTGTTGGTGCTTTGACCTTAAAAACCGTCATTCTTGATAGAATAGGAGCTGGGATGGCTTCAACGTAATTAGCCGAGGCTACCCAATTAATATCGCTGCAATCCATAGCAATCGTTAGAGCTTCATCTTTAAACGTTCTCGCCGTATCACGCTCTAAAAGAGTGTAAAAACAGCCCATCGGATCGTAATTTCCACTACTGACCTTGTCGATTTCATCAATCAACAATATTGGATTAGCTACCTTGCTTTGACGCAAAGAATCACTCACAAAGCCAGGCTTTCCATCTGACCAACTTGTGCTACTGCCAGCGAGTACAAAACCAGCAGATGTCGTCGACATATCAATTTGAAAGAAATCTACAGACAGTACCTTGGCTAATTCTCGTAGAAAGCGCGTTTTCCCGATGCCAGGGTCACCTACAATCAGTAGCGGTGGCAAGTAAACAATAGCCGGTTGAGATAAGCTGGCTAGTAACAATGCTTTACGATAGTGCAAGACAACGTCACTAAAGTTTGGGAATTTATCAGCTAAAGGAATCAGCTGTCCCAGCATGGCATCGTTAATCGATGCAAGTGATCGCATGTTACCTTCTTGTATCATTGCTTCGAGACGAGGTTTTAAACGACTGTCCTTGGCTTGCTCGTTCATGACTTTTACGACGTCCACTATCGCGAAGATAGGTTTGTCATCACAAGGCAGATCTCCAAATGGATCATCTACATTCTCGTTAGAGTCGGTGCACGCAATTTTGGTCAAAAACGCGTGTGCATCATGTAATTGCCCATCATCTACCATGGCGTTTTCTATTTTTTTCTTATTGCCCATATTCGGCTTCCTTTGATTAAGTGCCGAGCAATAAAAAGCCCGACAGGTTTGACCTCCGGGCTTATCAAATCTATACATGACAAAACAGGAGGGGTAGCCCTCCTGCACACAACAGGCGAGCTATTATCGATGGCGTGAATGCCACCAATAATTATTTATCTCGACTCGTATCGTGTTGTGCATAATCTTTCCTGTTGTTTAAAGCGTTATATTTAATTTTATGTAAAAAAAAGCCCCAACTTAATCATCTTAAGTCGGGGCTTTTTTGACTCGATGATGCTTTGTGCATCACCAAAAAATATAGGCAATGCTATTTATGAAATGGAATGATTCCAGATTGTTATATATCGAATAGTCATCGTATTTTTAGCCTATGTATGTTTTGTACGCATTAAAATTTGTAGATGAATTTACGCTTAGCTCATTGTTAAGTCAATGTACTGTTGGTAAATTATATCCGGTAAGTAACATTACGTATGATTTAAAGCGAAAAATACAGTTAGAACTATCTTGCTGTATTGTTCATCTCTACTCTGTAACGTGACTTTTCATGGCTGATTGTCTCTATTAACTAGGAGACTGTTTAATCAGAAAAAAAGTAGATAAAGCTCACTTCATTTTTTAAAGAAGCGCAAATCCTTCTGATTGTAAGGATGATAAATCGTTTTGATTTGTCGAGTGAAAATAAAAAAATAATAAAGCGAATATAATTGGTACAAAGACCAAAATTGGCATGAGCTGTGCGACATTATATCCGACAACTGCCAGCATTACATACACAAAAATTATAAACAACGGAGTGTAGCCTGCCCAGATATTGCTACAAAATTTTTCACCTTGAGGCGTTATAATTCCTAATACCGATTTTTTTTTAATAATTAAGGTTATTTCTTCACCAACTGAACTTCGTAAGAACGAGTTTAATTGATGAGTTATGCCTATGTTCGTTAGAATCAGATCGTCTATTCTGATAACGCTATATGTTGCACCTACGTTGGTACGCTCAGTAGAGGTTCCTAATAAACCTAAAGTTCCTGTATGTTTTTCCATATTCATTCCTTTGTTTAAAAAATAGTTGATTTTTTACTTCGTACCAGCGGTGCTGAATTACATAGATTTTTTACAATTTATAATTATTTGCGTATTAATAAATATCTCGATTGAGGTAGCAAGATGCCATTAAAATAGAACAATTAGAATTCAAAAGCATAACTTGTTTTTTGCAATAAATAGAGGTTTGATATGCTAGCATAGCTACAACGTTAATACCTGTAGTAAAAATTAGATGTTATAGAAAGATGTTTTTATATTGAGCCAATAAAGGTTCTTCGCACGGCCTATGTTCAATGTGTAATTTAAATTAATTGATATGTTCATCAATGTATTAAGTTCATTTTTAAATGTGTTGATGTCTTTAATTAGTAAAGAGTAATGCCTAAAATGTGCGACTATCGAGTACGATATTGATGGTGCATTAAAAATCAAAATTATATATATCTGTAAAAAAATAAAAAAATTTTAACAGAAAAAAGCAATCTAAATATTAGATGAGTGCTTTAACTAATTTTTGCGTATGTAGATAATAAATCAAGGAAGGTAAGGTGAGTTTAATTAATTCAGATGAGCGTTTTTTTTACGGGAGAGGGCGTGAGTTAGCAAAACTTATTGAACATTGGCAATTAGTAAAAGATAAAAAGCAGCCATGTTGGGTAAATATTATCGCTGAAAGTGGCTCTGGTAAGACAAGGATCGTTCAAGAGTTCTATAAATCAATTATTAAAATGGACGATGAGTTAGGTTATTGGCCTGACTATTTACCTCAAATTAATGAACAGCTAGAAATTAACCCAAAGTTAGAAGAATTCGCCGATAAACAACCTGAGCAGCTGTCTGAAATTCCTTGGTTGTGGTGGGGGATTAAAGGTCTTAATACCGGGATGAGAGAGGGGCAAGCAAACAACTATGCAGCAGATGTTGCTCGGAGATATCTAGACCCTCACTTGGCTAGTTATCTTTATAGGTCTATAGCAATATCAGCAGGAAAAAGTACTTTTAAAGACCTTAGAAATATTGCAATGAATATCCTTACAGTTGGGTGGTGGGATGCAATATTATTTATGTCTGACCGTAGTAAAGATGCAAAAAAAATGCAGGAAGCTAGTGAGTTACTAAAATTAGATATTTTAAGTAGAAGCAAAAAGAGACAAACGGATATCCAAGAATCGTTACTCGAAGGCTTATATCAAATAATTTCTGAGAAAGAAATACACCAATTAATAACAGATAAAGTAACTAAAAATCACAATATAGCATCTTTACCATTGATATTGGTTTTAGATGATGTTCAGTGGTTCGATCAAGAGTCTCGAACGTTGATAGCACGTTTAATCGAAAAAGTTGGTAATCAGAAACTACCTTTAATGATTATTTCAACAACATGGACAAAAGAGTGGCAAGAAGGGTGCGATTCACTTAAATCAACGTATGACGGATTTCAGGGTGAAAAATGCGAGATCAATCTATCAGGTTTTGATGGAAATGAGGCAGCTAGCTTTATTCGCGCAAGAAAGCCGAATCTATGTGTGAATGACATTCAAATGATAAAAGACAGGGCTAATGGTAATTATAGACATATCACTGAGCTTATGAATGCTATTGAACGAGATGAAAGATGTATAAATGACGAAGGTGAATTAAGTCAGTTTGGTCTCAAACAGTTAAATAAAAATACCAGTCTTGAGCACCTTATTGCAGAAAGATACTATGATCTAAGGGCTGAGATTAGAAGTGCTGTAGAAATCTCAAGTGAACAAGGTCCTCGTTTCGATGTTGAAAAGACTGTGATAGTTAAAAATATTCTAAGTGATACACCAGAAAAAGAGCATAACGAAATATTAGTTTTTAAGGCGATCAACGATGCTGAAAATCCTGGTTCAATAATCAGTACTATTACACTGAATGAAACAGAGTCAGCACTAAAAGAATTTATTCATGGTCCATATTTCAAAGTTATAAATGATTTATATCTTGAAGATGAAGAGCGATCTTTAAAAGTAAAGAATGCATATCATTCAATTTTAATTGAAAAGATCTGTAGTCAGAATGATTTAGAGTTTGCTACAAAGATATTTTTGGAAACGAATGATATAGAAAAGAAGCTTCATCTGTCTCTAGTTATACTTCAATACTTAGTCGAAAATAATCAATATTTCAAAGCACTATCTTATATAAAAAAAATTGCAGAAATATCTACTGAAATCTTATTTCGCGATCATTATAAAGATAACCTTGAAAGTCATCCTATAGAAAAATATGTTGAGTCTTTTGGATGGCCTGATAATCATTATCTACAGTCTATATCAGCACTGAAAGTCATCAATTATTACGGTTATTTATTAGCTAAAGAGATGTCTATTTCAGAGAACGGTGCCCAGATACTTGGAATGATAATAGGTCTGAAATTAGACAGTGAATTAGAAGATTATATCGAAAATGGAGATACTTCAAAAGATATACCTTTATCGCAGTTAATTGATGCATGTAGGCTACTCATTTTATACAAGGACACAATTGGAGAAACAAAAACTCGAATTAAATATCGTTCTTATATGGAAAAACTTTTAGTACTAAGACTGGAAGAACAATACCAATTCGATAAATGTGATGAAGACTTATTCGAGCTTGTGAATGTTGTTCACGAAAAAGCAGAGTTAGAGATTAAATTTGCATATAGCAAAGCCAAAAGGAAGGCAATTTATGATGAACTAAGAAATTTTGATGAATGGTTAAATAAAAATATTGTTAAATTTTGTGACAAAAAATATTACGACATAATACTAGCTAGACAGATTGTAACAACGTTAATAATTACACCTGTGGTAGTGGTTGATTATTCAATAATGGAAGCAAATAAACGCAATATTTTTGAGCGTGCTGCAGATAAGTTAGGAGATATTTTATATTGTCTTGATGAAGTTGACGATGAAAAAGTGGCACATTGCTTTATGAATGAGATCGCTTTAGGAAGCCCTGAGTTAGCCAAACAGTTGCTTTTTGCTGCAAAAGTTGTCTTAGAAGAATCATTATTGTCTAATTACTCAATAGCTACATTATTTTTAGACAGACTTTTCAGAGTTAGTAATGCACTTTTTGAGCAATTAGAAGACAACGCATATTTTGATACTCATTTTATGAGAGTGTTAATGGAGCTTTGGCTCGCTCTCTTTGAAAGATATAAACGTAATTATCAAACTAAGACTAAAAAGAATTCTGAGAGTAACTATATTCATGAAGGTTCCAGATTTGAATTTTATCTATTAGTAGATAGGGTCGTCAGTCATGAAGAGGTGATGAATATGCTGCCACGTATTGCAAAGATAGGACAAAATATTTATGAGCATAACCGTGGAAATATTGAAGTGATGGTGAGTTACGCTCGGTTTAATGTAATGGAGTTAGATGACATGCAAGGATTACGCAACAATGATGTCAGAGAAAGAGCTCTAGGTTATTTTACGAGGATCATAGAAGATGCGAGATTGACGAATGATCCTAGAAGGATAACAAGGACTAATATGCCTGTATTTCTTGAATGGATTATAAAGCTTTATCATTTATTTCTAAAAGAATCTGATACAGATAAAGAGCTATGGAATCAAGTTACAGATCTTTATAAAAAGGACCTTACAAATCAATTAAAACGACACGGATATATGTCTTCATGAAAATGATTAGATCAGTTTATTCATAATTACTTCTAGAAAGCTTTTAAATATTTTTTTTCGTCTAAACTATTATTGATTTATTTGGCATTTCAGATCCTGAATTTCAAATGACATCGTGGCTATCTTTTTTTCCAAAATCAACAATCGTTCTTCAGTATTAGGGCTTCTTTTACGTGGCTTTTTGTCACGGACTTTGATCTCTTGCTCACGCCATTGTTCGGCTGAATCAGGAAAGGTATCAAGCATACTTTTCCTGATATTAATGATACTAGCCGTTACATCCAACTTTCGTAAATACGGATAAGCCAGTACAACTTTATACGCTCTAATCCAAGCTCGCCAGCCTGAATCATTCCAATCCAACTCCCACCTTATGTATTCACTCCAATTCTCGTGATGGGTACGTCCAATTTCACTGTTTTCAATCTGCTCATGAGTAGGTCGCCCAGGCGAAAATAAAAAGGGCATAGCATCATGAATCGCATCCATGAGTTCGATCCACTTTCCATCATTCTTGAGCTGTTTCAGTTCTTTTTTTAGAGACATGACTTTTTAGATTTAGATGGTAATTAATTTTTATATCTTAACAGTTTAATAGTTTATGTTATACTTGTATTTGTTTTGTTAATAATTACAATATTAATGCTTTAATGATGACTGAATAGCTAAAGATATTGATGACCTTGTTTTGGATTATTGAGGTAATACCTTTAGCCCCATACATCTTGAGGATGTATGGGGCTAAAGTGGGGTCATCGTGATGTTCTACAGTGGATAAGCGTTCATTTTGAACGGCAAATATAAATAAGGTGTGAGTTATGTTCAACACTTCTTTAAAAGATGAAACTCATAACAAATATTTACAAATGGCCAATAGTTTTTTAATAAAACATGACCTAGATATTGTTAACAACGGTGAAAGACTTTGTACAATATTAGCATCTATTAGTTCTGACTATCGACCAGCGTACTGGCGTAATTTACGTAATGCCATTTCTTATTATTTGTTCACTGAAAATCATCGAAACCTTGCTGAAAAAGTAAGGCAATTATCGAACCCAGTCACGCTAGAAAATGGTGACGTTAAACCTAAACAACAACGCTGTAAAAAAGTGACAGAACAAGATATGCAGATGTTAATGGTTGAAGCGATGCAGCAAAAAAATCGTACCTTAGTGGCGGCCATATATATAGCCAATTTGACGGGATGTAGACCCTGTGAGATGCCGACAATTTCACACGTTTCTGACAATACATTTCTTATAGTTGGTGGCAAGAAAAGATCGGATCGCGGCCTAGATAGGATGTTAAAAATTAATGATAGAGCTACAGCTGAGTTATTTGGAAAGATGTTGAAAATTATCTCAGGAAAAGAGATGAAACCAATACAAAATGCATTCGACAGATCATCAAAAAAAACATTTAGAAAACGAAAAGTTACGCCAAGCTTGTATTCATTTCGGCATCAGATGGGAAGTGATCTTAAAGCTTCTGGAATTGATAGAAAGACTGTTGCATATCTAATGGGTCATAGGGCAACTCAATCAGTCAATGTTTACGGTAATAGACGTACGGCAGGAGGCCGTAGTATTAAAATTGTACCTGGAATTAATGATGATGAAATTAATAAGTTGGTGAAAGAAAATCATCAAATCGGCGTGATTAATAGTAGTGAAAATAACAAGTTGTACTAACAGAATTAGATGGATCTATTTTTTAATTAATAGGTGAAATTCATGACATACAATAACTACATAATAGCGATAGGGTATGAAGGTAAAATTATCAGTTACGATTATTATCTGACGATAAGTGATCGTAAATTTAACTTAGAAAGAAACGTATATCCCATTAGGACCTCTTACGAATATTACTTAAATCTTGATCAGAAAAATGAAATTGTTGCTCAACTACAAGACTGTATTGTTGGTAAAGCGACGTTTCCACATGGCTATGCATCAGGATGTAGCATGCAACTTGGTGACTTGATCGATGATTATGGTTACGAGCCAAGAATATGGGATATTTGTATGGGGCATATTTAAGATCAAAGTATAAATTAATGGACAGTTAAGCCATGTTCCAGTTGAGCAACGCCAGATCTGACGTTGCTCAATCAGCGTTTATTTGGAGTAGTAAAATGTACACAGATGATATTTTAAGATTTCTTCCCCCTGATCACGTCTCACTTCGAGATTGGAACATTATTATTGTTGATGTCCCGAATGAGTGTCACGAAGAAATATTTGTAGGCTATAGCGAAGGTGACCGCTTAGGTCGTCTCAGCACGCCGATTAAAAATTACGATGCAAATACTGGGATAGGTGAAACACGTTCCGGCTCTAGCTACATGACAATAGGTGAACCAGGTAGCCCCCATGATGATGCTATTTACGTACTAGAGCAAACCTTCGGTAAAGATCTGATAGAAAGAGAGTTATTTAGCGACAGTGGCCAAAGTGTATTGGCGTTTAAATATCCTCTTAATAAATGAAAACTTAATACCTTTTGTCATGTTAGATGATGTAAGAGATTCAAATAGTAATAGATATAGCAGATTTAGCCATAAATTCTGGCGCTTGAAATAGAAAATTCAACGATATTTAATTAGGGAGGATGGGTGTTATGAAAAAGGAAAAAAATTATCCACTGTTCATTGATTTTGAGGCTTCAAGCCTGAGCGTCAAAAGCTATCCTATTGAAGTAGCTTGGTCTTTAGAGGATGGCACTATAGAAGGTTATTTGATCAATCCTGATGCTATCGAAGGCTGGACTGACTGGGATGTCTTTGCTGAATCAATTCACGGTATATCTAAAGAGCAGTTATCGATTGAAGGAAAAGATCCCAAGTGGGTCGTACAACGTATGAATGAAGTCCTTGATGGTAAGGTATTGCTCACCAACGCGTATGAATACGATTTAGATTGGTGTGAAACTTTATTTAAAGCTGCAGGTGAGTACATGTTATTTAACTTGGGTGATGCTTGGTATGTATTTGGAAGAGAATTATTCATTGAGCCATCCCTAGAAAACGTGATGTTAGACCAGCCTGTAAGTTCACAAGTAATTTATGATGAATTGGCGAAAATCAGTAAATCTGCATGGAAAAATGTCGAAGGAGGGCAGCATAGGGCAGGTGTAGATGTCCAACAATTGATAGAAATGTGGAGAATTGTAAGTAAGTAAAAGCTTAGTCAGGAGTCGTTACGGTTGGAGATAAATATACTTAACAAACGAGACTTATCATGATTTTCGACATATACATTATTGTTGTTATAAGATATTGAGTTAGTTATTTAAATTTATATTAAAATTGGTTGTCTTATGTCGTATAATTGTAATTATGTTGAAAACATTAGAAAGTAAAATTAAATATAGAATCTCTCGGAGCAAAGACTCGGTCTTTATTCTCAAAGATTTCGACGACTTATCTGGTTACGATCAGATAGGCCGTACTTTGCGTGCGCTAGAGAAAAAAGGTGAGATAGCGAAGATCAGTCGTGGCATGTACGCAAAGGTAATGGTATCGCCTTTTAAGGCAGATCTTATTCTTGTTAAGCCGCTCACCATGCTGGCCAGAGAGGGATTGATTAAACTAGGTATTACCGTTGTCACGTCCAAGGCTGCCACCGACTACAATAGCGGTCAATCTACTCAGGTTCCAACCGGTAGACGAATAGCTGTAAAAGGTCGTGTTTCAAGAGAGATCAAATTCAATAAACAAAAGGTTTACCTAGAAAATGCCTCTTAATGAAACATTAACATTAGCGATTGTATCTGAGTTAAACGTAGATCCTTCTTTTATTGAAAAAGATTGATACGCCACTCAAGTTATGGCTGTGGTTAATGCTATTTCTTATTCTTATGTAGGGGTGGCAATTTATTGACGCAGCCGCGAAGTGTGCGAAGAACCCCAGAAGTAACCTAATCAAATGAGTCAGCCATTTTGTTGTTTGTGACGTAGATGACAAATCAATAAAGCCTTCTATTCTATGCTTATTGCCATCGTAATCACTACTGGCAACAGAGCATGAATGAGCAGACTAAACAACGTTATCTTAAATTAGCTGCTTACTTTTTACAGTTGCGGTTAATAGACACAGCGGCGTATTAGGTGAGCGCGATGCATAATAATATGCGCTTCAACAGGTAGCCAACCCTCTAAATTACGGCAGTTGATCCAACCGCCAAGCCCGATCGTGTTTATCGTATTGGTCAAACTAAACCGGTTAGCGTGTATATCCGGATTGCGGCTCATCCAAAACAAAAGTCGTTTGATGTGCAACTAAGCCAACTGCTAGGAAATAAAATCGATTTAAGTAATGTCGTCGGTGCTCCTGATATTGTTGAGGCATCTGATTTGTCAGGGATTTTTTATGGTAATGGGGACAGGCTAATTTGAGGTGGCTGTGGCCCAATGCAAAGTTAGATAGGAAGGTACGTCCAGATATTATTGAGGTTACCTATTTGTAGGTGCTGTGACGTTGGTGGCGATTCAGTAAAGTCAGTTAACTCATATAGGTGAAGTGTGTAAAGCAATAATGCTGCTCGGGTGTTGACTTGAATGACCATGCTTTCTTCACTGCCATTATGGTCGGAGGCGATCACTTTTCTTTGCTGTTCATTAAACTGCAGATTGGGCGTTAACAATAAGGTAACCATGGTGTTCCACGACTTGTCATTATCGATATGAGCTGCATTAAGTTTTTCAGGAATGAGTGTTAGAGTCGGATTTATTCTTGCAATATTGAAATCTTTAAATGACTTTGATTGCAGCTCATAAGCCCTGATATGCCAGCGAAATCCACTACGAATAACTGAGTGAGGGTAGATTGTTCTTAGTTTTAGGCCGGTAGGATCATTCATTGACCGATAAGAGACTTTCAGGCCAAACGAATTGCGAATAGATTTATTGAGTACACGATAAATTTCCGGATTAATAGCTCTGCTTTGAGTTTGCATTATATATGCAAAGTTATTTGGCGCTAATGCAATTGAATAGTATTCATCAAAACTGTATGTACTAACATATTGACCTAGAGCATGGTCAGGTACGTATCGTCGTGTGCTCCCATCATAAAACACAGCGTTAGGATAACTTAACTTTAACCCTTGAAAGTCCTTTGTTGCTTGTGTAGATGCAATTCCAAACATCTTTACTAGATCGCCCCGTGAGACCTCACCTTCCCAGTATGTCTTTAATAGAATATAGCGTAGACGTTTTTCCACATAGAACCTCAGAGTAATAATTTCGATTAAAATATAACATAATACCCTACATGACATAAAGTGTTACATAACACATTGTGTTATGTTAATATTCGTCATGGATGATATAAGAGTATGGAACGCATGAGCAAAAGTTTTTTTGATTATTACCCCGACAATGTATTTAATTTATTGGTGGGTGAGAATAAGTGCCTCTACTTGGGGATCATCTCAGTGTTATTTCGTAGCTTTTTTGATGACACATCTGACTATAACGACGTTAGTGTTTCCGATACTCTAATACGCAATAAGGTAAAGCTTGAATTAATAGAAAGAAACACATTGATTGACGAAGATACTCAGCAATTAGTTTCGATTAATGACGGTGCAGACATTCAATCCTATACAAATCGTATTTATTCACGGTTTGTTGAATGCGGATGGCTAAAGGTCGACCAACAAGGTCATAAAAAACACGTTTTAATGTCGCCTAAAATTATTGAGTTACTTGAGTTCTTAGAATCAGCAGGTCGAAATTTATCAAGTGATGTTGGTGGTTCCGTTTTCTCCATATATCACACTCTAAAAGGTCTTCATAACGATAACCGGATAACACCCAATGATATCGTTGCAGGACTTAGCAAGGCTGTTGAAGATAGTCGGCTAATTGCACGGCGTATGGGCCGACTCGCTCACTTTATACGAGATATGTCAGAAAAAGTGGGCGAAATTAGTAGTTCCTCAAAAAAGGTCGATTTATTTTTTGACTCGTACATCAAGGAATCCAGTTTTAGAGACTATAAAGATTTCAAAGGACCTAATCATCCATTTAGATTTAAGTCTGACATAATAAAGCTGATTAATGAGTTTGAATATGACGTGGCAATCAGGGTTCATTTTTCCGATGCAATATCATCAATTAATGGTACAAGTCGAGAACAAGCGGGTCATGAGCTTGTAGTTATGCTATCAAAAATTAGAACTGTTTTTGCTAATGCCGATTACTCTTTGAATCGCATAGAAACCTGCAATTTGAAACTTGTTAGACGAGTCACTGAATCAGTTAAATATCAAAGGCGTAACACGCAAGGTAATGAACGCTTCAAAGAAGTGCTACAACTTCTGCGAGGTAGAAGCGATATAGAAAATCTAGCAGTAGCTAATTCATTACCTGCGATATTTGCCTTGTCAGATGAGGCTGCATATAGGCCAAAACAAAAAAAGAAGCCTATAAAGCAGGGCACGGGCTCGATGCTTCGCAATGTATCAGAAGAAGAACTTTTAGCTCAACAAGAAAAACGTCAATACATGGATTCTATTAAGGTAACTGAAAGATCACTATATAACTGGTTGAGTCTAATTCTCGCTGGCAAAGACCGCGTGACATCGTTAGATATTTCTATAGAAACACCTTTTGAGTTTTTCGCATTTGTTCAAGCTCGTAGACTTTGCCTAGGCAGCGAAGAGTTCAGGAGTTCATTCGCCAAAACGTATGTCGACTATCAGTTTACTACTATAAGCGAAAAGCTGATTGATCACGGTGTAGTCATTTGTCGACAGTTTGATATAGCAAAGAAATAAAGGAATAACATGTTTAATGAAGTAAAACTATTAATCACTAATACTAGCGTCAGTGAAGACGATATTGCTGCTTCAGCTGCTTATTTATTGAAGAAACAATTTGTTCTTCGAAATGAAACGGGTGATAAAACACATTTTGCTTTTATTGATAAACATTTTGTTTTATTTAAAAAGTGGTTTGCATTTATCGGGGCAAAACTTGAAGTTAATTACGAAGCAGGCTTTATTGGTTATCTACCAAAGGAAAGCTTATCTAGTCTGAAAATGAATGAAACCGCAGCCTTACTTATATTGAGAGTCATTTACCACGATGAAAAGGTAGCGGGTTCCTCTGAGTACAACTACATCACGATTAGTGGGCAACTATTGGTAGATGAATACAGGCGACTCACAGGTAGGGATGATCTGGGTCAGAAGGGGACGTTTAACGCGATTTTAAGACCATTAAGACAAAAATCGGTGATTAAGTTTGGTGAAGAAGATGTTGAGACAGGTATTCGTGATGTCATTATTTTTCCCACGATTGAAATGGCTATAAATAAAGATTATGCCGACAATTTAGTCGATGCGCTTATAAATTCTGAGTCTACGCAGGAAGCTCAAAAAGGTAAGGAGGAATACGATGAAACTAACTAGAATTGTATTGGTAAATTGGTATTTATTTAATCCTATTGATATTGATCTACGTGGAAATACTGCATTAATTGGTGAAAATGGAGCCGGAAAAAGTACCGTAATTGATGCTATTCAAGTGGTGCTATTTGGAGGGAATAACCGCTATATAAAATTCAATGCACAATCTTCTGATAGTGGCAATGACCGTAGTATTAAAACCTACTGTCTTGGTGTATTTCGACCTGAGAGTGAGGGGGGCACAGCAGGTGCAAACCGACTACGTTCGGAATGCGTAAGTTATTTAGCTTTATGCTTCGAAGATGAGAACGGTAAAGTTGCAAACCTTATGGTGGGTATTGAGGCTAGACACGATGAAGCTAGGGCAGATGTGCATTTGATGGCAGTAAGTGAAGGTGATAAGCCTCTCAGTTACAAAAACTTTGTTGATGTTAATCCAGACGGTACATACAACATTAATCTCATTGCAACCACAAAGAGTCGCTTAAAGCTTGAAGGCTTTGATTTCACATCCTTTGAAAAAAAGAGCGACTACTTTTCTGCTGTATCTAAATTGATTGGTCCTAAGGATCATATTGATTGGATAGATCCGACCGTACTGAGTGGAACGTTATCTCGTTCATTATCACTTAGTGAAATTACGGGTGTATCAAATTTTGTCGAAAACTTTATTCTCGAAGAAAAGAAAATCAATATCGACACGTTAATCAACTCGCGCAATCGTTATCGTGAACTTCAGGTAGAAGTAGCTAAAGATAAAGCTAAGCTAGAAGCATTAAATCCTATCAAATCAAAGTTTAATTCGTCGCTCACTAGCATGACAAATGAGGTTTCATATCAATGGATCCATGCTGAAAAGACAATAGAGAAACTCGAGTTGGATATTGAGTCTAAACGTGAACAGCGCTATAACTATTATCTTGATGCCAGAAAAGATAATAGAACTAAGATTGCGAGTAAACAAAAACGTCAAATACTTTCTGATGAATTAAAAGAACTACGTGATGAAGTCGCCAGTAACGATATTGCCAAACAAGAACGAGATATTAATAACAAAATCAAGTTATTTGACAAAGAAGTCGTTACGTTAGAAGCGACGCTAGCTAGGCTATATATCAAGCTCGACGCAATCAGTAAACTTCAGTTAGATGTGGATGTGAATATTGATGTTAGTTCAATTGAACGTCTTAGAATAGCTATTGAGCAGGGTGAGCCAAATTTCAAGGCAATCGATGAATGTATAACTGTATTGATTGTCTCTTTAGCTAAAGAACTGAAGGATTATAGTCTTACTACGTTCTCAGATGTTAGTAATAAGAGCATGAATATTGATGCAGAACTAACAAACCTTTATAAGTTGATAAAAGACGCTAAAGATGGAAAACCATCATTATCGCCAAAAACAAATTTGGTCGTAAAAGCACTTAAGGAGCACGGCATAAATGTCGCCGCTATTTGCGAATTAGCTATTATCAGCAACAAGGATTGGCAGCCAGCTATTGAAGCTGTGTTGGGCACTAGCGGCTGTGAGGCACTTATTGTTGAGCCAAAAGACGAGGTAAAGGCAATTGCGATATACCGTAAGTTAAAAGGCCTGGTTGGTAGTAGCATTTACGGAGTAAATATTGTAAAAACCAGCAAATGGCGTAGCTGGCTAAATACTTTTGATAAAAATAGTGCAGCTCAGCTCATACAATCTGACAATGAATACGCTTTAGCTTATCTGCATCATCGCCTAGGAGGGCTTTTATTAGTAAAAACCGAAGAAGAGTTAAAGACGAATAGGGCTATTACTCAAGATGGAATGATATCGACTAGCTCTATTGTGTCAAAAAATAAATTACCGACCACGTTCAAGTTAATTAAGGACCAAGCAGATAATATTGAAGTATGGCAGGCCGAATTCGATAAGAAAGGTGCTGAAAAACTGATATTTGATGTTGCTAAGGCTCGTCATAATAATAATCAGGAAATATTATCTGATTTTATCAGTTTATATGCCGAAGACACACCATCAACAGTAAATATTGATGAGCGACTTGGAGATATAAAAAATGAAAAGGAAATACTTGAGAAAAATTTAGAAAAACTCGACCTGACCTCGGTTCATCAAAAAGAGGTTCGAATTGAGACTATTGGAACAGAGATTAATACGTTAGACAGCAGTATCGAAAAAAGTGCAAAAGATTACGGTATCTCTGCCGCTGTCGCTAAAGGATTACAAAAAGAAGAGTTGTTGATATTTGAAAAAGAATTGCCGGCGATTACTCTAAAACGTACAGAGTTAGAATCTAGTCCACTTTATGACCAACATGTAATAGCAGGACTTGAAGATAAAACTACAGATGAAGTTGGCGAGGATCTGATGATCTATCTGAATAAAGCGACCGTAGCGCAGAATCGAGCAGAAACTAGCTTTAATGATGGAAGAGAGAGGCTTAAAGCTTATTTGACTGACGATAACTTTATTTTAGACAGGGCCGTAATTGCCAAAGACAAATTAACTTTTTTAATAGATATCATTGCCAAGCAGTTTGCCTATATTGAAGAACACGGCCTGGCCCGTCATGACGAAGAAGCTAAAAGAGCCTGTCAGGATGTCAACGAAGCGTTCAGAACAGATATGATTAACCGTCTACGAGAGTCATTCTCCTTCATGAAAGCACAGTTTAATACTTTAAATAAAGTATTAAGAAATAAAGAGTTCCATCATGAAATGTATCAATTTACCTACAAAAAAAAGACTGAGTATAAAGATTTAATTGATTACATCATAAACACAAATGACCTTGATACTGTAGCTGCCAATGATCTATTTGATGACACACCTGAAAATGTTATTGACCAAATTGATCAGCTTGTCGATGGTGCTGCCAATAACAGTACCGTTATTGAAGATTATCGCCAATACTTTACTTATGATGTCCGAGTTATTCGAAAAATATCTGAAGAGAAATCTGAAGAAGTGATGCTGAGTAGGCTTTTAAAAACGGGATCTGGTGGTGAGAAAAAATCACCTTTCTATGTGGCAATTGCTTCATCATTAGCAAGCGCATGGAAAACCTTGAAGCACCCTGACGAAAGTGCTGGAATAATTTTGCTTGATGAAGCATTCGATAAGTTATCAGAACGTAATTTAAGCAATGCGATACATTTTATGAACGAGGTTGGTCTTCAGCTCATTATAGCTGCACCGCTGGAACGAGAACCGGTGTTTAGACCAGCAATGGATACCGTGATTTATTTTACGAAAGAAGGACGGGCTGTTGACGTTGAGTCAGACATACTAACAGATGTAGGTCGAGCATTATTGACAGATTCCAATCCTTCACTGAGAAAAAGTGCATGAGCGGCACAGCGTTAGTTATGAGTATCCTTACTTCTCTTATAACTAAAAGTGATAAACATCATGAACGTAACGCTAAAATAAGCTCTAAGGAAGTTCTTATGGCTCCATACCGTAATCAAAAACCAATAGGTATGGTTGATGAGGTTAATCGATTATTAGCCAGTTATGAATCACGCGGACTAATTACAATTACATGGCATGTAAGAAATGTTTCCATAAAGTTCATCCGTCTGAATGATGGTGATCAATTAGCAACAGATCTTAATATCAAACGCTATAGTCAGCGATACAGCGAATCACTAAATTTATTGGATAACACGTTTAGCCAAGGTGTTTACCCAGACATTCGTCAAGATATTATCTCTAAGTGGCAACAATATGCTACCTATGAAGGCTTTCATGCTGATGATGTTGATAAAGTTATTTTGGCAATCAAAGGTGCAGATGCTGTACTTGAGCGAGAAGACAAAACACAAGACATTGATTATCGCCATCTTTCAGTCAATGCTTTCAGCGACTCAAAAGAACTTGATAAAAACATTGGTAGCATCGCACGTATTCTGAAAGTAATAAATACAGAAATTGAGCCAAGTTTAGAAGCCAAAGATGTACTCCAGTTATATGGTGTTGTACCAATAGCTCATCCTGTTTATATCTCAGGCCAACTTACATTTATTTCTGGCAGCAGCACGTTAAATGCTAGTTTTCCACCTGCTGTCGGTATCTGGCCAATGGCTGTTGATAAAATAATGTCTAATGATAAGGTTAATCGTGTCACAAGTATTGAGAATCTAGCGACGTTCATGCGTTATGTTTGTAATGAAAAGGCTGAAGATGAAGTGGTGCTCTACACCGGAGGCATACCTAGTCCTGCTTGCCGAACTGTTTATAAGATGATCGTTTATGCTTTGCCCAACTCAAAATTTTATCACTGGGGCGATATTGACCTAGGTGGGTTTATTATCCTGAGCATGATGGAAAAGATAGCTGGGCGATCGGTATTGGCATTTAGAATGAGCACCGATAATTACAAAGATAATGATCAGCAAGATACATTCTCCACCAGAGAAATTAATAGGTTGAATGCCTTAACATTATCAAAAGATAATCACGAACTATTGAAAAATATTATAGCTGTTGGGCATAAATTTGAGCAAGAAGCTTACTATTAAAAACAATGTTAGAGTCATTATTAAGAAACTTTATGACATTGCTTTTGTATTGGAAATAGATATTAAGGATGTAGTAATGGTCGCTATATATAAGTAATGAAGAAGGGTGTTGATTTTGTGTAAGCTAAGTGTGTGTTGAACAGAATCTTTAAACTCGGAGCCAATTTATATTTAGTATTAGGTGTTATTCGAATTTCATTAAGAATGCGCTCACATCTTAATCATCCCCTGCTTATGAATATTTTGCTCAACTAATGTGCAAAGCCGATGAGATGGTTGATATTATTGAACTACTGGAAGGAGCTCAATGAAAATTAAGGTGGAGATGAATAATCGCTGCAAGTTAAAATTTTTGGGTGTGTAAGTAGATGAGGTATTTAGATACAAAAAAACCCATCATTAATTCAATGATGGGTTTTTTGTTGGGTTAATAATAAATGACTGAGCAAGTCATTGATTTTAAACCATATCTGGCGGAGAGTCAGGGATTCGAACCCTGGGAGGGTTTAACCCCTCGCTGGTTTTCAAGACCAGTACATTCGGCCGCTCTGTCAACTCTCCAAGACGCGAAATAATACTAGGGTTGCCTTTAGAAAACAACCTTAAATTTTAATTTATTTGATTTGATGGTGAATGCTTGCACTTCTGAACTTATAAGGTACGATCGTAGTCTTAAATTTGTATCTGAAAAAAACTCACACATATCGGAGATTTATAGTGATGAATTATGATGCTCAATCTACAGTTGTACGTTCGCAAGGTTCAGCTCTTGCAACAAATAAATTATTACGTAGTACTTATGTATTATTAGCGATGACGCTGGTTTTCAGTGCGTTAACTGCAGGCATATCTATGGCTTATAATTTGCCTCATCCAGGTATGATTATTACTTTGGTTGGCTATTTTGGTTTATTGTTTTTGACAACTAAGTTACGTAACAGTGCTTGGGGTATTGCCTCTGTTTTTGCGCTAACCGGTTTTATGGGGCTGACATTAGGTCCTATCGTGAACCATTATTTAAACATGAATGGTGGTAACGAAATCGTAATGCAAGCATTGGGCGGCACAGGCATTATCTTCTTTGCTTTGTCTGCTTATGCAATTAAAAGTGAAAAAGACTTTAGCTTTATGGGCGGCTTTTTGATGGTAGGGATTTTAGTTGCATTCCTTGCTGGCCTTGGCGCATTTTTCTTTGAAATGCCAGGTTTGTCATTAGCTGTTTCTGCTATGTTTGTACTATTAATGTCGGGTTTGATTTTGTATCAAACTAGCGAAATCGTAAACGGTGGTGAAACCAATTACATCATGGCGACCGTTACTTTATATGTAACTATCTATAATCTATTTACTAGCTTGTTACATTTATTAGGCGCGTTTGGCGGCGATGACTAAATTTCATTATTGATAAATTGGTGATGATTTTGACAAGCCTCGCTCAGTGCGGGGCTTGTTTGTATCTAACATTCGGAAAATGCATCTAATAATGTTGGATGATTTTAAATTATGAAGTGTGCTTGGTTAGTGATTATTACAACAGCATATATTTTCAATATGATGGGCATTATTAACTATAAGATGTTGTCACACTTAATATGTCTATCTCAGAGTAACCCTATTAACTATGTCCCAGCTTGATATTCAACCACAATTAATTGATCGTTTTGGTCGGCATGTGACCTATGTACGCATGTCAATTACAGACCGTTGTGATTTTCGTTGTGTGTATTGTATGGATGAAGAAATGACATTTATGCCGCGTGAGCAATTGTTAACGCTGGAAGAAATCGTTTTTATCTTGCGTGCATTTTGCGAGTTGGGTGTTGAAAATATTCGTATCACAGGTGGTGAGCCATTAATACGACGCAATATAGATTGGTTATTTGAACAGGTTGGCCTGCTTAAAAAGACGACAACTTTAAAAGAACTTAATATTACTACCAATGGTTCGCAGCTACCCAAATATGCAAAATCAATGGCGGAATCAGGTGTTGATAGAATTAATATTAGCCTTGATTCGCTGAAAGATGAGCGGTTTCGTGAATTAACACGAACAGGTGATTTGAATACTGTACTAGCAGGCATTGAAGCGGCTAAACAGGCTGGCTTTAAACGTATTAAGCTTAATGCGGTGATCATGAAAGGTCGTAATGATGATGAAATTGTTGACTTGGCTCAGTTCGCTATCGATAACGACTTGGATATTTCATATATAGAAGAGATGCCGCTAGGTCATGTGAGTCATCAACGAAATGAGAGTTATTGCTCTAGTGATGAAGTTCGAACTATTTTGCAACAGGCGTTTGAACTGACAAGCAGTGATATCCAAACGGGTGGTCCTTCACATTATTATCGTGTTGCAGGTTCGAAAAGTAAGATAGGATTTATTTCACCACATAGTCATAATTTTTGTGAAAGCTGTAACCGCGTACGAGTCACAACAGAAGGGCGGTTATTATTGTGTTTAGGACAGGAACATTCTGTTGATCTACGCGATATTATTAGAAAAAACCCCGATGATATTACGCTGTTAAAACAGGCAATTATTGATTCGATGGCGATCAAACCTAAAGGTCATGATTTTAACATTAAAGAAGAGCCTATTATTTTTCGACATATGAGTGTGACTGGCGGTTAATTGTCGATATCTAATATCAATAGACATTTTTGCAACTAGCATTAAAAACTCATTGATGGCGATATACGCTTTCTTCCAAGAAGGCGCTTAATATTGAAAAGTGCTATCAAAATTAAATTGTATTAAAGAGCTCCATTGATGTTTTTTAAAGCATTGTTATGAACAACAAAACAAGTTGGCATTGGCATGTCGATGCCATATGAGCTTAGATATTTTCTGGTATTTACGAGCCAGAAACAGTTCGAAAATAGCTGCCCAGTAAAGACGAAAAGATTGATTAAACTTGCTTTGAGCATATAGCTGGCTTAGACTAACCGAGCTAAATACTAGGTTGTTTTTTTATTTTATTAGGAGGTCCACTATGGCTTTTGAATTACCACCACTACCTTATGCTGATGATGCGTTAGAACCAACAATTTCTGCAGAAACAATTAGCTTTCATTATGGTAAACATCACCAATCTTATGTGACTAACTTGAATAATTTAGTACCTGGTACTGAATTTGAAAATGCATCGCTAGAAGAAATTATCATGAAAGCAAGCGGCGGCATCTTTAACAATGCTGCGCAAATCTGGAATCATACATTTTACTGGAATGGCTTAACGCCAAATGGTAAAGATGCTGTTTCTGGTGATTTAGCAGCTGCAATCGATAAGAAATTTGGTTCTTTTGAAGAATTTAAATCTAAATTTTCAACGTCTGCAGCGACTAACTTTGGTTCAGGTTGGACTTGGTTAGTTAAAAATGCAGATGGCAGTTTAGATATCGTAAATACAAGCAATGCTGGTAGCCCACTTACATCAGGTCAGACACCTTTATTGACGTGTGATGTATGGGAGCATGCTTATTACATCGATTATCGTAATGCTCGCCCTAAATATGTTGAATCATTTTGGGGATTGGTTAACTGGGATTTTGTAGCGAAAAATTTCGCAGCTTAATAACTGTGCGTTATTAATTTCAAGCAAATTTTGCTTAGAATGACATAACGATATAAAATACCGTGTTATTTGATTTATGGCAGTTTCATTTGAAACTGCCATTTTTCGTTTTAAGCCTTGGGTTTGTTCAGTAATGAGTAAAAACGAGGTGATAATGTAAATGGATGAAACAATGACAACACACAGCTCAGCTATTATGCCGACATACGGTCGACTTGACGTTGCTTTTACGGAAGGTAAAGGCGCGTGGTTAACGGATACCGATGGTCGAAAATATCTGGATGCCTTGAGTGGTATTTCTGTGTGTAATCTAGGTCATGCTCATCCTGAAGTGACACGAGTAATTTGTGAACAAGCAGCGACCTTAGTTCATACATCAAATATTTATCATATTCCGCTACAAGCTCAGTTGGCTGAAAAGTTGACACAGTTGTCGGGTATGGAGCAAGTATTTTTTGGCAACTCAGGTGCAGAAGCGAATGAAGCAGCCATTAAAATTGCACGTAAATACGGTCATAGTCGTGGAATCGATAAGCCTGTTGTTATTGTGATGGAAGGTAGTTTTCACGGCCGAACAATGGCGACATTGACTGCAACGGGAAATTCTAAAGTTCAAGTAGGTTTTGCACCACTGGTCCCAGGTTTCGTTCGTGTTCCATACAATGATCTAGATGCTTTAAAAATGGCCGTAGGTCATTGGCCTGAAGCCGTGGCTGTGTTATTGGAGCCCATTCAAGGTGAAGGCGGGATTAAAATTCCAGATGCTGATTATTTAGCATCGGTACGCAATATTTGTAATCAACGTAAGTTATTGATGATGCTAGATGAAGTTCAAACAGGCATGGGGCGTACAGGCACGTGGTTTGCTTTTCAACATAACGAAGATGTTAAACCGGATGTAATGACCTTAGCCAAAGCATTAGGAAATGGGTTGCCGATTGGTGCTTGTTTGGTTGCTGGGCCTGCTGTCGGCGTGTTAGAAGCGGGTAATCATGGTTCTACGTTTGGTGGTAATCCACTAGTTTGCCGTGCAGCATTAGCAGTTATTGACACTATTGAGAACGATAATTTAATTGATAATGTAAATTATTTGGGCGTTGAAATGCTTGCCGGTTTTAAGGCCAGGTTAAATGGTGTTGAGGGTGTTAAAGCTATTCGTGCGGCAGGCTTTATGTTTGGCATTGAGTTAGCAATACCTTGTGCAGAATTAGTTAAACAAGCGTTAGATAAAGGTATTTTGATCAATGTGACAGCAGATAAAGTCATTCGATTATTGCCTCCTATGATTATTAATGCTGAGGAAGCGAATCAAATAGTGTCAATGGTCAGTGATTTGATTATTAATTTTCTTTCCACACACGCTGTTGAGAGCGATGCATAATATGAGACATTTTTTAACGTTAAAAGATCTAACATCTTTAGAATTAGAGCGGTTAATTGACCGGGCTATCGAATTGAAACGGATGCATAAAGCGGGCGAGATTTATGAGCCACTTAAAAACAAAGTATTAGCGATGATTTTTGAAAAATCATCAACGCGTACTCGTGTTTCATTTGAATCAGCCATGCTTCAATTTGGTGGTGGTTCAATCTTTTTATCGCCGAACGATACTCAGTTGGGTCGAGGTGAGCCTATAGAGGATTCTGCTCGGGTTATTTCTAGCATGGTTGATGTAGTGATGATTCGCACATTTGAACATGAAAAAGTGGAACGCTTTGCTCAATACTCATCAGCGCCAGTGATTAATGCATTAACTGATGATTATCATCCGTGTCAGTTATTAGCCGACATGCAAACGTATGTTGAACATCGTGGCTCTATTAAAGGCAAAACAGTTGTATGGGTTGGTGATGGCAATAATATGTGTCATTCCTATATTAATGCTGCCGAACGATTTGGTTTTGATTTGAATATTGCAACGCCAGTCGGTTATGAACCAAGTGAAGCTATCGTGGCACAGGCGAAGGCTAAAATCCGTTTATTTAATGATGTGAAAAGCGCTGTTAAAGATGCTGACATGATTGTGACTGATGTGTGGGCGAGTATGGGACAAGAAGAAGAGCAACGTAAACGTGAAGTTGCTTTTGCTGATTTCCAAGTTGATAGCAGTGTCATGGCTTTAGCGCATCATGATGCGTTGTTTATGCATTGTTTGCCTGCTCATCGTGGTGAAGAAGTTTCAGCAGAAGTATTGGATGGCCAACAAAGTGTTGTTTGGGATGAGGCTGAAAATCGTTTACATGCTCAAAAAGCATTATTAGAGTTTTTGTGTGCTAGTGTGACCGCGGCATAAAATTAAAAAGCCCCGTTTATTAAAATTATAAATGGGGCTTTTTAACATATGAATATTAGTAATAATATATTAAGGATTAAGACTTTTCGCTAATTCTTCTAAGCGCTCAATAGTCCCAATATCAGACCATGCTCCTTGATAAAGCTCACCGCTTATTTGAGCGTTCGTCATTGCTTTCAGTAATATTGGTTTCAAGGCTAATCGTTGTACGGCTAAACCTTCAAATAGAGTAGGGTGATAAATACCAATGCCACTATAAGTGTATTTATGTTCGCCTTGTTCATGAATTAAACCTGACGATGATAAAGCAAAATCACCAAGTGGATTATGCGGTGGGTTAACAATCATCACCAAATGACAAAGACTTTCTGCTGAAAGTGGCTTTTCAACTAATGTTTGAAAGTTATAGTCTGTCCACAAATCACCATTTACAATTAAAAATGGCTCATCACCTAATAATGGTAAAGCATTAATAATGCCGCCTGCCGTCTCTAATCCACCTTCTTGTTCTGGGGAATAGATGATGTTAGCACCATATTGCTGACCATTACCTAATATTGCAGGAAATTGATCGGCAAGATGAGCAGTATTGATAATAATGTCAGTAATACCAGCTTTGACTAATGCTTGAATAATATATTCAACAAGACGATATTGACCGGCTTTTAATAAGGGCTTTGGCGTTGTGTCGGTATAAGGACGTAAACGTTCGCCTCGACCAGCAGCTAAAATCATGGCTTTCATTAAATGGCTACTATTGCAGGTTGTTGTTGAAGAAAATCACTCAACTCTGAAAACTCAGGATATTTAGCACTTATTTTACGTACATAGGCTAAGGTGAGCGGTAGATCATTCATATAATTAGTTTTGCCATCACGATAATTAAGTCTACAAAAAATTCCTAATACCTTGATATGGCGTTGCAAACCCATCCAGTCAAACCATTGTGTAAATTGTGTGATCGAAATATCTGTCATTAAGCCTTGTTGTTGAGCCGTCGATAAATAATAGTGGATCCAGTTATTTATTTTTTCTTCGGGCCAAATAATATAACAATCACGTAATAATGAGACGAGATCATAAGTAATCGGTCCGATAACTGCGTCTTGGAAGTCGATAATGCCTGGAGAATGTTCATCAGTGTGCATTAAGTTACGGGAATGATAATCGCGATGAACAAATACTTGTGGTTGAATTAGTGCATTTGAAATTAAAAGGTTAAAGGTTTTTTGTAGAAATGTAGGTGCTTCGATATTTAAATGTTTGTCTAAAAACCAAGTAGGGAACAGACTCATTTCTTGCTCTAGTAATTCAGCGTTATAAGCAGGTAACTCAATCTCTTTAATTTCACACAATTGGATTTTAATTAGACTATTAATAGCAGATTTATATAACGCATCAGACGTGAGTTCATTAAGTTCATCAAGATACGGAAGATATCCAAAGTCAGACAATAATAAAAAACCAGCATCAATATCACGTTGATAAATCTTAGGTACGTTAATGCCTCGTTCGTATAAAAAAGTTCCTATTTCGATAAAGGGCTGGGTATCTTCTTGCTGCGGCGGCGCATCCATTAATATCCATGTTTTATCCTGAACGGTTACTCGAAAGTAACGTCTAAAACTCGCATCGCTTGATGCGGGTTCTAATCTGTAATCTGTTGATGATAAAACAGTTTTAAGCCATTGGTGAATTTCATCGAGGCGAGGATCAACCTTTAATATAGATGACATATATATTTAACTTCCGCTTTTAATCTATTGAATCTAAGGTAAAACTATTACTTATTATCGCATGCTTAAGATGAATACATGCCGAAATAAAAATTGAAGTGTATAGTATTGCGTTCTGTGTAGTATTCGTTATTTTATTAGTGAGAATATACCCAGATGGATAGTATATTATCCGTTATAACTATAATTTTGGAGAGAAAATGAAAAGTCTTGTTTTTATCGTACTAATAGTACTTGCAGGAATAGCTGGCTATAATTTTATTAATAAGCCGACTGAAACTGTTGTGTCTACAGCCGTTGTAGAAGAAACAGCACCTATCAGTGAATCAGCATCAAATGAAGCAGCTTCATCTGAAGTAGAAAATAGTGCTGATATTGAAAGTACTCCAAATAATGAAAGTAGCGTGGAAGAGTCTGTCGCTGTAGAGTCTGATGGTACGAATATGATTACGCCAGCTGATATGCCTGAAGATGCTCAACATGAAATGTATAAGGCAATGATGGACTACAATAAATGTATGATGCAGGATAAGCCTGAATATCATGATGACAAAACAAAAATTGAAGATATCGCAGGTAAAACGTTAGCGGAATGTGAACCTAACTTAGATACACTTACAGCCGTTTTAGAAAAAAATAATGTAAATGCTGATCTTCGTGAGGGTATGGCAAAAACAGTACGTCAACGCACCGTTCGTAAGTTGATGTCAGCAGTGATGCAAGCTCAAGCAGCTACTTTGATGTCGCATGAAGGACAAGCACCTGCTGAAACGAAATAAGCGATAAGTAAAATTTTATGATTGATTCGGCTGAAGCACATCAATGCCTTCAGCTTCAAGCAGGCTAATCAGCCGAATCAATGGTAAACCGATAAGACTATTAGGATCATTACCTTTTAGTTTTGAAAACAAACTGATGCCAAAGCCTTCAGATTTGAAACTTCCTGCACATTGATAAGGTTGTTCCTGATGCAAATAAAACGTTATTTGTGATGCTGATAAAATTTTGAACTCTACTTCAAATGTTTCAACTAACGATTGCATGTGTCCTGTTTGGCTATTTAATAAAGCCAATCCAGTTAAAAACGTTACTGTTTTGCCAGAGGCAGCACTGAGTTGTTTGACGGCATTCACATGATCGCCCGGCTTGCCTAAAACATCCCCCTCTAATACGGCAACTTGATCTGAACCAATAATCAACGCATTTGGATGACTTTCTGCAATTTTATATGCCTTCTGCTCTGACAATCGCTTTACCAACTGTTCAGGCTGTTCTCCGCTAACTGCACTTTCATCAATATCAGGCGAAAGCTGAATAAAAGGTAGGCAGAGTTTATTTAATATTTCAGCACGAAAGGGCGAACTAGAACCTAGAATCAGTTGTAGCATGAATGAAGCTCCTAGGTAATAACAGTCGGTTCAGTTCTGCCAGTACGTAGGGTAATGTCAGCTAGTTCATCGGCTAATAGAATTAACTCATCTAATGCTGACTGAGTTTTTTGTTGAAGCTTATCTGAGTCATTTTCATAAGACTCGATATAAACACGCAACGTAGCGCCCTCGGTTCCTGTGCCAGATAAACGTAGAATAATACGAGCGCCGTCGTCGAAACCAATACGTAAACCTTGCTGATGAGACACGCTTTTATCAATAGGATCGCTATAGCTGAAATTATCAGCGTAAGCAACTTTACGACCTGCTAATGTTTGTCCTATAAGTTGCGGTAGTTTGTTTTCAAAATTAGCCATAAGTGGGTTCGCGATATCAGTGGGTATCGCTTCATAATCATGACGAGTGTAATAATTACGACCATATTCTTGCCAATGTTGGCTAACAATATCCGAAACAGGTTGTTGACGTACGGCTAGAATATTAAGCCAATAAAGTACTGCCCATAAACCATCTTTTTCGCGTATATGGTTAGATCCAGTGCCGAAGCTTTCTTCGCCACAAAAGGTTGCACGATCAGCATCGAGTAAATTACCAAAAAACTTCCAACCAGTGGGTGTTTCATGGCATTCAATGCCTAACTTTTCGGCGACACGATCTGACGCTTGGCTTGTAGGCATAGAGCGAGCAATACCGCTCAGGCCATTTTTATATGCAGGGATGCAATTTGCATTGGCGGCCATGATAGCTAAACTATCAGATGGTGTGACAAAGAAATTCGCACCTAAAATCATATTACGATCGCCATCCCCATCTGAAGCTGCGCCTAATGTGGGCGCATTATCACTAAACATCTCAGCGACCAATTCTTCAGCATATGTTAGGTTAGGATCAGGATGACCCCCACCAAAATCAGTCAGTGGTATACCATTAATAACGGTGCCTTTACTTGCACCAAGATGTTTTTCGAGAATATCTTTGGCATAGGGACCAGTAATGGCATGCATCGCATCAAATCGCATACTGAAATCATCTTGTGCTAATAGGTTGCGAATAGCATCAAAATCGAATAAATCAGCCATTAATAAAGCATAATCTTCTACCGGGTCAATGATATCGATAGTCATATCTGCTAATGATTGTTGACCAATTTTGCTAAGATTTACATCAGCAGCAGCAATGATTTGATAATGAGTAATCGTTTGGGTGTTTGCAAAAATAGCATTGGTAATATTTTCAGGGGCAGGGCCGCCATTACTGACATTATATTTAATGCCAAAGTCACCACTTGGTCCAGCGGGATTATGACTTGCTGATAAAATAATTCCGCCAAACGCTTTATATTTACGAATGACACAAGAAGCGGCAGGTGTAGATAACAGGCCGTTTTGTCCTACGATAGCGCGTTTAAATCCATTAGCAGCGGCCATTTTTAAGATGATTTGTATCGCCTGTTCATTATAAAAACGACCATCACCGCCGACGATTAGCGTTTTGCCTTTTATATCTTTGAGAGAATCAAACGTAGATTGAACAAAGTTTTCTAAATAATGAGGCTGTTGAAACACGGTGACTTTTTTTCTAAGGCCTGATGTGCCAGGTTTTTGATCAGTAAACGCGGTAGTTGTTATTGTTGTAATACCCATGTCTTTTACCTGTAATTATTTGGTGATAATGAGGATTGTACTTATACTGTCCAATTTATTCTTCGCTAATATACCGATCCGATGACAAGCACTCAACAACCTAATGCTGCACGCTTAATGCGCTGGGCAACTTATGCCTCAGTGACGACAGCACTTGTTCTTATTATCATCAAAATAGGGGCGTGGTTTATAACGGATTCGGTGAGTATTTTAGCGACGTTAATTGATTCAAGCCTAGATGTATTAGCTTCATTAGTCAATTTGTTCGCAGTTCGTCATGCCTTGCAACCCGCCGATCGTGAGCATCGATTTGGTCATGGCAAAGCAGAGCCTTTGGCGGGTATGGGTCAAGCCATGTTTATTGCAGGTTCGGCTGTATTATTACTACTTCAAGCGGCTGGACGCATTATTAATCCACAACAAATGGGTACTGGTTTCGAAATTGGTATTGGTGTCATGGTGTTTTCAATGGTGGCAACATTTGCATTAATCAGCTATCAGCAGTATGTGATTAAGCATACCAATTCAACAGCTATCAAGGCTGACAGATTACATTACAAAACGGATTTATTAGTTAACGCCAGCGTGATTGTCGCTTTATTGCTGACTTTTTATGGCTGGGCTGGATTTGATGCCATATTTGCTTTAGGTATCGCTATCTTCATTTTGTACAGCGCTTGGGACATCGTTAAAGAATCAATAGACTTATTGATGGATCATGAATTGCCAGATGAAGAACGAGAAAAAATTCGTGAAATCGTATTAAAACATCCAGGAACGCAAGGTTTCCACGATTTAAGAACCCGTCGTTCTGGCACCATGGTTTTTATACAGTTACACTTGGAATTAGATTCAAAATTGAGTTTATTGGCGGCGCATAATATTGCGGATCAATTAGAACGAGATCTATCAAGTTTATTTACAGAAGCCGAAGTTATCATCCATGAAGATCCTGTTACCGTGGCGACTTTATAACTTAAAAATACGAAATAGCTGACAATGTCAAAGGTAGATCTCGTATAATTTGTCACTCTTGAAATTAAGAAGATATTCATTTTGACGCAAAATACCTCTATTGTTTTGATTGTTGCAACATTCGCTGTCAGCGCCCTTATACTGCTAATTATTAATAACCGTAAAAAAGCTACACATCGCCAAATGACGGCGATCTTAAAACCATTTATTCAAGATGAAATAAAGCACATTATTATTCCTGATGGTATTGGTGGTTTGCTAGAAATTGAACATTTAATATTGATGGAGCATGGCTTGTTGCTAATAGAAACTTATCCTATGAGCGGTAATCTATTTGGGGCAGAAACAATTAATCAATGGACACAACTTGTCGATGGTCGAAGTTATAAGTTTGCTAATCCATTACGTCGTATCCGGATATCACGTCAGGCATTGAAGGAATTAGCACCTAATATTCCCATTTTTTGCCGAGTCGTATTTAATGCTGATTCAGTGTTCCCTAAAGGTAAGCCTGGCGATGTCTCTGTATTATCATCACTGGCAGATGATCTATCTAATATAGTATCTTCAACAGTCAAGACGGAGCGAACAAGCGAAGTTTGGCAACGGATTTTACGAATTGCACGTAAGGATGGTCAAGCAATTCAGCGTGATGGAGAAGCATAATGACTGATAAGAAACTTGTTGTCGCTATATCATCCCGAGCATTATTTGATTTGGATGAAAGTCATCAAATATACGAGCAGCAGGGGACTCAAGCTTATTGCCAATACCAAATTGAAAATGAAGATGTGCCATTACAACCCGGCGCAGCTTATGATTTGGTTAAAAAGTTATTATCTTTAAATAGTAAAGACAGTAATAAACCTTTAGTTGAAATTATCTTATTGTCACGAAATAGCTCTGACACTGGCTTGCGTATTTTTAACTCTATACAACATCATCAGTTGGCGATTACGCGAGCTGTATTTACATCAGGCAGCAGTCCATATCGATATGTATCAACTTTTGGTGCCAATTTATTCTTATCAACAAGCCAAGAAGATGTTCGTAAGGCCTTAAACGCTGGCATTGCAGCAGCAACAATATTACCATTTAATATGGGCGGTAAATCTCAGTACGAGCAACTACGCATAGCATTTGATGGTGATGCGGTATTATTTTCAGATGAGTCTGAACGAATTTTCAAAGAACAAGGTTTGCATGCCTTTACACAAAATGAACTGCAAACTGCTAAAAATCCTTTAAGTGGCGGACCATTTAAAGATTTCTTAATGGCATTGAACCATCTTCAAACTGAATATGGGGAAGATAAAATGTCAATTCGAACAGCCTTGGTGACTGCACGTTCTGCACCAGCTCACGAGCGTGTTATTCGTACATTACGTGCATGGGATATAAGAATCGATGAAGCTATTTTTTTAGGCGGTATGGCAAAAGGACCGTTTTTAAAAGCATTTGGTGCAGATATATTTTTCGACGATCAACCTGGGCATTGTGACTCGGCACGTGAACACGTGGCAACAGGGCATGTGCCTCATGGCATAGCCAATGAAATAAAAAACTTGGATTAATCAATAGGATTTAGTCGTTATTGATGGATGAAATGAATAAGCTGAGCATCAGGTATGAGCATTCTCACCCCCTAAAAAAGCTATTATTGGTAAAGTAATTGTAATATTGAAAATTAAAGATTTCCTTTCATTTCAATAGTTTTGTAGGAAAGTGCATATCTCATCGTGATTTTTGAGCATTAAAGACTAGTTTTCTACGTTATCTGTGTCTATAATAGCCGACTTCATCAGATAGCAAATTATCTGAACAACGTTTTTTGCGAGAGTGGCGGAATTGGTAGACGCGCTGGATTTAGGTTCCAGTGGGGTAACCTGTGAGAGTTCGAGTCTCTCCTCTCGTACCATATCTAAAAGTCTGGCAGCTATATTATAGTTGTCAGAACTTTGAAATCCCGAGATTGAGGTAAAGAATGCAAGTTACTGTAGAGAACGTTAGCGAACTCGGCCGCCGTATGACGGTGACAGTCGAAGATGCCAATATCGAACAAGCTATCCAAGAACGTTTAAAAGCCCTTCGCCCAACAGTGAAAATGGCTGGTTTTCGTCCTGGTAAAGTGCCAACAAAAATGATTGAGCAGTCACATGGACCTGCAGCTCGTCGTGATGTTATCGATGCCTTAGTTCAAAGCAGCATGCAAGAAGCATTTGTTCAAGAATCAATTAATCCAGCTGGCCCTCCTCATATCGATACGATGAAAGAAGAAGGCAGTGACTTCGTCTACACATTAAAATACGATGTTTTTCCTGATGTTAAAGAAGTTAAGCTCGATGGCATTACTGTAGAAAAAACAATCGCAGAAGTGAAAGATGAAGATGTAGATGCAATGTTAGAAACACTACGTCAACAACGTTTAACGTGGGAACCTCTCAAACGTGCCGCTAAAGAAGAAGATGGTGTGACTATCGATTTCGTTGGCAGCATTGACGGTGTAGAGTTTGATGGCGGTAAAGGTACTGATGTATTAGTCGTTATCGGTGATGGCAATATGTTGCCTGAATTCGAAAACCAATTAATCGGTACTAAAGCGGATCAAGAGCTTACTGTTACGATGACATTCCCCGCTGATTACCGCGCTGAACACTTACAAGGTAAAGAAGCTTCATTTGCAGTGACAGTTAAGTCTGTAGCGAAAAAGAAACTACCTAAGCTTGATAAAGAGTTTGCAGCGATGTGTGGAATCGATGATGGTTTGGCTGCATTGAAAAAAGAAGTGCAAGCAAATATGACTCGCGAGCTTGAATCAACTTTAAAAGCGACAAATAAACGCATCGTAATGGATAGCTTGATTGCTAATAATGCAATTGCATTACCTGAATCTCCTGTAGAGCGTGAAGCTGAATACTTGATGGAGCAAGCTAAAAATAACTTAAAAAATCAAGGTGTTAATATTGAAGGGATTCCTTTCTCTATTGATACTTTTAAAGATTCTGCGAAAAAACGCGTTTCATTAAGCTTATTGATTGGTAAAATCATTAATGATAATGACATTAAACCAGATGAAGCACGTGTTAAAGCCGTGATTGATGGTATCGCAGCAAGTTATGAAGATCCTGAAGATGTTGTAAAATTCTACATGAACGATCAACAAAAGCTATCTGAAGTACAAATGATGGTAGTTGAAGATACTGTTGTTGAATGGGTTTACACAAATGTTAAAGTAGAAGAAAAATCAGCAACCTTCTCTGAGGTGATGAACGCTGCTTCAGCGTAATCAATTCTGAATCGTAATGATAGCTCGTTCTCATTGATTTGGGCACGGGCTATTTTTTTATTTATAAAAACAGTTTGAGGCCGACTATGATGTCTAATATTTTTGATAATAATGCTAGTGTTATCAGCAATGCCCTAGTGCCAATGGTGGTAGAACAAACCTCACGTGGTGAGCGGTCATATGATATTTATTCTCGTTTATTGAAAGAACGTGTCATTTTTTTAGTCGGTCAAGTTGAAGACCATATGGCTAATTTAGTGGTCGCTCAAATGTTGTTTTTAGAATCAGAAAACCCAGATAAAGATATTCATCTTTACATTAACTCCCCGGGTGGTTCTGTGACTGCCGGTATGGCTATTTATGATACGATGCAGTTTATAAAGCCAAACGTCAGTACATTATGTATTGGTCAAGCTGCAAGTATGGGGGCTGTTTTATTGACTGCAGGTGCTGAAGGTAAGCGGCATTGCCTACCTAATTCACGTGTTATGGTCCATCAACCACTGGGTGGTTTCCAAGGTCAAGCATCAGATTTTGATATACATGCACGTGAAATTTTGACTATTCGTGAACGTTTAAACAAAATTTTAGCAAAACATACAGGTCAAACTCTTGAGAAAATTCAGAAGGATACTGATCGTGATAACTTTATGAATGGTGAAGAAGCACAAGCATATGGCTTAATTGATTCTGTGTTAGATCGCCGTCCAGAGCAAAAAGCATAAAGCGTTAACAAAAGATCTATGGGTAGGAATGTTTAATTATGAGCGATGATAAAAATAAAAACGATGACGATAAATTACTTTATTGTTCATTTTGTGGCAAGAGTCAGCATGAAGTAAAAAAACTGATTGCTGGACCTTCTGTATTTGTTTGCGATGAATGTGTGGATTTATGTAATGACATTATTCGCGAAGAGCTTCAAGATGCAAAAACAGTAGAAGCGGATACTAAGCTTCCAACACCTCGTGAAATAAAAGAAGCGCTTGATAATTATGTTATTGGCCAAGAAAGAGCCAAACGAGTGTTATCCGTTGCCGTATATAATCATTATAAACGCTTAAATTTTGGTAGTAAGAAAAACGACGATATCGAACTATCTAAAAGTAATATTTTGTTGATAGGGCCAACTGGAAGCGGTAAAACTTTGTTAGCTGAAACGTTAGCTCGCCAATTAAATGTACCATTCACAATTGCAGATGCTACAACATTGACCGAAGCGGGCTATGTTGGTGAAGATGTTGAAAACATCATTCAAAAACTCTTGCAAAAGTGTGACTATGATGTTGAAAAAGCTGAAACTGGCATTGTTTACATTGATGAAATTGATAAGATTTCGCGAAAATCAGATAACCCATCGATTACACGTGACGTTTCAGGTGAAGGCGTTCAACAAGCTTTATTAAAATTAATTGAAGGTACAACGGCATCTGTTCCTCCTCAAGGAGGAAGAAAACATCCACAACAAGAATTCTTGCAAGTTGATACAAGTAAGATTTTATTTATATGCGGTGGTGCTTTTGCTGGACTTGATAAAGTTATTCGCAACCGCTCTCACAAAGGTGGTATTGGCTTCTCTGCAGAAGTACAAAGCACAGAAGACAATCGTGTAGTGAGCGATGTTTTAAAAACAGTTGAACCTGAAGATTTAATTCAGTTTGGATTGATTCCTGAGTTTGTTGGTCGCTTACCGGTTGTTGCGACATTAAATGAACTTGATGAACAAGCATTAGTGCAAATTCTAACGGATCCTAAAAATTCGCTAACAAAACAATATCAAAAATTATTTGATATGGAAGGTGTTGCGATCGAGTTTAGAGATGATGCTTTACACGCTATTGCCAAAAAAGCAATGGATCGTAAAACGGGTGCACGTGGTTTGCGGTCTATTATTGAAAACGTATTGTTAGATACGATGTTTGACTTGCCCTCTACCGACAACGTTTCTAAAGTGATTATTGATGAGAATGTGATTAATGGCGAAAATGATCCTATTTTGATCTATGAAGACAAGTTAGCTGAGCTTTCATCTGCTGAAAGTTAAAAAACATCCATCTTTAAACTCTGAAAATTAAGGTAATTACATTACCTTTTCATAATTCAAGCACCATAATTTCATTATGGTGCTTGAATTATGTTTTATCTCCCCCATATCCTTATTCAAGATTAATTCAATAGTTGATGGCGTGTGTTTACCGCTATTCGAAAGAGGTTTGATTAAATGGAAAATGAAATGACAACTCAAGTAATCGACACTAGTTTAGAGATTGTTCCTGTATTACCTCTTCGTGATGTAGTTGTTTATCCGCACATGGTTATTCCTTTATTTGTTGGGCGTGATAAATCAATTCAGGCTTTAGAAGCTGCTACCGAGCAAAATACGGCTATCTTTCTCGTTGCTCAAAAAGATTCGGGTGAAGATGAACCTACGGCGAGTTCGCTTTATGAAACGGGAACGCTTGCTAATATATTACAACTGCTAAAACTTCCTGACGGTACTGTCAAAGTATTAGTCGAAGGCGTGAGCAGAGCAAAAGTATTAAAATACGACGCGACAGATGAGTATATTAAAGCTGAAGTAGCTACGTTTAATAGTGAAGAATCTGATGAGCGCGAACGTGATGTGCTTATGCGCACGTTATTGAGTCAGTTTGAACAATACATTAAATTAAACAAAAAAATTCCACCAGAAGTGATTGCTTCTCTTGCCGGTATTGAAGATGCCGCTAGAATGGCTGATACAGTCGCTGCACACATGACGCTTAAGCTTGAAGACAAGCAACAGCTATTAGAGCAGAGTGATGTTGGTGCGAGAATGGAAAAATTGATGGCTTTTCTTGAGTCTGAAATTGATATTCAACAGATTGAAAAGAGAATACGTGGCCGTGTTAAAAAACAAATGGAAAAAAGCCAACGCGAATATTATCTAAATGAGCAAATGAAAGCGGTTCAGAAAGAATTAGGTGAAATTGACGAGAGTTCAAACGAACTGGATGATTTAGCAGCTAAAATTAAGTCGACCAATATGTCGGTTGAAGCTAAAGAGAAAGCAGAGTCTGAGCTTAAAAAACTAAAAATGATGTCACCAATGTCATCGGAAGCGACAGTGGTTAGAAACTATATTGAATATTTAGTAGATGTGCCATGGAAAAAACGCTCTAGGATTGCGTTGGATCTTAAACGTGCACAAGAAGTATTAGATGAAGATCATTTTGGTCTTGAAAAAGTCAAAGAACGCATTTTAGAATACTTAGCCGTACAAGCACGGGTTAAAAAATTAAAAGGTCCTATCCTATGTTTAGTTGGTCCGCCGGGTGTAGGTAAAACTTCAGTTGCTCAATCTATTGCACGTGCGACTAATCGTAAATATACCCGTATGGCACTGGGCGGGATGCGTGATGAAGCTGAAATTCGTGGTCATCGTCGGACATATATTGGTTCAATGCCAGGTAAAGTGATTACTAATATCACGAAGGTTGGTGTGAAAAATCCACTATTTTTGTTTGATGAAATTGATAAAATGGCTCAAGACTTTAGAGGTGATCCTGCATCAGCGTTGCTTGAAGTTTTAGATCCAGAACAAAACTCCACCTTTTCAGATCATTATTTAGAAGTTGAATATGATTTATCTGATGTCATGTTTGTATGTACAGCGAATACGTTGAATATTCCTGATGCATTACGTGATCGTATGGAGATTATCCGTCTCGATGGTTACACTGAAGATGAAAAACTGAACATTGCTACACGATATCTATTGTCAAAAGCGATGAAAGATAATGGTTTGAAATCTGACGAGGCTGAAATTACTCCGGATGCGATATTAGAAATTATTCGTCGCTATACTCGCGAAGCTGGTGTACGTAATTTACAACGCGAAATTTCTAAAATTTGTCGAAAATTGGTCAAACAGATTTTACAAGATAAGCCAACGTCAAAAATCTCTGTAACGCCAGATAATTTAGAAGACTATCTAGGTGTTTATCACTATCAATATGGTACGGCTGAAGAGGCTGATCAAGTTGGTCAAGTGACTGGCTTAGCATGGACTGAAGTTGGTGGCGAGTTACTGACAATTGAAACGGCAGTGATGCCCGGTAAAGGAAAAGCAGCTTATACAGGAAAGCTTGGTGATGTAATGCAAGAGTCGATTCAGGCTGCAACAACGGTCGTTCGTTCGCGTTCTACTGATTGGGATATTGCACCAGACTTTATGCAAACTCACGACATTCATATTCACGTACCTGAAGGTGCTACACCTAAAGATGGTCCAAGTGCAGGTGTGGGGATGTGTACCGCGATTGTGTCTGCCATTACAGGGATTCCTGTTAAGTCTAATGTTGCGATGACGGGTGAAATAACGTTACGTGGTGAGGTGCTAGCAATCGGTGGTTTGAAAGAAAAATTATTAGCAGCACATCGCGGCGGAATCAATACCGTTATAATCCCGCATGATAATGTTAAAGATCTTAAAGAGATTCCAAGTAACATTAAAGATAGCCTAAGGATCATTCCTGTTCGTTGGATAACTGAAGTATTGGCTGCAGCATTACAGTCAATGCCAGGTGATGCAACTAACATTGATACAGTGCTCAGTACTGATAATAAGAATTATCATGAGGGCAAGATTGAAAATCGTCATTAAATAACAAGGGGAAGCGGGCATGACTACTGTACAACTTCAACGGATTATTGGTGTTGCTTTGTTATTTAGCGTCGTCATTGCTATTGCGATGTTATTGATTCGCAGTGCTGATGAGAGTACTGACGAACAAACTTCAAAACTGGCTTTTAAATCTGAGCGTACTGAAACTAAGTTGCCCTATGTATCTGAAGCTATCATTAATTTGGAAGCAGCAGCTAAGGATTCTGAAGAGTTGGCGCTAGAACAAAAAGTTGAGGAGGATAATTCTGCACCTGCATTTGAATCAGCAAAGGTTGCGCCTCTAGAGCCAGTAAAAACGCCGTTATCAGGAAAAGCTTCAGCACCTGAAAAAGTGACACCCCCAACAAAAAATCCAGTACCAGCTCAAAAAATGTCAGAACCAGTTAAGTCTATTGCTATACCTAAAAAGACATCAGAGCCCGTTAAAGCTACAGCACCAACTAAGGCATCAGTTCCAGCAAAGTCTTCGGTACCTGCAAAAGTAACGCAAACTCAACCAGCAGAAAAGTGGGTCATTCAGTTAGCTAGTTTTTCAGTTAAAGCAAATGCTGATGCACTTAATGTACAGGCCAAACAAATGGGATATAAATCTGTCATTGAAGATACTGATACTGCTAATGGCAAAATTTATCGAGTACGTATTGAACCTATGACTGATAAACAGCAAGCACAAGCTGTGGCAAGTGAGATTGACAGCAAAATGAAGCTTAATACTCAGGTGCTACAAGAATAAACTTGGGTAGTGTTCAACAATAATTCTGGGTTGATGTTAGCCAATCTGTTAAAATTCCCTGTTTAGTAGCAAGATACCATTTCAGGGGCGTATATGGTTTGGGTTGACTATTTGATTATAGGCATAATATTTGTTTCCTCAGGGATCAGTATAGTTCGTGGCTTTATCAAAGAAGTTTTGTCTTTAGTTAGTTGGGCTTTGTCTTTTTGGGTGGCGCTGACTTTTCATCCACAATTGGCAGGCTTACTGGTTGATTATATTGCGACGCCTTCAATCCGTTTATTCACTGCCTTTTTCGCCTTATTTGTTGTTACATTAATACTCAGTGCACTAGTGAATAGCATGATTTCTTCACTGGTTGAAAAAACAGGATTAACAGGGACAGATCGATCATTAGGTATCATTTTTGGCTTAGTACGTGGTGTAGCTATTGTGACTTTGTTGGTGCTTATTGCTGGAGCAACACCTATGCCGGAAGATAATTGGTGGCAATCATCATTATTATTGGAACATTTTCAAAAAATGGCTGTTTGGCTGCAAGCGTTATTGCCAGCAGATATTGCAGAATATATACACTTTAGCTAATTTATAGGGCTTAAAATAATATGTGCGGAATTATTGGTATTGTTAGTCACTCCGAAGTTAATCAGAGTTTATATGACGGTTTGACTGTATTACAACACCGTGGTCAAGATGCTGCTGGTATCGTGACGTGTGATGATAATAGCCAGCTATTTTTACGTAAAGATAATGGTCTGGTCAAAGATGTGTTTCATACTCGTCACATGCTTAAACTAAAGGGTAATATGGGAATTGGCCATATTCGTTATCCTACTGCAGGTTGTTCTACCTCTGCCGAAGCGCAGCCATTTTATGTCAATTCTCCGTTTGGTATTTCTTTGGCTCATAACGGCAACTTAACTAACACCAAAGTATTAAAAGATGAGTTGTTTCAAAGTGATCGTCGTCATTTAAATACTAATTCAGATTCAGAAGTATTATTGAATGTTTTGGCTCATGAACTACAAAAAACAAGCAAATTAACACCTGGTGCTGAAGATATTTTTGAAGCAGTGTCTCAGGTTCATAAACGCTGCCGCGGGGCTTATGCTGTTGTTGCTTTAATTGCAGGTGTTGGTATTTTAGCTTTTCGTGATCCTTATGCTATTCGCCCCGTTGTAATCGGTAAGAGAACAACAGAATTAGGTGACGATTATATGGTCGCATCTGAAAGTGTTGCTATTGATTCATTGGGCTATAAGTTAGTGCGTGATGTTGAGCCGGGTGAATGTATATTCATCGACAAGGCTGGAAATTTTCATTCTCGTCAATGTGCTGAAAACCCAGTTAAAGTACCCTGTATTTTTGAGTATGTTTATTTTGCACGACCAGATTCTATGATCGATGGTATTTCAGTGCATAAAAGCCGTATGCGTATGGGCACAAAACTAGCAGAAAAGATTAAGCGTGAATTTGCTGATCATGATATTGATGTTGTGATTCCAATTCCAGATACTAGTCGAACAGCTGCATTGCAATTAGCGTACGATCTAGGTGTAGTCTATCGTGAAGGCTTTATAAAAAATCGTTACATTGGTCGTACGTTTATTATGCCTGGCCAATCAGAACGTAAAAAGTCAGTACGTCAAAAACTAAACCCGATTGGTTTAGAGTTTGAAGGTAAGAATGTACTATTGGTTGATGACTCAATCGTTCGTGGTACAACATCACAACAAATTGTACAAATGGCTCGTGATGCTGGCGCAAGAAAAGTGTATTTTGCATCTGCTGCACCACCCGTTAGATATCCAAATGTATATGGCATTGATATGCCTTCACCGCACGAGTTTGTTGCACATGATCGTAATGTGGAACAAATTGGTAAAGAACTGGGTGTTGATTGGCTTATCTATCAAGATTTAGAGGATCTTATTGCGGCAGTTAACAAAAGATCGGATATAGAACACTTCGATACCTCATGTTTTAATGGTAACTATATTACTGGCGATATCGATGCTTCTTATCTTTATTACATTGATGCTTTACGTAATGATTCATCTAAAAGTGACACTGAAAACAGTAGTGCTTTTATGGAGTTACATAACGACGATTAATGTTGATTCTAGATTATTTTTTTAAAAAATCATCGCTAATCTAACTACAATAATAAGTCTCGCTTCTATAAGCCGATTTAATGTTATGTAGTTAGATTTTGCGATACAGTTTGTTTTCTTATATAATTCCGGCGGATATGCATCAAAAACTACCAAAAGATATAGACCCATTTAGATTGGCTCAAAATGGTTTGAAATTGGAGGGGACACTTCCTGTTTCAACTATGAAGCGTCTAGGTGGATCACTTGCTAGCGCAGAAGGTGAAGTAGCAGTAACAATGAATTTTGATGTTGATGAAACAGGCTTGCCATTTATGTATGGTAAGTTTAGTGCTCAATTATCATTAATATGTGAACGTTGCATGAAACCAATGTCGTTCGATGTGAATGTCGAATGTCATCTTGCAATTCTTAAAAGTGAAAGAAAAATTGAAGAGTTGGCGGAGTTATATGACCCATGGATTGTTGAGACTAAAGATCCTGTGTTGTTAGCTTCGGTTGTCGAAGATGAATTGATTTTAGGTTTACCCTTGGTGCCCAGGCATGAGCATGCTTGTTTGCCTAAAGAAGCATGGTATCGAGGGGACGATATAGATGAAAGTGAGAAAGAAAAGAAAGTGTCACCATTTGAAGTTCTTGCATCACTAAAATTAAAGAAGTAAGCGTTTGTTTCGATTCTAAAAATTTAGAGTCAGCAGGTCAAGTATAGTATTTATTAGAAGTTAGGAGTTTAGCAATGGCAGTTCAAAAAAGTAAAAAGAGTCCATCACGTCGCGGTATGCGTCGTTCACATGATGCATTAACTGAAGCAACATTGTCTGTTGATTCAACATCAGGTGAATTACATCGCCGTCATCACATTACTGCTGACGGTTTTTACCGTGGTCGTAAAGTGATTACAGCTACAGGTGAGTAAGGCTGAATTCTATTGAGTCTTACATTATCTATTGATGTCATGGGCGGGGATCACGGTCCAAGTGTCGTGATCCCCGCTGTAATTCGGGCATTAAAATTATATCCTAAAACTCACTTTATATTAGTTGGCGATAAAGATGTAATTAGTTCAACATTGAATGAACACAATGTGCAAAATGACGAGCGTTTAATTATTCGTCATGCTTCACAGCAGGTTACAATGGGCGAGTCACCCGCCATCGCATTAAGAACCAAAAAAGATTCCTCGATGCGTGTCGCATTGAATCTCGTCAAAGATGGTTCGGCCGCTGCTTGTGTCAGTGCTGGTAATACCGGTGCATTAATGGCTACGGCTCGTTTTGTGTTAAAAACCATTCCAGGGATTGAACGTCCCGCAATCGTCTCCGCGCTTCCCACAATGAAAGGCCATACCTATGTGCTAGACCTTGGGGCTAATGTTGATTCGAGTGCTGAACATCTTGTTCAGTTTGCTGTTATGGGCTCAGTATTAGCCGAGCTCGTTGATGGTAAGAAAAATCCTACTATTGGTTTGCTGAACATCGGTTCAGAAGAAATCAAAGGTAATGAACGCGTCAAAGAAGCGGCTCGTTTATTAATGGATACCGATCTCAACTATTATGGCTTTGTAGAAGGTGATGGTTTATATCGTGGTGATGTCGATGTCGTCGTTTGTGATGGTTTTGTCGGTAATGTCGCGCTGAAAGCAAGTGAAGGCGTCATTCATATGATTCGTCACTTCTTGCGCCAATCATTTGGTCGTAATATCTTTACTAAACTAGCTGGCTTAATTGCTTCGCCAGTATTAAAACACTTCCGCGACGAATTAGATCCTAGAGCTTATAACGGTGCCAACCTAATTGGTTTGCAAGGCATTGTAATTAAAAGCCATGGTGGTACCGATGAAATAGGCTTTGCCAATGCAATCAAAATTGCCATTATCGAAGCTGAACAAGATATTCCAAAACATATTAGTAAGCATTTAGAAATGTTATTAGAAGGGCATGCTCCTTGATCTATTCAAGAATAGTAGGAACGGGTAGTTATTTACCTGAAAAAGTGCTCTCTAATCATGATCTTGAAAAAATGGTCGAAACATCAGATCAATGGATTCAAGATCGTACTGGTATTAAAAAACGTCATATTGTTGCCGAAGATGAAACCACGACAGATTTAGCTTTTTTTGCTGCAGAAAAAGCAATTGAAGCTGCGGGTATCACTAACGATGATATTGATTTAATTATTGTTGCTACTACAACACCTACACGAATTTTCCCTAGTACAGCCTCTTTAGTACAAGAGAAATTAAATATTAGCGGTTGTCCTGCATTTGATTTACAAGCTGTTTGTACTGGCTTTATTTATGCGCTAACCGTGGCGGATAAATTTATCAAA
>DRHW01000010.1 GCA_011053005.1 Methylophaga sp.
ACAAAGACATCTTCAATTGAAGAAATCCGTGTACCCAGCGTTACTGCTTTTAAGTAATCCATAACGGTGTTATCCACCGCTTTACCAAAAGCAAGGTTTGCTGAAGTAACCTTTGGTCTTATACCCAACTTATAGTGGTACCAGACTTGCTTCATACAAGTCTGCCCTTTTTGAACGCGACTAGGACTGAGAATCATTGCTCACTCCTTTGCCATAAAACCCGCTTCTCCACTAGGAAAGCATGCGAATATCTTTTTGCTCGTTTAAGTTGGGATCTGCTGAAAAGGTTATAGCCCACGACTGCTCGTGCCTTTTCGAGAATGATTACTAACTTGTCTCCAGCCCAATATGCTCTGGAAACATGGTCGTCCTTCTTTTCAACTTTGGATGGTCTAAATTCTGCATTTGTACCCGCCCGTTGAATAACATCTTTCAGGACTTCATCACGTCTCAGCTTTTTAAACTCCATTTGTGCCTCCTTGAATTAAAAATCCTTCGGAATGGCACAGACAAAGCTATCCCTAGAGGGCAGTGTATGTGCCCTGAAGGGTGATTGAGTGCTGGATTAAACGGTCAGCAAGCCGCTTTCAATCGACAATTAAATGTCGATCAGAAACCTTTAATCTGGAGGCACAAAAAAACGTACAGCTGTGCAGACACACAAAAGATTTCTGTCGGAAATAAAGTTACTTCAATCGGATTTGCTCTTATGAGCTGAGAGTACGGCCAGTGGACGTATCTTGGTGAGCTTGGCGGGAGCCAAGAATCGCGAGTAGCGATATTGATTACGAAAATAGCAATTTACCAGTGTGGTGTCAACGCTTCAATCAGTTCTGCTCAATTATTAACCAGCGAGGATTTTCCCCATACTTACAAGGCATTTCTGATCTTACTGACAGGGTTATCCACAGAAAATGTGAATGAAATATTACTACGACCAATCATTAAATTTGATACGAGCAAAAAGCGTTAATTCTCAAAAACAGTAAATAAAGATGAGCCTTGTTTTTATAGGCCGTTTTTTATTTTTTTTAGGAGAACCCTAATGCGTAGACATAAAAGTGAAACTGAAAGTCAAAGAATGATGTTGTGGTATGAAGTTATCGAAAAGTTAATAGATTTATACCAATATTGTGATGAACAAGGTGTCATCAATATCATTATGTCATTCTTTATGTAAAGCTGGATTGAAAAGCCCCCAAAGCCGAAATCAAAAGGTAATGGGGGATTCCATTAACTGTTAATCATTGGGTCGCTGGTTCGAGTCCAGCTCGGGGAGCCAAAGAATATATAAAGCCCCAAAGAGTCACTCTTTGGGGCTTTTTTGTTTGAGTGTAATTTTTACAATAATTTGTAATGAGTTTCAATAAAACAAAATACGTAGAGACAGATTCTTATCTCTACTCAGTAAGGTTCGCTATAAGTTAAATGTCTCTGTGACTAGACTCACATATGCACCCCGCCACAGACATTACACAACGGGCAACACCGCTTATCAAAAATAATCGAGACTTGTCTAAACAATCTCAGCCTTAATCATGTCAGTTTATTAAGTGAAAACTGATAGCTTAGGAGGGTTAGTCTTGATTGTTCAAATCGAAACCTACTGGCCAATAAATTCATATATTTATGATATTTTATGTGACAAAATGACTTGAAATGCGCTTGCTGCAAAAGACTGTAGATTATCTTCAGGATGATTTAGAATCAGCAGCGGTCTACGCATATTTTTTGCCGCCTTCAATTTAATTTCACTCAATGTGTTTAGCTGAATCAGATCTGCTACCGTTGCTTTAGGTAACAATGACAAACCAAGCCCTGCTTCGACGTGTTTCGCGATAGCTTCATTGCTACCAATTTCTATGATCTTCTGAGGCTTGATTTGGTTATCCGCTAGAATACGTTCAACCACATCCCGTGTCATTGCACCTTGCTCTCTTAATAACCAGACGGATTGCTCCAGTTCTGATCTGATCATTGCTGATGATTTGTGACCAGTATATGCCGTGATAAATAACATTTCCTCATCAAACCAGTGCATCGTATTAATGAGTGTTGATGAGACCTCACCACCTTCAATGATCCCCAAATCTATTTCATAGTCGATCAAGGCTTCACTGATAACAGGTGTTGAGGCTACCTGTACAGACAATAGAACGTTGGGATAAAGCGTTTTAAAGTTATTAATGTACGGTGCCAGCCAGTAATTAGCTACTGTCGGGGTTGCGCCCAGTCGTAATACGCCATCATGGAGTTCTCTCAAGGCTTGCATATCATCGATGGCTGTCCGTTCTATCGCAAACAGACTCCGAGCATATTCAAATAAACGCCGACCTTCATGTGTTAGTCGCATATTTCGCCGTTTGGTAGATCGACTGAGCAAAGAGACCTCAAAATATTTTTCTAGCTCTCTCACCGATTTTGAAACTGCGGGCTGGCTAACACATAACGTTTCAGACGCCAATGAAAAGCTACCCTCTTTAGCAACGAAATAAAAATGACGTAGATGATTTAGGTTCATATATATAAAAGTTATAGATTAATAAAATATATGTATTAGACTTATAGCATAGCGCATCTTATCCTTGGCAACAAAAAATAGGTGGATACGCTATGCATAACTCATCAAATATTTCATCTCCTGCAAGTCAATTGCTTGACCCCAGATGGTTCCAGGGATTGTTACTTGTTCTGCTTTTCTCTGTTGTTGGCATGATGGCTGAAAAACTATCTATTTTTAATCAACTAGGCCTGAGCGCGCTTACTATCGCAATTATTCTTGGCATGATTGTAGGTAATACCTTTTTTCCACGAATCGCAGAGCAAACCTCTCTCGGGGTCGACTTCTCCAAAAACATATTATTGCGTGCTGGGATTGTCTTGTACGGGTTTAGAATCACCTTCCAGCAAGTCATGAATATTGGCATCAGCGGTATTTGTATCGATATTTCCGTTCTGATCCTGACTTTTGCACTTGCCTACTATGCAGGTCGCCATCTATTCAAGCTGGACAAAGAAACCGTTATTTTGATTGGTGCGGGCAGTTCTATATGTGGTGCAGCTGCCGTAATGGCAACCGAACCTGTTATCAAGGCACAGGCACATAAAGTGACTGTTGCCGTCGCCACCGTAGTTATCTTCGGCACGTTATCTATGTTTATTTACCCACTGATATTTCCTTATCTGGGATTATCTGAGCAGCACTATGGGATTTTTGTAGGCTCAACCGTACATGAAGTAGCTCAAGTTGTGGCAGCAGGTAAAGCGGTCAGTGATACTGCAGCTAATACTGCATTAATCGAGAAAATGCTGCGAGTGATGATGCTCGCCCCATTTTTATTACTAATCGGTCAACTTATTGCCAATAAAAAACAATCTACACTCAGAAGCCAGCGTGCCCCTATCACCATTCCCTGGTTTGCCGCGCTGTTTATCGTAGTGACCGCCTTTAACTCAGTAGTTGATATGAGTCCGTGGATACACAAAATTTTAATCTCGGTGGACACCCTTTTTCTGACAATGGCAATGACAGCCCTGGGGCTCAGAACTCATCTGGGTGCTATTAAACAAGCGGGATTAAAGCCGATTTTATTAGGGTTGTTGTTATTTGTAATGCTGACTATAGGTGGCTATTACATCAATAGCTTCTATCACAACTGGTTTTAAGGGAGCAAAAATGAAAATGAAAAAAGAGAATATGAATCGCCGTAAAGCACTTCGTAATATCGGTGCGAGCATGGCTGGTTTGCTTACCGCCAGTCAAATTCCAAAAGTCATGGCGAACACTGACAATAATCGTGTTGCTCTTGAGGCGTTACCAACATTTACAGGGCCTGGCTCGAAGCTGGGCTGGAATTCTATGGGACCACTTGTTTTTTACCCACAGAAATTGCCACTCATTCGCCTGACTGACAGGCCGGTACAACTGGAAACACCACGACATTATTTTCGTTCAGCCATCACGCCGAATAATGCTTTTTTTGTTCGCTATCACATGCCTTCTGTGCCAACAGAAATCGACTTGAATATATGGCGACTCAATATTGAAGGTGAGGTCAATAATCCTGCACAGCTATCATTAGAAGAGCTACTTAATCTGCCACCAAATGAGGTAGTGGCTGTCAACGAGTGCTCGGGAAATAGCCGTAGTTTTTTTCAACCCCGAGTACCTGGTGGGCAATGGGGACATGGTGCGATGGGTTGCGCCCGCTGGAAAGGCATTCGACTAATGGATTTATTGGAACGAGCGGGCATAAAATCAACGTCAAAACAGATACAATTTCAAGGGCTAGACCTAGGTAAGGGCCCAAAAGGTTATGGATCTCATGCGTTTATGAAATCTTTTAGTATCGATGATCCTGCTTTGCAAAATGCGCTTATCGCCTATTCGATGAATTCGTCACCACTACCGATTCTGAATGGCTTCCCAGTGAGAATGGTTTTTCCCGGTAAATTTGCAACCTACTGGGTCAAGCACGTTACCTGGATTCGAGTTCTAGATCATACCGATACAGATTTCTGGACCGCAAAAGCATACAAAATACCTGCAACACCACAAGCAGATACCACCCCAGAAGCAATAGCCAAACATGAAGTAGATATGGTGTCGATAGGTACAACACAACTCCCTGTTCGCTCTTTTATTGTCTCCCCAGACGACCAAACCCAGTTACTCGCTGGATTAACTAATGAAGTCTGCGGTATCGCTTTCAGTGGTAGCGGTAAGGGTATTGCGTCTGTTGAATTTTCTGCTGATGATGGAAAGACATGGAAAAAAGCAGTGCTTGGTGAAGACTTAGGACCTTATGCATTTCGTACTTGGCGATTCGATTGGACCCCCAGCGAAAGTGGCGTATACAAGCTTGCTGTCAGGGCTAAAGACTCAGATGGTTCAATTCAGCCAGATCACACCATTTGGAATCCAGGTGGGTATGTTCTTAACCGAATTGAACGACAAGTCGTTCATGTTGGCAAAACGGCCTAGGAGGCAAACCGTGAATATTCCAAGCATTATTTCAACCTGTATGCTCGTATTAATAGCCACTAATATTAAAGCTGATGCATTTGTATCAGATGAAACAGGTGCAAACATTGACACACCACATTACATGACGCCAGCTCAATATCAAACACCTGATGGGAAACACAACATTCTCAAGCAACAAAAAACAAAAATTAATCCGCAAGGAAATGTATATGGATTAAACGGCGTTTTACCTAGTTATCCAAGTGAGCTTGCAGCGGGAAAAGGTCAAAATCTTGTCAAGAGTTATTGTGCCATATGCCATAGTACGACATACATCACCAATCAGCCCCCCCTTTCATCAAAGCACTGGCAAGAGATAGTGGATAAAATGCGTTTTAAATTTGGTGCAAAAAATTTCATCAATGATGAACAGGAAAAAGCCATTGTTACATACCTCCAAGCACACTACACACCTGAAACCCAGTCGCATGTTGAATCAACAGTGAATACAAATTCAGAAGAAAAAGTTCGGTCCGAAACATCATCAGTCAAATTTTCTGGTGATCTCACGTTAGGTAAAAGTACTTTTGTCCAAAATTGTGCCGCCTGCCATCAAACAAATGGTGAAGGTCTTTCCGGAGCATTCCCACCGTTAAAAGATCATGCTGCTGAACTATTTAATACAGATGGTGGACGTAGTTATTTAGCCAAAGTGGTCATGCATGGTTTAAGTGGTCAGATATCGGTCAATAAAGACAACTACAATGGCAATATGCCCGCTTGGAAGTCGGTATTGAATGATGAAAAACTAGCTGCTGTATTAAATTATATTCTTCTAAGCTGGGGTAATGATAAACGCCTAACCAATGACTTCAGTCCTTACACGGCCGAAGAATTGGAAGCAGTGAGAAAACTGGATATTTCTCCTGAGAAAATGACAATGGCACGTTCTCAGCTCAATCTTTTATCTGGCTCAGAATAGATCGATGTAAAACATCTTATTATTCATTATTGGAGTACGCATTCGAGTTCACCATGAAATTCAAAAATATATCCTCAGAGATTTTATTCTCTGGGGGTATTTGCTGTACCAGCATACAGTGAGTCTCGGCGTATACTCGCTCAGAGACTATTTGTTCGATTTTCGAGCATCCCTCACTAAATATGAATTACCTGATCCTCGTTTTAATTCAAATAAGTCAATTGATTTCAATAAGCTGCTGAGATTTTTAAAGCCATAATTTCTGGTATCAAATGATGTTTTATTGGAAATATTTGATCCTACTGGCCCAAGCGCTGCCCAGCCATCTTCATCTTCTGTTGCTTCAATTGCTTGCCTCAACAGGTTGATGAGTTTAGTGTCTGATTTGATATTTTTAGATTTTACAACCGATTTTGTTTTTTCTTTTTCTTGATCTAAAAATAGAAACTTAGAGCATGCATTCACAAAAGATAGTGGTGTTTTACGTTCTCCAAATCCTAATACCACTTTCCCTTCCGCTAAGGCCCGTGTCACCATAGGTGTAAAGTCACTGTCTGATGACACAAAACACATCACATCAATTTGTTTCGTATACATTACATCCATCGCATCAATGACCATGGCAATGTCTGATGCGTTCTTTCCTTTTGTTAAATCATACTGCTGAATGGGTTGTATAGCATATTCATGTAAGAGATCCTCCCACGCCTTTAAGGTGGGTGATTTCCAGTTTCCATAGGCTTTACGGATAGTGACAACCCCATAATTTGCCACTTCACTCAGCACATCTTCAAACTTGCCAGCTGGCGCATTATCGGCATCAATAAACAATGCTATTCTCTGCTTAGTTTCATCCATTATTTAGCCTTTATTCCATAAAGCATGTTGTTTGTTATGAGGATATTAATACATTTTGCGTCAAGTTGTTTGCTGACAAATTCGTCTTTATTGAAGCCATGGAGACTGAATCTTAGATGATTTATATAAGGCATTAAGCTGAGAGGCGTATCTTATTTTATTCTCCTGTTTGTAGAGTACGTAAACTGGAAAGGTAAACTCAGGAAAATGTTCGTTATGCTTTAGCAGTCCTGCTTTTATATGATGTTCAACCACGCGAGTTCGGAAGTAGCCACTCCCCCCATTGGTCAAAATATAATGCAATGCTAATGGCCCGAGACTGATCGTAAGGTTAGAGCTTGCTAGTTCTGGCAGAGCGACATCATGCTGACGTCTGAAGTCCTCTCCCCAATCAACATAGACATAAGGTTCCGATATTTCTACAGAGCTAACATGAATCAATTTTTCTTCTAATAATTGCTCAACCTGAACACCAGGCCAATATTCAGGTTGATGAACCAAAATAATATCTAGAACACCATTCTCAAGTTGCTCCATAAGCGATTGACGTTCACCAATCTCTGTTCTTATGGCCACTTCACTTTCAGTGATATTGAGTGCATTGAGCCATTGCAAGACAAGCGGACTCCATAAACTCACTTCACTGCCAATATTGAGTACATTCTGTACTCCTTGGGGTAAAGGCAGATCACGTTTCGCCAGCTCCCACGATTGCACCATTTTCGTAGCATGTTCAACAAACCTAACACCATTTGAAGTCAAACTTGCACCGGAGCGGTTGCGAACAAATAATTTACAGCCAAGTTGTCCCTCAAGGTTATGAATTCGAGCCGTTACGGTCGTTTGAGTGACATGCAGCTTTTCTGCTGCTGAGATAAA
>DRHW01000011.1 GCA_011053005.1 Methylophaga sp.
CTTGTTCAAGTTTTTCGACACCTTCTGCCACAACGGTTAGGTTCATCGCTTTTGCGATCTGGTAAACAGAGTCAACTAACGGTGCCGAAACAGTTGTATCAGTAATATCATCGATAAATGATTTATCAATTTTCAGCTGACTAATCGGTAGTTTATGAATGTACCTAAGGTTTGACTGACCAGTGCCAAAATCATCAATGGCAATTTCAAAGCCTAAATCACAAATCTTCTGTAGCTGTTTACTCACAAGAACAATATCATCAGCAACCATTGATTCCGTTAATTCAAAGCCAAGGTATTGATGGTCAATATTATGTTTCGCACAAATCGATGCTAAAAAGGACGTGAAGTTAGCATCAAATAACTGTCTGATACTTAAATTGATAAAAATGCGTTTTCTATAGGCTGGATGCAAGTCAGCTAAAAAGGCACATGTTTGTTCTATAACAAAATAACCTACTTGAATAATGGCACCGGTTTCTTCAGCAGCCGCAATATAATGCCCAAGATTCAACTTAGGATAACGCGTATCTTGCCAACGTAATAAGGCTTCAAATGACGAAATTTTATTCAGTTTATTGACTTTGGGTTGTAAAACGATGCAAAGCGTATTTTCATCAATATTTGATGCTAAATCGAGTTTCAATGATGCTATTTGCAATCCGACATTATTATCTAATTGACTCGCTCGGGCGACTTGGCCCTTTTTCCCTTGAGAACGAGCACTTTTCAAAGATAATTCAAGCTGTTGCGTCAGCGTATTGTCTTCTTGCTCTGATAGGGTTGTGACATAACCTACACACGTTATTGAAACGGTGAATGCATGCGCTCTGTACATATCAACCGTTAATTGCTCAAGCTCATCTAATAAGATTTCCTTATCTTGAAAGGCTTCATCCTTATCAGTGCTAAATCCAAGCACAACAAATCGATCAGCAGAAACACGGTAGGCCTTATGACTATATGTATTTTGAATATGTCTCAATTTACTCGCGATGGTCTTTAACAACTCATCACACACCTTAAATCCCAGCACCGTATTTAAGGTCTGAAAATCATCGACATCTAACATTGCTGTGAGAATGAAGCCATTCTTTAGCTCTGTGTGTGACACTTTGTCCAACTCTAACGATAAGGACAGCCTTGTTCTTAAACCGGTAAGGGCGTCAAACATAGCGGCTTGATGCAGTTTTTCTTCCATTTCTCGTTTTTCAGTGACGTCTCGAATCACACCGAGGTAATAGCGACTGTCTGAGTCTTTAAACTCAGATAAGTTGAGATCAATAATCAGTTTTTTACCCGACTTTGTAACAGCTTCTAACTCACGAGGATTACCTATCAGGTGAGCTTGGCGTGTTTTGTTGTATTCCTCAATATACTGGTCATGTTGCTTTGCAATGGAAGGAGGAGTGAGAATTTTGACATTTTTACCAATTAACTCTTCATGTTCATAACCAAATAAATTGAGGCAATATTGGTTAACGAATTGAATGATTCCTTTTTCATCACTTACAACAACTGCTTCAGATAACATACTGATGATATTGCTAAATTTTGATTCAGCATTTTTGATAACTGCGAGACTATTGGCTTTTTGTTGTCTTCTTTGTAGCGTATTACTTAATACCACTTCAATTACGTCAGCGTGAACTGGTTTTGTGAGGAAATAGCTTACGCCTGAATTGACCGATTCGATAAAATTCTGCGGTGTGTTATGTGCTGTGATCATGATGACCGATGCTGGGATTTGTTTAGATTTCAACTTTTGAACGACATCAAATCCATTACAACCAGGCAGCTCAATATCAAGAAAAATCACATCCGGTTTAACAACCATCGCTAAAATAATAGCTTCCTCACCGGAACTGGCTAAGTAGACATTGCCTTGTTTTTTCAAAATCTCAGAATATTGCAGTTGAGTAACTGGGTCATCCTCAACAATGAGTATCTTAACCGCCATTTAATATCCTTTGCTTTCACTACAAAGCTAGCCTGCAACATAGTTGTTACGTATACAGAATAATTGCACGCAAGAAAAGTTCCTGAGGGAAAAAATAATTATGAAACAATATGTTTCAAACAAAAAACCACCTCTGAGACTCATTATATTTTGGCTGTATATAAACGATTAAACGATTAAACGGTTAGGCAGTTAGCCTTATCTTAAATTAAGAGCACAGCACAACCAATATAAAACTTTATAACAATTGATAATAAGTGAAAAATTTGTGATGATTCACAAGGATTTAAAGTCGCTTAAGAACATAAACTTTCTCAACCTTATACATCCAGCAATAAGACAATATATATTCGCGCGATAAAATCACTATAATTTATTGATTTTTATGGATTATTTATAATCTTTTAATCTATATAGTACTTATAACAACAATACACATTTATGAAAAAAGGATTTCAAATGGACTTGGTCTATAAACATGAAAAGCCCCTGTTTCGCATTGCCATTATTCTATCTACACTCTTTTGGATTGCCCTCACCATTGGTACCTTTGGCATACTTTTAATATATTTACTGCTTGGGTATGTATTTTTCTTATTTGCTCATTCTGCCTTTATTAGTCATCTCAAGGGAACGGGCGTTAAAATTAGTGCGGAGCAATACCCTGATCTTTATGAAAAGCTGGTTAATAGCTGCAATAAAATTGGCTTAGATGATATTCCAGAAGCCTATTTATTAAGAACTGATTTTTTCAACGCCTTAGCTACAAAATTTTTAGGCAGACACTTTATTGTGTTATTCACAGATGTTGTTGATGCATTAGAAAGCCAACCTAGTGCGGTTGATTTTTATATTGGTCATGAATTAGGTCATATTCATAGAAAACACTTAACTTGGAACGCGTTTATCCTGCCGGCAATGGTCCTACCTCTACTTGGTAGCGCCTTAAGAAGGGCTGAAGAGTACACCTGTGATCGCTACGGTGTTGCCTGCTGTCAGTCTGAAGATGATATTAAAGCAGCGATATCAGCAATTGCAGCTGGTGATACTCGCTGGAAATCAATGAATGTGCAGTCTTATCTAAGCCAAATTTCTTATACAAATGGTTTTTGGATGTCGTTCAATGAGTTGACCAGTGACTACCCTTGGTTAACAAAACGTATGGCTTCAGCATTAGCGTTAAGTAGAAATGAACACGTTAAACATCCTAGAAGACATTTTTTTGCTTGGTTACTGTCATGCTTTATTCCTCGATTTGGAAGCACTGGTGCAGCATCACTTTTAGTCACTCTTATGCTAATAGGTATATTAGCCGCTATTTCAATACCGGCTTATCAAGACTATCAAGAGCGCGCACTGATTTCATCAGCCTATGCAACAACGCAAATTGTTAAAGGGCAGGTCACTAACTACGCAATAAGTAATGAGGAATGGCCAGAGTCAATGCAGGCGCTAGGCTATAGCAGTGAGCAATTCCCTCAGAATATTGAAATCTCTATTTACCAAAATGGTGTTATCGGTGCAAAAGTAGGGGAAGATAAGATGGGTGAAGGCAAATACTTAGTGTTAGAACCCACCATAAATGAAGAAGATATTATCTGGCAGTGCTATGGGGAGAATGTACCTCAAAAACAGCTTCCACAAGAGTGTCGATAATACTCATCACTGATGTTTTACATAGAAAGGGGCTTATTAAGCCCCTTTTTTTTGCTGCAGATTTTGTTTAATGACATTTATTGGCCGAATTTCATCAATCTTCATTCAATGGTTTTATTCAAAACTGTCATTTTTATGAAACATATATGTTTTATCATATATACAAATCAAGAGAGTAGTTTGCTGAATAGCGCCTATTGATAAACGATATTCAGTCAGTTGGCGGGGTGTATACATTTTAAATTACAGCAAGCATAACAGCACCAACAAACAGCTGATTAAGTGTATCAGCACGATAAATTCAACTAAGAGGTGTACGGTTGATGACAGCCTTAGATTTTTATAAATGCCTTGCCGATGAGACTCGCTTACGTTGTATGTTATTAATTCACCAGCAGGAAGAGCTATGTGTGTGTGAGTTGACCGAGGCATTAGATGACATTCAGCCAAAAATATCCAGACATCTTGCTCAGCTTAGAAAATGTGGGCTGTTACTCGATAGGCGTCAAGGACAGTGGGTATTTTATCGTATCAATCCTGATTTACCTGACTGGGCACTCTCGGTCATTGCAACAACACAACTAAATAACCATGACTTCATTAAAGATAACCTAGCAAGGTTATGTGGCATGGACCGGCGGCCTGACAATAAAAGCAGTTGTTGTCCATAAATCATCAAATTAAGACTTAATCACTATGACAGCACACCCAATAACATATTTACCATTGCCAAATGGCGCACAGTTTATATTCACTCCTTGCCCCGGGACAAAAGAAAGCAGCCTAGAAGCAGCCGTGAACACATTAGCAACTGCGGGAGCAAAAGCGGTAATCACTGTTTTACCCGATGAGGAAATTCAGACCTTAGACGTTTCTGATCTGGGAAAGCAGATTATTCACTCTGGAATGCAATGGTTTCAACTGCCTATCGAGGATGACCAGTCTCCAGGCTCACTTTTTTTATCCACATTTTCAGCGGTTAAAAATGAGTTAGTAACGCTGTTGAAAAATAAATCCACAATAGCAATTCACTGTCGTGGCGGTTCAGGTAGAACAGGGCTGCTTGCAGCGATATTATTACTTGAGCTAGGTGTGGATTGGCGCTCTACAAAGTCGCTTGTTCAGTCGGCAAGACCCAATGCACTGACATTAGACACGCATACTCACTTTCTAGAAACACACTACGCAATAAGGACCAATCATGACAATTAAAGTAGGTATTAATGGGTTTGGTCGCATAGGCCGTTTGGCTTTTCGTGCTGCATTTGATTGGGATGATATTGAGTTTATTCAAATTAATGATCCTGCGGGTAATGCTGACACACTGGCACACTTGCTCAATTTTGATTCTGTTCAGGGCACTTGGCAGCATTCAGCCAGTGCGGATGGCGATGACATTATCATTGATAACACGCGTCTGATTTGTACTCAGAACAAAACCATCGCAGAGACTGATTGGTCAGCATGCGATGTGGTTATCGAAGCGAGTGGCAAAATGAAAAGTCAGTCAGTGCTGCAGGCATATTTGGATCAAGGGGTTAAACGGGTAGTGGTGACAGCACCGGTAAAAGAAGAAGGGGTGTTAAATGTGGTGATGGGAGTTAATGACTATCGTTATGACAAAACTATTCACCCGATTGTAACTGCGGCATCGTGCACCACAAATTCTCTTGCACCGGTTGTAAAAGTTATCCATGAACAATTAGGTATCAAACACGGCTCGATCACCACTATTCATAACATCACTAATACCCAAACGATTATTGATGCACCACATAAAGACTTACGTCGCGCTCGTTCATGTGGGTCAAGTCTGATTCCTACCACCACCGGATCCGCAACAGCTATTACCGAGATTTTTCCTGAACTCAAAGGCCGGCTTAATGGCCATGCTGTTCGCGTACCATTAACTAATGCTTCTTTGACTGATTGTGTGTTTGAGGTAGAGCAAGTGACAACCGTTGACGAAGTAAACCGCTTATTGAAAGACGCCGCCGATAACGAGCTAAACGGTATTTTAGGCTTTGAGCAGCGACCACTAGTGTCAATTGATTACAAGGGTGATCCTCGATCAAGCATTATTGATGCACTATCGACGATGGTTGTAAATAATACCCAAGTAAAAATTTACGCTTGGTATGACAATGAATGGGGATACGCTAACCGTACGGTAGAGTTAGTGCGTCTTGTTGGTCGTCAGGATATGGAGTAACACTGTTGATGAACTTCCTGGCCAACCTATCTGGCGATATTCGGCAATACCTCATTATTACTGGTAATTACTGGGCTTTCACCTTAACGGATGGTGCATTACGCATGTTGGTCGTATTGCATTTTTATAGCTTAGGTTATAGCCCATTAGAAATTGCCATGCTGTTTTTGTTTTACGAAATATTTGGTGTAATTACCAATCTAGTCGGCGGTTGGCTGGGCGCTCATATTGGCCTGAATAAAACCATGAACATCGGATTATTATTTCAGATAGTGGCTCTATCGATGTTACTGGTGCCGTCTGAATGGCTAACCGTTGTTTGGGTGATGGCGGCGCAAGCCTTATCTGGTATTGCCAAAGACTTAAATAAAATGAGTGCTAAAAGCGCCATAAAACTATTGGTACCAAATGACGCGCAAGGCCAGCTTTTCAAATGGGTAGCCGCACTGACTGGATCAAAAAATGCGTTAAAAGGGGTCGGCTTCTTCTTGGGAGGAGGCTTACTTAGCTTAATTGGGTTTAAGGCCGCCATATTACTAATGGCATGTGGGCTTCTACTGGTTTGGCTGTTTAGTCTTTTTTCGCTTAGAGCCGATTTAGGAAAAGCCAAAAGCAAACCAAAGTTTAGCCATATTTTTTCTAAAAGTGGTTCGATAAATATTCTCTCAGCCGCCAGAATGTTTTTATTTGGTTCTCGTGATGTCTGGTTTGTGGTGGCGTTGCCTGTCTATTTGTCGACACAATTAGACTGGGATCATGTGTCTGTCGGTGGCTTTTTAGCCTTATGGGTTATTGGTTACGGCGCTGTACAAGGATTTACCCCAAAACTGACGAGGCGTGCTCAACACACTCATCCCGATGGAAAAGATGCACTGTTATGGGCACTAGCACTGAGTGTTATTCCCGCTTTGATTGCATTGGCTCTTTTATATGACTGGCATGTGCAACAGGTGCTATTAATCGGTTTGATGGTTTTTGGGTTTTTGTTTGCTATCAATTCAGCGTTACATAGTTACTTAATTGTCAGCTACGCAGATGAAGAGGGCGTATCACTTGATGTCGGCTTTTACTATATGGCGAATGCGATGGGTAGATTGATTGGCACGGTACTGTCAGGTTGGCTTTATCAAACGCAGGGGTTAGCAATGTGCTTATGGGTATCAACATGCTTTATCGTCATTGCCGCATTAATCTCGCTTTATTTACCTAAACATATAACGCGCATTGATAAGCAGGCAGGTAATACCTAAGGGAGATTCAATCCCCTTGTTGATAGGGGTGGCAGTTCGCGGCCCCTTAATCAGTGCTAATTACAGCTACTAGGCTTACTTACTCCGCCTATTCTTCAGCAAGAATAACTTGATTAGTTGACGTTTATTCTCTATATTTTCTCTTCTCTATTTGTTCTCACTAATTCTATGAAATGTGAGTCTGCTGATGTCATCACGGAGAAGAAATGTCCTTATCACCGATTGTCTATAACGCTTTAAGCTAATGGCAAAGCCGCACACAACTCAGCCTTGGCCTCGTATCATTGCCTTAGTCGATATGAATTGTTTTTTCGCTCAGGTAGAACAGTTGGATTATCCCTATTGGCGGAATAAACCCATAGGCGTTACCAATGGAAAACTGGGCAGTACGATTATCACCTCATCTTATGAAGCCAGAAGTTACGGGGTGAAAACGGGCATGCGGTTAAAAGAAGCACGTCAATTGTGTCCTAACATCATTCAAGCACCGAGTAGACCCAATCGTTATGCCGCTATTTCTACCGATATCATGATGGCATTAACCTCCATTACGTCAAAAGTCGAAGTTTATTCAGTGGATGAGGCCTTTCTCGACTTGACTGACTGTCAGTCTCTGCATGGCAGTCCAGAACAAATGGGGCGTTTAATTAAAGACACCATAAGCCAAGTATCAGGATTGACCTGTAGCGTCGGAATTAGTGGTGACAAAACCACAGCGAAATTTGCAGCAAAATTACATAAACCCGATGGATTAACGGTGATTACACCATGGGAAGCAGAGCAACGCTTGGCAGGGGAAAAGGTGACAGAGCTGAGTGGGATTAATAAAGGTATTGCAGGTTTTTTAGCTAAATATGGCATTTATTACTGTGGTGATATGAAAAAGGTTCCGATGAGCCTTATTGCCCAGCGCTTTGGTAATCCTGGTCGTCGTATTTGGTTGATGGCACAGGGAAAGGATCCTGAACCCATCATCACAACAGTAAAGGATCCTAAGTCCGTTGGTCATGGCAAAGTTATGCCGCCGGGCACCCGAGATATCAATACGATATTGATTTACTTTCAGCATATGTCTGAGAAAGTAGGAGCTAGGTTACGTAAATACCACTTTCTTTCTGACACCTTCTTTATGGGACTAAAAACACCCGAAGGCTGGTTAGGCACAAAAGCCAAAATAGATAGTGCTACGGATGATGGTGCGTTGATATATCAACTATGTAAGTCATTCATTTTGATGAGTTATTCCGGCCAAGAATGTCGTCAGGTACAAGTAACAGCCCTAAAGCCAACGCACTATAAACAACAAGATATGTTTATTAGTGAAGAAAAAAACCATAAGCGAGAGGCATTAAATTCAGCTATTGATGAGATTAATGAGCGCTACGGTGAGTTCACTGTGGCGCCAATACGTGTCATTGGACGCAGTGAGATGCCCAATGTTATTGCTCCTGCTTGGAAACCAACAGGTCACAGGAAAACGATTTAATGTGCAGTGGCGTCTATTTTAAATATGGTGATGACGTATTACGTTTTTTCTATGCTAATCCAAATGCTGCTTTGCCTATACTGACAGTAACAGGAAAAATCGAATTGATTGCTTGGGGTCGTCGTCAACAGCAATCAGGTAATTTACCAATCACCGGATGGGCACAACTGGAAGCAATTTATTCTGGTCGCTGGGACAAGTTTTTTCCAACCCCCGTGAAAATACCTGCACTTAGTTTTATGGAAAAAGATTTAGAGGGACATAGCCATTGGTACGATTTACAAAAGGGCCAATTTATACAGGGGCTATTAGCTAAAGAGGGGAATGAACGACGCGTTTATATTGTCACCATTGAGCCCGAATTAGAGGACGCACAAATTCATGCTCGTTGGCCTCGCGTTGTTCAACAAGGTGAAAAGTCACGCCAGTTTATAGATAACTAACCTTTAAATTTAACAAGGAAGTGTGATAAAACTCAGCGTTTATCAAAGAAATAAAAGGGATCGCGTTTGATTTCATCTCTAAATTGGCGAGGTGACATCATGTATTTTATTTTGAATGAACGGCTGAAGTGAGCCATATTATTAAAGCCCGATTGCATTGCCAGCTCAGTAATTGAGCAATGTGAATATGTCTGACTACTGAGCATGCGATGAACTAAAGCCAACCGTTGTGACGTTACGTATCGCATTAATGATGTGTCTTCAGTATTAAATAAATTATTGATATATCGAATAGATAACCCTACTGCTTCAGAAATATATTCCGGTGATAGTTCACTGTTTTGGCAATGGTCTCTTATATAGCTTTTCACATGAAATAATGTCGAACTTTTGGAGCTAGATAAGTTTACAGAGCTTGGTCTTAGCTGATTAAGCGATAAGGTCAGCATATCCAATACTGGCGCTGCCATTTCAAGAAAAGCAGGGCGTTCTAAACTATCGAGTTGGTTTACCAGTGATTGAATATAGGCTGATGCTACTGCGCCAACGCCAGATTGAGCAGATATTTTTTGTGCTGTTAGATTGGATACGTTACTAACTCTTTGATTGAAATAGTGTCTAGGTATTGAAATGAGAATCTTCGAGGCGGCTTGAGGCATGATAATTTTGTGCCATTGCGTAGCATCATATAAAGCCATATCGCCAGTTTCCAAAAACACTTCACGACCGGCTTGTTCCAGCTTATATTTTCCAGACGTCAGCAAAACAAAAAAATAACAATCTTGGCTGTTATCAGTGGGCTCCGAGGACAAACGCTCTATTTGCAGTGAATGGGTATTAATAGGAGATAGCCGCACATCGTTTTGCCAGGGATAGATAGCCATCTGATTAAATATTGGCTCATCGTTATAGGGCGAAACATTAACGTTTGCGTATTCACGCCCAATCACTTCTTTTAACCAATCTAAGCGATGTGGTACTAGCTGATCATCCGTGCAAAAGTGCTGAGCACGTAATAATGAAATATGCTCATCATTGGCCACACTGTTACCCATCTCATTTTCTCTCCTTAATTATCACCATCTCAGTCAAGTTTTAACACGCTTTGAGTAAAGATGTTGTTTCTTATAGCTGGATAATATCACACAGGAAAAACTTATAAGTTATAAGGAGTTAAACATGACACATCATTCAAAACATGCAGGAAACATCGTGTTACTAAGAGGAGCCTGCTTATGGATAATCATGGCATTATTACTAGCTTGGTGCTTAGTCGGTTTATATAACAATATTGAATTTCTGAAGGCTATTTTCCCAGGTTCACCTAAACGTGTATTACAGGCACATCTGGATTTTCTGATCATGACAGCATTAATTTTAGGGTTTTATGCAACGAAAGTCGCTCTACCATGGCATGTTCGGTGGGCTATGGTCACAGGCGCTTTTACGAACTCTAGTCTTTTCCTGATGTATGCCTTATTCCCAACATTAGATCCCTTGCAAGAAAGCTTCAATCCAATAGGTCTTGGACCCAACATATTCAACATTTACCTATACGCGAGCTTATTAACAACCAGTTATGGCTTTGGCAAAGGTGCCGTGCTCATATTGCGCTCAACATTCAATAATGAATATGCATGACATGACTGATTAATGCTATTTCTAACAGGTCGTTAATAATTTACTTGACACCAAAGACGACTGGTCATATTTTAAGCCTATGGCTAATCAAAAAGAAGTTAAAAAAGAACAAATCCTGAACCAAGGTATCCAGCTCATGATGATGCACGGCTATCAAGGTACAGGTGTGAAATTACTTTTGGATACGGTGAATGTACCAAAGGGGTCTTTTTATAGCTACTTTGAGAGTAAAGAGAATTTTACAGCCGAGGCGATCAGTCACTATATCAAGCCATTCATAACCCGATTACAGTCTTATCTGGATAAGTCTGATCTCGATGGTTTAGCTGCAATCAAAGCGTATTTTGCTTCATTGACAGATGAGTTGGAACAGTCGGATTTTAAAGGGGGCTGCTTACTTGGTGATTTAATGGGGGAAATAGCGGGGGTCAGTGATCTCTGTCGTCAGGCATTAAAAACCGCCATTCACCAATATTGTAATTTATTGGAGCAGGGTCTTTATTCAGCACAGCAACAAGGCGTTGTTCGCACTGATATTTCTGCTGAAACGATGGCAAGGTTACTTTTCGATGCATGGCAGGGAGCATTACTCCATATGAAAATTGAACAATCAACTATTCCCTTGCACCGATTTTCTGTAGAACTGTTAGATCACTATATTGTCACTTAAACAACATGAAGGCCTCGGTTTTTTTTGAGTCAAATAAAAGACGACCGGTCATTTTTTAAATTGGAGATACACATGAAAAAGTTTGTAATCGAACGCGAAATTTCTGGCGCAGGTAAATTATCTAAAGAAGAATATGATCAAATTACGGAGAAGTCCTGCTGCGTATTAAAGGATATGGGGCCACGTATCGAGTGGGTTGAAAGCTACGTAACTGACGACAAAATCTATTGTACTTATCTTGCACCTGATGCCGATACAATTCGTGAACATGCCGAAAAAGGTGGTTTTCCAGCTAATAAAATCTCTGAAGTGAAACATATATTGAAACCTACGTTTTAGCATAACTATCTATCTACAACGTAGTCGACAACAAAGGAGGGCGACGATGCCTTACGTAACGAGAAGACCTGTCAAATTGTTAGTGAATTGCTGCTTATTGATGATGTTAACCACTCAAATCACCTTTGCTGACAATGATTACGTCGTAACCGAAGCCGCCGAAGGTATTTATTTCCATCAAGGAATAAATGAAGATGCCACTAAAGAAAATAAAGGTGAAATAGCCAATGTCGGCTTTATTATTGGCGATGACTGTATTGCAGTAGTCGACAGCGGTGGCAGTTACCTGGAAGGAAAATCATTACTTGCCGCCATTCGGCAAAAGAGTGATTTACCCATTTGTTATGTCATCAATACACATGTTCATCCAGACCATGTTCTCGGTAATGCTGCCTTTAAAGACACCAAAGCTACATTTGTTGGCAGTGCTAAATTACCTGATGCGATGACAGCAAGAGAAGATTTTTATGAAACTAAGTTTAAAGAAATTCTAGGTAGTGCCTATGACCACGCTGAATTCATTCCACCTAGTCAATTGGTTGAAGTAGGTGAATCCCTGACGCTTGATTTAGGCAATAGAAAACTGACACTGATCGCTTTTCCTACGGCCCATACCGATCACGATTTAGTGGTTATCGATAACAACACAAAAACGCTATGGACAGGGGATTTACTGTTTGTTGATCGTATTCCAGCACTTGATGGCAGTATTAATGGCTGGCTAAATGCCATAGCAGAATTGAACCGGATGGATTTCACTACTGTCATTCCAGGTCATGGTCCCGTTCGCCATAAAGATTGGAAAGTAGCTCTGGAGAAAGAAAAGGATTACTTCATGCTAATTCGCCAGCAAATTCGTGCAATTATCAGTGAGATGGGCACGATAAATCAGGCTACTGACACGGTTGGCTTAAGCGAGAAAAATAAATGGCTGATGTTTGATGAATATCATAAACGTAATGTCACGTCAGCGTTTACCGAGTTGGAATGGGAATAGGGGATAAGCATATGTTCATAAACGCTTTACGTCATTTATTTTGGGTGGTTCCCTTTGCATTTATTTTCTCAAATGTAGCTCTTGCTGACACTGAAAAAAATGAGATGTGGCCCGTTTTGAAAGAGATATATTTTGAGAACAAAACTATCTTAACCGATGCCGATGATTGGTTAATTTTGGAGGCACCAACGCGAGCTGAAGATGCTGCAACCGTTCCATTAACCATTGAATCACGAAGACCTCAGACAGCTGAACGTTATATTAAAAACATCCACATCATAATTGATGATAATCCCGATCCTTATTCAGCCAATTTTCATCTCAATCCGACGATGGAACATGTTGATTTAACATTCAGAATGCGCTTTCAAAAATATTCAACTATTCGAGCGATTGCCGAAATGAATGACGGGACATTACATATGGTGTCACGGTTTGTGAAAGCATCAGGTGGCTGTAGTGCGCCGGTACAAAAAGACCCAGCAGCAGTTAAGGCTCGTATGGGGAAAATGCAAATCAGGATGCGTGAGCCTGAAATAGGTCACGAAGTACCCGTCCAAGTCCTTATCAGTCACCCAAATTATAATGGCTTACAGTTTGACCAAAAAACGCGAGGCTATTTCCCTGCACATTATGTAAAGACGATGTCTGTGGATTATGCCGGACAGTCTTTATTTAACGTCGATATGGGTATTTCTTTTAGTGAAGATCCTAGTGTGCATTTTACATTCAAGCCTGAGGCAGCAGGAATGTTGAAAGCGACCATCATCGATAGTAAAGACATTACCTACACATTAGATAAAACGATATAAATTAACGCTAATGCAGAAAAAGAGAACTCAACGAATCAGGCAAACGTACCTGACTCGTTGAGTCGATAGATTATTAACTCATTAAAACTGCCATGAAACACTAAGGCGAACATCTCGGCCAGGCTCATTGTATCCTCGAACAATGCCATAACCCGAGACATTGGTGAAATCAGCGACACTTGCATGATCAATGTAATTTTTATCAAACACATTTCGTACGGTCAGACCGACTCGGATATCTTCGCTTGTTAATGGCTGCCACTGAACATAAATATCATGTACACCATAGCCTGGCTGTTCAACTTTGGTACCTGGGTAATAGGCTTCTACTTCAGGTGACTTTAGATCATCACGGCCTTTAATAAATCGAGCATTCCAGCCAACATTCCACTGTGCATCATATTGATAATCTAACTGTGCTGTGAAAGTGTCACGAACGGTATTGGCAATACCATTATGGTCATATGCATTTGCTTCAAAACCATCAACTTTTGCATCATTATAGTGATAGCTGACACGAGCCAATAAACCGTCCCAGCGACGACCCAGCTCAAGGATATAACCGTCAGACTCTAAATCACCGATGTTACGAAATGCACCGTCCTTATCTGCTACAACATCGTTAACTTCACTTTGATAGGCCTTAGCTGAACCAAACCAAGTGTTGGACTCATAAGCAACACCTACTTCAACATTTTCAGCCTGCTCAGGTTTGATATCAGGATCAATAGATCTGAAATCAATTTTAAATGCATCTTGAGCCTGAACACCTTTAAAGGCTTCTGCATAAGAGGCAAATACACTCCAGCTGTCTGTGAAATGATAATTGATCCCGATATTATGACTAATGTCATCATCTTCGAAATCGTCTGTGCTCAAATCACTATCAAGCTTATAGTTGTCATAACGAAGACCAGCACTTAGTAATAGTGCATCAGTCAGTTGAATATCATCCTGAATATAGACGCCTGTCACTTTTGATTCGTCTTTGGATGCTGATTTATTTGCAGCCCCTCCAGCAGCCGTCTCGTCTTCACGATAATCAACACCATAAGTAACCGTGTGCATACCAATAAAGGAGGTATTTCGTAGATCAAAACCTTTACTTGTGCCTGTGCCATAGTATGGCCCATAACGACCGTCTTGGAATAACTCCGTCTCAGTGTTGTATAAGGTCAGAGATAGATCCAAAAATTCATTATCCAGCGGGTTGATATTGTAGTTAAGCGTCACTGTCTCACGTTCAACATCAACGGGGTAAAGTGGATTACGATCACTCACTACCCACTGCGGTCTTTGTGAACGTTCACCTTCATCATCGCGTTTTTCGTAGCTTAAACGTAACGTTTGACTATCCGAAATATGGCCAACTACCTTGGCGAATAGGTATTGTTGATCAAAGCTGGTGCCAAGCACCTCATCGCCATTACCATCTTCATAATTGTCGGGATCATATTGCGTAAAAGAGACCATCGCACTCCAGTCATCAGTCAGACGACCAAACAGACTAGTGTTAGTTTTAAAGGCATCAGTGTTGCTGGAGATCATCCCCTTAACCAAGCCACCAAAGTTCTCACCAGGTTTAAGCATATCTTCGGGGTCTTTGGTCACAAATTTTACCGAGCCGCCTAATGCACCTGGACCAGACAGTGCATTACCAGCACCAGCATTCACTTCTACATATTTAAGTAGTTCGGGTTCAATACTTATTCGACCTGCATGATGAAATTGCCGAGTTGCTTGTTGGGCCCCATCAATTGTGATGTTTAACAACTGATCTTCCAAACCACGAACATATAGCTTCTGAGCCACGGCTGGACCACCACCAATGGTCACCTCAGGTGATTGACTAAACAGATCTTCCAGATCATTAGCTTGAAGCTTTTCAATTTGAATATCATCAACACTATTTAACTCTGGAGTAATAGTATTGCCTGTTACTTTCACCGTATCTAATACAATTGACTCTGCTTCAGCAGCCTGTGCTGCAAAGGCAGTCATCAGTGCAATGGTGAGTACAGATAGTCGGCTTACTGGCTTGTTCTTTATCGTCACATTAACCTCAATAATAATTATTACTAAATAGCATTAATTCTTATTTTAATTATTAATAACATGTAATGAAAAGATATTTACAATTGTTACATTTGAATCAAATAGGAGTGGGAAAAGAAATATAAATAAGCAGGGGACGTTATTAAAAAAGAATCCGAACGTTAAAAAACACGAGTAGTGAAAAACTCAATGAAGATTACTGTGTTGTAAAGATCAAGTATAAGAATGCTTCACTTTCCAGCAATTAGGGTTTCATTTTATTTTTAGGTAATGTGATTATCATTGATAAACCACCTGTTTTTATATTCGTGGCTATTACATCACCACCAACAGCATGTAGTTGGCGTCTTGCAAGAGATAGCCCTAGGCCAAAACTGTTGCTATTTGTCTTACGTGATTTATCCACCCTGAAAAAGGGTTGGAATATTTTCTCGAGGAAGAAGTCTGGTACACCGGGACCACTGTCGCTTATTACTAACTGGTACTGCTGTTTTGTTTCATCCAAGCTGACTTTAACTAATCCCTCACTTGGTGAATAACGTAAAGCATTTCGTAAAATATTTTCAACAGCCTGACCGATAGCCAAATGATTGGATCGCTTGATAGGGGCCGTATCAGGTAAGTCGATTTGCATCAGCGAGTGAGGAAACTCAAATTTGGCATCATCAATGATTACATCGAGTAAATCCACTAGGTCTAAGTCTTCTCTTTCAAGTTGAGGTTCTTCATTTTCTAGCCATGCCAAAGCTAAGGAGTCGTTAACTAAACGACGAATATTCCCTGACTCTTTCTCTAATCGTTCAATGTTTCGTTCGATATCATTCTTTTTACGAACACTATCAACTGCAATATCAAGCCGAGTTAACGGGGTTCTCAGTTCATGTGATAGATCTGCTATCAACTGACGTTGGCTGACAATCTGATTGCCAATACGGGCTGCCATATTGTCAAATGTTGAGGCTAGCCCGGTCAGCTAGTCATCACGTTTGCCAATGTGTTCGCATGCGCGAACAGTATAGTCACCTTTACTAAACTGGCGTGTCGCCCCCTTGAGGATCATCAATGGTTGCATAATATGACGATATAAAAATATTGCCATTAAACTTAATAATACAAATGGAACCAAAACTTGAAGAATGAGCCTGATAGTCGGTAGATAACTGCCAGGTTTCATGCGGTCAAGTAGAGCAATTAAAAAGCTTACTTGCCCGTCTTCGAAAGGTACCTCCATTAACGATGCATCCTTAAAGTCTAGATGAATTGGCCAGTCGACATTCCGACCAAAATGATATCCATTAAAGTAAATATCATCCGTTAAGTTGCCTGCAACTTGATTAAATTGATATTCAACGATCGATGCTTCGGTACTTTCTTTTTGTTGAATGTCCTTTAACCATTGACTCAAAGCCTGTTGATCACCCGAATGAAATAGTAATTCGGCATGCCTACCCAATGACGTTATTTCGTCTCGATACGATTGATCAATCATTTTCATACCTGCTTCGGTTTGTGAGGTGAAGTAATTGATGAGAGAGAAGAGGGCAACCGTCCCTGTTGCAATTATCAGCAGAAATTTCCACAGCAGCTTACGACTCATCTAAGACAGTAGCCTTCGCCGTGAATTGTGAGCAAACGGTCTCCCTGCCAACCAGCTTGATTTAATTTACGGCGAATTCTACTTAGATGCATATCTAAACCACGGTCGTAAGCGCCTAAGGTTTTGTTGAGTGCCCGTTGTGATAAATAAGCCTTACTCAATACTTCCCCATGGAAAAGGGCTAATTGCCACAAAATATTAAACTGAAGTTTTGTTAATTCAAGATCAACATTGTTTACACGAACTTGTTTAGACAAGTTGTTGAATACCAAATTATCAATTCTAATCTGATCATTACTGTGGCGTGTATCTTGATGAGTTCTTCGTAGTAGTGCTTCTATCCGTAATAATAACTCTGTGGTGTTGAAGGGCTTTGCAATGTAATCATCAGCGCCTCTACGTAAACCAGTTATGCGTTCTTCTTCAGCACCTTTCGCTGTTACCATTATTACTGGCATTTGACTGAATTTACGCAACATTCTTAAAACCGAAAAACCATCGTTCTTTGGTAGCATGACATCAAGCAACATTAACTGATGTTGTTGTTTAGATGCAGCTAGTAAAGTGCTTTCGCCATCATAGTAGCTATCAACTTCATAACCAGCATTCCTGACTAATTCACTAATTTGATCGTTTAGAGCTAGATCATCTTCTACGATCAATATTTTTAATGGGTTTTGCAGCACTGATCTTCCTTATTACACGGGCTTTTAAAACGCGTAAATTTAAGCATTTATTTAGAGTTTCTATTACTAAGCACAATTACACATCAAAGCACTCATTAAAGCAAATACGAATCATTAATATTTAATCTTAAAGTAAAGCACTTATGATTATGTATTTCCATAGGGAGGTGGCTGAGTTTCTTTTACGTCATAAGAACATTAAAGAAGGCAAGTTGATTTGTTAGACCAGCTAGATGCGAGGCCTAGATCACACGATAAATAAAGTAGTCAGAAAAACAGTTTGTTGTGAGATGACAATAAGACTAATAGTAGAAATGCATGAGGTCCCATGCCAGAGATTTATTCTAAATAAACCACGCCTAATTATTATCTCCAAACTAAATCCATTGAAGAAATGAATTGTTTTTGATTTAAAAGTAGCAACACTAAAACACAACTAACAAATGATCTTAAAGAAGGAAAAAAATATATAAACGAATTTTGAATTTAAAAATGTTCAGGATAATGACCTTAAATGAAGGTCAGATTTTAAATTCTGAACACCTGCAAAGCTACACAAAAAACCATCCTCAAAGACAAGCCAATTTGTCATAAGCCATATTATAAGAACAAGCCAAGAGTTAGTTTAAACATCCTAAAAACTGATTCATTCGATACAAAATCCATAAAAAGTAAGTTCGTATAATATATATTATGTTAAATTAAATATATTAAAACAAGTGTAAGAGTGAATGTGAATACTTACAATCATTTTTATACTCTTCTAAGGATAGCTATGTTTTTAAGGCAGACTACGCCCAAGATATTGGTGAGCTTTAGATTTTTGTCGTTCATGGCGTCGATATTCAGAATTTAAAATCTGA
>DRHW01000012.1 GCA_011053005.1 Methylophaga sp.
GTGTTAGTTCGACACCCGCCAATGCACCGGTCACCACCAGTGCCATAATCAGGCCGGCAAGGATTGCAGGACACGAGAATAGTGACAGATCAAGCATCGGCATCTTCGAACGTAATTGCTGACGCACGAAGAGTGCCAGTAATCCCAGACCGAGGAGCAGTATCACTAGCGTAATAGCAAGCGACTGCTTCGCACTGACACCAGACTTAATGCCATACACCAGCAAAAGTATCCCGCTGACGAGCACCAACGCCTGCCCCAACGGCCAGCTTCCTTGTGTCGTTTTCTCTGTGCCTGGCAACAAGAGGTACACCAACGGTGCAACCACCAACATAATCGGTACATTGATTAGAAAGGCCGACCCCCACCAGAAATACTCGAGCAGCGCCCCGCCGATCAGCGGCCCGAGTGCCGCGCCGGCAGCGCCAACCATGCCCCATAGTCCAAGTGCCATGGCGCGTTCGCCTGCGTCCTCGAACGTACGACGGATTATGCCCAACAAACACGGCATGATCATCGAGCCGCCCAGAGCCAGCAGCACCCGAGCTCCGATTAGCATAGCTGGGGTCGATGCGAAGGCAGCCAGCAACGAGGCGAAACCGAACACGATCAAGCCGATGAGCAACACGCGGCGATTACCGATTCGATCAGCCAGAGTGCCCATTGGCACCAGCAGTCCCGCCATCAGCAGCGGGTAGATATCGATGATCCACAGCACTTCATTGGCTGAAGCACCAAGCGCCAGAGTCAGCGAGGGTACGGCGATGTGCAGGATGGTCATGTCGATGACCACCGGCAGGAAGGCCAGCATGACTGCCAGCAGGATCAGCCAGCGACGAGGGATGACAAAACGCATGGATAGACTCATGGGCAAACGTGGACTGACTCTTTTGATTTCTCAAGCCGGTATGATTTCATTTTCAATCTAGTTTGACCCTTTGATTTGCAATCCAGTCTGACTGCATTGATTTAAACTTGTTGAATCTATTCTTTAACTACTTTTTTTACTGAATCCGCTTTAGAAGATGTCGAGCCCACTTTACGCCAAGCTTCATATTCTTCGCTATTGATCCACGTTACACCAATATATTCTTCCCATCGCTCGAAGTCTGCACTTCGATAGCTTCCACCACCACAGCCACCTGCACCAAATGTCATTTCACATACATTTAAAATAATGTATTCGCCATCGTATTGAAGCGGACCAACATTATTGCAAGTGGCTAAAAAACTGTATGGGACTTCAAAAATGATGCTTTCCGTTTTAACACCACCACTATTTGTAACCCGTGTGATAGAGCAGGTTCCAGCATAAAATGCATCATTGCCGATAATAATATCTGGCTTTAAATTCGCCCACCATACTGTTGGCAAAGGCTCTTTCTCTACCTCACCACAACCGAGAGTGAGCGTAGCGCACGCCATTAAAATGAACAGTAATCGAACCATAATTTATACGTTCTCAGTTAAGGTTTTAGAGTGTCTAAAAAGACTCTCCCGTACTTTTAGGCACTTTTCTAATTTAGCCTCGCAGAGACAACGCATCACTAAACGATGAGATATTGGCGACTTTGCTGCATATTTTTGGAGAAAAAGTGAGAATATTACGAAGTCCGTTTGAATGCTTTGTTAAGTCTTTTATAACTTTTTTTGCCAGAATAATGCTTTACCCATAACAGGATCAAGCTCATAACCAGCAAAGCCAAATTTAATATAAGATTTTTGAGCTACTTTGTTACCTTCGAGAACTTCTAATGTTACTTTACAGCACCCTTTAGATTTTGCTATTTCTTCGACTTTTGAAAGCATTAATTGGCTTAATCCAAGTCCTCTGAACTCGTTTACCACTACTACATCATGAATATTAATGAGTGGTTTGCACTCAAAAGTGGAAAAGGCATCAAAGCAATTTACTAAGCCTGCAGGCTTTTTATTAACGTAACAAATAATGCTGAAAGCATGAGGAAGCTTTGATAAATGGCTTGCTAAGTTTGACTTAACTGTCTCTGACAAAGGTTGAGAACCCCCCATTTGATCTTGAGAGTAAGCATCTAGTAAATAGCCAATATCTTTTGCTTGTTCTTGATCTAAATAATTAGCAATTTTAACGTCAATATTCATTTTGATTCCTTGCTACTTTTACACTTAACGTTTCCAACATTGGCTGGAACACGCGGTCGGAAGTCCAGCACTAAAGATGCGGCATACTTGGCCTTGTTATGAGTTTCACACAAACTCTTGATGTTCTGGCAAATTATTGTTGATTTGATACTAAGTCACTTTTTGCTTCAGTGGCTGCGGTTTTTGCAGTCAGCTGAGATTACTTGTAAATGTTTTTTCCTCAGTAAAGCATTTGTATTTCTTCTAAATGAGTATCCGTAAAATCAGATAATTTTTTAAGTTTAATATGAGAGATTTGATATTTTTTATTTGTAAATTCTATAGACGGTGGAATGACTACTGTTTTCATATTTGCATGGCTTGCTGAAAGAATGCCAGAAACAGAGTCTTCAAACACAATACACTGTGACGGTTTAACATTTAATTTTTTTGCAGTAGTTAAATACACAGCGGGATCAGGCTTTCCTTTTTTTTCATCTTCTGAGGAAGAGATGGCATGAAAATAGTGAGCGATATTAAGTTTTTTTAAAACGACAGGAATCAACCTAGAAGGTGCGTTCGTTGATAGACCAATTTTAAATTTTTTGCCTTGGAAAAAGTCTAAAATTTCTTGGACTCCTTCCATTGGCACTCCATTTACAGCAATAAGTTTTGCTACGCATTCAATAACTTCATTTTCAACTTTTTCTAAACTTTTCCCTTGCCATGGAAAATGGCGATACCAAAACTCAGTTACCTCCCTAGTAGTCATTGAAGCCGTTTGCTCTGATAGCTCATCGGAGACTTCGACACCTACAGATGAAAAAACCTGTTTTTCCGCTTCTTTCCACATGGGTTCTGAATCAATCAATGTGCCATCCATGTCAAAAATCACAGCTTGTATCATATTTTTTCCATTTAACGCCTTGCTCAGCGACAACGGTATCGAGTCGGTGTGCAGCAATTCATTATGTATCTTTACCAATTATTTCATGACCATAAGAATTATCTATCGAGCATAGCCAAACACCTTTTGAATTTTTCGTAAAAACGTAGGTAGCTTTACGAATTACGGCTGGATAATTCGGTGCTGATACCACCGTGTTTGCAAGCACTAAAGCTGTATCCCCCGTTTCCAGAATCTCTAAACCTTGTTGCTCTATTTGTAATCCATTTTTGAAATAAACGGCGATAGCTTCAAATGCCTTACGAATAGCTATCTTACCTACTGCATTTTTGCCAGGTTCAATGACCAAAACAGCATCATCGGTATAGATACCCATTAAAGTATCAAAATCCTCGGCGATTATTGCACTGTCAGCCTTTTTAATTTGTTCAATTATCGAATGGGTCATAAATTCTCGTATATCAATTAACAGAGTCAGAGCAGCGTGTAATCTAATAGATACATCGGCAGATTAGCTTAATCGTTGATTTCTTGAGGAACAAGTGCCAAGCCGTGTATTGCTAGTCTTGCTTAACATATTGATAGCGTAGTGTTGAAAAACACTTAAAAACCATTACCGGTCAGCGCCAACACACCCTGAATGATCAAGTAGCTCGCAACGATATAGTTGAGAAGCTTGGGGAATACAAGGATAGCGATGCCTGCTGCGAGTGAGATCAGGGGAGCAAGTTCTAGATGTAGTGTCATGTTGAGAGCCTCCTAAGGCTTAAATTAATAGTAAATTAAAGGGTTAATATGAGTATCATTTTCTGGGGTAACTTCGACACATAACGCGCCAAGCAGACCATTTTGTAAGTATTTTAGCCGAAGACCCGCGAGCAATATTCCCGCTGACTTCATTTAAGTTTCCATTCTTTATCATAACGCCCTGTTCAACAGGCAATTGAAACGCAGCGTAAATTTATCTATTGCAGCTGCTTTTTTATAAGTAGTTTACTCGATACTTCACTTGAATGAAGTCATTTGCAAAGGCTGTTGCCTCAGATTCCAACAATCTGATTTGATTGTCGAGTTTTCCAAAAAGAGAGAGACCATCCCCTAATAAAACGGGTGCCCTAGTTATGGTCATTTCATCAATGAAGTGATGATTAAGAAATGAAGTAATTGTATAGCCACCATCAATATAGGCGTGATTAAAACTGTCTACCGACGTCGAGATTTTTATAGACGTTGATGTTCATACCGTCATTTCAAGCTAGCTTCTCCTGGATGGCTTCATCTTTTCTATTTAGACACCGCCCTCTCGGCTCATCCCCCTCATAGAGCACAATGTCGGAGTGTAGAAACTGGGCAGCTTCTGCTGAATCCTTAACTTTGATAGCACTACGTTGTAACATTTCTGATTCAAACTCAGTTAACACACTTTCCCTTATGCCAACGTCACGCCATTGAGATAAGGGTCTGCATCCTATGGATATCCCACGAGCCAGCGCCACGGCATCTAGTAGGGCTTGATTCGCGCCCTGTCCTTTGAATGGACTCATCGGGTGAGCCGCATCGCCAATTAACGTTACTTTAGCCCCTTTTTCCAATAATTCTGAAGTCAGTAATTCTCGGTCATACACTGGATAACCAGACACCATCGCATCCTGAGTTGCCGATAAAATTTGAGGGACAGGAGCATGCCACGGTGTTCTTCGACATGCTTCTTCCTTAAGTGCTTTAGCGCCTAGTTCACTCAATGCCTTTGCCTCATCTTCTGGCATTGGGAAGCTGAGCTGCCACATTACAGAATCAGATGTATAAGGCATGATGTAGATCCGCTCATTGCCGTTAGCGGTTTGAAATACTGTCGCCGAGTCCAGCAAATCACTATCAATACCATCGAGATCAGCCAAAGTGCAAATACCCAAGATCACAATACAACCTAGGTAACGTAAAGGAGTGACATCTTCGCCAATCAGCAAGCTTCGCACCACGCTACGAATACCATCTGCGCCCACAACTAGATCTGCCTTGGCATGTTTTATCTCACCATTCACTTGAAAGCTAAGATCAACACCTTCATCCTCACATTCCTTAAAATCAACTAACGGATGATTCCAGTGTATCGCATCATGTCCACCAAGTTGTTCAAGTAGCGCAAAACGCAAAGACTGACGAGCAATATGCACATTGGTTCGCTTCGGCGCTGTTTTCTCACCAGAGTGCAACCACTTTCTCATGCCCCATTCACCGACCACTTTTCCTGCTGTGGTATGAACCACATGTCTTGTAGATATCACCCCTTCTGCTAACGAGAAAATGCCCAATCCCTCAATAGCTCTGGTCGCTTGCTGCAAGGTGAGGCCATAACCTTGAGCTCGAGCATCGAAACCACTATCACGCTCATAAAGCGTAAAAGGAATTCCACGGTGCAAACAAGCCACAGCCAGAGCGACACCGCCAATACCACCACCAATAATAGCAATGTGAGGGTAGATTTCTGTATCTGCTACAGGATGATTAGCAGCAGGAATTAAGCCTGAGCCAGCACAATTCAAGCATAATTCGAGGTGACGCTTAGGAGGAACTGGCGCCGTTCCATCACCCTTATTTTTTTCAAATTCATCCATTTCTTTCTGGAATTGCAGTCGCACGGCCTTACGGAGCCGCCTACTTGTTCTGCCAAGGCCCCGACATTTTCGACAAATAGTCCAACTACCTGTTTCATTTTCCACTTTTTTCACTTCTTCTTTAATTTAAGCTAATGATGACTTTAGTGTTCATTTCGTCACACTCGCAAAGGCGAGGATCCATAGGCTGTGTAAGTTGCTACAGTTTGTATATTCAAGCCTGCAGGGGAATGACGGTATATTTAATCGAGAAAGTTACCTAAAATAATCTATCCCGCTTATTTGTGTCTGACTAGATCTGTGCCGACTTAATATACCTGCTGTAATTCTAAGGCGGGCTGGACCTTGATGTGTTGGTGCCTAGAATACCAAACTATTTCCAACCATATAGCCAGATATCGTCGTCCTTTAAATCTGTCCATGTTATTGGAATTATCCGCTTTGTCATAACGGCTTCTATGGCGCATGAGACAACCTGATTTTCTTCATCAAATTGAATTTCGGTAACCATAAAGTGCACTTCCTTATTAGCAGGGTGAACCGCAGTCCATTTGCTATTAAGTAACTTTTTTGGATTAATTTTATTCACTGGTACCCCAATAATCACACTGTAATTTTTTTAAATACCGAAGATAGCGCCAGACCCTAACCCTATTGATTCATCATACCGCTACAACTTATGGCTAACAAATAAGCTAGCCAATAATTACCTCGAGTCGTTTATACCTTATATAATCAGTCACAATTTCTCATTTGTGTATTAAGGATTGATTATGTTGGACGTGCTACTGCCTACTTTAGGTAATTTTTTAGCTCATTTTATGTTGGCGTTAGTGTTGCTGATTGTGTTTAAGTTTGTCTATGCCTTTATCACGCCACATGATGAATGGGCATTGATTCGTAATAACAATCTCGCAGCGTCTATTGGTTTTGCAGGGGCTATTTTAGGCTTTGCGTTGGCCTTAGCCGGTGTTATTAGTAACTCAATCAATTTAATTGATTTTGCCGTGTGGAGTGTCATCGCCTTAATTGCTCAACTAACCGCTTTTGCCATTGTTCGCTTTGTATTTATGCCTCAAGTCGTTAGCCGAATTGAACAAGGTGAAATCAGTGCTGGCGTGATGTTAGCGGTAACCAGTGTCGCTGTAGGTCTACTTAATGCCGCTTGCATGACATATTAATAGGAGCAACATCATGCAAAAACGTGGTCAAATTTCTAACCTAAGTCGCTTTCGTAAATATCGTGTTATCAAGCCATTAGCGCTTGCTATTTCAAGCATTATTTTAGCCAGTTGCAGTAGTAACCAAGAAGAAGTGTATGTGGTGGAAACACCGGAAGATTGCACCTACAGAACATCCATGAGTTACGAGCAATGTGAAGTGGCCTATAAAAAAGCCTTAGCAGAAGCCGAACGTACAGGCCCTCGCTATGATTCAGCTGCCGATTGTGCTGCTGAATTTGGTAATGAACAATGTCATCAATCTAGCTCAGGTAGTTTTTTTATGCCTTTTATGGCGGGTTGGATGGTCAGCTCAATGATGAATAATTCATCAAGACAATCTATGTTTAATCCCGTGTATAAACCACAAGCTGACCGAAGTAATTCATTTACCACTGCAACAGGTCGCCCTGTTAATTCAACAGCATTAGGTAAATTTACTGCGCCCTCTGATGCCGTTAGAAAACAAGCACCAACTGCGAATACAACACTGCGTCGTGGCGGCTTTGGAGCAATGGCAGCATCAAAATCTGCTTGGTCTGGCTCAAGTAAGTCATGGGGCGGCTAAGCCATGTTGCGAAGAGAGATTGAGCCTCGTAAACATTGGCAGAAAAAAGCAGAAGAGTTCGGCTTTAACTTTCATACCATTGACGGTGATATTTATTGGGATGAACGCGCCTTTTATCAATTCTCATTAGAACAAATTGAGCAGGATATTGAAGATCCAACTGCCGAACTACATCAAATGTGTTTAAAGGTCGTCGAAACCGTTATTGCAGATGATGACTTGATGCGACGTTTTTGTATTCCTGAACCCGTCTGGCCGCTTATTCGTGACTCATGGCAAAGAAAAGATCCGAGTTTATATTCGCGTATGGACTTTTCGTACAATAATCGTCATCAAGCTAAGTTGTTAGAAAACAATGCCGATACGCCGACTAGCCTTTATGAAACTGGATTTTGGCAATGGTTATGGTTAGAAGAGAATGTCGATAGTGGCGTCTTAGCTCGCCAAGCCGATCAATACAATAGTTTGCAAGAAAAGCTGATTAACCGCTTTCGTGAATTAGCTGCCCGTTATCCCTATCAAACCTTATATTTGGCTTGCTCAAAAGGTACTGATGAAGATCGCGGCACCGTGCAATACATTGAAGACTGTGCCCGTGAAGCAGGCATTTCATGCAAATTTATATTCATTGAAGACATTGGCTTAAGTGAACAAGGCCAATTCACTGATTTAGACGACAATCCTATTGAATGGTTATTTAAACTTTATCCATGGGAGTTTATGTTTGAAGAAGGCTTTGCCGATGCCTTATTGAGCAGTAACACCTTATTTTTAGAACCACCATGGAAAGCTATTTTAAGCAATAAAGCGTTATTACCGATGTTGTGGCGTTTGTACCCCAATCACCCTAACTTACTGCCCGCGTTCTTTGAAGATGAACTCGATCAAGCCGCAGACTTTTATCCATTGATTAAAAAACCACTCTTTTCACGTGAAGGCGCCAATATCACGATTTTGGAGTCACCTGACAATATCGTGCAACACAGTGATGGCCCCTATGGACAAGAAGGCTTTATCTACCAAGCCGCTGAACAATTGCCACGGTTTGGTGAGAGTTATACCTTAATTGGTAGCTGGCTCATTGATGATCAACCCTGTGCGATGTCAATTAGGGAAGATAACAGTGCAATCACACAAGACGGCAGCCGATTTTTACCACACATTATTTTTGGTTAACTCAAACCAAATTACTTCAATCAATGGGTTAATTAATGGAGTCTGACCTCATTAGTCTTTTAGTGTCTAAGTTAACTTAATTATAGTTGCTGTCTTTGTATAAGTTATGTAAATATAAACCGCCAGTGAACTAGAAATAATCAATTTACATTCAGTGAAATCAATAATAGGAAATTTTAATGTTTAAATTTTTGGGTAGTGCAATAGGTATTATTTTTATTATCGGTCTGCTCGTCGTGATCGGCTTTTTTTCGTTGATTTTTTAACTCTGTTTTATTCTCGGTCTTCGAGACAGCCTCATGAATTTTTTAATCTGCGACCGTCAATCAGGTCGCAGCCTTCAATGCAATTATAATCAAAGTGATCTGACTCCTTAGATTTCTAAAGTTAATAAAATTCCATTTTCAATCGAGTCTGACCCCTTTGGTTCTCACGATTATGTATTATTCAAACAACTTCTTAATCTCAGGAATACACGATCCGCAGTTGGTGCCTGCTTTAAGTTGCTTGCCGATATCTTCAACTGATTTAGCTGCACCACACGTGATCGCGTCTTTGATTGTATTTTCACCAATACCAAAACAAGCACAGACTAAAGCACCAACATCAAGTTTATCGGCACCTAGTTTTACTGCGAGTAAGTTTGAGCGAGCTTCATCGCTCAACGGCGATTCGCTGAATAAATTACTTAGCCATGTGCGAGTCGGCAATTCGTGATTAGGTGCTATAAACACCACGGCAGCTAATTGTTTATTTTAGAAATCAAAGGGGTCAGACTCCTTTGATTTCTCCGGCCTGTATGATTTTATTTTCAATCGAGTCTGACCCCATTGATTTATTGATTTAAAGCACGCGAGGTACAAGCGTCGCCTTTGACACGATTGTTATGTGCGTTGACGCGCTTCATACCACCTCGAATGCCATCTTCATTTGCTGAAACAAATCCCACTTTTTCTGTCCTTCCCGACCATATATAGAATATAGTGATGAAAATCGTGTTGCGATGTCATTCTCTGCCTCATGAATCGTGGGTGCTATTGCTTGATGCCATACGGCAATCAGCCGCCTGTCCTTAGAGAATATGTCGGAGGTATCATAATCTCTATCGAGTTTCACCAATTGAGCCCTTAGCCCGTCCCTTGCTACGGTTTCGTTAACACCCATTGCAATCCCCTGCAGTGGGTGTATAACCCGACTCACATCTAACACAGCAAGCCCGTAGCTTTGACCGCGTGCACCAGCATAACGGCGCTTAAGTTGCCGTACCGCCTCCTTAGCTCTTTTTCGGATCTGCTTTGCTGACCCTATCCTCTTGCACTCGATAAAGACCCTGTATCGACCTATTTTCACTAAAAGATCTTCTACACCAGCAAAACTGACTTCGTAACCTGCTTGTAGGAAATATGAAGCTACTCTAAGCTCAAGTTGTATGTTTCGGGGGCGGGTGTTCTCAGTTTCCTCCTTCGCATACTCTGGACCGCCAATGGCGATCTTGAGTAATTCTAGGAACCCATCAGGCTCTTTTATGGTGAGCCCCCTGTAAATCCAACTCCATTCATCCATTTCACGCATGACGAAAAGAAGGTGATCTCGCACCTCCTGCTCTGAACATTTCTGAGATAGGTACCTATCATAAAATTCAGTGTAGCGACCAATCCGTGATCTCCTAGCATTGATTCCTTTTTCTTCCAAATAATTTATGAGCGCCCGCGCATTGGTGAGTTTCTCGGTAAATTCCTCTTCAGTCCGTCCTCCGCCCTCTCCTAAAATGAACGTTTCCATAGCCACCTAACGATCTAGTTAAGGGGAGCCGCGCTTTTAGCGGCGTCCCAAGTGAGCGAAGCGAACGCACTTGAACTTTTTGTTAGCATTTTCATTTTTTAAATAACTCTACTCGATCTTTTTCAGCTTGAACAAAAAAGAAGAATGCAAAATAACCGATAACTACTAAAATGAGTACTCCGCCCATTCTCTGTAGAAAGCTAGAAATGTCATTAGTTATTATAAGGATCAAAGGGGTCAGACTCCTTTGATTTCTCAAATCAATGTGATTCCATTTTCAATCGAGTCTGACCCCATTGGTCGCATTACAGACCCTGTTCATTAAAGGTATTGTTGAAGTCGTATTTCTTTACTTCTGGATCTTCGTATTCTGCCTGCAAGTAAAGATCGCGAGAATCTTTGAAGGCGAGATCAATGTAGTGATTTAGCTTATCCCTGCTACCATGCGCCAAGAATATAATTGAACGATAAGCTCGATCCTCTATCGGTCCTCGGTTCATAGATTCCATGGACTCAAGAATGCGAATCACTTCTTTTGGTTCATCGAAATCTGACTCGACTTTGTTAATGATATCCTGCTTCATACTCTCCCTGACACATAACGACTAAATAAGGGGCTGCGTGGTAGCGCAGTCCCGCGAACGATAGTGAGTAAACTTCATTTTCTTGTTAGGTTTTCGATTTTGTTTAAGGTTTTATCACTTAATAATGTTTTTGGATCAACTTCAACAAGATTTGACATAAGCTCTTGACCATAATCAATAGTCTTCCACTTTTGAAATCTTTTTATATCTCTTAAGTTGTTTTTTGAGGGTAAGTCTTGCCAGCCTTTTCCATGCTTTGCTCCTCTAACCTTTTCATATCCATATCTAATTGCATATGAATTTGCTACCAAAACTTCAGCCACTTGCCTTGCTGGTGTAGTGCGAATCCTATAATCATCAAGCATAAAAACTTTATGTATAAATATAGGGGGGCACTCCTTAGTTGCCACAGCGCCACCTTTTCCAAAGTGGCTTTTCATACGCTGATCAAAGTTTGTGGTACATCCAATATACCAACGTTCAAAGTTCAATCTAAGCACGTAGATAAAACAAGTTTTTTCGGCAATTTTATCCATCATACACCTAACGTTAGAATTCAGCCGCGCCGCTTTTTGGCGTCGGCTGGGACGCATTGTTAGGTTGCGGCTCATAGAACACAAATGTGACTTTATCAGGGCAAGGCTCTTCAAAAACCACTCTCATACCATTTTCAGTTTCTTTTACCTGATTAATAACAACCTGACTACTACCGTAGTAATTGAAAATGTAATTATTGAATGGCCTTGTAAAGTTAATTGTAAAGTCAGAAACACCATTATCGGTTAGTGAGGAGATTTCACTGGAATCAATGAACTCCGACTTATTTGGATTAAAGGTTATGAACCCAGCAAGAACATGTGCATGGTTTCTGCTATCAACAAGTGATTTTTCTATATTTGTTACACGTTCGTCTGTGATCTTAGAAAATGCAACTAGCATTTTATTAAATTCATTCTGTTCTTTTTCTGACCATGCACCTGCCGTTGCACTAAACCCTCCACCAACAACAGGTACCCCAGAAAGACAGTTTAATAAAAACCTGAGTGCCTTAGTATTACCTCCACCAGAAAAAGCTCTTTCTAGTTCCGCTACTAAATCTTCTGAATTTTTACTCATGATCTCGATGACAACCTAACTTGTAGTTAACAGGAATAAAAATTCCTAGTAATTTCTATACATATACGGACTAAAATTCCTAGTAAGTGTATATTAAAGTAAAAACAGGGAATTATTAGCCAACTCTTTTGGACGGCTCTATCCTAACCGATTCAAGTTATCTATATAAAATAAATAATCAACTATATAGAAAAATAATCGTATTGATTCAATTAAATGTTATTCAAACAGCTTCTTAATTTCAGGGATACACGATCCACAGTTGGTACCGGCTTTGAGTTGCTTGCCGATGTCTGCAACTGATTTTGCTGCACCACACGTGATCGCTTCTTTGATTGTGTTTTCACCCACACCAAAATAGGCACAGACTAAAGCGCCAACATCAGGTTAATCGGCACCCGGTTTTCCTGCGAGTAAGTTTGATCGAGCTTCATCACTTAATGGTGATTCGGTGAATAAATGACTCAACCATGTGCGAGTCGGTAACTCATGATTGGGTGCAATAAATACCACGGCAGCTAATTGATTATTTTTGATGATGCCTGCACGAAAACGCAGGGCTTTTAGATCGACAAATTCTAACCAGTCGCCCTCTTCAATTTCATCGGCTAATTGTTGCTTTGCCCAAGCTGAATAATCGGAAATTGCAGATTCTCCAGCTAGTTCATAGCGCCAGAATTGTTCGACTTTGACACTTACACAATAACTTTGGTTATTGAGACTCAAACCATTTCTGGACAGAATAAAGCCAGAAATCAATGGATGTTTATATTGAGTCTGAAGACATAAAGCTTATGCGAAACATTATTGGCTACACCATACAGTGCTGGTCTTATCCCAGGGTCAAGTCCAATAAAAATACTTATTCCATCAAAAAAAGAAATGCCGGTCAGCTTAACTGACCGGCATTACGCTGTTGTTGCTTTTTTATACTAATTTTTCACATGAAATTAAGCAGTTAAGGCATGTTTTTTACGTAAGCCTAGGAAACCTAATAATACAGGGGCAAATAAGAATAACGCCGCTGGAACAGGTACAGCAGACACTGACACGGTGTATTTTAGTACCGAACCAGTAGCGTCTACGAAGTCCAACACACTTAATTGGTTTGCATATAGTGTAGTGATAAAGCTGAAACTAGCGACGTTAGATATAAAGAATGTTTTAAAATCATCTGGTGCGCTTTTGAATTTTACCCAACCACTAGCTAAAGAGGCTTCAGGATTAAATGTCCAAGAGACTTTTACGGGTGTTGTTGTATCGGAACTAAGATCAAACTGTGACTTCCAAGAACCACCATTTGCTAGTGTTGCTAAGCCACTACCAAGAACAACACTTCCTGAAGCAACGTCAACATTTTGCGTGGCGTTGGTAGATTGGAACCCTTTTAACGATAATGTTGCTGCGTTAGCACCGACTGAGAATAACAACGCTGCAACTAATAGCATAACTTTTTTCATAACTATTAACCTTTTATTAAAATAAATGAAGCAATGCAACCCAGCCATCTTACTTAGTAAGATCTGTGGCTTTCCGACCCCGCCTCACGACGAGCTTGGCTTTGAAAAATACGAAGAAAAACTTCTTGTTTGTGGTTGTATCTACATACCACTAGATGATCTGCCATCTACACACAGTATGGGCGAGATTTATTACAGGATAATGTCAATTTTACCAATCACTGAAATAAGAAAATAAGGTAGTGGGTAACTTTAATAAGGCGGTCTTTTAATTTGGAGTACGAAGCACGGAAAACTAATCCGTTTGACGCATTTGTTAGGCCACGCTACTTAACAAGACTTACTATTCCAAAAATACCGCCGAGCAGGCCTAAGCCAATTGAAATTAGCCCTAGCCATGCGGCAACCCTCACAATAATTTGAGGGTGATAGGTGGATGCCCTAAATTTACCCAACCATAAATTGCATATTTTAATTTGAGCTTCGGTCTTAGTTTGAAGATCGCCAAGTAAGTGGTGCAACCAACCATTCATTACTATGACTTCTTTAGGATGTTGAATAGTTGTGCGCATTGTTTGATGTTTTTAAGGAAATTGTCATCGATTTGCAGGGCTTCGCAATAAATAGACTTATCGTTGCTAAGATTTTTAATTTTTATGATAAGCGCGGAGGGACGTTGGGATCTTGTATCCAAACCCAGCCTTGCTGGGTATCCTCTCTCAAAGCTGCAAATAATTTCATTGAGTTGCCTAACGGCTTGCTCAGCGGAAAAATGCGAGCGGGAGCGAGTAGTTTTTCCGATGCAGCAACTTGTTAGCTTTGTTTAGCACTTAGCATCAGGCGGAATACCCTTTTCTACATTGAGAAAAAGCAATACATTTCTTTTAATAACATTTTTCCATATTAAAGTAGGCAATCCCATGAAAAAATCCTTAGCTGCACCTTTGCCGCTTCGCTTCAATGTCTTAATCGCAATAGTTGGCTTAACCGGCAAGAAATAACTTTTATTATTAGCCGGCTTTCCACTTAAAAGTCTGGTCAATGCTGCTTTGGTAGCAGGCACACTATTCCAGTCGCTTCTAAATACAACACATCCATTTCTATTAATGATAAAAACAGCATTGGGATAACCACCATAACCGTTATGAGCGCTGCCATTTATGTCATCAATAAGGATGCTTCTTTTTTCCCCATCTTTATTTAAGTTTCTCGCACAGCTAATTTTTCCTTCAAGTGATTTGTGTGATGGAATATTACTTCCAGGATGTGCCTCTCTTACATATAGTACGGAGAAGCTAACATTAGGAAATAAACCAACTAAATCACTCATACCTTCTCGCCTGCCTTGAAATAATGGACAAGTGATACTTCCAAGCTCAAGCACCAGAAACTCTCCTGTAAAATCCAGTAAATTTACGACTTCACTAGCTATATTGGATAATGAAAAATTTGGGGCTTTCTTACCAACCTCCGGTCCATAAAAATTATCTAAATCATAAGTATTGCTAGAAAACTCATCGTAATTATAGTTTTTCATTATTGCTCCTCGATAGTTGGTTTAAGTTGAAAGCTAACGCCTGAGTTAAGCTGGGACGCGAAACGGTCTCGGCTTGAACGATTAGTTAGGAGCGTCCCAGTGAGCAAAGCGAACGAACTTGAATTTTTTGTTATGTGTTAAGTGCAATGTACACCCCGATTAATGCGACTGCTAGACTGAAAATTGATATTTGATGTCTGCGCTGTATAGCCGCCCAACCAGAGTCAGTTAATTTCGAATGATTTTCAATAGGTTGAAATGGCTGTTGAGAGTTTATAGAACCATCATCGTTAATTTGTCCAATTAATCAATGGGGGTCAGTGTGAATCGATTGTTAAACAATAAGATGAAAAACCATAAAAAATATTAGAATTAATGATATGACCTATGAGATACCGATCAATCGAAACTGACCCCATTGATTTCATTACATTCTCTATGTATATTCAATTATTTAATCAATCCAAAAAGGATGCAGGATGACCCTACTCTACAAGAACACATTCTTACATTGCGCAATTTTATCATTCGCAGCTACCACAAGTTCTATTGCTTTAGCGGCAGATTCAGATAATGACTGGGGCGGATTATACGGTGGCATAGCCATTGGCGCACTTCATGGTAAGGCAAACCCAGACACAACCACCACTGACGGTAGCTACTTCAACACCGGAAACATAAACAAACTAAATAATACCTTTCAAAAAGATGTATCTGGTTCTACAGCAACAGCATCGGCCATTTTGGGTTATCTAAAACAAAGTGATAATTTCCTTTACGGTATTGAGGCCGACTTAACTGTCATGGGGTTCAATGAAAAAACAAGTACGACAACCCGCTACGCATCAGGTAGCAAGTTAGAAAATACCACGGACACATCGATAAAAAGTCACTTCTCTTTGGCCTTCAGACCCACCATTGGATACAGTTTTGGCAACACCATGGTTCAATTGGGTGCTGGCCCAGTCATTAGTCGCTTTAATTATAAGTTCAGCTTTGTTGATGCCCAAGATGCAACAACCAGTTCGGATAATGATAAAACAGCAGTCGGGGTATCCGCCGATATTGGCATCAAACATAAATTTGATAATGGTTTAATCTTGCAAGCCGATTATATTTACTCTCAGTATTCAAACATTGCCGATAAAGACAGCTTACTCACTAACCAAGCAGGGGGAACACAAACAGATAAGTTTTCTTATGACTCCGATTTCAAATCACACAACATTCGTATTGGTCTCGTAAAATACTTTTAAGAGATAACAGATCAGATAAGTCTGACGAGGGATTCAATGGGGTCAGACTCTGACCCCAATTATCGAAACGCTCTCTACTCAATACAATACCAACGCTTTATTGGTTGCTGCCCTTATTAACCATTGAAAAAGGGGACAGATTTATTTTTCTACTCATTTCACTCGCTCCTTTCTGGGTCTACCTTGACCTCGTTGTTCAATTCGAACGCCTAAACGGCTTTCCACTTCATCAATAAACCGGGCAGAGCCAGTTAATTGGTTACGTTGTAATGCACGTTGAATCAGTTGATTTTCGTGTTCACTGCCTACGTCATTTACATAATTCACATAGCGTTGTTCTCGTTCTGCTTTTTCACTCGCTAAACTCAAATAAACCGGATCGTCATCAATCCATTTGTTTTCAGTCAATCCTGCATGTTGAGAATAACTTGACCATTCATAATCTGATACAGATTTCACCATGACTGCTTTGACGGGGTTACGCTCCACATATCGAAGACAGGATAATAAATATGCATTTGTTTCGATGGGACTTGATTTATAACGCCCTTCCCATAAACTCCCACTTCGATTTTCTTGATGATTGACGTAATGTGTTTGTCTGCCTGCCAATCGTTTCATGAGCTTTGCTAGGTTTTCAGGTTCATTATTCGGGTTTAAAATAAGGTGTACATGATTCGTCATCAGACAATATCCATATACACTGACGTCCAATTCTCGTTTCCATTCCTGTAATGTGTCGAGGTGAAAGGTAATCGGCTTTTTCGCCAAAGACTATCTGACGATTATGTCCTCGCTGCACTATATGATGAGGTGTGTTCTCTAATATAATTCTTGCCTGCCTTGGCATTTTTATTATCCTTGTTTATTAAATTGAATCGACTTATCTAGTTAAAATTAACCTGTCCCCTTTTTTCCTGTAGTGGAGGCGAAACCGCAACGAAAAAGCTGTCGCTGTGCTTGGCCCTGTTAGCACTTAACACCGAATTCAAAAGTCTCTATCGCCTACATATGGAATGACACTCCATTCCTCATCTTTATTTTTACGTGAATAGATCTCTCGGTCAGTACCTTCTGAATTTGGGATGCTGATGCATTGCTCTGCATCATCGTCACTGCATATCACTGGCTGATGCTGGGCTGATGCTTCTGCATATTTTTTAGCCTTAGCGTTTTCCCAGATTTCGTTTATTTCTTCTTGAGTGTGCTTCATTGTTGTAGCCCCTTGAGTGCTAACGCCCGCATTTGCGGCTGGTTTGTAGCGCAGCGGAAAACCAGTCCGACAACATGCGCTTGTTATGTTTTGCTACAGCCATTCTTCAAACTCATGTATACGAAACTCACGCTCTTTAAGAGATTTTTCGTATTCCGATACGTCTTTTAGCAGTTGCTCAATTACAGTTGCATTGTCGTACCATAGATCATTGAATCAATGGGGTCAGTGTGAATCGATTGTTAAACAATAAGATGAAAACCCATAAAAAATATTAAAATCAATGATATGACCTATAAGATACCGATCAATCGAAACTGACCCCATTGATTCTTCATTCGATTAAGTATTAATAAAAATGGTCCGACTGAAAGAATTTGTTAGGCATGCTTTCCAATGCTTAGTTGAGGCACATCAACCGGTGCAATCCCAACATTTATAGCATCGATTCTAAAAAGCATCGGAACTACATTGGTATTGGTGAACATTGTTTTGTCCCGTCCCCAGTGTACAGAATATATTTTTGTTCCAGCATCAAGCCAAATATCTGATTTTGGCTCTCCTTTCCCAGTAAATAGCATAATCCAATCACCTTTATTTACAACTCCGTTACCAAACCAAAATAAATTATCTTGGAACGGCGTGGCAGATTGGTTGACTCCTGCATATCCAACCATAATTCCATACTGGCCTAAATTTATTGTTTCATTCACCAAAATTACAATGCGCTCCTGGTTTGGTTTTCCTCTTTCTTCAACAGGATAAAGAAAAAGCTCAGGAATATTCGACACAATCATTGGTCACCTCTACGTGGGGCTATAAACCAGCTCAGGAATAACAAAATTGTGCCTAATATCATCACGGGAATACCGTATGTTGCCATGTCATTTTGGAAAAACTCTATGCACGCACCTATAAGCGTCGTGCCTGCAAAAATCCCAAAATTTGAGAAATGTCTGTTTGAACGAAATGATGCTATCCGCTCATTAAGCACAGCATTTCTTGACGAGATATCAGCCTTCTCATCCCGCAAGATATCTATCTGCTGCCTTAAGCGTGTCGTATCATCTTGGGATCGGCTAAGCTCTCCCGCGAAATGCGATGTAGTTGCCACTAACATTTTTGAAGTCGCCTCGCTCCCAAATACTCGGTTATTCGCCGCAGCAAGACCTTCAATTGCATTAACCATAGGAAACCGTGAAAGCTGACTAGGCTCCATAAGTTCCGTAGGTATATCGTTACTACCCTGTATCTGCTGACCATCAGCGCCAGTATCAGATGGCGTTGGAATATCTGGGATTTCAACCATAATTTGATTCTCAAATTTTGCCTAACTTGTTTATTAAGAGGAATAATAATTCCCTGTAATTTCTATACATATACGGACTAAAATTCCTAGTAAGTGCATATTAAAGTAAACAAAGGGAGTTATTAGCCAACTCTTTTGGACGGTCCTATCCTAACCGATTCGAGTTATCTATATGAAATAAATAATCGTATTCATTCAATTAAATATTATTCAAACAACTTCTTAATTTCAGGAATACACGATCCACAGTTAGTGCCTGCTTTATGTTGCTTGCCAATGTCTTCAACTGATTTTGCTGCACCACATGTGATCGCATCTTTGATTGTGTTTTCACCCACGCCAAAACAAGCACAGACTAAAGCGCCAACATCAGGTTGATCGGCACCCGGTTTACCTGCGAGTAAGTTCGAGCGAGCTTCCTCACTTAAAGGTGATTCGGCGAATAAATTACTCAACCATGTACGTGTTGGTAATTCGTGATTCGGTGCAATAAACACTACGGCAGCTAATTGATTATTTTTGATGATGCCTGCACGAAAACGCTGGGCTTTTACATCGACAAATTCTAGCCAGTCGCCCTCTTCAACTTGATCGGCTAATTGTTGTTTTGTCCAAGCTGAATAATCAATAATTGAATATTCTCCAGCTAATTCATAACGCCAGAATTGTTCGCCTTTCACGCTCACACAATAATCATCATTACTGAGTTTCAAGCGTGTTCTCGATAAAATAAAACCATGCCAAACAGCTTGATATGGACTAATTTTAACAGGTGTATGTTTTGATTCTGGCTGACCAGAAATAGGATCAACAACAGGATTAACGACCGCGTCAACCCGCGATAATGTCGAGTTTTGTTGTGTCCAATGCATTGGTACAAAAATATTGCCAACACGTTGATTGTCGGTAATTTGTACGCGAGCCAACATCGTTCCCCATCGGCTTTCTATCTTGGCTAAATCATGATCTTTCACCGACCATTTTTCGGCATCAACTGGGTTGATATCAACAAAAGGTTCAGCAATATGACCATTCAATTTTGCACTACGAGCGGTACGTGTCATCGTATGCCATTGGTCACGAATGCGACCAGTATTTAATACTAATGGATATTCGACACTTGTCGGATTAACCGGCGCACGTGGCGTAATAGCAATAAATTGTGCTTTGCCATTGGCGGTGAAGAATTTATTGTCGGTAAATAATCGTGCAGTACCTTGTGGATTTTTGGCATTTACAGGCCATTGAATTGGCTGTAATTCATCATATTGTTGATCGGTTAAATTGGCTAAACCACTAATATCAAAATCACGTTTGCCACTATTTTCAAAACCCGATAAGGCGGCATGTTCACGAAAAATATCGGCATTTGATTGATAATTAAAGTGTTGCTCAAAGCCTAAACGCTTTGCCACTTGGCTCATTATCCACCAATCTTCTTTTGCTAAACCTGGCGTTGGCAATACATTGCGTTGTCTTGAAATTCGACGTTCAGAGTTAGTGACGGTGCCACATTTTTCACCCCATGCGAGTGCTGGTAATACTATTTTGGCACAGGCCGTAGTATCAGTAAATTGTTCACAATCTGACACTACAACTAATTCACAAGCTTGTAATGCAGCGCGAACTTTATCAGCATCAGGCATAGTGACAACGGGATTAGTTGCCATGATCCAAATCGCTTTAATTTTGCCACTTGCTACGTTATCAAACATATCAACCGCTTTTGAACCCGCCGTTGTTGTTAAGTTATCTGTTTGCCAAAAACGTGACAATAAATCACGGTGGTTTTCATTATCAATATCCATGTGTGCAGCGAGTTGGTTCGATAAACCGCCGACTTCTCGCCCGCCCATCGCATTGGGTTGACCCGTAATTGAAAATGGCCCCATCGCAGGTTTACCAATACTGCCCGCCGCTAAATGACAGTTGATAATACTGTTTGATTTATCGGTACCCGAAGAGGATTGATTTACGCCTTGTGAATATAAAGTAATGACTTTTTTAGTGGCGGCAAATAGTTCAAAAAAGTGTTGAACATCTTGCTTATCTAAGCCGCATGTATGGGCAACGTGATCAATATTGATACTTGATTCTTCTGCTGACATTAAGGCATCAGCAAAACCATCGGTATGTTTATCAACAAACTTCCAATCAATTTTATTGTTTTCATGTAAATAACTTAATAAACCATTAAACAATGCTGCATCAGAACCTGATTTTAGCGGTAAATGTAAATCAGCAATCTCACAAGTCGCTGTTTTACGAGGATCAATCACCACAATTTTTAAATTAGGATTATCTTGTTTGGCTTGCGTAATACGTTGAAAAACAACAGGATGGCACCACGCAGTATTAGAGCCTTCGAGAACAATAAGATCGGCAAGTTCTAAGTCTTCATAGTTGCATGGCACAGAATCACTACCAAAAGCACGTTTATAACCCGCAACGGCAGATGACATACATAAGCGTGAGTTCGTATCGATATTGCCACTACCAATAAAGCCTTTCATCAACTTATTGGCAACGTAATAATCTTCAGTTAATAATTGGCCTGAGACATAAAAGGCGACGGCATCAGGGCCATGTTCTTTGATTATTTTTCTAAAGCCATCAGCTACCGTATCTAACGTGGTATCCCATGATGTTTGTTCACCATTGATTAAGGGATGAAGCAGACGACCATCAAGATCAACGGTATCTGCTAATGCTGAACCTTTTGAACATAAACGGCCTAAATTTGCTGGATGCGATTTGTCGCCTTTAACGGACAAAATACCTTGCTCATCTTTCGTCGCTAATACCCCGCAACCGACGCCACAATAAGGACACGTAGTTGAAGTGGTGACTGCATTAATCATAATTGATCCTCATCAACCTGATGTTGACCAAATAAAATATCTTCTCTAAACCGCGAAATATCTTTCTTATCGCCCAGTAAAGAAAAATACCAATTACCGTCAGTGGTGTCGCCATAAAGTAAAATGCCGGTAATTTTATTGTTGTTCAGCACCAGCTTTTTATAAATATGACGAGATGGATCTTGATAAATTAAGGTTTCAGACAAAGCATCACCATTAAAATCGCCTGCTGAAAATAAATTAATACCCGTGACTTTTAGTTTGGTTGCCGTCGCTTGTGTTTCATAACTAGCAATGCCCATATCCATTAAATGATTCGCACAGACTTTTGCTTGTTCAAATAACGGTGCCACTAATCCAAATGTTTGTTTGCGATGTTGAACACATTCACCGACAGCATAAATATTGGGTGTGTAGGTTTGTAAGGTGTCATCAACTAAAACACCGCGTTCACATTGCAGACCCGATTGTTGAGCAAGTTCAATATTCGGCCGAACACCAATTGCCATTACGACAAGATCAGCAGCGACTTCTGAGCCATCTTTAAAACGTATTTTTTCAACACGCTGGTTGCCTAATAACGCTTCAGTTTCGGTGTTCATCAGAAACGTCATGCCTTTGGCTTCTAATTCTGCTTGCATCAAATCTGAGGCTGATTGATCAAGTTGCTGATTCATTAAGATATTGCCGCGATGAACAACTGAGACATCCATTCCTTGAATCATCAAGCCATTGGCGGCTTCTAAACCCAATAATCCGCCACCAATGACAATCGCTTTTTTATGTTTTTTGGCGGTATCGATCATCACATTAACGTCATTAATATCACGAAAGCTAATCACACCTTCTAGATCAACACCGGGCACGTTCAGCATGACCGGCAACGATCCTGTCGCCAGAATCAACCGATTATAATCTGCTGTCGTGCCATCATCAGTGACGACTTGACGTTTTAATCGATCGATTTTGGTGACGGTTTTGCCAATGTGCAACGTAATATTATTGTCTTGATACCACTGCACATTGTTAATCACAATTTCATCGAGATTTTTATCGCCCGCCAGCACGGGCGATAACATAATTCGATTATAGTTGCCGTGCGGTTCAGCGCCAAAAACGGTGATATCGTATTTATCGGGAGCGAGTTTTAACAGTTCATCAACCGTTCGCATCCCTGCCATACCGTTGCCAATAAGGACTAATTTCTCTTTCATTATGCTAGAAAATAGTTAGTCGATGTGATCGGGAATATGCATTTTTCCTTCAGCAACCAACACTGCTTCGCCACCGATTCTTAATGTCATTTCAGCTTTAGCTTTGTGATCCATTTCAATATTCAACACACTGCGTCTATTTTTATCATCACCTCGGTCAACAGCAAATGTGTGCGTACCTTGTTGGGTAAAGTCATGCGAACACAAATACGAGGCAAAGGCTGGGATCGCACTACCAACAGGTGGATCTTCATGTATACCGATATTAGGACCTAATAATCGGGCGTTGAAATTAGAATCCATATACGGTGTTTTAGGCGAGAATAATAAAACTTCCAAAGCGGCCGTTTGTGGTGCAGCTGATTTACTCCACGCTGCAAAGTTGAATCGTGCTTTTCGCACGGTTTCATAATTCCACACCGGTACGATTAAATATGGGAAACCACATGAAACTAAACGTGTTGAGTATTTTTTATTATCAATATCTTCTGGTTTAATCGATAAAAATTCAGCAAGTTCAACATCAGAAGGTGCATAACGATCGATAATCGATGACACTTTTCGGGTGAACTGAACAAAGGTTGGTTGACCATTTTTTGATGAAATGTTGACTTCGATCGCACCTGTATTTTGAATAAATGTCAGCGGTGTTACGTCATCAAGCAAATCAACATCACCATTTATAGCTAATGCAAATGCCGTGGCAATAATAGGATGACCGGCAAAATCAATTTCAGCTAACGGTGAGAACATTCTCATTCTGCGTGTTGTTTTGCTTTTGTCTGGGTTTGAAACAAAGACGGTTTCAGACAAATTCATTTCACTCGCAATCGACGCCATTTGTTTATCAGTTAAACGATCGGCATGAGGAAAAACCGTAATTTGTGCGCCAGCAAAGACATCTTTGGTAAAGGCATCGACGACGTAATAATCAAGAATCATTGAGCTGCTCCATTAAGGTTTACTTCTACTCTATCGCCTGCAATGCGAACGCCATAACTGGCAACATTTACACTTTCATCTTCAAAACAAATGCCCGTTTTAAGACTGAAATGTTGTTTATATAACGGTGAAGAGACCATTGGTTCACCTTTTATATCGCCGATCATGCCTCGCGAGAGTACATGTACTTTACCAAAAGGATCATAGTTATTAATGGCATAAACAGATTTATCTTCCATATAAAATATGGCGACTTGTTCCGCATCAACCAACGCACATACGCCTGAATTTTGTTGCAAGTCATCGACACTGCATACGTCTACCCACTTGCTCATTACGCCATCTCCGCTTTTGCTAATTCACGTTCTTCTATGTTGGCAGGACGCACTTGTCCACGTTCTTCGACAAAAATAATGTTTTCGTCATGTTTGTCACTGTTCACAAAGTGGCGGAAACGTTTCACTTTGCTTTCATCAGCAATCGTTGTTTTCCATTCACATTGATACGTGTCCACTACACGTTGCATTTGATCTTCAAGCTTGTCACAAATATTTAATTTGTCGTCAATGATCACTGATTGCAAGTAATCTAAACCGCCTTCCATGTTTTCCATCCAAACTGATGTACGCTGCATTCTGTCAGCGGTTTGAACATAGAACGTTAGAACACGATCGATGTATTTGATTAAAGTTTCTTTATCTAAGTTGGTTGCAAATAAATCACCGTGACGTGGTTTCATACCGCCATTACCACACACATATAAGTTCCAACCGCCTTCAACAGCGATGATACCGATATCTTTACTTTGTGCTTCGGCACATTCACGAGTACAACCAGACACAGCAAACTTAATTTTATGTGGTGAACGTAAACCTTTGTAACGGTTTTCAAGTTCAACGGCTAAGCCTACGCTGTCATCAACACCATAACGGCACCAAGTACTACCGACACAGGATTTAACAGTACGTAATGATTTGCCGTAAGCATGGCCACTTTCAAAACCGGCATCGATCAATTCTTGCCAAATCAAAGGTAACTGATCAACACGCGCGCCAAACATATCAACCCGCTGTCCACCGGTAACTTTGGTATAAAGGCCATATTTTTTAGCGATTTGACCAATCGCAATTAGCCCTTCTGGTGTGACTTCACCACCTGTCATACGAGGTACAACAGAATATGTTCCATCTTTTTGCATATTGGCTAAGAAGGTATCGTTGGTATCTTGCAAGCCGACATGTTCTTCTTTAAGCACGAACTCATTCCAGTACGAAGCCAAGATGTTACCGACAGTTTGTTTGCATATTTCACAACCGCTACCTGAACCGTGTTTTTTTAATAATTCATTAAATGTTTTAATTTCTTCTACCATGATCAGGTTGTATAAATCCTGACGGGTGTAAGCAAAATGTTCACAAATATCCGTGTTGACTTCAAAACCCGCTTTTTCTAATTCGCAGTCTAATACTGATTTTAATAAGGCAACACAACCGCCACAGCCTGTTCCGGCTTGAGTTTCTTTCTTTAATCCGCCTAATGTGGTGCAACCGCCTTCAATTGCAGAACAAATATCGCCTTTTTTCACATCAAAACATGAACAAACTTGTGCTGAAGCAGGCAATGCATCTGGACCTAAACCCACAGAAGCATCAGAACGAGCGGGCAAAATTAATGAATCTGGATTACTCGGTAAATCAATGGCATTGAGATAATATTGTGACAAGATCGGATAACCCGACGCATCACCCACTAATACCGCACCCAGCAATAATTTATTGTTTTTACTCACCACTAAGCGTTTGTAGATTCCTTCCACACCATTTTGGTAGGTATAAACCAATGAGCCAGGTTCTGAAGCATGCGGATCGCCGATACTTGCTACATCAACGCCGTTTAATTTCAACTTAGTACTCATATCAGCGCCAGTAAAAAACGCATCGCCACCAGCAAGTTGATTAACAACAGTACGTGCCATTGCATAACCCGGTGCAACCAGACCAAAGGTTTGATCATTCCATGAAGCACATTCGCCAATGGCGTAGATATCTTGATCAGATGTCAGGCAATTATCATCAATAATGACGCCGCCACGGTTGGCTATTTTTAAACCTGATTGAGCAGCTAGATCATCACGAGGACGAATACCTGCTGAATATAAAATCAAATCTGTTTCTAATTCAGTTCCATCAGAAAACATCATTTTGTGTTTACATTCGTCGCCATCAACAATCTTTATTGTATTTTTATCGACAAGAACAGAAACGCCTAATTCTTCGATTTTTTGTTTTAATAAACCCGCACCACCATCGTCTAATTGTGCCGACATAAGGCGTGGGCCAAACTGTACAACGTGAGTGATTAAATCTAAATCTTGTAATGCTTTTGCCGCTTCAAGCCCCAATAAACCACCGCCCACTACCGCGCCGACTTTTGATATTTTAGCTGCTTCTTTCATATCATCGAGATCATCAATCGTACGATAGGCAATGCAGTTTTCTCGATCATTACCTGGGATCGGTGGGATAAAGGCATTAGAACCCGTTGCTAACACTAATTTATCGTAAGCAATGACCTTACCTTTTTCAGACGTAACCGTTTTATTTTCACGGTCAATCATCGTAGCTTTATCGCTTAAATGAATCGTAATATTATTGTTTTCAAAAAAGCCTTCTTCTACTAACGATAATTCAGCAGCAGATTTACCTGCAAAATATTCACTTAGATGCACGCGATCATAAGCAGGAATTGCTTCTTCACAGAAAGTAACAACATCATAATTATCTTCAATATCACTGGCCATCAAACTGACTAAAAAGTTTTGACCGACCATTCCGTTGCCAATAACCACTAATGTTTGTTTGTTACTCATGCAAGCCTCAAATTTGTAATTAACTTATTCGGACTTACTAGCACACATCGTGCCCAACCTCATATCACATTGATTATTATCATTATTTTGTCAAAATACTGTTAAATTATAAGGTTTTAAAATTCAACTTCGCACTGTAATAGTGCATAAATATCAGCTTTGGTGCATAGCTTATAAAATCATTAACGGTGTATTTGATTTTGCACCAAATGGTTTACTTTTTATCTACAAGATCATGTGTAAAACAACAATGATATTTCACTTTATGGTTCTAGAAGATTATCGACCAGCAACTGCACAGATCGTTGTTGTCTAAAATCATTCACCGCTAAACGATAGCGAATAAGTGCTTTTCCACCTTTATGTAACCAAGTCGGTTGAAACTGACGAAAAGCCATCGCAGTCACTAATTGACCGTTACCCGTATCGATAGTGAGTCTTAGATGATCTTGTTGTTGGCCCACCGATCTAATCTCTGTAACAGTAAAATAACCATGAAATTGTGGTTCAGCAAAGTTCTGCCCCCACGGTGCGATAGTTGGCAATAGTTCAGCAAGTTGTAATGAAATTTCATCAGCAGCAAGTTCACCATCTGATAATAACTCTGCCTGCAATACCGAAGGATCAACCGTTTGTTGTAATGCAGATAAAAACAATTGTTCAAATTGTGGCAAGTCTTTCATCGCCAGTGTTAAACCAGCCGCCATCGCATGACCACCAAAACGGGTTAACATGCCTTCTGGCGCTTGATTTGCAACTAATGCCAATACATCTCGAATATGCACGCCGGGAATAGAACGTGCCGAACCTTTCACTTCGCCTTCGTTACCCGGTGCAAAAGCAATAACGGGGCGATGTTGACGTTCTTTGATGCGTGAGGCCAATAAACCAATCACGCCTTGATGCCATTGTTCATCATATAAACAGTAACCTAATGGCGGCTCACTTTTATCAAACGACATATTTTCTAACATGGTTAACGCATCGGTTTGCATATCTTGTTCAACAACACGTCGTTGTATATTAATATCATCCAGCACATGTGCCGCTTTTAATGCTTGCGTTGGATCATTCATCAACAAGGTTTCAATCCCCATGCCCATGTCTTCTAATCGCCCTGCTGCATTTAAACGCGGGGCAATTGAAAATCCCATATCTTGTGATGCAATGCTTCGATGGTCGCGACCTGAAACTTCAATCAATGCATTAATACCCGCACAGGCTCTACCTGCTTTTATTCTGGCTAAACCTAATGTCACTAACGTTCGGTTGAGTTTATCTAACGGCACCACATCGGCTACGGTGCCAAGTGCGACTAAATCTAACAAACTGTTTAATTTAGGCTCTTCGATCTGTTGTTGCTCGAACCAATTTTGGCTGCGTAAATATTGTCGTAAACCTAATAATAAATAAAAACATACGCCGACTCCCGCCATGCTTTTGCTTGGAAATTCATCGCCATGCTGATTCGGATTAATTATCGCATCAGCATTTGGCAGTGTTTCACCCGGTAAATGATGATCGGTGATTAATACTTTAATGCCACGTTTATGTGCGGCTTCAACACCTGCAATACTGGCAATGCCGTTATCCACCGTCAGTAATAAATCTGGCTGATTGTGTTCAACAACTTCTGCTAATAACTCCGGCGTCAAACCATAACCATGAACAAATCGATTGGGCACAATATAATCGAGATGTTGAGCACCCATGGCTTGTAAGCCACGAATAGCAACGGCACAACTGGTCGCACCATCAGTATCAAAATCAGCCACAATCATAATGCGTTGTTGTGTCATCACTGCGTTTGCCAACAATGTCACAGCTTTATCCATGCCTAACATTAACGACGGTTTTGGCAGTTCACTTAATGAATAACTTAAATCTGCTTCAGCGTGAATGCCTCGCGCCACCATTACACGGCGTACGCTATCTGGCCATATTTTAGGTAAGGCTTCCCAGCCACTAGCATCACGTTGTTTTATTTTTTCAGTCATTATTTCCAGAATTTCCAAACGTCGAGAGATGTTAAATCATACTGACCGTAGTCAGGAATTTGCAAAGTCAGTTTCGATATATTAGCTTTTTTGACCTGCTGCCAAAGTGTTTGCAAACAATGCTCATCAAACTGCTGTAATTGCTGCTGCCAATCGGCTTCAAGATCAAGTTCATCCAATACCCACAAATGTTGACCTGAATTTAATATGTTGATTGAATCGTTTATCCAATCGACTTTCCCATTCAAAGTAATAGTCGCATGTTGTGCTAATTGTTCAAGCAATCGATTATTACCCTGTACAGATGTCCAGCTATTTTGTTTAGCACTAAATTCGCCCACGCCCCAAAACCACACACTATTAACCGGTAATTTACCTTTGGCAATACGTTGTTGATTAACATCCGCATCAAAAAGCTGCATTTGGATTTCATTCCATAAGCGGATCCATGCTCGCCGGTCATCGCCTTGTGGCAAATAAGCATCCACGCCTTTGCCATTCACTTCAGGCAAAGCACTAAAGTTTAATTTTGGCATCTCAGCTAAGGTTAATAACCAACTGTCAGGATCTAAAGCATTTAGTTGGCCGTTAAATTCTGCTAATAATGGTTGAATCTCGGCAATCAAGGCCTTGCTTTCTTGTTGTGTGATATCTAAATCATCGGCAAACAATAACAAGCGATCACGATCGGGATGCAAATAGCACGGATCGGCTTTTATTGAAGTCTGTGACTGATTCAATAAGCTGACGAGCGGCAAATCTGAATCAATGATAGGTGTTTGGCTAAAGTGATTAAATAATAATCGGGCTAAGCCTGTCGGGTCGGCTGTAAAGCGCGATTTTTTAATGATTTTAGTTAAGGTCGGCGGAAGGCTACTAGCATTAATCTGTTGGCTGATTATTCTGGCTAAACCTGGCCAGACAAGCGTTAATGCCGTTTTAGACACGTCTTATTTAAGCGCTTGGCGAACAAAAGGTATGGTTAAGCGACGTTTTGCCGCCATCGACGCTTTATCAAGATCACGTAATAAATCCATCAACACATGAATATCTCGACTGTGATGACGTAATAAATATTGTGCAACTTCATTCGGTAAATCTAGGCCGCGGGCTTGCGCCTGAACAATTAAAGCTTGTTGTTTGGCATCATCATCTAAAATTTCTAATTGATAGACTAATCCCGTTGCTAAGCGAGAGCGTAAATCAGCAAGCTTAATGTTTATCGTCGCAGGATTATGACTAGAAGCGATAAGCAACTTGCAGCCTGTTAATTGCAATCGGTTAAAACAATGAAAAATAGCCTCTTCCCACTCTTTTATTCCGGCAATGGCTTCTAATTCATCTAAACACAATAAATCAAGTTGTTCTAAAGATTCTAATACTTCTGGCGAACTGGTGACCACAAGCTCTGCTAAAGGCAAATAAACGATACGTTTAGCTGATTGTTGGCTTTGCATTTGATCGATAATCGCCATTAATAAATGCGATTTCCCCGATGCTTTATCGCCCCATAAATACAGAAAATCGATTGTTGCCAGTTCACAAAATTCAAGTAAAGCGAGCTTTACTTCTGGTTGGCTAAAATAAAAATTATCGAGTCGATAGACTTCTTGTGGGTTCAAACGCAAAGGTAATTGCGTGGCTAATTTTTGCATTTATAAAGTCTTATGATAAAGCTGACTATCGAGATAGCGACGTAATCCGTAACGTAAAAGTACCATGAAAACCGTCGCGGCTGGCAACGCTAATAAGATACCAGCAAAACCAAATAATTGGCCGCCCGCTAATACTGCAAATATAACGGCAACAGGATGAAGACCGATTCGCTCACCGACAAAGCGTGGCGTTAACACGGTACCTTCAATCATTTGAGCAGAACTAAAGACCACCACGACCATGAGAACAGGGAACCATTCGTGAAATTGTAAAAATGCGGCCGTACCAGCCAAACCAATACCGACAATCAAGCCTAAATAAGGTACAAAACTCACTAAGCCAGCGATAATGCCTAATAGCAACGAGAGATCTAAGCCTATCAGCGCTAATCCAATAGTATATAAGGTTGAAAGTGCCACCATCACCATTAACTGACCACGAATGAAAGCGGCCAACATATCATCACATTCCAAGGTTAACTCAATCACTTTTGATGCATGACGACGTGGCAGTAACTTTCTAAAACGTGCGACCATTAAATCCCAATCGCGTAATAGATAAAAAGTAATGACAGGTACTAAAAATAAATTTGTTAGCATTTGTAAGACTGCAGCACCAGAGCCTTTAATATAGCTCATAATGCCGCCAGCCACTTGTCCGAACTCAGCGCCGTATTTGGAGACGGTTTCTTTAAGCGTATTAATATCTAACGCGCCAACAGGTAAACCAATTGAATTTAACCATGGCACAACTGTTGATTGCAGCACCGATAGGTAATCTGGCACGCTTTTAACTAATGAACTGATTTGATTGGATAATAGTGGAAGTACAACCAGCAACAATAATAAGACCATAAACAATAAAACGGCAAATACGATACATACCGATACTGTCCGCGAGAGTTTTTTAGTTTCCAACTTATCAACAATTGGATCAGCTAAATAAGCTAATAAAGCTGAAACTAAAAACGGCATCAATACAGGGCTAAGTGCATAAAGCAACCAGCCAGCAATGACGAGAACAATCACTGCTAAAAATTTATTACTGTCTGTCATTTTTGATCCTTGCTGGTCTTCCATGCACGATGTCCCCAAATGATAAGATATTCAAGACCACTAGTGACGGTACTGGCTACAACAAGCCAAATCATCATCGTTATAGCCAATTCAGCATCAAATAAACCTTGTTGCTGAAAAATCACCAGCAATACTAAACTAATCTGTAACGCCGTATTGATCTTACTACTCCATAAGGGTAGAAGTTCGAATTTTCCCACTATAAAGTGATAAGCCAATGCACCAAGCACAATCAATAAATCACGACCTAATACCAGCCATAATAACCAATGGGGCAATAAATCTAACCATGTTAAGGTGGCAAAGGTGACGACTAATAATAATTTATCTGCCAGTGGATCGAGGATCGAGCCTAAGCGTGACTCCCAATGATAATGTTTGGCTAAAAAGCCATCTAATGCATCCGAAAAGCCCGCCACTGCAAACAAGACTAAAGCTGCAACAAAGTGCCCCATTATCAAACACCAAATAACGGGAATGACCAGAATAATCCTTAATATTGAAATCAGATTAGGCAGTTGACTCCAGTTCAAGGCAATAACCGATATCGCATAACATCATCAGCATTATCGCCCTCTTTTGCTATAACGTGTTCAATAGCAAGTGTGCGAACAAAGACAGACTTGTCGCCTTTAATTTGCAATGTCACCGCGAGCGTTTCATTTTCCATGCTCACCATTTGTAGATCTGAAACATATTGCAAACGGCCCAAGTAGGTCATCGCCCGTGAATAATCAGCATAATCTCTTACGTTAGCAATTTCTAAGGTAGATATAGTCGATGTGGTGTTTTGCTCTTGATCAGTCACCACTTGAGTAAAGTCTCGGGACACTTTATCTGTAAACTGATCAATGCCTGCTTGTAGCGCGGTAGTTACGTTACCTTGTGATTGCCATTGTTCGCTGGCGACGCCGTCATCAATCAGCGATTGCCAATCAATTTTAACGTCATCATCTGCTAAGTGAGTCAGTTGTGCTAATAAAATAATTTTTGCACCATAACGCTGTGAAGCTTGCTGTATCGGCGCTGCAAGTCCGGCAGAAATATCATCAATACTTATTTGGATCTGATCTTGTAAATCCATTATCGGCAATAATATTGGTAATCCACGTCGCACAGCAGCTTGTTCTACTACCTTTTTATATTGTGTTTCATCATCTGAAGCCACAATGTGTTTTGTATGGCCATCATCAATCGCCAACCAAACCATCACATCCGGCCGCATTTTAGACCAAATAGGCAATCCATTATTGGTCAGCACTTGATTGACAGCGGATTCATTAAACGTCAGTGATAAAGCAAGTTGATTAGCTGGGGTTGCATCATCTAACGTTTCTTGTAGCTGTTGATATTCAGCTCGTTCAACGAGCGCGTCCACATTAGCCAATATCGGTGTCAAATTAGCTGCATTTAAAGCGGCGCTATCGCCCACCACTTTTAGTAATACTTGGCGTAAAATATCCGGTGAAACTCGCTGTCTCTCCTGATCATCTTGATTAGCTACAACAGCTTGTGATTGATACAGATCTGCAAGTTCAGCAGCAAAACTGTTCGTAGCAAACAATGATAGTAGAATGAAAATAATTTTATGCATTGTGGTATTCTATCACGCTGTTTTTATAGGCGTGAATGCCGTTTTATTTATTTTAAAGCTTTGCTCGACAAATCAGCGAAAGAAAATGCTTCGAGCGATGTGACCAATCTCAGGAACTGACATATGACAAACTCGGCCGACACTAATACTTCAGCCCCTTCATCACTGAGCTACCGCGATGCAGGCGTAGATATTGAAGCCGGAAACGCGCTAGTTGATCGCATTAAACCTCATGCGATCAGAACTCGTCGTCCTGGTGTTATGTCTGGTTTGGGTGGCTTTGGCAGCATGTTTGAATTGCCGCTTGATCGTTATAAAAAGCCTGTTTTAGTATCAGGCACAGATGGTGTCGGCACTAAATTACGCCTCGCCATCGAGTCTGGTATTCATAACACTATCGGTATCGATCTTGTTGCCATGTGTGCTAATGACATTATTGTTTTAGGTGCAGAACCTTTATTTTTCTTAGATTATTATGCAACGAGCAAACTTGATATTGATGTAGCAGAATCAGTTGTCTCAGGTATTGCCGATGGCTGTATCTTAGCGGGCGCAGCATTAGTCGGTGGCGAAACAGCCGAAATGCCAAGCATGTATGAAGATGGTGATTACGATCTTGCTGGTTTTTGTGTTGGTATCGTTGAAAAAGACAAAGCCATTGATGGTAGCCAAGTGGCTGTCGGTGACGTCATCATCGGTATTGCTTCTTCTGGTCCACACTCGAATGGTTATTCATTAATTCGTAAGATTCTTGAACGTAGTCAAGATGAATTATCAACACCATTTGCTGGTAGTACTTTAGGTGAACATCTAATGGCACCGACCCGAATTTATGTTAAATCATTATTGCAACTTAATGAAAGCATTAACATTCATGCCCTATCTCACATCACTGGCGGCGGTTTGTTAGAGAATATTCCTCGTGTACTTCCAAAAAATGTGTGTGCCGTGATTGATGCCAATAGCTGGCAACGACCTGCTGTTTTTGATTGGTTACAAGACCAAGGTAATGTGATCGACGAAGAAATGTACCGCACATTTAATAATGGCATTGGTATGGTCGTTTGTGTTGCTAAAGATGATACTGAACAAACCTTATCGCTATTAGCACAATACGGCGAAACGGCGTATCAAATTGGTCATATTGAACAATCTGAGCAAACTATTCCTCATGTTGTTATTAATAAATAATCGTGATTAACAGTACAAACATGGCAGATAAAACTCCTCGCGTTGTCATCCTGATTTCAGGACGTGGCAGTAATATGATTTCGATTGTCAAAGCAGTAAATGACGGTGAATTGCCAATTAAAATAGTAGCCGTTATTAGCAATCGGCCTGATGCAGCCGGCATTGAATTTGCCCAGCAAGCGGGTATTGATACAGCCATCATTGATCATAAAGCCTATGCATCACGCGAAGACTTTGACCAAGCAATGGCAACTAAGATTGATACTTACTCGCCAAACTTAGTCGTTTTAGCTGGCTTTATGCGAATTTTAACGGCTGAATTTGTTAAACATTATGCGAATAAATTGATTAATATTCACCCTGCTCTATTACCAAAATTCAAAGGCATGGATACACATCAACGTGCGATTGATGCCGGCGAAACTGAGCACGGTGCCAGTGTTCATTTTGTGACTGCTGAACTTGATGCTGGCCCTGTTATTTTGCAAGCTAAAGTCCCTGTTTTAAGCTCTGATACTGCCGATACATTGGCCGCTAGAGTGTTAGAACAAGAACATAAGCTTTATCCTGACGCAATAAATAAACTGGTGGCTGGGTCGTAATATGTTTCGAGCAATAGTCTTATGTCTACTTCTAATGCCGTTATCTCTAGCTGCGAAGGAGATTCCGGACTTCTCGGCAAATTATTTGGTGATGCTAAACGGTATTCAAGCAGGCGACTTAAAGCAACGTTTATCGACTAATGCCAATGGTACTCGCGAGTTTAATTCCTCAACGCAAGCTCAAGGTATATTCGCTTTTTTCAAACCAGATGTTATTGAAGAAATAAGCACTTGGACGATGCTTAATAATAAAATCCAACCACACCATTATATTTATCAACGCAGCGGTGGCAAAAAAGAAAAATATCTAGAGCTCAATTTCGATTGGCAGTCAAATCAGCTGTCTATCAATGATAAGAATCATCCTTGGCAGCTTGAACTTGAACCTGACACACTCGATAAATTAATCTATCAACTCGCCTTGATGAATGATCTGGATAAAAATAAAAAACAATATAATTATCGCATCGCAGATGGTGGAAAAATTAAAACCTACACCATCATGTTGCTTGGTGAAGAGACTGTAATGACGCCTCTTGGCAGAATCAAAACGGTAAAACTCAAACGATTAAGAGATGAAGAGAGTAAACGTCAAACCGTACTTTGGTGTGCCCCAGCGCTTAATTATTTACCTGTAAGATTAGAGCATACTGAAAAAGACGGTACCGTTTTTACTGCGAGCCTTCGTCGTTTAAGAGGTATTTCTACCGACAAGGCTTTTATTCAAAGTGGCGGCGATGCTAAAGCCGGCTTTAATTAAGTAAGGTAAGAGATGACAGACAAACAATTCACCATTCTTGAAGAAAAGGTACTGCATAAAGGCTTTTTTAGTATGACAAGCATTACGCTTAAACATACGTTATATAAAGGTGGTTGGAGTCAACCTATCACAAGGGAAGTATTTCAACGTGGTAATTGTGTGGCTGTTTTACTTTATGACCCACTCCGTGATGAAGTGGTCATTATCGAACAATTTCGAGCTGGCGCGATGCAAATGCCTGAGCAAGCTTGGCTATTAGAAATCGTCGCCGGTGCTATTGAGCCGGGCGAAACTGCTGAAGAAGTTGCTTACCGAGAATCAGTTGAAGAAGCTGGCTGTGAAATTCAGCAACTCATCAAAATAAATGATTTTTTTACTTCACCGGGCGGTACATCAGAATTGTTAACGTTGTTTTATGGCAAAGTTGATACAAGCGGTATAGGTGGAATTCATGGTCTAGATCATGAAGATGAAGATATTTTTGTCACCACTATGAAGTTTGATGACGTTTATAAACTATTACTCGACGGTAAAATATTGTCTGCTATCCCGATTATTGCCATTCAATGGCTATTTATTAATCGCGATAAATTGCGTCAGACTAGCTGATACTGAATACCGTTGTAACGACATGTTCCCTACCCGCTGGAATAATCGTCAGGCTATCTGTAAATACATTTGCAGTTTCAACACATACAAAATTTCGATAACTATCCTGATTCAAATCATTCTTGTTACTGCTCAAAGACGTCCAAGGATTCCATATGATGGTACTTTCACTGCCATGTGACGAAATATTGATCGTGCGATCGAAACCACTATCGATCAATGAAATATGTTTGGGTGATTTCTGATAAATTCTATCAATTTGATCTGTCACCGCTACATCATCTATTTGTTGTTTAACAGCAAATGAATCTAACTTATCAAGATATGCCTTGCCATCCAACCCTTTAATTAACACATTACTAACATCGCTCACCTTAAAATAGGTATGTAACGCTTCTGTGATAGTAAAAAATTCTGTGCCGGTATTTTTGGTTTTAAGTGTTACTTCTAGCTCAGGACCGATAATAAATTGTAGTTCTAAATTAAACTCATAATCCCATATCTGCCTCGTCCTATCGTTATCAGCTGTGACCAATATAATGCTTGTTCTACCATCTTCTAACATTTCTGTTGTTCGAACATGCCACAGTTGATTACGCACAAAACCATGATGAGGACGTTCTATTTCAGAGGTATGATCATCTCCAAACCAGGGCCAGCAAATAGGAATACCACCACGAATTGCTTTACCTTCTTGGTACTGCACTTTCTCACTCAAGAAAAATAAATCTTCTTCCGCATCATTAGGATGATAAGAAACGATTTGACCAGCGTAGGTAGATATTTTGGCTTTGGCGTACTGATTGGTAATATCAATCATGACAAAACCATTGTCCGCGAGGCTAAACTCTACGTGGTCTTTAATGCCAAATTGCTGGTTCAATTGTGTCTTATTCTGCATATATTTTTATTCTGGCTGTATTAAAAATTAAAAGACGGGCTATAAAGCCCGCCTTTGTATCATCGTTATACTTTAACTAAAGTTATATGAGTTCAACTACTTAAGAGATAGATAAATTAATATGAACAGATTGTATTAGAAATCTAATCTTTCAACGTCAATTTAATCTCTTGTAATTGAAAAAAACGATTGCTTAGTGGTGATGACCGCCGTCACCATGTACATGACCATGTGCTAATTCTTCAGCAGTGGCTTCACGCACTTCACGAACGGTTACATCAAAATTCAAATGAACGCCCGCTAATGGATGATTACCGTCAACAGTCACCATATCATCAGTGATTGCAACAACTGTTACCATGACAGGACCATCATCGGTTTCAGATTCAAATTGCATACCGACTTCGATATTTTCAACGCCGCCAAATAATTCTTTTGGTACTTCTTGTGCCATTTCATCATGACGCTCGCCGTAAGCTTTAGCAGGCTCAATGCTCGCTTTAACTTTATCGCCCGCTTCATGGCCTTCTAATGCTTCTTCAAGACCATCAATGATGTTACCGAAGCCTTGTAAGTAGGCTAAAGGACCTGCACCATCAGATGTATCAATAACTTCGCCTTCATTGTTGGTTAATGTGTAGTCAATAACGACAACAGTATTTTCTGCTATTTTCATTTTAATTTCCTTAAGAATTGAATTTATATTTGCTGAGGTACAGTTGGCACCGTTCTCAACAGTGCGATTACATATGCTTGATTACTGACTCTGCGTAATCACTACTACTTAGGGCTGGAACACCAACCATCTCAGCCAAGTCACAGGTAACCTGACTATTCATAATTGCACCTGCAACACCCGCGACAACTAAATCGGCTGCTTCAAGCCAGCCAAGATGACGTAGTAACATTTCGGCTGATAAGATTAATGATGATGGATTTGCCATATTTTTACCCGCTAATGCAGGCGCTGTACCATGAGTCGCTTCAAAGATTGCAATTGAATCAGATAAGTTTGCTCCGGGAGCAATACCAATGCCGCCGACTTGAGCTGCTAAGGCATCAGAGATGTAATCACCATTTAGATTTAATGTTGCGACCACATCATAAGCAGAGGGGTGTAACAAAATTTCTTGTAAAAAGGCATCAGCAATACAGTCTTTAATGACGATTTCTTTACCAGTATTTGGATTTTTGAATGATTTCCACTCGCCGCCATTCAAAGGGATTGCACCAAACTCTTTTGCTGCAAGTTCATAACCCCATAGTTTGAAACCACCTTCAGTGAATTTCATAATATTGCCTTTGTGGACAATTGTCACAGAATCACGGTCGTTATCAATGGCATATTGAATCGCTTTACGCACTAAACGCTCTGTTCCTTCGCGAGAAACAGGCTTGATGCCGATACCTGATGTTTCAGGGAAACGGATTTTAGTCACACCCATTTCTTCTTGTAAAAATTTGATCACTTTTTGAGCTTCAGCGCTTTCTGCCGCCCATTCAATACCGGCATAAATATCTTCTGAATTTTCACGGAAGATAACCATATCGATCTTTTCAGGTGCTTTAACAGGACTAGGTGTTCCCGGATAATAACGAACAGGACGTTGGCAAAGATATAAATCAAGTGTTTGACGCATCGTTACATTTAATGAACGCATACCGCCGCCCACAGGAGTCATCAAAGGACCTTTTATCGAAACAACATAGTCTTTTAAAGCCTGCATCGTTTCTTCTGGCAAATACTGATTATCGCCGTAGACTTCAGTCGCTTTTTCACCCGCATATACTTCCATCCATGCGATTTTACGCTCACCGCTATACGCTTTTTCAACAGCAGCATCGATAACAGATATCATCGCTGGTGTAATATCAACACCAATGCCATCACCTTGAATAAATGGAATAATCGGTTGATTCGGTACAGTTAAAGAATAATCGTTATTGACACTAATAACGCTGCCATTCTGTGGTAAATGGATGTGTTCGAAAGCCATTCAGTGAGGCTCCTGATAATTAAAAGCGATATTTTAGCACTAAGTACGCTTCCAACCAAAAAAATGACTATTTACGTTAAAAACAAATGTACACGTTCACCTCACATCAATGACAAGATAAAGATCTCAACCTAAATCAACATGTAACATTTAGGCTTATCATTCGTCATAATGATAGAACATGAAATCGGGAGATATTTAATGAATACAGCCTCATGCCCAATAACTGGTGCAGGTTTAGGTTTACGCAGAAGCTTTATGAATGAGCTGGATGCACTTGACCATAACCCTGCTGACTTCCTTGAAGTCGCACCTGAAAACTGGATGGAAATGGGCGGCGCATTAGGCAAGAAATTTACACATTTTGCCGACCGTTATCCGATGATCTGTCATGGCCTATCATTATCTATCGGTAGTCCTGCGCCGTTGGATGAAGACTTTCTGATCCGTTTGAAAAAGTTCTTCGATAAACACAATATCCGATCTTATAGCGAACATCTCAGTTATTGCAGTGATGATGGTCATCTTTATGATTTGATGCCTATTCCCTTCACTCCAGAAGCGGTTGACCATGTTGCCAAACGTATTCAACGGGTTCAAGAGATTTTGGAGCGACCACTGATCATTGAAAACGTCTCTTATTATGCAGCTCCAGGTCAGGAAATGTCGGAAATTGACTTTTTAAATGGTGTGCTCGAACAGGCCGATTGTGACTTATTACTCGATGTTAATAATATTTATGTTAATAGCATTAATCATGGTTATGACGCGGCAAATTATATTAAATCGATAAACAGTGATCGCATTGCATACTTACATATTGCAGGCCATTACGATGAAGCTGATGATCTAAAAGTCGATACCCACGGCGCCGATATTATCGATCCGGTTTGGAAATTATTAGAACTCACTTATCAACATCATGGCGTATTGCCGACATTATTAGAACGTGACTTTAATATTCCATCGCTTGACACACTTATTACCGAGGTCGATAAAATTCGTCATTATCAGTCGATTCAGGAACATGCTCATGTCGCAACAGCCTAAAAAACCAAGCTTTATTGATACTCAATATCAGTTTGCGGCTTTCCTGCGTGATCCTGATAATCAGCCGATGCCAGACAATATAGAACCTAGGCGCATGGCGATTTACCGTGAACTGTTTTATAACAATATCGAAGGGTTTATCGCCAACGGCTTTCCTGTTCTGAGAGAAATTTTCTCAGATAAAGCGTGGCATGACATGATCCGTGACTTCATGATAAAACATCATTGCAAAACACCCGTTTTCCATGAGATCGCTCGCGAGTTTTTAGCCTATCTCGAAGATGAACGTGACAATGCAAATGATCCGATTTTTATTCAAGAACTAGCTCATTATGAATGGGTAGAATTAGCATTAAGCGTATTAGATGAGGTTGAAAACGAAGTAACAATCAATCCAGACAATTTGTGCTTGAACGCCCATTTTAAGACCGCATCTTTAGCTTGGCCCTTAGTTTACAATTATCCCGTACACAAGATTGGCCCTGATTTTCAACCTAATGAAAGAAGTAACAGTCCGGTTCATCTGCTTGTGTATCGTAGCAAAACAGACAGCATTAGATTTTTAGAGTTAAACCCCGTGAGTGCTCGTCTTATCGACTTACTTAATGAGAGATTAACCGGCCAAATAGCCGCTGAACAAATTGCAACTGAACTTCAACACTCCAATCCACAAGTGGTCATTGATGGCGCACAAGCATTGATTAATGACTGGTTGCAACGGGGAATATTACTGGCAACCTCATAAATCGCAGTAAGTCACACCATAATTAAATCGTAAGATACAAAAAAGGGACAGAAAACGTGTGTTTGCTGTCCCTTTTCAGTTTGTCGAAGGAGAAACTAGCTTGTAGCTAATTGCACCGCTTCAGCAGATAAACGGGTAATTTCATCCCAGTTTTCCGCATCAACTAAGTTTGCTGCACACATCCAAGATCCACCAACACAGGCTACGTTAGATAAGTTGTAATATTCTTTAACGTTCTTTTGGCTCACACCACCCGTTGGGCAAAATGTAATTTGTGGGATCGGTGCACCAATTGATTTAAGCATTGGCACGCCACCCGCTGCTTCTGCAGGGAAAAACTTCATTGCTGTGATGCCTTTTTCTAACAAACGTAATGCATCACTTGGGTTAGCAATACCTGGTAATAAAGGCACACCAGTTGCAATTGCAGCATCAATTAATTTATCAGTTGTACCTGGGCTAACAATAAATTGTGCGCCAGCATCAATCGCTTGGTTCAATGTTTCAATATTAATAATCGTACCCGCACCAACAATCGCATCTGGCACTTCAGCTTTAATACGACGAATAGATTCTAAAGCAGCGGGCGTACGTAAAGTGATTTCTAGTACTTTTAATCCACCTTTAACTAATGCTTTTGCTAATGGCACAGCATGTTCAACGTTATTAATAACCATCACCGGTACAATAGGTGAGATAGTCATAATTTCTTTAATAGTTAAGCTCATTGTATTTTTTCCAAAGTTTTAAATAATTATTTATTCAACATTAAACATGTTGATAGCACCGGTTTCAGCAGATGAAACACCGCGACGGAAACTATCAAACAATTCACGTCCCATACCATAATGATGATCAACACTGCCTTTAATGCACTGCGTGCGATTATTAAATACTTCGTCATCAACCAAAATATTCAAATCCCCTGTTTGTGTGTTTAAGTGCAACATATCGCCGGTGCGAACACGGGTTAATGGACCGCCTATTTCACATTCTGGACACATGTGAATGGCTGAAGGTACTTTGCCTGACGCACCAGACATACGACCATCAGTTACAATCGCCACATGAAAACCTTTGTCTTGTAGAGAACCTAAGATAGGCGTCAATTTATGTAGTTCAGGCATCCCGTTTGCTTTAGGGCCTTGGAAACGCAACACCACGATTAAGTCTTTTTGCATTTCGCCACGTTTAAAGGCAGCAACGACATCATCTTGATCATCAAACACCATCGCAGGTGCTTCTACAATTTGATGCTCTTCAGCAACGGCAGATATCTTCGATACACCACGACCTAAGTTACCTTTAATCAAATGCAAACCGCCGGTAGCAGAGAAAGGCTCATCAACAGTACCAATAACACCAAGATCTAAAGACTTGTTTGGACCTTCTTCCCAAATCAATTTGCCATCAACTAATTTTGGTTCTTGTGTATATGAATTCATACCACGTGTTGATGCAACGGTCATAATATCTTCGTGCATTAACCCTTTTGATAATAATTCACGAATCAATACACCCATACCACCAGCAGCTTGGAAATGGTTAATATCCGCTTCACCATTAGGATAGATCCGTGTCAGCAATGGAATAATCCGAGTGATTTTATCAAAATCATCCCAATTAATGATAATCCCTGCAGCACGAGCAATAGCGACTAAATGCATAGTATGGTTAGTCGAACCACCTGTTGCCATCAAACCTATCATGGCATTTACGATTGCCTTTTCATCAATCATGTAACCCACAGGTCGGAAATCATCGCCCATCGCAGTATATTTTAATACTTGCTCAGTAGCGCTAACAGTCAACGCATCACGCAATGGGGTGTTTGGATTAACAAATGAGCTACCAGGTAAATGAAGCCCCATCATTTCAACCATCATTTGATTACTGTTGGCTGTACCGTAGAAAGTACATGTTCCAGGGCTGTGATAAGACTCAGATTCAGCTCTTAATAATTCATCACGACCGACTTTACCTTCAGCATATAGCTGACGAATACGGACTTTTTCTTTATTTGGTAAGCCACTTGGCATCGGTCCGCCAGGAACAAAAACAGCGGGTAAATGACCAAAACTTAATGCAGAAATCAACAATCCAGGGACGATTTTGTCACAAATACCTAAGAACAAGGCACCATCGAACATATTGTGGCTCAAGCCAATAGCTGATGACATTGCAATAACGTCACGGCTAAATAGCGATAACTCCATACCTGGCTGACCTTGCGTCACGCCATCACACATAGCAGGAACACCACCCGCAAATTGTGCTACGCCACCTGCTAAAAGAGCCGCTCTTTTGATTAGGTCTGGGTATGTTTTATAAGGTTGATGCGCTGACAACATATCGTTATAAGAAGAAATGATACCGATGTTCGCTTTAACATTAGCAGATAAGTCTGCTTTTTCACTGGCACTGTTTGCTGCAAAAGCATGAACCAAGTTACCACATTCTAAATGCGCACGGTGTGGCCCAGTTTCAACTGCGGCATCAATCCGTGCTAAATAGGCCGCACGACTTACACGGCTTCGCTCAATTATGTCGTTAGTAACTGTTTCTAATACTGGATGAACCATAGGTACCTTCTTTATTTGTGCTTTGCTTGCTTTTAACAAACAAAATGCTCGTTATTAGAGATTTAACAAACGTTAAACCTATTATAAATTTCTAAATTCACCCGACATTCTAACTCGAATTGGCTTTTTTCGCACAACTTGCGATTATAATTTGCCAGTTTTCACTATCATAAGATTATATTCATCATCCCAATTGGATGATTTATCCCTCGGTTAAATGTATGATTGCTGGCTATATTTATATCGCGTCACAATGTGAAATTTAAAATTTAATTAGTTAAACCATAGGCTTAGGTGAATTCTATAATGATTGAAGGAAAACCACTACGTACAGTACGTAGTTTTGTACGCCGTGAAGGTCGATTAACACCCGGACAACAACGCGCTATTGATGATCTTTGGCCACAATTTGCCATTGATGAAGCAAGTTCATCTATTGATCTTGATTTACTTTTTGGTCGTGATGCTCCTAAAGTATTAGAAATAGGCTTCGGCAATGGTGCCTCACTTGCACAAATGGCGTCTGAACAACCCGAACATGATTTTTTAGGCGTCGAAGTACACCGACCCGGCGTCGGTCAATTACTTAAAGCCATTGATCAACAGGGCTTAACCAATTTACGAGTTGCTTGTACTGATGCTGTTGAATTATTAAACCACCGCGTTGCCGATAATGCTTTAGATCGCGTACAACTCTATTTCCCTGATCCTTGGCATAAAAAACGTCATCATAAACGACGTATTATTCAACCGTCTTTTGTTGAACTGTTAGCTGCTAAAATCAAACCTAACGGTCATCTTCATATGGCAACAGATTGGCAACATTATGCTGAGCAAATGTTAGAAGACTTATCAAACAGTGATGAGTTTGTTAATTGTGCGGATGCATCTGGTTACATTCCTCGTCCAGACTATCGACCACTCACAAAATTTGAACAACGAGGCCATAAATTAGGTCACGGTGTATGGGATCTTTTATTTAAACGACGTTGAACATTGAATAAAGCTTGCACCATTTAAATGCTTAGGCTAGTTTTCACATCTACAATAAATTATCAAGATAAGGTGAGTGAGGATGAGACGGCACTATAAATTAAAACTGGTTAGCTTTGTAATCGCCTCATCGCTAAGCTCTATAAGCTATGCTGCTGGCTTTGCGCTCATTGAACAAAGTGTGACAAGCTTAGGTCGTGCTTTTGCAGGTAGTGCGGCCGTTGCAGAAGATGCCAGCACAATATTTTTTAACCCCGCAGGTTTGAGCTATTTATCACATTCTGAATTTTCAGCAGGTCTTAACCTTATCAACCCAAAAAGCGACTTTTATAATGAGGGTTCGGCTCTTCAAGATGGTACTCCAATAACCGGCAATGGTGATGATGGTGGCAGACTAGGTCTTGTTCCGAATTTATATTATGCCCAACGTCTTAATGATCGCATGGTTGCAGGTATTGGCATTAATGCACCTTTTGGCTTAGTCACTGAATATGATGATAACTGGGTCGGTCGTTATCAAGCAATTAAATCCAGTTTAAAAACAGTCAATATCAATCCATCATTTGCCTTTCAGACCACAGAAAAACTGTCACTTGGTTTTGGTATTAATCTGCAGCATGCTGAACTTGCTCTTTCACAAGCTATTGATTTTGGCAGTGCTTGCGCTTCAACGTCAGTCAGTACAAATCCATCAGTTACGGCTCCTCTCAAAGCTCTAGCAGCAACATGTGCAGCACCACAAGCTTATGATGGCAAATTAAAAATGACCGCTGATGATTGGAGCTGGGGCTATAACCTTGGTTTGATGTTTCAAGCTAACGAGGCAACACGTATTGGTTTCGCCTATCGCTCTAAAATTTCTCATCACTTAAAAGGTGAAGGAAACTTTTCTAAGCCTAATAATGCGGCAGTACAAACGGTTGCGAATGCAATTGGGTTTTCGAATGGTAATATTGATGGCAAAGTAACACTGCCAGAATCAGCCTCTGTTGCTATTCACCATCAAATTAATGCTCAGTGGGCGATTATGGGTGATGCAAGCTGGACACGATGGAGTCGGTTTCAAACCTTGACCGTTAACTCTGATGATTCAGAACGCCTCAATAGTAGCAAAGAGGAAAAATGGGACAACAATATGCGCTATGGCATTGGTCTTACTTATCTTCATAATGATACTTGGACATTCCGCGGCGGCATTGCTTATGACGAAACACCTGTTTCTGATCAATATCGCACACCTCGCATTCCTGATGAAGGCCGAAAATGGATTGCATTGGGTGCCAGTTACAAATACTCGGAAAATATAATACTTGATGCAGGTTATTCTCACCTTTTTGTAAGCGATCCAACCCTTAATGAAACGGATGATAAAGGTTATAACCTTAAAGGAAAATATAAATCTAGTGTCGATATTCTAGGTATTCAAATGCGATGGATATTCTTGTAAAAACATGACCTACCCGATGACAATTGCTGCATTCAATGATGCTATAGATGAATCTACAATAACTGATCACGCAAAACCCATGGATTCCATTTCACGAGAACAGGCGGGGACACTTTATGGTCTATTCCAAGAACGTGTAAAACGCAGTCCACAACATACCGCATATCGCAGCTACTCTCATTCACGAAATGAATGGTATGACACCACATGGCAACAGGTCGCCTTGCAAGTTGCACGGTGGCAAGATGCGCTTGCCAGCGAAAATTTATCTCGTGGTGATTGTGTGGCGATTAATCTCAAAAACTGTAAAGAGTGGGTATTTTTTGATCAAGCAGCGATGGGCTTAGGGCTAGTTGTTGTTCCTTTGTACCCTGATGATCGGCCAGATAGCGTTGCTTATATTTTGCACGATGCGGATGTCAAATTACTTTTTTTGCAAAATGCAGCGCAGTGGAGACGCTTAGTACCAGTGATAACCGAATCACATAACATCCAACGCGTAATTATCAATAATTTTGATGAAGAAACCTTATCCGCTCCTGCTGTCTACGCTAAAACATGGCTACCTGAAAATGGTGGTAAATTACGCGATATAGATACTGAGGCTCAACAATTAGCATCAATCATTTATACATCAGGTACAACTGGCCGTGCTAAAGGTGTCATGCTCAGTCATCATAATATGCTTTCTGTAGCAGCCGCTTCAATGCAATGTACCGACTTAAACGATAGCGATGTCTTCTTATCCTTTTTGCCCCTGTCTCATACTTTCGAACGTACCGCAGGTTATTACCTACCGATGATGGCTGGCGCTACGATCGCTTATTCACGTGGTATTGCGCAATTAGCTGAGGATATGCAGGACATCAAACCCAGTATTATGATTGCTGTGCCACGCATTTTCGAACGTATTTACTGCCGTTTACAAACTCAATTATCTAGTCAATCATTTGTTGCCAACGGTCTCTTTAAAGCCACAGCAAAGATAGGCTGGAAACGCTTTCAATACCAGCAAAATAAAGGCCGCTGGCATCCTACTTTCCTACTGTGGCCAATCCTTGAAAAGCTCGTAGCATCAAAAGTACATGCCCGATTAGGTGGCAATATACGATTGATTGTCAGTGGCGGCGCAGCATTGTCACCGCCTGTCTCTAAATTATTTATTGGGCTTGGTTTTTGTCTATTACAAGGCTATGGCTTAACAGAAACCAGTCCAGTTATCAGTGTCAATAAACCAGACAGTAACGATCCTGTGAGCGTTGGTAAACCGATTCCAGGTGTAAGCGTGATGATCGGCCAAAATGACGAATTATTAACACGTGGACCAGGCAATATGTTGGGCTACTGGAATAATCATAAAGCGACGGCTCAAATGATTAATGCTGATGGCTGGTTGCACACAGGCGATCAGGCGCGTATCGGTAGTAACGGACACATTTATATCACCGGTCGAATTAAGGACATTTTAATTTTAAGTAATGGTGAAAAAGTCCCGCCGGGTGATATTGAAACGGCGATATTAATGGATGATATATTCGAACAAGCATTAGTTGTTGGTGAAGGAAAGCCTCATCTAGCGGCCCTACTTGTGCTCAATACTGATCACTGGTTTCGTGTGGCAAAAGAATTGGGCTTAGATGCTTTCAATCGTAATAGTCTTAGAAATAAAACCTTAAATACTATGGTGATTCACCGTCTAAAAGATTTATTACACGACTTCCCTGCTTATGCAAAAATTCGCCGTGTCGTCTTAATATTAGAACCTTGGACAGTCGAAAATGATCTCATGACTCCAACCATGAAGATCAAGCGAAGCAAAGTGCTTACTGTTCACAAGGCAGAGATAGAAAATATGTACGGTTAATTTGTCTTTTATCTACAGGGATTTAAGCTTTAAAAATTATCAAAATATACGTATTAAATTCGAGCGTTTAAAACGGCTTCAACAGTATGGAATGAGCCAAACACCAATACTCGATCACCTTTTTGAGCGCTATTTATTGCTTGTTGATAGGCTTCTATTACTGTTGGAAAAGGTTTGATTTTACTCTCATCAATAATATTGCTGAGTTGCGCCGCCAAAACGTCACTAGTCATTCCACGGCTACCTTCTAAACCTGAAACATACCAAGTGTCAATAACAGGTTTTAATATCGATGCAACAGCAACAACATCTTTGTCTTTCAACATTGATAACACAGCAAATGTTTCGCCTTTGCAAGGTATTTCAACTAATAACTTTGCTAAATTCTCTGCACCTTGCTGATTATGCGTCACATCTAAAATCGTGGTGATATCACCGTGGATTTGTTGGAATCGACCAGCCAGTTGAACTGTTGTTAACCCTTTTTTAATGGCCTCTTCGGCAATGTCATAATCTTGATCATTCAATAAACTAATCACTTGAAGCACTGCCGAAGCATTTTGCAACTGATATGCACCCGCTAAAGCAGGAAGTGGTAAATTTTGTAATTGAGTATGATTATTTGACCAATGCCATTGGTGTTGATCGATATCAATATTGAATTCACCACCGGCTAAATACATAGGTGATTGTAGTGACGTTGCATGAGCGACTAAACTTTGTGGCGGTTGGTTTTCGGAGCAAACAACAGGCTTATCTTCACGTATAATCCCCGCCTTTTCAAAACCGATGGCTTCGCGTGTAGTGCCAAGCCAAGCCGTATGGTCAAGGGCTATTGGGGTAATTAAAGCAATATCAGTATCAAATAAATTAACGGCGTCTAATCGCCCGCCCATGCCAACTTCTAAAATAGCAATATCAATATTGTTTCGACCAAAAATATCTGCCGCAGCTAAAGTTGCAAACTCAAAATAAGTGAGTGAAGTATCCACACGTGCTTTATCGATACGTTCAAACGATTGACAGATCGTTTGATCGTCACAGGGTTGACCATTAATACAAATACGTTCGTTGTATTGCAATAAATGCGGCGAAGTATAAGTTCCCGTACGATAACCCGCTGTACGTAATATTGATTCAAGCATCGCCACAGATGACCCTTTGCCATTGGTGCCAGCAATAGTGATCACAGTGAATGGCAGCTTTGATGTTCCGCCAAGCTGTTGCCAGACTAACCCTACTCGTTCGAGGCCTGGATCAACGTCGGTAAAGTGTAATGACTCTTGCCACTTTAGCCACTGCGGCAAAGTTTGAAAACGCATAACGCTAAGACTTTCTTAAGCAGCAACGCGTTTTTGTAGGACAGACAAGATGCTTGCTAATCGATCACGCATATCACGGCGATCAATAATCATATCTACAGCGCCATGCTCGACTAAAAACTCACTACGTTGAAAACCCTCAGGTAATGTTTCTCTTACCGTTTGTTCGATAACTCGAGGACCTGCAAAACCAATTAATGCTTTTGGCTCAGCTACATTAAGATCGCCTAACATTGCCAAACTAGCTGAAACACCACCCATAGTAGGGTCGGTTAATACCGAGATAAAAGGTACGCCTGCTTTACTAAGTTGCGCCAAAATAGCACTGGTTTTAGCCATCTGCATTAATGAAAATAAACCTTCTTGCATTCGTGCACCACCACTCGCAGCAAAACACACTAAGGGAATTTTCTTTTCTAAAGCAACTTGTGCCGCGCGAACAAATTTTTCGCCGACCACAGATCCCATCGATCCGCCCATAAAACTAAAATCAAATGACACTGCGACAACTGGCAAATCTTTTAGAGTACCTTGCATAGCCAGTAATGCATCATTTTCACCTGTTGTTTTTTGCGCTTGATAAATACGATCTTTATACTTTTTACTGTCTTTAAATTTCAAGGTATCAACAGGCTTTACATCAACCGCAATTTCTTTACGATCGGCTTCATCAAGAAAGCTCCCAAGTCGAGTTCGTGCATTAATTCGTTGATGATGAGCACATTTCGGACAAACATGAAGATTTCGCTCTAATTCAGCACGATAAAGCACACTGTCACACTCAGGACATTTGCACCAAACACCTTCAGGTACTGAGCGATTGCGAACTGTTGTGCGAATTTTCGAAGGAATTAATTTTTCAAACCAACTCATTTTTGTCACCTATTATATTTATTTTTCGACGCGTTATTTAGCCATGTCGCGAGCATTAATGGCATGGCGCATTTCCGCCAATACATTAGCAACAGCTGCGGGTAAATCTTCGGGTTTATCAGCATGCTCAGCAATACAATTAACCAAGGTACTTCCAACCACAACGGCATCAGCTACTTCAGACACCGCAGCGGCAGAAACGCCATTACGAATACCAAAACCGACACCTAGAGGTAAGTCAGTTAAGGTTCTTAGCATAGACATTTTTTCTGCTACTTCAGCGACATCAAGCGTTGCAGTGCCCGTCACGCCTTTAATAGATACGTAGTAAATAAAGCCTTTTGCATACTTGGCAATTTTTGTCATACGCTCTAATGACGTTGTTGGTGCAACCAAGAAGATAGTATCAATTTCGTGTTTGTCCATAATCGACAAGAATTCAACGGATTCTTCTGGTGGCATATCAACCGTTAAAATACCATCGATACCTACTTGCTGCGCTTTTTCAGCAAAAGCTTGATAGCCCATTGCTTCTAATGGATTCGCGTAGCCCATCAACACGATCGGTGTTTCTTTATCTTTTTGTCTAAATTGACTCACCATATCTAATACATGATGTAGCGACATGTCATTTTTTAAAGCCCGTTCACAGGCTTTTTGAATAACCGGACCATCAGACATTGGATCAGAAAATGGAATACCCAGTTCTAAGATATTTGCACCGGCACTGACCAAAGCATGCAACATTGGCACGGTTACCCAAGGTTCTGGATCGCCAGCTGTAATATAAGGGATCAGCGCCGTCTGACCATCAGCCTTTAGCTTATCAAAGCATTGTTTAATACGACTCATTTGTTACCCCTAGAAACTTAAACCAGCCATTGAGGCTACTGTATGCATATCTTTATCGCCACGACCAGAAAGATTGATCAACAAAACTTGATCGGGTGACATAGTTGGCGCTAATTTAGTCACATAGGCTAGCGCGTGACTCGATTCCAATGCAGGAATAATACCTTCGGTACGCGTTAACTCGTGAAATGCTTCTAATGCTTCATCATCAGTTACAGAAACATATTGAGCCCGACCGATGTCTTTTAGCCAAGCATGTTCAGGACCAACACCAGGGTAATCTAAACCAGCAGAAATCGAGTGTGTTTCAATAATCTGACCATTTTCATCTTGCATTAGATAGGTACGATTACCATGTAAAACACCAGGTACACCAGCACACAATGGTGCTGAATGTTTACCTGTTTCTATACCGTGCCCCGCACCTTCAACGCCATACATCGCCACTTCCTTATCTGCAATAAACGGATGAAATAAACCTATTGCATTAGAACCACCGCCGATACAAGCAATCAACGCATCAGGTAATTTACCCGTCGCTTTTAGAATTTGGGCACGAGCTTCACGACCAATTATGGCTTGAAAATCACGTACCATCGCCGGATAAGGATGTGGTCCAGCAACGGTACCGATGATATAAAAGGTTTCATCGACATTAGTAACCCAATCACGCAAAGCTTCGTTCAAAGCATCTTTTAAAGTACGCGCACCCGACTCGACGGGTACTACAGTCGCGCCTAATAACTTCATTCGATAGACGTTTTGTGCTTGGCGTTGAACGTCTTCGGCCCCCATATAAACGATACATTCCATACCTAAACGAGCCGCAACTGTTGCGGTTGCTACGCCATGCTGGCCTGCTCCCGTTTCAGCAATTATCCGGTTTTTACCCATACGTTTGGCTAATAACGCTTGACCAAGAGCATTATTTATTTTGTGTGCACCCGTGTGATTGAGATCTTCACGTTTAAGGTAAATTTGTGCTCCACCTAATTTTTTAGTCCAATTCTCGGCCAAATAAATAGGTGAAGGTCGGCCCACGAAATCCGCTAAATCTTTATTCATTTCAGCTTGAAAATCAGGATCATTTTTATAATGATTATAAGCCACTTCAAGCGCGTAAATCGCTTCCATCAAGGTTTCGCCTACAAAACGTCCACCATATGGTCCGAAGTGACCTTTATCGTCAGGGTAGGTGTCGTAATAATCTTTATCCAATTGTTCAGCCATTTGCTACCTCTTGCATAAAAGCAGTTATTTTTTGTTTATCTTTTATCCCTTTAGCTTGTTCAACGCCACCACTGACATCAACAGCATAAGGTTGCACTTGTTTTATCGCACTTGCTACATTAGCCATGTCTAACCCACCAGCAAGAATCAAAGGTTTGTTAATCATTTTAATTAATGACCAATCAAATACCTGTCCTGTTCCACCCGGTATCCCAGGTTGATAACTATCCAATAATATGGCTGCAGCTGAATCATATTGAAGAACTGTTTTGCTCAAGTCTGTATCAACTTGCATCCTAACCGCTTTTAAATAAGGTCTGCCAAACTGCTCACAATATTCAGCGGATTCATCACCATGAAACTGTAGTATCAATGTTGGTATCGCCGCGATACACGCCCTTACTTCATCAGCTTGCTCATCTACAAATAATGCAACGATGCTAATAAAGGGCGGTAATCCACTCACAATTTGTTTTGCTTGCGCAATCGTCACCGCTCTGGGACTACGTGGATAAAACACTAGTCCCAATGCATCAGCACCCATTTCAACTGCAAATTCAGCATCTTGGCGACGAGTGATGCCACAAATTTTTACACGTGTTCGCATAAAATCGCTTTTCAGGAAAAATCTAACTTACTACTTTACCAGACCACGGGGAAAGCTGACACTGTTGGCAGCTTATATTGCTCAGGGTATTCAACATTTATGAAATATAATCCTTCTGGCGGTGACGTGATTCCGCCATGAGCGCGACTACGCCCTTCTAATACTTCTTTAGCCCATTCAATCGATTTTCTGCCTTCTCCAATCGGTACTAATACGCCAACTAAATTTCTGACCATGTGATGCAAAAAGGATTGCGCTTTTACATCAATTGCAATGCAGTCACCTTTACGTATGACTTTTATTTTTTCAACGGTTTTAAACGGGCTATGCGCTTGACACTCTTTTGCTCTAAATGCTGAAAAATCATGATACCCAACCAATAAATCAGCCGCAGCTTGCATCCGTTCAACATCTAAAGGGCTAAAGATCCACCACATTTTATGAGCATGAATAGCTGAACGACTAACTCTGTTCATAATGACATAACGATAGCTGCGGTTTAATGCAGAAAATCGTGCACTAAAGTCATCATCGACTACTTTAGCCCATGTGACATTGATATCTGAAGGTAGATTGGTATTAAGCCCTAAAATCCAGTTACGTTCGCCACGTTGCACCGTTGTTTCAAAATGTACAACTTGTTGTAATGCATGTACACCTGAATCAGTTCGGCCAGCCGCCACTGTTTTTACTGGATGGTTAGCAACAAGACTTAATGCACGCTCTAAACAACCTTGAACCGTTATTTGTGCTGGTTGAACTTGCCAGCCCGCAAATCGCGTTCCATCATATTCAACACCTAAGGCAACTTTCAACTAATCACCACGTTATGACAAACTCATCAACAATGCTTGCGCTTTAGACTTTTGCTCATCATTTCCTTCTTTGAGTACTTCTTCTAAAATATTGCGTGCGCCATCAGGATCGCCCATATCGGCGTAAGCTGAAGCAAGATCTAACTTAGTTTCAGCCTCATCAATTTCATCATAGCCACTCAAATCAAATTCTAAGTCGCTCGATTCAGGTTGCAAATCTAAATCGCTATCTAAATATTGAAGCTCATCCAGAGTAACATCCTCAACAGATAAATCTTCAGGCTTATAAGATTCGTCAGGTAACTCTATCGATAACGGCTCATCACCTAACGACAGCGTTGTATCTTCTAACTCACTAGCAGAATCAACGTCAAAATTGAGTGGCGCATCAAAATTTGTCTTAGCAGCTTCATCATCTATAGAAAATGATTCATTCACATTTATATCATCAAGCTGTTCACTCGGCACATCTGCGTTATCGCTTGCATAATCATCAAGATTAAATTCAATCGTATTAGAATGTGTGTTTTCAACCTCAACTTCATTCATATTTTCATCTGAACGGGGTTCGGCTTCATCGACTGATAACACATCATTTTGATTGGTTTGAATATCATCAGAGTCCAAGTACATTTCAGACTCGCTAGCAATAGTCACAATATGAAAAAGTGTATTTGATGGTGCTAACTCTCTACCCCAAGCTGCAATCTCCAACCATTCTGCTGAACTTTTATCGATATCCAAACGGCCTGCTAAGCTTACAAACTGTTCAAATAAGCGTTGTTTATACATAACATACAATAATTTTCTTAAGACTAATTGATTAGCAGGCTCTTTTTGCTCTGCTTGCTCAAGTGGTAACATCGCTTTTTCGAAATTTCCGTACCCAACGAGCATATCTGCTTGTTCAATTAATACCGCAACGCTTTGCTCTCCATTATCATCGCTAACATCAGCAGCACCTGAGGCATACACCGCATTTTCTAAGCTATCTTCTTTGTGTTCGTTGAAATTTTCAGTTAATTGACCTTCATCGCTTCGTTGTTGGCCGTCATCCTCTTCCCATTCATTGTCTTCTTTGCGACGTTTGATTAGTAATAACAACGCTAACAGTAATAATAAAGCACCGCTGCCTATCGCAAATTCTGACATATTATTAGTCACGATATTTTTTACCGTAAAAAATATAGAACCTAATTCATCATCCTCTATCGAATCGTCATTAGCTGAATGTAACTGATTATCCACCAACTCATTATTCAAAACAGGCTCATTCTCAGTAAACTCATTTTGTTTATCAATGTCTGTAACTTCAGTTGCATCTTGAGCAGAAGGTGTGTTTTCAGTTTGCTGTTGATCTTTCTCAACCATACTCTGCAATCTAGCAAGATCAGCATCTTTTAGTGAAATTAAACGACGCATAGTCTCCATTTGTACTTCTAATGCATCCATACGTGCTTTAAAATCAATGTTCTCTTGTGTTTGGCCTTCAATAGTTTCCTGAGCTAAGGTCAATTGCTCACTAAGATCTTTTATTTTTGCAGATCCCAACGGTGATAAAGCGTCATCATTTAACGATGGTTCTTCAGTTGGAACGACTAACTTCAAACGCGCCGAGTCATCTACATTATTGGTAGCCGTTTCATTCGTTTCTGAAACAACTACATCACTACTAGGTGTCGTTTCTTTTTTCGCTGGTTCAATGGTTTCCTCTACAGAATCTGCAACAGGCGGCGTAACCGTTTGTTCTACAGAATCAGGATTAATGGCTGGAGGTGTATTTCTGTTTTTCCACGCTATATTTTGTTGTTTAAATGCGTTAAGAGCTTGTTGGCCTGTTAATTTATAAATATCACTTTCGCTGGGCATCGATAAGGTATAGCCGGCTTTTAAACCATTCACATTTCCATTTTGAAATGCATCAGGGTTTGCATAAAACAATGCCATCATCATTTGAGGAACAGTAATGTTATTATCTGGTTTTGAATTTAATGCGATTTCCCACAGCGTATCAGTACGACTTACCGGACCATAACTATTACCTGAGAGTGAAATGCTACTGTCATAGCCAGAATCTGATGCAATAGTTGGACTACTATTCGCCGTGATTATTTGAGTAGGTCTCTTTGCCGATGTCGAAGAACCGCTATTAAATGTACTCTTAGGTGGATCGAGTAATACCGTATATTCACGAATTAAACGTCCTGAACCCGTTGTTGTTGCCGTCAACAAAAAATCAATAAAAGGCTCTCGAATAGGTTGCTGAGAACTAATGACAATTTTAACGCCGCCCAACTTCTCAATCACATCAAACTTAAGTTGGGTGAGTAAAAAATTCCGTTCAATACCTGCTTGTTCGAATTCTTTACTTGATGCTAAACGCACTTGAAAATTACCAACATCGTCCGCATTTAAAGCGGTAATAGGAATTTCCGCTTTAAACGGCTCATTGAGTGCTGATGACAGCTCAAGTTTACCTAAACCAAATGCATTGGCTTGCATCGGTCCCAAAAGCCCCAATGCTGCCATCACCGCAACACTGGCAAATCTTCTAGTCATCATCTCAAAACCCCTTATTTAATACTGATATCCATAATGTTGTAATGGCTTAGAGATATTTTTCAACCAAAATTTCTGCAATTTGAATGCTATTTAATGCCGCCCCTTTGCGCACATTATCGGCAACAACCCACAGATTTAAACCCGTTGGATGTGAAATATCTTCACGAATACGACCTACATAAACAGGGTCAGTACCTGAAGCTTGAGAGACCGCAGTAGGATAACCACCATCAACGTGTTCATCTAATACTACGATACCATCTGTTTCAGATAATAGTTTTCTCGCTTGCTCGGCAGTAATTTTATCCCGCGTTTCAATATGAATAGCTTCAGAATGTCCATAAAACACCGGAACACGAACGGCTGTAGGATTAACTTGGATAGACTTATCACCCATAATTTTTTGGGTTTCCCACACCATTTTCATTTCTTCTTTGGTGTAACCATTTTCTTCAAAGACATCAATTTGAGGAATAACGTTAAAAGCAATTTGTTTTGGGTAAACGCTTGTTTCAACAGGGCGGCCATTTAATAATGCTGCCGTTTGTTTAGCTAATTCATCCATTGCAGGTTTACCCGTTCCCGATACCGCTTGATAGGTACAGACATTAATCCGCGTTATACCAACCGCATCGTAGATAGGTTTAATCGCCACCATCATTTGGATAGTAGAGCAATTCGGGTTTGCAATAATACCGTGATTTTTATAATCAGCAATCGCATCAGGATTAACTTCTGGCACGACCAATGGGATGTCGTCTACATAACGAAATTCAGACGTATTATCGATAACAACGCAACCAGCTGCCGCGGCAATTGGAGCATAGATTTTTGAAATGCTGGCACCAGGTGAGAATAAACCAATTTGTACTTTAGAAAAATCAAATGTTGCTAAATCTTCAACGACCAATGTTTTATTACCAAAAGTCACCGTACTGCCAGCTGATCGCTCACTAGCTAATGCATAAACTTTACCCACCGGAAACTTCCGCTGATGCAAAATATCTAACATTGTTTCACCTACCGCACCGGTAGCACCTACTACTGCAACATCTACTTTTTTATTCACTTGGAGTCCTATTTATAAAATTTATTAAAGCGCCGCGACGACAGCATCACCCATTTCAGATGTGCCAACTTTAGTCATGCCTTCGGAATAAATATCAGCAGTACGAATGCCTTTATCAAGCACTTTCCCTACTGCACTTTCAATTCGATCAGCCATCACGGATTCATTTAATGTGTAACGCAACATCATCGCAACCGATAAAATCGTCGCTAAAGGATTTGCTGTGTTTTGTCCTGCAATATCAGGAGCTGAACCATGAATCGGCTCGTACATACCTTTACCACTTTCATCGAGTGATGCAGAAGGTAACATACCAATAGAGCCAGTCAACATTGATGCACAGTCAGACAAAATATCACCAAACATATTAGTGGTGACCATTACATCAAATTGTTTTGGCGCACGAACTAACTGCATAGCCGCGTTATCAACATACATATGACTTAGCTCGACATCACTATAATCTTTAGCAAGTTCCGTCATTGTTTCACGCCACAATTCCGTACTTTCTAACACATTGGCCTTGTCGACTGAACATAAACGTCCTTGTCTTTTTTGAGCAATATCAAAAGCGACTTTACCGATGCGTTGAATTTCACTTTCGCGATAAACGAGCGTGTTAAAGCCTTCTTTTTCGCCATTTTCAAGAGTACGTACACCACGAGGTTGGCCGAAATAAATGCCGCCAGTTAATTCACGCACAATCATTAAATCTAAGCCGGCAACGACGTCATGTTTCAATGTAGAGGCATCAGCTAATTGTGGATACAAAATTGCTGGACGTAAATTGGCGAATAAATTTAATGCACTACGAATCGCTAACAAACCTTTTTCAGGTCGTACACTGATATCGAGCGATTCCCATTTATAACCACCGACCGCGCCCAATAAAATGGCATCTGCCGCTTTCGATAATGCTAGTGTTTCGTCAGGAAACGGCGTGCCCGTTTCATCATAAGCGGCACCGCCTATCAAACCATATTCTAACGATATATCTAAGCCATCTTTTTTTAGGGCATCTAATACTTTGATCGCTTCAGCAACAATTTCTGGTCCGATACCATCGCCGGGTAATACTGCAATTTTTTTTGTCATTATTTATTTCACTAAACTAAAATTTAAAATTATTTATCAAACGTAAGCAGGGTTTAAGAAAACAACCAAGGTGATTGTTTCTGTCTATTTTGCTCATAGCTTTCGATGTCACCTGTATGTTGTAACGTTAGCCCAATGTCATCTAAACCATTAAGCAAACAATGCTTTTTAAAGGGATCAATTTCAAATGGTATCTGCCCACCATTTGGCAAGGTAATTTGCTCGGCTTCTAAGTCAACCGTTAATTGATAACCAGGCTCTGCTTGAACATCCGAAAATAAACGTTCGACTATTGTTTCATCTAACTGAATCGCTAAAATGCCATTTTTACTCGTATTATTAAAGAAGATATCGGCAAAACTCGGTGCAATAATAACGCGGATTCCAAAATCATCTAAGGCCCATACTGCATGCTCTCGGCTAGATCCACAGCCAAAATTTTCTCGCGCTAATAAGATCGTACCGCCTTTATAACGTGGCTGGTTTAACTCAAAATTTTCATTTAATGGACGATTTGAACAGTCTAATCCTGGTTCACCAAGATCTAAATAGCGCCATTCATCAAATAAATTAGGCCCAAAACCACTGCGTTGAATAGATTTCAAAAACTGCTTAGGGATAATCGCATCGGTGTCGACGTTCGGTCTATCTAGTGGTATTACGATACCTTTTTCTACAGAAAATACTTGCATTGCTTATTTCTTCACTTTAACTGAATTTATCTTGCTGACTGAGTCGGTTCATTTTAGCTTTAATGTTAAATAAAAGCTCACGGGCACCACATGACTAATACTAGGAAGAGATGCCAATTCCATTAATTTGTTAACACCTGATGCCAGTTCAAAGTCATCAGCATTAATAATGACTGGCTTAGCACTCACTACTGATAATTTAGCACCAACCAAACGTGTGACGATAACATCAAGTGTCAACGGTTTTGTTACACCATGTAAATTTAGTTTAGCATCGATGGTAAGGTGTGTACTTGCACCTTCTGCAATTGCATCAACTAAGTCAGTATCAATCGAGGCAGTCAGTATTGCGGTTGAATACTTACTGACATCAAAAAGCTCTTTTTTCATTCTATCATCACGAATGGCAACATTAGTATCAACACTAGCCAAATCAATATCTAATACAAATTGACCTTGGGCATCATAACTACCTTGTAGCTGTTTAAATGAATGAACTTCAGCTATATTTGTTTTTTTAATCGAAATAAAATTCAATTGAGAATCGCTACTATCGATAACCCAGTCCATCGCTTGTGCAGAGATTGAACTAAGTGACAATCCCATTACCACGGCTGTCATTTTTGTTAATTTAACTATATTCACTTGAATCTCCTATATTTATTCGGGGGTAGTAACTTCGCCATCAACCGATTCATATTCATTATTAAGACGCTCAATGGAATCATTTACCTCTTGCTTGGAGGTAGATTTAAGCACGATAATTTCCACACGTCTATTCTTTGCCCTATTCTCAGGCGTATCATTGGTTGTTAAAGGCTGTGTTTCAGCATGACCTTCTAAAACAAAACGATCTGGCTGCATTTCACCGTTAGCCAATAATTCATGGACAACGGATGTTGCTCTTGAAGTTGATAACTCCCAATTAGAACGATAACGAGCTGTATTAATAGGTATATTATCGGTATGACCTGCAACGACTATTTGGCCATCTGTTTTACTTAATACATGACGAATTTTATCCAAAATAGGTAAAAACTCTCTATTCAAATTAGCATTACCAGATTGAAAAGAACCTTTTTCTCGTATTCTAATAACTATTCTATCGAACTGGGTTTCAACATCAATTAAACCTTCGTCAATTTCTTCTTTTAAGGCTTCTTGGAACTCTAATGATTCTTCGTTAATTTCTTCTTGCTGTTTTTTTGCAGCAACTTCAGCTTTCTCATCAGCGTCTTGCTTTACTTTTAAAGCATCTCTGGTTTCATCAATAGTATCTTGTCTTACTTCTGAAAGCGGTGTCGGTCTTGGTTCTCCGGGACTGAACTCTTGAGCAATGATACTCGTACCTTTTGGAATTTCATTGGCGGCAACCTCACGCTGTACACCAAATGCATTATCCAAAGATTTAACAACCATCTTGTATTTCAACGCGTCCATTTCGGCAAACGAAAGTAGCAATACGAAGAAACACATTAATAATGACATTAGATCAGCAAACGTTCCCATATAGGCAGGTAACCCTACTGGGGGACAATCTTGCTCAACGGCATCATCTTCTAATTCTTCACTCATTTGAATTAATTCCTTTCATAGCTAATTATTCAGCGGCCTCAACGGTCTCACGTTTAGACGGAGGTAAGAAGTTTTTCAATAATTCATCTAATACTTTAGGGTTTTGTCCTTCTTGAATAGCCAATACACTTTGAATAATAATATTTTTATTCAACTGTTCTTCCATGCTACGTAATGCCAATTTATCGGAGATTGGTAATGCGAACATATTGGCTAACATTGCCCCATAAAGAGTTGTAAGTAAGGCAACCGCCATCGCAGGACCAATCGATTTAGGATCGGACATATTGGACAGCATTTGCACCAAGCCAACAAGGGTTCCTATCATTCCCATGGCCGGACCAGCATCACCAATTTGTTTAAAAATAGCTTGTCCCATTTTGTGACGCGAGACCATTTCATTCATTTCTGTTGATAACGCTTTCTTAACGACCGATGCTTCGTGGCCATCGACCAGCATACTAATCCCTTTCGATAACACAGGATTAGTGATTTCTTGACCTTCTAACGCTAATAAACCTTCTTTGCGTGCAATGCCTGCTAGCTCGACAACACTTGTAATTAAAGATTCAGGGCTTTCAGATTTATATAAAAATGCTTTCATCGCCGTTTTAATTGAGCCAATAAACTGTCCCAAGGTAAATCGCATTAATACGACAGCAATAGAACCGCCAAGAACAATCATGAATGACGGCGCATTAATAAAAACTAACGCACCTGACCCGAGGGCAATAGTTGCAATAATAAGCCCCCAGGATGCTAAAAATCCCAGTAATGTAGCTAAATCCACAAATCAATCCCCTTAGATGAGTGCAGCATAATATAAATATGACTCAGCAACAGAGCATAAAAGCCTTTGTATATCACTGCTTGAATCCATTAATTTTAAAAAGGTAATTCTACCCAATACCAGCTAAAAAATCTGTTCTATTCGTTTAAACGTTCTTTTTCTTTAACTTTTGACGATATAACAACCAAGCAGGTAACAAACATAAAATACACAACACGACGAGTACGAGCAACGGCCATAATATCGGCTTATTCCACTGTTGCTGCAAGCTTGATCGTTGCTGTGCATCTAAACGTCGATACTTAATCGTATTATTTGCCATTAAATTTGGTTTTACGTTTTTATTCCATGAGTGATACAAAGAAAACTGCCTGGTATGAAACCCCCAGATCCACGGCGAATCATCGGTAATAATATTTAACATTTTCTTAATGATTGCTCGTCGCTCATCATTATCTGGCATCACTCTCATCTGTTCGAACAAATGATCAAATTGAGCATTTTGATAGTTAGCAGCATTTTCACCACCCGATATCATCTTGCTATTCGGACCATAAAGAAGAAACAGAAAGTTTTCCGGATCAGGGTAGTCGGCATTCCAACCCCATTGAAAAAGCTGAGCTTGGCCATTACGCATTTTATCTTGGAACCGATTATAGTCAGTGCTACGAATAACGAGCTGTATTCCTAATTTAGTAAATTGTTTACGCAACCAGTCAAACTGAGCTTTAGCATCAGGTCCACTGGCCGGCACATCTAAATACAACGTTAGTGGCTCACCTGTTTTTTGTGAACGACCAGCAGGATAACCCGCCTTTGCTAATAGTTTGGTCGCTTCGGCTATTGATTTTCGCTTAGCCGTATCTTTTTCCCAGTCATACACAAAATGATTAATCCCTACTTCACCATTACGGTAGCCAAATATACCTGGTGGAATAGGACTTTGAGCAGCAATACCACGACCGTTTAGAAATATTGAAATAAATTCTTCATAATCAATGGCGATTGAAATCGCCTGACGTAAATATTTTGCTGTATCACTATAACCGCCGACAACCGGATCTTGCATATTAAACCCGATATAGAAGGTGGAGGCTTCAACAGCTGTTCTAAGTGCAATACCCTTTTCCTTCATGGCATCACTTAAAAGATATTTTCCGTCAGGAGCAACATCAATTGCTTGATCAAAACTATCCGAGCTAATACCACTAATATCATAATAACCTTGAAGAAACTTATTCCAATATGAAGTACTTTCTTTTTCTAAGTTGAAAACGATTCTATCAATAAAAGGTAATTTTTTCCCTTTATCATCTAACAATCCTAGTGCTAAATCACTAGGTTCTCCTTGTTGGGGATAATATTCATCATGAAAATTTGGATTTTTTTCTAACACCATACGACTGTTTGGATCATTTTCTGTTAACTGATACGCCCCCGTTCCAACCGGATACCAATCTAAGGTTATATTTTTCTTAATGAGTCCTGGCTGAGCATAAAAGGCATCGGCTTCCCATGGAACAGGAGCGAAAAAAGCCATTGCTAGCCAATATCGTAATTGTGGATATTTGCCGATGACTTTGATTTGATAAGTATAACGATCAACCACCTTCACCCCAGAAATAGCTGATGTTCGTAAATCTATTGTTTTTCCTAATTGTTTTTCGGCTCGTAATTGTGCGGCGTAATCTGCAAGTCCAACGATGTATTCACTCATCACGCCCAATATCGGAGAATGAAGTTCAGGATCGGCTAATCGTTTAATTTGATAGACATAATCCTCAGCAACTAACTCCCTACTACCTTGAACCTCAAAATCAGCAAGCTTATTGATATCATCTAATTGATCATCGGTCAGATGATGATATACAAACTGTCCTTTATTATCTTTCGAAAAGGCAGGATGAGGTTGATAAAGAATGTTTGGTTTAATTGTAATTTGATAAACACTGTAGGCAACCTCGCTCGAGGTATCATCTTCACTCACTTCAATATCGTTTTTATTATAGTAATGTATTGATGGCAAACTTGTGGCGGTCAAGGGCACTAATGTAAAGGGTCTCTTTAAGTAATGATATTGAAACGGCGGCTCATAAATTTGACCCGTAAAACTCGCTTCATTTTCACTATATGATTTAGCAGGATCTAAATGCTTAGGACGTAATGAGAATGAACTGTACAAGGTCACAGCATTATCTGCTTGTTCAGAATAAGGTGAATTGACTGTCGGCAACTCACAGCCCACCAAAAACAATAAAACAACACTGCAAAAATACGATATAAACCGCATAGAATTTCCCAATACTTTATAAATTAGATTCATTATAACGAGTTATAAGTTATGTTGCCTCTTCCAGAAATAAGTAATTTCGGGTACTTTGTAACGTTTTCTAACATTACTTTCTAAGGATTAACTATGGGATTTTTACAAGGCAAACGTGTATTAATTGTCGGTGTTGCGAGTGCACGCTCTATTGCATCTGGTATCGCGCTAGCGATGGCACGCGAAGGTGCTGAACTGGCATTCACTTATCAAAATGATAAATTAAAATCTCGCGTCGAAAAGATCGCTGAAGAATGCGGTTCGAATCCTGCGCTATTATTCCCTTGTGATGTTGCTAATGATGCAGAGATTAACACTGTATTTGAACAGCTAGGACAACACTGGGACGGCTTAGATACAATCGTTCATTCAGTCGCCTTTGCTCCACGTGATCAACTACAAGGTAGTTATGTTGATAGCGTAACGCGAGAAGGTTTTGCAACAGCACATGACATTAGTTCTTATAGCTTTGTAGCGCTTGCAAAAGCCGGTAAGGCGATGATGGCAGGACGTAACGGTTCACTATTAACGTTAAGTTACCTGGGAGCTGAACGTGCAATCGATAATTACAACGTGATGGGTGTAGCTAAAGCCAGTTTAGAGGCTAATGTACGATACATGGCTTATTCATTAGGTCCTGAAGGTACTCGCGTAAATGCTGTATCAGCAGGTCCAATTAAAACGCTAGCTTCTGCTGGTATTGCTGACTTCAGTAAAAAAATGGCATTAGGTGAACAAATCTCGCCGCTACGTCGTAACGTGACGATCGAAGAAGTGGGTAATGTGGCTGCATTCATGTGCTCAGATTTAGCATCTGGTGTTACAGGTGAAATTACTTATGTCGATAGTGGTTACAATATTGTTGGCGTCGCAGGTTAAAATCTGAAGTAATAATATTTAAGATCACGGGATTTAAAGCACTCAAGCTGAACAAACAAAAAAGGCGCTATAAGCGCCTTTTTTACAACTCAATTAAATTATCTAAATTATAGATTTTCTTTATATAATTTAATGTCAGCATTTTCTTTCAAACTATCAATCAATGCTTGTAACTCACTCGTGCCATAGGTACGAACTAGATGAGACTGTAAGCCATCACGCTCTTCCTGTGCAGCATCAGCGGCCACACCATCTTTAGCCGAAATAACATTCACTACAACATAATTACCATTACTTGCCGTAAAGCCAATAAATGATGCATTTGAACTAGGTTTGGCTACAGCAAAAGCACGCTCTAAAACTTCAGAACTTAGCTCTTTGCTCATACGTGTATAGGATTGACTGGCATGCCATTCATTACTAGCAAACAAACTATCAGCCGATGTACCTGATTTTACTTTAGCCAAAATCTGTTCACCCATTTCATGTGCTTTGTCTCTCGCAGCAGCATAACGTAATTGTTCTTTAATAGCCGGAGCAACCGACTCATAAGGAAGTTGGCTTGCAACAGTATGCTTGTTTTTATGTAATACCAATAAATCTGATTTGCTTAATTCAATCACCGCACTATTCAAATTATTAGCTAAAACATCTTCACTAAATGCCACACTAGCTACTTTTTGATTCGTAGCAATACCAACAGTATTGCCATCACGCATGAATGCAGGACTGGTTTGAATTTCTAATGATAACTCTTCAGCAACAACATCTAAGTTATCTGGATTTTCATAACTTAAATTAGCGAGTTTTTCAGCTTGTTCAAAAAATAAATCTTCTGCTTTATGCTGACGATAAAGCGCTTCAATCTGATCACGAGCTTCAGCAAAAGACTTGCCTTTGGCAGCTTGAATCGCAGTCAATTTAATAAGGTGAGAACCGAACTCTGTTTTAATAGGTTCACTCACATCACCTACATTTTTCATCGAAAATACCGCTTCTTCAAATGCGGGTTCCATTACGCCACGTTGAAATAGGCCTAAATCTCCGCCTTCTTCAGCAGAGCCTGTATCTTGTGATAATTCTTTAGCAAGTGCTGAAAAGTCTTCACCTTGCTTTAAACGCTGCTGTAATGAAGCTAGTGTAGCCTTAGCTTTTGCATCATCACCTTCGATTAATATATGACTTGCTTGACGTTGTTCAGGCGCAATAAATTGGTCTTTATTTTTGTCATAAAAGGCTTTGAGCGATTGTTCATCAACTGGAATATTTTTACTTAAATTATCAACCGATAACTCGACATAATCCACCACCATTTGCTCTGGCGCCATATAGTCAGCCAAGTGGTCATTATAATATGCTCGAACAGCATCATCGGTTACAGTGATTTGTTCCATCTGATCTTTAGCAGCAACAACACCATAAGCAATCTCACGAGTTTGATTTTCTAATCGCAAAATGGTGTCTAACTCATGATCACTAACAATGACAGAGCCTTGCGTATTTTCAGCTAACTCTTGTGTTAATACATCTGTACGTAACTGAGCTTCGTATTGAGCTGGATTCAAACCTACACGAGCCAATGCCATCGAATAAACATCATGATCAAACTGACCATCCTTTTGAAATGCAGCTGTTGATTTAATAATTTTAAATAATGTTTGATCTGTGACTCGCTGTCCTAAATCATGTCCTGCTAAAATAAGTAGCTTTTGCTCTACAAGTCCCTCGAGAACACTTTGTTTTATCGCTAGACCTTCGAACATAGCGGGGTCAAAATTCTCTCCCATCATATTTCTCATACGATCACGATATTGCTGTAAAGCCTTTTGATACTCAACTTGCTGAATAGCTTCGCCATTCACTTTTGCGACAAGGACATCAGATGGGCCGGTTAAGTAAGAGTTAACGCCCCAGAGAGCAAATGGAATACTAATTAAGCCTACAATAAACCATGCAACCCAACCTTGAGCTCGTTCACGAATAAAATGCAACATACAATTAGGACCTTCAGTAATAAAAGTGTTGTTAGTTCACACCCGAAAAAGATGCAAAAAAAAAGGCGCATAAAATGCGCCTTTTCGATATATGGCGGAGCGGACGGGACTCGAACCCGCGACCTCCGGCGTGACAGGCCAGCATTCTAACCAGCTGAACTACCGCTCCATTTCTCTTGGTGGGTGCTGAGGGGTTCGAACCCCCGACCCTCGCCTTGTAAGGGCGATGCTCTCCCAGCTGAGCTAAGCACCCCAAGAAAAAAAACTAGTTTACAGCATCCTTAAGGGCTTTACCAGCTTTAAATGCTGGAATTTTTGCAGCTGCAATTTGAATCTCTTCACCAGTACGTGGATTACGGCCAGTACGTGCTGCACGATCACGTACAGAAAAAGTTCCAAAGCCAACCAATGTTACTTGATCACCACCACTAAGTGCTTTTGTTACTGCACCAGTCATACCATCTACAGCTAGAGCCGCTTTCGCTTTTGAAATGTCAGCAGCAGTTGCGATAGCATCAATCAATTCAGATTTATTCAAAATTCAATTCCTCATCTCGTTAATACTTAATATTATTTATTGTCTCGACCCAAGCCAAGTGGACTAACAGGGAGTGGCTATCTAACTACAGCAAAATCACAGTGTCAAGTGTTTGCTCATCTTTGCTCATATTACTTTTAGCATCAGATGAACCGTCGATTTGTCTGACGATACGTGATCTATAATTTTATAGTCAAATACTTAATCTTTCGTTGATTCAAGCCATGTACGAGTTATTTCCACATACTGAGCAACACTTATCGTTTCTGGTCGTTGTTCTAGGTCGATTCCAGCTGCAACCAAAATATCCTGACCTACTAGGTTTTTCAAGGTGTTAGCAATCGTTTTACGTCGTTGAGAAAAAGCCTGTGTCACGACTTGGCCCAAAGCTTGTATGTCAATGTTTCCACCAATACGTTCTACTAAGGGATGTAAGTAAATTATCGCCGATTCCACTTTAGGAATAGGATCAAATGCTTCTGGTGGCACGATAAATAATAATTCAGCCTGACATCTAACTTGCACCATAATACTCAAACGACCATATCGCTTCGAGCCGGGTTGCGCACAGATACGTTCTACAACTTCACGTTGAAGCATAAAAATCATATCTTCAATACAGTCAGATTGATCGAGCAAATGAAATAATAATGGCGTTGTAATGTTATAGGGTAGGTTACCTATAATTCGTAATTTTTCCTGCTGACGTTGTAAGCTTCGAAAATCAAAAGCTAGTGCATCTGCTTGGTGAATGGTTAAATGTGGGTAAATAGCTAAACGAGCTTCTAATAAAGGTACCAAATCACGATCCAACTCAATAACATCTAACTGATCGCCATTTTGTAATAAGGGAATTGTTAGTGCAGCTCGCCCGGGACCAATTTCAACTAAATGTTGTCCTTGCTGCGGATCAAATGCGGCGACAATATCATCAATAATACCTTGATCTTGTAAAAAATTTTGGCCAAATCGTTTTCTTGCTTTCGGGTAACGTTTTTCGCTCATTATTGCTGTTTACTCTTTATCATTGTATTTGCCATATCAATCGCAGTTTGCAGACTACTTATTGTTGCCCTGCCTGTTCCAGCAATATCTAAGGCTGTGCCGTGATCTACTGATGTCCGAATGAAAGGTAAACCCAGTGTCACATTAACTGCGCGACCAAACCCTTGATGTTTGAGTACCGGCAATCCTTGATCATGATACATCGCAAGTACCACATCATAATCGTTTAGTTTTTCCTGTACGAATATCGTATCGGCAGGCCAAGGACCTGACAAATTAATGCCTTTTTTTTGTAAGCGTTCAATAACAGGAGAAATAATTTCTATTTCTTCCACGCCTAAATGTCCACCCTCTCCAGCATGAGGATTTAAACCACAAACGGCGATCCTAGGTGAAGAGAGTCCACGATGAATAATTTCTATAATGCGCGTTAAGGAATTTTGGGTGATCGCTTCGCTCACCATTTTTAGAGGCAAGTGTGTAGTTGCTAAAGCAACCCTTAATGTAGGTGTAGCTAACATCATCACGACTTGCTCAACACCGGCACCATCGGCAAAAAATTCTGTATGACCGCTAAATGCAAATCCGGCATCGTTAATGATGCCTTTATGAACGGGAGCCGTGACCACGGCATCCAAGCTTCCGTTAAGACAGCCATCCAAAGCTAGTTGAAGTGTATTTAAAACATAAGGAGAATTAAGCGGATTTAGGACGCCAGCGTTCACTGGCTGAGCCAATTCAACGGGTAAATAATGTAAGGTACCCTTTGCTGGTATCTGGGCGGGTTTAGACAGGTCTGCTAATTGAAGCTTGAGCGGCAAGCCGAGTTGCACCGCTCGTTGTTGCAATAATTGCGGAGCTGCAATAACCACTAATTCACAGTCTTGCTGATATTGTGCCAATTGCACGCATAGATCAGGACCAATCCCAGCTGGCTCGCCAGCAGTGAGGGCTATTCGATGGCAGCTACTCAAGATTCACGGTACTCAACATAGGCTTCATCTCGAAGTTCACGTAACCAACTTTCAAGATCTTCTTCAATTTTACGCTGACGAATAGCCGCTCTCGCTTTATTACGATTGAACTCTTCTGCCATATTTTCTTCACGGCGGTCATCGACTTTAATTAAGTGCCAACCAAAACGGCTCTTGAATACTTCACTGACACCACCAATCGGTAATTCATTCATTTTTTCTTCAAATTCAGGCACCATTGCACCGGGGCTCGTCCAGCCCAAACTACCACCTTCGATGGCAGAACCCGTGTCATCAGAATGAGAGCGTGCTAATTCTGCAAAATCTTCTCCATTTAAAATCCGCTCCCGTAGTTGTTCTAAACGTTTTAGTGCATCGTCATCCGTTGTTAATTCATTCGTTTTAATCAAGATATGGCTAGCTAAAGTCTGTTTAACCAAATGTGTTTCTTCACTTTTTTTATCTTTCACCATCACTAAATGGTAGCCACTGCCACTGCGTAAAGGTTTACTGACTTCACCCACCTTTAAATCAGGTACTACATCAGCAAACAGTGAAGGTAACTCACCTTTTTTACGCCATCCTAAATCACCACCTTCCAATGCATTTTGGCCATCAGAATAACCAGAAGCAATTTCTGAAAAATCACCACCAGCATCGAGTAATCCTTGGATTTTATTCAGTTTATCTTGAGCAATTTGAACCTGCTCTGGAGAGGCCGCTTCCGGTACATTAATTAAGATGTGTAATAAGAGATAACTGGTCTCGCTACCACCTTGAACCGCTTGTGTTTTTATATAAGTGTCCACTTCTCTATCTGAAACAACAACACGATCTTCCACCTGACTTTTACGTAATCGGCTAATGATCATTTCTTCACGAATGGAGTCGCGAAAATCAGCAAAATCATAACCATCTTTTGCTAAGACATCACGAAACTGACGTAAGGTAAGTTTATTATTTTCTGCGATCTGTTTTAATGCCGCATTTAAAGCATCATCACCAACCCTTATACCAATACTTTCTGCTTTTTGTAATTGCACGCGTTGCATGATCAAGCGTTCCATTACTTGTTTTCGCAACACATCTGATGGCGGCATCGCGGCATTACGTTGGTGCAATTGTTGACGAACCGTTTGTTCCATTTCGACTAATTCACTCTCGAGTAACACTTCATTATTCACCACGGCGATGATTCTATCCATGGGCTGTGCCCATGCAATATTAACCGTTAAAGCATTAACCATTAAAAAAGTAAGCAGTAAAATTCTAATCATGAAAATCTCAACAAAAAAACATAAGGCTGTCATATAAAACAGCAGCCAAAAAATATGGCTTGATAGTAATTATTTAAGTTATCTGGACATAAGGCAAACTACATCCAGAGACAATAAATAACACGGATGGTTCAATTATAGTTTATGAGCCATAACCCAAAATACTATTTTCTAATAAGCTATCTGATTTTTGGCCAAAATTACCCAAGCCTTTCAATTCTACCTGAAAGAAAATCGCTAAATTTCGGTCTAGTTCAGTAGCACTGTTAACATAATCTCTCAATACTAAACGGGTAGCCCAACAGCAACTACCATATTCAAGACCCGCTAAAGCTTCAAGTGTACGGTTTTCTTCTATCGAGTGATACCAACGTCCTATCATGCTCCACTGCTGATTGAAGGGAATACGACCAGATATATCGATTTGCTGTAAACCATCTGTTGTATTGATTGCATCACGGCGATAACGATGAGAGAAGTTTAATATTTGCCCGTTGTCGCCTCGGTATCTCAAGGTCACGGCTGACAAACTGTTCGAGTTATTACGAGGATCCCATTGAATTTCACCGCGTGCAGTCCACTCTTTTGCAATAGATGCGGCTACTTCAGCAACCATATCTGAATCACCACGGGTATTGACGGTATTATCAATGATAGAAACTTTGCGATCTTGAAAATAATGGATCTGACCGAGACTGACACGAAAGACTTCACGTCCTGATTGTTGTTCAATAATACGTGATGTTATCCCTGTTGTGACCTGATTAGCATCACCCACGCGATCCGCGCCCGAAAAACGATCGTAAGCAAACATCTGTCCCATGTTAAAAGTACGTAATCCACTATCAAAAATAGGGATGTCACTTTGATCTTGCTCTGGGATATATAAATAAAACGCTCTAGGTTCCAATGTTTGAGTATAGCTATTACCAAAGATCGTCATATCTCGATCAAAAAACAGACCGCTATCTACGCTAGCAACAGGTAATGTACGACTTGGCGTTTTATTGTCGACGGATGTATCGTTTTCAGTCAAATTATACTGTGTATGTCTTAGCGCTAATCGCGGTGTAACAAATCCTGCCGCTTTTCGCCATGGCAAACTAACTGAAGGTTCAATATCAAAACGCTGTCCTGATGTCAACTCATCATGCTCAAAATCAACGTATTCAGCCGTCAAACCATAGCTTAAGCCCATCGCTTGATCCGGCAATACACCATTAAAACGTAATTGGGGTAATTGTTTATACGGCGTAATATCATCGGTCAGCGTTTGATAACCTTTCAAACGACCGGTGAAATTCCAATTATCGGCGTTATACGCTACATTTAATTCACGATTTAAATGAGTGGTGCTGGCTAAACTTAGGCTAGAGCCAAAATCTTCTAAGTAGGATCGGTCTGATACATAGTTGTAATCTAGCGTTGAACTCCAACGAGATGTTAGCTGGCTAGTATTTTGCCATGAAAAATGTTTTCTATCTTCTTGGTAATTCGGATTAGAGTTTGAACCGTCGTTCTTCAAATCATCACTTGAAAGGAACCCTGCATCAATAACACCTTCACCAAGATTATGTAAATAACGAAACTCACCCAACATCATCAAGCCACGATCTGCCATATAACGTGGTGTCAACGTGGCATCGGTATTTGGTGAAATATTCCAGTAATAAGGTGTACTAAGATCAAAGCCCGTTTTGTCACTGGTGCCAAATGATGGAATTAAAAACCCAGATTTACGTTCATCACTTAATGGGAAACTTAAATAAGGCGTATAAAAAACCGGAACGCCACCTAAACGTATCACCACATCACGTGCCGTACCTACAGCATCTTCATGATTTAAATATACTTTGGAAGCTTTTAAAACCCATGCATCATCACCTGGCGCACAGGTTGTATAAGTTGCATCATCTAATTTCGTTTTCACTTTCCCTTCACGATGAACACGACTAGCTTCACCGCGTGCATGCGTCTCACGCAGACGATATTGAGTGTCGGTTAAAGTGCCTTCATCTTTAGACATCGACCAATTGGCTTGTTGCGATTTCAAAATCATATCGCTATCACGCAAATTGATATTGCCTTGTGCCGTAACATCACCAGTAGCCTGATCATAGGTGGCGCGATCAGCAATTAATTCTTGTCCTGACCGATTGACAACGACATTACCTGTAAAAACAGATATTCCGCCTTCCGTCATCTCTGCATCGTCGGCTTTAACATCCACTGCTGTTTCCTCAGTATTTTCGACATAAGGTAAGAAGTCAGCGTCACTTGTTATATCACAAAGCGGCCAACTCACCTCAGATTGAACTAAGGAACTAAAACATGTCAGTGTGACAGTGGAAAATATAATCAGTTTGCGCATGACTATCCTCAAGGTGCCAACGAAGTCAGAAAATAACTTCGGTAATGCAATAAATAACCGCTAATTTATCGCATAGAAAGTCTATTTCATCAAATAGTAGTACTAATTAAACGGATTAATCATCCATAGAGCATTTAGCATCAACACGTTAGCGACTAATACAGAAAATACTAATCATATAGAGCTGATGAAAATCCCGTCAAAGGAATTAGAGCAACTCATTTTATTTTAGAAAGTTAGTTGACACTTAAAGCTCAAGTCCCTATAGTATGCGCTTCCTTTCGGGGGCTATAGCTCAGCTGGGAGAGCGCTTCGCTGGCAGTGAAGAGGTCGACGGTTCGATCCCGTCTAGCTCCACCAGTTAAACGAAAGAAAACAGTTTTAGGTCCCCATCGTCTAGAGGCCTAGGACACTGCCCTTTCACGGCGGTAACAGGGGTTCGAACCCCCTTGGGGACGCCATATATAAAGGCTTAGAAGTAAGTTCTAAGCCTTTTTATTTTAGTTTGACAATGTAGTATTGGTAAAAAACAGTTTTAGGTCCCCATCGTCTAGAGGCCTAGGACACTGCCCTTTCACGGCGGTAACAGGGGTTCGAACCCCCTTGGGGACGCCATATATAAAAGGCTTAGGTTATTAACCTAAGCCTTTTTTATTGCCTAAAATTCTATCACCACATGCTCAAAATAAATGAACAACATTCACCTCAGCTTATTGAGTCAAGTTTTAAATCGCTTAATACTAGCTATAAAATAAGTAATTATTACCGTGAGACTCTAAAAACCCCAGTAGATCAGCTAATATTTAATTAATGACTTGATAATCAATCATTAATTCTTTCATAGTCGATAACTTAGTCGCTTAGTAGTATTCTCTCTGGTGTGTTTTGAATTGACTGAATGTCAAAAAAGCTAACTTAATATGCCTCATCTATAAAAGCACGCCAACTCTGAAGAGCACCATGAAAATCTTCTAGTCCACAAAAAGCTTCCGACTCATCATCGTAAAATGACATCGCATCTTCAAGTTTGAATTCTTCACCACATTCAAGTTCGTTGGTAAAAACCCTTACTTGTTCACTATCAAGTTCAATCGATAATGCTTTTCCTGTCATCCGCCAGTTTTCCAGTTGATTGAGCTGCAATTTAGCAATGGCTTGGCAGATAGCATCATATTTTCCTGAGCTTTCGCCTAATTCTTCAACAAACCAAAAACCTAGTACTTCTTGACTCATACTAAAATCAGCAAGCAAAGCACCCGTTAGGGTATTACGTTGAAATTCATATTCCATAAATCATCCCTTAAAAATATCTAATCCAATTTTACTTTTCTTCGTTAACCAAATGGGTTTAGGAGTTAAAATAAAGGCTTGTGAATAAATCTAATCAATTTTAAATCCTTATGCTTAAATCTCTATGACATTTTTAATATGAGATGCAGCTATACAGTGAGTAACAAAAATGGCCAGACTCTCTCAGAAACATCATATAAAAAAGGCTTAGATTAATAACCCAAGCCTTAATTTGTTATCGTAAACGAAAAACCTTGTCTAATTAGCGATTAATATCACCGAATACGACGCATTAAGATGATGCCTACTATAGCAAAAACCGCTGTTGGGAATGCTGCTGTGAGCCAAGGTACTAAGCCAAATACGATACCTATATGTTGAAAACTCTGGTTGAGTAAATAAAAACCGATACCCGCCAAAGATCCCACTAAGATCCTACCGCCGATAGGCGTTGATCGTAATGAACCAAAAACAAAAGGTACGGCAAGAAAAACCATTACCGCCGAACTAATTGGCATCATAATTTTCATCCAAAAAGCAATTTCATATTGTGCAGAAGCTTGACGATTGATTTTTAAATAATGAATGTAATCTAACAAATTCCAAAGTGGTAAAAACTCAGGCGGCACGAGTACAATGTTGACCATGCCTGGGTTAAGTTGTGACCGCCAGTGCGCATTAGTGATAGCTCTAACCTGTACGCCCTGCTCATCAATCGTGCTTTGAATGACATCAGAAAGTACCCAAGTTGGTCCCTCATAATAGGCTTCTTTAGCCTTGGTAACGACACGTAAACGATGCTGTTTATCAAACTCGTAAATCGTAATATCGGCAAATCGACCGTCGGGTAAGATAGAACGAATATGATTAAAATGTAGGCCATCACGTGTCCAAAAGCCATGTTCAGACCGAGCGCCTACAGTACCGGTTTGTGCCGTTGATTGGATTTCACGAGCTCGCTGCTCCAGTGGTGGTCGTAAAACTTCACCAACAAATACTGCTACAATCATCAAACAAATCGCGACAATCATCACGGCTTTATTAATCTGCTGTACTGATACTCCCGCTGCACGCATTGCAACCAACTCACTTTGGCTGGCAAGGTTTCCCAATCCCAACACACTCCCTATTAACGCTGCTATCGGCAACAGCTCATAAATCCGTTTGGGCATCGACAATAAAATATAGCTCGCCGCTTCATACAGGTGATAATTGCCCTTGCCTAAGTCTTCAAGCTCAGCAATAAAATCCATAAAGGTATATAAACCAAGCAATATCAATAAGACCAAAAAAGTACTATTTAATATTGATTTGGCAATATAGCGTTGTAATATCCCCATCATACCGCTCCTTGCTTACGTCGAAGTTGGAGCCAATGAAAATACAGTTTTTGCCTATTTAACATTGCAAGTAGTAATAAAATCATCACGAGATGTACCCACACACCACCAAGCCAAGGTGCCATGTCACCTTTAGCGACCCACGCACGCGTAACACCTAATAAATTACTATAAATTATGTAGACCAGTATCGCTGGCAGGAAACCTGCGTAGCGGCCTGTCCGTGGTCCATTATTAGCAATACTTAATGCCATTACACATAATATTAACGTCATCACTGCCGCTGAAATTCGCCATTGTAATTCGGCGAAATCCCGTGCATGCCCTCGCTGCCATAACAAAGTTGAAGGCAATGATTTGAGATGCTCGTTCACTTCTTGCTTTTCACCTGTTTCAACTAAAAGACTATGCGTTTCAAAATGAGTAATCGTATAATCTAGTTGCCCTGGTTGGCCTTCATAACGGTAGCCGTTTTCTAATACTAAGTACTTGTTATTGGTCTCAGCATCGATTTCAAACCGCCCCCGATTTGAACGAAAAACTAAGGGCTTAGGATCGCGATGAATTTCAATGAAGACTTCAACCATGTTTTGGCCGTCTTTTCCCAGTCCTTCTGAATAAAACGTCCATTTACCATCACGACTTTCCTTAAAACTGCCCGCAATCAAGCCTGCCGTTTCAGCCGATAATTTTGATTTTTGCTCAAGTGAATTACGTTGGGACACAACATCAGGCATTATAAAAAGAGATAATGCGCCGATAATTAATGAAATACTGCCAGCAAAGATCACTACATTTCGCATCACCCGACTGCTAGAAATACCACAGGCAGCAATAACGGTTAGCTCATTATCTGAACTCATTCGGCTCAAGCCCAGCATCACCCCTAAAAAGGCACTCATCGGTAATAATACTGACAGCGCACCAAGTGAACTGTAACCAAGCAAGCTGAAAATAACATCGCTAGGTAAATTACCAAGCGCTGCCTGCGCGAGGTAACGTGCAAAGCGTGTTGCTACAAAAATCAGCCATAACACGACTGTTACCGCCAGCATGTTCAGCGTAAACTCACGCATTAAATAGCGGTCAATGATCGTGAAATAAGTATGAAAAAATTGTCGAATGACGGGCATTATTTAATGGTCTTAAGTTAGAATGGTCTATTTATGGATGCGATTTACATTGCAGTCTAAATCATCTAGTGCAAACAGGCACTATTTCACAGGGGAAACTCATGCAGTATTTTGTCACAACTGAAGCGCTGGCAACACAGAAATCTGATTGTATCGTCGTTGCTATTTTTGAACAGGGGCAATTAAGCCCGAGTGCCAAAACACTTAATGAAGTCAGCAACAATGCAATTAGCCGAATAATAGATCGTGGTGATATGTCAGGTAAAGCAGGTCAAACCGTGTTATTGCATGATGTTGCGGGTATTGAAGCACCACGTGTATTACTTGTAGGCTGCGGCAAACAAGACAAAACAACTGAAAATGATTTTAATGCAGCTATTACCGCAATGGCGAAAGTTATCCATGAATCTGGTGCCCGTGACGCAACGAGCTATTTGAACGAAGTGACTGTCACCACGCGTAACGATGAATGGAAAGCGCGTCAAACGATGATTACTGCGACATCTGCACTTTATAAATACACACAAACTAAAAGTAATGTCTCACCACTAGTATCACCTTTAGATAAATTAGGTTTCTATACTCAAAACAATGTCCAGGCTCTCGAAAAGGCTGCTGAAACCGGCTCAGCAATTGCTAAAGGTATGGATCTAGCTCGTGAATTAAGTAATTTACCTGGCAACATTTGCACGCCTCGCTATCTTGCAAATCAAGCGGTAGAAATTGGCCAAAAATTCGATTCAGTAACCACCACTATTCTTGATGAAGCTGAAATGGCAGAACTTGGAATGGGTTCATTATTATCTGTTTCTCGCGGTAGTCGCGAACCTGCGCGACTCATTACAATGAATTATCAAGGCGCTGGTGATGCTCGTCCAGTGGTACTTGTGGGCAAAGGTTTAACGTTTGATGCTGGTGGTATTTCGCTCAAGCCAGCAGCAGGCATGGACGAAATGAAGTATGACATGTGTGGTTCAGCCAGCGTATTCGGAACTATTTCAGCGATTGCCGAACTCAATTTACCGATCAATGTTATTGGCGTAGTGCCAAGTTCAGAAAACATGCCGGATGGTGATGCTAATAAACCAGGTGATATTGTTACTAGCATGGCAGGTAAAACAATTGAAATCCTCAATACTGACGCTGAAGGACGTTTGATTTTATGTGATGCATTAACCTACAGCGAACGTTTTAATCCTGAAATTGTGATTGATATTGCGACCTTAACGGGTGCAATTATTGTGGCGTTAGGCAGTCAAGCAACGGGCTTAATGGCCAATGACCAAGCATTAGCAGACGACTTACTCAAAGCGGGTAATGATAGTTATGACAGAACATGGCAGCTGCCTTTGTGGGATGACTATCAACAACAATTAGATAGTAACTTTGCAGACATTGCGAATGTGGGTGGTAAAGAAGCAGGTAGCGTTACAGCAGCCTGTTTCTTAGCGCGATTTACAGAGAAATTTACGTGGGCGCATTTAGATATCGCAGGTACCGCATGGAATAGTGGTAAAAATAAAGGAGCTACAGGTCGCCCTGTTCCACTTTTAGTGCAATATTTATTAAATAGAATTGCCGAGAAAAAGTAGCACTATATTGTTATGACACGTGTAAGTTTTTACATTTTAAAAGGTACGAAAGCATTTGATCGGCAGGTATTTGCCTGCCGATTAATTGAAAAAGCGTATAAACAAGGTCATCAGATTTATATACATACGGATGACCTTGAACAAGCCGATCAAATTAATCAAACCTTATGGTCGTTCCGTGCAGATAGTTTTGTCCCTCACCAATTAGCCGATGAATCATCTGCTACGGATTGTCCAGTATTGATTGGTTACAACACAAAACCGCCTCGCCTGATGGATTTACTGATTAATCTGGCTACAGAACAACCAATTTTTTTCAGTCAATTTGAACGCGTCGCCGAATTTATAAATGATGATAAACAGCTCAAGCTCATGGGTCGCGAACGTTATCGATTTTATCAGCAGCGTGGCTATGAATTAACCACTCATAAAATCTAAATTTAAACTACTGGACAGACATGCCCTAAACTAAGCTAAATTAATCAATCTACAGGTCGCGATTGAAATATTGCACATTAACTTTATCTAAGTTCAGTAAGGCCTCAATGCCTGCAGCATCAACAGGTCGACTATACAAATAACCTTGGCCATAATGACAACCTAAATCTGTTAAAGTACGTTGTTGTTGCACGTTTTCTATCCCTTCAGCTACAACGCTCAGATTAAAGTTTTCAGCTAAAGCAAGGATAGACCGCACCATTGCGCTATCCGCATTCTCATTTTGCAAAACGGTTACAAAACATCGATCCATCTTCAATACATCAACCGGAAAGCGTTGTAAATAACTCAAACTAGAATACCCCGTACCGAAATCATCAAGGCTTAACGATATATCGAGCATTTTAAGTGCATTCATCGTCTCAATAACCGATTCAACATCATTCATCACCATGCTTTCCGTCAACTCTAACTCTATTTTTTCTGCTGTCACTTGGCTTTCAGCTAAAATTAAAGCGACACGTGATGAAAAATCAGGCTGCCAAAATTGCCGCGCCGACACGTTAATCGACATATTGACCAAATCAGGATATTGCTGCTCCCAGGCATGCATTTGGCGACAAGCCGTTAACATAACCCAGTCACCTAACGCTAGGATAATTCCCGTCTCCTCTGCTAGAGGAATGAATTCTATAGGAGAAATCAAACCCAACTTGGGGTGCTGCCAACGAACTAGTGCCTCTAGCCCCGTCATTTTATAGCTGACTAAGTCAATTTTAGGCTGATAATAAACGATAAACTGATCAAGTTCCAAAGCTTGCCGCAAGGCTTTTTCTAATGTTAATCGTCGAGTGATTTTCTCGTTGATTTCAGCAGTATAAAATTGACTGTTATTACGGCCTTGTTGCTTGGCTAAATACATCGCTGAGTCAGCATGCTGAATTAAGTCATCAGCATTTTCTGAGTCGTCAGGATAAATACTAATGCCTAAACTACCGGTCACTATCAGTTCATGTTCTGCGATATGGTATGGCCGCTGCACTGCCTGTAATAGTTTAGAGACAATGCCGTTAATACTTTCCAGAGCAACTATTTCTGGCAAAATAACGACAAACTCATCGCCGCCAAAACGCGCGACTGTGTCACTTTTACGCAAGGTATCAATGAAACGTTTGGCTAGTACCTTTAATAATTCATCGCCAATTTGATGACCTAATGAATCATTAATAAATTTGAAATGATCAATATCGATGAACAAAACTGCCATTTTATTATTATTGCGAATCGCATGTGAAATAGCTTGCTCGATACGATCATGTAATAAATTTCGGTTAGGTAACTTAGTCAACTCGTCATGTGTCGCCATAAAGGCAATACGTTTTTCGTTTTCTTTACGCTCGGTAATATCTTCAATCACCGCAACAAAGTGGGTAATATCACCCTGCTCATTCAGCAATGGCGTGATGGTTTGATAAACATCAATATTTTTACCATCTTTACGATAATTTTCTTGCTCGCCTTGCCATATATTTCCTGTTGAAAGTGTTTGCCAGATCTCCTTTGTATAACTCTCATTACCATTGATATCTCCCTTTAAAACAGACGGCGTAAGGCCTATTACTTCGTCAGCCTGAAATAAGGTTAATCGAATAAAGGCATCATTTACCCATTCAATATCTCTATCGACATTGATAATCATGATTGAGTTGGCTGTATTCTCAACCGCAACTCGATGTAAACGCATCAAATATTGATCTTCGGTCAATTTACATAAAACTCGCAAACCCTCAGTAAATAACAACACAGTTTTTTGAAATGCTTCGCCACATTTATCGCGGTAGATGCTATGCACACCAATGACACCAGTCGTGGTATCGGCGAAATTAAAAGGCAATAACACACCATCACAGAGTCCATCATTCTCTAAACGTTGGTGCCAAGACTCAGGCTGATTATCTGCGTTGTTTAGCCTAATCAAGTTGTGTTCGATAGAACTGCTTTGAAAATAATCATCAATATCCGCTAAACCAGGCCATGCTCCCTGAACATCAAATAAAAATGGTGATCCTGAGCCAGCATAAAATACTTTGGTCTTGCCACCTTGGATTATTTTTATCCAAAATAATGCAACGCCTAAAATATCCATCATCTTTTCACACACAAACTGTAGCAGTGCATTAAGCTGAAAGTCCGACGATAACACCTTTTTTTCAGCTGCCCGTAGCGCATCATTAACTGCGCGTTCTAATCGCTTGTTGTGAATATTTTCTATGGTTCCGACAATAAAAGTCTCACTAGGATTTTTGACATCTTTCGTCTGCTGCAATGAGATATTGACCCATAAAAACCCATGATGAGCGGTTAAAAGTCTGACTTCGCCCAGCCAATTCTTTACAGTGTTGTTCGCTAGATCAACCAGCGTTCTTTCTACTAAGTGGCGTTCAGCTGGATGAATAAAATCGTTGACCGGTTTGTTTATCGATTTACTTAGTTCATAGCCCGTCAGACCGGTCCAAACAGGGCTTAAAAATTGCCAAGCTCCCATGCCATCAATTTGTACTATCACTTCTTGGATCTGGGTAACAACTCTACGATAACGTTGTTCAGAATCCAGTAACTGTTTTTTTTCTAAACTTAAGTCATCGTACATACTTTGTAATGCATGATTTAAGTCACTAATTTCATCATTATTTTTTATGTCAAATGCAGGTAATAAACGATCATTAGCATAAGCATTTGCTCGCTCAGACATCAATGTTAACGGTCGTACTATAATTTTTTTAACGGCGAGATGAATAAGTACAGCTAACAAGATAACTGTAAATAGAATAAGTAACGATGTTTTTAAAACAGTATTTTCTAAAGACTTTAATATTTCATGTGTTGGCACTAACCTATAATAACGCCACATCATTGGCGCTATCGAACTAGCAATAACTTGATATTCTTTACCTTCAATCACTACAGGAGCATATAGCTCGGCTTTTGCTGATAGCGGGTTATCGATTAAAAACTGAAGGTTTTGCTCTTTAAGCCCTAGCTTAAATGTTTCAGGATTTTGTTGTAATTCATGTTGCCATTGACCTGCTAATACAAAATCATCCTCGGCAGTTAACAAAAAATGCTGTTGATTGAGATGCTCAGGATCATATAAATAAAGTAATTTAATCATCTGATTAATATTAATATCTACACCTAAGGTTCCACGCCATTTCCCTTCAATATCTAAAGGATAAACGGCACTAATAATCCATGAACGTGTCACAGGATCAAATAAAGCGGGTGTCCATTTTAGCGCCCTGTCGGGATTCTGTTCAGTTGATGCCAATGTCATCCAAGGTGTCTTGGTGTAATCGGTATTTGCTGGCATTAAGTAAATAAAATCAGGGTATGTAAGATTAAAAATTAATTCACTTCGATCATGCCCAAGCATCCAAACATTATCAAAAATAGGATTGATGGTCGTTGATGCGCCAAACATATCAAATACATCTAAAGCGGATAAATAGAACTGTTTCGCTTGCGGAGTAAGATGACTATCTGCTGGTAAAAATAACCCTGTTTGCAGACGACCATCAAAATGTTGTTTTCGGTTACGCCAAGCGCCATCGTCGAATTGCATCATTTTATGATCAAACAATATTTCTGAATCAGCTTCGTTGATTGAAGGGCTATCTAACTGCCTGTTCAAGAGACGAGATAAAGCGCTTAGACTTGGCTCGGCAAGTTGCAATAAAAGCTCATCTTGATTGATTGTTTTTTGGGTTTCAGCTTTGAGCTCTTCTAACTCATCTTGTAATAAGACGCCTTTAGCATTTTGATAATAAAACCATAAAGAGGGAAGCGTGACTAAAATAACGCTCGCAACGACTATCAAGCTCATCTTCCGTGAGATATTCATTTAGCTGCTCCAGATCCCAATATCCAAATATACATGCCCTGCGTCATTCAAACTAATATCCATAACCAAATTTCAATAACATCACGGTATAATGCCTGTCTTATTTTATTATGCAATCCTAAATACTCATGGAAAAAATCTACACACCTGACGAAATCGAGCAACGCTGGTATCAAACTTGGGAACAAAACGGTGAATTTAAGCCAACAGGTGAAGGTACACCCTACGCCATCATGTTGCCGCCACCTAATGTCACAGGCCGTTTGCACATGGGCCATGCTTTTCAAGATACGATAATGGATACATTAACACGTTATCACCGCATGAAGGGTGATAATACTTTGTGGCAAGCAGGTACCGATCATGCAGGTATTGCTACGCAAATGGTCGTCGAGCGTCAATTAAATGCTGAAGGAAAAACTCGACATGATTTAGGCCGTGAAGCGTTTCTCGATAGAGTGTGGGATTGGAAAAAAGAATCAGGTGGTGAAATTACTAACCAACTTCGCCGATTAGGTACATCTATGGATTGGGAACGTGAACGTTTCACCATGGATGATGGTTTATCTGAAGCCGTTAAAAATGTGTTTGTTCAGCTGCATGAAGAAGGTTTAATTTATCGCGGTAAACGACTTGTTAACTGGGATCCCGTTTTACACACTGCTGTTTCAGATCTAGAAGTATTATCAGAAGAAGAAGCCGGTCATATGTGGCTTTTTCGTTACCCATTAACCGATGGTTCTGGTTATTTAGTGGTCGCAACAACTCGCCCTGAAACTATGTTGGGTGATAGCGCTGTTGCTGTACATCCTGACGATGAACGCTACCAACACCTTATTGGCAAGACAATTACCTTGCCTTTAGTGGGTCGCGAAATTCCAATTATTGCTGATGATTATGTTGATCCTGAATTTGGTACGGGTTGCGTTAAAATAACGCCTGCTCATGACTTTAATGATGCCGAAGTCGGTCAACGTCATGATCTACCAAAATATAATATTCTGACGATTGATGCGGCGATCAATGACGAAGCCCCCACCAAGTATCGTGGATTAGATCGTTATAAAGCGCGTGAAGTTATTGTTGAAGACTTAAAAAAACTAGGTTTATTAGAAGGCATTAAAGAACACACCTTGATGGTGCCTCGTGGCGATCGTTCAGGTGCCGTTATTGAACCCCTATTAACGGATCAATGGTATGTCAAAGCTGATGTATTAGCTGAACCAGCCGTACAAGCAGTGAAAGAAGGTAAAATTAAATTCGTTCCTGCAAACTGGGATAAAACCTTCTACAACTGGATGGATGGCATTCAAGATTGGTGTATCTCTCGTCAAATCTGGTGGGGTCATCGTATACCCGCTTGGTACGATGAAGCAGGTAATGTTTATGTCGGTCATGATGAAGCTGCAGTTCGTTCAAAACACAATATTGCCGCTGACATTAGCCTGAATCAAGATGAGGACGTATTAGATACTTGGTTCTCCTCTGCGCTTTGGCCTTTTTCAACCTTAGGTTGGCCAGACAATACCGAAGCATTAAAAACGTGGTACCCAACTAGCGTGTTAGTGACGGGTTTTGACATCATTTTCTTTTGGGTGGCTCGAATGATGATGATGGGCATCAAATTCATGGATGACGTGCCATTTAAAGAAGTCTATATCCATGGTTTAGTACGTGATTCGCATGGTCATAAAATGTCGAAATCTAAGGGTAATGTCCTTGATCCTATTGATATTATCGATGGCATTGATTTGGAATCACTGGTCGCTAAACGTACTTCTGGCATGATGCAGCCACAACTTGCTGCCAAAATTGAAAAAGCTACACGTAAAGAATTCCCAGAAGGCATTGAAGCACACGGCACCGATGCCATGCGTTTCACCTTTGCATCATTGGCTTCAACTGGTCGTGATATCAATTTTGATATGAACCGTATTGGTGGCTACCGTAATTTTTGTAACAAATTATGGAATGCGGCGCGTTATGTATTAATGAATACCGAAGATCAAGATACCGGCATTGATAATAATGATGTTGAATTAAGCCTTGCCGACAGGTGGATAATTTCAAAATTACAAACAACGGAACAAGCGGTCACTTCAGCAATTGAAGCCTATCGTTTTGACCATGCTGCACAAGAAATTTACGAATTTATTTGGAATAACTATTGTGATTGGTATTTAGAACTTTCTAAACCAGTATTGAATAATGACAATGCCTCAGATGCAGCTAAACGTGGTACTCGTCGTACTTTGGTTCGGGTATTAGAAACGGTATTACGCCTCGCTCATCCATTTATGCCTTTCATTACCGAAGAAATTTGGCAAACCGTATCGCCTCTAGCAGGTAAAACGGGCGATAGTATTATGAGCCAAGCTTATCCAATTGCTGATTTAAATAAAGTCGATGAGACAGCAGTTGCCGATATGGAATGGATGATGGAGTTTATTACTGGCATTCGCTCAATTCGATCACAAATGAATATTCCACCGAAAAAACAATTACCTGTATTGTTGAAAGATAGCACGGATATAGATCAAAACAGATTAGCTGCTAATCGCGATTTCTTAAGTCGTTTGGCTAATCTCGAAAGTATTGCTTTATTAGAAGGAGATGCCCCTGCTTCAGCCACGGCGTTAGTCGGTAAGATGGAAATTTTAATTCCATTAGAAGGTTTGATCGACAAACAAGCTGAAGTTGATCGTCTTGATAAAGAAATCAACAAGTTAGACAGAGTAATTAAACAATCATCAGGTAAATTAAGTAATGAAAATTACACGGCGAAAGCACCTGCTGATGTTGTGCAAAAAGAACGTGAAAAACTAGGTGAGATGGAACAAGCATTATCACAATTACAGCAACAACGTGATTCTTTAGCTTAAAACTTAGGATCCATCGTTTCACATAAAAAAAGGGGCAGATTATTTAAAATAATCTGCCCCTTTTTTGTTTAACTCCTTAAATTGGGATATCAGCTACTAATCCATAACCCGTGTATATTTTCGATATTCTGGTTGCCAAAAATGTTTATCAATTTCAGCTGTTAACTCATCATCTGACATCTTCGGTGCAAGCCCTTGTTGCTGCCCTACTTTACTTATCGCAAAGGCCATTTTTTTGCTCAGTTCTGCCATCTCAGCTAATGATGGTAGTAAAGCACCCTCAGCTGATCTTAATCTCGGTGAGGCTTGAGCTAACTGCTCACTTGCCACTACCAGCATTTCATCGCTAACTCGCTTCACACCACCAGCAACGACTGCCAAACCAAAGCCAGGGAAAATATAACTGTTATTACATTGCGGAATACTATAATGCTGACCTTGATATTCAACGGGCTTGAATGGGCTGCCAGTTGCAATAATCGCCATACCTTTCGTCCAATTCACTAATTGTTCAGGCGTTGCTTCAATGTTCCGCGAGGGATTACTCAGAGGAAAAATGATCGGCCGATCGCAATTTAATGACATCGTTTCAATCATAGTTTGATTAAACAAACCTGGCTGACCCGAAACACCGATTAATACCGTAGGTTTAATATTTTGAATAACGTCTGTTAAAGATGGATAGTCACCATCACATTGCCAATCGGCTACCGAAGATTGAGTTTGAATCAATGCCTGCTGGAAATCAGGTAAACCGACCATACCTTGCGTCAATAATCCATGGCGATCAACCATATAAACTTGGCTACGTGCTTGCAGTTCCGATAAGCCTTCCGAACACATTTGTACAATGATTTGCTCCGCAATACCGCACCCAGCAGAACCAGCACCTGCAAAGACGATACGTTGCTGACTTAATGCCTCGTTTTTGGCATTACACGCGGCGAGTAGCGTGCCTACTGTTACCGCTGCTGTACCTTGAATATCATCATTAAAACAACATAGTTGATCACGATAACGCGTTAGTAAAGGTAAAGCATTGGTTTGATTAAAATCTTCAAATTGCAGCAATACTTCAGGCCACCGTTTTTTAACCGCTTGAATAAATAAATCTAGAAAAGCATCATATTCTGCTTGTTCAATCCGTTGCTGACGCCAGCCTATATAAAAGGGGTCATTTAATAGTTGCTCATTATTGGTTCCTACATCCAACATGATAGGCAACGTATAAGCGGGACTAATCCCGCCGCAAGCCGTGTAAAGCGATAATTTGCCAATAGGTATGCCCATACCGCCAATACCTTGATCGCCTAAGCCTAAAATACGACTGCCATCGGTAACTACAATAACTTTTATATTATGCTTAGTCACATTCGCTAGCATTTGATCAATATTGTCACGATCAGGATAGGCGATAAATAAGCCTCGTGCTCGTCGATATATTTCAGAGAAACGTTCGCAGGCATCGCCCACCGTTGGTGTATAAATAATCGGCATCATCTCTTCAAGATGATCCTGTAATAAACGATAAAACAGCGTTTCATTACTATCTTGGGTGGCGCGAAGAAAGATATGTTGATTGATAGGGTCTTCAAAACTTAAATATTGCTGATAAGCACGCGCGACTTGCTGGTCAAGTGTTTCAAATCGTCGCGGCAATAAGCCCATTAAATCGAAGTCTTTTCGCTCTTGTTCATCAAAAGCGCAGTCTTTATTTAATAAAGAAATATTTAATAAGGTCGGGCCGGTATGAGAAATTTTAATGGGACGGGGCGGCTTATCGGTACTCATGGCTAATCAACTTTTAGAATGATATAAGAATTCGATTAAATCTATGTTCAGCCAGTTATAGTTTAGATGGGCGCTATGTGCAAACTTAACTGATGTCTATGTGAATGCATAGTCAGCTTTTAGAAAACGGCTGTTTGAAATAACAATTTAAAAATCGATAGATCAATATTTATACTACGGGGATAAAGATGAATGTCTTTAATATTTGGCAAGGATAGTCATTGCGACTAGATCCTTGCCAAACTCGCTGTTCGTTTTAGAATATTCTTAGCCTTGAAAGCTGGCTCGATTAAAACATGCCTAGTTGTAATTGAGCCGCTTCATTCATCATTTCTTTTGACCAAGGTGGCTCCCAAACAAGCTCAACATTTACCTTGTTCACGTTCGCTACAGTACCGACTTTCTCTTCTATTTCACCCGGAAAAGACTGCGCTACAGGGCAACCTGGTGCCGTTAAGGTCATTTTAATTTCTACGTTGTATTCATCACTCACGTCAATACCGTAAATAAGACCCAATTCGTAGATATTGACCGGAATTTCAGGATCATAGATGGTTTGTAACATCTCAATCACATCTTCTTTAACTTCTTCTGAACTCACTTCAAAATCCTCTTTACTCATCACTTTGGCGCCTTATTCAGTTGATACTGAAATGTCATGCTCACTATCCATCGCGGCATGTAGTGTATGCCATGACAAAGTCGCACATTTAACGCGAGCTGGAAATTCTTTAACACCACTCAAAACAGCTAACTTGCCCAAAGAGGATGAATCAATCTCTTCGCCGGTCATTTGTTTATGCACTAACTGATAAAGCGTTTCAGCTTCTGCTAATGTTTTGCCTTTCAATGCTTCCGTCATCATCGAAGCAGAAGACACAGAAATTGCACAACCACTGCCTTGAAAACTCACATCTTCAATCACATCACCATTGAGTTTCAAAAACACAACTAAAGCATCACCACACAGTGGATTGTTACCGTGTGCCAAATGGTTGGCATCGGTCATTTCACGAAAATTTCGTGGCTTTTTATTGTGATCCATAATCACTTCTTGATATAGATCTCGTAAATCTGCATTACTCATTAAGCAAATAGCTCCTGTACTTTTTTGATTCCGCCAACCAGCGCATCAATCTCTTCAAAAGTATTATAAAAAGCAAACGACGCACGCGCTGTTGCTGGAATACCAAAGAATTGCATAACAGGCTGAGCGCAATGATGTCCGGTACGAATGGCCACACCTTGTTGATCAAAAATGGTTCCAACATCATGCGGATGCACACCTTCAATCATAAATGACAATACGCTGGCTTTTTGTGCTGCTGTACCGATAATTCTAACCCCAGATAAAGCGGATACTTTTTCCGTTGCCGCCACTAATAAAGCATGTTCATGTGCAGCCAAATTAGCGATGCCTAACCCATTCATATAATCAATCGCCGCACCTAAACCAATTGCACCTGAAATATTAGGTGTGCCTGCTTCAAATTTATACGGCAATTCGTTGTATTGGGTGTGAGCAAAACTTACCGATAAAATCATATCGCCGCCGCCCTGCCAAGGTGGCATCGCTTCTAATAATGCTTGTTTTCCGTAAAGCGCGCCAATACCAGTGGGTGCAAACATTTTGTGTCCTGAAAACACATAAAAGTCACAATCTAAATCTTGTACATCAACAATCATGTGCGGCACAGCTTGCGCGCCATCAACTAATACCGGAATATTTTTAGCATGGGCTTTGGCAATCATCTCTTTAATAGGATTAATCGTACCCAAAGCATTTGAAACATGCCCTATCGCCATGATTTTAGTTTTGCTAGTTAGCAATTCATCAAATGTAGATAAATCAAGTTCGCCAGCCATCGTCATTGGAATAACGTTCAGTTTGGCGCCCGTTTGTTCACACAATATTTGCCAAGGCACAATATTGGCATGATGTTCCATGTGACTAATCAAGATCTCGTCACCCGCTTGCAATTGTGGACGTACAAAACTTTGAGCCACTAAATTAACGGCTTCTGTTGCGCCACGGACAAAGATAATTTCTTTATCTGATTGTGCATTGAGGAACCCACGCACTTTATCACGCGCGCCTTCATAAGAGTCAGTCGCACGTTGACTTAAACGATGCACACCACGATGAACATTGGCATTATCTTGTCGATAATAATCAGACACCGCATCAATCACTTGGTTAGGCTTTTGGCTACTCGCCGCATTATCTAGATAGACCAAAGGATGTCCATTGACTTGCTGATGCAAGATAGGGAAATCTTTTCTAATCGCAGAAAGATCTAATTCGCTCATGCTATTACACCTACTCTTTCAACACCTGTGCGTGGTAAGTGTTGATTGATTAATGCCGATAATGCTTCTCTAATATCTTCAGCGGCAATGCGCTCTAACACTTCGGCAGCAAAGGCATGAGTCAGCAAACTACGCGCGGTCACTTCATCTAAACCACGAGCGCGTAAAAAGAATAAATGATCATCATTCAATTGACCTACCGTGCTGCCATGACCACATTTCACATCATCGGCGTAGATTTCCATCTCAGGTTTAGTATCTATTTCACAACCACGAGATAGCAACATATTACGGTTACTTTGATTTGAATCTGTTTTCTGAGCATCTTTATGAACGATGACTTTGCCATTAAATACCGCATGGCTATTACCATCTAACACGCCTTTATATAATTCATCGCTGGTCGTATTAGGTACTGCATGATCAATACGTGTGTGATTATCAACATGTTGATCGCCAGTCACTAAATACAAACCATCCATCGTAACGTGCGACTGCTCGCCTAATAATTGGCTGTGAATATCATTGCGCGCGAGTTTGGCACCCAAAGACACATTATTAGTATTCCAATGACTGCTTGCTGCTTGTTTTGCTGCTAAGGTCGCAATGTGAAACGCATTTTTAGATTCTTGCTGTAATTTATAATGATTGAGCATCGCATTATGAGCTAACACTACTTCCGTCACGACATTTGTCAATGAAACCGCTTCAGTTAAACCGACATAATGCTCAACCACAGTAGCTTGGCTCATATCGGCAAGCACGATGACATTACGCAAATGGCTAGCTAATGCTTCCGTTGTTCCAGTATTAATGACCAATAACTCAATAGGTTTAGTAATGCGAGTATCGCTATCCACACTAATCACTACACCTTCTTGCATTAAGAAAGTGTTCAGCGCATTAAAACCTGCTTTTTCAAGATTAATTTGATTACCGAGATGAGGTTGTGCAAGTTCTAAGCTTTCTGATAATGGACGAATCACTAAACCCTCAGGCAAGTTATCCAGCTGAGATAATTCAGCAGAATACACTCCATCGACTATAACAACGCGATAAGCGTCTTTTAACAAAGCCCGTTGCTCACATTGTTCAGCAGTAAAAGAACTCGCAACAGCTTCGTGAGTAAAGGCTTGTTGGCCTAATGCCCACAAGCTAGTGTATTTCCAATCTTCTTCTTTTTTTGCAGGCAAACCATGATGGTTAAATTGTGTTAATGCTTTTAACCGTAGGCTGTTTAACCAAGAAAAATCTTGCCCTGGTAATGTTTTTTCTTTTGCAACACTAGAAAAAGGTGTCACCAAATCGGTGAGTTGTTTCATACTGGCTTGCCCTCCGCATCTTCATTAACCCAGCTGTAACCTGTTTTTTCTAGCTCTTTTGCTAGCTCTTTATCACCAGATTTTACAATGCGTCCTTCAGAAAGCACGTGAACAAAATCAGGCACGATATAGTCAAGCAAGCGTTGATAATGGGTAATCATAATAATCGAACGATCTTTTGAACGTAGCGCATTAACACCATCAGAAACGGTTTTTAACGCGTCAATATCTAAACCAGAGTCTGTTTCATCAAGTATTGCTAATGACGGTTCTAATAAGGCCATTTGCAAAATTTCATTACGTTTTTTCTCACCACCAGAGAAACCTTCGTTTACGCTACGGTGTAAAAATTGCTCATCCATTTTGACTAGCGCCATTTTGCTACGAACTAGTGTTAAAAAGTCGATAGCATCAAGATCATCTAAACCTTGATGTTTACGCACTGCATTTAACGCCGCTTTTAACAAATAAATATTGCTTACGCCTGGGATCTCTACAGGATATTGAAATGCTAAAAACACGCCGTGTTGTGCACGTTCTTCAGGCGCTAATGATAGTAAATCTTCATCTTTATAAATGACTTCACCTTGAGTGATTTCATAACCATCGCGTCCAGCAAGCACATTAGATAAAGTGCTTTTTCCAGCGCCATTGGGGCCCATAATGGCATGTACTTCACCTGCGTTCACAGTCAAATTGATACCGCGAAGAATTTCTTTACCATCAATACTGGCATGTAAGTTTTTAATTTCTAACATTTTCATTATATGTTGTCTCTTTAAATCTAATAAATATCATCATCCTAGCGCGCTCGCCAAAGTCGACTAATCAGCGTTTAGGTTTCTGTTTAGGGGCTACAGAAATGACATATTTTGTTTCGAATATTATTTATCGGTAAGGTCTGGTTTAACCCACAGAACCTTCTAGTGATAAACCTAATAAGTTTTGTGCTTCGACCGCAAATTCCATCGGCAATTCTCGAATAACTTGTTTACAAAAGCCATTCACAATCATCGACACGGCGTCTTCTAAATCTAGGCCGCGTTGCTTGCAATAGAACAATTGGTCTTCACTAATTTTTGAAGTAGACGCTTCATGCTCAACTTGTGCTGTTGGATTTTTCACTTCTATATACGGGAATGTATGTGCTGCTGAAACATCACCAATTAATAGAGAATCACATTCAGTGTAGTTACGTGCATTCTCAGCATTCGGTCCCATACGCACTAATCCACGATAAGCATTTTGGGATCGACCTGCTGAAATACCTTTTGAGATAACCGTTGAAGTGGTATTTTTTCCCAAGTGGATCATTTTGGTACCGGTGTCCGCTTGCTGCATATTATTGGTCACAGCAACCGAGTAAAATTCACCGACAGAGTTATCGCCCTGCAAAATAACACTTGGATATTTCCAAGTAATGGCTGACCCTGTTTCAACTTGTGTCCACGATACTTTAGAGCTTTCACCACGACACGCGGCACGTTTCGTCACAAAGTTAAAAATCCCACCGCGACCGTTTTCGTCACCTGGATACCAGTTTTGCACTGTCGAATATTTAATTTGTGCACGATCATGTGCGACTAATTCTACAACCGCAGCATGCAACTGATTTTCATCACGCATTGGCGCAGTACAACCTTCCAGATAGCTCACATATGAATCATCATCAGCAACAATCAGAGTACGTTCAAACTGTCCTGTATTTGCGGCATTAATTCGGAAATAGGTAGATAATTCCATCGGACAACGCGTGCCTTTAGGTATATAGACAAATGAACCATCACTAAATACTGCTGAATTCAACGCAGCGTAAAAATTATCTTTATAGGGAACGACGCTGCCCAAGTATTTTTTTATTAATTCAGGATAAGCATGTACCGCTTTTGAAAATGGCATAAAAATAATGCCTTCTTCTGCTAATTTATCTTGAAAAGTATTGGCAACCGAGACGCTATCAAATACCGCATCAACAGCAACACCTGCTAAACGAGCACGTTCGGCAAGCGGGACACCCAGTTTTTCATAGGTACGTAATAATTCCGGATCGACTTCATCAAGACTCTTGGGGCCATCCGTTTTTTTCTTCGGTGCCGAATAATAACTAATTGCTTGATAATCAATCTCAGGATAATGAACATGCGCCCATTCCGGTGTTTCAAGCGTAAGCCAGTGACGATAGGCTTTTAACCGCCATTCTAATAAAAATTCTGGCTCGCCTTTAATACGAGAAATTTCACGTACAGTTTCTTCACTCAATCCTGGTGGTAGGCTATCCGACTCAATATCAGAAATAAATCCTGCCGAATATTCTTTAGGAACGAAATCTTCTATTTGCTGTTTTTGTTCAGCCATTAATCTCACCATCCTTCGTTATAACTAAAGCCATCGCGCTTGTCGATGGATAAAAATGTATTGGGTTTACGCTTTCTGAGGCAGTCTGTGGCACTAACATGTCAGACAATTTAACTTCGTCTAAAGCATGAAATACTGCATTGTTGATTCGTGTCCAGTTAGTTTGAATGGAACAATGATTTTCTTGTTCACAATGACTCTCATTGCTGACACACTCAGTCAAAGCAATAGGGCCTTCAATTGCCGTAATAATCTCAGCAACCGATATCTGTTTAGAGCTACGAAGCAAACTATAACCACCATGAGCGCCACGCTCAGATATCAACAAGCCTGCCTGGGATAAGGCTTTTAAGACCTTTTTTACCGTGGGCAGAGGTACTTGTACCGCGTCAGCAAGTGCGTGTGCACTGTGTTGTCTATCTGTTTTTTGAGCTAAATAGCTCATCAAAACGATACCGTAATCTGTTAATTTTCCCATTCGCAACATTTGGCGACGCCCTCTCAATATAGGACTATTATAGTCCCATTTAAAATAATAACCAAGTTGGCTACTCAGTTATTTCAAGTAATATTCCTTATAAAAATGTGAGAGAATGTCTGAAGGTGAACTTTATCGGCTTTTTGCTTACTAAAGACTATCATCAGCTTACTGATGAACACTTACATTTATGTTAAATAACCTATTGATTCGAGATCCTTTAAATGAAATTAAAAACACTCGCAATTCTTCCTTTTTTATTTGGAGCACCTGCAATGGCTGATACAAATGCCACAAAACTAGATACTGAAAAACAACAATTGAGCTATATTTTCGGCATTCAAGTCGGACAAAACATGATGTCTGAAGGCGTTGAGTTAGATATGGATTCATTTACTGCTGGTGTAGCAGATATGTTTGCAGGTAAACAACCACAGTTAGATCAAGCTACAGCTGAAAAAGTCATTGGTACTTTCCAACAGAAAAAAGCGAAAGAAATGGCTGAAGTAATGAATGCTAAGCAAAAAATTGCTCAAGAATATCTTGATGAAAATGGTAAAAAAGAAGGCGTAGTTACAACAGAAAGCGGCTTGCAATACTCTATTATCAAAAAAGGTGATGGCGCATCACCGACTGATACAGATAAAGTTATCGCTAACTACAAAGGTACATTGTTAGATGGCACTGTCTTTGATAGTTCATATGATCGTGGCGAACCAGCAACATTCCCTGTTAACGGCGTAATCCAAGGCTGGCAAGAAACGTTAAAATTGATGAAAGAAGGCGGCAAATGGCACATCGTAGTACCTGCTAACTTAGCTTATGGTCCTCGTGGTGCAGGCCAAGGTTCACCAATTGGTCCTAATGAAACATTGATTTTTGATATTGAATTAATTGCAATTACAAAATAATTTCAACAAGTTCAATTTAAAAAGGCCATATCATTTCGTTGATATGGCCTTTTTTATGACTGAGTTGACTACTTAATCAGCCAAATAGCGTTTATGTTTTGCAGGCTTGAGTTTTTGAAGATCGACCATCACTAAGCCATCAATACAATTGCCAAAATCAGCATCAATACTAAAGTCTATAAACCGCACTCCACCCGCCTCACACAAGTCAGCATATTGTTTATATAGTGTTGGAATACTAACATCCATATGAGCTAATTGAACTCGCATCGCTTTAAAATCAGCATCATAATCAACACCACTAATAACTTCATTAACTTGTTGTTGCATATTACTCTCTAAGCGATATGGCACATTAGCAATAGCAAGCTCATCCTCATCTTTAAAATATGTCTGATAGAAACAGGTGATCAAAGCTTTAGCAAAAGTGGGATAACTATCACTCAAGCTAACGGGGCCAAATAAATAACGTATATCAGGATACCGTTTTAAATAAGCACCAATTCCATACCAAAGGTAATCTAAACTACGCTTTCCCCAATATTTTGGACTCACAAAACTTCGGCCTAGTTCAATGCCTTGGTCAAAAATATCCGCCATCTTTGTTCGGTCATAATCAAATAGTTCCTGACTATAAATACCGCGTGTATCTGATTTCAAAATAACATTTTTTACCTCGGCTAAACGATATGCACCCGCAATTTCAAGTTCCTGATCATCCCATAAAATTAAATGGCGATAATCACGGTCATAGCGATCTAAGTCAGTTTTTTTGCCAGTACCTTCCCCCACTTGGCGAAAAGTAACTTCTCTTAGTCTGCCTATTTCATGCATCACGGCTGAATCAGGTTGGTAGTCAAATAAATAAATTTTCTTGCCATCAGCTGTTTCACCTAGCAGCATAGCTTGCTGCAATTCTTTTTTAATTGCTCGACGTTCCTGAGGATGAACGATCGTTTGCTCTGTCTGAAATAACGGCGATTTACCCTTGCCAATGCGATATAAATGTCTTCTAATCAACTTGGCCGTTTCTTTCTTTGCTAAAGGTAATGCTTTGATATGCTGATATGGGATGGACTCACCAACACGCAACGCAATTGTTTTTGAGCTTTTATTGAAGATTTCATGTGCTAATAACATGCCTGCTAAAGGCTTATAAACCATAGAGCTACTGTAAAATAATGATGAATTTCGGGCATCAACATATATCGGCAATATTGGTGAGTTTGTCTTTTTTGCAAAATGTAAAAAACCACTAGTCCATTGACCATCGCGCACGCCATTCGGTCTAATTCGTGAGACTTCACCAGCAGGGAAAACAATCACCGCCTCGTCATTATTCAGACAGTTAATGATATCGGCAATGCTACTTTTCTGAGTGGCTTTATTTAAATTATCGACTGGCAGCAGTAAGTTTTTAACGGCTTGAAAATTCATCAACATATCATTGACGACGATTTTAACATCACGCCTAACCTCGCCTACTAACTTTAACAGGGATAAGCCATCTAACGCGCCTAATGGGTGATTAGCGACGATAACAACGCGTCCTGAAGCTGGAATATTGCTACGTTCACGATGTGAAAGTGAATAACTAAATTTGAAGTGTTCTAAGACTTGCTCAATGAAATCGAAGCCTTTTAAATCTTGGTGAGTATCTAAAAACTGATTAACTTCATATTCATGAGATAACTTCCGCAATAAACCAAGTGTTGGCTTTTTTATCCAAGGACTTTTGTGTTCAAAGCTCGGAAATTTTTGTTGGATTGCACTTTCAATATTAAGCATTGTTCGCCCCTTATTTGCCTTATTTCTAAAGCATAAAGAAGGTGTGTTACAACTTGATATTGATTCCGTTACAGTTTGATGACAAGTAACTAATTAGTAGCACAGACAGATACGATTAATGTTCTTCTGCATGAGTTAAATAAAGGGTGAGGCCAATCAGTGCAATACCACCAGAAAGCGCTAATAACTCAATGGCACCGTGAAAATCCATGCTGATTGCGTGTTCGAAAAAGTTCACAATCAAAATCATGATAATCACTCGTCCAAGACGTGTTTTAAGATCATCAAGACTATGAATAGCTAATACAGATGAAGATGTTTCAGAGTCTTCCGCTTGTTCGATTTTGCTTATGAACAACTCATATAATCCTAAAGAAAAGATTAATAAAACAGTCGCTAACAAATAACCATCAATCACTTCGACTACATGGGTTACTGTTGTGGCACGAAAGTTTTTACGTGCTTCACCAATCAAATCTGGTGAAAGATAATCACCTAAATGAATCACCAAATAAAACGCATCGACGGATGCCATATAAAACATGGCAAAGGCGGTAATTAAACTAACGATTACAGCAATAATAACGACAAAACGACTATTCCAAAGTAATCCTTCAAACATCTTTTCAATCATGAATTTTACACCAACAATAAATAGCTATACCGTTTGTACCGGAATAGCATGACGTAAATTGATGATGTCATTATTCTCGTTAAGGTAAACAAGTGTCGGCTTGAAGTTCGCCACTTCTTTTTGATCTAGCACCGCATAAGCACAGATTATAATACGATCGCCAGGTGATGCTTTATGCGCTGCTGCCCCATTCACCGAAATGATTTGAGAACCCGCTTCGGCACGAATAGCATAAGTCGTAAAACGTTCACCATTGGCCACATTGTAAATTTGGATCTGTTCATATTCATGAATGCCAGCAGCTTCCAAGAAGTCACTGTCAATCGCACACGAGCCTTCGTACTCTAATTCAGAGTGCGTTACGCAAGCGCGATGTAGTTTTGCTTTTAATAGAGTCAGTTGCATATCCGACCATCTGTAGTTAGTTAGCTAGATATTATCGCTTTTTCAACAAAATCAGGCAAGATGACAAGCAATATTGTCGATTAATCGTGCCTTGCCTAGTCGTACTGCTGCAAGAATCCTTAAGTCCTTATCGCCTGATATTGCCTGCCCCAAGTCATTTGCACGTCGAATATCAACATATTCAGCAGCCAAGCCAAGTAATTTTAATTTATTACAAGCATCCTGCTGTAAAGCGGAAAAATCCTGCTCACCCCTTTCGATATTTTGCTTAACAGCCAGCAATGTTTGATGTAAACCAGCGGCTTGTTTTCGTTGCTTTTCGCTTAAGTACTGATTTCGTGAGCTCATTGCTAAACCGCTTTCATCACGAAATGTAGGCCCACCTACAATATCTATAGGCAGATTAAGATCACGCACTAAGTGTTTGATTAATAATAATTGTTGGTAATCTTTTTCACCAAAAACAGCGATGTCAGCTTGAACGATATTCAGTAGTTTAGTGACCACGGTTGCCACACCATCAAAGTGTCCTGGTCGTCTAAGCCCGCAGAGCTTATCATCCATGTCCGGCACACTGATATGAGTATGCGAGGTCATACCTTTCGGATACATAGTATCTACCGATGGCGTGAATATCACATCACAACCTACGGAACTGAGCATTTGAATATCGGCCTTCACCGTACGAGGATAAGCAGATAAATCTTCTTTATCATCAAACTGCAAAGGATTGACAAAAATACTCACCACAACTTTATCTGCTAATTCACTCGCCTTTTTTACTAAAGAAAGGTGACCTTCATGTAAATTACCCATTGTCGGTACAAATGCAACGGTGTACTTATGATCGCGCCATGCTTTAACTTGAGCCCGTAAGGCAGTAATCGTTTCAACGCTTTGCATTAATATTGATGCTCAATAGTTGGAAATTGACCTGCCTTAACATCTACTACATATTTAGCAATGGCTGATTGAATCGCGCCTGTATCGGCTAAGAAATCATGGCTAAATCGAGGTCGCTTACCCGGCGTTAAACCAATCATGTCATATAGAACCAAAACTTGGCCATCACATTCACTACCAGCGCCAATACCTATAACCGGAATTGTTAATGTATTAGTGACTTTTGCGGCTAAAGCAGCGGGTACACATTCTAATACCACCATATCTGCACCCGCTTTTTGCAATGCGATTGCATCTTGAACGAGTTGCTCAGCCGTTTCAGCGTCACGACCTTGCACACGATAGCCGCCAACACGATGTACTGATTGAGGTAATAATCCCAAGTGTGCACACACTGGAATACCACGAGCGGTCAACAGCTCAACCGTTGATGCCATGACAGCACCACCTTCGAGCTTAACCATTTGAGCACCACCTTCAGCCATTAGGCGAGCCGCATTCGAAACCGCTTGTTCTGCATTGGCATAACTCATAAAAGGCATATCAGCGATTACAAATACTGCATTGCTACCACGCACTACATTTCGGCAATGGTAAATAATGTCATCAACCGTCACCGGTAAGGTGCTTTCTTGGCCTTGTATGACCATGCCTAAAGAATCACCAATAAGAATGACGTCAATACCCGCTTGTTCTAAGACATGACTAAAACTTGCATCATAAGCGGTCAACATAGCAATTTTATTTTGTTCTGCTTTCATCTGACGCAGGCGAGTTAAATTTAGGCGGCTCATGGTGATATCTCTACTTAACTTTTACTGGCAAAGGGTTGTAGTAATGTTTACCACTTTTAATGCCATCAATTTGCTCTAATAAATTCTGATAATCAGCTTCACTATTCACTAAGTCAATTTGCTCTGCATTCACAATCAGCAATGGCGCAGCATCATAATAATGAAAAAAATCAGCATAACTATCTGCTAGCTTTTTCAAATAAGCATCTTCAACATGCTGTTCGTAACCAATACCACGTTGCGATACTCGTGACTTAAGCACAGGTAATGATGCTTGCAAATAGATAACGAGATCAGGTGTACGGTGATGCAAAGTGAGATTATCGTAGACCATATTATATAAAGCTAACTCATCATCATCTAAAGTAATGTGGGCAAATATCCGATCTTTTTCCAACATAAAATCAGCTAACTGCAAATCAGTAAATAAATCATCTTGTTGTAATGCTTTACTTAATTTGACTCGTTGCATTAAAAAACTAAGCTGAGTTGGCAATGCTGACTGCTTCGGATTTAGATAAAACTTTTCTAAAAATGGATTTTCTTCAGGCTGCTCAAATATAGTGCTAGCGCCGGAAAAGCTATTCGCTAAGCGTTTAACTAAGTGGGTTTTACCCACACCAATCGGGCCTTCTACAACGATATATTTATGCGGTAATGTTCTCATAGCACTATTTTTTCCAGTTTTCGTAAGCTGTCTTGCGGGCAATTTTGCAGTAATTGCTGTATCTGTCCTAGATTAGGAACGGTCAAATCAGGTTTAATTTCGGCTAAGGGGTAAAGTACAAAAGCTCTTAATGCTAGACCTGGGTGAGGGATTTGTAAGCGCGCATCATCAATCACTTCTTGACCGTACAGCAGCACATCAAGATCTAAAGTACGTTCACCCCAATGTCGGTTTCGAATACGACCTTGTTGTTGCTCAATCGCCTGTAAAGCATCTAATAACTGAAGTGCGGTTAGTGTTGTTTTAACTTCAACAACTGCATTAATATAATCAGGCTGGTCTTGAGGGCCCATTGGCGGACTGGCATACAGTGAAGACCATGCGATGAGCTCTGAATCAGGTAACTGTTGTAAATGACTGATTGCTGTTTTAACTTGTTCAACGGGATCCGCTAAATTACTACCTAATCCAATATATGCGCGCATTAATCACTCTTTGTAACTGGTTTTCTACGACGACGGCGACGTGCTTTGGGTTTTCCCTTTGCGAGTGCTGTTGGCGATAAATTTTTAATTAAGTTTAGCTGTTCGGCTTCATTCGAAAACTGGAATTGCGTCCACCAATCAGCCAATTCTTTTACTGGCTCGCCTGTTTCAGCCCGCAATAATAAAAAGTCGTAACCGGCTCTAAATTTAGGATGCGTTAATTGTTTAAACGCCCGTTTACCTTGTCGCTGTTCTAACCGTGGTTGCAAGCTCCAAATATCACGCGTATCGAGCGTATATCGTTTAGGTACAGCTACGCGATTTACTTGTTCAGAAATAACTTCTGTCGCGGCGCGCTGTAGAGCAGGAATACTTGGGATACCCTTTGTTTGATGAATTTTCCAAAGATGACGCACAGGCTCCCAGAGCAATGCTGCAAATAAGAATGCGGGCGTTACAGGCTTACCTTCATCAACACGTAAGTCAGTATTTTCTAATGCTTTGATTAATAATGTTCTAGGAAAACCATCAACCTCGGTGTGTAACATAGCCGCAGTTTGTGGAAACAAAATATCAAATACACCATAGTGGCATAATAATTCATGCGTCACCGCTGCATTACCACTCAAATATAGCTTTAAAGTTTCATCAAACAATCGTGCGGCGGGAATATCGGCCAACAAACTAGCAAGCTCAGGAATTAACCGCTCCGTTTCACCATCAAGTTTTAAACCTAATTTACCGACAAAGCGTATCGCACGTAAAATTCGTACAGGATCTTCACGATAACGGGTTTCCACATCACCAATTAGACGAATTTTCCCTGCTTTCAAATCAGCAAGTCCACCGGTGTAATCAACAATCGAGAAATCTTGAATATTGTAGTACAGAGCATTAACCGTAAAATCACGTCGCCACGCGTCTTGTTCTAAAGTACCAAAAACATTATCACGCATGATCCGACCTTGGCCATCAACATGCTGTTCTACTTCGGGCGGCGCTCTAAAAGTAGCCACTTCGATAACATCACGACCAAAACCAACATGCACCAACTTAAACCGTCGACCAATTAAGCGACTTTTACGAAATAGACGATGCACTTGTTCTGGCGAGGCATTGGTCGTAACATCAAAATCTTTAGGTTCATGACCCAACAACAAGTCACGCACACAACCGCCGACAAGATAAGCTTCAAAGCCACCTGCTTGCAAATCGCGTAAGACCTTTAATGCATGAGGACTAATCAAACGACGCGAAATCGAGTGATCTGCACGTGGAATAACCGTGGGTGCAGGTCCAGAATTACTAGGTCCTCTCCCACGAACGCGAGGCTTTTTTTGAGTCAAGTTATTGATGATTTTTTTAGGGGATAACATATGAGGTGAATAATACCATGCTTCTTATGATTAATAGCCTTTGTTTATCGCTGCTAACACGCACTATTAATCATGTCCTTTTAATGAAGCGAACAAATAACACTATCATCGTATTATCGTTTCACCGCGAGTTGTACTGGCTTGAATGATAGCCGATGAATACTGCAAGGTCCTAATGTCATCAATGCTTGCTGATGTACCTTGGTCGGATAACCTTTATGCTTTGCAAAACCATAACCAGGATACAGTTCATCCATCGCCTGCATTTCACGATCTCTAGCTACTTTAGCTAATATTGAAGCAGCAGCAATCGCTGGTTCAGATTGATCACCTTTGATAATCGTCGTTACTGAACACGCTAAATTAGGCGCTTGATTGCCATCAACTAAAGCATGAGTTGGCTTAATATGCAGACCTTCGACAGCACGCTTCATTGCCAATAATGTTGCTTGCAGGATATTGATATCATCAATTTCTTCAGCCTCAGCACGACCTAATGACCATGCTAGTGCCTGTTGCTGAATAATCGGTTCGAGTTGTTCACGTCGTTTTACGGTTAATATTTTAGAATCGTTCAAACCATCAATAGGTTTATTCGGATCAAGAATAACTGCCGCCGCCACAACCGCACCCGCTAAAGGTCCTCGCCCTACTTCATCAACCCCTACAATATAAACCTGAGTAGTCATCATTAATTATCTAACATATCTAAAATCGTTTGGGCGGCATTACGCGCGCCACCCGATGGCCCAAGTGCTGTTAAAACTTGCTCACGAATACTGTCAGCTTTAGCTTTACTCGTTGGCTCGCCTAATAATGTCGTTAATTCTTTTTCTAAACGCTCGACTGTCACTTCGTCTTGTAATAACTCCAAAATGACAGGTTTTCCAGTCACAATATTACATAAACCAACATAGGGAATTTTAACCAATCGACGTAAAATCTGATAACTAATTGGTGACACCCGATAAGCAATAAAGTGTGGCACGCCTAATAATGCAATTTCTAAAGTGACCGTACCTGAAGCTGCGACAATGGCATCACAAGCTGCTGTTAAATCATAAAAATTACTACTGACTACTTTTACTGGCACTGGAGATGTAGCTAAAATCTTGTTGAGATAAACTTCGTCAATGCCCGGTGCAAGAGGTAACACCACATCAACATTGGGATTTTTTTGCTGTATAACTTGTGCCGCATTCAGCATGATAGGCAATAAATTATCAATTTCACTGCGTCGGCTACCTGGAAATAAGCCAATCACACGACGATTCAATTTTAAACCCATTTTGATTTTGGCTTGTTTTGTCGTCAAAGTATTTTGAACGGCATCGACCAATGGATGACCAACACACGTTACTGGCACGCCAGCATCTTGATAAATTGGCACTTCAAAAGGAAATAATACCGCCATTTTATCAACATACTGCTTAATGGTTTTAACTCTACCAGCCCGCCACGCCCATACCTTTGGGCTAATGTAATATAAAATTGGAATACCTAGTTTTTTGGCTTGTTTTGCTAATTTCAGATTAAAACCTGGATAATCAACTAACACTAATAAATCAGGTTTATTGGCTTTAAGATCCACAAGCAACTGGTTAAAAATGTTTTTTATACGACGGTAGCGTCTAAGTACTTCGACAATACCCATCACCGCTAATTCAGAAAAATCGACCATAATTTCTGTGCCCGCTGCACGCATATTATCGCCGCCAATTCCCCTAACCTTAATGTCAGGTCTCAGCTGTTTTAACTCACCAATCATTCTACCAGCATGAGCATCACCTGATGCTTCACCCGTTACTACAACGATAGTTTGCTGGCTCACGCCTGATTGTTCTCAGCGTAACCGACTAACTCTAATCCAAAGCCTGATAGCCCTGTCAGCTTAGTTGGCGTACCAATCACTCGCATTTTTTTGACGCCTAAATCTGCCAGAATTTGAGCACCAACACCAAATGTACGTAAGTCCCAACCTGATTTAGCCGTCAGCTGTGCTTCACCGCGATCTTGCTGTTGGTAATGTTCGATCTTTGCCGCTAATTGTTTGTTTTGTTGTGGCTGACGTAACACCACCAAGACACCTTTTCCTTGTTGTTGAATTTGTTTCATTACGGTCGGTAAAGGCCAATGACTTGGCTCACGTGCCGCACTGATTAAATCCGCTAAAGGATCTGCCATATGAACGCGAACCAAAGTTTCTTCGTCAGGCTTAATATCACCCGCCACTAAGGCAAAATGGACTTGGCTATTCACCGTATCTTGGAAACTATAAAGTTGAAAATCACCATGCTCTGTAGGCATATTACATTGTGATAATCGTTGTACCGTCATCTCATTTTCTAAACGGTAGCTAATTAAATCAGCAATCGTACCAATCTTTAAATCATGGGTTTGAGCGAACTCTTCAAGATCAGGACGACGCGCCATGCTGCCATCTTCATTTAGAATTTCAACAATCACTGCCGATGGATCTTTACCTGCTAATTGTGCTAAATCACAACCCGCCTCCGTATGACCCGCACGGGTTAACACCCCACCCAATTGGGCTTTTAGTGGGAAAATATGTCCCGGTTGAACCACATCTTCTGGCACAGCATCAGCATTCACTGCCGCTAAGACGGTTAATGCACGATCTGCGGCTGAAATGCCTGTTGTCACTCCTTGAGCGGCTTCGATTGAGACTGTAAAGTTCGTCGAATAAGCTGCTTGATTATCAGTCACCATCAAAGGTAATCGTAATTGACGACAACGTTGCTCTGTTAAGGTCAGGCAAATTAATCCACGACCAAATCGAGCCATGAAATTAATGGCTTCTGGCGTAACACATTCAGCAGCCATGATCAGATCGCCTTCATTTTCACGATCTTCATCATCCATAATAATAACCATCTTGCCTTGTTTTAAATCATCAATAATTTCAGCGGTTGTATTTAATTTCATTTGATAAACCCGTTTTGTAACAATGTTTCTCGCGTAATACCTGAATCTTGTTTAGGCAATAATCGTTCTAGATAACGTGCGATCAAATCAACTTCAAGATTAACTTGGCTACCAATCCGGTAACTTTTCATCACCGTTTCTTGCATCGTGTGAGGAATAATATTAACTTCGAACCAGTTATTTTCTGCTTTATTAACTGTCAAACTGGTGCCATCAATACAAATCGAGCCTTTCTCAGCAATATAACGTTCAAGGCCCGCAGGTACTTCAAAACGAAATTGCACTGAACGGGCAGATTCTTGCTTATTAATCACTTTGCCCAGCCCATCAACATGACCGCTGACAAAATGACCACCTAAACGATCGCCAACAGCCAGTGCTTTTTCAAGATTAACTTCAGAACCTGCTTTGACGTTACCTAAACTGGTTCTATCTAGACTTTCTCTCGATACATCAAAACTCAGAGAACCTTCATTCATCGCAATAACAGTCAAACAAACACCGTTATTTGCCACACTATCGCCTAACTTCACATCTGATAAATCTAGACTTTGCGTTGCAACTTGTAAACGTATATCACCGCCCTTAGCTTGGACTGATTCAATCTTACCTATCGCCGCTATAATTCCGGTAAACATCTATTCATTATCCTTGTTGTATTTTGGTAAAGCAGTAATTCGCCAATCATCGCCCACTGGTCTTATGTCTGTAATCTGCAAATCAATATTGTCTGCCATACTGGTGAAGTCAGGTAAATGAAATATACCTTTCGCGCCATCACCCATAATTTTCGGTGCCATATAAATCACCAGTTCATCAATTAAACCGGCGGCCAATAATGCACCATTTAATTGTGAACCTGCTTCTACCATCACTTCATTGATTTCACGTTGTGCTAATTCGGTCATTAAAGCGGCTAAATCAATCTGATTATTGATGGATGGTAAGTGACAGACTTCTGCATGTGAAACAGCTTTAATCGCACTGCTGGTCGCAATTAACACCTGAGCATTATCTTCAAAAATTTTAGCATCATCCGGCATTCGTAATTGACTATCAACCACAACACGCAGTGGTTGTCTGATTGTTTGCTGTGGATACCAAGCTTCAGGACGGACAGATAATGCTGGGTTATCCGCTAAAATGGTACCTATTCCGGTTAAAATAGCAGAACTTCGTGCGCGTAATTGTTGTACATCTTGTCTCGCAGCCGAACCTGTAATCCATTTACTTTCACCAGAAGCCATTGCGGTGCGACCATCAACACTCATCGCTATTTTACTGCGAATATAAGGCCGGCCGGTACGCATACGCTGGCAAAATCCTATGTTTAATTTTTCAGCCTGCTGTTCCAGTATGCCGACGGTGGTTGCGATGCCTGCCGCTTCTAATTTTGCTATTCCGCTGCCTGCAACACGCGGATTAGGATCCATCATCGCAATAAAAACACGCCTTACGCCTGCGTTAATTAAGGTATCGGCGCAAGGTGGTGTTCGTCCAAAATGACTGCAAGGCTCAAGGGTCACATAACAATCCGCGCCTTTGGCTTTTAGGCCCGCTTGCTTAAGCGCATTAACTTCTGCATGGCCTTCACCAGCACGTTGATGCCAGCCTTCACCGACAATCACATCATTAACAACAATGACACAGCCTACTCGTGGATTGGGAGCGGTAGTGAATAAGCCTCGTTCAGCAAGCTGTAAAGCTCGGCTCATGTAAGCAATATGTGATGTCATGTATTACCAACGAATATCGACGGCTGTGAGATCGTCTCTGGTTTGCAAGATAGTGCTAAACCCAACGTTTCCCAAAGCATCATTCAATGTTCCTTAAACGAAGCTGGCTGCAAGCCAGCGTAAGCAAGATAAGCATGGCCTTACTCGCTATAATGTAAGTGTCTTTCTGACTGCAGCTAATCATTAGCAATAATGATGTTTACCAACTCTTTATTTTTTAATTAACGGGCTAGATAAACTTTCCATCCGCTCAATTTCTTCGCGAAAAGCATTAATGTCTTGAAAACTACGATATACAGAAGCAAAACGGACATAAGCCACTTCATCAAGTTCGCGTAACGCATCCATGACCCAATCACCAACCAGACGACTTTCAACTTCGCGATCGCCAGTAGCAATCAATCGCCTTTTGATGACTTGTACTGCGCTATCGACAGCATCAATACTAACCGGTCTTTTTTCTAATGCTTTTAACAAGCCAGAACGTAATTTATCTTCATCAAACAACGAGCGAGATTGGTCACGCTTAATCAATCTCGGTAAAGTAAGCTCAGCTGTTTCATAGGTCGTAAATCGTTCGTTGCATTCAACACAACTACGACGTCGACGAATGGCGTCACCTTCAGCAGATAGGCGTGAGTCAACGACTTTAGAGTCATCTGCTCCACAAAAAGGGCAACGCATTCGTCTAATTCGCTCTAGTTATGCATACACTGGTAAGCGTTGGCATATTGCCATTGCTTTAGCCTTAACCGTACTTATGACTGCTGCGTCACCACGGCTATCAACAACATCACACATCCAGCTAGCGAGCTGGATACATTCTTCTTCTTTAAAGCCACGTGTTGTCACGGCAGGTGTACCGACCCGAATGCCTGATGTCACAAAAGGTGATTGTGGATCATTAGGCACAGCATTTTTATTAACGGTAATATTCGCATCACCCAACCAAATGTCTACTTCCTTACCTGTTAAACCCGCTTCGATGAAGCTAACAAGGAACAAATGATCGTCAGTACCTTTAGAAATGACGTCATAACCACGATCCATAAAGACCTTAGCCATCGCTTGTGCATTTTTAATCACTTGTTGCTGATACGTTTTAAATTCAGGCAACATCGCTTCTTTGAAGGCAATCGCTTTTGCTGCAATAACATGCATTAATGGACCACCTTGCATGCCAGGGAAGACAGCAGAGTTCAATTTTTTCTCGATCTCTTCATTAGCCTTAGCTAAGATCAAACCACCACGTGGACCACGTAAAGTTTTATGGGTTGTTGTTGTTGTAATATCAGCAATTTGTACAGGACTTGGATATAAACCTGCTGCAACTAAACCAGCGATGTGTGCCATATCAACTAATAAATACGCATTGATAGAATCTGCGATATCTCTGAAACGTTGCCAATCAATGACACGTGAATACGCTGAGAATCCAGCTACGATCATTTTAGGTTTATGTTCTTTTGCTAAACGTTCAACTTCATCATAATCAATTTCCCCTGTTTCAGGGTTCAATCCATATGAGAATGAGTTATAAATTTTACCCGAAGAGCTTACTTTAGAACCATGTGTCAAATGACCACCATGCGCCAAACTCATACCAAGAATCGTATCGCCAGCTTGTAATAAAGCAAGGTAAACAGCTTGATTGGCTTGTGAGCCTGAGTGCGGTTGTACATTGGCATAATCAGCGCCAAATAATGATTTTGCACGATCGATGGCTAATCGCTCAGCTTGATCGACATATTCACAACCACCGTAATAACGCTTGCCAGGATAACCTTCAGCATACTTGTTGGTTAAAGAAGAGCCTTGCGCTTCCAGCACTCGTGGGCTAGTGTAGTTTTCAGAAGCGATCAATTCGATATGATCTTCTTGACGCTGATTTTCAGCCTCAATCGCGTTAAAAATTTCGTCATCAAAACCAGCAATGGTCATATTTTTCTTGTACACAGTATTCCCCTGTTTCTACTGTAAAATAGTCGCTTATTCTATCTCACTACGCCGTTAGCTTCTATGCTCTCGCACTATTTTTATTTACATGTTACGGAAATAATTCATCATGAACATCGCATTATTAGGAACAGGCTTGATGGGACAAGCACTCGTCGAGCATTTACTGACCGAAAGACAAACCGTTACTGTCTTCAATCGAACAGTAGAAAAAGTAGCTGACCTGAAGCAAAATGGGGCGTTGGTTGCTTCCACTGCGCAAGAAGCACTGATGAACAGCGAATTTTGTATACTTATGCTGAGTGATGCTGACGCGATTCACGCAGTGTTAAATTCAATTAAGAACGAAGTATTTAAAGATAAGATCATTATTCAAATGGGGACTATTTCACCTGATGAATCTCGTTCAATTAGCCACTATATAAACGAACGCCAAGGTCGGTATTTAGAATGTCCAGTATTAGGAAGCTTACCGGAAGCACGAAGTGGTTCATTAATTTTAATGGCAGGAGGCTCAGATGAAGACTACAACGCTGCTTTACCGCTGCTAAAAATCATCGGTAAAAATCCGCGTCATATCGGTGATATTGGTCAAGGTGCTACCGTTAAACTAGCGATGAATCAATTGATTGCTGGGCTTACATCGAGTTTTGCGTTGAGTCTAGCACTCGTCGAAAAAGAAGGCATTGAAACAGAACAGTTTATGTCTATTGTCCGAGATAGCGCTTTATACGCGCCGACATTTGATAAGAAGCTAGATCGTATGTTATCTCGTGACTATTCCTTGCCAAATTTTCCGACTAAGCATTTAGCAAAAGATACACGATTATTTTTATCGGTGGCTCAACAGTTGAATTTAGAAACCTGCGCCTTAGAAGGCATTAGCCAATTATTAGATAAAACATTAGAGCAAGACTTAGCCGATACTGATTATTCGGCAATCATGGCCGGAATAACAAAAGGTCAGTAGAAACAAAAACGCCCTCTTTCGAGGGCGTTTAATTATCGCTTAAATTTTACAGACTAAATAAATCGCGTCTGATAATCGTTTCGTTACGATCAGGACCTGTTGAAATGATATCGATTGGAACGCCGGCTAATCTTTCTACTTCATTAATATAAGCACGCGCATTAGCAGGTAAATCATCAAACTTAGTCACACCGACCGTTGATTCGGTCCAACCTGGCATATCAACATAAACCGGTTTACAACCTTCAAATTCTTCTGCGCTTAGTGGCAATACATCAACAGCAACACCATTACGCTCGTAAGAGATACAAAGACGAATCGTCTCTAAACCATCTAATACATCTAATTTAGTCAAACATAATCCTGTGATGCTATTGACCCAGCTAGCACGTTTAAGTGCAACCATATCTAACCAACCACAACGACGACCACGACCTGTTGTTGCCCCAACCTCATGGCCTTTATCAGCTAAATATTGACCTAACTCATTCACTTTACCTTGATCATCTAATAATTCAGATGGGAATGGGCCGCCGCCAACACGGGTTGCATACGCCTTAGTAATACCTAATACATAATCAATATGACAAGGACCAACACCAGAACCTGTCGCACTACCACCGGCTGTTGTATTAGATGAAGTAACGTATGGATATGTTCCATGATCGATATCTAATAAAGCACCTTGAGCACCTTCAAACATCACGTTATTTCCAGCTTCTGAATACTTTTGTAGCATATCTGGGATATCAGCAATCATTGGCAATAAAACATCGCGCATAGCTAACACTTCATCACGAATGGTTTCAAAATTAACCGGGGCAACTTGGTAGTAATTAATCAATGAAAAGTTATGGAATTTAACTATTTCTTGAAGCTTGGCGATAAAACCTTGCTCATTTTTTAAATCACCTAATCGTAAACCACGACGTGCGACTTTATCTTCATAAGCAGGACCGATACCACGACCAGTAGTGCCAATCGCTTCTTTACCTAGCCGTAATTCACGCGCCTGATCAAGGGCTGTATGGTAAGGCAAGATGAGTGGGCAAGCTGCACTAATTTTAAGGCGTGTACGAACAGGAATACCTTTTGCTTCGAGTGCTGTCATCTCTTTAATTAACGCCGTGGGACACAAGACAACACCATTACCAATCAAACATTGGACATGCTCGCGTAAAATACCTGATGGAATCAAATGTAGAACAGTTTTTTGACCATCAATAACCAAAGTATGGCCCGCATTATGACCGCCTTGAAAACGGACAACTGCTGACACATTATCTGTCAACAAATCAACGAGTTTACCTTTACCTTCATCGCCCCATTGAGAGCCAATCACTACGATATTTTTAGCCACGAATTTGTGTTCCTGTTTCAGCCACTAACCAGCGGCTTTCTTGTTGTATGAGAATTCTTGTTGTTGGTATTTCGCTGCCAGATAGCTGATATATCACCACTTCGCCTTCACCGCGAAGCTGCTCAACCATCTTGTGTTGCAGCTCATCATCAGCCCATGTAACAGCAATTGGTTCAGCAACCACTGTATTAAGCGTTAATTGATTAACCAATGTTTTTAAATCTAAACTAAAGCCAGTTGCTGGTTGTGCCTGACCAAAATCTTCTCCAATATCATCATAACGTCCGCCCATGGCAATCGCCTGCGCGGTTCCACTTTGATAAGCCGCAAACACTACGCCAGTGTGATAGTGATAACCACGTAACTCGGCAAGATCGAAGTTCATCGCTAACGCAGGTAAACGCTGATGAATCATCGTCGCAATCGTCGTCAAAGTAGCTAATGCATCTTGAACTGAAGCTGATGCATTAGTTAACAATTTTTTTGCTTTGGCTAAAACTTCAATACCGCCATTCAATTCAGCTAAGCCTAGTAGCATTGCTTTATGTGACGTAGGCAATTGATATTCGTTTAATAAACTCTCAATATCCGACGTAGATTTACGTTGCAATGCACCAAATAGTTCCTGTTCTTGTTCGGGATTCAAACCTGCCGCATGTGCTAATCCGCGATAGATACCGACATGGCCCATGTCGAGTAATAAGTCAGGAATCTCACCTAATGTTTCGACCATTAGCTGAACAACTTCTACGTCGCTTTCTGGACCTGCATGGCCGTAAATTTCAGCACCTAGTTGTACGGGATTACGTGAAGTGCCTTGTCCGCTCGGTAAGGTATGCAACACATTACCGATGTAACACAATCTAATAACACCTTGCTGATCACGCAAATTATGCGCTGCCATTCTTGCCACTTGCGGTGTCATATCTGCACGAATACCCATTAACCTTCCAGACATTTGATCGGTTAACTTAAACGTTTTCAAATCCAAAGCTTTTGCCGTACCGGTTAATAAGGAGTCTAGATATTCAACAAGCGGCGGGAATACTAATTGATAACCCCACGCTTGCATTCTATCTATTAATTTTCGACGTAATACTTCAAGTTGTGCAGCTTGTGTTGGCATCAACTCATCAATGCCTTCTGGCAACAACCAACGATCTTTATGACTCATCTAATCAATTTACCCAATAAAGTAATGCAATACCCAAAATCATACTAAAAAATCCAATGCTTCTTAATTGTTGATCTTCCATATTGGCCATTTGCAATAAAACGCGACGAAACGCTATTGGATTTAAAAACGGCATAATACCTTCTATTACTAGCATTAATGCCGAACCTATCCATAAACTATGCAATAACGTGTCGCTCACAAAATTTATTTAACGCTTGAACCGCTAAAGTTATTGAAAAACTCACCTTTTGGTTCAATTACCAGCATATCGTCACCCGTAAATACATTTTGATAGGCTGTTAGACGGCGATAGAATGAATAAAAGTCACTGTTTTGGCCATAGGCTTTAGCATAGGTGTCTGTGGCTTTTGCATCACCCATACCACGTAACTCTTCAGCAGTACGTTTTGCATCAGCAAGAATAATAGTACGTTGACGATCGGCATCTGAACGAATTTTCTCTGCTTCTTCAGCACCTTGTGAACGTAGCGTTTTAGCGACACGCTCACGTTCAGCTTCCATACGCGTATAAACTGACGAACTAACTTCTGATGGCAAATCAATACGTTTAATACGAACGTTAACGATTTCAATACCAAATTTAGTTGCTGTTTTATTTGCGTCAGTAATAATCTGATCAACCATACTTGTGCGGTCACCCGATACCAATTGTTGAATAGTACGTTTACCAAACTCACCACGTAATAAATCTTTGATTATTTGTGACAAACGCAACTGTGCTCGATCCTCGACACCACCCATTGATGTGTAATAAGCAGAGACGTCAGCAATGCGCCACAGGATGAAAGAGTCAACGATTACGTTTTTCTTTTCACCGGTTAAATAACGTGATGGCGTTGCATCAAAGGATAAAACACGACCATCAAACCGGCGAACTTCATTTACAAAAGGAATTTTGAAGTGAATACCAGGTTGAAAGTCAGAGCGCTCAATTTGACCTAGACGTAATAATAAAACACGTTGACGTTCGTCGACAAAAAATACGGATGTAATAGCAGTTATGAATGCTAATAAACATAGGAAAATAATTATATTCGTACGTGAAGACATCTTAACGGCTCCCTCTGCTACGTGCATCATCGCGAGGTGATGCAGAATTTGATGACGATGTGCCCGATGTTGAATTGCTATTAATTAACGAGTCAGGATTGATTCGCGATGATGCCTCAGATGAGCCTCCACGCATTTTATCTAAAGGGAGATACAACACATTGTTGCTCTCTTTAGAAACATCAACCATCACTTTTTGTGTTTTACTATAAACAGATTCCATCGTATCTAGATACAAGCGTTCTTTAGTAATTAAAGGTGCTTTCTCATATTCATTCATCACTTGCAAAAAACGACTTGTTTCACCTTCTGCTTTCGCCATTATTTGACTCTTATAAGCTTCAGCTTCTTGGACAAGTCTAAATGCGGCACCACGTGCTCTAGGTACCACATCATTAGCATAAGCTTCAGCTTCATTTTTTTGACGTACTTCATCCTCACGCGCTTTTACCACATCGGCAAAAGCAGCTTGAACTTGCTCTGGCGGCTGAACGTCTTGCATATTTACGCTAGTAATCATTAAACCTGTTTCATGAATATCTAACATAGATTGCAGTAACACTTCGGTTCCAGCGGCAATGGCACTCCGTCCCTCTGTCAACACGAAGTCCATCTTTGAAGTACCGACTGTTTCACGTACTGCACTTTCTGTCATCTGACGCAGTGTCAGATCAGGATTTCTAACATTAAACAAATAGTGAGATGCATCTTTAATGCGATATTGCACAGCTATTTTCAAGTCAACAATGTTTTCGTCTTGAGTCAACATTAACGATTCTGAGAGTATAGTATTTGCACTTCGACCATCCGTAGAGCGATAACCTATTTCTATATTTCGAATCTGTTCAACGTCAACCACTTCGACTGTTTCAATTGGATAAGGGAGATGCCAGTGAGGTCCAGAAGTTGTTGTATCAGTGTACGCACCAAAACGAACTACTACACCTTGTTCGGCGGGTTCAACTATATAAATACCTGACGCTAACCAAACAACAAAGACGACAGCGGCGATCAAGCCTAAACCAATCGCACCACCTTGACCTGTTGGTTGTTCATTTGAGCTATTTGACGATGAGCCGCCAAACATTCCACCTAATTTGTTTTTCAGGTTACGCAGTACATCGTCAAGATCAGGGGGACCATCATTGCCACGGTTATTACCCCATGGGTCTTTATCGTCCTTACCAGGTTCGTTCCAAGCCATTTGGCGCTCCAAAATTGAGTTTAATTAATTCAAACGTGCTTATTTTACGGAGATCATCGGCTTTAGGGAACCGTTGATTCAGTTACATCATCTAATTCTTCAGTATCTTCGGGAAAATATTCTTGTAAGGCTTGTCGGAGTAAATCAATACCCTCACCCGTTTTGGCTGAAAGCCAGACCCGCGTGATTCGTCCATTTTCATCGCGATCAAGTCGTGGTTTTTGATCTTCAAGAAGATCAATTTTATTACAAACAATTAACTGTGGCACCTCATCAGCGCCAATTTGTTGTAAAACGTCATCAACGTGATGCAATAGATCATCGCGATCGGCAGCACCCGCCTCAACAACATGGAGTAATAAAGCAGCATCTCGCGTTTCATCTAAAGTAGATCGAAATGATTCGACTAAGTCGTGAGGAAGTTTTCTGATAAAACCTACTGTATCGGCCATAATTAATGGCTGTATATCATGAAGTTTCATACGTCTTAGCGTAGGATCTAGTGTAGCAAACAGACGATCGTCTGCATAAACTTCAGAAGCAGTCAATCGATTGAACAAGCTTGATTTGCCCATGTTGGTATAACCAACTAATGAGACAACAGCTATATCACTGCGCTGGCGAGAACGACGTCCTTGGTCACGTTGTGACTGAACTTTCTCAAGTCTCTTTTTAAGTGATTTAACACGCTGTGCTAATAAACGACGATCCGTTTCTAACTGTGACTCACCTGGCCCACGCATACCGATCCCACCTTTTTGTCGCTCAAGATGGGTCCAGCCTCGAACAAGTCGGGTCGACATATGTTGTAGCTGAGCTAATTCAACCTGTAACTTACCTTCGTGAGATCGTGCTCTTCGTGCAAAAATATCAAGAATAAGCCCTGTTCGGCCAATAACACTACACTCTAATTGTTTCTCTAAATTTCGTTCTTGGCTTGGTGATAAATCATGATTAAAAATGACTAAAGCTGCATGATTCGCGAGTACTTGTTGGCGAATTTCTTCCACCTTACCAGTACCTGCAAAAAATTTGGCATCAGGTCGTTGGCGTTTACCATGAACAATGGTGGCAATAGTTACACCAGTAGAGCCAACTAGTTCAATAAACTCTTGTTCTGCTTCTGCAAAATCAGAGACATTTAAATCAAGATGGACAAGAACAACGGCTTCTTTTTTTGATGCATCATCAAATGCCGCATTACTATTTGGACGCTCAAACAATCAAAATACTCCTTTAATCATCAGCAGTTATAACAACATTCCTAACGGGAACAATTGTTGATATTGCATGTTTATAAACCATTTGATTCACAGAGTTTTTCAATAAAATGACAAACTGATCAAAAGAATCAATTTGACCTTGCAGTTTAATGCCATTAATCAAAAAAATAGAAACCGGAACATTTTCACGTCGTAAAGCGTTTAAAAATGGATCTTGCAGTTGCTGTGCCTTGGCCATGTATCACTCCTTGTTGTTATTGTAGTTTTATAGTGAAATTTTAATTCTATGGGTTACGATTAAATTGTCAATTCTGGGCATTGAGCTTTTATATACTGTACAACCTCATCAACGGGCAAATCAGGACCACTATCAAACCAAGCTCCATCTGGTTGTGCTCTCAACCATGTTAATTGACGTTTAGCCATTTGTCTTGTCGCGATGATCGCTTTTTCAATCATCTCTTCTTGATTATATTCGCCTGCAAGGTGTGACCAAGCCTGACGATAACCAACGGCTCGAATCGAGGGTAAATCAGGATGACAATCTTTACGACTAAACAATGCCTTCACTTCATCGATAAAACCTTTAGCCACCATGGTTTGATACCGCAGAGCAATTCTTTGATGTAAAACGCCGCGATCGAAGGGGCTAAGAATCATTTTAATAATTCTATAAGGTAATGTACTGGTTGTGATATTAGTGAGTTCAGTTAAGCTTTTACCTGTAATTTCATACACTTCTAATGCACGCTGTAATCGCTGGGGATCATTAATATGGATTCTTGCTGCAGAAATAGGATCAACAGCAGTCAGACGCTGGTGTAAATGTGCCAAACCATGCTGTTCAGTCTCGCGTTCTAACTGAGCGCGTATGTTTAGATCGGCAGTAGGTAAGTCAGCTAAACCTTGCTCTAAAGCTTTAAAATACAACATCGTTCCGCCCACAAGTAGCGGCACTTTGCCTCTGGCCGTGATATCTGCCATAAGCCTCAAAGCATCATGTCTAAATGCACCCACGGAATAGCTATCTGTTGGCTCGATTATATCGACTAAATGGTGTGGATATTGACTGAGTATTTCGGGGTCTGGTTTGGCCGTACCAATATCCATCCCTCGATAAACGAGTGCGGAATCGACACTGATAATCTCGACAGGAAAACGATTAGCGATAGCAAGTGCTAAATCAGTTTTTCCTGCTGCCGTTGGCCCCATAATAAATAGGGCCGGTGGTAACATTGATGATGTTGAATCTAGATTCAACCTTGCTTCATCGTATCGTAAAAGTCAGCATTAGTTTTAGTAGCCTTCAAGCGATCCATTAAAAATTCCATCGCATCGATAGGATCCATAGGCGCTAATAGCTTACGTAAAATCCATAACTTATGTAAATCATCACTGTCTGTCAGTAGATCTTCTTTACGCGTACCTGAACGGGTTACATTAATAGCCGGATAAATACGACGATCAGCTAATTTACGCTCTAGTTGAAGCTCCATATTACCGGTACCTTTGAATTCTTCAAAGATAACCTCATCCATTCGTGAGCCGGTTTCAACTAAGGCTGTAGCGATGATAGTAAGACTACCACCTTCTTCAATATTACGAGCTGCACCGAAGAAACGTTTTGGCCTTTGTAAAGCGTTCGCATCAACACCGCCTGTCAATACCTTACCTGATGAGGGTGCAACCGTATTATAAGCTCGTGCTAAACGTGTAATTGAATCTAATAAGATAACAACGTCATGTTTATGTTCGACTAAACGTTTTGCTTTTTCTATAACCATTTCAGCGACTTGTACATGGCGCGTTGCTGGTTCATCAAAAGTACTCGAAACAACTTCACCTTTAACCGAACGTTCCATCTCTGTTACTTCTTCAGGGCGTTCATCGATCAATAAAACGATTAAATCACTATCAGGGTAGTTCGCTGCGATTGATTGAGCCACCATTTGTAAAATCATCGTTTTACCGGATTTAGGTGGAGCTACAATCAGTGCACGTTGACCTTTACCAATCGGCGCCGCCAAATCAATGATTCGAGGCGTTAAATCTTCGGTACTGCCATTGCCACGCTCTAAGGTAAAACGTTCATTTGGAAATAACGGGGTTAAATTTTCAAAAGGAACTTTATTTTTTGACTGTTCAGGTTTTTCATAATTAATTTCATCAACTTTAATTAGAGCAAAGTAACGTTCACTGTCTTTAGGCGCTCTAATTTTACCGGTAATCGTATCTCCTGTTCGTAGATGAAAACGACGAATTTGACTAGGAGATACATATACATCATCAGGACCAGCGATATATGAAGCTTCGGCTGAGCGTAAAAAACCAAATCCATCTTGTAACAACTCAAGCACGCCTGTCGTGATAACTTCTTCACCCTGCTTTGCATGTTCTTTAACGATTGAAAAAATCAAGTCTTGTTTACGATTTCTTGCCAAGCCTTCTAGCTTCATTGATAGAGCAAGCTCCATAAGCTCGGCAGCAGACTGCTTTTTAAGTTCTGTCAGATTCATGTAATACCTAAAGTGGGATTTTTAATATAGAAATAGATGTATACGCGATAAGGCTGTATAGAGGATTTATTTTGGGAGTGGTTTTTGAAATTGCATAATATTTGCAAAAAACCAGTTTTCAGTATATCTAAATACTTCTCGTAGTCAAGTTTTAATGCTTTAAATTTAACATGTTGTTGATTAAGCTAATTTTGAAATATAAAAATCAGCTACGTTTATAAGAAAAACACAAGCCAATTCTCAAATCAAGATGACTCTATAACATGACAATACTTACAAAAATGAACGTCTTCTAAGCAGCGAATAAACGTATTTTAATCAAGATGAAAATAAAATTATGACTTGATAAATTTTATCATCATTTATTTTTGAATATGTCCAACCCAGTTTTTCTGTAAGTTGAGATGTTAATTGTAAGCCAAGGCCGAAACCTAGTTCGTTAGAATTGGAAAGCTCATCAGCATATTCATACTGATTAGTAATCGTAACGCTATTTGGCGTTTGCACAATGGTTATTTCGCCTTGTTGAGTATGTTGGAATGCATTTCTGATTAAATTGCCTAACACGATTCGAACCGGATGCTCAGGTTGTATAATAACGCTATTTGGTACTGTAGATAGCTGAATACTGATTCGTTTATCTGTCAGTAAATAACGGGACTCTTCGACTAATTGTTCCGTAATCTCATTCAATGCCAAACTCTGGCGTGACAAACACTCATTATTATCTCGACTTAACCATAATAAAGTTTCACTTAAGTTTTTCATGGTTAAACTTGCCCGATCAATTCGGTCAATAATATGATCAAATTTAGGCTGTTCGGGTATTTTTGATGTTTGCTTAAGCTTAGCCAGTAATTCAATATTATTACGGACGATACTAATCGGCGTTCGTAATTCATGACTAGCATAAGTCAGAAAGCGCTCTTCTCGTTCTAAGCTTTGTTGAGCAGAAGATAAACTATTACGAATTAAAGACGCCATTTCATTCAGTTCATGGTAATAGAAATCCGGCGTCAAATTTTTTAATGTCTTAGCATTAAGCGAATGTGTCCACTTTGCCAACTCACTGACCGGTTGAGAAACACGACGGAACATCAACCAAATAATTAATGCCAGAGCAATAATAACTCCACTATTAATAAAAAATAACAATTGCTTACTTTCTTTTATATTGGCGCCGACCATTCCGGAAGCCAACGCCGCTGTTGCTATTTCACTAATAAATAAACGTTCACCATTGATATTTACTGTGATCACAAAATACAACACATCGGGACGAGCAAACCAAGATGCTTCAATATATTTATAAAGATGATCTTGTTGAGTAGGCTCAATAAAAGTCTCTCGTATGTTTGCTGGCTGATCCTGCCAACTGTCACTAATGATATAGCCACTAAATTCGTTGCAGTCTTTCCGCTTATCAACCGGAACAGTTTCTACATAACTTTTAGCCGCTTGTTCCATATTAGCAGCGACAATATTATCCATACCTAGAATAAAAAAATGTTTACTAATCGTGGAATAGCCAAGCACCATAACAATGCCTAGAAACAAAAAGCCCAAGGCAACGGATAACTTTAAGCTTAGTTGTTTTTTCATGGTATTTCTCTTATCGCAAAACCATGCCCTGCTATGGTATGAATTAATGGCTTTGAAAACCCGCTATCAATAACTTTACGTAAATTAAATAAATGAACTTTTAGACTATTACTATCAGGCACTTCATCGCCCCAAATAACATGCTCTAGCTCACTACGTGACACAGGATTAGGCGACGCTCTTAACAACGCTTCTAATAACAGCCATGTTGTTGGTGAAAGTTTCAATAACTGTTCATTTCTCATAACTGTTTTCTGAGACAAGTTCATCGTTAAGTTGCCACATTGTAATAATTGTACTTGCCCACTACGGCGACGAGATAAGGCATTAATACGTACAACTAATTCTTCCATCTCAAAGGGTTTAACCAAATAATCATCAGTACCAGCATTAAATCCTGCGATCTTATCCTTCAGCTGGTCTCTTGCCGTTAGCATTAAAACGGGAATATCTGTACCCGTTTTGCGTAAAGCGTCACATACTTGGAGGCCATCTAGACGAGGTAAGTTTAAATCTAACAATACAATGTCATAACGATTTTGTTGAATTAATGCTAATCCAGCAACCCCATTACTAGCATGATCACACTCAATCTTTTCAAGTGATAAATAATCAATAACTGTGTTGGCTAGATCATAATCATCTTCAATTAATAAGGCTGTTAACATGTTTGTTTACTTGTGTAGATGTTGATAAAAATGCCCTTAAAGCGAGATAAAAGTGTAAGAAAATCCAATTGAATTAGTAGTAAACTCGGTACTAATAATAACGTAATGACGGTGGCAAACATAATGCCATAACCTAATGACAACGCCGCAGGAACAAGAAACTGTGCTTGTCGAGAGGTTTCACCAAGCAAGGGCATTAGACCACAAAGGTAGTAAATGAAGTTAGTAAAACCGCACGTAACCGACTTTGATAAGCCGCACTAATCGCCGCTTTGATATCCGACATATCTTTCCTAATATCATTAAATCGCGCCACAAGTAACAAACTATCATTCACCACCACCACGCTCAATGCAATAATGCCGTTCAATGATAAGATGCCTAATGATAAATCATTCATCCAGTGGCCTAAAATAGCACCCAAGATGCCAAATGGAATCGCCATCATGATAATAAAAGGTTGAATATAAGATTTAAGTGGAATCGCTAACAATATGTAAATTATCAATAAAGCAAACATAAACATTTGAATCATCGATGCTTGTGTTTCTGCTTGTTGTTCGGCTTCCCCGCCAAAATGAATACCTAGCGTAGGAAACTGCTGTTCAATCGTTGGCACTACTTCACGTTTATTTAAACTCGCTAATTCTGTCGAAGATAAGGCGTCTTTATTGACATCGGCTGAGAGATATACGGCACGTTGCCCATTAATTCGCGTAATAGAATCTTTGGTGTAACAATAACTGACTGTAGCTACTGAAGATAATGGCACCACTTGCCCATTCGATGTGCGAACTTTAGCATTCATCACATCCGTTGGATTTTGTCTGTCATCTTCTGGATAACGCGCTTTAACTTCCATTTCACCACTATTACGTTGAAACCGTTGCACAACTTGACCACTAAATGCTGATCTAAATGCTTGGCCAGCCTGCGCTAATATCTCATCATCATTAGCACGCAACTCGACACGTAACGCTTCGGACATACGAGGTGAGTTTTGTATGCTCAGTGTTCGTGCACCTTCAGGGATGCCAGCTAATTTCTGCCAGTGTCGAGTAAAATTATTCATGTCATAAGGTGCATTTTTAGCTAATTCGACCGTGACCTTTCCCGCCTGATCAGATGATGTTAATACTTGCACATTAGTAATAGCTGACCCGAATCTAAACACTGCGTAATTCACGGTCCGTTTGGTAAGCCTTGCTCTCAATAAAGAATAAGTCGGCGTGAGTTTGTCCAAAACTAACATCTTGATTCATCGTTTGCTCAGCATAATTACAGAAAAATAACAATTTATAGTGATTTTAAATTTAACTTGTTCATCATATGAATATTTAACTTATCAACTGAACAGTTATCATTACCTGAACGTTCAAAAACAAGGTATTTAATAATCAGAACATTGATGCTTGAAATAACGTCTTTCATGTTTTTCAGACCATTCTATATTTTGTGTTTATGATATCGGCACTAAAAACCAACATACAAAAACCAGTTTTCAAAAAGTAAATATCTGATTCTATTTCGAGATCAGTTGATGATTTTAATGTGATGAATCCAGTGACGGTATCTGAGTAGATCGATTGATTAAATTCCATCAGACTATCGAAATTATTTTGAATAGAATCAGTAGTGAAACAGTTTTTGAGTAGACTAATCCCAAAATGATCTTGATAAATATTTGGGGAAATCCCAACCATATTTTGATCGGTGAATTCATTTTTTAATCTCCAGTGCAAGAGCTAATCCGAGACTAATTCGATTAGAGAGCAAGGCAAATATCGTGTCATTTATTTGCGAATCAAATCATACGTTTGCTGCTGTATGATCAATAAATCAAGCATGCTAACAAGGCCTGTACGATAACTTCGTTTATAATTAATTAAATTATTATTGGCACTTTGGTATGCTACTTTCAGATGATGTAATTGTTTTTGTAAGGACTGTTCTTGACTGATGTAGTCCTCAATTTGTATTACAGCAGCTAATAATTTTTCCTTATATACTTGATAAGCAATCGCAATATCTAATTCAGCTATTTCGGCTAATGCCCGTAATCTTCCACCTTGATAAAGTGGTGCGGTTAATTGACCGAGTAATGCCCATACCGGTGACACAAAAAGTGCATCACGTGCCGTAGTTGCAATATTTTCAAGCATCGCCTGTACATTCAAAGAAGGTAATAGTTCTTTGTAGGCCACTTGTGTATGTAACTGAGAAGATTGAATTGATAAATAAGCTGCTTTTAAATCAGGTCGTTGACCTAAAATTTGGCGGGGGAGCTCAGTAGGTTGTAAAACAACATCCGGATATATATCTGGAATAGCAACCTTCATGACGGTGAATTGGCCTAATAATGATTGTAAGTTTCGTAAATTCTGATCAAGTTCTTGTTCTTTTATCCAGCCTGCGACCTCTAAACATAGTACGTCACTCAAGTACAACCTAAATGCATCACTGCTGACTAAGTATTTGTCAGTGATCATGGGTCACTTTATTTTGTCAAAAAAAAACCCAGTACTATTGAAGTA
>DRHW01000013.1 GCA_011053005.1 Methylophaga sp.
AACCGACGGTATCTCCAGTTACAATATCAATTTTAGGCTGGTAATAAAGCACTAACTCGTTATCAGCAATAGCTCGTCTTAAACGGTTTTCTATTTCAAAGTGATTTTGAACTGAACTATTCATCTCCTCACTGAAAAAGTGATACTGATTTTTACCTAATGCTTTGGCATGTCTCAAGGCATTGTCTGCATCAGAAAGTGCCTGATCAACACTTTCCAGCCCATTACTGAAAAAAGCGATGCCGATACTGATGGACACATACACCTCTTGCTCATCAACAAGAAAAGGCTGTTCAAAGCTACTAATAATGTTTTCAGCAACATTGGCTGCGTCAAGAGGCTCATGAATATGTGACATCAGTACGACAAACTCATCACCAGCAAAGCGGGATAAGGTGTCATTTTGGCTAAGATTTTTTGGTAGGCGCTTAGCAACGAGTGATAAGACTTCGTCACCGACCATATGCCCTAGTGAGTCATTTATCCGTTTGAAGTCATCTAGGTCAATAAATAACAGTGCTTGTGATACTTTTTCCTGTTTTGCCCGTTTAATAGCTTGCTGAAGTCGTTCTGTGAGTAATGCTCGGTTTGGTAACTCTGTTAAGGCATCAAAGTGAGCTAAATAATTTAGGTCGTACCTTGCTTGCTCAACTAGTGCCAATTTCCGTTCACTATCTAGAGCTAATGACAATGTGTGTGCGAAGCTGAGAGCGAATAATTCATCATTCTTATCAAATGGATTACTGGAAATTTTTTCACTCAACACTATGTAGCCAAAAATGTGAGCGTCACTAAGAATCGGTATAATTAATACCTGATTCATCGATAGCTTGCCTTCGCCATACTGTTTGCAGAACTGATCCAACATAATGGGTTCATGGGGTAATTCATGTCGATGCGCGGTGAAGCATTGATGAATCATCGTTAATTGTTCTGAGCTGAATCCAATATCGATTGTATCAATGATCGAATTATCACTATCCAGTAGTTGCACTGATACAGAGTGGCACTGAACAATTTTGGCAAGCACATTTATGCCCTGCTGCTTGGCATTATGATCAGCCGATATGTTAACCAAACATGCTAGTAGTTCACGGTAACGTTGATGTAATTGTTCGAGTTGATCTGACCAAGAAAGTAAGTGCTGATATTCCTCTTTTATTTGTAGCTCAGAGGAATGAGATTCAGCAAGCAATTGTTGCTTTCTATTAACAATACGTTCAAATATACCTGTCTTGGTGATGATCCCTGAAAAACGTTCTTGTTCAATAACAGGTAATAATTCTCGCCCATTCATATCAAGCATGACCAGGCTTTGTTCTAAAGGGGTTTCTGGTGTTACAAATAATTGACCAGAACTTTTATTACATAGATCAGCGAAAATCCAGTCAGGGTGCAGGGAAACATCATGGTGAGTGACTAAGCCACAAAACTTTCCGTCAGAAGGTGAATCGCTAAAAACGGCAAAAACAGTATTTTTATCCGTTTTATTAGGCCGTTCTTCATCAAGCACATACTTTACTTGATCGGTTTGCACACAATCCTTTACAAATAACGTGTTCATTTTATTCTGGATAGATGTACGTCAATATTGAGTTCCATATGAAGAACTTCTTCAGGGCCTAAGAGGGATTTAATATGTGTGAGCACAAATGACATCAGTTGTTCGCGGCTTATTCTTCTTAGTAATGACTTACGAATAAGAATGTCTCCAATAACATCATCATCCACATCAATTTGCTCATAAGGTGTTTTTACAAGAAGATCTAATGCCTTTTTCATAGCAATAGAGCCAATCGGTGCATCTTTACCCATCACCAGCATATCTTCTAAGGGGGGCATTTTATACTCACTAATTCTTGCTGAAATATAAGTACCGGACTCAGAGCTTAACTGCATTCTTCTCTCATTTAGTTAACGTTATTGACGTTGAATGACTATAAAAGTCACTCCAGATTAATTCGCACTCATTAAAAACAGATTTATTTTTTAATTGCAAATATCAAAAAATTTAATAATTAAGTCTGTTCATACCGAATTGTGAGCGATACTACATAAAACGATTCTAAGTATTTGAAATTTTATAATTCCAAGCCATTTATGGGCGAAATATTTAATCAAAATACTCGTTGAATTCTATATGTGTAAAATTGTCGGTGACCGCCCAACAGCGCTAGGACTTTATAATTTTCAGTTTATTTTGAGAACGGTATAGTACGAAAGTTAACGCCTCGAAAAGCTAGGAATTTTTCCTTTTATATAGGATAGCGTGAACTACATCACTTTATAAAAACGGACATTTTTACAATAGATAATTGAAATCTACTTGAAATAATTTTTCAACGGCAAGAATATCTTTTTGATTCGATATGAATATGATGAGGTGATCATTAGATTCAATCACCAAGGTTTTATGAGAAAAGATAATCTCACCCTTTCTTAAGATAGCCGCTATGGATGCACTATCAGGCAATTTAACTTTATCAATATGCCGCCCCACTACTTTAGACGTTTTAAAGTCACCATGAGCGACAATCTCTATTGCTTCGGCTGCACCTTGTTTTAATGAATGAACTTTAACCACGTCCCCCTTCCGGATATGTGCAAGTAAGCTACCGATGGTGATCTGAGCAGGTGAAATAGCCAAATCGATATTCGTTCCGCTAACCAGGTCGACATGGCTTGCCTTACCTATAATAGAAATGACTTTTCGTGCTCCCATGCGTTTAGCCAGCATGGCAGATAAAATATTGACTTCATCGTCATTGGTCACAGCACAAAAAACATCGGTTTTAGCAATGTTTTCCTCGGCTAATAAACTTGCATCACCCGCATCACCATGAAGGACAACACTCTCTTTTAACTGCTCAGCAATAAATCGAGCTTGTCTTGCATCGGTTTCTATAATTTTTACTTTGTGATTACCTTCAATGCGTTTGGCTAATTGCCGACCTATGTTGCCAGCACCGGCGATAATGATGCGTTCATATGTTTGATAAGCATGTCTGAATACTTTCACTAATTGAGCGATATTTTCTGTGAGCGCAATAAAAAAGATTTCATCTCCGGCTTCTAAGTTAGCTTTACCTGAGGCCTCAATGACTTGATCCTGTCTAAAAATACCAGCAACACGCATTTTTACGTTGGGTAATATTTCAAGCAACTTACTGATGGGCTGTCCTGCCATCGGACTCTGCTCACTGATCTCTACTGCTACCAACTGGACTTTTCCATCAAAAAATTCCAAGACCTGTAATACTTCGGGTTGCATGATCAGACGCTGCAGATAGTCTGTGACAAGCTTTTCAGGGCTTATGATGACATCAATGGGGACAGCATCTGCAGAGAACAGAGCCGGATAGTCAACATAATCTGTTGCTCTGATACGTGCCAGTTTTTTAGGTGTTTTAAATAAAGCATTGGCCACTTGGCAGGCCATCATATTGACCTCATCATTCTGTGTAACAGCAATCAACATATCCGTGTCTTCAATACCTGCAGCAATAAGCGTTCGTGGTGAAGAAGCATGCCCTTTTACACCTCGGATATCTAATCGGTCTTGCAAGCGCTCTAATAAAAATCCATTGGTATCAACGACAGTGACATCATTTCCTTCAGCCACTAAGGTTTCTGCAGTTGAACTGCCTACTTGGCCGGCACCCAATATAATAATTTTCATAGTGATTGTCTCAATAACGCCAATAAGACGGCATAAACAGAATAAGTAAGGTGAATATTTCTAGACGCCCTGCCAGCATGCCAAATACGCCTAACCATTTCACCACATCATCCACCGTAGCAAAATTAGCTGCCACCTCACCCAGCCCAGGGCCTAGCAAATTAATGGTAGCAACAACAGCACCGAAGGCGCTCTCAAAATTTAGGCCAGCCGCCATCATGGCTACGGTCAACGCTAAGGTAATAACGATGTATAAAACATAAAACCCTAAAACCGAATACAACACACTCTCAGAGATAGGTCTTTCCCCCTGCTTCACGACTACGACCGCACGTGGATGAGCCAACAAAAATAGCTGCCTCATGCCTAGTTTCGCCAGTAACATTACCCGCATCACTTTAATCCCACCGGAAGTTGAACCCGCACAACTTCCGGTGAAAGAGAGGATGACTAAAATGAGTGGAATATGTAATGGCCAGTCAGCAAAAGTAGCGGTACCAAAGCCGGTACTCGTTAATATAGAAGCAACTTGAAATGCACCATAGCGTAATGAGGTCATAACGCCCTCATAAGTAGATGTCATATAAAGACTTAATGCGATAAATAGACTCGCCAGAATAAAAATTATTCCATAGGTCCTGACTTCAGGATCAGTCGCATAGGGATTCAGTACTTTCCTTCTAAAAGCAAGGAAGTGCACTGCAAAGTTAACGCCACCCGCTAACATAAACACGATCGCAATTGTTTCAATAAGTGGGCTGTTGAAATAAGCTAGGCTAGCATCGTGCGTCGAAAATCCACCGGTGGCAACCGTTGTAAAGGCATGGCCGATAGCATCAAACAGTGACATACCAGCAAAGTAATAAGCAATGCCGCAGGCAACCGTTAACAGTACATAAATCATCCATAAAGATCGTGCAGTTTCAGCAATTCTAGGGGTTAATTTCTCGTCTTTAGCGACACCTGATGATTCGGCTCGATACAGCTGCATCCCACCCACACCGAGTAATGGCATTATCGCCACAGCCAAAACGATGACCCCCATACCACCTAACCACTGAATCTGTTGTCGGTGATAGAGGATTGATTGAGGGAGCTGATCGAGTCCTGTTATGACGGTGGCCCCTGTAGTGGTAAAGCCAGAAATGGATTCAAATACCGCATCTGTAAAATCTAGATGTAAGCCAAACATGAAAGGCAGCGCACCAACCATGCCGAGGATGATCCAGAATAACGTTACAACGAGAAATCCATCTCTGACAGACAACTCTTGTCGATGATGACGGTTTGAACCCCACAGTAGAAAGCCGAGAGCGATGACTGATAGCATTGACGACACAAAAACACCCAACTCGCCATCGGCGTAATAGAATGACACAGCAATTGAAGGCAAAAAGTTAAGGCTATAAAACAGCAGTAAAATACCAAACAATCGAAGAATGGCTCGCCAATGCATAATGAAATTACCTTCCTGCTGTGAACATTAAATGTTGTTGTTAATTCGTTATTGTTAACGAATACCATCAGTTGATGAAACAATTGTCACTATTTCTATATCGTCTATTTTAATACTCAGCTATTTTCTGTCATGTATAAAGAGGATCATAGAGACAATAGTTGATTATTAAGTTTCCAAGTCAAACCAGCAATCGCTGGTTCGATGTATATTGTGAAAAATTTAATGGGCGATAATAGTCTTTATTATCCTCATAATTACAGCGTAACTCGCCTATTCTTGATTTGGGTGAATATGCTAAATTCTAATTTACTACCGTTTACAAATACGCATTCTTTACACTTCTAACCCTGCTCATCTCGTCTAGAAAAGACGTGCATGCTCGATTACAACTATGCTTTATCATTACGTTTCAATACCTTGGCTATCGTTATAAAGAACAGCTGTGATATCAAT
>DRHW01000014.1 GCA_011053005.1 Methylophaga sp.
GAAACAGTAAATAGCAACAGATTCAATCATTGCTAAACCAACAAATAAAGTCCGAGTAATTGTTGACGCTGAGTCAGGCTGTTGGGCTAAAGCACTAAGCGCTGTTGCAACAGCACGCCCTTCCCCTAGTGCGGGGCCAATACCTCCTATTGCAATGGTTAATCCAGCAGTCACAATCGAAACCATCGCGATTAGCGTCATGTTATCCATAATAAGTCCTTGTCATAAATTGTCACCGTATGATTCACCTTGACCACGAGTGGCTGCAGCGATGTATACAGTGGCGAGAATACTAAAGATGTAAGCCTGTACGACACCGGTTAGCAGATGAAGTACATCGAGTAATAATGGGAAAATTAGCGGTGTAATCGTTAACAAAATAGCAATAATCATTCCGCCACTCATCACATTACCGAACAAACGGATCGCTAAGGCTAAAGTACGGGAGATCTCACTAATAATATTAAAGGGCAACATAATCATTGTCGGTTGCATATACGATTTAAGGTAACCAGCAACGCCCTGTTCTCTAATGCCAAATAGCGGAACCGCAATAAATACACATATTGCCAAAGCCGTTGTCGTCGATAAAGATCCGGTGGGTGGCTGATAACCAGGAAAAATGACACACAAATTTGCCACTAAAATAAATAAAAATAGCGTGCCGATAAACGCAATGTATTGACGTGATTGTCGTTCGTTTAAGCCTACTTCCTCAATTTGTGACTTAATGCCTAAGGTGATCACTTCCAATACATGCTGCCAGCGTGAAATATGCAGATCATCCGTCAATTTTCTAGTGACAAGCCAAGCACCTAATGTCATAAGCAACATCAATCCCCAGGTTGTGACAACAGTAAGATTGAGCTTAGCAAAGCCATATTGCCAAAAAATGAGCTCATCTGAACTAAGGTTCATGACTATTTTCCTGCGGTGATGGAATGAAATGAGTGAGCAACATACGGGCAATAATGAAGCCTAACAAGGCGACACATAATCGCTGCCAATCATCGCCCAACACCACATAAAACCCACTGATAACGACCGCCATACGCAACATAATACTGCCTAAAAACAATAACCCAGGATTAGGTGACGTTGTCGCTTTGCGTATTGTTAACCACAATCCGCCAAAAAAAAAGAGGCCAAGCGCCATACCCACCAAGAAAGATAATAGTAGTCCTATGATCACTTCGGTTGTTCCTCATCATCATTCATTTCACGATATTCTTTCGATACCCAGTGCCAAGCGATCAAACAACCGACAATCATGCCCAATAGCAATAAATTTAATGTCCATGCATACGCACCAGGATATGCATTATCCAACGATAGTCCGAGTGTTAGCCCTAACAAAGTAGGAACGGTGATCGTCCATCCAACGATGCCCATCATGCCAAGCCCTTGCCAAACATGTTTATGGACTTGACGTAGAGCCTTAAGCTTGCGGTCGGCTACTTCATTGACCTTACGCATATAAAGTGTATCTTCATCGCTTAATTTCATCGTGTTATTCTCATCACCGTCGCAGATCCGTCATCCGCCGAACAAAGCCACTTTCTAACTTTGCTAATGAGCTACGAATTTCACGCTCATGTTCATCTTTATTCAAGAAATCTTCTTTAACAGCTTTATATAGTTGAGCAAGCTTTAAGCCACTTTTTGCTTGTCTTACCGATACACGGACATTTGCGCCTACCTTCACCAAGATGCCTGCATCAATAGCAATATAGATAACTTCTTCAGTTGCCGTCGTGTAACTAAGAATCCCAGCTTCCAAGGCAGCAACACAATCTAAACGTTGGGGTAATAAACCAAATGAACCACCTGTCGTATTAACAACAACATTTTTTATACCTGTTTCATCGATAAATATTTCAAACGGCAATAACACTTGCAAATGAATCGACGCTTCAATCATGAGGACTGTTTTCTGCTGGTGATTCAGCTTCTGACGATGGTTGTTTAGCTTCATCAATTGAACCAATCATGTACAAGGCACTTTCTGGATAATCTTTAAATTCGTCATTTAGGATACGTTCACATCCTGATAATGAGTCTTCTAAACTGACCGTTTTTCCCTCCATGCCACTGAACTGACCTGTCGTAAAAAAAGGTTGGGTCAAAAACCGCTCTAACCGCCTCGCTCTAAAGACAACATGCCGATCTTGTTGTGATAACTGCTCAAGACCGAGCATAGCGATAATATCTTTTAAATCAGCATATTGGGCGAGAGTCTGACGTACAGCTTGTGCAACTTTATAATGTCTTTCCCCCACAATATTAGGAGTAAGCATTTTTGAGCTAGACTGCAACGGATCGACAGCAGGAAATAATCCTTCACTGGCACGTTTACGCGATAACACAATAGAAGCTGATAAATGTGAAAAGGTATGAACGGCAGCCGGATCGGTAAAATCATCAGCAGGTACATAGACAGCTTGAATAGAAGTAATAGCACCTGCTTTGGTATTTGCTATACGTTCTTCAAGTTGCGCTAATTCCGTCGCCATTGTTGGCTGGTAACCTAGACGTGATGGTATCTGACCCATTAATCCCGAAATTTCTGATCCAGCCTGAATAAAACGAAAAATATTATCAATCAGAAGCAAAACGTCGCGATGTTCATCATCACGAAAATATTCAGCCATAGTGAGCGCTGCATGACCCACCCTAAATCGACTAGCGGGCAATTCATTCATTTGACCAAATAACATGACCATATTAGGTAAGACATCCGCAGCTTCCATTTCACGGTATAGATCTTCTCCCTCACGGCAACGCTCACCAATGCCACAAAAAAGACTGACACCATTGTGATGTCTGACCATATTGTGAATCATCTCAGTCAACAATACCGTTTTACCCACGCCTGCTCCCCCGAATAATCCTGCCTTTCCACCACGTTCTAGTGGCAGTAAAACATCAATGACTTTAATGCCAGTGGCGAAGACCTCTGATTGTGTAGAACGACTCGATAAAGGTGGTGGATTGTTATGTACTGAACGCCATTCAACATCTTCAGGCGCAGGCTTATGATCTATGGGGTCACCAAAAACATTGAACATACGTGAAAGTATTGTTTTACCAACGGGTACTTTTAACGGTTCACCCGTATTGATGACCTTTGTTCCTCGCGATAAGCCTTCCGTTGGAGTAAATGCAATACAACGTACAGTTTGAGCATCTAAATGAGTATGAACTTCTAAAACAATACTCTGCTTATTATGCTCATTATTAATATGAAGAAGAGTATATATCGGTGGTAAATCAATAAGAAACCGCACGTCGACTACACTGCCTTTTACAGCAAGGACTAAGCCATGAGTGTGGTTGTTTATTCTATCCGCAAAATCCATACTGAGTTAATACTCCTCGTTCTGCAGTCAAAAATAATATTACAGGGTATTCGATTAATGAAATTCAAGAATAGTGATCAAGGCATTACCTATTTTTTCAAAGTTTTGCATCGATCGCTGCTTATATTGAAATGAAATACTGAAACCCTTAATTTTTATACGGTTATCTTTCTTCCATTAAGAACTCATTGTTCAATAAATGCAAGATAAGAGATCAATTCACACCACAATTAATTGGACCCTATATGGTAGGATAAAAGCCATACCTTATTAATTAACATTCGGTCGTTTGATGACAAAAAATAGCCACAAAATTCGTTTCTTTAGAGAACGCATCCCTACATTTTCATGCACGCCTGGTTGCCACGATTGCTGCGGCCCTGTAACCGCTTCATCAGAAGAAGTATCTAGGTTGCCGATGAAAAGTGATCAAGAACATGAAATAGCGCTTGCTGAGTTAAACTGTCCCTATCTCGGAGAGAATGGTTGTGAAGTGTATGAAGAACGCCCATTAATTTGCCGCCTATTTGGCACTACCCCTAGAATGCCCTGCCCTAATGAACAAAGGCCAGAAGAAATGATTGATCACGACATTGAGCTAAAAATTCATAAATTTCTGGCAGAGACACGACAAGTATTATTATAGCTAGCGACAATAGCTTTCTCACGTTGGTTTGGGATGCACAGGGCTTGTTTAAACAAGTACTGTGCTGTCTTTAAATTAATGATTAGCTCCTCGCCTTTGAAGCTTACAGGCTCAACAGTAAGCCCTGCTCAAACTAAAAACTTATAGTCGGAAAACGTTACTTTTCTGTGTAGAATATGCACCATTAGTCTCTATCATTGAGTGTAATTAGTGATAAAACGTTAGAAAATCATTCTATTCTCGTAAACATTTCAGGCAATCTTAAATTCATGCATAACGACCAAAAAACTACCGACACTACTTCTTCATCAACTAGCACTGAAGAACTACAACGTGAAGTCGCTGAGCTGATGGTTGAATGTTTAAACCTAGAAGTAGCCGCAGACCAAATTTTAGCTGACGATCCCTTATATGAAGACGGATTAGGTTTAGATTCAATTGATGTATTAGAAGTCGCTTTAGTCGTGTCTAAGCGTTATGGATTACAACTACGTGATGACAACGTAGATAATCAGCATATTTTTAGTTCTTTACGTAACCTATCAGACTATATTGCAAGTAAGAGAACCCTTTAAATGCCCCTTCGCATCCTACGATGGATGGGTATAGCAGGGCTTTTGATTGCTTATGCTGTATTAGCACATTACACCAATCAATCAGTACACAACGGTCATTTAGGCGCATTAGTGGCCATTACCCCCACAGCCTTTATATTACTGGTGGCAAGTAAACAATCCATTTGGCGATTTAGCCTGATGCTAATAGTGCTGACAATTGCTTTATGGTTCGGTTGGGCTACACTGACCAACAATTTCTGGTATGTATATTGGCTGCAAGATGCAGGTTTACAATTTGCACTATTTGTTACATTTGGTCGGACATTAATCGCTAACAGGCAGCCGCTATGTACACGGTTTGCTGAAATGGTACATTCAGGTAGTTTATCTCCACAGCACTATGTCTATACAAGACAAATCACCTTCGCTTGGACACTATTTTTTGCCCTAATGACGATAATTTCTACGCTACTTTTTTTCTTTGCACCACTAACCACATGGTCTCTTTTTGCTAATTTTCTAACCTTACCTTTAATCGCTTTAATGTTTATTGTTGAATACGGCGTACGGATCTGGGTCTTGCCCGATTCACGACAAAACAATATTTTTGATGCTATAAAAGCCTATAAAAATGACCCTGAGCGGCGCTTTTAATTGTTATTGAACTAATATGACAACACTGCCGCTAGTATCTCATCTAACACCTGATTCAATCATCGCTTGGCGTAACCGAGACGGCGATGCTGTGACATTGCATCAGTTCTTAGCTGATGTAAACCAGCTTGTATCGTTATTCCCTGCTGGTAGTCATATGCTCAATATGTGCAGCGATCGCTATCATTTTAGTGTTGGATTAGCCGCAGCAATCGTCGCTAATAAAGTTAGCTTATTGCCCTCTACACATACGCCAGAAGTCATTCGTCAAATTAAAGCTTTCGCACCTGATGTATTTTGCTTAACAGATAATGAAAACTGCAATGTCGATCTCCCCCAATTAGCATTTCCCTTAGCCCAAAAAAATGATACTTCGCTCTTTGCTATTCCTCAGATTAATCGCGAACAATGTGTTGCCATTGTTTTTACTTCGGGTTCGACGGGTCACCCAAAACCTCACCCAAAAACATGGGCCGCATTAGTCAGTAGTATTCAAGCTCAAGCATTACGAATTGGGCTTCAACATCATGCTGGCACAACGTTAATTAGCACGGTGCCACCACAGCATATGTATGGTTTAGAATCGAGCGTATTAATCGCTTGGTTCACTGGCAATGCCTTGTGTGATGCTCAACCATTTTATCCTGCAGATGTATGCCAAACGCTGAGTGCTGTGCCTTCACCCCGTGTGCTCGTTTCCTCTCCAGTACATCTTCGTACATTACTTGATGCCGATCTAATTATTCCCAAAGTCGACCAGATTCTTTCTGCCACCGCACCGCTTACGATTGAGCTTGCACAGAAAGTTGAATCACATTGTGACGCCCCGCTATTTGAAATTTACGGCAGTACTGAAACAGGGCTAATCGCAACGCGTCGTTCATCGCAAACAGATAAATGGCAATTATTGCCGGAGATACATCTCATTGCTAAAGATGAAAAAGTGTATGCCATGGGTGGCCACATTAATACATTAACGATTATGAATGATGTGTTTGATGCAATAACAAAAACAGACTTTTTATTACGAGGGCGGGTTGACGATATGATCAATATCGCAGGCAGACGTCACTCTTTAGCCAGTCTTAATCATATACTTAATTCTATTCCTGGCGTTATTGATGGTGCGTTTTATATGCCAGATGAAAATGATAATAGTAGTACCACCACACGTTTATCAGCCTGCGTTGTGGCACCAGAACTTAATGCCACACAGTTACTAAGCATGTTACGCGACTTTATAGCGCCTGTTTTTCTACCTCGACCACTATTATTCATTGATAAACTCCCTCGAAATGAAACAGGAAAATTATCACGCGCTTCGTTACACGATTTATTTCACTCCCCTCACTTAGGCAAGTCTAATGAATAATGTCACGCACTTGACAATTCCCGCCGATCATCCCGCTTTTGCAGGCCATTTTCCCGGCAATCCGACTGTTCCTGGTGTCGTATTATTGGATATCGCTTTACATGCCATTACCACCGCGACGGGCACAGACTTAGCCGTGTGTGAAATTAGCACTGTTAAATTTCTAAGCCCCGTATCGCCAAATGAACCAATCTCGATAGAACACACCTTATTACCAACAGGGGCAATTCGCTTTGAAATAGTCTGTGGTACAAGGAAAATCGCCACCGGCAGAGTCATTAACCACTCTAGTAAAAGCACAACATTGTAATGAGTAACACTCGCAAAGCGACCAATACAGATTGGGCCAATACGCCAGAGCGTAGCAATATGCTTTTGCTAAGGATAATGACCTGGATTTCATTACATCTAGGTCGTCGTTTTTCACGTGTAGTGCTTCACTTAATTGCTAGCTATTTTTTACTCTTTTCTCCCACTAGCCGCGCCGCATCACGCGATTATCTGACACGCATCTTTGGTTACACACCGCGTTGGCGTGATCTGTATCGACATTTTTTTACTTTTGCTTCGACCATTCATGACCGGCTTTATTTAGTTAATCGGCGGTTTGATTTATTTGATTTTGACGTGCATGGCATAGAGATGCTGCATAAATTACTTGATGAAGGTAATGGCTTATTTTTGTTGGGCGCTCATTTAGGTAGTTTCGAAGTGATTAACTCTCTGGCCGTTAAACATACCGACTTACGCGTTGCCATGTTGATGTATCAAGAAAATGCTCAAAAGATAAATGCGACTTTGAATGCCATTAATCCGAATATGACTCATGACATTATTGGACTTGGCCATATTGACTCAATGATACAAGTCAGTGAGCGTTTAGATGATGGTTATATGGTGGGTATATTAGCTGATCGTAGTCCTGCTATGAATGATGCACATTATGCAGTCGAGATCCTTGGTAGTGATGTAAACTTACCCAGTGGCCCACTACGAATGGCTGCTTTATTGAAACGGCCTGTGGTATTTATGACTGGACTTTATTTAGGCGGCAATCGCTACGCAATTCATTTCGATACGTTGGCAGATTTTTCTAATATTAGCCGGGCTGATCGCCCTGCTGCGTTGCATGCGGCAAGTCATCGATATGCGGAACTCATCAATCAATATTGTCACAAAGCGCCTTATAACTGGTTCAATTTTTTTGATTTTTGGAAGTCATCACCTGCCAAAGGATCCAATAAACCATGATGTCATTCGCGAATTTTTTCCACTCTGTTTTGTCGACTATTTCATTCGTTCGACCCAAAAAACTAATCATATTGTTCATGCTGATTCCTGCATTAAGTCATGCCGATGAGTGGAATATTAAGCAATTAATGACTGCGTTAGCACAAGTACAAACTCGCCATGCTTTATTTATTGAAAGAAAATCGATCGCTCTTCTTACTGTTCCAGTCGAGTCCTCTGGAGAGTTGATTTATACAGCGCCCAATCATCTTGTAAAAAGAACACTTAAGCCTAAACGTGAATCAATGGTCTTAGATGAAGACACACTCAACATTGAACTCAGCACCCAACAAAATTTGCCTATTGGTGGCAAGCAAACGAGCAAAAAAAATTATCAACTACAATTACAAGATTATCCTGAAATAGCAGTCTTTATTGATAGCATTCGGGGCACATTAGCAGGCGATCTTCCGGCGCTACAAAAAAACTATCAGCTCAGCTTGATTGGCAATATCGATGATTGGACTTTATCGCTCAACCCCACTAATGAAAAGATGCAAGCGCTGGTCAAAAATATTGATATTTCAGGTGAACATAATGCCATTCATCGTATCGAAATTAATCAAACAGATGGTGATAGTTCACTGATGCTCATTGAACAAAAGCTAACGCCCTAATGCAGGGTTTTCTACAAAAAGGGCGAATGGCCATACTGTTATGGTTAGTCTTTATAATCGGCTGTGGCATTGTCATCAGCCGAAGTCAATTCACTACTGACTTATCTGCGTTTTTACCGCGTAATCCGACACCCGCTCAGCAATTATTATTAGAGCAAATTCACGATGGCCTCGCTTCGCGACTAATCTTAGTGGCCATTGAAGGCGCTGATCCGGCTACCCATGCTGCATTATCAAAACAAATAGCTAAAACATTACGCACCAACCCAGCGTTTGTCAGTGTCAATAATGGCGAACCGGTAACCACTGAGCATGATCAATCTTATTTATTTAATAATCGTTATTTACTAAGTCCAGCAGTGACACCAGAACGGTTTACTGTTGAAGGTTTGCATGCTGCTATCAATGACAGTATTACTTTACTCACATCGCCTGCCGGACTAATGCTTAAATCGCTATTACCACATGATCCTACGGGTGAAATGGTGCAACTTATTTCTCAACTAAATAGTGGAAAGACGCCGCAAACTTTTGATAACGTTTGGGTTTCACCTGATAAATCACGTGCTTTATTATTAATTCAAACCAACGCATCAGGTGATAATACCGATGCCCAACAAGTGGCTATGTCCGCCATTCAGCATGCTTTTGATAACGCCGCCAGCCATACATCTGCCACTCAATTATTAATGACAGGGCCCGGCGTATTTTCAGTGACTGCGCGTGACACAATCAAAAGCCAGGTCAGCCGATTAGCGATTATTAGCATTGTGTTAATTGCAAGCTTATTACTACTTGTCTATCGATCCTTTAGTGCCTTGTTATTAGGATTCTTACCCGTTATGAGTGGTGCTTTGGCGGGTATTGCCTCGGTGAGTCTTGGCTTTGGCTCCGTTCATGGTATTACGCTGGGATTTGGTACCGCATTAATCGGTGAAGCGGTTGATTATTCAATTTATTTATTTGTGCAATCAGAGAAAAATAATGGCGATGAACAACAAAACTGGAGCCAACGATTCTGGCCCACTATTCGTCTTGGTGTATTAACATCAATCTTTGGTTTTTCGTCATTATTATTATCGGGGTTTCCCGGTCTTGCACAGCTCGGTTTATATTCAATTGCAGGGCTCGTCGTTGCAGCGACTGTTACACGTTTTGTATTACCTCATTTGCTGCCCAATAACTTTCGTGTTCATGACGTAACTGCAATTGGACTCAGTTTATCTTCACTTGTAAAACACGCCACAAAACTGCGTTGGCCTGCCATCTTATTGCTGATAATTGCATGTGTAGTGCTTATTCAACATCGTGCTGATATATGGGACGACAGTATTTCATCCCTAAGCCCCGTCTCCCAAGCTGAAGTTGATTTGGACACACGTTTACGGGCTGATATGGGCGCGCCCGATGTGCGATATATGGTTGTCGTATCGGGTGTGAGTCAAGAAGTAGTATTGAAAACTTCTGAACAGGTTGCCTCGCAACTGCAAACGCTGGTAAATAATGGCGCACTAGCAGGCTTTGAAAGCCCTAGTCATTATCTACCAAGTACAGAAATGCAACGCACTAGACAAAAGAGCCTGCCAGATCCAAGCACGCTAGCGACTAGACTTGCCGATGCAACACAAGATTTACCCGTAAATGCTGAATTATTCAAACCATTCTTAGACGATATTGCCACCGCCAGACATCAACTTTTATTAACTACCGCTTCGCTTGCACACACTTCAATGGCGATGGCAGTCGACGCACTACTGATTCAACAAAAAAATCACTGGACGGCCTTATTACCGCTGACCGCACCCGAAGGTAGCGACATTGACACACATCAAATTCGTGAACTACTCGCCACCGCGAATTTGTCAGGCGTGTTATTTGTAGATATGAAGGCTGAATCTGACAACCTTTATTCCAGTTATCTCAACGAAGCTATCTTATTATCGCTAGGCGGATTAATAGCGATTATCGGCTTACTGTTATGGGTATTTCGCTCACCTATGCATGTACTGCGAGTTATTACCCCGCTTGCAGCAGCAGTTATCACGACAACCGCTGGTCTCGCCATTTTTGGTCAACAATTCATTATTCTGCATCTAGTCGGTTTATTACTTGTTGTTGCTGTCGGTTCAAATTACGCATTATTTTTTAATCGTAGCGACACCCTAATTTTGCCACGCACATTAGCCTCGATGTTATTTGCAAACCTAACAACCGTTGCTGGATTTGGCGTATTAGCCTTTGCCAATGTTGCAGTATTACAAGCAATGGGCGTGACTGTCGCACCCGGTGTTATTCTTGCGTTAATTTTTTCAGCTGTTTTCGCCAGAAAATCTCATGTCTAATCAGTATAGACAATGGCAACCCACATTATTAATTAAAGCGACTGCCGTTTTACATGTAATAGTTTTGCTAATTTGGCTTGTAATGCCTGAAAAATGGCCATGGTTATTGGCGATTATCATTGCTAATCATATTCTGATTACCGCCATTGGTTTGTGGCCTCGCAGCCATGCATTAGGCCCTAACTGGACACAATTACCACCTGCTGCTCGCATACGAAATGAAATAGCGTTAACAATTGATGATGGCCCTGATCCTTTGGTTACGCCACTGGTGTTAGATTTACTAGATCACTATGGTATTAAAGCTACATTCTTTTGTATTGCCGAAAAAGCCGAACTTTATCCTGCCTTGTGTCGTGATATTGTTCAACGTGGACATAACGTAGAAAATCATAGCCAACAGCATCGTCATTATTTTTCGTTGTTAGGTTATACCGGCATCAAAAACGAAATACAAAAAGCACAAGATACACTGACCAATATTACAGGCCAGCGGCCACTTTTTTTCCGCGCGCCGGCCGGTTTACGAAACCCTTTTTTAGATCCTGTACTCACTCATCTAGAACTCAAACTCGCCACATGGTCTGTTCGTGGTTTTGATACTCGTATTAACAACGCTAAAAGAGTTGAAACTAAATTATTAGCGGGTTTGAAAGCAGGTGCTATTTTATTGATGCATGATGGTAATGCTGCTCGCACATCACACGGCACGCCGATTATTATTGATGTATTACCTAACTTGTTCAACGCAGCTAAAACACATAATCTACATTTTGTTACATTACGACAGGCGCAAATGTAATGCCTATAAATTCTGAACGTGATAATCAGCAAATACCTTGGTATAGCAAAGCATTACAGTTAATAACACAAGATGTTTTACTTAAATGCTTGGGTACGATGATATTGATTGGGCTGTTTTTTGCCGTGTATTTTTACTTGCTGACTCACCCTGCTTATCCAGTCACCGTTATGCCAATTAGTTTTGTGGATGAGTTGATTCCATTTCAACCCGCCACTTTACCTATCTACTTATCATTATGGTTTTACGTTTCTCTACCACCCGCATTCTTAGCAACGCGCCGTGAGTTATATAACTATGCCTTAGCAATGACGCTCACCAGTATTATAGGCTTTTCTATTTTTTATTTTTGGCCTACAACCTTACCCCTTCCTACGCTTGAGTGGCCACAATCTCCTGAAATTGATTTTCTTAAAGGCATTGATGCTGCGGGCAATGCTTGCCCTTCCTTTCATGTCGCGACCGCCTTTTTTTCTGGCTGGTGGTTGCACTACTTATTAGGTCGTTTACGAGCACCATTATCCATACAGATCTTTAATTGGTTGTGGTGTATTGCTATTATCTATTCCACATTAGCCATACGCCAACACGTTGTTGTAGATGTCATTGGCGGCTTAATACTGGGTGGACTGATGGCTTATCTGTCACTGCAATATCACAAAAAAACGAGCTAGATCATTATGATAAGTCAAAAAACATCTACATTAAGCTCAACATTGACACCTATAATTTGCTAACATTTCTTCTTAAATTTAAATTGGTTTGCCTCCATTGAATCCACTATTACTTTCTCATTTCACAGCTACAAGTAGCATCGGTCAAGGTTTAATACCTACGTTGAATGCTCTACGCCAACGCTATTCTGGGTTACATCCTTGCAACTTTGAAACCGTCGATTTAACAACCTTTATTGGTGAAGTTGCCAAGGTTGATAACGCTGTAATTCCGGAAAACTTAAGCCACTTTGATTGTCGTAATAATCGGCTCGCCTTACTTGGGTTAAATCAAGATGGTTTTGCTGATGCTGTACGTAATGCTATTGCTGAATACGGTTCACAACGTGTTGGTGTATTTATGGGAACGAGTACAGCAGGTATTCTACAAACTGAGATTGCTTATCGACATCGCGATCCACAAACTGGTGCACTGCCCGCTGATTTTATTTATCGGACTACTCACAATACCTTTTCCGTTGGTGATTTCACGCGTGAGTATTTTGGCCTGACCGGCCCTGCTGTCGTTGTCTCATCAGCCTGTTCCTCCAGTGCCAAAGTATTTGCTTCAGCACGACGCATGATCGACGCGGGTTTAATAGATGCTGCTATCGTTGGTGGCGTTGACTCTTTATGTCTGACGACTTTATATGGCTTTAATTCTCTCGGGCTGACTTCTGAAAAAGCCTGTCGCCCCTTTGATACCCAACGCGATGGGATATCAGTTGGCGAAGCCGCTGCTTTTGCTTTATTAGAACGCCCACCAGCGAGATTAAAGCCAGATGATATTTTGTTATTAGGGGTTGGAGAATCGAGTGATGCTTATCATATGTCATCACCACATCCGGAAGGCTTAGGCGCTCAAATGGCCATGCAACAAGCATTAACGATGGCCAGATTACAAACGGGTGATATTGATTATATTAATCTTCACGGCACGGCGACTCAAAGTAACGATACTGCTGAAGGCAAAGCCGTTAACCATCTGTTTGGTAACACGGTTCCTTGTAGTAGCACCAAAGGCCAAACAGGCCATACTCTAGGTGCAGCCGGTGGTTTAGAAGCCGTGATTTGCGCGCTCGCTTTGCAACATAATTTTATGCCAGCAGGACTTAACACCGAACAACTTGATCCTGATCTTAATCTTGATTATTTACTCGCTAATCGCGACCAACCACTTTCTTATGTGCTCAGTAATTCATTTGGCTTTGGCGGTACTAATTGCAGTTTAATTTTTGGACGAGCGAGCTCATGACAACACTCACTGCATACATTGACGGCATCGGCTTACTTGGTCCTGGCTTAATAGACTGGCCAAGCAGTCAGCCAATATTAACCGGCCAACATCTCTATCATTCACAAAAAACGATTCTGCCACCGCCCGAATTATTAGCATCAGCAGAACGCCGGCGCAGTGGTGCTGCAGTCAAATTAACGTTAGCAGTAGGATTAGAAGCTGTCACCGCAGCGGGTGTGGATGCGACGACATTACCCAGTGTTTTTTCTGCTTCGGGTGGCGATGGTGATAATTGTCATGCTATTTGTGAAATGCTAGCTTCAGATGACAGGCAGATATCACCAACTCGTTTTCATAACTCTGTGCACAATGCGGCATCAGGTTATTGGAGTATTGCTACTGGCGCAATGACGCCTGCTTCAGTATTAAGTGGCTATGATGCTAGTTTTGGGGCTGGTTTATTAGAAGCGATGACCCAAGTTGTTATCGATAATACATCGACTATTTTGTTAGCCAGTGACACCCGTTACCCCGAGCCGCTGAACAGTGCGCGGCCAATTAGTGACGCATTGGGTATATCCTTGGTGTTATCTCCGGTTCAAACAACTCAGTCTTTAGCAAAAATAACCATAAGCCTGAGCGATGCTGAGGCAAATCAAATGAATAATGCTGAACTTGAACAGCTTCGCCTAAGTATTCCAGCAGGACGTGGCTTGCCTCTATTGCAAGCAATTGCCATACAACAGTCCACGCACGTCGTATTAGATTACCTTGGGAATACTCGTATCGCGGTAGATTTCACGCCATGCTAGATCAACGACGAGACAAATCTTGGATTGTTCAACACATACCGCATCAAGGAACGATGTGTTTATTGGATTCTGTCGAATCATGGAATGCTGACGTTATCTCATGTCGCGCCAGCAGTCATCGTAATAGTGATAATCCACTGCGTGCCTTTGGACAGCTATCAACGGCCTGTGGTATTGAATATGCCGCACAAGCAATGGCTGTTCATGGTGCTTTGCTCGCACCTGTCGATAGTATTCGTCCAAAGTCCGGTTATTTAGTCAGCATCCGCAGTACAAAACTGCATATTGCTCGACTTGATACTATTAATGCTGAGCTTGAAATTGAAGCAAGTTGTCTTGCTCGCAATGATAACGACGTGCTGTATCAATTTAAAATCACTGCCCAAGGACAATTATTACTCGATGGCCGTGCTGCTGTCGTACTCGATGTCGAAGCACTTTCATCAACAACAAATACATCTGGAGATATTCTTTGAAAAATGCACTGGTAACAGGTGGTAGCGGCGGTATAGGTGCTGCGATTTGTCAACGTTTGGCAGCTGATGGCTACCATGTTTATATTCATGCGAATAATGGTGTGAAGTCAGCATTAAGTTTAGTCGATGATATTACTGCTGATGGCGGAAGTGCCGAGGTTTTAGTCTTTGATGTAACAGATAATAAAGCGGTAGAAGAAATACTTATCCCCTTAATTGAGCAACAGCCAATTCAAGTTTTAGTGAACAATGCTGGTATTCACGATGATGCCATATTCCCCGGCATGCAAGCAGCACAATGGCATCGGGTGATTGATGTATCACTTAACGGTTTTTTCAATGTCACTCATCCACTGATGATGCCAATGATTCGTAGCCGTTGGGGACGTATTATTAATATTTCATCGATCGCTTCATTGGCTGGTAATGCAGGGCAAGTTAACTATTCTGCTGCTAAGGGCGCCTTAAACTCAGCAACCAAATCACTGGCTCGAGAAGTTGCCAGTCGCGGTATTACGGTTAATGCGATTGCTCCCGGCATTATCGAAACCAATATGACGGCATCGACATTCAACACGGATGACATTAAACGCATGGTGCCAATGAAACGCGCTGGAACAGCGGCAGAAGTGGCTGATCTAGTTGGTTTTCTTGCATCAGATAAAGCGGCGTATATTACAGGTCAAATTATTTCGATTAATGGCGGGATGGTTTAATTAACCCCGTTATTGATCTAAATATTAGCAAAATTTAATCGATGCTGTTCCGCATGTTCCGTCTTAACTTTGATATAAACTTACTTGCTTAAGTAATCGACCTAAACGATATATGACGTTATTCAAATAGCATCCTTTTCAATCTAAAATAATTAGCTATCGCCCCCCATTGCAGTAAGCCTTGATGAATATGGACAACAACGTGTTGTCTTTGATTCAACGGGCGCAATTGATGATGCTGAGCACTTTGCTTATCGTGTTACAGGCTCGTGGGAAGACAGCGAAACATTTCGTGATTTTTACCAACTTGATCGAGACTTTATATCAACATCACTGTCTTGGTTTGGCGACAATGGTGGTCATATCAATATCAACTACGAATACAGCAAAGAAAAACGATCCATGGATAGAGGTTTCATAACGGCATTAGGTGCTGATGGCAAGCGCTCTATTGTTGAGGTAGATCGTTCTGTTAATTATGGTGTAGATTTTAGTTTTAATGTAGTAAATTCAAACTTAATTGAGATTGATACTATTACCCCCATAATTAACCGTAACTGGGATATAGAAACAAAACTATTTTATAACGCCGAACAAGCTGATGATGTACGGTCAGAAGTGATAGCTGTTTTAGCTGATGGCTCCTTAGCTAGACGAGTTCAAGGCAATGACGATCGCCAATTGAATACCTTTTTTGCTCGTCTCCAAACCCGAGGAGAATTTAACTTCACTTTCCCTATACAACTTGTCGCCGGCGCTGAATATCATCAACAAAAAGAAAAATGGATAAACTTCGCAGGTAATAACCAGATTGGCGGCACAGCCACTAATCCTTATAGTTATACATTAATCAATGACTCTGCCACAGCAACACGTGATCATCGCGATGTGACGAATAAATCGTATGGCATTTTTAGTCAATTAGATATTACGCCTATTGAAGATGTCACTGTAACACTAGGATTACGGGAAGAATTTTACTCAGCAGAATTTGAAAAAGTTGTGCTAAATTCGGGGGTGACGACTTCTGCGGACACACCAAAAGATAGTAAATTCACAAAGAGCGCAGGCGTGGTTTGGAAAATAATTCCAGAGCTTTCATTATACAGCTCTTATGCTGATACCTTTAGTGCTCAAAATATTTACACAGGCGACCAAACTACCGCCGTATTGCCGCCACAAGAAGGGCGTCAATATGAAGCTGGTGCAAAATGGTCAACGCTTGATGATCGCCTTCTATTAACCGCGGCTTATTTCGATATTAAACAAAATAATAATGTTGAAACAGTTAATGGCGAACCTGAACTTTCTGGTGGAATCGATACTAATGGTCTTGAGTTTAGCTTAGCAGCTAATCCCATAAAAGGTTGGAATATAAGAGCAGCAGTTGGTCTATTACAAGCTGAAATCGTTAGTGAAACAAGTACTAATGGCAACCGTCCAACAAATGTACCTAAAAAAACGGCTAGCCTCTGGACAAGTTATGAATTTCAAGGGTCAGATACATTATTAAAAGGATTTGGTATCAGCACGGGTTTATCACACGTGGCTAACCGATACGGCGATACAAATAATAGCTTCGAATTAGGTGATTACACATTGCTGGATGCTGGAATATGGTATTACCTCCCCCCCATTGGAGGCTCGTCAATTCGATTAGACCTAGGTGTCAAAAACATTACTGATGAAAAATATTACACTGCATCAGGAGGTACTTATCGTATTTCAGTAGGGGCTCCTCGTACTTTCTTTAGTGGCATTCGTGTTGACTTTTAAATAGTTATTTAATTTGCTTTTAAGGATAGTTAAGACTTTAGTACGGTAAAAAGGCACTGGCAGGTAGGCCAGTGCCTTTTGATCTGTAAGGCTTACATTATCATGAGTCTATAGCATTTAGACTGAGCTAAATTGTGGCCGCACTACATTTGATAATAATTCTTATTTGCATTATCATGTCGGCTTTATTCAATCTGCTTGGAGGCCATGTTGTCTTTCTCCCATATATCAAAACGTCTTACCATTGTCCTGCCCTTCTTAATATCTAGCTCCTATTTACATGCTGAAGATGCCATAACACTCGATGACCTTGTCGTATCCTCTACTCGCACTGACACAAAACTTAAAGATTCTTCTCAAGTAGTGACGATCATTACGCGCGAACAAATTGAACAGCAACTTAAAATGTCCGCTGACTCATCCCAAGTGCTTAGTCGCTTAATCCCCTCTTTCACACCTGCCAGACAAAAATTATCCAATGCTGGTGAAACCTTTCGTGGTCGTCCACCTTTATTCTTAATTGATGGCGTGCCTCAATCAAATCCACTACGTGATACTCAACGTGATGGACATACGATTGATTTATCAATGGTAGAAAAAATTGAAGTCATTCATGGTGCAAGCGCTATTCATGGTTTAGGTGCAACAGGCGGTATGATTAACTTCATTACCCGTCGCCCAAGCGGTAATAAGCTCGATCAAGATATTAATGTACAAGTCACTATGCCCACTTCTGATATTGGTAGCGATACCTTAGGCTATCGTACAAACTATGGTCTTCGTGGTAGTCAAGATGATTGGGAATACGCATTTGGTATTACCTATGATCAACAAGGCATGTATACCGATGCGAATCATCAGTTGATCGGCGTCGATAATACACAAGGCGATACCATGGACTCAAAAAGTTATGATATCTTCGGGAAATTAGGTTACTGGTTGAATGATGATCAACATGTTGAACTTCAAGTTAATCGTTATCAGTTAAAAGGCAACAATGATTACACAGGAGTAGCTGGTGACCGAAGCACTGAAAGGCCTGCCACATCAATTCGAGAAACACCACAGGGTCAAGCATCACACAATCGTGTGTTAACCACTAACTTTAAATACGATGATTATGATCTTGCTGGTATGCATTTTTCTGCTCAAGCCTACCAACAAAATTTTGAGGCATTATTTGGCATTACCAATTCAGGTACCTTTTTTGATCCGACTTTAGCACCAGATAGCTTGGATCAATCGCAAGCAACGTCAACTAAAAAAGGGATCAAATTCACCTTAACAAAAGATGACTTACTTGATGACAAACTAAGTCTAACCACAGGTTTAGATATTTTGCATGACACCACAGAGCAAACATTAGAAAAAACCAATCGAATATGGGTGCCAGAAACGACCTTTAAGAACTATGCACCTTTTTTACAGGCTCAATATAAACCTATTGACAGTCTCGTATTTAATGCCGGAATTAGGCATGAAAAAGCATCATTAGATGTCGGTAATTTTCGCACGATTTATGCCACTAATGATGCCGGTGGTGTTGATGTGCAAGGGGGTGACCCTGATTTCAGCAAGAATCTCTATAATGCAGGCGTCGTGATTTCACCTTTAACATGGCTGAGCGTGTTTGCTAACTATTCACAAGGTTTTGGTATGCCGGATGTTGGTCGCGTGCTTCGTGCAATCGGTACAGAAAATCAGAATGTTTCAAACTTTTTAAATCTACAACCTATCATTACTACCAATAGAGAAATTGGCCTGCGAGTTGATTGGCAACCAGTTGATTTTGAAATGAGCTATTACGAGTCAAATTCTGATTTTGGCTCTCGTTTAGAAAGAGTGGGCGACGATTATTTCATTCGTCGTGAGAAAACAGAAATTAGTGGTATTGAAACATCTGTGGGTTACCAAGCAACGGAAGACCACCGATTAGAACTAAGTTATTCATTAATTCGTGGTCGTTATGACTCAAACGATAATAATGAAACAGACTCTGACTTAGATGCCAGTAACATTCCACCCAATCGCTTACTGGCTAACTGGAGTGCAAAATGGTCGCCTAAGTGGTCATCATATCTACAAGTCAGTCATAATATGAACCGTAAGTTTGAAAAAATGGGCGTTGAGAGTGCAAAGTTTGATGGTTATACCTTGGTTGATGCATCACTTTCTCGCAACTTGCCAAAAGGTACACTTAATTTAAGTATCGCCAACTTGCTTAATGAAGATTATTTTGATTATTACTCTCAAGCAGCAAATACGCTTGACAATCGCTACTTCAAAGGTCGAGGACGTACGCTTACTTTGGGTTATGCTATAGACTTTTAATGGTAGATTTGGCTATTTTCAATGCGTAAATTTTGGATCCAATTTCATCGAATCAGTGGATTGATTTTATTAGTCCCGCTGTTGCTACAAAGCATCAGCGGGTCAATTATCGTCTTTGATCATGCTATTGATGAATGGCTAAATCCCAGCCTCATTGTCACACATCTACCTAAGGAGAAGCTGGCAGCACTGCCCTTAATTCGTGCAGCTACAATCAATGCACTTCCTGACATTGATTATATAAAGTCGCTACGTGCACCACGTAATCAACATGCTGCTTACACGGCATTTGTGCAAATGAAAAAAACGTCACCACTTTATGCAAAAAAGATGGAAATAATGATCCATCCTTATACTGCAGAAGTGCTAAGTATTCGTGAATGGGGAAGCTATTTCACATCGTTTATTTACCTTTTTCACTACACATTCCTGCTTGGCCACAATGCCGAATTAACGCTAGGTTTTCTCGCTATCCTAATGTTAGTTAACGTATTTGTTGGAATATATTATGGCTGGCCTCGTTCAACTAAAGCATGGAAATGGTTGGTGGCAAAAAATCAAAAAATCACGCCAACAGTAGGTCGTTTACGACGTGCTCACATGCTCGCAGGGCTTATATCATTACCTGTTTTTACCGTGGTTATTATTAGTGGTATTAGTCTTATTTTTCCTAATCAAACAAAGTGGTTATTAGATAGGCCAGCGAAATTAAATCCGCCAATTCAACAACAAAATAATCCGTCAGTTGATGAAGATTTGTGGCTAAAAAGTGCTAAAAACTATTGGCCAGATAAACAATGGCAACGTATTAACTTTCCAACCCAACAACGTCCAGCAGTAGAAATACGATTAACAGATGCTAGCGATCCCCGTAAAACATCAGGCAGTAATATGTTGTGGATCGATCCTTATACTAATGAAGTAATTGCTCAACAATCTTATCAACCGCTGACGGTACGTCAAAAAACAGCTTTTTGGCTATTTCCACTTCACAATGGTGAAGCCTTTGGTTTAACCGGACGGATAATCATATTTATCAGCGGCTTGCTGACGACATTACTCTCTATTGCTGGTGGCTGGCTATGGTATAAACGAAAATTTCGGCCCCAGAGAAATCAACAACAGCAAAAGACGATGAAGTTAAACTTAAAAGAGCCTTAAACCCGTCCGGTTAAACGTCTAAACAACAACACTGGCAGCCGTAGTAAAAAGCCAACAAATAAGCGGCTATGCATCCAGCTTAATAACACGTTGTCACGCAGATATTGAAAATGGGAAACACCGCCGTCTTCCACACTAAAATATCGAACTTTAGCGGCCAAATTGATCGGCTTGACGCCATACCAACAAAGACGTACTACCGCTTCTGGATCAAAATCAAAATGACGCATCCATCGTTGACCTGCCATCACTTTTTTGAGTGGTTCAATAGGATAAATACGAAAACCAAATAAGGAGTCGCCTATGCCCGCCCATAAGGTTTCTAAATTTGCCCACCAATTTGATAGTTGCCGCCCTTTCACCCTCAACATCGGGGCGCTGGCATCAAATACCGGCTCACCCAATATCATTGCTTCAGGTTGCTTGATAGAAGCTTCCATAAAGGTTGGAATTCGATCTTCAGGATGTTGACCATCTGAATCCATTGTTAGTACATGAGTAAAACCCGCTGAGGATGCTTCCTCTAGCCCGCGCAATACCGCAGCACCCTTGCCTTGATTAGTAGGCAGTACGATTACTCTTAAGCTCTTATCTGCTCTTGCCATCGCTAACAAACCTTCAGTACTACCATCTGTACTGCCATCAATCACAACCCAAACTGGCGACCAATATTGCAGCGCAGCGCGTACCGTATCGTAAACTTTAACCCCAGGGTTATAACTAGGAATCAGTACTAAATGGGTCGTTGAAGGTGTTGTCATAAATGAGTGCTTAATTAAAGTTCACGTTCAGGCTGCGTAGGCAGTGAATTTGTTGGATAAAAGGCTGAGCCATTAATAAGCTCTTCCTTGAAATATTGATCAAGTTCGTTCATAAACCGCTTAGTATGCTGTGGTGGTTCAAATCGTTTTCCCAAACGTACCCGATAATGTATCGGCATCGTGGGTTTACGAAATAATGACCAACCTTTACTTAAATACAATGAGTCCGTTTCTATCAGTATGGTCTGTACTGGTACCTGAACATGATGAGCAATTAAGCCCACACTACCGGTAAATAGTTTCACAGGATTGGTCGTTGTTCGAGTACCTTCTGGAAACAACAATAAATGACTTTTAGAGGAAAAATCATTTTCTGCCATTTGCATCATATAACGTATTGTTTTATTACTGATGTAACGAGCTAGTCGCGCGCCCGCACCCAAAAAAACATTACTCAATAACTCAGCCTTCAGCACACACGATATATTAGGTAGCCGTGAAATAATCATTACCGCATCTAATAAACAAGGATGATTAGGCGCTAAAATCAATGCTGATTCACCGGCTAGTGAATCAAGGGCTTTTAAATCAAAACTAAAACGGCCAGATAAACTAAGCACCGCTAGATAAAACCGAAATGACATGGTAATCACATAACGTCCTAGCACTCTGCCTTGTGAACCAGGCACCAAGGGATATAGTACTAAGGCAATCGGCGTCCATATCAAACACATTGTGCCAAGCAATATCAGCCCTAGATAGAGCACCAGATATTCGTAAATATTCAATAATACATCTAATACGTTACGCATAACTTAATTCAGATGGTCATTCATTAACGTATTAGCATCACTGGAAAATGCTGCTGTCGAATGACCCGCCGTGGCTTCAATTTCGACTAATAAATCTTGACGACAAACATCCGCCTGTAAATAAACGGCATTCACAGTATCTCCAACACGTCGTTTTAATTCATTACGCACTAGGTCTAAATCCTTACTATGACGTATATACACCGTGTAATGTAGCGTCGATAGGTCAAACTTAGGTTCGTTGAATTGACGATTTACTTGGGTAATTACCGCTTTAATATTCTCAATCGTTTCGTTTGTTTGAGCAATAACATCACCATGGTGCAATGTTTGATGCCCAACAATGCTTGCCGTACCTGATAAAAACAAGATATCGTCGTCACCCAGTTTAACTAAGCTAGCACGGGAAAATGTCGGGCTACGAGGACCGTATTGTTCTGGATATTTATAGGCACTAATTTGACGTGGATTCTCTATGCTTTGCGGCACAACACGACCAGCTAAAAAGGCAATCATTAATGAATTTTGGCTTGAAGCCTCGTCAGAAGTTACCGCGCCAAAACCTAATGCACAAGCTGCTGGTACATTACCTTCAACATCACGTTTGTGGGATAAAAAAGCATCTTGTCGACCCAGATTAAATTGTAAATAACGCTCTAATCCAAAACTGTCACCATTAATGTCAGCCATATAATTACGAACGCGAAATAAATAAGGAAATGACTGCAGTTCAAGCAAACAAAATATTTGATCATATGCAGATTCTGTTGCTTGCTGGAGCGGGGTTTTATCGGAATTAGATTGAAACAAGACTTCGGAAAGTTCAATCACGCCAAAAATAAGATCATCGTTATAACGATACTTAATCTGCTGATACTGGCCTGATGTAGGGAAATTAGCGCCATTGGCATCGGTAAACCATACGTCGCAAATTGAATCGCCATCATCTAAGCGCTTCATTGGAACGGATGACACAGGGATATTCTGATCTGCGTTAATATTCACCACATTATCAGCATAATATTGAACGCCTAACACACTGTTCGCCCAATGTTGGGAATGATTCATATACTCTGAAATTGGCAGCTTTATCGCCTGCAAATTACACCTTTTATCCCCCATCAACTCACCTTTTTCTCTTGTTTTTCGTTCATCGCCTCCGCGACAACTTGGATATTAGATTTTCGCATTTTCCATGCTTTAAATGTGCGTTTCATATTGAGTAGTGAATTGACATAATAAATGCCTCTGAATATACGCAGTGGACCACGAATATCTGTTCTTCCGAACACATCACCTGCTAACACTGATAATACGGCCTCTTTTACCCGAAATACATTTTTGGGTCCCATAAATAAATCACGTAATGCTGGGTTGGTTATGCGGTAAATAAACCATGAAAATTCTTTCGGGCCAATTTTCATTGCTTTATCGAATTTTTTTAATGCCGCTTTGGCTTGTTTAGGATTACGAAGGCATTGATCAACCGTCTCAGCACCCACAAAAGCACTTTGCATAGCCAGTAATACGCCCGATGAAAATACCGGATCAATAAAACTATAAGCATCGCCTAATAATAAATAGTTGCTGCCGTGACTACGATCACATTGATAAGCAAAGTTACCCGTGGCTTCGACTGCTGAAGTAAGTTGGGCATTTTTTAATCGTACATTTAATGGGGCACAGAGTTCAATCGTTTCCTGTAAAAACTGTTCTAATGATTTGTTTTTACGTGTTTTTAAATAATAAGGCCATATAACCGCGCCAATACTTGTTGTGCCATCAGCAAGAGGAATTAGCCAAAACCAACCATGATCAAACCAATAAAGCGTGATATGACCGGCAGCCTTGCCTTCATGACGTTCCACTTCTGAAAAATGGCCATAGATCGCAGCACTATTATGTTTTTTATTACGTTTCTTAGCTTTAAATTGATTACCGAGAAACGTGTCACGGCCAGAAGCATCTAAAACAAAACGAGCACGTACTGTTTCAAGATGGCCGTCATCATGACTCGCCGTTACTTCTGCGCCAGTATTATCATCTAGAAAAACGACATCTTGTACCTGACAGCCTTCGACCACACGTGCATTTTTACGACTGGCATTACGAATCAATATTTCATCAAATTCTGAACGTCGAACTTGATAAGCCATCGGCATTGATTTATCTAGAGCGCCTGCAAACTCGTAAACTTGCTGATTATTATGCCAAGGCGAAACAAATTCTGCTCCCCATTTTTCCATACCAATGGCACGAACTTGTTCCGCTACACCTAGTTTTTCTAATAACGGTAAATTAGCAGGTAATAAAGATTCGCCAATATGAAAACGCGGGTGATGTGCCTTTTCTAGCAAAGTAACGGCATAACCTTTATCAGCTAATAATGCTGCGGCACTTGAACCTGCAGGACCTCCACCAATTATTAATACATCACAATCAGATGTCGAAGTAGCGGATGATGTTGAAAGCGAATTCATAACTTGACCTTATAAGAACCAGATGGAAATGCGCCATATCGCTTGGTGATTTCAGACTAAATTAAACACATTATCTATAATATATATTTATATAAAACCCATCGTAATAGACCAGACTTTAAACAATCTAAATCATTTTGTATTTGAGACAAAAATCGAGGCTAATCCATAAGTTATGCTGTAAAAATAGAATGTAATTATCATGTGGATTATTAATTGAAATTTAGCTTAATTACAGTAAAAACAACATAATACATTTTAAAGTTAATGTATTCTTTAGCAATAATGATAGTTCGTTATTTTGGTGGACCCTCCGGGACTCGAACCCGGAACAAACGGATTAAGAGTCCGCTACTCTACCAATTGAGTTAAGAGTCCTTGGTGCAGGATTCTAGCATATTATTGTTCATGAACAGCCAAATTAACTACGATCTTTTTGAACTAATAATTCGACTAACTGGTAGATGATTTGTTGTGCTTGTTTCGGAGTAAGATCATCAGGATTTATCGTGGCGAGCTGCGCTTCAACTGCCGACGGTACAGCTGCTTGTTCAAACAAATTGCCTTGTTGAGCGATGGTTGATTGATTCGTATTGATATCGACTTGTTGCAACATTTCAAGCTGCTGTAATTTATGTTTAGCCGCTGTGATTACATCGTTAGGCACACCTGCCAACTTTGCAACTTGTAAGCCATAACTTTTACTGGCTGCACCTGTTTTTAATTGATGCATAAACACGATTTCATCGCCATGCTCAATGGCATCTAAATGTACATTAATCGCTCTTTCATATAATTGAGGAATTTCAGTCAATTCGAAATAATGAGTTGCAAACAAAGTATAAGCACCTAAATCACGTACTAGTTTTTCAGCACATGCCCACGCTAGAGACAAACCATCAAAGGTGCTCGTTCCTCGGCCTATTTCATCCATCAACACCAAACTATGTTCTGTGGCATTATTCATAATATTAGCCGCTTCACTCATTTCGACCATAAACGTTGAACGACCTGATGCTAAATCATCTGATGCGCCTATTCGAGTAAAAACCTGATCAACAGGACCGATCATAGCCTTGGTTGCTGGCACAAAACTGCCCATATGTGCCATCAACACAATTAAGGCAGCTTGTCGCATATACGTTGATTTACCACCCATATTCGGGCCAGTTATTAATAACAGTCGCTGTTGCTCGGTAAAATCAAGATCATTAGGACAAAAATGCTGCTCGGTCACACCTTCAACAACCGGATGGCGACCCGCTTCTATTTTTATACCATTATGTTCAGTAAACTCAGGCGCGACATAGTTTAAGGTATCGGCACGTTCTGCTAAGTTTGCTAATACATCAAGTTCAGCCAACGCATTGGCCGAGACTTCTAATGCCGCCAAATCAGGACTTATTTTGTCAAACAAGGCTTCATATAATGCTTTTTCTAAAGCTAAAGCACGTTCATTGGCACTCAAGACCTGATCTTCAAATCCTTTTAATTCCGGCGTAATATAACGCTCTGCATTCTTTAGTGTTTGCCTACGTACATATTCAGTCGGTACTTCAATGTGGTGTGAACGACTAATTTCGATGAAATAACCATGAACACGGTTGTAACCCACTTTTAAGGTAGAAACACCCGTACGTTGACGTTCACGTTGTTCGAGGTCACTTAAAAACTGACTGGCACGATCGCGAATTGTACGTAAGTGATCTAACTCCTCGTTATAACCTTCGGCAATCACCCCGCCATCACGAATCAATACCGGGGGCTCAGCAATTAATGCTGTTTGCAGTAAATTAAGTACTTCGGGAAAGGTGCCTAATTCACGATCAAGTTGAATTAATCGTTTAGCTGTTGAGTTAGTTAAAACATGATGAATATCGGGTAATGAACTCAGAGTATTTCGCAAATGCATAAAATCACGAGGTCGTGCTGATTTTAAGGCAATACGCGCTACGATGCGTTCAATATCACCCAATTTACGGAGCATGTTTTGTAAATCATCGGTCGACTGAGTATCAAGGAATTGTTTAATGGCCTGCTGACGCTGTTTTAAAACCTCATGATCACGTATAGGTCTTAATAACCAACGACGTAATAATCTTGCACCCATCGGCGTGACTGTTTTATCGATAATTGATAATAAAGTATGTTCACGGCCGCCAGATAGGTTAGTTTCTAACTCTAAATTACGGCGTGATTGAGGATCTAACTTGATGCTATCGCTGGTTTTTTCTAGCTTTAAACCTCGAATATGTGGCAAGGCAGTACGATGTGTTTCTTGTGCATAATTCAGCAAACAACCTGCTGCAATGATGGCTAAATCAAGTTCATCACAACCAAACCCTTTTAAATCCTGAATTTTGAAATGCTCGCATAAACGACGACGTGCAGTTTCTGACTCAAAATGCCAAGGCGGCAAACGACGAATTTGTTTATCAAATGTAGCTAAAGCATCTGCTAAAGACTCATCCATCAGAATTTCTGCAGCTTGCAAACGTGCTAATTCGGCTTGAACTTCAGTCAATGAATTCAATTCACTGACAGTAAACCGACCACTACTTAACTCTGCGGTCGCCAAACCATAACGACCTTTATGCTCAGAAATAGCCACTAATAAATTTTCATTACGGCTGTCGAGTAAGGCTTCTTCAGTTAACGTGCCGGGGGTTAAAATCCGTACTACTTGCCGTTCGACTGGCCCTTTACTGGTTGCCGGATCGCCAATCTGCTCACAAATAGCCACAGATACGCCGAGATTGATCAATCTTGATAAATAAGAATCGGCGGCATGGTAAGGAATACCGGCCATAGAAATAGGTTCACCATTGCTATTTCCACGCGCTGTTAAAGTAATATCGAGTAACTCCGCTGCCTTGTGGGCATCGTCATAAAACATCTCATAAAAATCTCCCATCCGATAGAACAATAGATGTTCCGGATTTTCTGCTTTGATGCGTAAATACTGCATCATCATCGGAGTATGTTTTATCGCGGTTGATTCCATTATTACGACCTTTTCTCGCCTTAAAAGCGCACTAATAATAGATATACGCATTTCTCAAAATTATAAAAATTTGTCGATATCATAACATTTCACAGCTTAAGTTCACATGATAGGACTCTCGCAATTTCAGTTAAATCCTTTCACTACTACAAAGCATTGATGTTCTAATTTAGCTAAATAAAAATAACCGTCCGCTTTTAAATAACTTTGTAAGCAACCGATTGTTATAATGTTCAACATACTATGACGAATACACATTCCCAATATACTATTGCTCATGCCACAAGCGTTGAATATGACATTAAAAAATCGCGTTTTATTGGCATGATTGCACCAGCTAGTACTGAAGCAGAAGCAATACAACATTTGCAAAAGTTAGCTGCGCAACATCCACAAGCTAACCATCTTGCTTTTGCTTGGCGAATTCGCCAAGCCGATGGGTTTATTAATGAACGCTGTCATGATGCCGGAGAGCCATCTGGTACAGCCGGGCGTCCCATTTTGGCGCCCTTAGAAGGTGGAGCGATCATTAATGCTGTAGTCGGCGTTATTCGCTATTTTGGTGGGGTCAAACTAGGAACAGGTGGTTTAACTCGTGCCTACGGCACTTCGGCGAAACTCGCCATTGATGCTGCAACCTTCACTCCGTGGGTTGAAATGGTTATCTTGCAACTCGATATCGACTATTCGCAACTACAAACATTGGAATATCAACTTAATAAATGCCATGGTCAGATCATTGATCAGCAGTTCACTGATCGGGTTCAGGTCACGATTAACCTTCCCATTCATGAAAAGTCAAAAATTCAGCAACAATTTACAGGATTTTAATTAGCGCCCGTAGAATAAGAATCAAACTAATCCAGCATAAACTCAACGGCAAAACCAACATTATCTTCAATCCGTTTAACTTTGGACGGCAAGATGGGTGCATCATCAATTTCTAATGTTTGTACCTCTACATCATCTTCCAAATGAATATTGCTGGTATCAGAACAATAGACATACAAGCCACTATCAGAAAAATCTCTCATATCTAAAATCATTTCTACTTCTGGGTTAGCAAAAAATCGGATTTTTGCTCCGTGTTTTAATCGTTGGTGACGACGATTATTGATATCAGTCATACTTTAAAAGCCTCCTGAAGCGGCGATCAGTTTTTGAGTCCGTTCTGCAAGTAATTTGTAGCCGATGGCATTAGGATGAATGGTATCTGACTTATGGGCTGAGTTTCGTTCCAGTTCAGGAAGAATACTTAATTCAATAGGCAGTTTATGTGTCTTCGCAAGATCTGCATATAAGTCTGGCACTGCCAAGGTAAGACTAAAGCGTGGTACAGCAATCAAAACCACTTCGGCACCTGATTGCTGTATTAAAGCGATCATCTGATCAAGGTTACTTTTGAGTTGCTCATTACCCAATTGACGAATCATATCGTTACCGCCGTGGCACAAGATCACTAAATCAGGCTTCGTTTTTTGAAGTACAGATGGAAGTCGTACCAAGCCGTTTTGGCTAATTTCGCCAGGAATACCGGCATTAATCACTGTTCGCCCAGTCAGTTGTTGCAATATAGCCGGATAGCTTTCTGTTTCACTGTTTGCACCGGTACCGAAGGTCAAACTATCACCAAAGGCAAGAATAACTGCATCACTGGCTAAAGGTTTAAGTGCAGGCTGACTATCCGAACAACTCACCAGGCAAAAACAACACCACAGAAAGATGGCAAAACTAAGTGATTGATGTTTTTTCATAAGATTTAAGCTGCGCTGGGAAATAAGCGATTAAAATTAGCCGTAGTTTGCTGAGCGATATTTTCAACCGTGTCACCACGAAGTTTTGCCAAGAATTCTGCGACATGTATCACGTAAGCTGGTTTGTTGGTTTTACCACGATGTGGCATCGGTGCAAGATAAGGCGCATCCGTTTCAATTAAAATTCTATCTAACGGTAATTTTTTAGCCACTTCTTGTAATTCAAGGGCATTTTTAAAGGTGACAATACCTGACAGGGAAATATAAAAACCTATGTCTAAAGCACGTTGTGCTGTTTCCCAATTCTCCGTAAAACAATGAATAATACCGCCGGCTATTTGAGCATCTTCTTGTTCTAAGATCGTCATCGTGTCATCTCGCGCTTCACGAGTATGGATGATTAATGGTTTTTTAAGTTGTTTTGCCGCTTCAATGTGCACTCGAAAACGATCCCGCTGCCACTCTAAATCGCCTTCGCTACGAAAATAATCCAGACCGGTTTCACCAATGGCAATAACCTTATCATTGTTGGCTAGATTGACTAACTCTTCCACCGTGAAGTTTTCGCTTTTATCGACATTGGGATGTATACCAACACTTGCAGTGATATTTGGATAGTTATCTGCAATATCAAGTACTTGCTGACAACTCTCTTTATCTATAGAAATACAGAGAATGTGTTCAACTTGAGCATCACGAGCTTGAGCGATAACAGAATCTAATCCGCCCTCTTCTTGTGCCAATAAATTAAGATGGCAGTGTGAATCTATAAACATAAATATATTTCTTTAATTACATTGTGTGAGTGGCTTTATCGGCCTTTTTATCGGCGAGATAATTTTCGATCTTGCCTCTTAAAATAACGCCAGAGCCATCAAGATCACTAAAATGAACACCAATGCCAGCTGCTTGATTACCTTGTGCGCCTTTAGGCGTGATCCACGCAATGGTGCCCGCAACGGGAATTTTATCGGGTTCGGTCATTAAATTAAGCACGATAAAGACTTCTTCGCCTAAGTTATACACCTTGTTAGTGGGAATAAATAAACCACCGTTTTTTAGAAAAGGCATAAAGGCATGATAAAGCATGTTCTGATCCGTTATTTTTAATGCCAGAATACCTTTACCAGGAGCCATCGCCATAATCTTGACCTTCTTATTTAGTTTGTCGGATTGCTATTCGTGATACGCATAACAGATACGATAAAATCTTCTATTAATAGAGTGTTGTTAATATTATTTTGAGACGATACTAGCTTTATTACTTTCACTATGCAATCAGATATTTGCCAATAAACGCTATTTTTAGCCGATTCTATTGTGTTATTTGGCATGTTGCTGACGGACTTAATCATCCGATCTCTAATCATATATTGCAGTTGATTTAATACCGTAATCAAATCATATTTTAACCAGCTTGCCGATAATGCAATCGGGTTCACCGCATTTTGGAGCATTAAATTAAAATCTTGTTCGACTTGTAAATACTGCTCGACCACGCTGCCATTCATCATATCAACAACAGTGAGCGGTGCACCTTTAGCAAGTTGTAGTAGTTTCGCCATTGTTTCACTATCGAGATTATTATCCGAATTTTTGCTTAGCCAATCTAATGCTTGCTCTGTGGTCGGACTAAGCAAATGATAATTCTGGCAACGACTTTTGATGGTTATTGGTAAATTTTCAGGATGGCCAGTTATCAAAATTAAAACCGTATTTTGCTGAGGCTCTTCCAGTAATTTAAGTAAGCTATTACTTGAACTCACATTCATATTATCTGCCGGCGAGATAATTATTGTTTTCCACTGCGACACGCTTGGGGTGAGCTGCTGTTTATCACGCAAATTTCTAATCTGTTCGATCTTTATTTGTTTGCCTGCTTCTTCAGGCATTATTTCAATATGATCAGGATGACTACCTGCATTGAGCAATTGGCAACTATGGCAATCACCGCAAGCAGACTGATCCTCACTTCGATTGAGGCATAACACACTGGCGACAATATGTTGGGCAAAGCTATTTTTTGCCAAGCCTTTAACACCAGATACAAGTAATGCATGCGGTAAACGGTTGCGTTGTAATTGCTGGCAAAGTTGTTGCCACAAACTTGTTTGCCAAGGATAAAGAGTCGTTAACATATTAGTTAATAATCAAATTATCTAATAATGTCGCGAGTTGTTGTTCAATCTCGACTATCGATTTACTGGCATCAATCACTTTTATCCGATTAGGTTCGTGCTGGGCGCGTGATAAGTAACTTTCTCTAATCCGCTGAAAAAAATCTACTTTTTCCTGTTCAAAACGATCAATACCTTGATTACGATTTATAACCCGTTGTTGACCCAGCTCTACAGGCAAATCAAATAAAAACGTTACATCTGTTTGCAGACCTTTCAATGCCCAATCGGATAAAGTGCTTATGCGTTGTATATCTATTCCTCTACCGCCACCTTGATAAGCAAAAGTAGCATCAACAAAACGATCGGATAATACCCAATCACCTCGTTCGAGTGCGGGTTTAATAACTTGTTCAATGTGTTCAGCACGGGCTGCAAACATCAGCAATAATTCAGTATCAACTGCCATTGCAGTCTCTGTTGGCGTTAACAATAAGGTCCGTATTTGTTCGCCTAAATCTGTACCACCTGGCTCACGTGTAACAACCAGTTTTATTCCTTTTTCAATAAGATAACGTTGAATAAAAGCTAACTGCGTTGACTTACCTGCACCTTCAATACCTTCAATACTGATAAATTGTCCGATCATTATTGTTTCAACTGATATTGTCTAACAGCCTTGTTATGGTCTGCTAAAGTGGCGGAAAAAACATGTCGACCATCACGACCTGTCGCAACGAAAAAGAGGCTATTACCAGCTAAGGGGTGCAATGCAGCTTCTATAGCTTCTTTACTAGGTAATGCAATCGGTGTTGGCGGGAGACCATTTCGAGTATAGGTATTATAAGTCGTATCAGTAGTTAAATCTTTGCGACGCAAATTACCATCAAAACTGGTACCTAAACCATAAATAACGGTCGGATCAGTTTGCAATCGCATACCTAACTCTAAACGCCGGACAAAGACACCTGCAATTTGGGCTCTTTCTTCAGCGATCCCTGTTTCTTTTTCTATAATAGATGCCATTATTAATGCTTCGTACGGTGTTTTATACGGTAAATTTTCAGCCTTAGTAGCCCACGCTTTTTCGAGATCACGGGTCATTAAATGATGTGCGCGACGTAATAGTTGAAGATCTGTCGTACCTGCGGTGAAGTTATACGTTTCCGGTGCAAATTCCCCCTCACCATTGTTTAAAGGGAATCCTAAAGCGGTCATTACTGTCGATAAATTAGTATCAGTCAGTGTTTTTGTTAAACGTGAATCTGAGGTCACCATCGTAATTAACTGCTGCGCCGTCATACCTTCAATAATGGTAAAAGAATACTGAATAACTTGGCCTGCAATCAATTGATCAAGCAACTCGGACAAGGTCGTGTGCGGTTTAATACGATATTCACCCGCTTTGATCAAATGAGCCTTATGAGTGAGGCGGCCGTAAATATGTAAATATAGTGCGGGTAAATTTGTTAAGCCAGCATCGTGTAATTCTTGGCTTATCTGCTGTAGATTACTGCCTTTTGCAACGGTATAAACATAACCCTGCTCATTGACTTGCAATGGTGTCGTCATAAATTGTTGATATTGATTCCAAACAATGGCTGACACAGAAATAAACAGTACGATCAAGATGAGCATTATTTTTATAAATAAACGCATGTTATTTTGTTACCTGTTGTAAAGCATGTTGAATTTTTTGTGTTATTGGGCCTATTAAATAGGTCTTATTTTCGATTTCAGTCACTGGCCAAATTCCTATTACACTATTCGAAATAAAAATTTCATCTGCGGCTACAAAATCATCAAGATGAATCTTAGTTTCAGTTATCGAGATATTTAATTTGTTAGCTAGCAGGATGATTTGGCCGCGCATAATACCTGCAACGCCAGATTTATCTAACAAAGGTGTTACTATTTTTCCTGATTTCACCATGAAGACATTGCTCATCGTACCTTCAATCACACAGTTAGCTTGATCAAGCATGAGCCCTTCAGCAATATCAGTATCCACCCATTCATTACGAGCGATAATTTGATCGAGCCGATTAAGGTGTTTAATGCCTGCTAGTGTTGAATTTTCCGACAAGGTATGCGTGCATAGTCTAATCTTTACGCCAGTTTGGCTATGTTGTGCAGGATATATAGGTGAAGGATGAGTTGAAATAATACGAGTAGGCTCAACACCTTGATTAGCCAAATAACCACGACCACCACTGCCGCGCGTGATAATGATTTTAATGATTCCGTCATTATCACCCAAGCTTTGGCTGACTTGATTGAGTTCATTGCGTAGTGCTTCAGCTTGTGAAAATTTAATATTAAGCCGTCTACAGCCATCAATCAAACGTGCAATGTGCGCTTCAAGAAATTCAAGCTTTCCGAAACGATAAGGGATGGTTTCAAATAAACCATCACCATATTGAAGGCCACGGTCTGAGATGGCGAGTTTGTCATCATGCAGACCGTTAATGAGAATCATCTTAAATCCTGAGCTAGCTTAGTTTTTTAAATATGACCGTGCCATTTGTACCACCAAATCCAAAAGAATTCGACATAGCAACATCGATATTCATCTGTCTTGCTGTGTGTGGTACATAATCTAAATCACATTCAGGATCTGGGTTGTCTAGATTAATCGTCGGTGGTGCGACTTGATCGCGGATAGCTAAAATACTAAATATGGCTTCAACACCACCTGCCGCACCTAGTAAGTGACCAATCATTGATTTTGTTGAACTCACTGCAACATTTTGTGCAGCACTACCGAAGGCAGCTTTAATGGCTTGTGTTTCGCCAGCATCACCTGCAGGTGTCGATGTACCATGAGCATTAACGTAATCGATTTGTTCAGATGATAAACCTGCATCAGCCATTGCATTTTTCATACAACGAGCCGCACCTTCGCCACCGATTGATGGAGAGGTCATGTGATAAGCATCAGAACTCATTCCAGAACCAACCAACTCGGCATAGATTTTAGCACCACGTTTTACAGCATGTTCATATTCTTCAAGGACGATAATGCCTGCGCCATCACCTAATACAAACCCATCACGATCTTTATCCCAAGGACGGCTAGCAGCTTGAGGATCATCATTACGTGTAGATAATGCTCGAGCAGCAGCAAAGCCACCTAGACCGGTATAACACGTTGACATTTCCGCACCACCTGCAATCATGACATCTGCATCACCGTATTGAATCATACGCCCTGCTGATGAAATATTGTGTGTTGCGCTTGAACACGCTGTCGCTATCGCAATATTTGGGCCTTTTAATCCATATAAAATCGAAAGATTTCCTGCAACCATATTGATGATATTGCTAGGTACAAAAAACGGTGATATTTTTCTAGGGCCGCCTTTTAGATAAGCATCATAACCTTCTTCAATACCAGGAAGACCACCGATACCAGAACCGATAGCAACACCAATTCGCTCAGCATTTTCTTCAGTAACAATGAGACCAGAATCCTCAATAGCCTCTTTACCCGCAGCGAGACCATAATGGATAAAGGTATCCATTTTTTTGGCTTCTTTACGCGAAATAATAGTAGTGATATCAAAATCTTTAACACTACCGCCAAACCTGACAGGAAATGCTGACACATCAAATGAGGTAATTGGAGCGATACCGCTTTTACCTGCCAGTATATTTTCCCAGCTTTCTTTGACAGATAATCCAACTGGCGTTACAGCACCCAGACCGGTTATCACAACTCGTCGCTTAGACATTAGGCATCCTCTTCGAATTGACTAATATTAAATACAAACTAGCCGCCTAGTGCTTATGCACATCTAGGCGGCTAGTATTGAAACAATCGGTAATATTAAGACTGAACAGAATTAATATAATCAATCGCTTTTTGAACTGTAGTGATAGTCTCAGCTTTATCATCTGGGATTTCACATTCAAATGCTTCTTCAAGAGCCATTACTAACTCTACAGTGTCTAAAGAGTCAGCACCTAAATCATCAATAAATGATGCTTCAGCTGTTACTTCTTCAGCATTTACACCCAGTTGCTCAACAACAATGTCTCTTACTCTAGCTTCGATATCACTCATTTTTTATATTTCCTTTGGTGGTTTGTTACACAAAATCTGCTGGCATTTTATAGTGCAAGCACCTTATAGACAAGCCATATTGATTTTACGGTTTTTTTTATTACACTATATTACTTAAAAATTTTACAATTTAAGTAATTAATTCATATACATGCCGCCATTAACGTGAATAGTTTCACCTGTGACATAAGCAGCATCTAAGCTGGCTAAATAGCTAACTGCGGCAGCAATTTCTTCTGGTTCGCCCAATCGTTTAACAGGCACTTGCTCTAATAAAGCAACCTTGTGCGCTTCTGCTAATGTATTGGTCATATCAGTATCAATAAATCCAGGGGCAACAGTATTAACGGTAATACCGCGAGCACCGACTTCGCGAGCTAATGATTTACTAAAACCAATCACACCTGCTTTAGCAGCGGCATAATTAGTTTGACCTGCATTACCCATTACACCGACTACCGAGGTAATTGTAATGATACGTCCCCAACGCGCTTTCGTCATTGCACGTAAGCAACGTTTACTTAACTTAAATATTGGCGTGAGATTAGTATCAATAATGTCATCCCACTCATCATCTTTCATCCGCATCAATAGATTATCGCGAGTAATGCCTGCATTATTAACTAAAATACTTGGCGCACCAAAGCTTGTTTCAATTTCAGTCACTACGGCCTCGATCGAATCCGCATCAGTAACATTCAATAACAAGCCTGTACCGACTATGTTAGCCTCATTAAGAAAATCAGTGATCGCCTGAGCACCTGATTCAGAAGTGGCAGTACCAATAACCGTAGCGCCTTGTTGACCTAGTCGAAGTGCTATCGCACGGCCAATACCTCTGGTTGCGCCAGTAACTAATGCAATTTTACCTTCCAAACTCATTATTGTTCTCCTAATGTTTGAATCGTTTTTTCAAGCGATGCTTGATCAAATACTGCTAATCCAGTTAATGATTTATCAATCCGTTTCGTTAAGCCAGCTAATACTTTGCCCGGTCCGCATTCAACAAGGGTATCAACACCTTGTGCTGCATAATATTCTACCGTTTCAACCCAACGAACTGGACTATAAAGTTGTTCGGTTAATAAACGCTTAATATTGTCGCTATCATTCTCACTAGTAACGCTCACATTATGAATAACAGGAATCGTCGGAACCTGTATCGCAATATCTGCGAGTGCCACTGATAACTTTTCAGCGGCAGGTTTCATCAATGCACAGTGTGAAGGTACGCTAACAGGCAGTAATAAAGCTCTTTTTGCACCAAGTTCTTTAGCTAAGTCTATTGCAACATTAATAGCAGCGGCTTCACCAGCTATAACAACTTGGCCCGGAGAATTAAAATTAACGGCTTCTACAATACCATTAGCCGATGCTTGTGAGCATAGCGTTCTAACAACATCATCTTCTAAGCCCAATACTGCAGCCATAGCACCAGTACCGACAGGAACAGCTTGCTGCATGAACAATCCACGTTGTTCAACCAATTTAATCGCATCGGCAAATTGCATAGCACCAGCAGCAACTAAAGCAGTATATTCACCCAGACTATGTCCTGCTAAAAAACTTGGAGTAATATCTGTGACCGACTGCCAACTGCGCCAAACAGCAATACCTGCAGCCAACATCGCAGGTTGAGTACGTTCTGTTTGATTCAATGATTCTGCTGGGCCATCACTAACCAATTTCCAAAGATCATAACCGAGCACATCAGATGCTTCAGAGAAAGTGGCTTGAACGTGGGGAAATTGAGTGGCTAACTGTGACAACATGCCTACAGATTGCGAGCCCTGTCCAGGAAATACAAACGCTAGACTCATGATTTAAACCTCGAGAAGATAATAGCTAATACAAATAATGCCGGTGTAGAAAAAATGGCCGTGCACCATACAATGTATGTCTAAAATTTTAAAAGTGCAGAGCCCCAAGTGAATCCACCACCGAAAGCTTCTAATAATAAAGTTTCACCGCGTTTAACACGGCCATCACGTACAGCGACATCAAGTGCTAACGGTATCGATGCCGCAGAGGTGTTACCATGCTCGTCAACCGTTACAACAACTTGTTCCATAGACATGCCAAGTTTTTTAGCTGTGGCGGCGATAATACGAATATTAGCTTGATGAGGAATCAGCCAATCTATATCTTGTTTACTAAAATTGTTGGCAGCTAAAGTCTCATCAACGATATTACTTAAAGTGCGAACAGCAACTTTAAATACATCATTACCTTGCATTTCAATATAAGGTAAAGCTTCATCATTATTTTTAGCTGAACCGGGCCCCGTTGGAACAGTCAGTAAAGCATTATATTGACCATCAGAGTGAATATGAGTCGATAAGATCCCCGTTTCTTCCGATGCTTGCAATACTACA
>DRHW01000015.1 GCA_011053005.1 Methylophaga sp.
GCTAAACAAGCGATGTTTCATTACATCGAAATGTTTTACAATCCAAAACGTCGTCATACCAGTAATGGACGAATATCACCTAATGAGTATGAACGACTGTATTTTCAGAATCAGAAAAGTGTCTAGTAAACTCAGGCCTTACCATGCACTTCCGATAACTCAGTTTCCAGTAAATTGCATTGAACTTGATTTTAAAGAAACAACCGAAAGAGATAGTATTCGACAAGTTGAAGGCGATTACATCGAGTCTGTAATTACCTCTAGGACTAGCCCTTACTATTGCTGGGGAAAGGAACAGGTAATTCAGAAAGGATTTGGTGAACTCTGTAAAACTATTAAGCATGTAGAAATACCATCAGAGAGTAGTATTTTAGAAAATGATTCTTTGAAAGGCTTTTATGAAAATGCTCTTAGTAGATCATTATCTAGAAACTTACCTTTACTATCTCGCTACACAAGACACACAGCATGGTTGATTGCTGATTCGCATGCGGAAGACCAAACTAGGCTAGACCCACTATTTAAGGTTGTTGGAAAAGAATTCGGCGATATTAAAGGATTATATACGGAAGCTAGTGAGCAATATCCAGATTCACAGCAAGTATCTTGGTCAGAAGCATTAAAGCTGTCTATTGATGTGAAGGCCGGTCGGGTATGGCTTTTGATTGAGCCTGATATTTGGATCTGGCCAATGCGGGCAAGAAGGCTTGCCGTTCAATTCCTAGATGAACGGAAAAAAAATAGATATAACAACAAATATAATCAGTTATTAGATGCCTGGATAAGCATTTTATTTGAAGAGCAGGCAGAAATAAAAGTTACACCATTTAAGGATGGTAACCTTGATGAAAACCCTGGTTTCAAATTACATAGAAGGACTGCATATTCAAAGAGATCTCATGTATGACTACTTTATCTAGTGCTTTAAGTGGATATTCTATAATTCCTGAGCCTGATCTATTATTTGCTAATGGTTCTTCAAACAAACACCCACTTGTTGGGTTGATTGAGAATGGACCATACAGCTCTAAATTTAGTTCGCCAAGTCAATTAAGGTTGGCGTTAGTCGCACCTCTAACAGAAATGCCTAAGTTGGATGCACTGGTAAATGAGTTGAGTAATACATTTAACCCAAAAGAGGCCGCGAATTATTATCCAAAGTACCCTGGGTTTCAAAGTGTATTTAGAATCCCAATCAAGAATGTGCTCGATAATCACAAAGTTTTCCTGCCTGACACTTTATATACGTTAGCTAAAAACCTACAAAAAATTGAGCTTGCCAAGCAGCTTTTGGACTCAATTTCTCCCTTGAGGGCCAGAAGAAGTGAGTTTGATGTAGCCTTGATATTTTTACCAGAAGATTGGAATAGTTGTTTTGAGGGAGAAAGCTTCGATCTCCACCATTACTTAAAAGCTGTATGTGCACTGACAGGGATGCCAATTCAGATTATTACCCAAAAAGCACTAAATAGACCGTGCAGAGCAAATGTTATGTGGGGGTTAAGTGTTGCACTTTATGCAAAAGCTGGTGGTGTCCCGTGGAAGTTAAGCGTTATCAATGAAGATGAAGTCTTTATAGGCATAAGCTATGCGATGAAAATTAGTGAAGATGGTGTTATGTATAGTACATGTTGTAGTCAAATATTTGATCCTGATGGCACTGGCTTTCAGTTTATTGCTTATGACGCGAAGGAATTTACAAAAGATGCTTTCAACAATCCTTATTTATCATACTATGAAATGCAATCAGTTCTATCTAGGAGCTTAGAAGTATACCAAAGGAGCAACTCAGGAAGAATCCCTAAAAAAATAACTATCCATAAAAATACTAAGTTTACTAATGAGGAAATTTTAGGAGCTTTGGACAGTTTCAATAATGGGACTGAAGTAGAGTTAGTTCAAGTTGTTAAAACAACAGATTGGAAAGCGGTTAGTTATAAGCATAAAGGTAAAGAAAGACCTTTTCCAGATAATTATCCTGTGCAAAGAGGAACGTACCTCCCACTCGATAAAAATGAGGTGTTACTATGGACGCAGGGTAGCGTCCAAGGTGTTCATATAGAAAATAAATGGTTTAACGTCTACAAAGATGGTGCGTTAAAACCTACACCATCTCCATTATTATTGAGAAGATATACTGGAGCTGGTGGTTGGCATAATACCTGTCAAGGAATTTTAGGTTTGACTAAGATGGATTGGAACAACAATACACTGTACAAAAAACTCCCTGTTACTCTTGTGTATTCGAAGACTTTTGCCGATATTTTGCAGCAAAACCCCAACCTGGTGGATACAGTGTATGATTTTCGTCACTTTATGTAATTTAAAAGTACTTCTTTTCCTGCTTTCAAGTTCTTAGCCTGGTGGCAAAATCAAAATGCTGAATGATTTGATTGTAATCAGCTATTGAAGAGAAACAAGTTATACGAGGTAAATGATTGACAGCAATAAATATTCTATCCTTAACGCAAGCAGACTTGTACTGGTCAAGTTTTAATGAAATAAGTTTAAGCCGCTTTTTTCAATTCTGCCATTTTTGCACAGGGGTAATGTAACCAAGCGAGGAATGTAATCGCTTGTACTTATAAAAATGAATGTAACTCTCAACGGTGCTGACTGCTGCAACATGATGGATAAAGGTTAAATGATTGAGTCTTTCTGATTTTAAGCTTCTAAAAAAGTTCCATTACGCTATTATCCCAGCAATTGCCACGGCGACTCATGCTTTGCTTTATCTTCAATATGTTCAAATAATTTATAAATAGTTTGGCTGAATATTGCACGCCTTGGTCCTTGGTCGGAATGAAACATCAGCTTACTCGTATCTGGTTGTTGTCTTCGGATGGCGTGACTTAACGCCGCTTTGGCTAATTCAGCATTAAGGCTTTTTGACATGGCCCAACCCACGATTTCTTTAGTTGCCAGACCAAGTACATAGGCCAAGTAACGCCAACCTTGATGGGTGCGGATAGTGGTAATATCACCCACCCAATGGGTATTCGCCTGTCAAGCATTAAGCTGCCGTTCAAGAAGGTTAGGAGCAATAGAGTTCGCATCTGTTGGCAGAGCAAACTCATCTGGGAAACCTATTTTGTACCTTGCAGATCGCATTGAAACTGCACTTAGTGAAATTCGGTTGCAACAAGGTCATGTGATCACCGCAAACTTTCAAATTCAAGCTAATAAAGTTTGTCAAATATTACCAATTGGTGAAATGCTATCAATTCAACGGACAGGGAAAAGTCGTTTTGTTCCAGATGCTGGTCCAATAAATGACATAATAAATGCGTGTGAACATGAAGATGCTCAATCTTATCTAATTACAGATTCTTTTTTGCATGAAATCTTGGTTAACGATAAGGCACCTTATCAAATATCGTCATATCTATGTGATGCACTTTATAAAAAGTATCCATCAGTTACGGTTATAGCTTATCCAAGTGCCCAACTGAATGCAGCTATCAATTATGCAGTAAAAACGGATGATTTTTGGAATGTCTGGGGAGTATCTGGTATTAGTAAATTTAATGGAGAACATTTAGTTCAAGGGGTCTATAAAGTAACTCAAAGAAAAAATGTCATTAAAATATATGATAATGACCAATTAGCATGGGGAAATTTTCTCGAAGATCAAAGAATTACAGATTTACCAAAACACCTTTGGACGCCGTTATAAACTATTAAATAAGTGGATTATAATCAGATTCAATTGAGTCATTAAATTAACTATTTAAAATACATAATCATAGATAAGCTTCATTAAATTTTGTTTGTCTAAGAACAATGTGAAATTTGAAAAGTCTTATTCTTTTTAAAGATAATTAAAGAGGGCGCGATGAGTAATCAATACGTATCACCAAAAATTTGGGTTAACGAAACATCAGGTGATAATAAATGGGCTAATATTAACAGCCCTGAATCTGGTGCACGATACGATAAAGCATTACCGGTTGGTAAGCATGCTTTTCAGCTTTACTCACTTGCAACGCCTAATGGGCAGAAAGTCACTATTTTGTTTGAAGAGTTACTTGCATTAGGGATTAAAGAAGCCGAATACGATGCTTATTTAATCAATATCGGTGATTCTGAACAGTTTTCGTCAGGTTTTGTAGGTGTAAACCCTAACTCAAAAATCCCTGCTTTGCTTGATAAGTCTGGTGATGAAGACGTTAATGTATTTGAATCAGCATCTATTTTGGTTCATCTTGCAGAAAAATTTGGCCATTTCCTGCCTAAAGATGGCGCTGCAAGGACACAGACATTTAACTGGCTATTTTGGGCGCAAGGTTCAGCGCCGTTCTTAGGCGGTGGCTTTGGTCATTTTTATGCTTATGCAGATGAGAAACAAGAATACCCAATAAACCGGTTTGCGATGGAAGCTAAGCGTCAGTTAGATGTCCTGGACAAACAGCTGGCAAAAAACACTTTTGTTTCTGGCGAAGAATACACCATAGCAGACATTGCAATTTGGCCTTGGTATGGCAATTTAGTGCTCGGTAAGTTGTACGATGCTGCGGAGTTCTTACAAGTAGAAACGTATACTCATGTTGTGCGCTGGGCAAAAATGATTGAACTTCGTGAAGGTGTGCAACGCGGTCGTATTGTTAATCGTTCATCTGGTGAAAAGTGGGAGCAGTTATCAGAGCGTCATTCTGCGGGTGATATTGATAAGGTATTGAAATTAAAGCCATAAAAACAATGTGTAAGTATAGTATTTATAAGTCAATTTAATATTCGCGTTGCATATATTTAATCGCTACAAATAGTCCTTTCAGTATGTTAAATAAATCAGCGAGCAGTATGATTTACTCTGAGAAATAGCGTTATACTAATTACACTGAGAAAATTAACTATTTAAAGAAAGGCTCCGTAAGTTTATGAGAATAAATATGAAAAAAATAACGACAAGTCTAATCATTTTATCATCCACTTTATTACTTGCTTCATGTATGCCACCGCCTACAAAAGCGTCCGGCCCTCGTACGATAGTATTGAATAATCAAACTTATAATGAAGCTGATTTAGGACAATTTACATCGTGGATTTGTAACGATGGCGATGAAGACAAAGGCACATTAATTGAAGTAGGTAAATTTAGTAATGCCGATCTAAGCGGATCAGGTTTTATACTGTTTGATGGTGGTTTCAAAGGTGATTTAACAAAATTCCGTCGCGAAGGGGTAAATAGCCGCTGGGATTGGGGACCAAACAAAACAGATTATGCTTTTATTATAAAGCCTGATGGTACAGGGTTTTACTATGATTTTACTTCAACTATTGAAGGTGGCGTAGCAAATGCGCCTGGTGATTATGAGTGTGAAGAAAAATAAGTTAAATCTTATCAGTTAACTATTTTTTCTGATGGTTCAAATTCAGAAAAGCACTTTTATATAATTAGTTGTATAACTTGGTCAGAATCAATGGTGATTAATACTTCATTGATTCTGACCACTACTTTTGAATGCAGTGATTAACGTATTTTCTTCGGTCTAAATCACCGTATCAAATTAAAATAGATCGTTTTTTTCACAATTTAATAGCAATTAATAATTGAATTTGGAATTTATTGGATCTCGCAGTTGGGGAATCAGCCCTTCTAAACAAGGCATGAGGAGCCCATGAATAATCACACAACCCCAGAACTATCACCAACGGTCGAAACGCTTGATGATCTTGCTAAGTTTGCAGATTACTCATTCACTGACTCACTTAACTGCGATCCTGATGCACAAGCAAACGGTGCCGATCATGGGCCACGACAAGTGTTCTCTGGTCATTATGTTTTAGTTAAACCAACACCAATCCCTGATCCTGAATACATTACACACAGTAAGACTTTTTTTCGCGAATTGGGCTTTGCCGACAGCATGGCTCAATCAACGGATTTTATTAACATGTTTTCAGGCGATAGTTCGCAACTTCCAGAGCCGATGCGTAAGGTTGGTTGGGCGACGGGATATGCACTTTCTATTTATGGTACTGAATATTATCAACAATGCCCGTTTCAAACGGGTAATGGCTATGGCGATGGTCGGGCAATTTCTATCTTTGAAGCCGTTATCAATGATCAACGTTGGGAAATGCAGTTAAAAGGTGGCGGACGTACGCCATACTGTCGTGGTGCAGATGGCCGTGCCGTTTTGCGATCAAGTATTCGAGAGTTTCTGGCACAAGATTATATGCACGCGTTGGGTGTGCCAACATCACGCTCGCTGAGTTTATATGTTTCGAAGACAGAAAAGGTAAGACGTCCATGGTATTCGGAAGGGTCAAATTCAACCGATCCTGACACAATGATATCGGAAGCGGTGGCCATTTCAACACGCGTTGCACCGTCGTTTCTTAGGGTGGGTCAATTAGAACTTTTTGCTCGTCGTGCCCGTAAAAATGAACATCCAAACGCGATGGAGGAGCTAGAGAAGGTTGTGATGCACGCAATCGATCGTGAATATAGTGATGTCATCGATAATGAATTAAGTTCCCCTGAAAAAGTCGTGTTATTGGCACGTGAGTTTCGTCATCGTCTTACATCGCTTGTGGCCAATTGGATCCGTGTCGGATATTGCCAAGGTAATTTCAATAGTGATAATTGTGCTGTCGGTGGTTTTACGCTCGATTATGGTCCGTTCGGATTTTGCGATGTGTTTAACCCATATTACCAACCTTGGACCGGCGGTGGACGTCACTTTGCGTTTATGAATCAGCCTGTAGCGGCTGAGCGTAATTTTCATATGTTTTATACTGCCATACAGACATTGCTGGCAAACCATCCAGAACCTTTGCAACAGCTCAACGATATCCGAAATGATTTCGCAAAAGAGATGCAAATAAAAATGGAAAAAATGTGGGCGGCTAAACTTGGGTTAGATACGTTTGCTCCCGCTTTATTTAGCGAATTAGAAGCACTGATGATGCAAATGCCCGTTGATTACACGATTTTTTTCCGTGAACTTTCAGCGATACCTGACGATATTAGTTCACTCAAAAAAAGCTTTTACGAAGATTTGATCGCTGAGAAAGATCTTGGGGAATTCGACAAGCGCTGGTCAGCGTGGCTGATTAAGTGGACATCGATTATCGATAGTATGCCAAGATCACGTGATGAGATCTCCAATCAGATGAAATTGGTGAATCCTAAATACAGTTTGCGAGAGTGGTTTGTTGTGCCAGCATATCAACAAGCAAATGTGGGTAACTATGCTCTAGTTCGAGAATTACAAGACGTGATAACACAGCCCTATGCCGAGCAATCAAAGGAAGTGGAAAAGAAGTTTTATAGATTAAAACCTTACGAACTCTTTGAAACAGCGGGTTTATCGTATTACAGTTGTTCATCGTGATATTGGTTTTATATCGATAAAATCCAGTTTCAAATACTCAATTTAATATCACTAAAAAAGATACTAACTTATCTTGATCCTTCTTTGGCTTGTCATTAGTTGGATGCAATTTACATTTTATTTCAACTTATGGAGCAAGCTTGCTATGTCATCGAAATCGATGTCGGTAAAAGAGCGAATTTTTCACAGCGTATTATTCGAAGGGTTGGCATTATTGATTGTCGTACCATCTTCTGTTGTATTAATGACCGCGGAAACGGTCACCATGACGTGGCTTGCTGTGGCGATGTCGCTATCAGCGATGGTATGGAATTATATTTACAATCTTGGCTTTGATACCTTTTTTGGTCATCAGCGTATTAAACGAGGACTTGTGATGCGGATTTTTCACAGCCTTGGTTTCGAAGTAGGTTTGTTGATAGCGACGGTGCCGTTAATCATGTGGATGTTGGATTTGGCTTTTTGGCCTTCGTTGGTGTTTGCGGTCGGTTTGGTATTTTTCTTTTTAATTTACGCCATCATTTTTAATTATGGTTATGACCATATTCGGTTTAGATTGGTTGAAAAAGGTTCGCCATCAAAATAATAATTCATCCTGAGCAGGCGATTATTAGTTTTCAAACTGTAATTCAGCCAGTCTTGCATACAAGCCGCCTTTTTTGCGTAGCTCTACGGCATCACCTATTTCGACAATTTGACCATTTTCCATTACGACAATTTTGTCGGCCTTTTGAACAGTGGCTAAACGGTGTGCAATGATTAAAGTGGTTCGGCCTTTTATCGCGGCATTAAGTCCTTGTTGTACCAATATTTCAGATTCGGCATCAAGCGCGCTGGTCGCTTCATCTAATAATAAGATTGGTGCATCTTTTAACATGGCTCGGGCAATCGCAATGCGTTGGCGTTGGCCGCCGGATAAACGTGTGCCGCGTTCGCCTAGAAAGGTGTTATAGCCTTCAGGTAATTGCATTACAAATTGTTCAACTTGAGCAGCCTGAGCAACTTTTATTACTTCTTCATCGGTCGCATCTGGCTGGCCGTAGCGAATATTATCAAATACATTCGCTGAAAAAATAATCGGATCTTGCGGCACAATCGCAATGAGTTGACGTAAATCATGCAAGCTAATGTCATTAATATTTTGGCTATTAATGGTTATGCTGCCCGATTGGGCATCGTAAAACCGCAATAGCAATTGAAAAATAGTGGTTTTACCAGCACCTGAAGGCCCAACTAATGCAATGGTTTCACCTGTATTAATGTGTAGGCTAATATTGTTTAATGCTGGATTAAGGGGGCGTGAAGGATAGTGGAATTGCACATGGTTAAATTGAATATCAGCTTCAGATTTATTAATAATGGGGGATGGGGTTACTGAGTCAATAACGACCGTTTCTGTGTGTAATAACTCAAGCAATCGTTCGGTTGCACCAGCGGCACGCATAATGTCACCCCAGACTTGGGCCATTGTGCTTACGCTTCCTGCGACCATCGCAGCATATAAAACAAAGGATGCTAATTCACCTCCGGTCATTACGCCTGCACTGACTTGACGTGCGCCTAACCATAATACGAATATAATTGATCCCATCACGGCAGTAATAATGACCGCAGTGAGTAAAGCCCTGACTTTAGTTCGACGAATCGCTGTTAAAAAACTTAACTCTGCACTATGGGCAAAGCGATTTGTTTCACGTTTCTCTTGTGTATAAGATTGTACGGTTGGCATGGCATTTAAGATTTCACCGGCCATCGCTGAACTATCAGCAATGCGATCTTGTGATTCACGTGAGAGTTTTTTGACGGAGCGACCAATCAAAATGATCGGAATAATCAAACAGATCATTAAGCCAATATTGATTGAAAACAAATAAAAGCTAGTCACCGCAAGCATAATCATGCCGCCAGTAAACTGAAATAAACTGCGTAAACCCATTGATGCGGAGCTACCCACGACGGTTTGAATCAGTGTCGTATCACCGGTTAAACGCGACAGTACTTCGCCCGTTTGCAGTGTTTCAAAAAACTGTGGTGATTGTCTTAATACGCTAGCATAAACAGCGCTACGCAAATCCACGGTCACACGCTCACCGATCCATGACACCATATAAAAACGCCACGCAACCATGATCGCCCAAAAAGCGGCTAAACCAAATAATACGCCAAACTTGGTATCGATACTTATGGTGGGTACAGCGCCGTGATTACTGCCAAAGCCGACATCAATTAAATCACGAAATGCCAGAGGCACTAATAATAGCGTTGCCGAAGCCAAACATAACAGCACAAAAGCAATGCCGATTTGTAAACGATAAGGTTTTAAAAAGGGTTTTAAATCTTTAATCGAGACAACACGTTTTGGTTTTGGTCTGTCTTGTTTATTTCTTTGCGCCATTTTGTGATGTTTCTGAGAGAGAAGATAGATATGACCGTTTAGCTGCTTTAACGTTCGGCCTTATATGGATTTGTTAAAGCAAAAAGATTTATTCGTGCAATTGCACATTAAGCTGATCAACAACTTCAGCCCAGTCAGAATCTAAGTCTAAACATTCTTTAATGAACTGTGCCTGTGATGTACTCCAAAAACTGGCTTGATCTAATGGGGTCTCTTTATCGAGTTTATGCTGGCTTATAAATTCAGCAATAGCATGGTCACTATTATCTAAACCAAGTTGAAGAAACAAGTTTTCCAGTGTGTGCATAGATGTATCCATTGTTATCTCCCGTAATTAGAAATTAGTTTTAAAACTACCACTAACGATATAGATAAACAAGCGGACAAGTCCGATACTAGCGCTGCTAAGAATTTAGGCTATAAAAAAGCCGTAATGACGAATCATTACGGCTCAGATATTTTGAACTGTCTAGCGATTAAGCAAGGATGTTTTTAGCCTTACGACGTAAACCCATGAAGCCTAATAGTGCAGGAGCAAATAATAATGCTGCTGCTGGAACTGGAACTGCTGATACGTTTAATGACATACCACCAACATTATCTTTAAAGTTGCTATCGTTAATAAACAACTTAACAGTAGCATCAGATAATAATGTGAATGTAGCGCTAATTGAATTTAATAGTGCTAATTGTGATGTAGAGTATCTAACACCATCAGTGATAAGCATAACACCAGTTTCTGGTGTTTCAATTGAGTAGCTGTTGATCCAACCTTTTGAACAATTTGCACCAGCAGCATTACAGCCTGTAGTTTTTCCCCAAGCATTCCATGATGTAAATGTACCTGCGAACGCATTTACATTATATGTGCCTGCCGCAAGGTTAAGCTCAACGGCATTAAGGTTATTTGTGTTTTTTGCAGTTAAATCAACTACTGCTGCATTTACTGTCATTGGAGCCAATACGAATAGGCCCAATAAGAACAATTTTTTCATGTCTAATCCTTGGATATAGATTTGTGCAACCCAGCCATCTTTTAAGTCGCGAACTCAAAGACCTGCAGCTTTCCGTTACTTGACTCACGCCAAGGTTGGCTTGTTGATATTTAAATTAATTTAAATAGACTAAGAATTTAGTCTAAGCATATTATAGCGTAATTTCACGCTGTAGCTACTGTACCTTGGTACTAGAGGCTACATATTTAGCTGTTTATTGATACCTTAATACTTGCTTGAGTACGCCTTATCTAAATCGATAAATTGTGTTTTATAGCTACACGAAAATTCACTATCACTACGATAGTTCGTGCAGGACCAAAACTGCCCATATTGACCTTTGCGTAACTTTAATTTGCCATGGCATTCTGGGCAGATAGGTTCGACATAGTTACATTTTGAGTTTTCACAGGTTCTAAACTCGCCGTTTTCTATCAAACTACTTTGGCACCATTCACAAGCGGTTTCGGTATGAGTACAAAGTGGAAACTCACTACAGCCAAAGAACTGACCGTATTGACTGTCTTTTGCCACCATGTAACCTGTTTCACATTGGCGACATGGAATATTGGCCATTTTGCTTTGAAAGTGTGGTTTATCGGTTTGGTGATCAATGATGTCATAGTCACTTTCTATTAATTCACGAACAAAGTCTGAAGCGTTATTACCATCACTGATTAAATAGACATGATGTCTTGCTCGGGTGAGGGCAACATAGAATAAACGCCGTTCTTCGGCAAAAATAAATAGATCTGTATTAGGTAACATCATGTCCAATAATAGATGATTTGCTTTTTCAGATGGGAAGCCGAATTTCCCTTTTTGTAAGCCTAAGATAATCACAAAATCGGCTTCTTTTCCTTTTGAACCATGAGCGGTCATTATGTTGAGTTGTAGTTTGGGGTAGTGATTTTTTAGACGTGAGATCTCAGGTCGGTCATGAGTAAATCGAACAAGTATTAATACCGATGCGGTTGTTTTAACCTGGTCATTAATCAATGATAACGCTTCTTCAATACCCGCATTATTGTTAGCTGTTTTTAGTAGCGAAACCGCAGCTTGTTGCACGTGATGAAAGCTTTGAATTTGTTTGCTTATCTGAGCAGGGTTTTGCATAACAAATTTAGATGCAACATCGCCAATCTTATTATTAAAGCGAAAAGTCGTATCTAAAACCGAGATTGCGGCAATGCCAAAGTGAGTTTCAAATTGTTTGGTAATCGAGACATCACTTCCGGTAAATTGATAGATTGCTTGCCAATCATCGCCCACACAAAACAATGTGCTATCGGCTTGTTGTGTGAGCAGGGCTTTGATCATTCTCGCTCTGCTTGCTGAGATATCTTGAAATTCATCAACAAGAATATGCGTGAAGTCTGATTGGTATCTATTTGATTCTATATAATAAATAGCCTTACCGATCATATCGTCAAAATCAATGGTTTGGGTATCACTTAAATGTTGTTGGTAAGCGGCATAAATAGGTTCGAATAATTTTGTTGCAGCTAATAGCCGTTCATTATCTTCATGTTGAGTGGATTTAATGATTAACTCTTGTACTGTCAAAAACGCTGACTTGAGCAAGCTTAACAATTGGGAAAGTAACAGACTAAAAGCTGAAACTTGACCAAGTTCATTAAGGGTTTTAAGCAGCATATCATCGGACAATGGCTCAAACTTAACGCCAGAATCAAGTAATTTAGCTTCTAGTTTTTTAAGTAAAATCCCCTGACGTTTTTGGTAGCTATAGGTTTCAATTAAGGGTGTTTGATGTTTTAAATGTAATTGCCGCTTCCACGCCATATCAGCAACATATTTTGTTTCATCGATAAAAGTGGGCGTGTGATTATTTTCATCTACTGCAAAGTGCTCGATATAAATGCCATAGTCTGGCAAATAAAAATCCGGCTGATAGCGTCGAAAATCAGGCCCAGAAGTATTAACGTGATAATTGGCTTCGTATTGATAGGCAATGCCTTGCTGAAATAAAAAATTGGCAATTTCACATTCTTCATAACTTTTTACCAACTCACCTTGTAAGGTACGCAGCTCATTGTCACGAATGTATTTGTTATAAGCCCCTAGGCTTTTAAACTGAAATGGGTCTTTATAGGGATGAGCAAAGTGAATAAAATAGTCAATAATTAAGGGTTTATAATCAACCTGTTGCATTAATAATTGGAGTTGTTCATCGATAAATTTTGTTTTTAGTCGCTCATCTTCTGCCATTTTATTGATAGCAGGTACGACACCTTCAACCTGCGTGATGATCTGCTTGCCGAGACTATGAAATGTTTTAACTGTAAAGCCGTCGATATTAAGTTTCAAATTGATGCGTTCAGACATTTCTTGAGCAGCATCATTACCAAATGCCAACATCAGTACTTGTGATGGCTCGGCGATATGAGCTTTAATCAAATATCCGGCACGGCCAACCATCGTGCTGGTTTTACCGGTGCCAGCGCCAGCTAACACTAAATTATATTGTTCATTTTTAACACAAGCTTCACGTTGATTTTGAGTTAACGGTTGGCTTTCAACGTGGTCAAAAAAATCTTTAAACTCGGCGAGCTGGGTTAAGACAAATTGCTGATTATAGCTAGCAAAAAAGGTGGGGCCTTGGTCAAACAATTGCTGTAGTGCAGGAATATAGCGTTGATACTCTTTAGCGATCAAAGCATCGATATTGGGGTGTGTGACGGGGACTTTTAAATGATTATATTGTTCGAACCACTGTTCGCCATGCGATTGTCGAATATACGATTGCTGATGTACAATTTTTGATACATCGTGATAAGCCTGTTTAAACTGGGTTTGAAAACCACTGATATAGTTTTGTTGTTGCAGATAACTGTAATGTTGAATAGTACTGACGAGTTGGTTGGATTGTTGTTTATTAATACCGCCTAAGGTCAGGTGCTGACCATCATGTAACTCAATGACAAGCGTTGACCAGAAACGACCATCTGAAATTTCAATATTTTTACCGAGTTCGATGAGTGAAATGTCACGTTGCAGTCGTAGGCGTTCAAATAAGCTTATTTTATCTTGATAAATATGGATTATAGGGTAGCGAATATGTTTGGCAAAGATTCTTGCAAGCAGGCTAATTTGATAGGTGAACACCGGTATTTCAGTCGACACTAAAGCCTCTTTATTAAAATAAGATGAATAACAAGAAAACCGTGCATTATCCTTACTTATTTATAGAGAGTGAAGGGTAAATAACAACAAAAAGGATAATACAAAGCAAAACGATTGTATTATCCTTTTCTATTTTTACAGTCTTGTTATTTTTATCTTATCTCTACTGCTTAGGGTACTTTTAAGTAGGTGAAACTAGATGACAAAACGGTCTGATATTATTTTATTTTTATAACAAAATGTTTTTTAACAGGTGTTTTAATTTCCCAGACACCTTTAAAGCCGGCATCAACAACAAAACCATCACCAGGTCCAAAGGTTTGTGTTTCTCCGCCATCAGGTGTGATGGTAAGACTACCTTCAATAAGATGAACAAATTCATAGGCAGCATAAGTGGTGTGCCAAAAACCGGGTGTCGCCTGCCATACACCTGAAATAATAGAACCATCTGCAGAAGTATGTTGGATCCATGTTTTCATGGTAGCTTTTGGTTTGCCTGGTACAGCGGCCCAGCCTGCAAGATCGTCGACAATTGGATTTGAATCAAGTGCAGGAAGTTTAAAAAGTAAAGTTGAATCAGTCATTTTAATAATATCCATAGTGATAAATAGAAGTTGTTTGTCCACCAAAGTTGGGGAATGATATGAATAGCTATTAAATCAATATAGGTTGCCCACGACAATTACACTTAAGTGATACTTATTAAGAAGTAAGTTTGCAATTTTATTAATTAATGGGCTAAGTATTTATGACGTTTTGTTATTGGTGATAACGTAGTTGAGTGAAATGCTGAGCAGCGTCATGCTTTTCCAAAAATTAGATAGCTGTTTATATAGATTTCTAAAATAGAAAAGGTCTATCCATGCCAGGAAATAGACCTTCTTTAAAGGTTAAAGCTAAGTTTTAACTGTTTATTTTTTTGCATCTAATGCATTTTGATAATATTTGTGTACGAGTTTATCTTGGTTTTCTAATAGAAAATCAATGCTGGGTTCATTGTTCATTGCTTTTTCAATCGCTCGTCGTGTGGCTTCGCGGTGAATGTTAAATAACGCTTCGTGATCTAAATCTTCAACCGTTGTAATTTGAGGGTTTAGCCACACGGAGCAGATAATACCCAGATCGTTTGCCTTTTCTTTTGGAATAGTGCCATTACGAACGGCATCTAAGACACCATTAGCAATCGCGCCTTGCACTGTGCCCATTAAAATAGTGGTGTAGGCTGTTTTTTTCACCGTGACTTTACTGACCATAATGGTGGCAGGTTTTACCATCATATCTGTATTCATTAATGCTAATACGCGAGAATGACCTTGAACTTGATCGCCCAACAAATTAGCAAAAGCTGTACCGAATGGACCATCTAATTCGCCGATGATGACTTCTGGTTCTGCCGCGGTAAAGGCTGGGCCGCCGGCAACTAAGCATTCGCCCATTCGCATGATGAATCTTTCACTCATGTAATCTTCTCCTCGTTAAATTTATAGAAACCAGAACTTATTCTGGCGTGTTACTTTTGAATAGCGTTTTTAATACTCTAATTTTGTATATTACTAATGCCTGTTAGAAAAAAATTATTCATTTTTAGCCCTAACAGGCATTAATTTAATTGCTTATATTTACTTAGAAAGAACGTGAAACAGTGAAGGTCACCGTGTCATCGGTATTATCGGTTGCGCCGCCCCAGAAATTAGCATTGAGGCTATCCGTTGCTTTATCAGCAGAGGTATCGCTGTACATTAAGCTAAGATCGAAACCTGCAACACTTTTTGCAAGTGTGACATCCCAATGGGTGTAATCCCAACCTTGTCCATTAAGCCAATTAGCGTTATCACCTTCAACATCTTGGTAACCAAGGCCGGCATTTAAGCTAAAGCCTTGTGGTAGTTGTACCGTTACATCACCTTTAATGTAGTGAGAATTGCCACTTTCGAAGAAGAAATCAGGTGAATAAGCATACATACCATGCACACTAACGGTGTCATTAATCGCATAAGCAGCATCTAACCAAAGCTCAAATACATCAGCATCTGCACCGCCTGTGTTTTTTGGATCAAAAGAGGAGAATTTGTAATAAATAGGCATTACAAACCAATCGACTCCTGCATAAGAGTTAGCATAACCAGCATAAAAATCTGTTTCTAATTCATAACCATCACTGTCTTGATCTGCTAAGCTTGATGACCATGCTCCAGCAAAAAAGTTACTGTAACTCCAGTCAAAACTACCTTGCAAAGCTGGTTTGTCATTAGTGAATGACATACCACGATACATATAATTCGATGTCATAGTTAATGTGGCACTGAAATTTTCAGTGGCAAATGGTCCTGTTTCGACAGCTTCAACTTGATCTTCAGCTATTGCTGTGCCGATACTACCGATTGCTAAGGTTCCAGCTAGGCATAATTTAGTTATTTTTTTTATCACTTTATAAATCCTCTTTAAATTTTATATTTCTTATTATGAAAGTTAAAAATTGTGCATTACCTTATTTTTAAGCTTAGAGATTGCTGAAAATAAACTAAAAAAGCATACTAGTAGCAGCCAGAAACAAGCTATCAACATGCTGTTTTATCAAGAAAATTTCGATATCTCGTGGTAATACATTGTCTGGACTGCACACAATGCCGTCAATCATCTTAAGGTAGTATTACTTAGGTATTAGTTTCTTAAAAAAAGGATTTATGGCGTGGGAAAGTCTTGGCTATAGAGTTAAGTACTAAAAGATGCTATCTGAACTAACATGTAAAAAATGAATGATGAATCGATCTTATTCACAAATATTTAGAGTCAATAGATAATCGACGTTGGTTAGATGCCTTGTATAGTTAGGCTGGATTAATGCTTGTTTGTTTTTACACCTAAGGTAGTAACCTCAACGTGTAATTTACTGTTGTGTTGAGTGGTGATAAATTTTTAATCTAGCGGCTGGCCTTCTCCATCCGCAAGTATTAAGGAATTTTTCATGGCAATAGAACTCGCAACTCAGTTTGCTGAGCAGGTCAGCTTAAATCAACTTGTGCAAAACCTCATCTACGCTTCTGGCGTTGTAGGGGCCATCTTCGTCGTAATCGGTCTTTTGTTAGTTGACATAGGTGGTACTCGAAAAGAAAACTCTTTCAACTCGGGTATTGAAAAGGTTATTGGCTTTTTTATTGGTTTTTCAGCCTATTTTTTGATTGGTTTCGCTTTTTGGGCCTCTCAGTATTACATTATGGAAGGCTATACACTGACTGATACCATCAAAGACTGGTGGGCAGGTGGTGTTCTCTCTAATTCGCTAGCTCAACATGTTGATCCTGCCGTATTTCCTGGGATAAATAACTTCCAGATATTCATTTTCTTTTTGGCTTGTTTCGCGGGTATCATCAATATCTTGTTACATTTTGCTGTATCAGAGCGAATGAAGGCATCAGCGTTTTATATCACGTCATTTTTTGCCGCTATTGTTTCATCTGTTTTGAGCTGGATCACTTGGGGATCGGTTGGCCCGTTGACTAATCTAGGCTTCCACGACTTTTTTGGTGTCGCTTTTGTTTATTTGTTCCCTGCTGGTATGGCGATGGTATTTGTACGTAAATTAGGTGCACGACCAGGTATGTTCAAACCTCATCCCAAAGTGTTTGAGTACCATCCCCCAAATAATGCAATGTTAATGATCGGTATCATGACCATTTTTGCTGGTTTACCAATGATCATTTTTTCTTGTATGTTTTTCTTTGATCCGGAAGCCTTAGCTGTAAGTGTCACTATGGCAGATACCAGTATAGGCATCGCTTTAAATAACTATGCTGCGGCATGGGCAGGCGGAGCGATGATGGGTGCTATTCTTGCTTACTCAACACGTAAATACAGCTATTTGCTATTTGGTCCTTTAGCTGGCTATGTTGCGGGCGCAGCGGGTTTAGACATTTATTTACCTTGGCAAATCTTCTTTGTCTCTTTTGGCGCACCCATTGTCGCTTATGTGATTTATGAATATATGCAAAAACGTAATATAGATGAACATAAGCTACTTCCATTGTTTGCGGGAGTAGGTTCATATGGATTAATTATGGTTGGCTTAACGCATGCTGGCACGCCTGTTGGGGGCTATGTCGGTATTGAAGAAGGCATTTATGCTTTTCAACATGCGAGGATTAGCTTAATGATGCAGCTAGTAGGTGTGGTAGTAAGTCTAGGTTTTGGTATTGTCACGGCTTGGATTTTGTCTGTCATTCTTGAGCGAACAACCGGATTGCGTGTCTCTGATGAGGATCAAGCTGAAGGTTTAGATAAAATCATTTGGGGACTTAATTCCGATGAACCAACAGCCTAGAACAATGCTTGTTAAGATTGTGCTGATTATCATTAAAGCTTAAAACAGTAAACTATTTGTTTTGATTGTGCCCGTTAAGTTTAATGCTTAACGGGCATTTTCATATGGACAACTAGTAATAGCTTTTAGTTAGAAAATAAGACGATTGGGGGAAACTTATTTTGCATGTAAGCATTATCAATTTTCTCATTCGTTTTGAACAATACTTATAGCGAATAATAGAAAGTTAGTGAGGTTTATTATTGTGATTAATGATCGCCAAATAACGAATCGGTGTTTTTAATTGCTTGCCTGGCCGGTGAGGTATTTCAGCATTAAAAGTTAGGGAATCACCAGGTTGAAAAGTAAACGTTTCATCGCCAACAATATATTCGAGTTCACCTTCAAGCATGTATAAAAATTCAATACCAGTATGTTGAAATTCTGAGAATTCTTCAGCTTCTTCTAAGCTGATTAAAAAAGGCTCAAATACTTTACTCGGGCCGTGTTCATAAGCCAGTAAATGATAGGTATGGCCAGATTTAGTACCTCGTCGAACCACCTCTAAACCTTTACCGCTTTTTACAAATTGAGCAGATTCAATGGGTTTATTGTAATCCTGAAATAAGCGGGACAAAGTCACACCCAATGCATTAGCAATGTGTTCCAGTGTTTCCATACTGGTTGATGTCAGTCCGTTTTCAATCTTACTCAGCATGCCTCGACTTATGCCGACAAGCTTAGACACTTCTGCAATCGTAAGATTATGCTGGGTACGTAGTTCTTTGATTGTAAAACCTAAATACGCATTTAAACCAGAGCTTGAATTTTGTTGTGTCATGCTTGAGCTATTCCTTTGATTCTTTGTTATTTCGACATTGCCGAGCTATTTATTAGATACACCATTCTTTGTGAAAATCAAAGAAAAAATCATTTTCTGACCGACTAATTCAGCACCGAGCGCTTAGTATGTTACAGCAAAGCGTTCATTGAAAATTAAGATTGTATCTATCAATCACCTAATAATTCATCCCGCGTGATGACAAAAAATCTACTTCTAATATCAAAAACAGACCCTCTACTTAAGTAGTAATCACAACAGAGAATATCGTCTTTTAATTATATGTAATATAGTTTTTATGTCATTTTAAATCAATTGCTTAATGTCATTTTTGGTTCTGTTTTGATGTTATTTTTTTGCACCAAAATAATGCGTTTTACTGTCCATAAATTAATTGAAATTGAATATTTCAAAAAAGTTGACATACAGAAAAAGGTGGCGTAACTTTGGTTACACAGTTTCATCACATGAAGCATTGTTTCATAGAGGTTACTTGGGCAGGGGGAATTCTGACCTAGTAAATCATTTGATTTTAAATAGCGGGAAGTAGTAATGCCTTATAAACTGCTTAAATTTGGTTTCGGTCGTGAGTTTAATGAATCACGTTATTTTGAAGACGTTCAAACACCTAAGAAAACCTATGATGTAGTCATCATAGGTGGTGGTGGTCACGGCTTAGCGGCAGCGTATTACCTAGCAAAAGAACATGGTATTACAAATGTTGCCGTTTTAGAGCGTGGCTATATCGGTGGTGGTAATACCGGCAGAAATACCACTATTGTCCGATCAAATTATCTAACACCTGAAGGTGTGAAATTCTACGATGCCAGTGTGAAATTATTTGAAGGTTTATCGGAAGAGTTAGATCTCAATATGTTTTATTCGACTCGTGGCCATTTTACATTGGCTCATACCGATTCATCGATGCGTACCATGCGGTGGCGTGCAGAAGTGAATAAACATGTAGGCGTTGATAGTAGAGTCGTTGGCAGAGATGAAATAGCAAAAGCTTGTCCACAAATGGATCTTGATTGTAGTGGTCATGCTGCTATTAAAGGTGCTTTGTATCACAATCCTGGATCGGTTGCTCGTCATGACGCGGTTGCCTGGGGTTATGCACGTGGCGCTGCTAATTTGGGTGTCGATATTATTCAAATGACGGAAGTACAAGATATCGATGTTCGTAATGGCAAAGTTCATGGCGTACAAACAAGTAAAGGCTATATCTCTACTGGTAAAGTCTTATCTGCTGTTGCTGGCTTTACACCTAGAATCACTAAGATGGTCGATATTAAAACACCGATTACCATCCATCCATTACAAGCTTGTGTGACAGAGCCAATGAAGCCATGGTTAGACACCATAATTGTGTCGGGCAGTTTACATGTTTATGTCAGCCAATCATCACGTGGTGAACTTGTTATGGGATCTTCTTTAGATCCTTATGAACTTCACTCAACACGTTCAAGTTTTGATTTTGTTGAGGGTTTAACGTCTCACATCGTTGATATGTTCCCATTCCTTTCGAATGTCAAAGTGGTTCGTCAGTGGGCGGGCATGGCCGATTTAACCCCAGACTTTGCTCCCATTATGGGCAAAACAGAAATAGAAGGCTTTTATCTTGATGCCGGCTGGGGGACATGGGGCTTTAAGGCGACGCCAATCAGTGGCAAAACCATGGCAGCCACTATTGCCAATGATAAAGCACATGATTTGATTCATTCATTCCGCCTGTCTCGCTTCGAAGATTACGAACTTACAGGCGAAAAAGGTGCGGCTTCGGTTGGCCATTAATTCAAATAGGTATTGAGATATGAAATTACTTAAATGCCCAATAAACGGCACAAGACCCATCAGCGAATTTGTTTACGGCGGCACGTATCGGGATATGCCAGATCATGAAATTGTGACAGATTCTGAATGGGCGTCTTATGTTCATTATCGTGACAACGCGCCAGGCTTAAAAAAAGAATGGTGGTATCACGGACCCAGTGGAACCTGGTTTATTGCAGAACGAAACACACTTACTGACGAAGTTAAAGATACCTACCTTTTTAATAAGCTCGTTGAGCAGGAGTCAGTAAAATGAACATGCGTATTAATAAACAAACTGGCGAATGGCTTGAGCGGGAAAAGCAAATTAACTTCACTTATGAAGGTAAGAAGTTTACAGCTTATGAAGGCGACACGATTACCAGTGCATTATGGGCATCAGGTGAAAAAGTATTAGGCCGAAGCTTTAAATATCATCGTCCGCGTGGCGTATTAAGTTTAGCGAATCATGATATTAACGTGATGTTAACTGATGGTGTGGATACTAATATACGTGGTGACGTTATTACGGTTAAAGAGGGCATGTCTTTAACCGCGGTCAATACATTAGGTGGCGTAAAAAAAGATAACTTACGTTATATCGGTAAGCTACTATCGCCATTTTTGGTGGTTGGTTTTTACTATAAAGCCTTTTTTAGACCAAGATTTATGTTCCCATTTTGGGAAAATATTATTAGACATGGTGCTGGTTTAGGTAAAGTTAATTTCAATTACCCAAGAATACCGAAACCTAAATTAAATGAACATTATGATGTTCTAGTTGTTGGGGCAGGGCCATCGGGTTTAGCAGCAGCATTAGCCGCTTCGCTTGATAAACAACTTAAAATCTTAATTGTTGATGAAAATAAACAAGCTGGTGGTAGTTTGGGTTATGACCGTGCTGGTAGTGTAACGCCACAATCTCAACTGGAAGAACTGCTTAGCGAAGTGAATATTACGCCCAATATCACGTTGCGAACAGATGCTTACGCGGGTGCTTATTACACGGATCATCTTATCCCAATTATTGAGTTTAGTGGCATTACTAAAGTGCGTACTAAAACATTGATCATTGCGACGGGTGTTTTTGAGCAACCGCCCGTCTTTCGTAACAATGATTTACCCGGCGTAATGAATGGTTCTGCTGCACAGCGAATGATTTATCGCTACGGTATCAAGCCATTTAATGATGGTGTTGTATTTACGGCTAATGATTATGGTTATCGCGTTGCTTTAGATTTAATCCATGCCGGAACAAATGTAAAAGCAGTGGTTGATTTAAGAAAAACACCTGTTTCCAGTATATTGACAAGAGAACTGGCTAATCACGACATACGTATTTATTCGGGTCATTGCGTTTATGAAGCGTTAGCCACTTCAGATGATATGGCTGTAAAAGGTGTCGTCATATGTCCATTTGATGAAGAGACTAATCAAGCCGATTCTGAACAATCATTCACTATTGAATGTGATGGCGTAGCAATGAGTGCCGGTTGGGCATCTGCTGCAGCCTTGTTATACCAATCTGGTATGAAAGTTAAATACGATTACACCATCGAACAGTTTATTCCTGATTCATTACCTAATGGCATATTCGCAGCAGGTAAAGTAAATGGTGTTTATGATTTTGACCAACGCATTGCTGATGGCGCACGAGCAGCAGCTGAAGCGATGCGTTATATGGGGATGGATAACGCGCCTGTTATTACAGTACAAGCTCATAGCAATGTATCACCGAGTCATTCTTTTCCTGTCGTGCCACATCCTAAAGGCAAGAATTTTGTTGATTTTGATGAAGATATTCAAGCTAAAGATTTTATTAATGCCGCAAAAGAAGGGTTTGATAATATTGAGTTGATGAAGCGATTCACAACGGTGGGAATGGGACCAAGTCAAGGCAAACATTCTAATATGAATGCCATTCGTATTTTGGCGAGAATTCGTGAGTTGCCCGTTGAAAAAATTGGTTCAACAACATCTCGACCTTTCTTTCATCCAACACCGATTGGTCACTTAGGTGGTCGAAACTTTCATCCGGTACGTCAATCTTCAATCCAAAGCTGGCATGCCGATGCGGGAGCCGTATTTGTTGACGTGGGTGCATGGTCTCGTCCAGCTTACTATCAAAAACCGGGTGTAGATCTTGCTGAAATTATTCAACAAGAATCAATGGCGGTACATAACGCTGTCGGCATTATTGATGGTAGTTCACTCGGTAAGATAGAAGTATGTGGTCCGGATGCCGCTCAGTTTTTAGAAAAGTTTTTTACTGGGAAATTCGCTGACCAAAAAGTAGGTGAAATTCGCTACGCTTTATCTATTGATGAGTCTGCTGTTGTGGCTGACGATGGCATTGTAAGCCGGGTAAAAGATGAACTGTTTTATATCACTATCGGCACCTCTAATGCAGCGATGGTCTACCGTGAAATGCAACGCTGGTTGCAAATGTGGCAGCTAGATGTTGGGCTAATTAATGTGACTGGCAGCTACGGCATCATTAACGTTGTTGGTCCTAAAGCTGTACATGTAGTGTCATCGCTTACACAAGATCCTTTAGTTTCAAAACTAACGGCAGGTAAGGTCGGCGAGACGATAATTTCAGAAGTGCCTGTTCGGATTATGTGTGTAACTTTTGTATCGAATATTGGTTACGAAATTCATGTGCCCGCAGATAGCATGTTGGCTGTTTGGGAGAAACTGATCAAAGCAGGAACGGCTTATGATATTCGCCCATTTGGCACCGACACACAACGCTTATTAAGACTAGAAATGGGCCATTATTTACCGGCTTACGATACTGATGGACTCACCATTCCTTATGAATTGGGTTGTGAATCTGAATTGGCTATGGATAAACCTTTCTTTGTCGGACAACGCAGCTTGAAAATTCTAGCTAAGAAAACGCTTAAAAAACGTCTTGTTCCTTTTGTTCTTGCTGACAATTTTTCTGGTCAAATGCCTGAAGATTGTAATTTGGTTATTGAAAACGGTGAAATTAAAGGCCGTGTCACCAGCATTTCTTATAGTAGCAAAGTCGATCGGGTTATTGGTTTTGCCTATGTTGATCCAAATAAGGTGGAAGCCGGTTCTCAATTTGAAATTAGAACTGACAATGGATCAATGGTGAAGGCTACCGTTGTTAACACTCCATTTTTTAATAGTAAAAAGGAGTTTTGATATGAGCATGATGAAATCGACACCCGTTGCATATTTCCAAAAAAATCTTAATCCGAAATGGGGAGAAGTCAATGGCACGCAAGTCGCCATGAGCTTTGATACACCAGAGATAGAGCAACAAAGAAAAAAAAATCTAGGTGTGACAGATGTGAGTTGTCGTCAACGATTTGGTGTTAAAGGGCCAAAAGCCAATCAATGGTTAGCGACACAAAATATTAAAACGCCTGATTCAATTAATTCATGGGTTTTAGATAACGATGTTCTCGTGTTAAGGCTCGGTAGTTCTGAATTTTTAATTGAACAACAGGTTTCTGGTGATGTTTGTAAACAGCTCAATCAAGTTAGTCAAACCGCGGCGGTAGGTGTTTATAAAGTCTTACGTGCAGATGCTGCTTTTGTAATTAGTGGCGATCAAATACTGACTATGTTTTCAGAGTTATGCAAATTGGATTTGAGTGCTGAAGCACTTAAGCCCAATCAATTAATCATGACTCAGGTAGCAGATATTTCAGCCACGATAGTGTCTGAAATAACAAATGGCCAGTTAGTTATTCGTTTGTGGTGCGATGGCACCTATGGCGCCTACATGTGGAGAGTGCTACATCAACTTGCCGAAGAGTTAGGTGGTGGAGCAGTGGGTTTAACTAATTGTTAATAATGATTAAACATAATAATTAAACATAGGGTGAATATATGAAGACGGTACAAGAAGCTAAAAAATTTCTTAAAGATAATGATGTTAAATATGTCTTAGCACAATTTGTAGATCTTCATGGCGTAGCCAAAGTGAAGACTGTACCAGTTGCCCATGTTGAGACTATTTTGAGCCCAGGTGCAGGGTTTGCGGGTGGAGCAATTATCGGTTCGGGTATTGAGCCAAATGGTTCAGATTATTTTGCTCGTGGTGATTTATCCACATTATCATTATTACCTTGGCAAAAAGGTTATGCACGGATCATTTGTGATGGTCATGTTGATGACAAACCGTATGATTATGACACTCGTGTTGTTTTGAAAAATCAAATGGCTCGTTTGAAAGAAAAGGGATGGTATTTGTATACAGGTTTAGAACCTGAGTTTTCACTTCTTAAAATCACTGAATCAGGCGAAATCGTGCCTGCAGAAAAAACTGATACGCTGACTAAACCTTGTTATGACTATAAAGGTATAACACGTAGTTGTGAATATCTAGAAAGAATGACGGAAGCTTTAATTGAAGCAGGCTTGGACATATACCAAATCGATCATGAAGATGCCAATGGTCAGTTTGAAATTAACTACACCTTTGATAACTGCTTAAAAAGCGCCGACGATTACATCATGTTCAAAATGGCTGCCAGCCAAATTGCTCATGAAATGGGCATGATTTGTTCATTTATGCCTAAGCCATTTACTAATAAACCAGGTAATGGCATGCATATGCATATGTCGATTATGGATGAAGGTGGTAAGAAAAGTTTATTCCATGATGATAGTGATAAAACCGGTCATGGTTTATCTCCACTAGCCTACCATTTTCTTGCTGGTATTTTAGAGCATGCTCCTGCGATTTGTGCGATTGCCGCACCGACGGTGAATTCCTACAAACGCCTAGCTGTTAGTCATTCTGTAACTGGATCCACATGGGCACCAAGCTATGTTTCTTACGGTAATAACAACCGTTCAACGATGGTACGAATTCCATACGGTCGTTTAGAACTACGCCTCCCGGATGGTGCGTGTAATCCTTATTTAACAACCGCTGCGATCATTGCAGCAGGTCTTGACGGTGTAGAACGTAAATTGAATCCAGGTGCTGGTAATGCTGGCAACTTGTTTGCTCACACTCATGCTGAATTAGAAAAAATGGGCATTGGTATCTTACCTCAAACTTTAATCGAAGCGACTGACGCTTTGGAAAAAGACACCATTCTTTGTAAAGCATTAGGTGAAGGAGTCAGTAAAGAATTTATTAACTTAAAACGTGCTGAATGGGCTGAATATCAACGCCATGTTTCAGATTGGGAAATTAAACGCTACGTAGAATTTTTCTAAAAATTAGGAGCATATTATGTGTGGAATTGTAGGGTTATTGATTAAAAATGAAATACTGAGACCCCAAATAGGTAAGTTAATGTTGCCTATGTTAATTGGGATGACAGAACGTGGGCCTGACTCGGCTGGTTTAGCAATTTTTGGTTCAGCAGCGAAAGATAATGAGCGGAAAATCAGCTTATATACCTTTGATCCTGAGTTTATCTGGAAAAAATTAAGTGATGATTTTCTTGATCACTTAGGTAGTGATGTACATCTTCAACAGGTTGCCAACCATGCGGTTATGACAACAACCCTTGATGTGAACTTAGTGAAAATATGGCTTAAAGAACATTATCCTTCGGTACATATTTTGTCAGTAGGACAATTGATGGAAGTCTATAAAGATGTAGGAACGCCAGCACAAGTTGCTCAGCGTTATGGCTTTGAAGGCATGAGTGGCACACATCTTATTGCTCATACCCGTATGGCAACAGAATCTGCAGTTACACCTGAAGGTGCTCATCCATTTACAGCTGGCGAAGATTGGGGCCTTGTTCACAATGGTTCATTTTCTAACCCAAATAGCATCCGTCGTATGTTGGCACATAAAGGTATTAATTGTGTAACTGATAATGATACGGAAGCGGCGTGTCGCTTTTTAGAATGGCGCATGCGTGAAGGTGATGATTTAGAAGCAGCATTACATGCTGGTTTTGAAGAGTTAGATGGTTTCTTCACTTTACTGATGGGAACAAAAGATCAACTTGCGTTAGTTCGTGATCCTTTTGCATGTAAACCAGCCGTTGTTGCTGAACATGATGATTATGTAGCGATTGCATCTGAATATAGATCGTTAGCTCACTTACCAGATGTTAAAAATGCCAACATTTATGAACCTAAGCCAGAGGAGCTTTACATATGGAAAGTTTAGATCTTGAGAAAATGAGCGTTAGGGATATCAACCAATATCTTCATAAAACGCTACCTGGAACGGATGTAACCGAGCTGGAAATTATTAACCCAACAGGTGAACATAATATCGCGGTGGGTATGGACACTGAATGTACGATTGATGTTCGTGGCCATGCAGGTTACTACTTAGGCGGCATGAACAAAAAAGCCAATATTACGGTACATGGCAATGTGGGTAATGGTGTTGCTGAAAACATGATGTCAGGCAGTGTACATGTTAAAGGTTTTGCTTCTGCTTCTGCAGGCGCAACTGGCCATGGTGGAACTTTAGTTATCGATGGCGATACTGGTTTGCGTTGTGGTATATCAATGAAAGGTATCGATATTGTCGTTGGTGGCAGCATTGGTAACTTCTCCGGTTTTATGGCACAAGCAGGTCGGATGGTGGTTTGTGGTGATGCCGGTGAAGGTTTGGGTGATTCACTTTATGAAGCAGTGATCTATGTTAAAGGAACTATAAAATCATTGGGTGCAGATGCCCAGTTAGAACCGATGACAGAAACGGATCACAAGGCACTTAAAGAGCTACTTGATTTTGCTGGATTTGATCATGATCCAAAAGAATTCAAACGCGTAGCTTCAGCAAAACAGTTATATAACTGGAATGCTGATGCCAACCAAGAATATTAATACTGGAGTCTATCACTATGAGTAAACATCAACATTTAGAAGAAAGCGTTGGCTTTAGCAGCAAGACCAGAGACTACATTCAACGTGCTTCTTCAACAGGTCTATATGAAATAAGAGGGATTGGTGCAAAAAGAGCGTTGCCATCATTTGATGACTTAGTTTTTCTTGCTGGTTCAGCATCACGTTATCCCTTAGAAGGTTACCGTGAAAAATGCTCGACAAAAACAGTATTAGGTACGCGTTTTGCGAAAAACCCTATCGTGTTGGATACGCCTATTACTGTTGCTGGTATGAGTTTCGGTGCATTGTCAGCCAATGTGAAAGAATCATTAGGTATGGCCGCGACCAACATGGGTACGTCTACAACGACTGGTGATGGTGGTATGACGCCGGAAGAACGTAACTCATCTAAAACATTAGTTTATCAATGCTTGCCATCACGTTATGGTTTTAATCCTGATGATGTTCGTCGTGCTGATGCGATTGAACTGGTTATCGGCCAAGGTGCTAAACCTGGCGGCGGCGGTATGTTGTTGGGACAAAAAGTAAATGCAAGGGTTGCAGGTATGCGTACTTTGCCACAAGGTGTTGATCAACGCTCAGCATGTCGTCACCCTGATTGGACTGGCCCTGATGATCTTGCTATCAAAATAGCTGAATTACGTGAATTGACTGATTGGGAAAAACCTATTTACATCAAAATAGGGGCAACTCGCGTCTATCATGATGTCAAATTAGCGGTGCATGCAGGTGCTGATGTAATTGTTGTCGATGGTATGCAAGGTGGTACGGCAGCAACACAAACGGTCTTTATCGAACATGTTGGTATTCCAACGCTAGCAGCACTTAGACAAGCAGTTGAAGCCCTAGAAGACATGGACATGTTTGGAACGGTACAGTTAATCGTATCAGGTGGTATCAGATCAGGTGCTGACGTTGCTAAAGCGTTAGCGATGGGTGCTGATGCGGTGGCAATTGGTCAAGGCATGATGATTTCATTGGGCTGTAATAGTGAAACATATATTAAAGATGGTGAACATCATTCTGCTGAAGCTGATTATGCGGCGCTAGGTACTAAAGCTGGTTTTTGTCATCATTGTCATACCGGTAAATGTCCAACAGGTGTCACAACACAAGATCCGATTCTAGAGCAACGTATTGAACCTAAAGTGGGTGCTAAACACGTTACCAACTATATCAAAACGCTCACTATGGAATTAACAACCGTAGCACGTGCTTGTGGTAAATCGAATGTTCATCATCTTGAACGTGAAGATTTAGTGGCGTTAACCATTGAATCTGCTGCGATGGCGAAATTGCCTTTAGCAGGAACATCCTGGATCCCTGGCGTTACTGAAAACAAGTAATGTTTTAGAGAAGAACTAAACCAAGGATGGTTTAGTTCTTTAAACAATACAGGGAAGTGGGGCGCTATGTGACATTGTTAAACATAGCTACGTCAATTTTCAAAGATCTAGTACTACCTTAAGCAATAAAGGGGGCCAGATGTCTAATGAAATTTTTTTAATCAACTATGCTCATTCTGGGCAAGTTATCTACTACCAAAACGCGCTTCCTTTTTGGTGATTCATCTCGTTTAAAAATCAATTAAAACCTTTGTAATAAATTTAAAAAGGAATGATCAGATGAGCGAAAATTTAGATAAAAGAATCCACGCACTATATCGACAAGACTTCATGTTTGCCTGGTTTGATGTTGCATTTTTATGGGCAGCGATCGGCTTTGTTTTGTATTTTGTTTTACAGATTGTTGATAACAGTGCCATTCGTATAGCTTTATATTGTAGTAGTGCCGTTTTACTGATTTTTAATACCGCATCAGTGAAGGCAATGACCAATCATTACTGTGAAGACAAGGATTATATTTATGGTCTAGATATCAGACACATGGATATGAATCGTCAAATTAAATTAGCTAAAAAAAATAACGATAAAGTAGAAACTTACGTTATCAATCATAAATAAAAAGAGCTGAAAAAATAAATAATATAAATTAAGAAGAGAGAAAATAATTATGGAAAACATATATAAACCGCCGAAGCAAAAATGGTTCGGCCAAGCATTTGATAGTATTTTCATTTTAGTTTTAGTTTACGCAAGTTTAATGGCCCCTTTACTTCTCGATTCAGACGATGAAGTCATCAATCCGGATAATCTCTCCGTTCAAGTTAGCCCAACCTGGGAAGCACTCAATGTCAATGCTGTAGAACAACAGCAGTGGGAAAAGTTAGGCTTCGATGCTGAAAAAGCAGCAGAGCTCATTAATAAACGCTTTGACTACACCATTGAACCAATATCGCTCATTGTTACCGCACTGTTCATCATCGGCTATTTCTTTTTTATGCTCAAAGTATCTAAAAAGCAATATCTAGAAGTCATCGCCGAAAAATTTGGGTCTTCATCACAAGACTGAAACTAATACAACGAGGTAACGTTATGAATATATGGGATATGTTGAGTTATGCCGCATGGGTGGCAGCAGGTTTATTTCTTCTGTGGATAGTTGTTGATGCTATAAAAGTATCACTCACCTATGACGAAGATTTATTAATGAGTTCACGTGAAGGTTTGGATGAATTAGATCCAGATCAAGCCCAATCTCATGCCGTGGAGAATAGTCATGCAAAATAATACGACAACGGAAAGCACGGGCACAGGCACGCATATGAACATGCTTAAAGTGCTTACACCTTTTCATGTGTGGGCATTGGGTGTGGGTATTGTGCTCGTCGGTGAATTCATGGGATGGAATTTTTCGGTTGCAAAAGGGGGCGCTTATGGCGCCTTAATTGCTTGTTGGGTTATCGGTCTGCTTTATTCTTGCGTGGCGATGATAGATTCAGAAGTGACATCTACAGTAGCGGCAGCAGGAGGTCAATATACGCAAGCGAAACATATTGTTGGCCCATTAATGGCGTTTAATGTTGGGCTATATCTTGTTATGGCTTACACGATGCTTGAAGCAGCAGATGCCTTAATTGTCGGTGATTTAATGACGGCGATGGCGGCGACATTTGGTCATGAAGGCTTAGATCCTAAACCATTTGTTGTACTGACGATTGCATTTCTTGCTTGGTTAAATTATCGAGGTGTATTCACGACATTATCATTGAATTTTGTGATTACTATCATTGCCTTTGCATCTATTTTAGTGTTGTTTGTTGCCGTTGAACCAACCAATCCGGGTGCTGTATTACAACATGAAGGGCTATTAACCGATTTGCCTTATGGCTGGATTGGTGTCGTGGCATCGTTACAATTTGGCATGTGGTATTACCTAGGTATTGAAGGTACGTGTCAAGCAGCAGAAGAAGTGCGATCAGCAGGGCGATCTATTCCACTGGGCACGATGGGTGGAATGATGACATTGCTTATTGCTGCAACATTGACTTGGTATATTTGTACTGGTTTATTACCTTGGCAATATTTAGGTCAGGCATTTACACCTTTATATGATGCGGCGAGTATTTTAGGTAATACAAAACTACAAGTCTTGTTATTTGTTGCGACCATGTTTGCTGCTATTGCGTCTGCTAATGGTTGTATTAATGATGCGGCTAGAGCGTGGTTTTCTATGGGACGTGATAGTTATATGCCATCGTTCTTTGGCGCTATTCATCCTAAATATCGGACACCTTATCGTGCGATTATATTTTTGGTGCCTATCGCGGTGTCATTTGCCTTTACCGGTTTACTTGATCAGGTTATTACCTTCTCTATTTTATCTGGGTTATTGGGCTATACCTTCATGTCACTCAATGTCATTAAGTTTAGGAAAATGTGGCCATTAGGTAGTATTCATCGTGGTTATGTACATCCTTTCCATCCACTACCTGCTTATACATTGTTAGCACTTTGTTCTACAACGTATTTTGCAACGTTTCTTGGTTATGGTTCATCGTTGCTGTCTATTTTAGCCTTTTATATTGTGGCTTCTATTTGGTTTACAGTTCGTCGTTATAAGTTTGTAAAACGTGGCGAGCAATTCACTATGTCATGGCCTCGTCCCAAAGGGTTCTGATAATTTCAGTGAATTAAATGTGAAACAAGATGAGTGGAAGCTGACTCATCTTGTTTTACTTCCAATGAGGAAACAAATTATGACTGCTGAACTGTCATTTTTCGCCATTGCTCCATTGATAGCAATGTCGGTTTATTACTTATTTCAACGCTCACAAATTGCCATTAAAAATAATCGGGCGATGTTGTTGAGTGACTGTAATTCGATGTTAGATAACAGTGCTACCTCTTATGAAAGTAATGGCTTTCCTATTATTAAAGGTCGTTATCGTGATTTTGATGTTCAACTTAATCTGATCCCAGATACCATTGTGATGAGAAAAGTACCACCTCTATGGCTAATGGTTAGTATCAAAGCCAATAAACAATCTAAAGGTAGTATGGATTTCATTGTTAGGCCACAAAACAGTGAGTTTTATAGCCCTGGTTGGCGTTGGGATGGTTTATTCAAAGTACCCGCAACGTGGCCACAATATTCTATTGCTAAATATAACGACACAACAGCATCAATCTCAGTATTAGATAAATTTGTACCTGACTTATTTAAAGATGAAAAAGTAAAACAATTATTAGTGATGCCTGACTCCCTAAGAATTACCTATATGGCTAAACAAGGGATAAGAGGGGAATATTTATTAACACGTGGTGCCGTATTTGATGAGCATGCTATTAATAGCGATGAAGTCAAAAAAATCATTGAATATGCCATTGAAATTAGAAAAAACATAGAAGAAGAGAGCACGTTATGACACATATATATGAAGAATCAAAACAACGAAAAGCGCCGTTATCTCCTTATTTAGTCTTATTTATTGCCATTGTATTACCCGGCATGGGTCAAGTATTAAATAATACACCGTTGCGTGGTTTGATCATGCTTGGCTTTATGCTGATGCTTGGGGTTTTAACGTATCAGGTCGCTAGCCCTGAAGTCTCCGTTATAGGTAAGTTCGCTGGTGGGATATTTCTTTATTCTATTATGATTTTTGATGCTTATTATTGGGCAAAATATCGTTCGCTTATTTTTGACAATTAAAACGGTTTTTGATGATTAAGCGGTCTAATAGTTAGAATTTATAAAGATAAATGCAAAGATCATCACGAGGATAATAGATCAAGGTTTCAAGAAGGTGGGAGACAGATGACGGGCATTTCAACAGTCAATATTAACAATAAAAAAAGTAAGCAATGGCTTTATGATGCCGTCGGTGGACAAGATGGCATCATCATTGTCGTCAACTTATTTTATGATTTTGTTGAGTCGACACCTGAGGGGAGACCGGTTGCTAAGCTACATCTACGCGGACATGGTATTGCTCATGCTCGTATAGAGTTGGTTAATTTTCTATCGGGTTTTTTAGGTGGACCTAGTTTATTTGCAGAGAAATGGGGTCATTCAAATGTAAGACTGATTCATGAGCATGTCAGCATTAATAAAGAGGCAAGAGATTCGTGGATGGCCTGCATGGAGATGGCAATGACACAATTAGATTATGACGATGAATTAAAACAACGCTTAACCGAAAACTTTCTGGTTATTGCCACTTTATTGATTAATCATTGATAAACAAGTCTTACTAACTTGGGTTTAAATTAAAGTTGTTACGCGACACCAAAACCATACACACATACTCTTTTGGGAGTAACGCCTAGTAGGAATAGCTACGTTTGCCAGCAAGATTGATAATGTACCTGCAACATAGTTGTTTTCTCTTAACCCAGCTTATGGGTGTTTTTGAGGGATCTTAATTGATCCCTTTTTTTTAAAACAACGATGAATAACATTATTTTTTAATCTACGGATATAAGGTTTATGCCATGAATTTTCCATTGCAATTAGAATTAGTTGATGTTCAGAACACGCCAGATCTACGCGAGTTTTTAATCGATCAAGTAGGCATCAAAGGAATCAGACATCCGATACGGTTTAAAAGTAAAGAGGGTGAAATGCAATCAGTAGTGGCAATGTTCAATATGTATGTGCGTTTACCCGATCATGTTAAAGGTACGCATATGTCTCGTTTTGTTGAGATCCTCAATGTGCCTAACCGGGTTTTTTCTTTAGAGACTTTTGAAAATCTTACCCGAGAAATGCTTGATAAATTAGATGCTAAAGCCGGTGAGATAGAAATGCGTTTCCCATTTTTTGTCAACAAGACAGCACCAGTATCAGGTGTTGAAAGTTTGATGGATTATGATGTGGCACTAACCGCTAAGGTGCAAGACAATCTGTTTAATTTGACGATTAATCTGATGATTCCGGTGACTAGCTTATGTCCATGTTCTAAAAAAATAAGTGAATATGGGGCTCATAATCAACGCTCGCACGTAACAATTACCGTTAATTCCTCACAATATATTTTGCTAGAAGAATTGATTACCTTGGTTGAAAATCAAGCATCTAGTCAGCTTTATGGATTACTTAAACGGACAGATGAAAAGTATGTCACAGAATATGCCTATGACCATCCTAAGTTTGTCGAAGATATGGTGCGCGATGTAGCAGGCGAGCTTTCAAAGGATCGCCGTATTATTAATTACGTTGTTGAGTGTGAAAATTTCGAATCGATCCATAATCATTCTGCTTATGCAAAAATTGAGAGGACACTATGAATAATACCGTTTATCCAGCATCCTTCAGAGCAAATTCTATGAACGGAATTTCGCCTATTACTGACATTATTAAAGACATGAGTCAGGGTAAAATGATCGTGCTCATCGATGATGAAGGTCGTGAGAACGAGGGTGACTTAATATTAGCAGCCGAATTTGTGACACCTGAACATATTAACTTTATGGCTCGATACGGAAGAGGGCTTATTTGCCTGACATTGAATGAAGCGCGTTGTCATCAATTAGATTTGCCGTTAATGGTCAAAAAAAATAAAGCCAGTATGGGCACTAATTTTACTGTTTCAATTGAAGCGGCTGAAGGTGTGACAACAGGCATTTCAACAGCAGATCGTGCTCGAACTATCCAAGCGACAGTGGCAAAAGATGCGAAGCCACAAGATATTGTTAAGCCGGGGCATATTTTTCCATTAATGGCTCAAAATGGTGGTGTGTTAGCGAGGGCAGGACATACCGAAGCAGGCTGTGATTTAGCTGAACTTGCTGGTCTTGAGCCTTCTTCCGTTATTTGTGAAATATTGAAAGAAGACGGCAACATGGCAAGACTACCTGATTTACTTGAGTTTGCTGCTGAGCATCATCTTAAAATAGGCCGAATTGCCGATTTGATTCAATATCGAAATCAGACTGAAACACTGGTTGAGCGTATTTCTGAACGTACTATCAAAACAACTTATGGTTATTTTAATCTGATTGCATATCGTGATAGAACAACTCAGCAAATTCATATTGCACTTGTTTATGGAAAACCCGATCCTAAACAAGCGACATTGGTACGTGTCCATGAGCCATTATCTCTAATCGACTTATTGGATATGGGCAGTTCGACCCATAGTTGGGGCATTAATGGCGCGATGGCGGCAATTGAAGATGCAGGTTGTGGTGTGATTGTTTTATTAAGAAGAAACGAAGACGAAGATGATTTACTCAAACGGATAGAAGATACAGCGATTGTGCAAGATGCTGACTATGAATTGCGAGACTTTGGTATTGGTGCTCAAATTTTAAAAGATATTGGTGTTAAACGGATGCGTCTAATGACTAATCCAAAGAGAATGCCTAATTTGACGGGGTTCGAGTTGCAAGTAGAAGGTTATATCTCACCAAAAAGTGATGATGAAATGATGGAGTATCAGCGTCATTATTCTTAGCTAAATGTAACATTTCTGCGTGTATTCAAAGTACGGGATTGAACCATGACAAAGAGCTCATTAGAACTAGCCACCCATAAACATTATTTGCGTAATCAACGTTGGGGTTTTACATGGGCTTTGTGGACAGCTGTACTTTGGGGTGCATGGTATATACCGGGAACCGCAGTTTGGTTTGAGCATCCCTACATTGATATCGACATTAATGACTCGGCATTAAGATTATCAGCCACGGCAGTCATGACTTGGATCCATGCGATATTAGTATTTTTATTCCTTTTAATATGGAATGGAATGCTGGGTAAAATAAAGGATTATGGACGCACTATCGTTCGTTTTCGGCATATTTCTAAATGGTATGCGTTGGCTTCATTGTGTGGTGGTCCAATGGCTATTTTTGGGTCATATATGGCAATGGGCTATGTTGGCCCTGTATTTGCGGCCATTACTTCGTTGTTTTATCCCGTCGTTGGGGCGGTAATAGCACGATTATGGTACAAGGAAAAAATATCCAAACAAGCCGCTTTGGGCATGGCGATTATTATCATGGGTGGGATTGTTATTTACGGGCCGGGATTATTTGGCACAGCCGATCCTACTAATAATCTTGCTTGGTTAGGCTATGTTGGCGGCATTATGTCTGCAATTGGTTGGGGCGCTGAAGGTGCTGTTGCAGCTAGAGCGATGGACGTAACTGATCCTGATGTTGGTATTCAATGCCGTTTTAGTTTTGAAATCATGTTTTGGGGTATTTTGATCTTACCCATATTGTCTATATTCACCGATATTCCTATCGGCTCTTTAATTATTGATACCTTGTCGAGTGGTAAAGCGATGCTGTGGATGGTGTTGGCTTCAATCTGCCACGCTTATTGTTATACGGCATTTTATAAAAGTTTTACTTTGATAGGTGTTGGTCGAGGTGAGGCAATTGGTAATTTATATGGTGTATTTGCGGTGATATTTGTAGCTGCTGTAACCTTAGAATTGCCAGAATGGTATTTTGTTGTTGGTCTTGCATTCACTGTGTTGGGTAGTTTTGTCATGTTCCGTGAGTCTGCAGAATCAATTTCACAACTTCGAGATGTGACAACAAAGGACGGTGTCTGATGAAAATACACCAGAAAGGATTTTTACTTATTGAATTATCCAAACATGATTGTTTGTGGGACGGCGATTTAATTGCAATAGTTTTAAATGAATACAATCTAGCGGGTCATTATTGGGTAAACAGCATTTGTGTGACCTTAGATGAATTGTCATCAGCAGGATTAATAGCCCGAATTGATAGCCGTTTGGAACAAAGCCTTTTTGCGACAAAAGAACGCGTGATGTTTAAGTATCAGTTAACCGACTTTGGCCGAACTAGAATGCACAGCACAGGCTTATTAACTTAACGTGAAAATATTGGCGAACTCAAGGAGAATCAAATGAGTGAATTCTGGGGATATCCATATGCAGATGTATTGGCACTAGTGATTATTAGTGCATTGAGTCTTGGCTCTTTAATTTGTGCATGGATTTATGTTAAAAATTATTAAGTTATCGAGCAATATTTACAATTAATGTGTAGTATCAAAAGCTTAAGATGCTAGTTGAAAGCTTATAGACTGTTTCAAAAAATCAAAGCAGATGAATTTTTTCATGAAAAGCTTTGACTATAATTATGTTTATAAACGTATACCAATGGAGTCTGACTCCGTTGATTTTATTGATTTCTCACGACTCTAAAAGGATGCCCAAGAATGACTGTTTATATTATTGCCGACGTTGAAGTTACCGATGAAGCATGGATACCTGAATACGCTAAAAAGGTTCACGATATCGTTCATAAGCATGGAGGAAAGTATTTATCTCGTAGTGCAAACATTGAAGTTTTAGAAGGTGAACCACTTCCAACGACATTAATTGCACTTTTAGCATTCCCTACTGCTGAAGCCGCTAAAGCATTTGCCACTGATCCGGAATATGCACCATTTGGTTCTTCAAGACAGGCTGGATCAAACAGCAGATTTCAACTGATTGATGACACCGATGTTGCTGGCACGATTCCATATCTTGGTAAAGGCTAATATGAAATTAACGGGGTCAGACGGAATTGGTTTTTATTTATACCAATGAAGTCTGACTTTATTGATAAGCTTACAACATTAATAGAAAGTCAGAAAAATGGAAATAGCTAAACTATATAATGTGGTCTTTACAACAGGTCGCTATGAAATTGAGTATGAAAATAATGTCCGATGTATTAAAAAAGCACCGAAGTCATATCGTGTAGAAAGACCGAATGGCTCGACGAGACTTATTGGACTCGATTCCATTATGGAACTGAAAATAATTGGGTCAGACTAGAATCAGTTCCATAGCCTTTATAAATCAATATGCTCGATAACTAGTAGCTGTAAGCTTTCTGTACAAGCTATATTTAAATATCAATAATTAACAAGTCATAATGCCTGACTTATCAATATACCTCCCTCCTATAATCCCCGGTCATATTCCACTGAGATAATTTCAAGCCTCACATTAAATAATATTCACGATCACGTTATAGCCCATTCTTTTTTAATACTCCCTATGTAGTAATACGTGCAGAGAATTGTATTGCAAATATATTAATAACATTATGGCTAACATAGCGAGATTGAGTGTTTTATAAGTTAATAATCTCAATGCTATCAAAGATATCGTCTTAATTATTAAAAGAATATCGACATAATTTATCTTGACCTCTCATTATGTATCTATGCTTTTTAAACAATAAATATTATAGATTTGTAATCGAGAAGCCTTAATTATAAGAAATAAAGAGAGAGGGTTATATGACTAACAATTCAGGTTCAAATGATGGGACTAGCGGAGGTGCCTATACTGATGCAATTACTGCTGATTTATATGAAGATGTGACGGCACAAAACGCGACACTTCATCGAAAAATTGGTTGGCAAGGTGCATTTTGGGTGGCAAGTGGTGTACCTGCTTTAGTACTATTTTCAATGGGAGCGATATCAGCCACGGTGGGAAAGCCGGCATGGTTAATATGGATGATCTCGATTAGTTTTGGTTTTATTCAAGCATTTACTTATGCAGAAATTGCAGGGTTATTTCCACATAAATCAGGTGGTGCGTCAGTCTACGGGGCAGTTGCTTGGGTGAGGTACAGTAAGTTTATTGCCCCAGTGTCGGTGTGGTGTAACTGGTTTGCTTGGTCGCCAGTATTAGCAATTGGTTCAGGTTTAGCAGGTGGTTACATCATGGGCGCATTGTTTGAGCCTGATGCTGTAATTAATACTTGGCAAATTACACTCATCGATCTCAGTGGTCTCAAAGAAGGTCTATCGTTGCGTATTAATGCAACCTTTATTGTTGGTGTGACCTTATTATTATCCGTATTTGCTATTCAACATGGCGGTATTCTCCGTTCAGCTAAGACAACAACGGTACTAGGTTTAACGGCATTAGTGCCATTAATGTTGATCGGTATAGTGCCGTTAATTACTGGCGACGTGATGACCGAGAATTTTTTCCCTTTATCACCACTTGCATTTGATTCTGTTGGTAATGTAATTGATGGTGCATGGGATCTTCCTGCTTGGTCATTAATGGCGGGCGGTCTTTTTATTGCTGCATGGTCTACCTATGGTTTTGAGACAGCAGTTTGTTATACCCGTGAGTTTAAAAATCCTAAGACTGACACATTTAAAGCAATTATTTACTCTGGATTGTTATGCATTGCGGTATTCACTTTAGTACCTATCGCTTTTCAAGGAAATCTTGGATTAGGCGAGATGGTAACACCGGCTGTGGTTGATGCTGCAGGAACGGTTATTTCACCTGCTGTTTATGATGGTATGTTGGCGGCAGATGTTTATAGCGGAATGGGTATTGCGAAAATTCTTTCTGGTATGTTGGGCGATAGTGCAGTTATTGCCAATATTCTGGTGGTAATGTTTGTACTGGCTTTATTGTTATCAATTATGACATCGATGGCAGGCTCATCTCGTACTTTGTATCAAGCTTCTGTTGATGGTTGGTTGCCTAAATATCTTTCTCACGTAAACGAGCATGGTGCTCCAACTAGGGCAATGTGGACTGATTTAGCCTTCAATTTATGTTTACTGATGATGTCAGATTATGTGTTTGTATTAGCTATTTCAAACGTTGGTTACATCATCTTTAACTTCCTCAATCTTAATTCTGGTTGGATACATCGAATGGATCGACCTGACTGGTCTCGACCTTATAGAGCGCCGACTATTTTGTTAGTTTTTGGTGGAATATTGGCCTATGTAAATCTTATGTTAATGGGATTGGGTGCTAATATTTGGGGTGAAGGTACATTGATGACAGGTCTGATTTTTGCAACATTGATTATTCCTGTCTTTATGTATCGTCATTATGTTCAAGATAAAGGCGTATTTCCTAAGGCGATGCTAGAAGATATGCATTTAACTGGTGAAGAAGTAGGTGTTTCTAGTCGTGCAGGAATGTTGCCATATATTGCATTGTTAGCAGGAATATTTGTTGTTTATTACTCGCACAGCTTAGTGAGCTAAACAAGACTAAGTTTACTTAATTTAAACGTCATTATCAGTAGCAATATATCTGTTGATGACCACCAATAAAAAAGCGGGGAGTATTATTACTTCCCGCTTTTTTTTATCATTTTTTTAGTGAGTTATAACAGTATTTTTAAGTACCTACTCCCTTAGATGTAAGACGTAGTAGGAATTGCGGTGCTACTCGACAAGTATGAAAATGAAAGTCCAAACATTAATTAACTTGGAGTAAATGATATGGCCAGAGATCCCAAACACGACATTTTATTTGAACCTATCCAAATTGGTCCAAAAACACTTAGAAACCGTTTTTATCAAGTACCACACTGTATTGGTGCGGGTTCTGATAAACCTGGCTTCCAAGCAGCGCATCGTTCTCTAAAAGCAGAAGGTGGCTGGGCAGCATTGAACACTGAATATTGTTCAATTCATCCAGAATCTGACGATACGATGCGTCTTTCAGCTCGTATTTGGGATGAAGGTGATGTACGTAACTTAAAAGCAATGACTGATGAAGTGCACAAACATGGTGCTTTAGCGGGTGTTGAGCTTTGGTACGGTGGTGCTCATGCGCCTAACCTCGAATCACGTGCGACATCACGTGGCCCAAGTCAATATGCTTCTGAGTTTGAAACATTAAGCTATTGTAAAGAAATGGATCATGCTGATATCAAGCAAGTTCAACAATATTATGTTGATGCAGCGATTCGTGCACGCGATGCTGGTTTTGATATCGTTTATGTTTACGGTGCTCATTCTTATCTACCATTACAATTTTTAAATCCGTATTACAACAAACGTACTGATGAATATGGTGGCTCGTTAGAAAACCGTGCTCGTTTTTGGTTAGAAACATTAGAACAAGTTCGTGCTGCAGTGGGTAAAGATTGTGCGATTGCTACCCGGTTTGCGATCGACACTATCTATGGTCCAGGTCAAATTGAAGCCGAAGTGGATGGAATGGCATTTATTAAATTAGCCGATCATTTAGTTGATTTATGGGATGTGGATGTAGGTGATATTGCGGAGTGGGGGGAAGATGCTGGTCCTTCACGTTTCTATCAACAAGGTCATCAAATACCTTGGACTAAATTTGTAAAACAAGTCTCTAAAAAACCTGTTTTAGGTGTAGGTCGTTTCACTGATCCAGAAAAAATGACTGAAATAGTGACCAAAGGCTACGCCGATATTATTGGTGCTGCTCGTCCCTCCATTTCTGATCCTTTTTTACCGAATAAAATTAACGAAGGTCGTGTTGACGATATTCGGGTTTGTATCGGTTGTAATGTCTGCATTTCGCGTTGGGAAATTGGTGGCCCACCGATGATCTGTACCCAAAATGCAACGGCAGGCGAAGAATATCGTCGTGGTTGGCATCCTGAAAAATTCCGTCAAACTAAATCTTCTGATGCAGTATTAGTTGTTGGTGCGGGTCCTTCTGGTGCTGAAGCAGCACGAGTATTAATGGAAAGCAACTATGTCGTGCATTTATATGATACTGCCGAAAAAATTGGTGGCCATATAAATAGTCTTGTTGGCTTGCCAGGTCTTGGCGAGTGGGGTTATCACCGTGATTACCGTGAAACGCAACTTAATAAATTGGTTAAGAAAAACAAAGACAGCCAAATTGCTTTATCTCAAAAACCTTTAACGGCTGACGATGTACTTGAATATGGTGCAGAAAAAGTCATCATCGCAACCGGTTCTTCTTGGAATACAGATGGTAACAACTGTTTATCTCATGAAGCCATTCCTGGTGCAGATGCGTCATTACCTGATCAATTAACGCCTGAACAAGTTTTTGCAGGCAAAAAAGCAATTGGTAAACGTGTGGTTATCTTAAATGCTGATAGTTATTTTATGGCGCCGAGTTTAGCTGAAAAATTAGCATTAGAAGGTCATGAAGTAACGATAGTTTCTGGTGTTCATTTAGCGAAATATATGGAATTCACGCTTGAATATCCAAATATGATGCGTCGTTTACATGAATTAAATGTAGAAGAAATAGGTTCACATTTCTGTTCACGCATTGAGCCTGGTCGTATGGAAATTTATAACCAATACGGTGATGGTTCAAAACGTAGTTACCGTGGACCTGGTGTGCCACCACGTGATCCTAACAAAACACATCATTGGATTGAATATGATTCATTAGTGTTAGTTACAGGTCGTCATTCTGAATGTGAGCTATTCAATGAACTAAAAGCACGTGAAAGTGAATGGGCTGAAAACGACATCAAAGGTATTTACCTTGTTGGTGATGCTGAAGCGCCAAGATTGATTGCTGATGCAACATTTAGTGGACATCGTGTGGCGCGTGAAATTGAAGAAGCTAATCCACAATTTGCTCTGCCTTACAAACGTGAAGTTGCAACGTGGGGCGCACCGCATATGCCAGGCGGTGAGTTTAAGATCGAGTACAAAGTTTAACTGCTAGAAATTGAACAATGCTGCCATGGCTTTGCATGGCAGCATTGAATCAACATCAAACACTTTTATAACCTAATGCATATATAGGTATATTTATGAACGAAATAACAGAGCCAACTCGCATCCTGTTTGAAGGATTTCAGTTACAGACAATTTATTTGTTTTATGCCTTTGGTTACGCAGCTATCGCTGTATTTATTTATGGTTGCTATGTACAAATAAGAAAATATCGACGTGGTCAACCTGATCCATCGTGGAATAACTTTGTAACACGCTTTGGCAGTATGGTCGTCACCATGCTGACTCACCGAACTATTAAGCGTCGTGACTCAGCAGCAGGTAAGGCACATGCGTTGATTTTCTTTGGTTTTATCTTGTTATTTATCGGTACGGCAACGATTACCCTTGAATATGACATTATTGAACCCTTATTCGGTGTGACTTTTTGGAAAGGCTCATTTTACCTATGGTTCTCATTGATACTAGATGTAGCTGGTTTGGCATTTATCGCCGGTTTACTTTATATGATGTATCGCCGTAAGTGGATGCATTTACCTAAGCTAGACTACAAGCGCGTGGATCGCGAGCCAGGTGATCCTGACTACGATCGTAGTGAGTATCGTCGTGAAGATTGGGCGTTTTTATGGACACTTATTATTATCAGCGTAACAGGCTTTGTTTTAGAAGCAACACGTTTGGTATGGCTGAGCGAAACAGCCTCTGTTTGGGATGTCCGTATGTGGTCTCCCGTTGGTGCTTTTCTAGCGATGATCATGAAAGGTATTGGCTTTACACCTGAAGCTGCCGGTGTATTTAGAACTGGGCTTTGGTGGTTCCATGGCATGTTAGCTTTAGCCTTTATCGCCTTGATTCCCTATACAAAAGTTAAACATATCTTTACTGCATCGGCATCGTTGATGTTCCGTGATGAAATGGCAGGCCGCCGCTTGCCAATGGTACCTGAAGATCAAGTAGAAGCCGGCTATAAAAAGATTGATGATTTAACGTGGAAGTCATTATTACATTTAGATGCGTGTACTAAATGTGGTCGTTGCCAAGATGCATGTCCTGCAAATGCTGTGGGAGCACCACTTTCACCGCGCGACGTTATCTTGTCATTACGCGAATTTGCGAATAAGGCTTTAACTAAAAAAGAGTTACCCGAAGAAGCAGAGTTAGATATTCACGGTAAAGATGTTGGCCAAGTATTTATGGAAACATTATGGTCATGCCGCACTTGTTTAGCCTGTGTAGAAATTTGCCCTGTTGCCGTTGAACATGTGCCTATTATCGTGCAAATGCGTCGTCAATTGGTAGAACAAGGCGATATGGATCCTATTTTACAAAAAACATTGGGTACTATTCATAAGAGTGGTAATTCATTTGGCGAATCAAAACGAAAACGTGCGAAATGGGCTCAAGATCTACCATTTGAAATTAAAGATGCTCGTAAAGAACCGGTCGATGTTTTGTGGTTTGTCGGAGACTATGCGTCGTTTGACCCTAGAAATCAGGTGGTAACACGATCGTTTGCCAAGCTTTTAAATCAAGCAGGCGTCAACTTCGGTCTGTTATTTGAAGCCGAAATGAACTCAGGAAATGATGTACGCCGCGTGGGTGAAGAAGGGTTATATGAGTTCTTAGCCACATCAAATATCGGCACTTTACAATCCTGCGATTTTAAATCGATTGTAACTACGGACCCACATTCATTTAATACGATTCGTAATGAGTATCCTGATTTTGGTGGTGAGTTTGAAATTCAACATTACACCACCTTGGTTAAGGAGTTATTTGAGCAAGGAAAACTGAAACTCAATAAACAGAACAATAAACGTGTGACTTTCCATGATCCTTGTCACTTAGGCCGTTATAACAAAGGCTATGACGCACCACGTGAAGTTATTAAATTACTGGGTTATGACTTAGTAGAGATGGATCGGAATCGTGATAACTCATTCTGCTGTGGTGCCGGTGGTGGTCGTATTTGGATCCCAGATCCAGTAGGTATTGAAAAACCATCAGCAAATCGGATGCGTGAAGCAGGTGCCATTGAAGGGTTAGAAGTGTTTATTGTTTCTTGTCCAAAAGACTTAACCATGTTTGAAGATGCACTGAAAACATCGGGGTTTGAAGGTCAGTTTGTAGTACGTGAGTTAATTGAGTTGATTAATGATTGTGTCGAATACGATGACTCAATTATTGAAACACAAGAAACTGCAGAACACGTTGCTGTATGAGTCCAGAAAATGCCCATGCATTAGTGAAGGTTGCCATAGAGTCGAAAGATATTTATGCGGCTGTCGCTGTTTATGATATTGCACACGGCGATGATCGAACTGCATTAGAAGCGATTTTTACTCATGAGCGACGCCATATATTGAAGTTGGCACGCTGGGAACATACCCCAGCCAGCGTGCTCAAGGCTCTATCAAAGTTACATGATGAAACGGTTCAGTTACGGATTGATAAAAATCCTAGTACTGACGGATCAACATTAGAGCAACAATATTTGGAAGTGGGTAGTTCTAAACTGATTGATTTGATCGCACAACATGGCAATGCTTCAGTAGAAGTATTGTTGGGTATCGCGACACGTGAAGATGATGTGCAGATTGTGAAAGCGGTGTGTAGCAATCCTAACTCAGATGACTGGATTCTGATTACCATAGATCGACGGTTTAAAAGCTATTTTGATCGTGAAATAGCGGTACATTTGAATGCGCCTAGTGCTTTATTAGAAACGATTTATGCACGAGGTAATGCTTATATTAAAGCGGCAGTAGTAACACATAAAAACTGTCCACAAACGTTATTAGAAAAAGCCTCTAATGAGTCAGATCTCACGATATTGCGACATTTAGCAGGTAATGAAAATATTGCCAAAAATGCGTTGGTAAGACTAGCACAACATACGGATCCTTCGGTCAGGCGAGTAGCGGCGAGTAATCCTTTGTTATGTCATTCAGAAGTTGAAAAACTAGCTAGAGATAAAGTAGTTGCAGTAAGACGAGCTGTTGCTTCACGAAGTGATCTTACGCCCTCGTTACTTGGCTATTTGGCTCAGGATTCTTATCACTGGGTGAGACTTTGGGTTGCTCGTAACCCAGCAATGCCGATTGATTTACTGGCGGTATTAGCCCAAGACGACAATATGGAAGTAAGACGATCGGTTGCAAGGAATGCTGAGTGCCCAAAAGAATTACTAAAACAATTAGCCGAAGATGACGTTTCATGGGTTAGAGCAGCAGTGGCATACCAAAAAAATGCAGCCGTTGATTTGTTGAATAAATTACAGGATGACGATGATGTGGATGTGTTGTGTGGAGTTGCCAATAATGGCCATACACCACAAACGGTGTTGCAAAGATTAGCTAAATCGAAAAATGATGATATTCGACGAGGGATTATTTTGAATGTTAATGCCTCACGTAAAACATTATTGCCGTTGCTACAAGATCCTTATTATTTACACCGTTTGTTATTGGTCGGTAATAAGGCATTGCTCGATGAGGATAGATGGACTATGCACGACGACGCTGATCCTTCGGTCAGGTTCATCGTCTTTAAATGGTTTGCTAAAAAATTTATGCAGTAATCACTGCATACGAAAGATTAATAACTGATAAGTAGATTAGGAGAGTACACATGAAAATACTAGTAGCAGTTAAAGAGGTTGCGGCCTTAGATGAGGATTTTGAATTACGCGATGATGGGCGTGATGTTGATGAAGATTTTTTACTGTACGACCTAAACGAATGGGATGATTTTTCACTAGAAGAAGCGATGCGGATCAAAGAAGAATCGGATACCGACGTTGAAGTTGTCGTGGTTTCTATTGGACCAGATCGCATTGAAGATAGTCTTCGTAAATGCTTGGCGAAAGGTGCCGATCGGGCAATTAGAGTATGGGATGATTCAATGGAGGGTTCTGACTCTATTACTATTGGTCATGTTTTAGCGGCAGTGGCTAAAAAAGAATCGCCTAATATGATTTTTGCCGGTGTGCAATCTTCTGATGAAGCAAACGCTTCAACAGGTATTTCATTAGCCAGTAAATTAGGTTGGCCTCATGCCGCTGTGGTTGCAGGCTTAAAATACGCTGCAAATGATAGTAAAGCGCTGATCTCACGTGAACTTGAAAGTGGCTTATCGCAAGAAGTTGAAATCGTTTGTCCTTCTGTTTTAACGATTCAATTGGGTATTAATACGCCTCGTTACGCTTCTTTACGCGGTATAAAACAGGCTGCCAAAATCGACATTGAAGAATTATCACCTAGTGATTTAGGCTTATCAGATCAAGATGTGGGTCTAAATAGTGCTAAATCCAATATTCGCCGTATGTACGTGCCGGTGAAAGGTCGAGCAGAAATTATTGAAGGTACACCTGCTGAAAAAGCAGCCAAGCTGATAGATATTATTAAGAACTTCAAAGGAGAGTAGAGATGAAGACTATTTTAGTCATTACGGAGCATCGCCGTAACGAATTACGCCCAATATCTTTGGAACTCATCACAGCTGCACAAGATTTACGTCAAGCCGGTGACGATAAAGTCGTTGTAGCGGTCATTGGCAATCAAGCTGAATCCTATATTCCTGAACTATCTGTTCAAGGCGTTGATGAAATTATCATGATTAAAGATGACACAACAGAATTTGATCCAGATATTTATCAAGCGACGGTAAGTGCATTGATAGAAAGTCAACAACCAGCGGTTGTGTTACTGCCACATTCCATTGATTCATTAGGTTATGCTGCGACATTAGTTGAAAAAAGTAATGTCGGCTTTGCAACTGACGTATTTCAACTGGAGTACGATGGTGATGATTTGGTAGCCACACGTGCAGGCTACAATCAAAAAGTAAATGTTGAAATCGATTTCCCTAATAAGGATCTTGTGATTTTGACCGTGCGTCCTGGTGTTTATAAACCAATTGAAGAATCAGCAACACCTGTGGTTTCTACTCAACAAGCTGTGTCAGTTGAGTCACGTAGTAAAAATATACAATTTGTTGAGTTAGCCAGTGATGGTGATGTTGATATAACGACATCAGAATTTATGATGTCGATTGGTCGAGGTATTGCCGAAGAAGATAATGTTGAGCAATTCCGTGAATTAGCAGAAATGCTAGGCGCAACCTTAGGTTGCTCCCGACCAATTGCTGATGCAGGCTGGTTACCTAAATCTAGACAAGTAGGCCAATCAGGTAAAGTGGTGGGTGCGTGTAAACTTTATCTGGCGATGGGGATTTCTGGCTCTATTCAACATATGGCTGGTATGAAACATGTTCCAACTATCGTGGCGGTGAATACTGATCCTAATGCTTCAATTTTCACCATAGCTAAATACGGCATTGTGGGTGATATTTTTGAAGTAGAAGAAGAGTTACGTGATCTTATAGGTTAACTGACTGTAAATTTTTGATTCATTAAAAGGGCAGATTTCTAAGAGATCCTGCCCTTTTTTATTTGATAAAACAAAACTAAAAACCATCATTAATAATTATTTAATCTGCTGTTTTATTTTAAATAAATAAGGTTGTTTAGTTGTTTTAACTACCACTTAAGTAGTAATTCCTCATGAGAATTTTCTAAACAATAAAATGCCGATAATCTGTGAGGTAATTCAATACTTGAAATTATCATAAACGCGGAGCAGAGAGATGACTAGAAATTCAATCTTAAATGAACGACATCGGGCACTAGGATCATCTTTGGATGGCGAAACATGGAATGATATGTCTATTCCTTGGAGCTACAATAATGATCCACAAGATGAAGTTGTCGCAGTCAGAACCTGTGCAGGACTTTACGATATTTCGGCATTAAATATTCTCAACGTAACAGGATCTGATGCCGTTAGTGTACTAGATAAGTTAGTCGCGATTGATGTGACATCTATAGCACCAGGATCTTCAAAACTAGCTGCTGAAGTAGATGAATCTGGAGCCATTATCGACGACATTATGATTATTCGTGATGCTCAAGATGCGTTTCGAGTATCACATGGCAGTGGTAAAACGCATGAAACGTTAACGCATTTAGCCAAAGGCAAAGACGTTAATATTGAGGCTGATACCGATGGCCATATCCTATCATTTCAAGGGCCTAAATCATTAGAAATACTTGCCCCCCATATTGATTGTAATCTAGCTGAACTTCCTTATTTTAAACATCAAAAAACCACATTATTTGGCTGTGATATTTACATTGCTCGAGGTGGTTATTCTGGTGAACGTGGTTATGAAGTTTATTGTGCTTCCAAAGATGCTGTTGAGATTTGGGATACGATTTTAGAAGTAGGACAGCCTTTTGGTGCAATAGCAGCTTCTTGGGATTCACTTGATCTAGCCCGTATTGAAGCTGGTCTATTATTTTTCCCATTTGAAATGCCGGAAGGTGATACCACTCCTTGGGAAGTCAATATGGCTTGGGGAGTTGATGTTAATAAAAAAGCAGATTATGTCGGCAAAGAAGCATTATTAAAATTGAGAGGCCGTGAACGCTTTAAACAGACCGGACTAGTTTGTAAAAGCAGTTCGGCAGTTGAAGCTGGAGCTAAATTAATCAAGGATGGAAAAGAAATTGGTGTTGTAACCAGTGCATGTTTTAGCCGATATTTGATGCTTTCTATTGCCATGGTTCACATTAAACCGGAATTCTCTCAGGTTGGTACTTCACTTACCGTAGTTGGGTCGACTGAATGTAAAGCCGTAGTTGCTCGTACGCCATTTTATGATCCAATGCGACTGAGAAGTCACCCTGAAAAAAGCAAATAGATCGACTGGGATTAAAGCCTCGTTATGTATTGAATACGTTCGATTTCTTTAGATCGAACATTGTAAATGTAAGGTTAAATTATGGAACGACAATACTGGATTAGAAGTAAACCTGTATACACTTCGTTGCTATGGCATGAAAAGGCGACGGCTCACTTAGTGATTGCTGAAGGCGATGGCGGAATGGCTGTATTGAAGTTATTGCAGCAGAAATATCCTACACAACAGGTCAATGGTTTTTTTGTTAAATCGCCAAACGCTTTAAAAAACTATGCCGACATTATTAGTAGCTTAGCGCCAGCCGAATTTAAGGTATTTGGTAATACTACAGAGGCATTAAATTCATTAAAAATCACTTTAGCTGATTGCTGTATGGGCACATGTTTTTATGTTGCTGGCTCTGAGGGATTTATTTGGCAAGTAGCAAAAGTATTGGCTAGTGTTGGTGTGCAAGATGATGATATTGACAAAGAGTTATGTGGCACCTTAGCTCGCACTGTTTATTGTGTTCACTGTAAAGCGATTACTCACGATGCTCATCATAGTGTTGTTGCTTGCTCTGGTTGCCAGCGTCAATTATTTATTCGAGACCATTTTTCAAGACGATTAGGCGCCTATATGGGCTTGATGGTGGATGCTGAGCAACCTGGCATTTTACCGAGTATTGAGGAGGTATACCCATGAGTCATTTAAACGTAAAAGTAGCTGCTATTGAACAAGTAACTGAGCATGTAAAACACTTTACTTTTATAAGTGAAAATGGTGAAAAATTACCGGCTTTTTCAGGTGGCAGCCATGTGGTGCTAGCATTAAATATTAATGGCAGAATTCATCGTAACCCTTATTCATTGATGAGTTCACCGCTTAATACTGAACACTATGGGGTTTCAGTCAGAAAACAAGAGATGTCACGCGGCGGTTCAGTCTTCATGCATGAACAGATTAAAGTCGGTTCACGTATTCAAATAACGTATCCCGTTAATCTATTTTCTATTTCAAAATTAAGTCATAAAAATATACTAATTGCAGGTGGCATTGGTATTACGCCGTTTTTGTCTCAAATTGTTGACTTGAACAGAATGGATACAGAATATGAATTGCATTATGCCTATCGCTCACCAGAACATGGTGCATTTCGACAACAAATTGAAGATATGTGCGGTGAGCGTAGCCATTTTTATGTGGCGAGTGATGGCCAGATATTAGATTTTTATGCGCTACTTTCAAAGCAACCTTTAGGAACGCATGTCTATGTCTGTGGGCCAGAACCTATGGTCAATGCAATGATTGCAGCAGCACGAGATTTAGGCTGGCCTGAAAAACATATTCACAACGAACAATTTACAGCACCTCAAGCAGGTGAATCATTCAAAGTAAAATTGGCACTTTCTAATATTGAGCTTGAAGTACCTAGTGAAATGAGCATGTTGGAGGCGATAGAAGAGGCGGGTGTTGATGCGCCTTATTTATGCCGAGGCGGGGCATGCGGTCGTTGCGAACTTGACGTTGTGTCGTGTGATGGTTCGATAGTTCATCATGATAATTATTTAACGAATGCAGAGAAAACCGGTGGTAAAAAAATCATGCCTTGTGTTTCTCGGGCTAAATGCCAACAAATTGTGGTTAACCTCTAGGGTAATAGTATGAATCAAACATTCAAAAAAGAAACATTCAGAGACGATTATACATTTAGCAATTCGCCTGAAGCAGTGAAGCGATTTCCGTTTCCTTTTCATGAAGATGAATACATGTATTCAGTCAATATCGAGCCTCATGTTAAAACTGCAGTCGGATCAATTACGGAATTTACATTCGATATAGATGAGCATTATGTTGCTGAATGTGAAGATAAAGCTATCACCTTGGCAAATGATCCTCAGCGCTATCTGTGTCTTCCACATATGATGGATGCACAGTGGGATACTTTAGAGCTAATGATGGAATCAATGTCGAACGACTATCCAGAGCAATTTAATTTGACGAAAGAGGGTGATAATTGGACATGGGTTAATAAACCATTAGGCATTACCACTAAATTTGTATTTGGTGACGAAAGTTCATTACCTATGGAACCGCTGGAATATATTGGGCGTCAAGTGCAAGGCGATTGGGTTATGCTCGATCAACGTGATAATAATTTGTTTGCCGATGGTGCAATAGTTACCTCACAAGCTGATTGGTCATTAGCGATTGATGTCGGAATGTCTTGGCAAGAATGGCATGGACCCGTACCCATAGCAAATGAGATTGGGGTGTTTGATCGTGCACTTAAATACTTACTGAATCTACAACTCGGTAGTCCGGTTCGTCGGCTTAATTGGACGATGACCATCAATCCTCGTTTAGATACATCACCAGAAAACTATCCTATTTGGGGACCTGATCGCCTTTCGGTTACGCCTGAAAATGTTGGTGATAAAGTACATCTTCGTGTTGAGTTACAAACATTATTTCGCTTGCCAAGAAGTAACGGCATGCTGTTTGGGGTTCGTGGTTATTTAATAAGTATGAATGAGCTTGTGACCAATCCACTTTGGGCAAAACGTTTACATCGCGTATTAAAGGGTTTGCACCCTGAACTTGCTGAATACAAAGGCTTGTCTTATAAAGATATCACGATTGATTGGTTATCAAAATATGATGATGGTACGTCATCAGAATAATTCGGTCATCAGCTTAGTTGTTACAGCTGCATGTAATAGTTAACCGATTGATTTTCAGGTAATACTAAAAGCGATTGTAAGGATAATAAAGCAGGATTAATGTTGCTGTTAGCATGGCTAATTTGCGTTATTAATCCTTCTAAAGACAATAAATCACCGGTACTGGAATAGATACCTTGTCCTTGTTCCAGTACCCATTTAATTTTGCCTGTTCGAGTGATAATTCGATAGATAAGTTGGAATTTTTGTTCTTTTAAAATCTGTTGTTGTACATATTCCCATACATTTGTTTTGTCTTGCTCATGAATTATTTGCATATATGAAAAACCAGGCGATTTAGCTATTTCATACGCTTCATATTCAGTTAGTTCTAGGCAACCATCACTGGTAAATTCAAAACTCCAGCTACGGTCATTTTTACAACGGTAAACCATAGAAGGAAAACCGCTCAGGATCATATCAATAGGATCTTTTCTGTTGGCTTTCATGCTGATTTCAGTTTGTTTCATTCGGCTTATATCGGTAAATGAGCCGATTACACTAGTAAATTCGCCTTTGAGTGAAGAAGCTGTAGACGCTCTCATTTCAACCCATAAAGGACAACCATTTTTGGCAATTAAGCGTGTTTGTAAGTGACAACTTTTGCGTTGACCTCGTGACAAAGGTCCAAGGCGAGCTTCAAAAAGTTGTGTATCTTCTGGATGGATAAAAGACAAAAGCGATTTATTGATACTTTCTACCAAGGTGTAATCAAGCATTCGCTCCCAAGATGGGTTAATAAATATAAGTTGTTGATCAACATTGATTTGAAACATTATTTGTTCAACGCTATCAAGAATAAAACGAGAATCAAATTGATCAATAAGTGGACTAGCTACTGCTTTATGATGAGAGGAAGTTGTAAATTGTAATAAATTTAAATTCGATTCACCGCTTTGCTGTAAAGGAGATAAAGAAATATGTACGGGAATACTTGTGCCATCAACGTATAACATACGAATCGTAGTTATTTCATTATTTTCAAGCGCACCAGTGCTCATGGCAATCATTTGTGCCAGATTATCGTGCTCTGATGGATGAACTAAATTCGTTATTGGCATACCGATGACTTGATCATTTGATCCAGATAAACCCAGTTCATCCAGAAACATATTATTGGTGAAGATAACGGTATAACCTCGGAGGACGGCAGCTGGTGTTGAAAGCTTACTAGAAGCATCGGTACACCAAGAAAGATGATCGAGATTGTTATGTTTGGTATTTGAAGTGAAGCGGGGTCTTAAAATTGGGTATACAGTAATTAATAAAATTAAGGAAAAGATAGTAACGATAAACATGATTAATGCTGTCATATGAACAGTAAAGGGGGCACTGTTTTCCCACCACATTCCGAAAGTGATCATAAAAATGGTGCTAAGTGTGGCCATGCATAAAAGAAGTAAAGTCATAATTGCAGTCTGTCGTTAACGAGCCATGAATAGAGTCATATATTGTCTAATAAATACGTTGAGCTAGCCTCTAAGATCCGAAAATTCAGTAAACATGTCATCTATATAAGATTCATGTTACTCATGCTATGTATCGCGCTCACTGTCACGCTGATGCAGGCAGGATCTATGTTTTTATTAGATTATATCCCTTCTAGGCACTCAACCATAGGCAAAATTAACACCCAAGAAATCTTCTGGCATAGCCAGTTAGCCGTTGTCGAAGTTAGCCAAATTAAAGAAGCTAAAAAGAGACTAAATACCTTAACCGAGCACTTTATAAATGATTTAGAAACGGATAGGAAATTTAGATCATTGGATTCTGTTGTAGCCGTCGATAAGGTTCAACAAGCTCAGCAACAATTTTATGAAGCGCTTGGTGACCAGAAGCCTTTGATGACATTAATACAACATGCAAAAGAGGTTATGGATTCATATGAACGTTTAAAAATGGCAATTCATGATGATATAGAAGTGAAACAATCTATAACAGCATTACTTCAATTGATGGGACTGCTGTTTATCATGATTTGTATAGCAACGATTACTTTAGAAGGCCAAAAACTATTGATCACACGCTTGAGTAATTTAAATAAGTTTATGTTTGATAATCTTAATCGCGATGAATCAAAATTGATGACAGATGAATTCACATATTTAGAACAAACTGTTTATGAACTTACGACGCGATTAGAAGGCTATGTGACAGAATCATCATGGGCAAATAATACGAGTGATCATGTTAGGGCATTAATCAATGCTCAAGAGTTTTTGTTTAAGTTTGTCGAAATGGCAAATGATAATACGTTGAGTGAACGAACCTTACTCAAAATGCTTTATTCGCTTGAAAGAACGATGAAATTCAACAATGTTGCTGTTATTTATACTGATGATGCAGCGGTTATTTCTACAGAGCGTGTCATCTTTTCAGACCATACACCAATAGCTATTAGGAAAGAGGTTTACGATGAACTTGAAATCTCTGGTATGGCTAAATATCATGAGCTGAATATTGACGATGTCGAAGTAGGTTGTTTAGGTGTCATCTTTTCTGGCTCATCTGCTGCGATGGGCATACTGTTAGTTGAAATGGATAACGATCGTTTTTTAGAAGATTCTGAAATTAAAGTCCTTGATATTACTGCGAAGCTTTTGACGATGGTGATTAGATTCCAAAGTCATGATGAGGAAGGACGTCGAATAGCGATACTAGAAGAACGTGCTGCAATAGGCAGAGAGCTACATGATTCTTTGGCACAATCATTGTCATATATGAAAATTCAGCTTGCTCGACTGCAATCAAAGGTGGGCAATTTGACCGATGATAATGGTGATAAAGTGGATTTGAGCGATTTGCGTGAAGGTCTCGACCATGCTTATCGTGGTTTACGCGAATTATTGTCTACATTCCGAGCCCATATGGATTTACGTGGTCTTGGCTACGCCATACAGTCAGCGATTGATGAATTCTCGCAACGTTCTTCCCTAGCAATCACCTTGGATAATCGATTGGTTAATTGCCGATTAACCGTTAATGAAGAATTCCATATTTTACAAGTTGTTCGCGAAGCATTGTCAAATATTGTGCGTCATTCAGGTGCCGATAAGGTGACTATATTAATGTTGTTGAAGCCGAATGATTCCGTTGAAATAACTATTGATGACAACGGTAGTGGCTTTATTCCAGCTGACGATAAATATGATCATCATGGCCAAGCTATTATGAAAGAACGAGCATACAATCTTGGTGGCACGATTGATGTTATGGCAATAAGACAAGGTGGCACACGGGTTAAATTAACATTTATGCCCAAACTGGCTCAATAGACTTTAAAAGGGAAGTTATGAAAGATAAAATTAGAGTGATGTTGATAGATGATCATCCACTGTTTCGTAAAGGTGTTGGGCAGATTATCTCTGATGATGAGCATTTTGAAGTGGTGGGCGAGGCGGCGTCTGGACAAGAGGGTTTAGATCTTGCTCTGACTTTATTACCCGATATGGTATTGATTGATCTCCATATGAAAGGTATGGACGGCTTAGAAACCTTACGCAGATTTAAAGCCACTGATCTTAAGGCACGATTTATTATATTAACCGTGTCGAATGCCGAGGATGATTTATTAGAAGCACTACGAGCTGGAGCTGATGGTTATTTGTTAAAAGATATGGAGCCCGAAGAGCTGACCAGCGATTTACTTAAAGCATCATTCGGCGTAACCGTATTGCAAGATAGTCTTACTGAAATATTGAAAAATGCATTATTAAGTCCGGTCACTAAAACTAATATTACTGATGTTTCATTGACTGCACGCGAGACCGAAATATTAGAGTGTCTGGCTGAAGGTTTGAATAATAAAACTATTGCTAATAAATTAGGAATTAGTGATACCACGGTTAAGGTGCATATTAAAAACTTATTACGTAAATTGAATTTGACCAGCAGACTAGAGGCTGCGGTGTGGAGTCATCGGCAAAAGGCGCAACCCTAATTAAAGGGTACTGCGAAGTAAAATACCCCCGATAATCATAGAGAATGATTATCGGGGGTATTATTTTTTGCGAGACTTTTTAACTTAAGTACTAAACTGGAATCGGTTGACGTTGGCCCGTAAAGAAGCCAATACCAAACGTTGGAGTATCAAACGTGATGGTGTCACCATCAGCGAAATATAATACGTCACCTTTAGTGGCATGTACTGTTTGTCCTGTTGAGTCGGTGATGAAAAATTCACCATCAACAATGACTTTCATTTCTTCATAATCATACGTATAAACTAATGGTTTACCGCTTTTTAAATGAAAGAAACCGGCACAGATAGTTTTATCTTTGTCACCGTTGCAGACAAAAGTATCACCTAACCATGCATCTACACCTTCAACATTCATCGAAGGTTGCTTGTCTGCAATTGCTTGTTTTTTATATTTCATTGAATATTCTCCTAGTTGGGTTAATCAAATGAAGGTTCATTAAAACAAGTTTAAATAGTGTTAACAATTATCCTTAAGATGTACTCTCTAAGAGGCATATTTTTGTTATTAGTATACCTTTTTAATCTTAAAAATCTCTTTTATATAAGTAGGTTATAAGCAATGTAGTGACAAGGTTAAATAACGAACAAGCAGTGAAACCGTGTTGACTTTTAGAATTTATTTGAGTAATTTTGTTAAACATAGTTTCATGAAAAGAAACTTTATGATGGGCGTGACTAGGAGAAAATGATGGCGAAGACCGAGAGTATGTCAACTATATGTATACATGGCGGTGATGTTAAAGACGCGTTGGGTTCACCGAACATGCCACTCTACGATACAACCACATTTTGTTTTGATTCGACAGCCGATTTGTTAGAAGTTGTTAATGGTAATAAAGAAGGGTATTTGTACACTCGTTATGGAATGAATCCATCTATAAAAGCGATCGAATCAAAATTAGCCTTGCTTGATGAAGCAGAACAAGCGTTGGCCTTTTCATCAGGTATGGCAGCAATATCAGCCGTATTTATAAGTCATGCAAGACGTGGAATTATCTGCATTGGTGAGGTATATGGCGGTACGATGCAGTTGTTGACTCAACAATTGCCGGAGTTAGGTATCGTAACTGACTTTATGGAGGCCACGGATTTACAACAATTAGAACAACGGCTTAAATTAGGCGTTGATCTGGTTTTTTTTGAGACACCGTCAAACCCGACGCTAAAAATAATTGATATTAATCAAATTGCCATTTTAGCTCATAAATACGGTGCATTCGTTGCTGTTGATAATACCTTTGCATCGCCAGCAAACCAAAAACCATTAAAGTTAGGGGCTGATTTTGCTATACAAAGTGCAACTAAGTTTCTAGGTGGCCATAGTGATTTAACGGCGGGTGTTGTCTCCGGTAAAGCGGAGCATTTAGATAAAGTGAATGCATGGCGTAAAAACTTAGGGCAAATTATTTCGCCAGAAATTGCCCACAAACTTGCTCGAAGTTTATCAACATTAGCCTTGAGAATAGAACGACATAATACCAATGCATTAGCTGTAGCCCAGTATCTTGAAGCTCATCCCGCCGTCAAACATGTTTATTATCCTGGTTTACCTTCAGCGCCAAATCATCAACTAGCAACAACACAGATGTCAGGTTATGGCGGCATGTTGAGCTTTGAAATTAATGGTGGTGGCGAAGCGGCTATTGCGTTAGTTGATAATTTACATTTATTTTCATTAGCGCCGAGCCTAGGCGGAACCGAAAGTTTGGTTTCACAACCGGTGGCAACCTCACATTTTGGCATGCCAGAACAAGCGTTATTACAAAGAGGCATCACTGCTTCATTAATTAGACTTTCAGTTGGGCTAGAAGAAAAATCAGACTTGATTGAAGATTTAGAACAAGCCATAGCGCGTTTGAAAGCGTAACGGAGTGGCTTTACTATGATTGATGATGAAAACGACTCGGTCAATGAGATTTTTAAGCTAAAACGAGGAAGTAGCAAATTAATTGTGTCAATGCCTCATGTGGGCACGCAATTGCCTGAATGGCTAATTCCTCGTCTGACTACACAAGCATTAAAACTGCCAGATACAGATTGGTATTTAGAAGAACTGTATGATTTTTTACAGGATTTAGATGTTACGGTCATTGTTGCAAATTATTCCCGTTACGTGGTTGATCTGAATCGTTCTACTGATGATAAGAGTTTGTATCCAGGAAGTAATGTAACAGGGCTTTGTCCTACCGATACATTTTCAAGTGAGTTGATTTATCAACAAGAAAAGTCATTAATAACGACAGAAATAAAAGATAGGCTACAGGGATTTTGGCATCCTTATCATGATGCACTGACAGCTGAAATTAATAGAGTTCAGTCTCTCCATGGTGAAGTCATTTTATGGGATGCACATTCAATACGCTCCGAAGTGCCACGATTTTTTGCAGGTGAATTACCTCATTTAAATCTTGGTACTGCAGATGGAACAACGTGTCAGCAAGCCTTATTAGATAAAGTAATAGACGTTATAAAATCTAATGCTAATTATTCATGGGTGGCGAATGGGCGTTTTAAAGGCGGGTTTATCACTCGGCATTATGGACAACCGTCTATGGGCATAAATACTTTACAGTTAGAAATCGCTATGCGATGTTATATGGATGAAGAAAATTTACATCCAAGTTTTGATAATGACAAAGCCCAATCCTTAAAAAGCCTACTCAAAGCCATGATGCAATCTTTATTAGACTAGGCAATATGTACCTAGTTTAATAGTTTTATGATGACTGATTATTCTCATCCACCGTCTTATTAAACCTTATTTATTGATTAATCCTCATTATTCATTAGTGCTAAACTGAGCCGCTACGCAATTTGGTCTGCTTAATAATGTTTAGGCAAATTAATTTAATTAAGGGTGATAACGAGTATGGAAAAGCTTTCTCAGATGATTGAAACGTTACAGGGACAAGCTTCTAGCGTATTGAGTCAGCCCGGAACGTATGTGCAGATAGCGGTTATCTTCGTGATTTACTTAGCGGCATTTGGATTTGCAAATCGAATTAGACTCTATGCTTCATTCTTAGATGCTAGATCGCAGGCTACTCATCATCCTATTTATGTTTTTTTAGGGAAATTAGGTGACTTAATATTCCCGTTATTAGCCATATTAATGTTACGGATTGCCAGCGAAATAAGTTCAACAACACTAGCACAAGACTGGATTATTCAAATTGCACTTATTGTAGCGGTACTGTTGTTATTTAATTCCATAGTTCAAAAGCTTATTAAAAATAAATTAATTTGCCAGATGGTTAAGTGGATTGGTTTGCCCGTATTATTCTTACATTTGGTCGGTGGACTAGCTGGATTGATTGTCATCCTCGAAGGCATTTCGATGACAATTGGCAATATTGAGTTATCGCTATATGGGGTATTACGCGTTGCCATATTTGGATCGCTACTTTTTTGGCTGGGTCGTGCGTCGAATTTGACAGGTCAAGATCTTATTAGGAAACAAGAACGACTTGATTTTCGTACCAAGGAAGTAGCCGCTAAGTTACTTGAAGTCGCCATCACTATCATTGTATTTTTATTATTACTACAGGTGATGGGCATCAATTTAACGGCTCTCGCCGTATTTGGTGGTGCATTAGGTGTAGGTTTGGGTTTTGGCTTACAAGCTATCGCTTCAAACTTTATCTCTGGCGTTATTATCTTAGTTGATAAGTCTATTACCGTGGAAGATTACATTGAGCTAGAAGATGGCAGAACAGGTGTTGTACGCGAATTAAATATGCGGTCTATTATTTTGGAAACCTTTGATGGCAAAAGCATCGTGGTGCCCAATGAAAAGTTCATTGTAGAAAGCTTCACTAACTGGACTCATAGAGATAAAAAACAACGATACCGTGTTGATTTTTCAGTGGCTTACAATACCAATATAAGAGAGCTCGTTGAAGTGATCAAAGAAGTAGTTACGTCACATCCGCAAGTAATAAGTGGTGATGATGTGCCGATTGAAGAGCGTCCAGATTGTGAAATTGATGGCTTTGGCGACTCGGGCATTAATATGTTTGTTGAGTTTTGGATGCTCGGTATAGATGATGGCAAAAACCGTGTCGGTGGCGATCTGCTGTTAATGATCTATGAAACGATGCAACAACACGGCTTTGAAATTCCGTTCCCACAACGTGAAGTACGTGTTTTGAATGTGCCAAACACACCATAACGGACTCAATTTTTGTATGCATCTGGATGATAGGACATCGACAAAAAACAATAACAATAATATCAGCGGGAAAAATGCCCGTGTTTAATAGGTGTATAGTCTGAAAGTATAACTTTGTAGTATGTTAATTAACTTAATTCACAACGGAGTAAACGATGAATACATCATTAAAAACAACGCATCATGGCGGTTGTCCTCATGATTGTCCAGACACTTGTTCAATGGTGTATGAAGTCGAAGATGGCAAATTAATCAGCGTTAAAGGTAATGCCGATCATCCGATGACCCGTGGTGGGCTGTGTGTTAAATTAAAAGACTATGAAAAACGTCATTATCATCCTGATCGCTTGTTATATCCACTTCGTCGAACCGGACCTAAAGGTAGCAAGCAGTTTGAACGCATCACTTGGGATGAAGCATTAGATGAAATTACTACTAAATGGCAAGCCATTATCGAACAATATGGTCCGCATGCGATTATGCCAAATAGTTATCTAGGCAACCAAGGTTTAGTCCATGGGTTGAATGGTGGTGATGCTTTTTTTAATAGAATGGGTGCAACCGTTACCGAACGTACCTTTTGTGGTGAAGGTTCATGTACTGCATGGCTATTAACCGTTGGACCAACCGCGGGTGTTGATCCAGAAAGTTTTATTCATTCAAAATACATTGTTATTTGGGCCTGCAATTCAGTTAGTACCAACCTTCATCATTGGCATATTGTTAAACAAGCCCAGAAAGCAGGGGCGAAAGTCATTGTCATTGATTCCTACGCATCTTTAACGGCTAAAGAAGCTGATTGGCATATTGCACCTAAACCAGGAACAGATGGCGCTTTAGCAATGGCAATGATTAACGTCATTGTTGAACAAGGTTTGGTGGATAAAGATTATGTTGATAATTATACCGTTGGCTATGAAGAGTTAGCTGAACGAGCTAAAGATAGAACACCAGAATGGGCTGAAAAAATTACCGGAATTCCTGCTGCTGATATCCGAAGATTCGCCCGAGAATATGCAACTACGCCGCCTGCAGCAATTCGTCTCGGTGTTGCGTTAGAAAGAAGTTATGGCGGCGGTCAAGCCATTCGCGCTGTAAGTTGTCTACCCGCGTTAATTGGTGCTTGGCGACATGTTGGTGGCGGTGCTTTACAATTTCCAGTGTGGGAACATCCCTATAAATTTGATGTGATCTGTCGTCCTGATTTAATTCCCGAAGGCACGCCAGTCGTTAACAACCTTCAACTTGGTCGCGTACTCACCGGCGAAACGAAACTTGATACACCGATTAAATCGATGATGTGTTGGAATACAAACCCAGTTACCCAAGCGCCTGAAACCGATAAAATCATTGAAGGACTGAAACGCGAGGACCTGTTTATGGTATCCGCAGAACATTTTATGTCTGATACCGCGGCCTATGCAGATATTGTTTTGCCAGCATCAATGGGCGCCGAGATGGAAGATATGGTGTTGTCTTGGGGTCATTTGTATCTAACCTATAATGCCAAGTGTGTTGAATCTCCAGGTGAAGCAATTCCCAATAATGAGATTTTCAGACGTTTAGCCAAACGTATGGGCTATGAAGATGAAAACTTCAAATGGTCAGATACCGAGTGCCTTGAAAACTATGTAGATTGGAATGCACCCGCATGTGATGGCATTGATCTCGCCTATATGAAAGAGCATGGTTTTGCTCGACTCAATGTAGGAACAAAAGATAATCGTGCACCACACAAACAAGGTAATTTTCCTACACCGTCAGGTAAGTGCGAATTCAAACTTAATGGGCCAACTAACTTTGTCGCTGGGCCATTCCGTCAAATGTATGATGGCTTTCAATCAGGAGAGCCGCTTGATGAGTTACCCGATTATGTTCGTTCTCGCGAAACGGCGGAAGCCAATCCAGAACTGGCTGCAAAATACCCTTTAAGTATTCTTTCACCAAAGAGTCATGGTTTTTTGAATTCATGCTATGCCAATATGGAAAGCAAAATTAAAGGTCAGGGTGAACAATTTGTTTTAATTCACGCTGCGGATGCTTTATTGCGAAAAATCAAGCACGGCGATACTGTTCGAGTATTTAATGACAGAGGTGCATTTGAAGGCGTAGCAAAAATTACGGATGATGTCAGTTCAGGTATTGTTGTCGCTACATTGGGTTATTGGCGACAACTCAACAAAGGCACCGTTAATTGTATTAGCTCCGCGGAATTTGTTGATATGGGTCATGCGCCAACATTTTCAGATAATTTGGTGGAAGTGGCCTTAGCGTAAGATTTAGGCAAAGAAATAAATAAAAAAGCCCTAGTTGCATATGCGGCTAGGGCTTTTTATTAATCTTAATTCGGACGATTAAAACTAGTTCATTTTGCGATATTTAATTCGCTCTGGCTGGTGGTCTTTGCCAAAACGTTTCCGGTAATCATCAGCATATTCGCTATAGTTACCTTCGAAGAACGTAACACTTGAATCACCTTCATAAGCAATCATGTGCGTACAAACGCGATCTAAGAACCAGCGATCATGCGAGATAACAACGGCTGAACCAGGGAAAGCTAGAATAGCTTCTTCCAATGCGCGTAATGTTTCTACGTCTAAATCATTGGTCGGTTCATCGAGTAATAATACGTTGCCGCCGGCTTTTAGTAATTTAGCCATATGCAAACGATTACGTTCACCACCAGAAAGATCCTTCACGAATTTTTGTTGATCAGACCCTTTAAAATTAAAGCGACCACAATAAGCACGAGAAGGGGTTTGATAGGTGCCGACGGTAATCATGTCATTGCCATCTGAAATTTCTTCAAACACGGTTTTTTTGCCATCCAATTCACGGGCTTGATTGACGTAAGCCAGTTGCACCGTACTACCAATGTCGATAGATCCTGAATCGGGTTGTTCTTCGCCGCTAATCATACGAAACAGTGTTGATTTACCCGCACCGTTAGCACCAATAATACCGACAATCGCACCAGGTGGGATCGTGATATTTAAGTTTTCAAACAATAACTTATCACCATACGACTTGGTGATATTGTTCAACTCAATCACCTTGTCACCTAAACGTGGACCAGGTGGAATATAGATTTCTGAGGTTTCATTGCGTTTTTGGAAATCACGAGAATTCATTTCTTCGAATGATTTTAAGCGTGCTTTAGATTTAGATTGACGACCTTTAGCACCTTGGCGAACCCATTCCAACTCGGCTTGTATCGCTTTGCGATGTGAGGCTTCTTCTTTGGCTTCTTGTTGCAAACGTGCGTCTTTTTGTTCTAACCAAGCAGAATAATTACCTTCATACGGAATACCACGACCACGATCGAGCTCTAAAATCCAACCTGCCGCATTATCCAAGAAATAACGGTCATGGGTAATTGCGACGACAGTGCCTGGGAATTCTTGAAGGAAACGCTCCATCCATGCAATTGATTCAGCATCAAGATGGTTAGTTGGTTCATCTAATAACAACATGTCTGGGTTATCAAGTAATAAGCGACATAAAGCAACACGGCGACGTTCACCACCTGATAGTACGCCGACATTAGCATCCCAAGGTGGCAGACGTAAGGCATCAGCGGCACGTTCCAAAGCATTTTCAAGATTATGACCATCTTTTGCTTGAATTAGGTTTTCTAACTCACCTTGTTTTTTAGCTAAGGCATCAAAATCTGCGTCCGGTTCAGCATAGGCGGCATAAATAGCATCTAAATCCGCTAAAGCTTGTTTAACATCAGAGACTGATTCTTCAATAATTTCACGAACAGATTTACTGTCATCTAGCTCTGGTTCTTGTGGTAAATAACCGATCTTGATATCCGGCATTGGCTGAGCTTCGCCAATATAATCTTTATCAAGCCCTGCCATGATTTTAAGTAAAGTTGATTTACCAGAACCATTCAAACCGAGTACGCCGATTTTGGCGCCAGGGAAAAAGGAGAGTGAGATATCTTTTAAAATTTCGCGTTTTGGTGGGACAATCTTACCAAGACGGTTCATGCTATATACGTACTGAGCCATAGTGCATCTCAATGAATTAAAAAAGTGAATTTTACGCGTGATTAGAGTGTTTGGCTAATGGCGTCTATTAGATTTTATCCATTAAACCTAATCTCTGGGACAACACCAGCGACTTAAATTGCTCAAACAATTATTACGTCGGACTCTGATGTTGACATAGCGTTAGGTATTCGCTAATTGTTCCATTGAATTATTATCGATGTTGGAAAAGATAAAACAATTTCGTCCAGCACTTTTAGCTTGATACATCGCATTATCAGCATTTTTCATCAGCGTCAGAGCATCATCACCTTGGCTTGGGTAAAGTGCAATGCCGATGCTGCCTGATATGTTAATACGATGATCCAAAATATTAAACGGCAGCTCAAGACTATCTAAAATGTTTTGTGCCATTACTTTTGCATCATTTTTATTTTCGATACGTGGTAATAAAATAATAAATTCATCACCGCCGATACGAGAGACGGTGTCGGAGTCTCGTTTTACGCAATGAAGTAGACGTTCAGCAACTTTTTTTAATAATAAATCACCAATGTCGTGACCAAGTAAATCATTAACAGGTTTGAACTTATCCAAGTCTACGAACATTATTGCCAGCATTGATGCTTGTCTTCGAACTTGTGCGAGTGCTTGATTCAGCCTGTCCGTTAATAAGGTTCTATTTGGCAAGTCCGTTAATGCATCATGATGAGCAAGGTGTTGTAGCTTTTGTTCGACTGCTTTACGTGAGGTTATGTCAATCATAGTGGCTACATAATGGCTGTCGATACCCATGTTGTCTTTTACAGCAGAAATGGTTAACCATTCTGGATATATCTCACCATTTTTACGACGGTTCCATATTTCACCTTGCCAACTTCCTTTATTCTTTATGGTTTCCCACATCGCTAAATAAAACGCATTATCATGAATGCCAGAATTGAGCAGCTCCAACTTTTTGCCGACGGCTTCATCTGCTGAGTAACCAGTAATTCGGGTGAAGGAATGATTTATGTTTAAAATTATATTGTGTGCATCGGTAATGATCATGCCTTCTTGAGATTCGAAAGCGATGGCAGCTATTTGTAATTCAGCCTCAATGGCTTTGCGATCAGATATATCTCGTGAAAAGCCAACGGTACCAAGTAGAACACCTGCTTCATCAATCGCTGGGGCTTTAAAGGTTTCTACCCAAATATCACGAGATGTACCTTTAAATGATTCTTGAACGGTTTTTTGGTTTCTAGATGTCATCACCTCCAGA